>JAJVIM010000005.1 GCA_022071955.1 Anaerolineae bacterium
ACGCTCAGTCACAGCCAAAACGTAACCAGTTAGCAGCAGGTTACGTTTTCAAAATGCCTGGTTACGCGTGAGTTACGAGTAAGTTACGTTCAAACGTAACCAGCTAAAAAGCGAGTCCAACCCTCAACTTTAACTTTGTACCACAATGTACTGTTTAGAATTCTGTTAACTTTTTCTGAGATAATTCGCGGCGAGGATAAAACTAACCTCCAAAACAGTTTCGATTTTGAAGGAGTTGATGGAAGGGGGTATTGCCATTACTCCAATCATAACACATTAAATGGAGTCGTGACACTGTTGATTGTCACAATTTACAGGTGATATCTGTCATTAAAATGCAATCCTGCTATTTTGGCCACTCGTCACCGTTGACCGACCCGCAAAATCCTCAGTATCAACTATATTCAGCGGTGAGGGTTGGTTTGGCTCAATTACACCAAACCCAGCGCTTTAGCTTTGACTGCGGCCTGAGTCCGGTCGCTGACCTCCAGTTTACTCAGGATAGCGGTGAGATGGTTTCTGACTGTGCCTTCTGCAATAAATAGAGCTGCGGCAATTTCGCGGTTGGTTGCGCCCTTTGCCACCAACCGCAACACCTCTATTTCTCGCTCCGAGAGAGGGTTATCCAGCGCCTGCGGTCGTGAAGCCTGATTGGCCAGACGGGCAAACTCCGCTACCACTTTGGCTGCTACCGAGGGTTCCAATATCGACTCGCCACGGGCGACGGTGCGGATGGCTTCCAGTAGGCGCGGCGTGGAGACGGCCTTGAGTAAATACCCAACCGCCCCGGCTCGCAGGCCCTCAAAGACTAATTCGTCATCGTCAAAAGTGGTTAAAACAATAACCCGACAATCCGGCTGCGTTTCGTGCAGCCGGCGGGTGGCTTCAACGCCATCCAGAATGGGCATTCGCATATCCATCAAAACAATATGCGGGTGTAGTCTGGCGGCCAGCCGCAGGGCCTCTTCACCGTTGGTCGCTTCGCCAACCACTTCAAAATCCGGCTGTGTAGAAAGCAGCACCCGCAATCCGTCCCGAAACAGGGACTGGTCATCGGCCAGTAAAATTTTGATGGTCATGTTGGTATCTCCACGTCAATCCGGCAGCCCTGGTTGGGCGCGGTCTCAATGTTAACCGTGCCGCCGACCAGTTGCGCACGCTCGCGCAGGCCGAGCAAGCCATACCCGGAGGAGACGTCGCCCATGCCCTGGCCGTCGTCGCTTATGCTCAGGCTCACATGGCCGTCATCATAAACCATGGCCACCGTAACCCGCGTGGCCCGGGCGTGCTTGCGCACGTTGGTCAACCCTTCCTGAGCCACCCGTTAGAGCGTGAGTTCAACCTGTGAGTTGAGGGGACGCGGTACGCCCAGCAGGTCAAATTGCACCTCAAGCCCGCTGATGGCCCGACACTCGGTTACCAGTTCGCCGATGGCTGTGGGCAGGGGCTTGTTTTTGATTGGCGTGGCGCGGAGGGCGGCCACCGAGCGGCGTACATCGGCCAGCGCTTCTTGCAGCAACGTTTCGGCTTTGCCCAGTGCGGCGAGCGCGGCGGGAGCCTGGCTGGCGGCCTCGGTT
Organism: Anaerolineae bacterium; assembly: GCA_022071955.1. Classification (GTDB taxonomy): domain Bacteria; phylum Chloroflexota; class Anaerolineae; order 4572-78; family J111; genus J095. The sequence continues at coordinate 1,578 of JAJVIM010000005.1, forward strand.
TTGGCCAGCAAAGCTCTGGCGCCTTGAATCTGGATGGTGGTGGCTGTGAGATAATGGCCCAGCCCATCGTGGATTTCACGGGCCAGGCGGTTACGCTCTTCGGCCACGGCCAGGTCGTGGAGTTGGTTGTGGGCGGTTCGCAACTCTTCAATTAATTGCTGGTTGGCGCGGCGAGCCAGTTCGGTTTGGCGGGTGTTGTGGCCAATCATCCCGGCCAGAAAAAAGAGCGCAATATTGAATACCGCGCTCCCGATGGCATTTTCCAGATCATACGTTAAAAAGTCACTCAAGCTGGCCAGCAGATAAAATAGCCCCACCCATCTGGCAGCGCTGCGCCCCGGAAAAACAGTAGTAGCGTGAATTGCCAGAATAAAGAGTAGAAACGTGACCGCGCCGCTTGGCGAGTGAACGATGATCAGCCCCATAAACAGGAGTGTTTGCAGAGCAAAGTATCCATGCGCGCGCCGGGCAAAATCCTTACTGCGAATGGCGCCCGCATAGACCAGGGCAAAAGCGAGGCAAAGGCCGGCAAAAATCAGTCGGGGCCACAGGTTGGTGAGGCCGCCAATCCCCAATACCCCAATCACAACCACCGTCATATAGGTTGCCAGGTTGATCAACCGCATCCTGTTGAGGGGGAGAATTGGCTCTTGTTCCATGATCGTAGTGTACGCAAATCTCGTCATCCTGCGAATCTAAATTAGCGCCCGCCAATTACTGCCGGCCTCAAGCCCAAACGCGGGCGTAAGGGTTTGTAAAGGAACAACTTCCGTTATGTCATTCTGAGCGAAGCGAAGAATCTCTCTAACCGTGGCCCATTTAAGCCGACAACCTGGAGACTCTTCGCCTTCGGCTCAGAGTGACATGCCGGGACGCGGGAAGTTATATTTTTACAGACCCTAAGCGCAGCAGGCACCAGCCGGCTTAAATCCCAACCGCCGGTTCCAACTCAGTCGCTAGCTCTTGCTGTGCCGTGGCAGCAAACCAGAGTTGCCGGTCAAAAAGTATCAGGCCGAGGGCGATCAGGCAGGCCAGGCCGGCTTTCAGCCAGGCAAACTGGATATTGTCCGTGCCCTCAAACAGTGAAAAGACGACTTCGGCCATGTAATTTGAGGAGTAGTGGATCAGCATAACAATGAGCAAGCTGCGATTGGTGCGGTAGTAAAGCCAGGCAATAAAAATTTGAGCCGCAAAATTTAACACAATATCCGACCAGGGTATATCGCCACTCAGAAAGAGCGGCAGATGCCACAGCGTTCGGAAGGCTGCCAGAATGAGACTGGCCAGCAGTAATGAGCGGCTGGCGCGCAGGCGCGGCAAGGCAAAACCGGTCCAACCCGGTTCTTCCCACATCCCCAAAAGCAGCACGATGAACACCCCTTCCAAAAGGTAGGACACCGGAAAAGGCTCGTAGTTGGGCGATATTTGCGCGCCGAGTAACAGGTTGAGGCCCACGGCTCCAAAGTTAAAGATGGCGACAATTCCCGGGGCGATCAGATACCAATACCAACCGACCCGCCAGTGCGTGGCCTGGCCAAGTAGTTCTTTTAGGCCCGCTTTGCCCGTACTGAAAGCCAACACAATGATGGCTGCCAGAAACGGCCAATAAGGGATTTGCCCGATCAGAGGCGCGGATGCCCACGTGAGGCTATAGGTCAAAACAAAAAATGAAATTAATGGGTGGCGTTTAATTAATGCAAGCAGGTAACTCATTTTTCGACTCCTTTCGAGTGCTAACTGCGCGTTGCTTAATCTTGCAACCAGTATAGCCAAAAGGAGTCGGGAAGTGATGTGACAGGTGTCACGGTTGAGGGTCACAAAAATTGTGTGAGGGTCATACCGGCTCACCCTGAATGCTGATTCCCCTGGTTCCGCTCATCAAAATCAATGGTTTCAGCCGTTTGTGCCGGAGCATTAACCGGCAAAATATGCAGCCGAAGTGGAGTAATCCGGATTACGGTGTGCCATTGGCGCTGTTCGCTGGAAAAGAGATTGGCGTATTCCTGAACGATGGCCGCCCTGCCGCGCAGATGCCAGCTTTCGGTGGTGACGGCCACTTCCGGTTCACTTTCCAGATTAAAAAGATGGTCCGACGTGTCGGGAATCAGCAGATACAGGGCCGTTCCCCGCCCGGCGCAGGGCACCATCGAAGCCTGCAGCCCGGCCGGGCCGGCGGTGGCCAGGGTGCAAAAGTGAGTTTCAGCCAGAATTTGAATCGCCCGGTCACGCAATTTGTCTAACATAATTAATCCCGGAACTCAGTTCGATGAGCCATCGACGGTGGCTGACGGCGAGTCGGCTGGCGCGATGCCGCTGGTTGGCTCTTTTTTGGGCTTCACAAAGGCATATTCAGCGTAGCTCGCATCGCCGGGGAACAGATCACTTGTCCGGTCAGTTGCATAACGGTAGGCTGCCAGGGCAAAGATTGCATTCACCAGCGCGTTGATCTGGGTAAAAGTCAGGATCGAAACCAGGAGAACGCTCAACCCAAGCCGAATCTGGTCAGCATTCCCTGCGGTAACACCCTGCCGGAGCGCCGGCATGGCAAATAGTATCAGCGTCGGCAGTAGCACCAGCAGGGCCAGCAACCCGATGCCGTGGGCGGCATTTACCCGCTCGCCCCACGTCTCTTTGACCAATAATTCGGCGCGCTTAAAGGCATTTTTCGGTGCGGGTTGGTCGAGCGCGATCACCGGTACCTCCATCAGCAACGAAATGTTGTATGAGAGTTGCTGCCGGTGCAGCCACCAGCGTTTGCCGATAGCCGGGGCGATGGCCATCCCAAAAATCGGATTGATCAAAACGCGAGCCAGAAAGGACACGAGTCCCAGCGTGGCCGAAACCAGGGTATGAACGCCGATCAACCCCAACCGCTGGGCTGCCCGCTTCAGCCCCGCGGCCAGCCCCGGATTGCTGCCATCCAGCCGCACGGCCACAACTGTGATCAACGCCACATTGCAAAATGTGCTGACAAAATACTGCAGCCCATACGCCAGGTACACCACCAAAAAGAAGTCAACCCGGGCCGGCACATTGCTTTGGTCTGCCTCAAGCGTATTTTCGAGCAGCGGGATGACCGCGGCAAATGTGGCTCCCAGCATAATACCGATCGACAGCAACGGGTAAAAACTGGCGCGGCGATGTTGCCCCAATACGCGCAGGCTGTCCGTTAAAGTTTTCCACGCATTTGTTATTGCTTTTATCATTGTGCATTTCCTTGAGTAATTGATGCCAGGTTACGGGTATTGCTCCAAACGGAGCAGCCCATCAAAGGCGGCATTTTTGTAAGCGTAGCTGTAAGTGGGGGTGGGCAGGGTAATCTGGCTGAAAATATCGATGGTTCCGCCGTAGTGCAACACTATTTGCCCGGCTCCAATTAATTCCGAGGCGATTTCACCCAGACAGTGAATGCCCAGCAGCCGCCGGTCGTCGCGGCGAAAAATGAGTTTCAACAGGCCATTGTGGCCGGAGATGGCTCCGCGGGGGATGCTGGCAAACGTGCAGCGCCCAACTGCGTAGTCCAGCCTTTGCTCCCGGCACTGTTCTTCGGTCAGGCCGACTCCGGCCAGCTCCGGCATACCGTACACCGCCGAAATGGGAATCGGGTCAACCATTTCCAAAAAGTCAATCCCAAAAGCGTGGCAGGCTGCCACCCGACCCTGCTCCATGGCCACCGATGACAGCCCCGGCCCCAGCACGTCGCCGGCGGCGTACACACCGGGCACGTTAGTTTGGAATTTCTCGTTAACCACAATGTAACCGCGTTCATCAACCGCCACCCCAACGTCGTTCAGCCCCAGCCCGTCTGTGTTGGGCTGGCGGCCGGTGGCAAAAAAGACAGCGTCGGTTTTACAGCTTTGGCCGTTAGATAGCGCCACCCGCAGGTAGTCGCCCTCGCGGGTTACCTTTTCTGTGCCCGCACCGAGGATGACCCGCATCCCGCGCTCTTTAAAAATTTGAGCCATCATCCCGGCCAACTCTCCGTCCATGGTTGGGGCCAGCCGTTCACCCAGTTGAATGAGAGTCACCGCGGCCCCCAGTGAGTTAAAAATAGTGGCAAATTCCACCCCAACCGGACCGCCGCCCACCACACACAGGCTCTGCGGCAAGGTGGTGAGGTTGTAAATTTCGTCCACGTCAAAAACAGCGGGGTCGTTGAAGGGGACGTTTTGAGGGCGCAGCGGCCGGGAACCGGTGGCGATCAAAATGACCGGGGCCGATAACTCAACAGTCGTCCCATCTTTTTCAGTTAAAAGAACCTTTCCCCCGGCAGCAAGCCGCGCCGTCCCCTGCAAGTAGGTGATCTCCCAAACACCGATGCGGTGCGTGGTAGCCGCCTGCAATGCCTGGCACACCTGCCGTGTCCGCTCGGCCAGTTTATCAAGGGCGACCGCCGGCGGCGCGCCCAATTCTACGCCGTAAACTTCCTGCTGGTAGAAACCGGTCAGGGCCAGCGCGGCTTCGCGCAGGGTTTTGGTGGGCGCGCCGCCGCGGGTGGTTGGGGTGCCGCCGGGCCGGTTCCGTTCAATGATGGCCACTCGCCGCCCAAAATAGGAGGCAAGCTGGGCGGCGCTTTCGCCGGCCGGGCCGGAGCCAATAACAATCAGATCGTAATTGAGGTTGTGTGCCGGGGACAGGTTGCTCATCGCTCCGCCTCCTGCGCCGGGGTCGGGGCCGCGGCGGCTTTGGCCCGCAAGTCCGGGGGGTTGGGATTCGGGTCAACAAGATAAGGAAAAGTGTGACCGGCGGGCCGGGTGGCCTGGTCAACGCCATCGCGCACAGCCGGGCCGTTGCCGCCGTTGACCAGCAGGGTGTAGAGTTTGTCCACAATATCGTCGTTGAGTGAACGCCCGCCGCACGTTTGCGGGCTACTCCCTGTGAGCAGCGCCCGCTCGATTTCAAAATAGCTGTCGTCGCTGTAGGGCCTGGAAACGTTAACCACCAAATAATCGGCCAGCAGCAATTCGGTCAGCGGGTGCTGGCCCTGCTCATCCGGCGGCCAATCGATTTTGCCGTCAAGGTTGTCAAAAAAAGCCAGATTGGCGTTTAACCGGGCACGATACGCCCCGGCGTAGTCCCGGCCCAGGTGGAACGGGTCTTCCAGGTTGTACAAATCCCGGATTTCGAGAGCGCGGTTGACCGGGTCAAACTCTTTTGACGACAGGACGACGTTCTTTATTTCCGGCCGGCCGACGCGCTCGATGCGGATGGGCAGTTTGCCGGTGGTCACGGTTTCGGCGGCAACGGCAAAAAGCGGGCCGCCGGCGCCAAACAGGGCCGCAATCTCGGCCTCAAGCACAATGCTCAACACATTTTGGCCCTCAAGCACGTTGTTGCCTTTGGCTTTGAAAGCGAGCTGCCGCAACTTTTCTGTGGCCAGCACGCCCGGCAGGTCGATAAAAAACGGGTCCAACCGTAGCCCGGCAAAAATACGCACGGTGTTGGTTTCTGCGCCCCGCCCATCGTTGGTCTGAAAGGAAATTACCTCGCCGGTTGGGGTGAGGCACGTGCCGGCCTGCGCCGGGGCTTTGTGGCCGTCGGGCTGTTCCGGAGCAGCAAAGGTGCAGGTAAAGGCATATTCGGTCTGGCTGAACTCGAACCGGGGGCTGGTTCCGGTTGGGGTTACCGTAACCGGCCGGAGCCGGAACCGGTAGGCAATGGCCTCGGAAAAGTGCGCGCCGGGCACAGCGGCCGGAAAGACGGTCATCACCAGCACCAGCCGGCCGGGGTGTTCCGGGCTGGGAAAAACATACAGATCAGCAATGTCGGCGGCAGGGCCGGCGATGGCCCGTGGGCCGGAAAAATGGTCAGACATCGTAACCTCCTGTTAAGTGGTGAGATCAGCCAGCCAGCGCAGGGCCGGCAGGCTGGGCATAAAACAGTATTCGCCGCCGCGGTTAATCACAAACGGGGGCAGCCCCTGCATGCGGCGGCGGATGGGCTGCTGCGGGATGGTGAACTGGCCGTTGCCATCATTTGGCCCAATCAGCGGGTCTTTTTCGGCCGGCGCGCCGATGAATTTGCCATCGTTCACCCACTGCGCCTGGACAAACTCAAACTGCCGGGCGATGTGCGCGCCAATGAAGGCAAACATAATACCGCGGTCAGCGCCATCGTCTTCCAAAACACCCTCCGGCAGCGGCGGGCCGTAGCTGGTGCCGCGCCGGAGCATCCGGTGCAGCCGCACCTCGCCCACAATCACCGAGTCGCGCGGATGCATACGCCGCACGTGCGAGCCGAACGGGCATTTGAGACCGCGGGGATCATCGGCGTAAAGGAAGGCGTTGTTGCGCCGGGGGTCGGCGCCCAGTTCGGAGTTGTCCTGCTCCGGAGCCAGCGCCAGCGGCGCGCCGCTGGGCCAGCGCCCCACAATTTTGGCGGCCAGTATTTCTTCGTCGGCCGGGTTGGCGGCGCGGTCGCGCAGGTACTGCCGGAAAGCGGCCACCCGGGTGTGCAGCTTGCGGATAACCAGATAGGTGCCATTGCGGCCCAATACTTCCGGCTGCAGCATGGCCGGCATATCGCCGGTCTCATCGCGGTAACCCAGAAAGAACTCGCCCGCTTTGAGCGGCGCTTCGTGGGGGTTGCTGCCGGGAATGCCGCTGCCTTCGATGGCCGGCTGGCCGATGCCATCTTTGAAACCGAACGGGTCGCGTTTGGTGGGCAGGGAGGCGACATCCTGCCGCCAGATCAGTGTGACGCCGGGCAAATCGCTAAAAGTGCGACGGGCACGGGCCACAACTGTCTCAAATTGAGCACCATCGGGTGCGACGGCGGCCAGCACAACGTGGACATCCGGCGAGCCAAGCGGCTGCTCCCAATGGTCGGGAGCGTTCTCGCCGGTGTCGCCTAACTCAGCGGCCCGGCCAGCCATCCCCTGCTGAAACTCCGGCGGAAAGCTGTTAAGTGAGGTCTGCGGCACACCCAGCGCCTTGAGTCCCTGAAAGGTGAGCGAGGCGGCCAGCCAGGTTTGCAACTCGGGCTCGGCGGCGGAGGTGAGCGCCGGAATGAGCCGGCGCAGCAGTTCCCGGCCGGCCTGCCGGTTGTCAATCCGCAGCAGAAAGTAGGCTCCAACATAGGGGCTGGGCCGGGGGCGGAGAGCGCCGGCCTGGATATGATTTAATTCAAGGGTGGGGCTGGGTAGTGTTGTCATCGCGTCTTTCCTTTGGAAACAGGATTATCGGGGTCCAAAACTACAGTTTTGGACCCCATATTTTTATTTTTGTTGCGGCACTGAATTACGTGTAATCAGTCGGCGGCTTCTTCGAGCAGGGGCTGCAAAGCCGGGTGCTGAAGCGCTTCGGCGGCTTCGGGGTTGTCGAGGACCTGCTGGAAGGCCGTTTCCACCCGCTGGGCCTTGCGGATCTCGGGGATCGTTGTCGCGGCCAGCGCGTTCCAGTAGCCGGTTGCCGGGATCTGGACTGACTGGATGATTGCTTTAAGACCTGAGCTGTTCTTTTGCACCACCTCCAGAAACTCGGGGCTATTGGTATCGCTCAATATATCGGCCCCGCCGGCCGACACCACCCACGAGGTGAGAGTTTCGGCTTCGGTGACGTACTTCATCCAATCCATAAAATGCTGCACGCCCACAATCAGGAGCGCGTCATCGAGATAGGGATCCCAGTCGGTCTCAAAGGTGGTGGTCCACAGCATCCGCGTCCCGTTGTCGAAAAGCACCATCCGCGAGTCGCGCAGGCCGATCTTCTCGTTTGCTTTGGGGTCAAGGTTGTGAAGCATGTCGTCGAAACGGGTGATTGCCTGGCGCAGTTGCTCCGTGCAGCCGGGCTTGACCCCAAAGAAGGCGGTCAGCTCAGAGATAACGCCATCGGTGATGCCCTTGCCGGATTTTTTGCTTAAGGTTACAGTGGTGGTTTGCATAGTTTGTTCTCCTTTTTTAATCAATGTTTTTTGATTTGGCTGAACTAACGTTCAATTGAATTGATGAGGCCAGTATATTCGAGGGGCGGTGGTAGTCGCATCCCCCATAACGGGGTATAAAGGGTGGTATTTTGGCGGCAAATAAAAAGCCCACCGGGTTAACGGTGGGCTTTGGTATTTACCTTTGCGTTTGCGATCAGGCCAGCAGGCCGAGCGCTCTGGCTTTGGCTACGGCCTGTCGCCGGCTGTTGACGCCCAGCTTGCCGTAGATGTTGCGGGTATGCACTTTAACCGTTTGGGCGGAGATGAAAATTTGCCGGGCAATTTCCGGGTTGGTCAACCCCTGGGCCATCAATGCAAGAATTTCCAGTTCGCGCTTGCTCAGCGGCTCAACCAGATTTTGGATTTCAGATTTACGATTTTGGATTTTAGGCTTTTGAGTGGTGTCCAATCCAAAATCTAAAATCGGCAATCTAAAATCGAAGGCGGCCAGGAGCCGGCCGGTGTACGCCGGCATGATAACCCGGCTGTACGCCTCGTGCAGCAGGGCGGCCATTGGCGGCCCCTCGTCCACAAAGGTGCGGATGTAACCTTCCGGTTCGGCCAGGTTAAGGGCGCGTTCTAAAAATGCGAGCGCCTGAGGTAGATTGCCCTGAGTGTGCAAAATCAAGGCCTGAAGCAAGAGAACGGTAATCAGGCTGCCGTACCGCCCCTCGCTTTCTGCCGATCCCATAAGCCGGTCCAGCAGGGATAGCGCCTCGGTGCGCCGGCCCTGGGCATTAAGCACGCGCGCCAGCGAAAAGTATTCCACCTCCCGCAAGCCGGGGTGGTCGGCTTCCGCATCATCCGAATTGAGTCCACTGTTTGCCGCCCAGTCTGATGCAGCTTTAAGGTTGCCCTGAGCGAGTTGCAGGTCGGCGCGCAGCGCCGCCGCCACAGTTGCTACCATATTGACCTTAACACTTTGGCCAACCTGATAAGCCCGGTCCAGAGTCGCCAGTGCCTCGGCCCAATTGCCCCGCGCCTGCTGTACCCGTGCTAACACGCGGTAAATGGCCAAAGCTGACCATGCGCCGCCCACCTGGTCAATTTGCTCCGCACCCAAATGAAGTTGGGCCAGCGCGGCATCAAGCTCATTGCGCTCATACAGGATATGGGCCTGGCCGCCGCGAGCCATAACGGCGCCCTTTTGTGGAACGCCGTGGCCAGCCCAATCAAGCACCTGCCGGTACATATCAATGGCGCGATCAAGCTGCCCTTGAACCATCGCTATATCGGCCAGAAAGCTGGCGGCGGCCAATTGAATGTAGTGAAGGCCATCGGCCTGGCTAAGCCGCAAGGCCTCGCTCAAGGTGTGAGCGGCGGCGGCCATATCGCCGGAGACAAGATGGGCGGTGCCCAGGCAAAAGGCAATGGTACTGTGCCACGGGTTGTGGTGGGGCAAGTTGCGTTGAGCCTGAATGGCTAATTCTCGACTCCGGGCCACCTGCCCGCGGGTAGCAGCGATCATCGCCTGCAAGGCAGCAACCTCACCGGTGAGGTCAGGGTCTTGCAGTCCGCTGTCCGACGCGGCCTGTAAGGCAAGTTGCGCCCACGCCTCTGCGCTTTCCAGGTTAAGCGCCGGCCCCATGTGGAAGGTCCAGGCGCGAGCCAGACACAGGCGTGGCCGGGCGCGAATGATCTCTGCCGGCATTTCATCCAGCCAGCGGATTGGCGATACACTGAACCCGCGCCGCAACATATCTCCGACCACCGATTCAATCAGGTGAGCCGCTTCCTCAAAATCGCGCCCGGCCAGAGCGTGGCTAACCGCTTCGTCAACCAGCCGTTCCGCCTCAAACCAGCGGCTGGCCCGGCGATGCAGTTTGAGAATGCTATCGGGCCGGGTTTGCCTCAAGCGGTTGCGGAGGACTTCCGCAAAGAGATGGTGGTAACGATACCAGCGCCGCTCGTTGTCGAGGGGCACCAAAAAGAGGTTGGCGTGTTCAAGATACTCCAGGATAGAGGCTGAAGGCTGACGGATGAAGGACGAGCTATTTTCTTCATCCTTCACATCTGCACTTGCCACCGCAGGTGCAAGAATCCTTCCGCCTTCATCCCTTCCCAGCACGGCGTCACACAAAGGAGCGCACAGCCGGGTTAAAATAGAGGTTTGCAGCAAAAAATGTTGAATTTCTTCCGGCTGCTGCTGGAGAACTTCTTCGGCCAGATAGTCAAAAACGTGATGGTGGCTGCCTGTAAAGTTGCGGATAAAGCGAGAAATGCCGGGTTCATCCAGCCCCTGTAGCGAGAGGGCGGCCAGGTGCAACCCCGCTCCCCAGCCTTCGGTGCGCGTTTCCAGTTCTTCGATGTGTTCTGTGGGTAGCGGTAAAACCTTGATTTGTTGAAAGAAGGTGGTCACTTCTGCCGGGGTAAAGCGCAGGTCGGCTGCCCGCAATTCGTTCAACTGGCCGCGCACTCGCAGCCGGGCCAGCGGCAGCGCCGGGTCGGCCCGGCTGGCAATAATCAGATGCATATTGGGCGGCAGGTTGTTCAACAAAAAGGCAACCGCCGCCTGGATGGCGGGCAGGTGAAGCAGGTGATAATCGTCCAAAACCAGAACAAATTCATCCAGAGTCTGAACAATCTCATTCACCAAGGCAGTCATCAGGCTTTCGACAGCCGGCGGTTGAGGGGACTGGAGCGCCTGCAGGAGGGGCTGGCCGAAATCAGCCTGAAGCAGGTTGAGAGCAGCGATGACGTAGGTTAAAAAACGGGTCAGGTCATTATCGGCTTCGTCCAGCGAGAGCCAGCAGACACAACGTTCACTGTGGGGGATCCATTGAGCCAACAGGGTGGTTTTGCCAAAGCCGGCCGGGGCAGATATGAGCGTGAGCCGGCGCGATACGCCATTCTTCAGCTGCTCGATGAGGCGCGGGCGGGGCAGCACATCCTGCAAGTGTCGCGCCTGCGGGATGAATAGTTTGGTGTTCAGAAGCGAATAAGCGGCCCCGTTGCCGGAGTGGTCTGAAGTAAGGCTGACATCAGCCATACGATCCTCCCCCCAGGTGATCGCGCTGCATGCTAAAAACAACTGCCGGTTTTGCCCCGATGGCGGTACCTCGGGCAACTTGCAGGCCAAATCCGAATTTGTGAGCAGTAACGTCAGGTTGTAAACATTATAGCCAGTTAAAAATCACATACAAATACAGATTACCCGTATCCACTGTGCCACCCTCATACACCTTATGTTTTGTTATCTTCTCCTTTCCGGTTATAATCCCCCCATGTTTCACGCCCTCCTGCCACCAAAACTATATCTGCCTTCATTTCGCTCAGATTGGGTGCCCGGCCCGCGCCTGCTGGCCAAACTGAAAATCCAGCCACAAAGGGTGTTCCCGCCATTATCTTCGCTTTCCTGCGCGTCTATTGCACAGCTAACCATATCTCAAATTTCAAAAGGAGAAACATTATGAATCAGCAAAGTAAATCAGGCATGACCCAGTTACAAAAGTGGGGCGGCGTGGCCGCACTTTACGAGGCATTGGCCTACGTCATCGGTATTGTGGGCTTTATAATGGTTGTTAACATTTCTGAAATTGCCGACCCGCTGCAAAAGGTAGCGGTCATTGCCGAAAATCAGGGTATGCTCTCGCTGCTGCATTTGCTTGTGTACGTCATTTGGGGGGCAGTGTTGGTGGTTTTGGCGCTGGCGCTGCACGAGCGGCTGGGAGGCGACAAATCAGCCCTTGTTCGCATAGCGAGTGCTTTTGGCCTGATCTGGGCCGGGCTGGTGATTGCCAGCGGCATGATTTACAACATCGGTATGGAAACAGTGGCGACTCTCCACGCCAGCGATCCGGCTCAGGCGGCAACCATCTGGCTGGCAATTGAGGCCGTGTTTACCGGGCTGGGCGGCGGCGTTGAGGTTGTGGGCGGTATCTGGGTGCTGCTGCTGAGTTGGGCGGCGCTGCGTAATGGCCTCTTGCCCCGGCTGCTAAACTACTTTGGCCTGCTGGTTAGCGTCGCCGGGCTGGTAACCGTTGTACCCGCCCTGGGTGAAATCGGCGGTATGGCTTTTGGCCTGAGTCAAATCGTCTGGTTTGCCTGGTTGGGGATTGCCCTGCTGCGCCGCAACTCCGACGCGGTGGTCCCGGTCACCCTCTGATTTTACCATGTTTTCAAAACAGGATGAAGAAAATCTTCATCTGCGCTTCATGGCGGCTTCATGTTAATACGATAACCTTTCCACTGAAACTATCCATGTTTTTGAAATTAAGAAAGGATACCGTGCGATGCTAAGGCCAGGCTATAACCAATTATTAATTGGGGGATTGCTGCTGGTGATGCTAACCATGTCAAGCCGCCTAACCTTCGCCCAGACTCCGCCTCAGCCACCCGCTCCGGCTGATTTTGTTGCAGTGATCGACAATCCCTACTTTCCGCTCATTCCCGGGACAACCCTTATTTATGAAGGGCTAACTGAAGATGGTTTGGAATATGTAGAAATCAATGTTTTAACTGAACCCCGCCAGGTGATGGGCATTACGGCCACCGTAGTGAAAGATACGGTTTACGCTGAAGATGAAATGGTTGAACAAACTTTTGACTGGTTTGCTCAGGATAAGGCCGGAAATGTGTGGTATTTGGGTGAAACCGTTGATAACTACGAGGATGGCCAGTTGTTAGATCACGCCGGCTCGTGGGAAGCGGGGGAGAATGGCGCTTTGCCGGGCATTATTATGTATGCCAACCCGGCTGCCCACATTGGCGAAACTTACTATCAGGAATATTATCCCGGCGAGGCCGAAGATCAGGCCAAATTGTTGAGCGCCAGCGAAAATGTTACCATTGCTTACGGCGCTTACACCGATGTGGTCAAAACCTATGACTTTTCTACCCTGGACCCCGATGCTCAGGAAGAAAAATATTATGCCGCCGGTATCGGCACTATCAAAACGGTTGATCTGAAAACCGGCGAGACCTTTGCGCTGATCGAGTTTCACCCGGCTGCTCCACCCGCTGTGCCCGCTAAGGCAACCCCCACTCCTGCCGCCTCCCCCACGCCTGTACCTGCCTGCGGCACCGAAAATGGTCTTGGCTGCGCCCCGGCCAGCGCCCGCATTGACCGGGCCAGGCCGTCATTCTCAAACTCCACCACCATTACCAACCCGCTTTTTCCAATCAGCCAGCTCCATTCGGCGGTCTTACTCGGTAACATTGATGGACGCATGTTCCGGGCCGAAACCACCCTGCTGCCCGGTACCAAAACTATCACCCTGAACGGCCAAATGGTTAACGCGTTAACGTCCCAATACACCGCCTACCTTGATGGCCGCATTCAGGAAGTGGCGCTGGACTGGTATGCCCAGGCCAACGACGGTTCGGTTTGGTATCTGGGCGAGGATGTGTTCAATTATGAAGACGGCGCACTTGCCGACACCGAGGGAACATGGCTGGCGGGTCGGGACGGGCCGGCGGCGATGATCATGCCCGCTAATCCCCAGACAGGTGATGTGTACCGTTCCGAAAACAGCCCCGGCCTTGTTTTTGAGGAGGTCACCGTCAAGTCTGTCGATGAGACTGTGGATGGCCCGGCTGGTGTTGTGACGGGGGCAATTGTCACTCAGGAATTGCATATGGACGGCAGCCACGAAGCCAAAATTTTTGCCCCCGGTTACGGCGAGTTTTATACCGGCAGCGGCGGTGACCTTGAGGCGCTGGCCCTGGCCGTGCCCACCGACGCACTCACCGACCCTGCGCCGGTTGAGTTGGAAACCATGTTTAACGGCGCCATGATAATTTTTGACGCAGCCGAATCTGGAAATTGGGAAACGGTATCGGCCAGTTTTGACACGATAACCGCCGCCTGGGTTAGCTACCGGCTGAACGGCACTGTGCCTCAACTGCTGGACGCCCAGATGAATCGTGCTCTGGTAACGCTGGCCGGCGACGCTCTTGCTCCGGCGGTTAAACACCGCAATGCCGCCGGAACCCGTAAGGCAGCCATTGATGTGGCTCAGGCCAGCCTTGACTTGCAGTTACGTTATCAGCCGGTCACCGAGATTGATCGCGCCCGGTTTGGGCTGTGGGTTCAACAGGTTTTGGTCGATGCCGCCGGTGGTGAAGCCGGTTTGGTGCTGGGCGATGTTACTGCTCTGGAGTGGATTTGGGACCGTTTTGCTCACACCCTGGCCAGCGCCGATGCCAGCGTTATCGAAACCCGGCTTGACCAACTGCGGGCCGCCGCGGACGAAGAAGACCTCCCGGCTGCCGCTGCCATCACCGCACAACTTCAGGAGGCGCTCAAGCCGGAATAGGTGCACCAGGAAAGATTTGACACGCTCCGGGAGCAAATTAAACTCTACATTAGAGTCTCAACATATCGGTCAGGAGCCAACCGTGCGGGTGTTAATTGTTGAAGATGACCGCAAAATCTCAACGTACCTGAAACGAGGGCTGGAAGAACAGGGTTACGCCGTCGACGCCGCTTTTACCGGGCCAGAGGCGCTGGCCTGGGCCGATGTAGTTCCGTTTGACCTGATTGTGCTGGATATTATGCTGCCAGAAATGGACGGCCTGACAGTGTGCCGCGCCTTGCGCAGCCGAAACCACAAGGCGGCAATTCTGATGCTAACCGCTCGTGATGCCGTGGATGACCGGGTGACGGGTTTGGATGCCGGGGCCGATGATTATCTGGTTAAACCCTTTGAACTGAAGGAACTGCTGGCTCGGCTCCGCGCCCTCACCCGGCGGCAGACACTGCGATTGTCCGGGCGGAATCTGTTGCAGGTAGCCGATCTGATAATGGACCCGCGCACCCGGCGCGTGCTGCGCAGTGACAGGCTTATCGAGTTGACCAACAAAGAATACGCGGTTTTAGAATGTTTGCTGCGAGAACCGGATCGAATCCTGACCCGCACCGAAATTGCCGAAGCCGTTTGGAATTACGATACTTTTAATCAGTCTAACGTGGTTGACGTTTACATTCGCAATTTGCGGCGCAAAATTGATGACCCCTTCGAGTTAAAATTAATCCACACCGTCCGGGGGGCCGGCTATCGTTTATCAGCCCAAAGTGGGGATGAATGAAACATTTAAAAACCCTGCGCGTACGTTTTGCCCTGTGGACGGCCGCGCTGTTGCTGGCTGTGTTAACCCTCTTTAGTTTCTTTATTTACATTCGCACAGCTCAAAGCTTGGCCGACACCGTGGACAGTGAGTTAAGGCTGGCTGCTTCACAAGCCGCCGCCGAACTGGATATTCACGACAAGGAAGTTGTGCCTATTGATGATTTCTTTAAAGATATGCCCAACCTTTCGCTGCGGGAACATGGCTTTTCTTTTCGGATAGTGGATTCCGCCGGACAAATGTTTCAGGAATATGGGCCTTATCAGGCATTGCTTCAGCCGCAAGTCGATTTTACGGCCTCTGATCAACCGGGAGTGTTTGCCACCTTTACCGATCCGGCTACCCGGCACCAGGTGCGAGTGTATACCGAACCAATTCTTCAAGATAATCAGCAAATAGTGGGGCAAATTCAGGTAGCCCGAAATCTCAATAGTAACCGGCAAACCCTCAATCAACTGCTGGTAACTTTGTGGATTGGCGGCCCTTTACTGGTTGTTGTTGCCGGCGCTGGTGGCTACTTTCTGGCAGCGCGAGCGCTGGCGCCCATTGACAAAATCACGCGCACCGCCCGGCAAATCTCGGCCCGGGATTTGTCGGCCCGGCTTAACCTGCCCCACAGTGAAGACGAAGCTGGCCGGCTGGCGGCTACCTTTGACTCGATGCTGAGCCGTCTGGAAGATTCCTTTCAGCGCGAACGCCGCTTTACCGCCGACGCCTCGCACGAACTACGCACCCCGCTGGCTGCAATGCAAACAATCCTTGGTAGCACGTTGGCCCGTCGGCGCACCCTCACCGAGTACGAGCAGGTGCTGGCTGATCTGGGCGAAGAAACGGAACGGCTGCACACCCTGATCGAAGGCTTGTTGCAGCTGGCCCGCAGCGAAAATACCTCCCCCATGGTCACGGACACCATCAACCTGTCACACCTGTTGACGGATGTGACCGACTCGCTGCGGCTTTTGGCCAACGACAAAGGGCTGGAGTTGACCGCCGACATTGCCGAGAATCTCACTGTAACGGGCGACAGCGACGCCTTAATCCGCCTGTTTGTAAACCTGCTGGACAATGCTATCAAATTTACCACGCAAGGCTACATCAAGGTGATTGCGCTTCGCCGGCCACAAGGCCAGATAGAAATCACCATCAGCGATACGGGCGCTGGCATTGCCGCCGCAGACCTGCCCTATATCTTCGGTCGTTTTTATCGGGCCGATAAATCCCGGTCTACGCCGGGCATCGGCTTGGGATTGGCCATTGCGGCCCGGGTGGCGCAGGCGCATAGCGGGGCGATCAGAGTAGAAAGTGAAATCGGCAAAGGAACGGTGTTTACCGTACAACTGGCCACCACATAATGCGTTTTACCACCGGCTGGCGCTATTCAGCCCAGATTTACCCCCACCAACAAACGCGGCCCGCATATTACAATAAAGTTACCTCTTATTCGTTTCCACACAACGGGGAAGTCATTGTAGCTGCCTCAGATTGGCCTTGGCCCCGCCACAAACCCCGCGCTATTCTAACTTGAGTTTATTTACCAACAACCCGTTGACATTCGATAAAAACTGTTGTATGATGTTGTAAATGTTACCGTAAATGTTTACGGTAACATTTACATCAAGCTTTGTTCTGAGCCGCCACTTATTCTATATTGCTGGCCGGAGGTCTCTGCTGACCCCGTCAGGTACGGAGGTGTTTATTGATCCTACCATTTCCATCGTTGTAAATGAGCGCGATCTAATTTAACCATTTCCAATTGGAGGCAAGAAAATGATGAAGAAGTTAGTTTTCCCCCTGATTTTTTCGCTGATGATGACCCTGGTGCTGGCCGGTTGCGCCGGCTCCCAACCGGCCCCGGCAGAACCGGCCGCTCCCGCCGAGCAGGCCGCCCCAGCGCAACAACCTGAAGAAGCACCTAAAGCCGAAGCCCCAGCCGCGGTTGAACCGGCCCAGGAAAAAATCACCCTGACCTACATGGCCAGCCAGGACTGGATTAAAGACGCCGAGTTTGAATTGGCCAAAAAGTTTGAAGCCGAAACCGGCATCCACATTGATTACCAGATTTTGCCGGCTGACCAGTACTTTAACGTGTTGAAAACAAAACTCAACTCCGGCGAAGCCACCGATATTTTTGGCGGCCAAAGCGGCAAAACCGACCTGAAAGTGCAATACGATGTTGAGAAAAACGCTGTGGATCTCTCCGGCGAAGAATGGGTGAGCCGTATGGACCCCAACGCCCTGGATCAGGTTAGCCTGAACGGCAAAGTGTACGGCGCTGAAATCTGGGATATCGTCGCTTCTAACTACTTTATCCTCACCTACAACAAGAAGATTTTTGCCGATTTGGGCGTTGAAGTGCCCAAATCCTATGACGATTTCAAAGCCGCCTGCACCACCATTATGGATGCCGGCATTGTGCCTATTTACGAACCCGTGTCCGATGGCTGGCACCACGTGCTGTGGTTCCCCATGATTGGCCCCCGCTTTGAAGAGCTGAACCCCGGCCTGGCCGATAAACTGAATGCCAACGAAGCCACCTTTGCCGCAAGCGAAACCATGCTGACGGCAATTACCCAGTTGCAGGAACTGTACGGTATGGGCTGCTTTGGCGACAACGCGCTGTCCGACACCTACACCGACACCACCAAAAAGCTGGCCAGCGGCGAATACGCCATGTCGCTCACCACGCTCACCGCACCGGTGGCCATTGAATCAGAATATCCTGATGTACCCGCCGATACCTTTGGCTTCTTCCCCATTCCGCTGGTAGACAACCAGCTTGCCCCGGCGCACCCGGCCGGGCCAAGCAAGTTCATCTATTCCGGCTCGCCGCACGTTGCAGAGGCCAAACAATACCTGGCTTTCCTGATGAAACCTGAGAATTTGCAATACCTGCTGGACAACAGCGATGACTTTGCCTCGCTCAACTTTTCCGGGCTGAAAGAAAAATGGAACCCGGCCCAGCAGGAATTTCTCAAGACCTACCCAACCAAGACCATTGTCTATCAAGATGCGGTCAATTACGTTAACCCGCAGTGGATGGACATTGGCAAAGACCTGACCGGGATGTTTTCCGGCAGCATGACCCCCGCAGACGTGCTAACCAGCATCGATCAGCGCCGCGCTGAAATGGCGCAAACGGCCTCTGATCCCGCCTGGGCCAAGTAAAATCACCCAACCAACACAGGGCCAGTATTAAAAACTGGCCCTGTGGTCAAAATCTGTTAACGGCAACAGCGCACCGCCTGTGCGTGCTGGCGGGCCAATTGACCCGCGTGAAAGTTGTGAGGCAGCCGATGAAAGCAAAAACCTATCCGTTCTACTTTGTTACCGGCGCTCTGGCGCTGTACGGGCTGTTTTATGTGATCCCCAGCGTGATGGGTTTTTACTACGCCTTTACCGATTGGAACAGCTACACCACCGACATCAACTGGGTGGGGCTTGAGAATTTTCAAACAATTTTCGCGTCGAGCAAAGGGTACGTCAACTTCATTAAAAACACGGTTGTTTTTACCGTGGCCACCATCTTTTTGAAAACCGTAATTGCCCTGGCCCTGGCCGTGTTACTCACCGATGGCGTTCGCCGGTTGAAAAATATTTACCGGGCGGTTATGTACTTGCCGGCGGTGCTGCCGATCCTGGTGATCAGCCTTATTTTTAAGTCGATATTGAACCCGGCCACCGGCCTGCTGAACACCTCGTTGCGCGCTGTGGGGCTGGATTTTATGGCCCAAAAGTGGCTGGTGGATATTACCTGGGCGCTGCCCTCGGTCATTGGCGTGGATACCTGGCGCGGCGTGGGCTACATTATGGTCATTTTGATTGCCGGTTTGCAGGCCATCCCCCGCGATTACTACGAGGCCGCCGCCATCGATGGGGCCAGCCGGTGGCAAGCTTTTCAGCACATTACCTTGCCGCTGCTGCGGCCTGTTTTAACCGTAACCACGGTGTTAAACCTGCTGTACGGCCTTAAAGTGTTTGATATTGTGTTTGTGCTGACCAACGGCGGCCCTGGACGGGCCACAGACACCGTTTACACCGCCATTTTTGAGGACTTTTCCAAGGGGCGCTACGGCGTGGCCACCGCGCTGTCGTCGCTGCTGTTTTTGGTGATGATTGCCCTGGGCTATCTGGTCATCCGGCTGATGCACCAGGAAGAGGAAGCGTAACGTGAAATTTTTCAGAAGGTTCTTTAATCACGCGCTGGCTTTTATGGCCTGTACCATCACTTTTATTCCCATTTATCTGGTTTTTGTCAACTCGCTCAAAACCAGGGCCGAAGCCAGCTCGATGGGGGTGGAATTTCCCACCGCCCTGCAATGGAGCAACTTTATCACCGTCATTGAAAAGGGCAAGCTGCTGACCGCCTTTGGCAACAGCGTGCTGTACGCCGTGGCCTCAACATTTATTGGGGTGACTGTGGCCGCGCTGGCGGCCTATATTTTGTCGCGCAACCGCACCCGCTTCAATCGAGCGGTCTACTTCTTCATTATTATGGGCATTGCCATGCCCACCAACTTTGTTACCCTGACCAAAGTGATGCAGCTAACGCATCTCATCAATTCCCAGTTGGGCATCATTTTGTTGTATTCCGCCACCCAAATTCCGTTTACCGTGTTTCTGGTTTACGCCTTTATTGAAACCATTCCGCGCGAACTGGACGAAGCCGCCATCATCGATGGGGCCAGCCCGCTGCGCCTCTTTTTCTCGGTGATTTACCCGCTGCTGACGCCGGTGCTGGTCACCTCGGCGGTGCTTAATTTTTTGGGCATCTGGAACGAATTTCTCATGCCCCTCTATTTCTTAAACCGCAGCACCTACTGGCCCATGACGCTGGCCGTTTACAACTTCTTTGGCCAGTTCCAGTCTGACTGGAGCCTGGTTTCGGCGGACGTGGTGCTGACAATTTTGCCGGTTATCATTGTTTACATTATGGCCCAGCGATTTATCCTGTCCGGCATGGTTGCCGGCGCGGTAAAGAGTTAGTCCATTTTCAATAACAGATGAGGACTCAATGACACACACGCTATGGAAAGAAAACTGGGCCGAATCCCGCCAGCATTATCTGGACTGGTGGGCCGGCAAGGGGCTGGTCATCAGCATGTGGCTGCATATCGATAAAGATGGCCCGCCCCACGAGCCGGTTGCGCCGGTGCCGCCGGCCACAGACCTGCGCCAATACTGGTTCGATCCCCACTGGCGCGCCGATCATTTGCACTACACGTTGTCGCGCAGCTCTTTTAAGGCCGATATTCTACCGGTGGCCAACACCCATTTGGGGCCGGGGTCGCTGGCGGCCATTTTGGGCGCAGAGCTGGATGGCCGCGACGACACTATCTGGATTCTGCCCCGCACGCCGGATAGCGACGCCATCGACCTGGACGAAGCCAACCCCTGGCTCAAACTCCACCTTGATCTGGTGAAAGCCTGCAAACAGCAGGCGCAGGGCCGCTATTTTGTTGGCTGCCCGGATTTTATTGAGGGGCTGGATACTCTGGCCGGGCTGCGCGGCACGCAGCCGGTGCTGCTGGACACCATCGACCGCCCCGAGGAGCTGAAACAACAGCTCCGGGCTGTCAACAAAATCTGGTTTGACGTGTTTGAGCGCATTTACCGCGAAATTAATGTTGACGGCGAAATGGCCTTTTGTTACTTCTCGCTGTGGGCGCCGGGCCGCGTGGCCAAGCTGCAAAGCGATATTTCGGCCATGATTTCGCCGTCCGATTTCCGCCGTTTTGTGGTACCCTACCTGCGCGAGCAGTGCCAGTGGCTGGATTACTCGCTGTACCACCTTGACGGCCCGGACGCCATCCGTCACGTTGAGGCGCTGCTGGAAATTGAGGAGCTTGACGCCATCCAGTGGACGCCGGGCGCGGGCCAGCCGCAGGGCGGCGACCCCAAATGGTACAACCTGTACAAGCGCATTAAAGCCGGCGGCAAGGCGATCATGCCCGCCTCGGTAGATGTGGCCACCCTGCAACCGCTGCTCGATGAAATTGGGCCGGACGGGGTGCACGTGCTGATGAACTTTGAAACGGAGCGAGACATCGACGCGGCGCTGGAAATTGCCGCGCGTTACCGGTAGTTTGGGGCCTGGCTTATTTGCCGGTTGCGTCACCTTTAAAGATTCTGTAACGATGCTGGCCGCCATCGTGTTGCGTGTGGCGTAAAAACAGGCTGTTAACTGAACACGCAACACGCAACCCGCTTTAAACCGAAAAAAAACCTTTGCGAGAACCCTGATGACAATTTTAACCTACTCCACCCAACCCGATGGCCTGACCCTGTACAGCGAGCGCGGCTGGCTGGCGCTGACGCCCTGCACGCCGCAGCTTATCCGGGTGCGCTACAGCCTTAAGCCGGAATTCAGCGCCGCGCCCAGCCTGATGGTCAGCGCCCAGCCCGATTCCAACGTGCCGTTTTCCGTGCAGGAAACGCCCGACAGCCTGATTTTTGCCACCGCCGCCGTCACCATCGAGATTGACCGCCGCACCACCGCCTTCACTTATCGCGACAGCCAGGGCCAACTGCTCACCAAAGAGCCGGCCCGGGGCGGCAAAACGCTGGAGCCGGTGGATGTGCTGGTTTCTGTGTTTGATGAAGCCACCGCCTTTGAAAGCCGAGAAGACGCCGACGGCGTGCGGGTGGCCACCCGCAACGTGCAGCAGGTGGTTGACCGGCAAGCCTATCACACCAAACTTGAATTTGAGTGGGCCGACGGCGAAGCGCTCTACGGCCTCGGCTCGCACGAAGAGGGCATGTTCAACCTGCGCGGCCAGCACCAGTACCTTTACCAGCAAAATATGAAAGTGGCCATCCCGGTGATTGTCTCCACCCTCGGTTACGGCGTTTTTGTGGATAGCTGCTCGCTGATGACCTTTCACGACGACGCTTTTGGCTCCTACCTGTGGAGCGACGTGGACGACGAGCTGGACTACTACTTCATCTACGGCCCGGAGTTCGATCAGCTGGTGGGGCAAGTTCGCTGGCTCACCGGCCAGTCACCTATGCTGCCCAAATGGTCGTTTGGCTACATCCAGTCCAAAGAGCGCTACGTTGACCAGGCCGAACTGCTGGCCGTGGTGCGCGAGTACCGGGCGCGCCAGTTGCCGCTGGATTGCATTGTGCTCGATTGGAAATCGTGGACGGGCGACCTGTGGGGCCAAAAAACGCTCGACCCGGAGCGCTTTCCCAACCCCGGCCAGCTCACCGCCGATTTGCACGCGCTGCACGCCACGCTCATGGTCTCCATCTGGCCCATTATGCGCGCCGGCGGCGAAAACTGGCGCGAACTGCACCAACAGGGCTTTTTGCTGGGCAATCAGGCCAATTACGATGCCTTTAACCCGGCGGCCCGCGCCTGCTACTGGCAGCAGGCCAACACCGGCCTCTTTGCGCACGGGGTTGACGCCTGGTGGTGCGATTGCACCGAACCGTTTGAGGCCGACTGGAAAGGGGCCGTTAAACCGGAACCGGAAGAGCGCATGCGCATTAACACCGCCGAGGCCAAACGCTATCTTGACCCCGAACTGATTAGCGCCTACTCGCTGCTGCACTCGCAGGGCATTTACGATGGCCAGCGGCAGGTAACGGCGGACAAGCGGGTGGTCAACCTGACCCGCTCGGCCAGTTTGGGGCAGCAGCGCTACGCCACCGTCACCTGGTCCGGCGATGTGGCCGCCAATTGGGACACGCTGCGCCGCCAGATTGCCGAGGGCCTCAGTTTTTGCGCCACCGGCATGCCCTACTGGACCACCGATGTCGGCGCGTTTTTTGTGCGGCGCAAGCCGGAGATGTGGTTTTGGAACGGCGATTTTGACGCCGGGGTTGGCGACCTGGGCTACCGCGAGTTGTACGTGCGCTGGTTCCAGTACGGCGCGTTTTTGCCCATGTTCCGCTCGCACGGCACCGATACCCCGCGCGAAGTGTGGCGTTTTGGCGAACCGGGCGACTTAATGTACGATACGTTAAAGAAATTCCTCAACCTGCGCTACCGGCTGCTGCCCTACATTTATTCGCTGGTTGGCTGGACAGCGCGCCAATCTTACACCATGTTACGCGCCCTGCCCTTTGATTTTCGGCACGACCCGGCCACCTACAATTGCGCCGATCAGTTTATGTTTGGCCCGGCGCTGCTGGTTTGCCCAATAACCCGGCCAATGTATTACGCCGCCGGCTCCAAACCGGTTGCGGATGCGCCTCGCACCCGGCCGGTTTACCTGCCCGCCGGCACCGGCTGGTACAATTTTTGGACCGGTGAACGGCTCGGCGGCGGCCAAACCGTTGAGGCCGCTGCCACGCTGGATACAATGCCGCTGTACGTGCGCGCCGGCTCCATTATTCCGCTGGGGCCGCACCGGCAGTATGTGGATGACCAACCCGACGCCCCGGTTGAACTTCACATTTACGCGGGCAGTGACGGCAGCTTTCTGCTTTACGAAGACGAAGGCGACAATTACAATTACGAGCAGGGGGCGTTTTCTACCATCCAAATAAGTTGGAACGACGATTCCAACTGTTTAACGCTGGGCCAGCGCAGCGGGCAATACCCCGGCATGCCGCATCAGCGAGAATTTCACGTTGTGCTGCACGGCAGCGCAACCGCCGCCGCCCGGCAGGTCAGCTACAGCGGCCAGCCGGTTGAAATCAAATTTTAGCGCGGCTTATTTAATCTGGCCGGCATTTCCGGCAAAACAGGAGCATCAACTTTGGCAAGGCGCTCAAAAGCAGCAAAAACAACAATAGTGGACATCGCCGAGGCATGCGGCGTGTCAATCGCCACCGTGTCACGCATCATCAACAACAAGCCGGATGTGGCCGAAGAGACTCGCCAGCGGGTGTTGCAGTTGATGGACGAATGGGGCTTTGCGCCGCAAATCACATGGCAGCAGCTTCGCTCCGGCAAAAGCCTGTTTATTGCCCTGCATTTTCCGCAGGATTTCAACCCGCCCTCGCAGGGCATTATCACCGCCGCCGCGCTTGGCTGCGAAGAGGCCGACTACTCGCTCAACCTGATTGTTAAAGCCCTCAGCGATAACGACCTGCTGGCGGTTTTTCGCAGCGGCCAAACCGACGGCATGATTTTGATGGAGATTCTGCTGCAAGACCGGCGGGTGGAGCTGCTGAAAGAACACAATTTGCCCTTTGTGATGATTGGCCGCTGCGCGGACAATACCGGCCTCAGTTACGTAGACATCGATATTGAAAAAGGCGTGGCCGATGCCATGCAGCATTTGCACGATCTGGGCCATCGCCAGATTGGGTTTGTTACAATGGCGCACGCGCTGGAAGGCAAGGAATACGGCTACGCCACCTGGGCGCTGGAGGGCTACAAAAAAGCCAGCCAAAAGCACGGCTTGCCGGCCCACTGGCTTGTGGCAGATTTAAACAGCGCCACCGGGCAGGTGTTAACCCTGCTCAACGAAAACCCCACCCTGACCGCCATTGTCACGCCCCAGCAAAGCGGCGTGCTGGCCGTGCTCAAAGCCATCCAGGCGCGGGGGCTGCGCATCCCCCACGATATTTCCGTGGTGGGCCTGCTCAGTGAACCGATGAGCGAGCTGGCAACGCCGCCGCTAACCACGATCAGTTTTCCGGCCTACGAAATGGGGCGGGAAGCGGCCCGAATTTTGATAGGCCATTTGGAGGGCACGCAGACCGCGCCGCAGCAGGTGCTATTGCGCCCGGAACTGGACGTGCGCGGCAGCACCGGCCCGGTTCGGTCCACCTGACCCCTGTCTCCCGCCCCCTACTTTCAAGCGAGGCAATATGAACAACTATCATCTGCCCTATCAACCCGGCTTTCCCGCCGATTACCGGCCCGGCATTGGCATTATTGGCTGCGGCAATATTGTGCGCCAGGCGCATTTGCCGGCCTATCAGAAACACGGGCTGAATCTGGTGGGCGCGTTCGATGCCGTTCCGGCAGCCACCGCGGGCCTGACCGAGCAGTTTGGCCTCCAACGCATTTACGCCAGCCTGGATGACCTGCTGGCCGACCCGGCCATCGAAATTGTGGACATCGCCACCTTCCCGGAGCAGCGTATTCCCATTATGCGCCGGGCGCTTGAGGCCGGCAAGCACATTTTGGCCCAAAAGCCGCTGGCGCTGGATATGGCTCAGGCTCGGGAAATTGTGGCCCAGGCGGAGCGCAGCGGCCTGAAAGTTGCCGTCAACCAAAACGGGCGCTGGTCGCCGCCGTGGCGTATTGCCACCCTGCTCATCGAAGGCGGGGCCATTGGCCAGGTAACCGCCGTCACGCACCTGTTTGACATCAATTTGAGCTGGGTAACCGGCACCCGCTTCGATGAGATTCCCCACTGGCTGCTGTACGATTACAGCATTCACTGGTTTGACATTACCCGCTGCTGGCTGGCGGGCCAGCGCCTCAGCACCGTCAGCGCCCGCGAGTACCGGCTGCCCAACCAGCCGCCAGAGAGCAAAGCCGCCTGGGGCATGAGCGCCGAAATCCAGTGCCACGCTGGCGCTAACGCGCTGCTGCGCTGCGTGGGCAGTTCGGCCAGCCAGGACAGAAGCCACGATTTTTGGGTGCACGGCACGCTGGGCACCCTCCGCGGCAGCGTGCTGCCGGACCGGTTTGTTGAGCTTGACAACGCCCAGGGGCAAACCCGCTTTGATTTTGAGGGGCAGTGGTTCCCCGATGGCTTTGCCGGCGCTATGAGCGAGCTGGTCTGGTCAATTTATGAAGACCGCCAGCCCTACAACTCGGCGCGCCACCACTTGGCTTCGCTGGCAATTACGCTGGCAACCTGCCAGTCGGCGGAAAATAACGGGCAACCCGTTCAATTTGATGAGGTGATTTAAGTGAGCAACTCTACCCCACTGTGGACAAAACTGGGCGCGTTTACCCCCTATTTTTCCCGCAGCCAATGGCTGCCAATGGCCGCCGCGTATCAGGCGCTGGGGCTGCAACTGGTGCAACTGAGCGGCGAACTGCTGGACGAAGCCATCGAATCGCCGGGGCAAATTCCCGCCGCCCGGCGGCAGTTGGCCGATCACGGCCTGTCGGTGGCGGCGCTGGGCGCGTACCGCAACCTTATTGCCGCCGACCCGGACAGGCGGCGGCGCAACATTGCCTACATTAAAGCCTGTCTGGAGCAGGCCAACGCGCTGGGCGCGCCCATTGTTTCCACCGAAACCGGCACGCTCCACCCCAGCGGCGACTGGAGCGACACCCCGGAAAATGACAGCCCCGCCGCCTGGGAGGCGCTCTACCGGGCGCTCGATGAACTGCTGCCGGTGGCCGAAAAAGCGCAGGCGGTGCTGGCGCTGGAAGGATACGTGAACAACGTGTTGAAAACGCCGGATCAGGTCGATGAGATTCTGCGCCGGTACAACAGCCCGCACCTTAAAGTGATGTGCGATCCCTACAATTACCTCACCAAAGCGTTGCTGCCCCAATCGGCGCAACTGGCCGATGAATTTTTGGGCCGATTTGAGCAGGAATTTGTGGTGGCCCATTTAAAGGATGTCAGCCCGCAGGGCGCAGAAGTGGACACGCCGGAGTTTGGCCTGGGCGTGTTTCCGCAGGCCGGCTACATTAAATTCCTTAAAACGCGCCGCCCCGATTTGCCCGTTATCTTTGAACACCTGCCGTTAGAACACCTGCCCGCGGCCATTGACCGGTTACGGGCCATCGCCGCCGCGGTTTAGGGGGATGCCGATGTACCAGCCTACCCTTGAGTCCATCAAACAACACCCCCTGCCCGCCTGGTACGATGACGCCAAATTTGGCATTTTTGTCCATTGGACCATTTCCAGCGTGCCGGCCTACGCCCCCACCGGCCTGGGCGACATCAACTCCATCTTTGCCAGAGAGTCAGAAGCGTACGGCTACACCTGCCAGCCCTACGCGGAATGGTATCAAAACAGCCTGCGCATCACAGGCAGCCCGGTGGACGTGTACCACCGCCAAACCTACGGGCCGGATTATCCGTATGAAAATTTTGCCGCCGCCTTCAACGAGCAGAGCCGGCAGTGGCAGCCGGAAGCCTGGGCCAACCTGTTCTCCGAGGCCGGGGCGCGCTACGTGGTGCTGGTTACCAAGCACCACGATGGCTTTTTGCTGTGGGACAGCCACACCCCCAACCCATTTAGGCCAAATTACCGCACCACCCGCGATGTAACCGGCGAGCTGGCGCGCAGCGTGACCGCCAAAGGGCTAAAAATGGGGCTGTACTACTCCAGCGCGCTGGACTGGACATTTTCACCCGAACCCATCCTCGGCTTTGCCGATTTGCTCTCAACCGGGCCAACCAGCCCGGAGTATCTGCGCTACGCGGAAACTCACTGGCGCGAGTTGATTGACCGCTACCACCCGGACATCCTGTGGAGCGATATTGCCTACCCGCCCTTTGGCGACCTGCCCGCCCTGTTTGCCTATTTTTACAACCGCAACCCGGAAGGCGTGGTGAACGACCGCTGGTTTCAGCTCCCCCGGCGTTACCTGGAGCCGGGCGGGAAAGTTTTGCTGCAACAGGAGGCCCAAAAGCTGATGCACGATGGCGGCACGGCGCTGCCGCCGGTGCCCCACTGCGATTTCCGCACCACCGAATATTCAAACCTGGAAACGCGGGCATCTTTTAAATGGGAATCGGTGCGGGGCATTGGCAATTCGTTTACCTACAACCGGGCTGAGCAGCCGGCAGATTACCTCACCGCGCCGGAGTTAATTCGGATGCTGGTGGATGTGGTCAGCAAAAACGGCAACCTGTTGCTCAACGTTGGCCCGCGGCCCGATGGCAGCATTCCGGAGCCTCAGGTTGAAGCGTTGCACGGCATTGGGCGCTGGCTGGCGGTCAACGGCGAGGCCATTTACGGCGCCCGCCCCTGGACTCGCGCCGGAGACAAAACAGAGGACGGCCTGCAAGTGGCCTACACCGCCAAGGATGACGCCCTGTACATCACGCTGCTGCACCCGCCGGCGGGCGCGCTCACCCTGCCAGATTTACCGGCCCGCGCCGGCAGCGCGCTGACGGTGCTCGGCTCAGATGAGCCGCTGGCGTGGCAGCGCCGGGGCAATGATCTTCACATCTCGCCGCCCCCCACCCTCAATTGGGACTCGATTCCGGTGCTGCGGCTGGCAATGGATTGACCATAGGTAATCGGCCTGCACATTTCCATTGCCAGCGCCGCCCAATTCCAGATTGTTCTGTTTATAAGCCGATATTGAAGCCCTCAGGCTCTACCCAAACGGCCAATCGTTAGTCCTCTCCCAACAATCCCAACTGCTGTGTCGATTTCATGCTTTATTTTTTGTAAAAACACTTGACTTGGAGTCGACTCCAGGTGATATACTGTCTTTGGAGGTGTATGCATGAAGATTGCAGACGTATATAAAATTGTATTCCGCTAACAGATTTACCATCGATTAGATTTGAACTCAGTTAAATTATTTGGAGAGCTTTACAGAAAATGACGACAAAATGTATTTGCACAAGTGACACGATTTGTGCTGACCAAATTTACCGACAACCAAAGGCCAATCAGCAAAGTGAAAAATCAGTTTGGGTTGGTTTAAAACGGCTGGCTGCCACCATCGGCGAATATGCCGTAGAAGTGTATCGCGACGATAACAACCCGGAACCGGTTCTCGCAAACGGCGGAAGCCGTGTGCTGATCAGACCCGACCGGATTGATTTGGTATAGCCGGGATCGTTTTTTCGGCGCAGTAAATTTTTCAAAATCGATTCAACGTAATGATTTGATAGTTTCGATCTGCGCAGCCGCAGCCCTCGTTTTGTGCCGGAGGCGTGGAAAGCAAATCCGGGTTTTATTAATCCTCCTGCGAATTTGCGGAGTTATAAATAGTAGGGGCGCTTCGCGAAGCGCCCCTACCCCATTTTTATGGCTTGTTGCGGTAAAAAAACTGACCGTGAATTAGCCGCGCAAAACAACCGGCAATTGCTGTTGCAAATAGGCCAGGCTGTTTGCAACGCTGGCAACGGGATCGCGCGGATTATCATGCTCAACAATGTACCATGCCGCGCCGGCAGCGCGGGCGGCGGGGAGCAGGGCCGGCCAGTTTAGCTTGCCAGAACCAACATCGGCCATCACCGCGCCATCCATCAGCGGCTCCGATGAATCCGGGCCGGCAACGCCCAAATCCTTCACATGCACCCGCAGGCAGCGGCCCGCGTAACGTTGCAGCAGCGCCACCGGATCAACCCCGCCAAAGGTAATCCAGGCCAAATCTGGCTCAAAACCAAGGCTGTCGCCGGCGCTGTCAAAGAGCCAATCCAGGGCCAGTTTGCCATCGATTTCAACCATTTCCCAGTGATGATTGTGGTACAACAGGCGCATGCCTTCGGCCTGGCAGCGTTGAGCCAGTTGGCCCAGCAGTTGGCCGGTTTCCTGAAAGACGCTGGCGCGTTTTTCGCCCACCAGGTGGGGAATGTATGGCGTAACGAGCGTATCATTGCCAATGGCCTGGTTGAAGGCAATAACTTTGGGTAAGTCGTTCCGCAAATCATCGAGCGGCAGGTGGGTGGCGATAACTTGCAGACCGTGGTTGGCTAACAAGGCGCGCATGTCGGCGGCGGTGCAGCCGTGGTCGCCCACGGTTTCCACGGCAGTATACCCAACCCCGGCCACCTGGCCCAGAGTTTCATTAAACGTGCCGGGCAACGTCCGCAGACTGTATAATTGGACGGCAATCGGTAAAGTGGCTGCTTGCGAGGTCATCAGTTTAATCTCCGTTGTGAACTTTGGATAAAAAATCTGCCACCAGGTCTTCGGGATGCGCGGGCAAGGCATGTTGCTGGAACATCAGCACACTGACCAGAGGCATTTCGTTAAACATATCCATAATGTCCATGCCGATGGCGCTTTCGTTGTTGCCGTAGCGTTCATCGCCGCCGCCGAACATTTTGCGGGCTTCGGTTTCCATTTTGGCGTAGAAGGGGCCAAAAACGGCCCGGCCGCGCGGATCGGCCAGCCACTCGCGGATGGTCGATTCTTTGTCGAGAATACAGGGCAGAGTCACGGTTGATTGCAGCGTTACTGTTACGGTGTGGCGAATATCGGTGGCGGAGGCGGCAATCAAAATATCAAATTCGCCATCCTCGGTGATCCACTGTTTGTATTCCGGGTGGTAAAAGGCAAAGGCGCGGAAATCGAGCGGGATGGATACGGTTTTGGTTTCGCCCGGCTGGAGTTCGACTTTGGCAAAGCCCTTTAATTCTTTGTGGGGCCGCACTAACCCGGCTTGCCGGTCGTGGACGTAAATTTGCACAATTTCTTTGCCCGCAACAGCCCCGGTGTTGGTAACGTCAACCGATACCGTCACGCCGTCCACATCTTTAAAGGTGGTGGCCGACACGGCGGCGTTGCTGTAGGCAAAGCTGGTGTAGCTTAAGCCATAGCCAAAGGGGAACAACACCGGCATTTCTTTGGCGTCGTAGTAGCGGTAGCCAATGAACAGCCCCTCGCCGTAGCGCACCTGGCCCATTTCGCCCGGCCAATTCAGGTGCGAAGGCGTATCGGCCAGTTTGAGCGGGAAGGTTTCGGGCAGCTTGCCGCAGGGATTGACCCGGCCAAAAAGAACGTCGGCAATGGCTTCGCCGCCGGCCTGGCCCATCATCCAGCCTTCCAGCACGGCGTCTACGCCATCAAGCCAGTCATTCATTGCTACCGGCGCGCCGTTGTTGAGTACCACCACCGTGTGCGGCTGAACCGCAGCCACGGCCTTGATCAGCGCAATCTGCTGTTCGGTCAGATCGATGTCGCGGCGGTCGTAGCCTTCTGATTCTTTAAAGGTGGGCAGCGCGATGTACAGCAGGGCCACATCTGCCGCCTGGGCCAGACCGACCGCCTGGTCAATCAAATCCTGGCGGAAAGAGGCATCGGTGGGGTAACCTTCGGCGTAAGTTAATTCAGCGTCGCCGGCCCGGGCTTGCAGCTCTTTAAACGGCACGGCCACTTTGGTGGGGTTAATGTGCGAACTGCCGCCGCCCTGAAAGTGAGCCTTTTCCGCCGAGCGGCCAATGACGGCAATCTGTTTTTGGCCTTGCAGGGGGAGCAGGCCGTTGTTTTTAAGCAGCACTATGCCTTCGGCGGCAATTTTGCCGGCCAGTTGATGGTGCGCCTCTACATCAAAATCGCCGCCTTTGGGCGTTTTGTGGGCCTTAAAGACAATCTGCAGAATACGGCGCACCGACTCGTCTAAAACGGCCTCATCCAGTTTGCCGGAGCGGACGGCATCGACCACTGCCTGCACGCGGCGATCCTGCGGGCCGGGCATCTCCAAGTCGAGGCCGGCTTGTAGCCCGGCTACCCGGTCGCGCACCGCGCCCCAGTCTGAAACAATCAGCCCTTCAAACCCCCACTCGTTTTTGAGAATCTCGGTCAGCAAAGTGTGGTGTTCGGAGGCAAAGGTGCCGTTGACTTTGTTGTACGAACACATCACCGTCCACGGTTGGGCCTGTTTGACGGCCTTTTCAAAGGCCGGCAGGTAGATTTCGCGCAGGGCGCGTTCATCCACTTCGGCGCTAATGCTAAAGCGCTGGAATTCCTGGTTGTTGGCGGCGTAGTGCTTAAGCGACGTGCCAACGCCTTTGCTTTGCACGCCGTTAATAAAACTGGCCGCCATTTCCCCGGCCAGGTAGGGGTCTTCTGAAAAATATTCAAAATTGCGTCCCCCCAACGGCGAGCGTTTCATATTTGCGCCGGGGCCAAGCACAACGCCCACATTCAGCGCGATGGCTTCCTCGGCCAGGGCCTGGCCCATTTTGCCAATTAAATCCACATCCCAGGTTGAAGCAAGGCAGGAGGCGGTGGGAAAACAGGTGGCCGGCAAACTTTTAATCGCCATTTGGTTGACATCGGGCACGCGCCGAACGCCGTGCGGCCCATCGGACATAATCAATTCCGGTATGTCCAGTCGCTCCACCGGAGTTGTTGTCCAGGCGCTGGCGCCGGTGCAGAGCGCGGCTTTTTCTTCAAGCGTCATCTGGTTAATCAGGTTACTAAGTTCCATTGGGGTTACCTTTCTGATAGCCCGGTTTACGGGCAAAAAATAGACGCCAATAGTTGGTATTGGCGTGTTATATGATAATTTGTGAATTTACGTTGCCTTCCAAACTTCCTGCAAGGCTCGGTAATCCAACCCCGCCCGGTCAATAAGAGTGGGCACTTTTTCTTTGGGTGTTACCGGCCCCCAGCGGTAATCGGCCCAGTCAGCGATAACAGTGAGGTGCACGCCAAAGGGAATTTGGGGATGCTCCTTGAGAAAGCGCATAGCGTGCAACGCCCACGGGCAGGGCACCATCAACGTTGTGGAACGGGCAATGCCGGTTGTCATTGCGGCCATGATGGCGGCATTTACGGCATGGCACATCCCAAAATCATCGGCGTTGATGATGAGCAGGCGCGCATTGGCCGGGTAACCCAGTAATTGGTTAGACAGTAGAGAGATCCCACTCTTCATAAATTTTGGGTACATCGTTGATCAGGCGTTGGGTGTAAGCCTCTTTGGGGCGCAAAATCACATCGTCGGGCGGGCCGCTTTCTACAAACCGGCCCCGTTCCATAATATAAACCTTGTCAGAAACATAATATGCCAGGCCAATATCATGGGTGATGAAGATAACCGTCATCCCGATCTCATCGCGCAGTTTCATCAGTTCGTCCAGAATGGTTGCGCGCGAACAGGCATCGATCATAGAAGTGGGTTCATCGGCCAGCAGAATTTTGGGCTTCAGCAGAAAAATGCGGGCGATCATGAGGCGTTGCTGCTGCCCACCGGAAAGTTCAAAAGGATATTTGTTGGTCAATTCCTCAAACTTCAGGTTTACAAAGCTGCACGCTTCGGCCATCAGTTTTGTTTTTTCGTCTTTTGAAAGATTGCCGCCGCCGCGCATTTTAATGCAATCCAGCAGCACGGAATCGATCTTGTTAAAGATGTTGTACGACGAGAACGGGTCCTGAAAAATAGCCTGAATATTTTTCCAGTATTCCTTCTTTTTCTTGTGCGAACTAATGTCGCGTTTTTTGCCTTCGAAGTAAATCTCGCCTTCAGTTGGGCTGATTAGCCCCAAC
This sequence comes from Anaerolineae bacterium, assembly GCA_022071955.1. GTDB lineage: Bacteria > Chloroflexota > Anaerolineae > 4572-78 > J111 > J095. The sequence goes on from JAJVIM010000005.1 coordinate 34,623, forward strand.
AGGATTTTTGCCAGAGTGGTTTTGCCGCTGCCCGATTCACCTACAATCGAGACGACTTCGCCTTTGTAGAGTTCAAGGTCTATATGATTAACGGCAACGGTTTTATGGCGACCCAATCCAAATACTTTGGTCAGCCCCGACGCGCTCAGGTACAACGTTCTGTCATTCGCCATGTTTGTAAGCCTCTCTCAATTCTTCTTCCGAAAAGATACAGCGGTAAAATCGGCCGTTACTCCCCGGGCGAAGGTCAACAGGCATTGCCTTACACTGCGTCAACGCATATTTGCAGCGGGCGGCAAAGCGGCAGCCAGCCGGCGGCTTTTTAAGGTTAGGCGGCACTCCGGGGATAGCCGTCAGTTTAACGTCTCGCAGCCCTTCTTCTGGCACAATAATAGACCCCATCAGCCCTTTGGCATACGGGTGAAGCGGATCAAATACGGTTTGTTGGGCGGTGCCTAATTCTACAATTTGCCCGGCGTACATCACCATAATGTCGTCGGTTACGTTGTAAAGCAGCGGCAGTTCGTGGGTGATAAAAATCATTGATTTGATGAACCCGTTGTCCATCAAGTTTCGCAGCATTTTGATGACCATTTTCTGCGAAGTAACATCGAGGGCGGAGGAAGGCTCATCAGCAATCAGCACTTTGGGAGAAAGCAGCACCGAAATGGCGATAACGGTGCGCTGTTTCATCCCGCCAGAAAGTTCAACCGGGTATTTTTTCAGAACCTCCGCCGGCAACCCCAAAAATTCAAAGGCTTGTCTGGCAATTTCGTAAATCTCTTTTTTGGTTTTGTAGGGGTCATGGGCTTCAAAAACATCTTCAATAAAATTGATGATCCTTTGGGTGGGGTTAAGCGCGTTCATGGCGGCCTGGGGGATGTAGGCAATTTCCGTACCCAGGATTGATTTGCGAACATTGTCCGGGGACATTTTAGAAATATTTGTCCCATCGATGATAATATCGCCGCTGGTGTAGTGCAGCGGTGGAAAGTAATAGCCCATCAAACTTAGCGCCAGTGTTGATTTGCCGCAGCCGGACTCTCCCGCAATTCCCAGCGATTTGCCTTCTTCCAGTTTCAGCGACACATGGTCAACGGCATAAACATCTTCGCCAAACCGGGTAACATATTTTGTGGTTAATTCATTAACTTCCAAGACTACGTTTGCCATATCAATCCCCCTAATCCCGCAAGGCCGGATTGAATACCTGATCGAGACCGGTATTCATCAAATTTAATGAGAACGAAATCAGTGCAATGGTTAAAATTACGGGGAAGTAAGCCCACCATTTGCCCAGCAGATGCGCCTGGTAAATCATTGCCCAGTTCATCATCAATCCCAACGTTGGCACTTCGGTAGTTCTGGGGCCTAAGCCCAGGATTGATAACCCCGCCTCAACCAGGATAGCCGAGGAAATCTGTAAAATCAGCGCCATAACCACATAAGAAGCAATGTAAGGCAGAATGTCGCGGACGATGATATGAGTAATTGAGTGGCCGGATAGTTTAGACAAATTGACATGGTCACGATTACGCAGCGAAATCACTTGCGACCGCACCGCCCTGGCCGTCCATACCCAGGAGGTAAACCCAATCACCATAGCGATGGTAAAGGCGCCGCGTTGATCTTGCCCGATACTGAATGAAATTAGAATCAACAGCACAAAACTGGGGATAACGGTAAAAATGTTGGTGATGAACATAATACTATCATCTACCAGACCGCCGACATACCCGCCCAGCAAGCCCAACGATAACCCAATTAAGGTTGCAACCAAACCGGCCACAAAACCAATCTGCAAGGATACTCTGGTGGCGGTCACCAGCTCTGTCAGCACATTTCGCCCAAAGTTGTCGGTGCCAAGCGGCAGCACCTGTACGTTGGCCACGTGATTAATATTCACGTAATCAGTTTGGTTAATCGCACCAGTCTGTTCCAGGGTACCGGTTTCCGGGTTTTGGCCGGCGACAATGATTGGTTCTTTTGACAAAAGCCCCTGGAGCGACGCATCGAGCCGCTGATAAGCCCTTTGCTTGGCAAAAGTCATCCCCGGAATTTTCTTTTGGGGGTCATAATTTGCTTCCCATTGCGCCAAAAGTTTTTCGGTGTCGGTGATGTCGATTTCGCTTGCCGGCACCCCGTTGGCTACCAGCCAGGTTTGCATGTCACTGCGTTTCTGATTATCCAGCCTGCTGGCAATGCGATTGGATGCAGCATTCCTCAGGTTCAAGGTGTAGGCTGTCGCGCCAACGCTGTCGTACATACTGACATAGGTTCCGGGGGGGAAGAAAGTGCCCTGACCAATGATGCCCAAGGGCGGATCGGACACGATGATTGGATAAATAATTACTGTCAACAGTATTGCCATAAAAATGACAAAGCCGATGACAAAATTAGTGGAGCGAAAAATTTGTTGGATTGTGTGTTTCATAGCCGCATCTCTACCTAATCTGACTGCGCTGCTTTGATACGCGGGTCAATAAAGCCATAAACAAGCTCGATGACAAACATTGCCACCAGTACCATCAATGTAATAATCAGCGTAACGGCAGAAATGAGCGGATAATCCTGCCCCATTACAGCGTTCAGGAGCGTGGTGCCAAGCCCCGGATAACTAAAAATGATTTCTGCTACCAACGCACCACTAACCATAGTGCCAATGGCTAAGGCCAGGCCGGTTATCTGTGGCAGCATTGCATTTCTGAAAACGTAGCTGACAATTTTGCGGTCTTTGATGCCCATAAACCGGCTGTACTTTACATAGTCTGCGTTTAACTCATAGATAGCCATTGAGCGCATGCCAATGGCCTGCCCCCCAATGGCAATTAATACAATAGACCAGAACGGCAATTGGTAATGAGTGAAAACAGACCACATAAAAGGACCGGTAAAGGTAGGGATCAGATCAAACCCGTACCCACCCGAGGTTGGAAACCATTGTAAATTGACCGCAAAAATAACCAGCAAAATTATCGCCATGCCAAATGCCGGCAGCCCACTAACAAAAATACTAATGGGCAAAAGAACTTTATCAAATCCCCCTCTAAGATATGCCGCCAATGCGCCGAGCGTGTTGCCAATCAGCCAGCCGACGATGATGGCCGGAAACTGTAGCGCCAGCGTCCAGCCAATAGAGACTTTGAGAACATCGGACACCGTTCTGGGGTACTGGCTAAACGAGTAACCAAAATCGCCGCGCGCCACATTTTTGACATAAATAAAAAATTGTTCGTACATAGGTCTGTTGGTGCCAAACAGTTCTGTGTATTGCTGATAAATCGCCTGAACCCCGGTGGCATTGGTCATACCCTGGGCAAGTCTGGCGACAATAGCGGCCACGGGATCGCCCGGCATTAAACGGGGCAGGGTGAAATTCAGCACAAAAGCGGCAACAAAGGTAATGGCAAACCACATAAGTTTGTTGAGGAAATACTTGCGGTACCCTTTCAATATATACCTCCTTGTAAATACAACTAAGAGGGGTGCGCCCCAAATTTGGGCAAGTATACGGGGGCGCGGGGCATCTCCCCGAATCCCCCCGGTTTGTCCCGATTTCCTGCATCCTGTGTGACGCTGAGAAATCTGAGACGCACCCCTCAAGAGGGCTACAAATTGCGTATTTTAGAAGGTAGAAAACAAAAACCACAATTTGTAATTACGAGCGTTAACAGTCAACAGTCATGCCCCAAAGCGAGGCATGACTGTTGTTACTACGGGGTACCTGTTATTGAACCAGCTCCAGGTTGTAGAGGCACGCCATGCTCCAACCGTCGGTGCAGTCCAGTGGCGGGACGGGAGGTTCGGTGCCGTCGCCGTCGTGCGGGAAGCCTGTCCAGACGGTTTCGTTCACGGTATGGAACGATTGGGGACGGTACATCAGCGTAAAGGAGGGGACATCGGTCAGGTAAATCTTGACCAGTTCGGTGTATATTTCTTTCAGCTTGGCCGGGTCGGTTTCACCGGGGATGGCCTTGATCAAAGCATCCACATCGGGATTGCTGTACTGGCCCCAGTTGCCGTTCCAGTTGCCCGCCATGCCAACAAATTCGGAGCTGAGCAGTTTGCGGATACGTCCCCAGGGTTGGGTGGGGCCGGCGCCGTCGCTCCACATCATAAAGATGTCGTAGCCTTCGGGCAGCGGTGAATCTGATTTGGTGACAACGGTCTGATACACGGACCATTCGGGGTAGTTGGTGGTGATGTCAATCCCAATTTCTTTACCGGCGGCGGCGACCACTTCAATCGCGGCCTGCCAGTCGGACCAGCCGTTGGGGCAGGTGGCCACGTAGTGCAGGTTTTTACCTTCGTATTCGCGCCAGCCGTCGCCATCGCTATCAACAATACCGGCTTCATCGAGCAGCGCTTTGGCGCCTTCAATGTCGTTGCCAACCCACTGCAGGTCTGCAACGGCGTCGTGGTCGTACATGGCCTGCTCACCGGCGGTCGGGTTCATGAGCGAGCGGGGCGCTTGCTCAAAGGTAGCCGATTGGTTGGTCATAGCGTTGGCAATGATGGTGGGGTAATCAACGGCCATGGCAATGGCTTTGCGCACCGCTACCTGATCCAATCCGGGGGACTTCAGGTTATAGAAAGCAGTGGGCAGGCTGGCGCCAATTTGATAAGGTGGATCGGGCAGGTAGGTAGAGATGGGCAGGCCATAGCTTTCCCACAGCAGGTTAACGTTGGAGTTGAATTGCTGGCTGACATCCACTTCACCTTTGGCCAGGGCCACGGAACCGGCGGCGTTATCTTTAAAGATGGTATGCGCCAGGTATTTCGGAATCGGCAGCTTGCCCCACATCGAGGCATCCTGGCCCCAGTAGTTGTCATCGCGAACATAAACAACCTTGGTGTCATCCGTAAAGAATTTGTGATACGGCCCGGAGTAAACAACATCTTCCGCAGTATCGGCCAACAACTGAGTCGCATCACCGCCAACGCGATCTTCCAGGGTTTGGGTCCAGGCTTTTTGGATAACGTAGTTGGTGCTTACGTAGGCCGCTACAAGCAGAGGGTTGACCGCTTTGCCGTCTGCATCCAGTTTGGCTTTGATCACAACAGTTTGGGGATCTTGGGCGATGATGTCGTCAATGTAATCTGTGTTGGCCACGCCGATCGGGGTACCGTATTTGACATGGGTGGCCCAGGTATAGGCCACGTCATCGGCGGTTACCGGGGTGCCATCGCTCCATTTGGCGGCCTTTTTGACCTTAAAGGTCAGTTCGGTTCGATCAGCGTTCCATTCATAGTCACCATCAGCCAGCAGCGGATAAACCTTGCCATCAAGCATGTTGTACAAATACGGGGTTTCAAACATAATCACGCGGGCGTTGTCCTGCTGATTAGCAATGGCCATCGCGTTATTGTTGCTGGTAGAATATGGATTCCATCCCACAACCGGCCCCCACTGTTGCCCGTTGAAGTACAGGGTTTCGTTGCGAGGCAGGGCATTCTCGTCGCCAGCTTCTGCGGCGGGAACCTCAACCACAACGGTTTCTTTAACAACCTTCTCAACTTCTTTTACGACCTCAACGGTCTCGACGACTTTTTCGCCGGCAACTTCTTTGGTCACAACTACGGTTTCAACAATGGTTTGGGGGGCAGGTTGCGTACCACAGGCCCCAATCACTCCCAACAAAACCATAGCCAACAAAACTAACATGGTTTTTTTAGAAATCATTACTCTTGTCTCCTTGATTGTGTAGATTACTGACTGTTAACCCATATTGACTACGTGGCACCTACATTGGACAACGCTATCAAGCTGGTTAATCACCTCCTTTCGCTGGAATTTTTCAATTTAAACATCCATAATTTATGCGGAGCACCCACAGGATTGCCGGATGACAATCTCGGTGGGGAGCAGGGTTACAGGCTCAATTTCCTGACCGGCCAGCAAATCGAACAAATATCGCGCCGCAGTTTTACCCACACCTTCTGTTGGTGCGTTGATTGTTGTGAGTGGCGGGGTCAAAAAAGCGGACAATTCCAGGTCATCAAAACCAACCACGCTGATGTCATCGGGAATACGTAATCCGTTTTCATTAAGCGCGTTCATAACGCCCACAGCAGATTCATCGTTGCCGGCAAATACGGCATCAAAATCGGGATGCCCGTTTGCCAAAAACTCGGTCATTGCTTGATAAGCGTCATTTCGGTTATATTCCCCTGCAATGATCAAAGATGGGTCGTACGCAATACCGTGGGTTGCCAGCGATTCCTGGTAGCCTTGCTCACGCCACTGCGAGTCTTCATTGTTGGCGGGGCCGTGCATAAAAATAATTCTGCGCCGATGGTGAACCTCAATGAGGTGATCAATGAGTTTTCTGGTTGCCCCTTTATTTCTAATGGTTACACTTGGAATGTTTAAGCCTTCGGGCGATGTCCGATAAATTAATATCAGTGGAAAACCGGCGTAGTGCAGTTTGAGAATCTCGTCGTCAGTGAGGCTGCCGGGAAAAACAATCATACCATCTGAATTATGAGGGCCGATGGGGATTTGAGTATCAATCCTGTCTTCCATTCGACGCGAGGCCACCAGTAAGTTGTATCCTTCTTTTTGGACAACCGACTCAATTCCACCAACCAAAGGTGACAGGAATTCGTGGTTCAGGCTTGTCAGCAACACCCCAATGGCATGGGCTTTTTGCATGGCAAGCTGCCGGGCTGCGGCCGAAGGAACATATTTCAGATCTATCATTACTTCGCGGATTCGGGCAGCCACTTCTGCCGAAACGGGTGCGCTGTCATTAATGTAACGGCTGACCGTGGCGGGTGAAACACCCGCTTTTTTGGCAACGTCACGTATTGTCACAGAGGATGATTTTCGGCTCATAATCAGTCAAAAAATGTGGCATCACTCAGAGCGCGCCCTCTAAATCAGCAGGTCCGGATCCAAACAGTCTAAAATGCTAACGTGGCGGGGGGCAAACAAAAAAAATGCAACCACCACCGGTGCGCAAGGTCTCATCGAGACCAGACCGGTTAACGGTTGCATTTTGATACACATCAAACATTCTAAAGTAAACTGCCCGCCATTGGGTAACTGAATGCATTTTGTTGTCAGAACCCCATCGACTCTGAATAAGGTGTATGAACTATTAACTTGATAAGCGCAGCTCAACCGTTAATTTGAGTCCCCGCACTTGGCGAGTGGTTGGGCTGTCGCTAAGGTCTTGTGAATAAAAACCCACTTTTATGAAACCGGTTTCATTATCGCACAGTTTTTTTGCCGAGTCAAAATCTGTGTGTCATAATGAAACCGGTTTCAACTGTTCTCAACGGGCCTTGCAATCAACCTTCCTCAGCTGCGCCCACCCCGGCAGCCCGGAAAATTTCGAGCCGTTTCTTTCGTGAAAAACTACCGGGCGGCATATACTGCAAACAATAAAGTGTTCCAAATAAACCAATTTCCAACGGAGGAAACATGCTATCTCAAACGTTAAGCGGCAAGTGGCAGTTCAGGCAAACCCAAACCGATGACTGGCTCCCGGCGCAGGTTCCCGGCGGCGTTCACACCGATTTGCTGGCGCTGGAGCGCATCCCCGACCCCTTTGTGGCCGATAACGAAAAAAAGGTGATGTGGGTAGCCGAGCAGGATTGGGAGTACCGCCGCGCCTTTACCGTAGAGGCCGATATTCTGGCCGAGGAGAAGGTTTTTTTGGCCTGCGACGGCCTTGACACGCTGGCCGAAGTGCGGCTCAACGGCCAACCGCTGGGCCAGGCCAATAACCTCTTTCGGCGTTACGAGTGGGAAATTAAAGCCCGCCTGCAACCCGGCCAAAACGAAATCCACATTGTTTTCCCCTCAACCGTGCGCTACTGCGCCGCGCGCCAGACCGAGCGCCCCATGATGAGCGTGGACCAGGCTCTTACCGGCGGCCCCTACGCCCGCAAAGCGCCCTGCCATTTTGGCTGGGATTGGGGCCCCATGCTCCCACCCATTGGCATCTGGCGAGACATCCGGCTGGAAGGGCGCAGCGCCGCCCGGCTCGATGACGTTCATCTGCGCCAGCACCACGCCGGCGGCAAAGTGACCGTCACCGCTGCCATCACCACCGCAATCTGGGGCGACGCGCCCCTCACCGCGCAACTGCGCCTCACCGCGCCGGACGGCGAGATTTTTACCACTTTTGCCGAACTGGCAAATGGCAGTGGCGCGCTGCAAGTTGACGTGGCCAACCCGCAATTGTGGTGGCCCAACGATTATGGCGACCAACCTTTGTACGCCGTTGAAGTATTGCTGGCGGCGGGTGGGCAGCAGTGCGACAGCCGCGCCTACAAGCTCGGCCTGCGCACCATCGAGCTGGTGCAGGAAGATGACCAGTGGGGCAAGAGCTTCACCTTCTTCGTCAACGGCAAGCCCATTTTTGCCAAAGGGGCCAACTGGATTCCCGCCGATTCTTTCCTCACCCGCTTCCCCGATGAGTCGCTGGAGAAGCTCATTGCCGATGCGGCGGCATCGCACCAGAATATGCTGCGCGTGTGGGGCGGCGGCCTGTACGAAGAAGAGCGCTTTTACGACCTGTGCGACCGTTACGGCATCCTCATCTGGCAGGATTTCATCTTTGCCTGCGCCATCTACCCCCTTGACGAAGCCGATTTTCTGCAAAATCTCCAGCAGGAGGTCATTGAGAACGTGCGCCGTTTGCGGCATCGAGCCAGCCTGGCGCTGTGGTGTGGCAACAACGAAAATGAATGGGGCTGGGAAAGCTGGGGCTGGGCGCGCCCCGCTTACGAGGACGATTTGAACGCGCTGGCCGAAAAAATGCCGGTTATCAAAGATATGCTGTGGTCGCTCACCCGTAAACCGCTGGCCGACTGGCGCCAACTGCGCGACGCCTACGAGAAATTCTACTTTGCCACCCTGCCGGAGTGGCTGGCCACGCTGGACCCAGACACCGCCTACTGGCCCAGTTCGCCCTCCAGCAACACCCCGTTCCACGATGTTAACGGGCAGAAAATGGGCGACTCCCACTACTGGGATGTGTGGCACGGGCGCAAGCCGTTTACCGCCTACCGCGGCCAGTACCCCCGCTTTATGAGCGAGTTTGGTTTTCAGGCGCTGCCCACGCTGGAGACCATCAATTTTTACGCCGAAGAGCTGGATCGCAACATGACCAGCTACATTATGGAACACCACCAGCGCGGCAATCACGGCAACGGCCTGATTTTGGCCCAGATGACCGCCACCTTCCGCATGCCCAAAGATTTTGCGGCGCTGGTTTACCTGAGCCTGGTGTTGCAGGCCGAGGGCATTCGCTACGGCGTGGAACACTGGCGGCGGCACATCAATCGCGTCAGCGGCATCCTCTACTGGCAGCTCAACGATTGCTGGCCCGTGGCCAGTTGGGCCAGTATTGATTACTTTGGCCGCTGGAAGGCGCTGCACTACGCCGCCAAACGTTTCTTTGCCCCGGTCATGCTCTCCATTTTAGATGAACCCCCGGCGATGGGCCTGTACGTGACCAACGATAGCCACACCGACTGGCAGGGCGTTGTCCGCTGGTCGCTGGAGACGCTCTCCGGCCATGTGCTGGCTTCCGGCGAGGAGGCGGTTTCGGCGGGGGCCTACAGCGTGGCCGCCAGCCGTGACCTGAACTTTGCCGGCCAAATTTCCGACGCCAACAAGCGCGAGGTGATTTTTGTGGCCGAATTGTGGCAGGGCGACACCCGGCTGGCGCTTAACGTGGCCAACTTCAGCCAGCCCAAACATATGTCGCTGGTTGACCCCCGCCTCTCCGCCGAGCTGCGGCTTGACGGCGGCCAACTGGCCATCGACCTGACGGCGCAATCGCTGGCCCATTTTGTAGAGCTAAAACTGGCCGGCGCAGATGTGGTTTTCAGCGACAACTACTTCAGCCTGCCCGCGGGCCGCACCGTGCGCGTGTCCTGCCCGCTGCCCACCGGCTGGTCGCTGGCGCAGGCCACAGAGGCGCTGCAACTGTATTCGCTCTATAATTCATTTGCATAGAGCAGGCACAAATCGAACCGCAAAGGCGCAAAGTTCGCAGAGAAAGCAAGATTTGAAGGCAGAAATTTGAGGCCAAATCATGGTTTTAACTCTTTGCGTTCTCTGTGTCTTTGCGGTGAAATCCTTGCTTTTTTCAAAAACAGAAAGGCAACAAATAATGCTACCCCCCCTGACTCCCGAACAACAACAGTGGGTGGACACCACCCTCAACACCATGACCCTGCCGCAGTGTGTGGGGCAGCTTTTATGCTCCCTCCACCCCCGCTTTAGCACCGCCGATTGGCTTGACCTGCTCAAAAAAGTGCCGCTTGGCTCGTTGCTGGTGCGCTCCACCGCCAGCGCCGATTTGCGGGCGCAGTTGCAGGTGCTGCAAGAAAACTCCGCCGTGCCGCTGCTGGCCACCGCCGATCTTGAACACGGGGCCATTGCTCTGACCGATGGCACCGAGTTTCCCTGGCTGATGGGCGCCGGGGCCGCCAACGATGCCGAATTGGTGGCGCTGATGGGCCAGGCCACCGCCGCCGAAGCCCGTTACGCCGGCATTCACTGGACCTTTTCGCCGGTTATCGATCTGAATTACAACTTTAACAACCCCATCACCAATATCCGCGCCTTCAGCGACCAGCCGGAACGGGTTGTCCGGTTGGCCACCGCTTTTGTGCGCGGTTTGCAGGCCGATGGGCGGCTGGCGGCCACGGCCAAACACTTCCCCGGCGACGGCCTGGACGACCGCGACCAGCACCTGGCCACCACCGTTAACAACCTGCCGTTTGAGCAGTGGCAGGCCACTTATGGCCGCGTCTGGCGGGCTATCATTGAGGCCGGGGTAATGGCCATTATGCCGGGCCACATTTCGCTGCCGGCTTATCAGGGCTTTGCCGACTGGCCGGAAGACGCGCCGCCGGCCACGCTCAGCCCGCAACTGCTGAATGATTTGCTGCGCACCGAGCTGGGTTTTGACGGGCTGCTCATCTCCGACGCCTCGGGCATGATCGGGATGACCTCACGCGTGCCCACCGAAGAGCGGGCCGTGGCCAGCATCAAAGCCGGGCTGGATGTCTACCTTTTCCCGGACACGCTCAAGGATTTTGAGCGATTGGTGCAGGCGGTGGAGCAGGGGCGATTATCAGAGGAACGAGTGCGGCAGGCTGCCCGGCGCGTGCTGGAATTGAAGGCCCGCCTCAACCTGCACCGCGATCCCTTTGGCCCTCAACCCTCCGCCGCCGATAAAAGCCGCTACCGGCAGGCCGCCCAAACTATGGCCGATAAAAGCATGACCCTGTTGCGCAGCGACGGCTTGCCCTCGCTCAACCTTGCGCCGGGCAGCCGGGTGCTCACCGTGACCATTGGCCAGCTCAGTCCCTTTAATAAATTTATGCCTCAGCTTGATCTGGACGCCTTTGATGACGAACTGCGCCGGCGCGGGTTTGAGGTGGAACATCTGCTCAACCCCGAAGATGATGTGTTGCAGGCCAAAGCCGCGGAGGCCGACGCGGTGTTTCTCAACCTGATGGCCTTGCCCTACATGGTGCTGGGCACGGTGCGCAATCTGGTGGGCCATTTGGGGCATTGGTACTGGCGCACCATATTTGTGGATTTTCCGCAAACGCGCTTTACCAGCTTTGGCAACCCCTACGTGCTGCACGAAATGCCCCACCTGCCCAATCTGCTGGTTGCCTACGGTAACAGCGATGTCTCACAGCGGGCGGCGGTGAAAGTGTGGCTGGGCGAAATTGAGCCGCAAGGCGATTGCCCGGTCAGGCTGCCAAAAATCACCATTCAGCCGCTGCCGGAGTAACCCCCGGGCGCGTTGGGCTTGAGCGCGATCAGTTGGTGCAACAGCCGTGCTGTGTTCAAGATAACGGGCGGGTAGTTTGAAAAATCCGAGCCGCAATTACAATACTTTCAATACCACTTGCGGTTTCAACCGCAGCACAATGATGTCCAGCTCTGCCCAGTCGGCGATGTCTTTTTCGGCCTGTTCCGGTGACTCGTAGCGATAGACCATTTTTCTAACCCAGGCATCATCGGGGTCGGGCTCGATGGAAAACTCGCCTTTGAGCTGGTAGCCGCCGCCATCACTGAGATCGCCGCCGATGGTGATGGCTCCTTTGGGGTTGGCCCGAATGTGGCCCACCTTGGCCGTGTCGCTAACACTGATAACCACTACTTCATCCCCATCGAGCGCGAACCAGACCGGCACGGTGTGGGGGTAGCCGTTGGGGTCGATGGTGCTCATCCGGGCGGTGAGGGGTTTTTGCAGAAATTCCCGAATAGGGTCAGTAAGCATTATGTTCTCCTGGAATGATGTTCGTCGTGTCGAGATTGTGTGAGCGACAGGATGTGATTCAAGTTGACGCCCCGGCTACGGCCGTTCGATGGTGTAGGGGGTGTCGTGCAGTTTTTCCGCGCCGGCGGTGGTGATCAGGTAGCCATCCTCAATCCGCAACCCGCCCCATGGCGTGTTGAACAGCGGAATGTCCACCGAAATAACCATATTTTCCTGTAGCACCGCCCCGCTGCTGGGGCCAAAAATCGGTGGTTCAAACTCGATGACTCCGACACTATGTACCCCGGAGTAGAGAAAATAGTGGCCCAACCCGGCGGCCTCGACAATTTGCCGGCCGACCGCCTCCACCGACCGCCCTTCAGCTCCCGGCCGTAGCGCCTGGTAACAGGCCGCCTGTGCCTGGCTGGCTGCTGTGAGTCCGTGGCGGATAGCTGCCCCCGGCTCACCAACCAGCACCGGCCGGCCGATGGCAGCATGATAGCCTTCGTAACGCGGCGCTACGGTCAGCAAGACCAGCTCATTATTTTGGATGGGGCGGAAGGTTGAGCGGGCCAGAATGGGCCGGGAGTTAGGGCCGGCGGCCACAATCGTATCGATACCGGTGCCCTCGGCCCCCAGCCGGCGCATCGCTGCTTCAGCTTCGGCGGCCACCGCCCGCTCAGTTACGCCCGGCCGGATGGCCGCAACCGCAGCTTCCAGCCCGGCTACAGCGATCCGGTAGGTGTAGCGAATGACTTCAATCTCGGCCGGCGATTTTACGGCGCGCAGATTGCACAGCGCCGTTTCAACATCAATCCAGTCGCTGTGGGGCAGAGCCTGTTGAAAAGCGGCCCAGGTATCGGCGGCCATCAGCCCCCGCCCGGCCAGACCGACCCGGCGCACCGCGCTGACATTGCCAACCACTTCCGCAGCCACCTCAACCAGACTCTGAATGCGGGAGTAGGGGTAATCCTCGTCGGGGTGGGTAAATTCGCGTAGCACTCGGACATCGGTAATCTGACCGGCCAGCCGGGCGTACTCGTCGCTCTCCGGACCACACAACAACAGCGGTTCGCCGGTTTGGGCCAATAGAATGCAAACCGGCTCAAAATGGACCGGGAAGTTGGCCAGCCAGCGGGCGTAAGCCGGGCCAAAAACAGCCCGGTCATCGGCGTAGGCCACCAGCAAGTCGAGCTGTTGTTCGGCCAGCAGCGCCTGCACCCGCTGCCAGCGCTGCCGGTATTCAGCCGCGGGGATGATTGGTTTTAACTCAGGTGTAGCCATTGTTCGTTCCTTGTTTTGTTCAATTTCGGGTAGGGGATGAATTGTAACCTGCTGTTTTACCGCCACCCAAATTTGGGCACAGATGACCTAACTTACCTGATTTAATGCCAAAATTTTTTGCGCGGCCCGTTCGTCGGTGATCATTACATTGACGTAACGCCCCCGCATCGCGCCGAGTATCGCCGCCCCTTTGCGCGAACCACCTGCCACCCCAATTACCGTATCGATGTTTAGCAGGGTTTCCCGGCTTATGCCCACCGCCCGGTGATTGATGTCAATATCAAGCCATTCGCCGGTTAAAGAATAGTGGTGGCCGCAAATATCACCCACAACGCCGGCAGCGCGAATCTGCTGTGTTTCCGCCTCGTCAACATAGCCGGCCCGTTTCAGGCTGTACAGCTCTGAGTTTGAGCTGCCAATCCCCACCAGCGCCACATCAACCTGCGCCGCGCGAGCCAGTGTTTCCTGAATGTTGCGCGTTTGCAGCAGGGTTTCTCGCACGGTTTCGTTTTCCACAATCAACGGCGCATGCAAATAGCGGGGAAATCCGCCCAACCGGTCGGCCAAAAGCTGAGCCAGGATTGGGCCATCTGTTGGCACAATTTCTGAGCCGGTGGCCCCAATGAGCTGGACAACCTCAATACCGGGCAAATTGCACGGCTGCATGGCCCGGATCATCTGGTACAGCGCTGTTCCCCACGAAATACCGATTATCATTCCATCGTAAAGAAGGTTAACAAAAAATTGGGCGGCCAAAGTGCCAAGCCCCTGCAGCATTTCCTCATATGATTTGTTTTCGGTCATCAACACGCGCGCCGCTTTAAGGTTAAATGTAGAAACCAGCTCCTGTTCCAGGTCTGGTAAATTGCGCCAGGGATAATGGACAATTATTTCGACAATGCCTTTTTCGCGGGCTTCGGTAAGAAAACGGGAGATGGCCGACCGTGAAACCCCCAATTCTTTGGATATTTCTTCCTGGCTTTTATTTTGGTCGTAATATAACGAAGCGACTCTGGCCAGGAAAACCGTGCGTGTGTTTTCAAGTTTCATCAAATTTCTCCTTGATCATGTCCGATTCGACGCAAAACATTGAATACGGAGGCTGCCCGCTATCAAATGGCAACGTTATCCAATTGTGATCCACAACTAATGGGTGCGGAGTTTATTATATTTGCCGTTGCTCGTCAACCTGGATAATGTGAAGTTTTTGTCCGGCAAATGGTCATACGTGAAATGTTGTCACATTTGTTAGTGAATGTGTTCACAGTATAGCGCGTTTTGTAAAATATTTCAACCCCCAATTTCCACGTGGTGCCCGTTTTACTCAACAATATGACATTTGTCGTGAATTTTAGTGACATTTGTCACTTTACTTGCTGCCCGCTGTGCTTGTATTATCTGAGATAGTTATGGTACAAATGTGAATATAATTCACAAATGTGATAAATGTCTATAAGTGTCTGATCAAATTATCATTGTCTTTGAAAAACTTATCGCTTGAGAAAGGTTGATCAACATGGTTCAAAGTGCGTCAAAAAACTCAACTCCTTCAATCCCGTTATTTCAATTTGCCCTCGACTATTTTTCTCTGCCCTCGGCCATTGCAATGGCGGTAAAGGTAGCGCCTTTTGTGGACGTGATTGAGATTGGCACCCCTTTGTGCAAGGCCGCCGGAATGGCCGCGGTGCGCGCCATCCGGGAAGTCTGCCCCGACAAACTGATTGTGGCCGATCTTAAAACCCCCGATGTGGGCGACCTTGAAGCCAAAATGGCGTTTGATGCCGGGGCCGATATGATGACGGTCATCGGTGGGGCGGCTCTGGCTACCGTTGAGTTGGCCGTGAAAATGGCCCGGCAGGAAGGCAAAGAGATGCTGATGGAATTGACCGGCGTCCGCGATATTCTGGCCCGGGCCGAGGAGTGGAAGCAGGTTGGCGTGGAGCGCATGGTTTACCACCGCGGCTGGGACGAGCAAACTTTTGACCGCCAGTGGCAGGAAGAGGACAAGGTGATTATCCGCAAACTCATCGATATGGGTTTCAAAATTACCGTGACCGGCGGCATCACCACCGAACTGCTCCCCTTCTTTCAAGACCTGCCGGTTTCCATCATCATTGCTGGCCGGGCTATTCATCAGGCTGCTGACCCCGCCGCCGCGGCCGGCGAATTTCGGGCCGCCATTCATCGCCTGTGGGGGGCCGCTCAGCCGGCTTTGTCGGGGAATAACGGCGCCGCCCAGCAAAACGAATCAAAGGAGATTTTGTTGTGAGCCAGGTAGAACACGTTTTAACCGTACAGGATGAACTGGGGGAATGCCCCATTTGGGACCCGGCCGAGCAGGCCCTGTATTGGGTTGACATCGAGGGTAACCGGGTGCACCGCTATGAGCCGGCGTCAGGCTGCCACGAAATCCGCCAGCCCGGTTTTCCGATGACCGCGTTTGGCCTGCGAGACACCGGCGGCTGGATAACCGCCGCCAAAAACGGCCTGGCCTTTTGGAACTGGCACACCGGCTGTTATGAATTTGTTGCCGACCCGGTGGCCGATGTCCCCAACATTCGCTTCAACGATGGCGTGGTAGACCGACAGGGGCGCTTTTGGGCCGGCACCCTCAACGAGGCCGACCTCAACGCGCCCGACAGCGCGCTCTTTCGCCTGGACCCGGACGGTTCAACCCACCAGCTTGACGCTGGCTTTGCCACCTCCAACGGGTTGTGCCTCAGCCCTAACAGCAAAACCCTTTACTTTGTTGATATGTTCCACAGCCAAATCCTGGCCTACGATCACGACCCGGCGACCGGGGCGCTGGAAAATCGGCGCGTATTTGCCGCTGTGCCGGAAGAGGCCGGCCTGCCCGATGGCCTGACCATCGACAGTGAAGGCTTTGTGTGGAACGCCCGCTGGGGCGGCTGGCGGGTTACCCGCTACGATCCAACCGGCAAGGTTGAACGGGAAATCCGCCTGCCGGTGCAAAACGTTACCCGCTGCGCCTTTGGCGGCGAGCAGTTGGACGTGCTCTTTATCAACTCTGCCTGGTACGGCCTCAGCGCCGCGGAACGTAAAGCCCAACCCCTGGCCGGCGACCTGTTCTGTATTCAGGTTGACGTTAAAGGGCTGGCCGAGCCGAAATTTATGGGTTAAATCCCACCTGAAAAAAGCGCCGCAGGCCGGGGGGCTTGGGGGGTGTCCCCCCTCTTTTTCATCTCCCGTTACTGTGGCACTGCATCGGTAACACTCACTTGAATTGGGATTCACTGTTGTTTGGCACAGGAGGAAAGGGGGTAAGCATCGATAGGACCAGAGACCACCACCAGGGTAGCTCCACCATCCGGTAAACCCCCCGGAAGGCGGCAGCCCGCTAGCAGGTTGAGCAGTTTTAGATATTTTGGATAAATAGTTACAAAGGAGAAACTAAGATGAAGAAGAATCTATTGGCTCTGTTGACCGTACTGGCGCTCACCGCGCTCTTTTTGCTGGCCTGCGGCACGGCTGCGCCCCCCGCAGCCGCCCCCGCCGACGCCCCAGCCGCCCAGGCTCCGGCGGCCGAAGCCCCGGCAGCGGAAGCGCCCCAGGCCGCGCCGGAAAAACCGTTGAAGATCGCCTTCTTTGTGTCAGACCTGAGCAACGTTTTCCACCAGGGGCAGTTTGCTGAAGCCAAACGGTACGCCAAAGAAAAGTACGGCGCGGAAGTATACGCCTTTGACGGCAAATCCGACTCGGCGGTGATGACGCAGAATGTTGACCAGGTGGTGGCCCAGGGGATGGACGCGGCCACGCTGCACATTTGGGACGCGGAAGCGGCCAAACCGGGCGTGCTCGACGCGCTGGACAAGGGCATTGTGATGACCTCGTTCTTTAGCCCGCTGGCCGACACCGGCATTCCGGTAGCCCGCAGCGATGAGGCCGGTATTTCCTTTGCGATGGGCGCGGAGATGGCCGAGCAGTGGAAAGCGGCCCACCCCGACAAACCGATTGTGATGGCCCAGCTTGGCTGGCCCAACCACACCGAAGTCAAATCTGGTCGGACCGACCCGTTTGTGAAAGGTGTGTTATCGGTTGATCCGGCAGCCACCGATCTGGGTTGTCTGGACGCCAGCAAAGGGCCGGACACCGCCAAGCAGATCATCCTTGACCTGGTCACCCAACACCCGGAAGTCAACCTGATCTACTCCGAAGCCTCCAACCTGACGGTGGGCACGATGGCCGCGTTGAACCAGGCCGGGCGGGGCAAGATGGACAACGGCAAACCGCTGACCGAGATTGTGGCCAGCGTTGACTTTGACGAAGTTGAGATGAAGAGCGTGTACGACCCGAACAGCTCGCTGAAGTTGTCGATGGGGCTACCGCCGATTGAGACCGGGCGCGGGCGCATCGACCTGATTATGGATGTGGTCAATGGCAAAGAACCGATGACCGCCCAACCCGCCAACGAACACTTCTACAAAGCCTACAACATCTCCTATTGGTCTATGCCGCAGGCCGAGGCCGTGAACTGGCTCAATACCCAGTTTGGCACCAACATTGCCGCCCCGGCAGCGGAAGCGCCCCAGGCCGCGCCGGAAAAACCGTTGAAGATCGCCTTCTTTGTGTCAGACCTGAGCAACGTGTTCCACCAGGCGCAGTTTGCCGAGGCGCAAAAGTACGCCAAAGAAAAGTACGGCGCGGAAGTATACGCCTTTGACGGCAAATCCGACTCGGCGGTGATGACGCAGAATGTTGACCAGGTGGTGGCCCAGGGGATGGACGCGGCCACGCTGCACATCTGGGACGCGGAAGCGGCCAAACCGGGCGTGCTCGACGCGCTGGACAAAGGCATTGTGATGACCTCGTTCTTTAGCCCGCTGGCCGACACCGGCATTCCGGTAGCCCGCAGCGATGAGGCCGGTATTTCCTTTGCGATGGGCGCGGAGATGGCCGAGCAGTGGAAAGCGGCCCACCCCGACAAACCGATTGTGATGGCGCAAATCGGCTGGCCCAACCACACCGAAGTCAAATCCGGCCGGACAGACCCGTTTGTGAAAGGTGTGTTATCGGTTGATCCGGCAGCCACCGATCTGGGTTGTCTGGACGCCAGCAAAGGGCCGGACACCGCCAAGCAGATCATCCTCGATCTGGTGACCCAACACCCGGAAGTCAACCTGATCTACTCCGAAGCCTCCAACCTGACGGTGGGCACGATGGCCGCGCTGAACCAGGCCGGGCGGGGCAAGATGGACAACGGCAAACCGCTGACCGAGATTGTGGCCAGCGTTGACTTTGACGAAGTTGAAATGAAGAGCGTGTACGACCCGAACAGTTCGCTGAAGCTGTCGATGGGGCTGCCGCCGATTGAAACCGGGCGCGGGCGCATCGACTTGATTATGGACGTGGTTTCCGGCAAAGAACCGATGACCGCCCAACCCGCCAACGAACACTTCTACAAAGCCTACAACATCTCCTTCTGGACCATGCCGGAGAAGGATGCCATCCAGTGGCTTAACGCCCAATTTGGCACCAACATCAGCGGATAACCCCAAACCGGAAACGTAGCACCCTCCAGGGAGGGGGACAGGCGTCCCCCTCCCCACTTGGGCCAAGGAGCAATTGTATGGAAACCACCGAGAATGTGCTAGAAATCAGAGAGCTGGTAAAAGATTTCCCCGGCGTGCGGGCGGTCAACAACGTTAGCTTTAACATCAAGCGGAATACCGTTCACTGTCTGGTTGGGGAAAACGGGGCCGGGAAATCCACGCTGATCAAAATCCTCACCGGGGCGTACACCCGCACCGGCGGCAAGGTTCTGCTGAACGGTGAAGAGTACAGCCCGCACAACCCCCGCGAAGCGCGGCAAAAGGGCATCAGCACCCTGTTTCAGGAACTCAACGTGGTCGATCAGCTCACCGTTGAGGAAAACCTGACGCTGGGGATGGAAGACACAACCTTTGGGTTTTTGAGAAAAACGGACAAAATCAACAAAATGGTGCGCGTGATGAACAGCATCGAGCCGTCCATCCACCCGCGGCAGCAGGTTTCAACCCTGAGCGTGGCCAAAAAGCAAATTGTGGAAATTGCCAAAGCCGCCGCCGCCGAATCGGACATCATCATTATGGACGAGCCAACCGCCGCCATCTCCGAGCGCGAAATTGAGCGCCTGTTTGCCATCATCCAGCGCCTGCGCGAGCAAAACGTCACCGTGATTTACATTTCCCACCGGCTTGATGAAATTTTTGAGATTGGCGACTACGTCACCGTGATGCGCGATGGCAAGCACATCGACACCAAACCCATCTCCGAAATCAAAGACCGGACCGAGCTGATCAAAATGATGATCGGCAAAACCGTTTTTGAGCAGTACACCCCCAAAGAAGCCGCCGACCGGGACGTGTTGCTCCAGGTGCGCAACCTGTCCAACCACAAATTAAAAGACATTTCCTTTGATGTCCACGCGGGTGAGATTGTGGGCTTTTACGGCCTGGTTGGGGCGGGCAAAACCGAAATTGCCCGCGCCATTTACGGCGCCGACCCTTACCAGGGTGACATCCTCTTTAAAGGCAAAAAGCTCCAGCCCGCGCCCGATAAAGCCATTGCCGCCGGCATCGCCCTGGTGCCGGAAGAAAGGCGCTCGCAGGGGCTGTTTACCATTCTGACCATTCGGGGCAACATCCCCGTGATGAACATGAAAAAAATATCCCGTAACGGATTTATCAACACGGCGGCGGAACAGAGCGTAACCGCTGACTACATTGACAGGCTGAAAATTGCCACCAACAGCGCCGAAAAGGAAGCCTCAAAACTCTCCGGCGGCAACCAGCAAAAGGTGGTGTTATCAAAATGCCTGTTTGCAGACGCCGACCTGCTCATGCTCGATGAGCCGACGCGCGGCATCGACGTGGGCGCCAAAAGCGAAATCTACGACATCATCCGGCGGCTCTCAAAGGAAGGGAAATCGATTATGATTTTCTCCTCGGAGTTGCCGGAAATTATGAACATCTGCGACAGCATCTACCTGCTGTTTGACGGCAGCCTGAAGGCGGCTATGCCCAACGGCGACAACGTGGACAGCGAAAAGATTATCCATATTGTAACGGGCGGAGAATAGGCAATGGAACTCAAAATCAAGCAAGTCCTGCCCACGCCGTCAATTGGCGGCAAACTGAGCAACGAGTCGTTCATCACCCTGTTGATGGTTGGCGTGCTGCTCTTTCTGTTTGGCATTGCCGTGGTTTTTGTGCCCAACTTCTACCAGCCCCAGAACATGCTCAACCTGATCACCAACAACTGGTACATCATCATCATTGGCATTGGCGTTACGTTTTTGCTGATTACCGGCAATTTTGACCTGTCGGTGGGCGGCGTTATCGCCCTTACCGGCGTGCTGTCCGTTTATTTTTGCCAGGGAGTCAATGTGTCGCAGAACGCGCTGGCCAACGGGCTGGGCTTGCCTTACGGCGTGGCCGTGGGGCTGGCCCTGCTCTGCGCGATGGGCATCGGCGCGCTCAACGCCTTCTTTGTCACCCGGCTCAAAGTGCCCTCGATCATTGTGACGCTGGGCACCATGATGCTGGCCCGCGGCATTGCCCAGGTCATTACCCAGGGCGCGCAGCGCAACACCAGCCTGCCCGACGTCTTTGGGGTGGTGGGGAATATGGCCATCCCCGGCACGTTTATCAAGGTTTCGGTGCTGATTATGCTGGTGCTGCTGGCCGCCGCCTTTATCTTTGAGCGCAAAACCGTGTCGGGCCGGCGCACCTACCTCATTGGGGCCAACGCCGCCGCGGCCCGGCTCTCCGGCGTTAACGTGAGCCGTCACCTGACCGCGCTGTTCATCCTCAGCTCCTTTCTGGCCGGCATCACCGGCATCCTGCTGGCCTCTGAGTTTAAGGCCGGGGTTTCAAGCCGGGCCATGGGCTACGAGTTTGACGCGCTGGTGGTGGCGCTGCTGGGCGGGGTGAGCATTACCGGCGGCTTTGGCTCCGTGCTGGGCATGTTTGTCGGCGCGCTCATTCTCACCGTGGTCACATCGGCGGCCACCGGGCTGCTGCTCTCGCCGGATTGGCAGTTTACGCTGAAGGCCATCGCCGTGTTTGTGGCCATTCTGGCCCAAAGTTTTGCCCTGAACAGAAGAAAGGGTTAAGGAGGTGCGGCATGTCAAAAGCGTTATTAACCAGGGATTACATAACTATGAAAAGTGTGCAGCCAGAAGCGTCCCCCTTCCAGTTGGAGCGGTCGGCGGCGTTACGAGCAAATATCAAGCGGTTTTACATTTACGTGGTGCTGGCGCTGGTGGTGTTTGCCTTCAGCGTGGCCAAGCTGGACCAGGTTGACCTGTTTGAGCGGGGCCACTTTCTCAGCCCGGACAGCATTATTAACCTGTTGCGCAGCGCCGTGCCCATCCTCACCGTGAGCGGCGCGTTTACCCTGCTGATGATCTCCGGCTACATCGACCTTTCTGTGGGCAGCGCCATGAGCCTGAGCGCCGTGGTTTTTGCCCTGATGATTTTGAACGGCGTCGGCTTTTTGCCGGCGCTGGTCATCACCCTGATGGTGGGGATTGGGCTGGGCGCGCTCAACGGGCTGCTGGTGATGAAGCTGCGGATTACGCCGGTCATCGCCACGCTGGTTACGCTGAGCCTGTACAAAGGCACGGCCCTGCTGATTGTGCCCGATGGGCTGTCGGCCATTAAGGGCAGCACCGAGCGGCCCATGCCCGCCTGGATTAACAACTACGCCCGCGCCGACGTTCTGTTTGGCCTGCCGCTGGCGTTTTACGTGGCGGTGCTGGTTATCGTCGCGCTGGTCGTTGTTCAGCGCAAAACAATTTTGGGCAAATACGCCGCGGCGATTGGCGGCAACCCCACCGCGGCGGCGCTGTCCGGCATCAACGCGGTGCTGGTGGTCTGGCTGCTGTACATCATTGTTGGCTTTTTTGCCGCGCTGGCCGGCGTGGCCCGGGCCAGCTACATGTCGCTGGGCGACCCGCTCTCCGGCGACGGGATGGAACTGGCCTGCATCATCGCCGTGCTGCTGGGCGGCACCGCCTTCTCCGGCGGCGAAGGGTCGGTGGCCAAGACCATTGTGGGGGCCATCATCATTATGTGCGTCACCATCGGTCTGATGACCGTGATTCCGGCCTACTGGCAAAATCTGGCCACCGGCACCGTGCTGCTCACCGCCGTGGCCCTCAACCATCTGCTGGTGCGGGAAAAAGTAACCGGATAAATGAGCTGTTAAACGAAAGGAGCACCGGCGTGAACACACGGAAACTCGGCTTTGCCGACCTTCATTTGACCACCATTGGTTTTGGCACGTGGGCCATTGGCGGCGGCGGCTGGCAGTGGGCCTGGGGTCCCCAGGATGACCGGGACTCGATTGCCGCCATCCGCCACGGCCTGGAATTGGGGATCAACTGGATTGACACCGCCGCGGCCTACGGCCAGGGCCACGCCGAAGAAGTGGTGGGCCAGGCTATCAAAGGCCGGCGCGATGAAGTGATCATCGCCACCAAGTGCGGCCTGGTGTGGGATGAAGGCAGCCCCAATGTTTACAATCGCCTCACCACCGCCAGCGTTCGCCGCGAGGCCGAAGCCAGCCTGCGCCGGCTCAACGTTGAAGCGATTGACCTGTACCAGATTCACTGGCCGGTGCCGGACGCGGACATTGAGCAGGCGTGGGAAGCCATCGCCGGGCTGGTGCAGGCCGGCAAGGTGCGCTACGCCGGGGTGTCCAATTTCAGCGTGGATCAAATTAAGCGCGCGCAGGCCATTCACCCGGTGGCCTCGGTGCAGCCGCCGTACAGCCTGCTCAATCGCGGCATTGAAGCCGAGTTGCTGCCCTACTGCCGCGCCAACGAGATTGGGGTCATCGCCTACAGCCCCATGCAATCCGGGCTGCTGACCGGCAAATACACCCGGGAACGCATTGCCGCCCTGCCGCAAGATGACTGGCGCAAGGCCAGCAACCCCGATTTTCAGGAGCCGGCGCTCAGCGCCAACCTGGCGCTCATAGAAAAATTGCGGCCCATCGCCGCCCGCAGCGGCAAAACAATGGCCCAGTTGGCGGTGGCCTGGGTGCTGCATCGCCCGGAAATAACCGCGGCCATCGTTGGCGCGCGCCGGCCAGGCCAGATTGAAGAAACCATTGAGGCGGCCAACTGGACCTTATCAACTGAAGCGTACACCGAGATCGACGCCGCGTTAGCATCGGTCCCGTAAATTAATAAATCAACCCATCAACACCGTTAAATTCAGGAGGATTAAATTATGGCAAGCATCGCCAATCAAGTAGCGTTAGTAACCGGCGGCACCAGCGGCTATGGCAAGGCCACGGCCAAATTACTGGTAGAGGAGGGCGTTAAAGTTATCATTGCCTCGTTTGATAGCGAAGATGTCCTGCAAAGCGTGCAGCAGGAAATTGGCTGCGACTCCTATTTCCACATGAACGTGATCAAGCCCGAGGATTGGGAAGCCGTTTACGATTTTGTCCGCTCAAAATACGACCGGCTGGATATGCTGCTGAACATCGCCGGCGGCGGGGTGTCGGTGGTGGATACCGCGGACCAGCCGCTCGATAAAATAGACTATAACATCAAGTTAAATCTGTACAACGTGATCTACGGCTCCCGAATCTTTGCCCCCATGATGCGCAGCCAGAAGCGCGGCACCATCATCAATTTTGCCTCGGTGTGCGCCAAGGCGGCCTGGCCGGGCTGGTCGGTTTACGCGGCGGCCAAGTGGGGCGTGCTGGGCTTTTCAAAGGGGCTGTACACGGAACTCCAGCCGGACAACATCCGCGTAACCTGCGTTATTCCCGCCGCGGCCAGCACCGGCTTCCAAAAAGCCACCAGCGGCGTTAATCCGGCGGAATTTGCCGAGCTAAAATTGCGCCCCGAAGACGTGGCCCAGGTGGTGGTGGATACCTGCAAACTGCCGCCGCACGTGGTGGTTGAAGAGGTGACGGTCTGGGGCATCGATCAGGTGGTTGTGCCGTTTTCGCGCTAGACTTTTCGCTCCCTCACCCCCCTGACCCCCGTCCGCGGGAGAGGGGGAATGAGGTTTGGCTGTGGTTTTGGGTCGCGCCGTGGCCCAAAACCACAGCCTTTCAACAGGAAACAAAAACGGGCTTTTGTCCCAAAAAACAACGCTTTTGGACTCCGGCCAGAGATTGTGTGCGGTCTGACTATGAAACTCGAATTCAGAATACCCGTTGGTCTTTATGAAAAAGCCTTGCCCGCCGAGTGGTCGTGGGACGAGCGATTGAGCCAGGCGGCGCAGGCCGGCTACGATTTTATCGATATTTCCATTGACGAGAGCGAAACGCGGCTGGCCCGGCTGGACTGGCCGGCCCCGGCACGGGCCGCGCTGCGCCGGGCCATCGCCAACAGCGGCGTGCCGGTGCTGACTATGTGCCTGAGCGCCCACCGCAAATATCCGCTGGGCAGCCACTGCCCG
The DNA here is from genome assembly GCA_022071955.1 of Anaerolineae bacterium. GTDB lineage: Bacteria > Chloroflexota > Anaerolineae > 4572-78 > J111 > J095. The sequence continues at coordinate 59,578 of JAJVIM010000005.1, forward strand.
GAAATCCGGGCGCAGGGGCTGGAGATTTTTCAGAAAGCCATCCAGTTTGCCCGCGACATCGACATCCGCATTATTCAGGTGATGGGCTACGATGTTTATTACGAAGCCAGCGATGACGAAACACAGGCCAATTTTGTGGAAAGCCTGCGCCGCTGCGTGCAATGGGCCGGCCAGGCGGGGGTGATGCTGGGGCTTGAAAATGTGGATAACCCGTACCTGGAATCGGTTGAAAAGGGGTTGCGGCTGGTTCACCAGCTAAACTCGCCCTGGTTTCAGCTTTATCCCGATATGGCCAACCTGGCCGCCGCCGGGTATCACCCGCCCACCGAATTGCTGCTGGCCAAAGGGCATTTGGTCGGCGTTCATTTTAAGGATGGCCGGCCCGGTATCATCCGTGGCGTGCCATTTGAGCAGGGCATTGTGCCGTTTGTTGAAACGTTTGAGGCGCTGGCCCAAATCGGGTTTTGCGGCCCGCTGGGCGTAGAAATGTGGGCCGATATGGACACCACCGGCAACCCGTTAAATTCCGCCATCGCTGCCCGCCGGCTGGTGGAACATCTGATAACAACGGTTTGGGGCGGGCAAACAGCGCCGGCTAATCAATTGATAACTTGCCCGGTGTAAAGCGCATCAGGAAGTCCCTGCCGGGACAACAACAAAGTATGGAAACTTGTGCCACCCCCACCCGTCGCTGCGCGACTCCCTCCCCCTGCCAGGGGAAGGGGGAGGGAGGGGGTTATTTTCAAAGGACACGTCTTATGTTAGAACAACTTCGCGAGGTAGTCTGGAAATGCAATCTGGAGCTACCCAAAAACGGGCTGGTCAAAATGACCAGCGGTAATGTGAGCGGCCGCGATCCCGCAACCAATCTGGTGGTGATCAAACCCAGCGGTTACAGTTACGAAGAGATGACCCCGGCCCACATGGTCGTTGTCAATTTGGAAGGCGATGTAATTGAAGGCGATCTGCTGCCCTCAGTGGATACCGATACGCACCTGTACATCTACCAGCATCGGCCCGATGTGTTTGGCATTACCCACACCCACTCCCGCTACGCTACCAGTTTTGCCGCGCTGGGCCAGCCGATCCCGGCCTGTTTAACCACCACGGCCATGCTCGGCGGCCAGATTCCGCTGGGCGGCTATGCCCCCATTGGCGGCGCGGACATTGGGCAGGAAATCATCGCCAAAATTGGCAGTTCCAAAGCCATCATTATGCAAAATCACGGCGTCTTTACCATTGGCAAAGACGCCAAACAGGCCACCAAAATGGCCATCGAAGTTGAAGAAATTGCCGAAATCACCCACCTGGCGCTGCTGCGCGGCCAGCCAATTATGCTGACTCCGGCCCAAATTACCGAGATTGCCGAACTTTACACGCACAATTACGGCCAGGTGCGCGCCTGATCTGATTTACGGCATCTATTTTTGGAGGAAAAGTGACGACCCTATCTGAAATTGAACTGGCAACAGACCCCCCATCGCTGGCCGGCGCCGGCCTGCTTACCGAACTCCCCACGGCAAAGCTGGCCTGGATGCTGCAAAAGATGTGTGAAACCCGCTACTTTGAAGAAAAAGCCGAAGAGCTATACGTCCGCGGGCTGGTGCACGGCACCATGCACCTGTCCATTGGCATGGAAGCGGCCTCAACCGGGGCCATCGCCGCCTTGCGCCCGGACGACCTGATTATCCACCACCACCGCGGCCACGGCCACACCATCGCCAAGGGCGCTGACCTGGCTTTGATGATGGCCGAATTTCTGGGCCGGGAAGCCGGCTACTGCCGGGGCCGGGGCGGCTCGATGCACATTGCCGATTTGCCCGGCGGTAACCTGGGCGCAACCGGCGTGGTTGGCAGCGGTATTCCCACCTCGGTGGGGATTGCGCTGGCGTTGCAGATGCGCAAATCCGACAAAGTGCTGCTCTCCTTTTTTGGCGACGCCGCCACCAACCTGGGCGAATTTCACGAGTCGCTCAATATGGCCTCTATCTGGAAGTTGCCGGTGGTCTTTTTGTGCGACAACAACCAGTACGGCATGTCCGCCGCCATTGCCGATATGACCAACATCGACCACCTTTCCATCCGGGCGGGGTCATACGGCATTCCCGGCGCAACCACCGACGGCAACAATGTGCTGGACGTGTATCAGGCTACCCGCACCGCCATCGACCGGGCGCGGGCCGGAGAGGGGCCATCGCTGGTGGAAAATGTAACGTATCGCTGGCGCGGCCACTCCAAAAGCGACCGCAATCTCTACCGCACCCAGGCAGAAATTGACCAGTGGAAAACCAAAGACCCGATTGTCCGCTTTAAACAGCTTTTGGTTGAGGCCGGGGTTATGACCGCTGAACAGGTAGACGCCATTGACCGGCAGGCCAAAACCGCCATCGACCAGGCCGCGGAACAGGCGCAAAGCCTGCCCGACCCATCCCCCGAAAATATGGAAGACGAGGTGTATGCGCCATGACAACTCAAAACGGAAACCGTCAACTAACCTATTTAGAAGCCGTCCGCGAGGGCCTTGTGCTTGAAATGCGGCGCGACCCCGCGGTGTTTTTGCTGGGCGAAGATATTGGGGTGTACGGCGGCGCGTTTGGCGTAACCAAAGGCATGATCGAAGAGTTTGGCCCGGAGCGAGTCCGCGATACGCCCATCTCCGAGGCGGCCATTGCCGGCGCGGCCACCGGCGCGGCGCTGATGGGCATGCGGCCCATCATGGAAATTATGTTTATGGATTTTCTGACCATTTCGATGAACCAGTTGGTTAACCAGGCGGCCAAAATCCGCTTTATGTTTGGCGGCAAAGCCAGCCTGCCGCTGGTAGTGCGCGCCCCCGCCGGCTCCGGCACGGGCGCGGCGGCCCAGCACTCGCAAAGCCTGGAAGCCTGGTTTGTTCATACGCCGGGCATCAAGGTGGTGGCCCCCGCCACCGCCGCCGACGCCAAGGGGCTGCTGATTTCGGCCATCCGCGACAACAACCCGGTCATTTTTATGGAACACAAACTGCTTTACCGCACCAAAGGGGCCGTGGCCGAAGAGCTGTACGCCACCCCCCTGGGCAAGGCGGAGGTGAAACGCGAGGGCAGCGACCTGACCATCCTGGCCTACTCGATTATGGTCCCCCGTGCTTTGGAAGCCGCCGGGCAACTGGCCACAGAGGGCATCAATATTGAGGTGGTTGACCTGCGCACCCTCAAGCCGCTGGATGAAGAGACGATCATTCGCTCGGTGTGCAAAACCGGGCGGGTGCTGATTGCCCACGAAGCGCCCAAAACCGGCGGCTTTGGCGGCGAGCTGGCGGCGCTCATTGCCGGCAGCGAAGCCTTTGACTACCTCGACGCGCCGATTCGCCGGTTGGCCGGGCGGGATATTCCCATCCCCTACAACCGCACCCTGGAACGCGCCGCCGTGCCCCAGGTAGAGGACATTGTTGCCGCGGCCAGAAGCCTGGCTCAAGAAGGGAGATAAACAATGGCCACAGAAGTGATTATGCCCAAAGTGGATATGGTGATGGATACCGGCACCTTTGTGGAATGGTTAAAAAACGAAGGCGACCCGGTGGAAAAGGGCGAACCGATTTTTATTGTTTTGACCGACAAAGCCAACATTGAGGTTGAAGCCCCCGGCAGCGGCGTTTTGGCCGGCCTCGCCGCCAAGCCGGATGACGTGATCCCGGTGACCGAAGTGATTGCCTACATTCTGGGGCCGGGCGAATCGCTGCCGCGGAAAACCGCCGCGGCCCCGGTGGCGGTCGCAGCCGCCCCTGCCGCCCCCCAGCCCGCGCCCGCAGCCAGCGAAGCGCCGCCCGCGCTTCAAACCGGTAACGGCACGGGCAAAGTCCGGGCCACGCCCGCCGCCCGCCGCATGGCGGCTGAACTGGGCATTAACCTGGCCCAAATTGAAGGCACGGGCACAAATGGCCGGGTACACAAAGCCAATGTAGTCGCCTTTGCCGGGCAGCCGTCGGCTCCGGTCGCTCCCGCGCCGGCGCAGGTGGCTATCGCCCCCGCGCTTAACATTCCGCTGCCAGAGGCCCGGCAAAAACAGGTGGTGCCGTTTGCCGGCCCGCGCAAAATCATCGCCGAACGGCTGAGCCACAGCGCCTTTACCGCGCCGCACATCAACCTTTCGCTGCGGATTGATATGACCGAAGCGGCCCGCCTGCGGGCGCGGGTAAAAGAACTCATTGAGAAGAAAACCGGGCGCGCGCCCTCTTTTACGGCCATTGTGGCCAGGGCGGTGGCCGCGGTCTTGCCCAACCATCCGATGCTGAACGCCTCGCTGGCCGGTGACCAGATTATTGTCTGGGAAGATGTTCATCTGGGCATTGCCACGAGTATGGAGGATTATCTGATTGTGCCGGTGATCCGGGCCGCGCAGACCAAGAATCTGGAAAAAATTGTGGCCGAAATGGGCGATCTGGTGGAACGGGCGCGGGCCAAACGGCTGGCTCCCGCCGAAATGAGCGGCAGCACCTTCACTATCTCCAACCTGGGCATGTTCGGCATCGAGACGTTTACGGCCATTATCAACCCCCCGGAGGTCGCTATTTTGGCGGTGGGCGCGATAGTTGACACCCCGGTGCAGGGCGAAACCGGCCTGGAACTGCGGCCTATGATGAATGTGACCATTGCCGTGGACCATCGCGTGGTCGATGGCGCGGCCGCCGCCCGGTTTCTGGCCGACTTAAAAACCACGCTGGAGAACCCATATTTGTTGATTTAAGATTTTAGGTTAACTTATAAGCAGGGGAAGTTGTTGGGAGTGCGATAGTCCCTGTTGGGACGACACCACAGACTGAAAATCTGTTTTACCCCCACCCGCGCTGCGCGACTCCCTCCCCCTGCCGGGGGGAAGGTTGGGGAGGGGGTCTATTTTCAAGGGAGATACCGCAATGGCAGAATATCTTCTTGGCATCGACAACGGCAGTACGGTCTCCAAAGCTGCCCTTTTTGACCTGCAAGGCCGCGAGGTTCAGGTGGCTTGCCGCACGGTTGAGCTGGATTACCCCCACCCCGGCTGGACTGAACGCCCGATGGAGAAGGTGTGGCACAGCACCGCCGAGGCCATCAGAGAGGCCATTGCCAAATCAGGCATCGACCCCAAACAAATCATCGGTATTGGTACTACGGGGCATGGCAACGGCGTTTATCTGCTCAACAAACAGGGCCAGCCGTTGTGCCCGGGCATCGCTTCGCTGGACACGCGCGCCGCCGCTATTGTTGACGACTGGCACCGGCAAGAGCTGCATGCGCGGGCTTTTCCGTACACCATTCAATCGCTGTGGCCGGCCCAACCCAACGCGCTGCTGGCCTGGTTTAAGCAACACCAGCCGGAAACTTACCAGCAGGTTGGCGCTGTTTTGCTGATTAAGGATTACATCAAGTATTGCCTCACCGGCCAAATCACCACCGATTTCACCGATATGACCGCCACCAGCCTGATGCACGTGCCAGAGAAGCGCTACGCCCGCGAAGTGCTGGAAATATTCGGCATTCCGGAAGTATGGGATGCCCTGCCCACCCCGGTTGAAAGCTTTGAGGTGGCGGGCAGGGTAACCGCCGCAGCCGCCGCGGCTACCGGGCTGGCGGTTGGTACGCCGGTGGTGGGCGGTATTTTTGATGTGGAAGGCTCGGCGTTGGGCGCGGGAGTCGCCGCGGCGGGCCAGCTTTGTATTGTGGCCGGCACCTGGAGCATCAACGAGATTGTTACCGCAGAGCCGCTCGTCAACCCTAATCTATTTATGTCGGTGGCCTACACCGTGCCGGGGTTGTGGCTCAGTATCGAGGCCAGCGCCACCTCGGCCACCAACCTGGAGTGGTTTGTGAAACAGTTCTGCACCGAGGAAAAGCTGGAAGCCGACAAACGAGGTATCTCCGTGTACCAGGTGTGCAATGAACGGGTGGCCAGTTTGCCGCCGGGCGGCACCGATGTTATCTTTCATCCCTTCCTGTTTGGCTCAAACGTGCAGGCCACGGCTCGATCCGGCTTTTACGGCGTGGCCGGCTGGCATACCAAAGCTCACCTGCTGCGGGCCTTGTACGAAGGCGTGGTTTACGGCCATCTCAATCATCTTGAAAAGCTGCGCGACGCCGGCGCTCAAATGGATGTGGTTCGACTGACCGGTGGTGGTTCGCGTAGCAAAGTGTGGACCCAGATTTTTGCCGACACGCTCCAATTGCCAATGGAAGTGCCGCAGGGTACCGAGATTGGCGCGCGCGGCGCGGCCATGAGCGCCGGCATTGGGGCGGGCGTTTACCGGGATCACGCCGACGCGGTGGCCAAAGCGGTCAGCATTGAGCGCCGGCAGGAACCCAACCCGGCGGCCACGCCCTTCTATCTGGCCCGCTACGCCGAGTACAAACGCCTGCTGGAAGCCATGCGAGGCCCGTGGGATCACCTGAGCAAACTCAGCCGGTAATCGGGCTAAGTGTTGATTCACAAATCATGCAGTTCGATTTGAGCCAGAATCGTCGTCATGTCAGCGAGGGTAAACCGGCCGCCCCCGGGCGACAGGGTGTTGGCCGCACCGGCTGCTACGGCCTGTCGCAACGCCGCCGCAGCAGATTGTCCCTCGGCCAACGCCGTGACCAGCCCGGCCAAAAACGAATCGCCGCTGCCAACCGGGCTAACGCCGGCCAGGGCGGGTGGTTTGGCCCACCACCTGCCCGCAGCGGTCGCCAGTACTGCCCCCTGCGCCCCCACCGTAATGGCCGCTGCGGCAAGGCCGCGCTCCAGCAGCCGGCCGGCGGCCTGCGCCGCCTCGGGCGGGGTTGTAATGGGGGTTGAAATCAGCTCACCGGCTTCGGCGGTGTTGATTTTGAGACCGAAGGGCCGGGCCGTCAGCGCCGCCCGTAAGGCCGGGCCGCTGGTATCCAGCCACACCGGGCGGCCAGCGGCTTGCAGCGCAGTGATCAAATCGGCGGGCGCATCCGGCGGACAACCCGGCGGCAAGCTGCCCGACAGGCACACCACCTCGGCCTGTTGGCCGGCCTCCCGCACTTCTTCAACCAGACGCGGCCAATCGCCGCCGGCCAGCGGCGGGCCGGGTTCGTAAATCTCCAGCACTTGCTGAGTGTTTTCAACCACCACAATGGTGCAGATGCGGGTTTCGGCCTCACGCCAGCTCCATCGACCCTGCAACCCTTCCTGCCGGGCCAGCTCCGCCACCAGACGGCCGGTATGCCCGCCCAAAAAACCGGCGCAAAGCGCCTGCCTGCCCAGAGTTTGCACGGCACGGGCCACGTTAAACCCTTTGCCGCCGGCCGCATTAATCACCTGCGTTGGCCGAGCCACCAGCCCCGGTTCCAGACGCGGCACCAGCAGCGTCCGGTCGAGGGCCGCGTTGGGGGTAATGCACAGAATCACAGCACCGCCAGCGCTTCGGCCAGGGTGGGCTGGGCGACTGTGCCGCCGGCCGCGCGGGTAGACAGCGCCCCGCACACGCAGCCCAGCCGCAAAGATTTGGGCAATTCCCAGCCCGACAAAACGCCATAAATAAAGCCGGCGTCAAACGAATCACCGGCGCCGGTGGTATCTACTACGGTAACGGGCAGCGGTGCGGCGGTTACGGTTTCCGCGCCGCGCCGGGCGATAGCACCGTTTGGGCCAAGTTTGACGGCGACCAGCGGTACCTGCCCGGCCAGCCGGGCCAGCGCGGTCGGCGTATCAGCCAATCTGGCGATGGCTTGCAACTCGGTGTCGTTGGGCAAAAAGATGTCGGTGCGGGCCAGGGTGTCGGCCAGCCCGCCGTTCCATTTTTCGGTGGGGTCGTAGTTGGTGTCCAGCGAAACGGTCAGCCCGGCGGCGTGAGCCGCGTCAAACAGGCGGGGAATATCGGGGCGGAGCGCATCAAGCAAAAAATAACTGCCCAAATGCAAATGGCGCGCCTGCCCCAGCAATAACCGGTCGATTTCTGCAAACCGCAGCGCGGCAATGGAGCCGGAGTGGGTGAGAATGGCCCGGTCGTTGCCGCGCGAGAGAATCACAGACAGGCCGGTTTTGACGGTGGAATCAACCACAACGGCGCGGGTATCGATGCCACGCTCGGCCAGCGCGGCCAGCATAAAGCGGCCAAATTCATCGTGGCCAACTTTGCCAATAAACGCCACGCGCAACCCCAACCGGGCCGCACCGCAGGCAAAAATAGCCGATGAACTGCCCAGGGTGAGCGTAGCGTCATCCACCAGTTTTTCGGCCTGGCCAAAAGCGGGGGTGACATCACCGGTCAGAATCAAATCGACATTCAACTCACCCACAACGATGAGGTCAAAAGGTTTTTTCATAGTTGATCAATAAGTTACGTACCAATCCGACTCAATTTCCGGCACGGCGTAAAAATCGGTGATGGGGCGGGCTAATCCTTCGCATAGCGAAGTAATACGAGTCATCCGCTGCCGGGCGATGGCGCGCAAAAAATCGGCCCGGGCCGAGCCGGTCAGGTCGGTGGCCTCTTTCCAAACCGCCCGGCCTACGGCCACGCCAGACGCGCCATTTTGGCAGGCTACGGTTACCTGACGCAGGTAGGTGTCGTAGTTGACCGAAGCCGAGAGCAGTATCCACGGCACCGGGCAGGCCGCCGATAGCTCGGCGCAGGCTTCGGCCCAAATGCGCTCGTCCGGCTCAACGGCCACATCCAGCGGGAATTCGGCTTTGAGCACATCGACCCCGTCAATAACCAGCCGCCGGGCGGTTTCAACCACCACCCACCGCTTTTCGGCGGAGGGGAGTTTCTTTTCGGTGGGGTTGAGCGAATAGGACAGCGGCTCCAGCATAAATACCATATCCTGTGCCGCGCAAGCGGCGGCTACATCGCGTACCAGCGCCTCGATGGCGGGGGCAGTGGGCGATTGAGGGTGGTAATAAACCAGCAGTTTGATAGCACTGGCCCCCAGCCGCTTGGCTTTGGCCACCGACCAGCCCGGCAGAATCTGGCTGCTGCGGGCGGCCGGGTCGCCGGTGTAACCGCTGGCCTCCACCGCAACAACCAGCCCGGTTTGGCCGGGCAGCGTGCCGGCGGCAATACATTGGGCTGTACCTACTTCGGGGTCAAGCAGAACTGCGCTGGCAGCGGGAGCCAGGGCCAGCGTGACCTGTTGTTTAAAGGCGGACATTTCGGCGTCGGTAACGGTGGTGGGGGCGGCCGGGTGCATGGCTTTGCGCAACCCCTGCCGGTGATCGAGCGCCAGCACAGCCAGCGCGCCGCGGGGGGTGGCGCACTGTTGCAGGCCACGTAGTTTGCCAATCGAGAGAGATGTCATCAAGTGAACTCCTGTGCAGGTTTTATTTTATTGATCCGGCGGTCAGGCCGCGGATGATGAAACGTTGGAAGATAAGGGCCAGGATCACGGGCGGCAGGCTGGCCAACACGCCCGCCGCGGCAATGCGCAGGTATTCCAGCCCCAATTTGGTGCTGAACTCGCCAATTAATACGGGCAAGGTTTTGGCATCGACGGTGGTCAAAATAAAGGCGTACAAATATTCATTCCAGGCGGCAATAAAGGCGAACACAGCCACGCTGACCAATCCCGGACCGGACAGGGGTAAAATAACCCGCATCAACGCGCCCAACCGGCTGCAGCCGTCAATCCGGGCCGCATCCTCTAATTCTGACGGAATGGCGGCAAAATAGCTGCGCATCAACCAGACCACCAGCGGCAAAATAAAACTGAGATACACCAACACTAACCCGTAGCGGGTATCGAGCATATTAAAATTGCGCAGAATGACATACAGGGGGATGACGATGGCCACAGGCGGGACCATCTGCACCGTCATCATCAGCGCCAGATACACCCCACTGCCCGGAAATTTGAGTCGGGCCAGCGCGTAAGCGGCCAGCACGCCCAAAACCAGGCAGATAAAGGTGGCAGAGAAGGTGATGATGCCCGAATTTCTTAACGCTTGCAGAAATAAAGTGGCGTTGGCGTTGGTTTGCCCGCCACTGACAAACAGTTCGTAATAGTTGTCCAGGGTGATGCGGGGCGGAATCCAGTGCAGCGGCACTTGCAGCAAATCGATGCGGTACGAGAGGGAGGAAATAATCAGCCACAGGTACGGCGCAGTGGTCCAGATAATAATTACCAGTACCGCCAGGTATAACAGGACTCGCTGCAAGAGATGGGTTCGTTTGGTTTTGGTCAGCATAATTAATACTCAACAATACTGCGATAAGCGGCTCGAATATAAAACAGCGCCGGCACCAACACCAGCATGCCGGTTAAATAGGCAATGGCCGCGCCGTACCCAAAGCGCAACGACCGAAATGTTTGGGCATAAATGCGCAGCGATAACAACTCGGTGGAGCTGGCCGGCCCGCCGCCGGTTACAATGTAAGCCAACTCAAAGGTTTGCAACCCCCATAAAAGCTGCAAAAAAGCCACTACCATAATAACCGGGGTGAGCAGGCGCAGGGTGATAAAAATGAAACGCTGCCAGGCCGAAGCGCCGTCTACCTTGGCGGCATCGTAAATATCGGCGGGAATGCCCTGCAATGCGGCCAGCACCAACAACACCGTGAAGGGGGTTTCTTTCCAAACGTTAGACAGAATAATCAGGGCCATCGCGGCATGGGGATTGGCCAGCCAGACCTGATACTGGTCAGTTAAACCAAGTTGGGTGAGCAGCGCGTTGAGCGCACCGTAATCGGCGTTGTAAATCCATTGCCACATGGCGGCGTTAACAATGGAAGGCAAGGCCCAGGGCAGGATGATCAGCCCGCGCACAAACCCACGCCCCTTGAACTGTTCATTCAGCACCAGGGCGATGGTTATCCCCAGAATCAGTTCAAAAATCACCGACGTCAGGCTAAACGTAAGGGTCACCCGCAGTGAATTCAGAAAGCGCTCATCCTGCAATAATTTCAGGTAATTTTCCAGGCCAACAAACCCATCTAACTGGGGCCGGCCCACATCGCGCCGTTGCAGGCTTAAAATCAGGGAACTGATAAACGGAATAAAAACCATGCCAAAAATGGCCAGCATCGCCGGCAGGGTTAGCAGGAGTCCCAGGCCGCGCTGGTCATTTAAGTTGAACCATCGCCGCGGGGTGGGGTGGCTCGGCGACGGGGTCAAGTGTTGGACTTCAAAAGGTGTTTGCTTGGGATTAGCCATCGGGCGGTTTGTCCTCAACCAGGGATTTGGAATGATGTTCCGCCGGGCGTTATTTCAGAGGCCCGGCAGAACATCGGTTAGCCGGTGCAGCCGGAGTAGCCCACCCCGGCTGCACCGAGTCAGACAAAATTACTAGCGGACACACTCAAACTCAGACAACCCGTTGGCCATCGCGTCGAGCGCTTCCTGGGCGGTTTGGCCGCCGGTCAAAGCTTTGTGAATTTCGGCGGTGGCTATATCCACAAAATCGCCGTACCAGGTGATGGTAGACAGGCCGCGCGCGGTGCTCAACTGGGCCGAGAAATCAACCCAGAAAGGATAGAGCGCCGCCAGTTCAGGCTCGGTGTACAGGTCTACCCAAATGGGCAGAATGCCAATCTCTTTGGCCAGTTTTTTGTTGGATTCGCGGCTGGTCATGTATTCAATAAATTTCCAGGCAGCTTCTTTGTGCTGTGAATTGGCCGGAATGGCGTAGGCTTCGGGCAGGGTGAGGGCGGTACTCTGACCGGCGTCGGCGCCGGGCACCAGCCCCACTTTCACCTGCCCCACCACTCCGGACGTGGCCGGGTCATCGGCGTAGGCCATTAACCCGGCAATGCCCTGTGGCATGAACATGGTGCTACCTTTCAGGAACAGGTCTTGTGACGTGGCTTGATCATAGGTGAGACCGGCCGGGTTTGACACACCGTTGCTCAGCGAGTCGATCATAAATTGTAGTGCGGCCAGGGTTTTGGGATCCTTGTTGAACAGGAAACAGCCGTTGTTGTCGACGATCTCGCCACCAAAATCATAGGCCCAGAAGTGGAATTCGTTGCCCAGCGCCCAGGCTTGCTCCCAGAACGGAGCCATGCCATATTCAACTATACCTTTCTCTTTGGCGGCCTGGCTTTGAGAAACGAATTCGGCCAGGGTTTTGGGCGGAGCATCAAAGCCGGCTTCGGCCAGTTTGGCCGCGTTGTAATAGAAAAAGCGGGTGTCGTTGTTCCAGACAATCCCGTGGACAGTGCCGTCCGGGCAACTGAACAGGTTAACCAGGCCGGGGATCATGCCATCGGTGTAGCCCGCCGGCATAAAATCGTTGAGCGGGGTGGTCCAGTTTGAGCCGCACCATTGGGCAACCCAGCCGTTATCAAATTCAACCACATCGTAGGCGCTGCCACCGGTGGCTAATTCCGGCACCACCCGGTCGGCAATGGAGTCCCAATCGCTCTGAATAAGCTCAACTTTGATGCCGCTCTGGGCTTCAAATTCGCGGATGCGGGCTTCAAAAGCGCCGCTCAAATCGGCTTCGTGTTTGGGGAAGATAACGGTGATCGTTTCGCCGGTGGCGGCGGCGACGGTTTCCGGTTTGGCCAGGGATGCTTCGGCTTCGGCGGCGGCAGGAATGCATAATTTCCAGCCGACCTCAATTAAATCGGCATTGGCAATGGTGGCATAACTGGCGTCGGTTTGGGCTTTGGCGTTGGTCGCATCGGCAATGGCCGGATAAGCGAGCGGGTCGCCGTAGAACTTTTCAGCAATTTTAGAGAGCCAGTCATCGGCCTGTACCACCACATCAGAGTCGCAGGTGACTTCAGTCTGCGCCTGGGCTGGCGCGGGGACTGACCCGAACACCATAGCCAACAGAACCATCACACTCAAAAGAACCATTGCCGTTTGCAGCAGGTTTGGTTGCTTGCCTTTCATCTTCAAAAATCTCCTTTAGTTTCCCTTGCTAAATTAAAATAACACATTGTCTCGATCATCCGGGGGTAATGTCTCGGATCAGTTTACCAACATAGGCGCTGCTCCTTTCAAAGGGGGTCTGCGCGGGGATTAATTTTGTAAGTTTTACCACTCCAGTTTAACCACCGCCGTTAAATTATTGGGACTATCCGGGTTGAGGCCCTTGGCTATGGCGCGATAGTAGGCCATCAGTTGCAATACCGGCAGGTAGAGCACATTGCGCACCGCCTCCGGCAGGCCCGAATTAAATTCGATGTCGCCGCCGGTTTCGCTCAAGGTGATGACCTGTGCGCCGAGCGCGGCCACATCCTGCAACACCGCCGCCTCGTAGGCGCGGCTGGCCTCAGACAGCAGGCCGATGACCGCCGCCGTGGAACCGGCCATCGAAATGGGGCCGTGCCGAAATTCCAGAAAATGGAACGGTTCGCTGTGGGTCAGCGTCATCTCTTTCATTTTCAGGTTGGTTTCGCAGGCCAGCCCGTAGCGCGGGCCGCTGCCTAAAAAGTAAAAGCGATCCAGATTCAGGTTGCGGCCAATGGCTTCGGCCTGCGATTCGTAGCTGTCTATCAACCGCTGGCCAATTTCTGGCAGGCGGCTCATCTGGGCCAGCAGCCCGGTTTGGCCGGCCAGCAGGGCGGCCACCGCGCTGGCCGCCACGTACATTGAGGCAAACGAGCGGGTTTGGGCCATGCTTTCTTCCTGCCCGGCGGGGATAGCCAGATTAATCCGCCCCATGCCGGCCAGCGGCCGGTTGCCGTAGTTGCTGATGGTGATGACATCGCCGCGGCCAGCCTGCAAAAATGTTTTGACCGCCTGAATGGTCTCGGAGGTTTCCGCCGAGCGGCTGACCGCAACCAGTAAAATTTTGCCGGAGGCCGGGTAATTGACCTGCGGATACAGCACCAGCTCACCGGCGGGCACGGCGCGGGCCGGTTGGCCGGTTAATTCCTGTAACAACGCCGCTGCCGCCAGCGACAGGTAGTAGGTTGAGCCGCAGCCGGTAAAAATAACGGCGCTGTAATCGCCGCCGGCCCACAGGTGGGTCAACGCCGCGGCGTTATCGGTTACCACCGCAAGGGCTTGCTGCCAGGCTAGGGTTTGGGTTGATATTTCCTGGTAAGTTGCCGTTACTTTTGTCATTAGCTAATTTTCTCCCTGGTTTGAAACTTTTAGCAGGCGGGCTGCATTTTGGTAATAGATTTTTTGCAAAACGTCATCCGGCAAAAACAGGCCGTAAATTTGCCAGCGCCCCTGAGTAGGGATACCGGCCGGATTGTAATCAAAATATTCGTCGTTGGTTTCCAGAAAACGAAAGTAGGTTTGGTAAGTGTCCAAATCTGGCCCGGCGTCGGTGCCAAAGAGAATGCGGTTGGCGTAGGTAAGGCAAAAGCGGCGGGCGGTGTACGGCTGGCGGCCCAGCTCGGCAATGCGGGCGCTGATATCGATGTAAAAGTTGGGGCAGCGATCCAGCAGTTGGCCCACCCAGGCCAGGTTTTCGGCGTAACAGCCCACGTGCGCCCCAATAAAAATAGTGTTGGCGTGGCGGGCAACCAGATTGGCCAGTTGTTCTAAAATGGCGAGAAAAGCGGGATAGGGCGGGCTGGGAAAGTGCCAGTCGGGGTGAGCGCGCAGCTCTTCCCAGCGCTCGTTGGCCGCATCCAGCGGGTTAAAAAAAGCCACCGGGTCGGCCACGTGGATCATCACCGGCAGGTTTAATTCGCCGGCGGCAGCCCACAACGCATCGAGCCGGGGATCGTCAACGGCAACCAACTGGTTAAGGTGATCGCGCACGTGCAGGCCAAACGGTTTCCAGATTTTGAGGCCATCGGCCCCGCGCGCAGCCTGTTGGCGCAATCGCCGGGCGGCCCAATGGCCAAAGTGATGGCCGTGCTGTGGCCAGGCGGCCCAATTGACCCCGCCAAAAATACGGAAGCGGTCCGGCGCGGCGGCTTTAAAGTTGTCCAGCCGCTGCTGGAGAATCTCTTCACCCCAGCCGCCATCCAGGTCAACATAGGCGCGGACCTCGGCCTGATCCAGCCGGTCCAGCAATTTGGCAACGGAACGGCTGGCCCAACCGCCGCCAAACTCATCGCCCAGGTGATTGTGCGCGTCAATCACCGGAAAGCGGGGCCGGGTGACTTGCGTTGTTTTGGTAACCAGCGCCGGCTGGGGCCGGTACTCGCTAAGCAGGATGGACATGGTGTCAGAGTCGCTGGTGGGATTAGGCCGCAATAATCACCTCAACCCCTTTGGCCCGGAGGGCCGCAACGGTGTCGGCGGGAATATTTGCGTCGGTGATCAATTTATCGATGGCAGTAATAGGGGCGACAAAGGCGGTAGATACCCGCTGGCACTTGGTGTGGTCGGCCACTACAATAATTTCGCCACCCCGACTCAGAATAGCCCGGTCGGTCATCGTTTCGGGCAGATAGTCGTTGGTCAGCCCCTGTTCCGCGTCGAGCGCGCGGATGCCCATAATAATTTTGTGGGCGTGTACCTCGGCCAGGGCCTGCTCGGTAATGTGCCCAATCATCGACATTTCACTGGCCCGTAAAACGCCGCCCAACCCAACCAGTGTGATGTGCGGTATCTGAGCCAAAGCGTTGAGCACCAGCAGTGAATTGGTGATGACGGTAATATTGTGCCGGTCTTTAAGGTGGCGAGCCACTTCCAAAACGGTGGTGCCGCTGCCCAGAAAAACCGTATCGCCTTCTTCAACCAGGCGAGCGGCGGCCTGCCCAATGCGGGCTTTCTCGCTGGCCTGTTCCGCAGAACGCTGCACCACCGGCGCTTCTGGCGGCGCTTGCCGCATCGCTTTGGCTCCGCCGTGAAACCGTTCAATTTTGCCATTCTCGGCTAAAATTTCCAGATCGCGTCTGGCAGTGGCCGGACTCACATCAAACTGTTCACAAATCTGGGTTACTGTGACTCGTTGGTTCTGTTCGACAAATTGGAGCAGTTGCTGCTGCCGTTCAATACCGGATAAGGTGAAATCCACAGCTCTATAATATCCCTTCGCGTGAATTCGTCTGACTAAATAACAAAAACGTCGTAAATAATCATAAAACGCTCAATATCAATCAAATTTTACCCGATATTTGACTCAATGTCAATCGGTATATGAGTTTTTGCGGCTATTTTTAAGGAAGATGTATTTTAAATTGATCGACCCCTGAAGCCGATGCTCAGTGGTAGAGTCAGGATTCGGCCGGTGCCACACCAGGCTTTATTAACCTGTGCTGGCTACTTTGCTCATCCGTCGGAGGAGGCGCATATTTGGTGGCGGTTTTTGGAAGTAGTCTTACCGACCAAGCTGTCGTATAATGGAGGCAGGTATGCCGGCCCGGCATCGGCTTAGCTCAAGCTTTTTTATCGGTGCAGTTCGATTGAATTCCAAAGAGAGCACCAATGTGTAAATCCCGTTTCCTGGCTTAACCCTGTATGTTTAATTTATGACTACCCCAATTCTAACCACTAAACTGTATATTCCTCCGCTTCGGCCCAAGGTGGTCCATCGCCCCCGCCTGACCGGGCGGCTGAACGTGGGGCTGCACGGTAAAATTACTCTCATCTCTGCTCCCGCCGGCTTTGGTAAAACCACGCTGGTCAGTGAATGGGTTGAGGGCATCGAGCGACCGGCCGCCTGGCTATCGCTGGATGAAGGGGATAACGATTTGACCCGGTTTCTGACTTATCTGGTTGCTGCGCTACAGGCGATTGCGCCGGCGATTGGAGCAGGGGTATTGGACGTGCTCCACGCTTCGCCATCTCAGTCACCGCCGGCCGAATCGATGCTGACGGCCCTGCTCAATGAGATTACCACGCATCCGACGGTCGCCGGGCCGGGTTTCACCCTCGTCCTTGACGATTATCATGTGATCAACGCCACATCGGTTGACACGGCCCTCGCTTTTTTAGTCGAACACATGCCGCCGCAGATGCACCTGCTCATTACCACGCGTGAAGACCCGGCGCTACCCCTGGCCCGGCTACGCGCCCGGGGCCAACTGACCGAACTCCGCGCGGCTGACCTGCGATTTACCGCCGCCGAAACCGCCGAATTTCTCAATCAGGTGATGGGCCTCAGCCTCTCGGCGGCAGACATCGCCGCGCTGGAAGACCGCACCGAAGGCTGGATCGCCGGCCTGCAATTAGCCGCGCTTTCTATGCAGAATCATCAGGATGTTCACGGGTTCATCAAGGCTTTCACCGGCGACAACCGGTACATCGTGGACTATCTGGTCGAAGAGGTTTTGCAGCGTCAGCCCGAACCGGCCCGCCACTTCTTGCTCCAAACCGCCATCCTCGACCGGTTGAATGGCCCGCTGTGCGAGGCCGTTACCGGTCAACCGCAAAGTCGGGCGCGGTTGGAAGCCCTGGAGCGTGGCAACTTCTTTATCATTCCACTGGACGACAAACGCCATTGGTACCGCTATCACCACCTTTTTGCCGAAGTGCTTAAGGTGCATTTAATGGCCGAACAGCCCGACCAGGTTTCAACGCTACACCGGCACGCGAGTGCGTGGTACGAGCAAAACGGCTCGGCAGCTGATGCCATCCGACACGCACTTGCTGCTGAGGATTTTGAGCGGGCGGCCAGCCTTATCGAACGGGCCGTGCCGGACATGCGTCGGAACAGACAAGAGGCCACAATGCTTGGCTGGTTTCAGGCGCTCCCCAACGGCCTGTTCTACTACAGGCCCGTACTCAACGTGCATTATGCCGGAACAATGCTCCAAAGCGGCCAGCTTGAGGGCGTTGAGGCCCGGCTGCAAGCGGCCGAACGCTGGTTTGACCAGCCGGCTGATGTAGCCGAGCGACCGGAAGCCCGGCCAGGTGAATTGGTCGTTATAGATGAAGCGGAATTTCGTGGTCTCCCTGGCTGGATTGCTATTTACCACGCCGGTATTGCCCTGATTCGGGGCGATGTGGCCGGCACTGTAACCTATGCCCGGCGGGCGCTCGACCTTGTTCCTGAGGAAGACCATCTTGGACGCGGCGCGGCAACATCTCTCCTGGGGCTGGCATATTGGACGACCGGAGACCTGGAGACTGCCTACCAGACCTATGCCGAAGGCATGGCCCGGGTGCAACAGGCCGGGCACCTCTCTGACGCGCTCGGTTGCGCCATCGCTCTGGCGGATATACGGCTGGCCCAAGGCCGTCTATGTGAGGCTGTAAGCATCTACGAGCGGGGACTAAAGCTGGCGACGGAACATGGCGGGCCCTTACGGGGAACGGCAGACATGCTTGTGGGGATGAGTGAACTCCATCGTGAGCGTAACGATCTGAACGCTGCCATGCAACACCTGCTGAGAAGCAAGGAACTCGGTGAGTTTGCCGGGTTACCACAAAATCGGTATCGTTGGTGCGTGGCAATGGCTCGAATACGGCAGGCCCAGGGAGACCCGGACGGCGCACTTGACCTGCTCGATGAGGCGGAGCGCCTGTATATGAGTGACTTTTTCCCCAATGTATGTCCCATCGCGGCGCGGAAAACACGACTGCGGGTTGCCCAGGGCCGGTTGGGTGAAGCCCTGGACTGGGCGCGGGAGCGGGGCTTGTCCGCCCAGGACAACTTCAGCTACCTGCACGAGTTTGAGCATATTACCCTGGCCAGGGTGCTCCTGGCCCGGTACAAGAATGCCCGTAAAGATAACTCGATCCGTGAGGTGCTTGGGTTACTGGCGCGCCTCCGGCAGGCGGCGGAAGAAGGGGGCAGGATGGGCAGCGCGATCGAAATCCTGGTGTTGCAGGCGCTCGCTTACCAAAGGCAAGGCGACATCCCTGCTGCACTTGCGCCGCTGGAACGTGCTCTAAAACTCGCTGAACCTGAGGGTTACGTCCGCATCTTTGTAAACGAAGGCGCAAGCATGGCCCAACTGCTTCGCGAAGCTACCGCTCGCGGGATCATGCCAACCTATACCGGCAAGCTGCTGGCCGTATTTGAAGCAGAGCAGCAGACGGATGTAGCCGAATCCCCTCTCCCCACCGCCCCCATTTCCCCGCCCCTGATCGAGCCGCTCAGCCAGCGTGAGCTTGAACTTCTCCGCCTGTTCAAAACCGAGTTGTCCGGGCCTGAGATTGCCCGCGAGCTTGTGGTTGCTTTGAGCACGGTCCGCACCCATACCAAGAGCATCTACAGTAAACTCAACGTCAATAATCGCCGGGCCGCGGTCAATCGGGCAATCGAACTGGGTTTGATTTAGCCGCGCATCCTCTCATATTCCCTCATAAATCCCCACATCTGGGGAGGACAACTCCCCATGTTTGGTTGTATATTGTTTCCAGTTAAACCAATCCGGCAGAACTGCCGGGCGGTAAACCTTGACACTTATCGCTACGGTTCAAAAAGGAGACAAACAAATGACCAGCATTAGAACAGCCGCTATCAATGAAGAAGGCAGCATTGCCAACACCAATCGTCAGACTGTAAGCAAGGCGCGTAAAATGAAGATGACCACATCTACTCTCATGCGTTTGGCAGGTTTATCGGCCCTGGTGGCAGGGTTATGCTTCATCGTCGTTGGGGTGTTCCATCCACTTAATGTTCCTTCATCAGTCACCACCGCTACTTGGGTAAACGTCCATATTTTTGCCATTGCCATGTCCTTTTTTGGAATGTTCGGCATGGCGGGGCTATATGCCAGGCAAGCGGAAAAGTCCGGTTTTCTTGGTCTGGCTGGTTTTGTCCTGTTTAGCCTGTGGCTGGCGATTGTGATGGGCTTTTCCTTTGTGGAAACATTTATCTTGCCGCTGTTGGCAACCGAGTCACCGGCGTTTGTGGCTGGCGTCCTCGGGATGTTTAGCGGCATCCCCAGCGAGGTTGATCTTGGAGTTCTCCCAATGCTGTGGAATATATCAGGCCCCATGTTTATCTTCGGCCCTCTGCTGTTTGGCATCGCGACGTTCCGCGCCGGTATTCTGCCGCGCTGGGCGGGCGGATTGCTTGTCATCGGGTCCGTGTTGGTCCCCGTAGGCGCACTGGTTCCACCTGAGTATCAGCCTACGATTATGATACCGACGGGCGTGGCTCTGGTATGGCTTGGATACACGCTCTTTTCTGAACGGCGAGAGATGGCGTTGGAATCCATAGTTGACAGAGAAAGCCTCTAACTTCGCCAGGGTGGAGCCGAGTAAGTTTGCTGGAAATTGCGCCAAGGAGCCGAACATGAACACGAATATTTACAATGAAGGTCGATCCCCCAATATGCCTCCGCTCAATGAGGCAGGGCAACCTGTTTCTCGGAAAAGCAAAGCGCCGGCAAAAGCAGTTTCGGCAACGTGGCTCGTGCTGGCCGGCCTGCTTCTGCTGAGCGTCATTCCCCTGGCCGCCGGCGCCTTTCGCCTGGCCCAACTGGCCGGCGGCGCGGAAATCACGCCGGCCAACGCCCGCTTCTTTGCCTCGCCCCTGCCGGTGGTGCTGCACATTGTGAGTGCCAGTGTGTATGCCACCCTGGGCGCGTTTCAGTTTGTAACCAGTTTCCGGCGGCGCAGGCCCGGCTGGCACCGCGCGGCGGGACGCCTCCTGGTTGCATGCGGGCTGCTGGTTGGGCTGTCGGGGTTGTGGATGACCCTGTTCTATACCTGGCCCAGCGGCGACGGCGCGCTGCTTTACGCCCTGCGGCTTCTGTTTGGGTCAGCCATGGTCGGGTCGATGGTCCTCGGTTTTACCACAATCCGGCAAGGTAACGTGGTTGGGCACCAGGCGTGGATGATGCGCGGCTACGCGCTTGGGCTTGGTGCAGGCACGCAGGCGCTGACCCTGATGGTCGGGGAATTGATCGCCGGCCCGCCAGATGAACTAAGCCGGGCGCTGCTGATGGGCGCAGGCTGGATGATCAATCTGGCTGTAGCCGAATGGATTATCCGCCAGCGGCCAGCCCGCAGAGCATCAGCCGTTGTTTCCCGGTAAATGGCCGAGGCGCACCGGTATGTCGAGGCGGGGCACAAAAAGGGAATGTTGTCATCACCCTGGTGGGACAGAATGATATCAAATGAACACAGCCCGAAACGTGATGCAGACCGGCCAAGGGTCTATCAAATCAGGCTCCAGGGCCATCTGGATTGCAAATGGATAGACTGGTTTGAAGGGCTGACCATCAGCCTGGCAGAAGATGGCCATACGCTCCTGACCGGCCCGGTCGTTGATCAGGCGGCGCTCCACGGATTACTCAAAAAGGTGCGCGACCTGGGAATGCCATTGCTTGCGGTAAATTCCGTTGAACCCGGCTCGCAAGATAGGGCAGAGATCAAGCCCTGAAATGCAAGGATTTAGACGGCCCGGCTAATCATTAATTACAAATAAACAAATAAACAGGTGACTCATGAATAATCTGGTTCTTTCCTTTATTAGCGTCATCCTCATTGGGCTTGGCGCAACGCTTACGTTTGATCTTTGGGCGCTGTTTCTCAAATATGCTTTTAAAATTACGCCTTCCAACATCTGTCTGGTCGGGCGCTGGCTTAGCTATATGCCAGAAGGAGTCTTTACGCATTCAAATATTGGATCCACTCCACGGAAGAGCGCAGAATGCACGGTAGGGTGGATCGCTCACTACATGATTGGCATCACGCTTGCCATTGTTTTTGTGGCCGTAGCAGGTAACAACTGGCTTCAGTATCCAACACCGACCCCCGCCATCGTTTTTGGGGTTGTTACGGTTTTGGCGCCATTTTCCATTATGCAACCTTCATTTGGGCTTGGATTTGCTGCCTCAAAGCTGGCCAATCCTACGCAGGCAAGAGTTCGCAGTTTGATGAATCATATTGCGTTTGGCATAGGTCTTTACCTTTTCGCATTGTTGGTCAACTGGCTGTTACAGGTAATCGCTTAACATGGCTGTGCCGGCTACTTTAGCCAGCCGACGGGGTTTAGCTGCGTATTTCACTCAATCACGCAATCACGGGGAAGAATGATCGACCAACCGGGCCGGGAGGTGCGCATCCAGGCCGGCTTTAACCTTCGTTACGGTTAGGTGGGGGTAATCTCGACCGATAGTTATGAGGAATTCCTGGTGAGAGCGTCCCTGCCGGTAATCCGGTTCTTTGGATGGATGCCGCAGGTAACGGTCAATCAGGCTAAGATCGTTAGCGATCATCAACGAAGCGGTGTAAAACAGCAGGTTCCGGCTACCATACATCGACGACCCCAGAATTTTGTGGCTGCCCAGGCAAATATCAGAGTGGCCCTGCTGGGATAACCCGGCGATGCCCAGAGTTTGGAGCGCCTCGATGATGAAGGTGTTGATACGCCAAAAGTGCTCCTGAAAATGAAGCTGGTGGTCCACCTGAATCACCACCGAAATCACCACCATCCCCGGCGACAGCACCACTGTGCCGCCGCCGCCGCGCCGCCGGATAACAGGCACGCCATCTTCCAGGCAGCGCGCCTCGTGCACTTCCAGCGCGGCCTGATTGCTGCGGCCCAGCACAACGGCAATCCAGTCCGGCTCCCAGGTGCGATAAGCCCACTTTTCGCCGCCGCGCACCCGGTTAATTAAATCCTCATCTAAATTGATAGTGGTCATCGGGTGCAAGTTTAATCCCTTTGCTGCGGGTAATGGGGTCGATCACCACTTGTTTGGTCATACCGTGGCTCCCCATCAATTACGCCATCTGGCTAAACTCCCGGCCGTGAAGGGTGCGGGAGAAGAAGTAAAACATAAAATGAGAAATACGGCTTAACGGAATCCAGATGAGCAACGCATCAACCGTCAGCATGTGCAGGCTGAACAACACCTCGTACCGAAACCAGAGATGATGGGTCATCATATAGCCTGTCAACATTGGCAAAAAGACTGCCGCCAGATTGAGCCAGTCGGCCGGGCCGGTGAGCATTTTGAGGATGGGGTGAAGCAGTCGGTTGGTGGCCAGGGCCGCCATCGCCGCGATGGTTCCCGCCGCCAGCCAATCGACAATTGGCGTGGGCAGCGTTGGCCAGCCCAACCCAATCAGGCTTTTCCAGACCAGCATGTGGGGCGTGCCCAGAAAAATAACCACCAGCAGCCCCAGATGAAACAGGCCGCCGGCCAGAAAAGTGACGGGGTTGGCGTTAAATGTATTTTTTACCAACGGGATAAACGGCCAAATCACCCAGCTTTTCAGGTAAGACTGCCCAACAGCCTTCAACCGATTGGGCCGGGCCGGGTTGTGACCGGCCACATGGCCCAACAGCACCAACCGGACTAGCCGGTACAGCATTCCGGCGATAAATACCAGCAGCGCTACCTGAAACAATGGTCCGCGCGCAAATTCAAGGATAGCCGACCAATTCATACCTCACCGTAGTCCTGTAGTTGCTACATCGGCGGGATGTACAACGCCTGGCCCAGCACGGCCCGGCCCGCCTCGACCATACTTTCGCTGAGGGTGGGGTGCACCCGCACCGCCCAGGCCCAATCCTCGGCCAGCGCTTCCAGTTGAATGGCCAGCGCCGCCTCCGCCACCAGCTCGGTGGCCCGGTGGCCAATTATGTGCGCGCCTAAAATTTTGCCCTGTTTTTTGTTGGCCACCAGTTTGATGCCGCCCTCGGTTTCATTCAGCCCGCCGGCGCGAGAGTTGCTGTCTAAAGCGATGTTAATCACTTCCAGCTCGTAGCCGGCCTCCTCGGCCTGATCTTCCGTCAGCCCCACGCAGCCCACCTCCGGAATGGTGAAAGCGAAGCGCGGCAGCAGCCGCCGGTCGAGTTGCCGGGGCCGCCCCAGCGCATTTTCGGCGGCGATTAACCCCTCCACCGTGGCCACGGAAGAATAAAACGGCGCGCCGACCACGTCGCCCACGGCGTAGATGCCGGGCACGCTGCTTTGCTGGTGCGGGTCAACCACCACCGCCCCGCCGCGCTCCGCATCGAGCTTAACCCCCACCTCGGCCAGCCCCAGCCCAACGGTGTTGGGGCGGCGTCCGGCCCACAGCAGTTGGTCAACGGTCAGTTCCGTTTCGCCTTTGCGGGAGGCAATTACCGCCTGCACGCCGCTGCCGGTTTTTACCGCCGATTTAATGACGGCGTTAGTGAACATCTGGATGCCCTGCTCTCGCAGCGCCCCCTGCAACCGCTGGCCAATATCGTAATCCTCCGCCGGCAGGGGGTAAGCCCCGTCGATAACCAGGGTTGCTTTACAGCCCAACGCCGCGTACAGGGTGGCAAATTCAAGCTCCACCGGCCCGCCGCCCAAAATCAGGGCGTGGCCGGGCAGCGGTTCCAGGTTCATAGCCTGATGCGGCGTGGTCACGGCGTCGGGGTCAATGCCCTCCGGCGGCGCGGCCCAGCGCGCCCCGGTGGCAATAACGATGGCTCGTTCCGCTTGCAACGTTTGTCCATTAACCGCCACCGTTTTGGGGCCGGCCAGCCGGGCCGTCCCGGCGACAACTTCCACGCCGCAAACCGGCAGCAGGGCGCTCAAGCCTTCGCGCAAGTCATCGCTTACCTGCCGCGCTCGTTCCACCACTTTGGCCGGGTTGAGGCTGGCCTGGCCCACCTCAATTCCCATCTCCCCGGCCCGGCCAATGCGCCGGAACAGCTCCACACTGGCCAGCATACTGGTCAACGGGATGCAGTTGCGGTTAACGCAGTTGCCGCCCAGTTCTGCCTGCTCAATCATGGTCACACTCGCCCCCAGTTGGGTAGCGCGAATAGCCGCCGCTACGCCGCCGGTGCCGCCGCCAATAACAATAATATCCGGCATAATTACCCTCCTTAACCCAACAAAATCCGATAGGGATTGCTCAGAATGTTGCTCAGCGTGCGCAGAAAATCTGCGCCCGGCGCGCCGTCTACCAGGCAGTGGTCGATGGTCAGGCTCAAAGCCATTAGCGAGCGTTTGGTAATTTCGCCCTGATAAATGGCCGGTTTTTCATTGATCCGGCCCACGCCCAAAATGGCCACTTCCGGCAGGTTGATGATGGGAGTGAAGAAATCGGTGCCGTACGCGCCCAGATTGGTCACGGTGAAGGTGCTGCCGGTGATCTCGTCCATCCCCAGCGAACCGTCTCTGGCTCCGGCAGCCAGCCGTTGGGTTTCCAGCGCAATTTCGGCCACGCTTTTCTTGTCGGCGTTACGCACTACGGCCACCAGCAGCCCTTCGTCTAACGCTACCGCCATGCCAATATGAATTTCCGAGAGCAACTGAATCTCGTCGCCGTTGAGCGTGGCGTTGAGGCGCGGGTGCTGTTTGAGGGCTTTGGCCACGGCCTTGATGATTAAATCGGTGTAGGTCAGGGTAAATTCGGTTTTGAGCTGGGTGCGCAGCTTGACCAGTTCGGTCACGTCCACCTCGGTGGTTACGGTAACCTGAGCGGCCTGCCGCAAACTCTCCAGCATATGCTCGGCAATGGTTTGACGCATCCCGCTGAAGGGGACCGCGCCCGCCGGCGCTGCCGCCGCCGGTTGGGGAGCCAGAAAAGCCTCAACATCCGCTTCGGTGATACGCCCACCGGGGCCGCTGCCCCGCACCTGAGCCAGATCGACTCCACGCTCGCGGGCCAGCCATTTGGCGCTGGACGTGGCCGGGGGTTCCGCCGCTTTTTTGGCCGCCTGATCGGCCACGTATTTTTCAATGTCAGTTTCGGTTACCCGGCCTTTGGGGCCGGTGCCGGTCACTTCGGCCAGATTGACACCTTTATCTTTGGCCAGCTTGCGCGCCGCCGGCGAGGCCAGCACAAAGCCGCCTTCGGTTGTGGGTGGCGCGGCCGGAGTCGGTGGGGCTGCTGCCGCCTTGGCCGGAGCGCCTGCCACTTCCACCACCGCTACGTCCTCAATCGCTTCAGACTCCGCCGCCGACGGCGCCGGTTCGTCCGGCTGCAACACCCAGCCGATAATGGCCCCCACGGGCCGCATCTGTTTGACTTCGGTGATGGGATGCAAAATTCCGGCCACCGAGGCTTGTACCTCGTAGGTGATTTTCTTGCTTTCCACCACCACCAGGGCGTCTTCCACGGCGACGTTATCGCCGGGCTGTTTCAGCCACTTCACAACCCGGCCTTCTTTCATGGCCATTCCCAGTTTGGGCATTACAATTTTGGTTGCCACGGTTGAATTTCCTCCGATTTTATCAAAATGAGTCGATGTTTTTTGAGAGTCGATAAGCTACGCTTTTTGACTCCGATTTGTTGACGCTACCGGTTGAACACTCCCTGCCGGGTGGCTTCGGCCAAACAGTGGGCCACATTGACCACGCGGGGGCCGTGGTTGGTTAAGCGCACGGTAACGTTTTGGCCCGGATAAACTTCGATGGAGCGTTCACCATCCAAAGCAATAGTGCAGACCTGCGGGTTCAGGGTGATCTCCTCCCCAATGGCCAGCCGCCGATGCTCACGGATGTCCACCTCGGCGACCAGACCGGGGGCGACCGGGGCCAGAACCCGCCCCTGCCCCTGGCCAACGGCCACATACAAACCATGCGGCTCCTGCGGCGTCACCGGTTGCAGGCCGGCCCCAATCGATGACATGCCAATCCCTCCCGGCACAGCCTGGGCCAGTACAATTTCCTGAATGTGGCTGGGTTCCCAAATGGCCCGCGAGCCAATCCACAGGTCAGAACAGGCCACTACATCCACCAGAGCCATATCCACCCATTGCTGGTTGATAAAAATATCCATCCGCTTGGCCAGATAAGTGACTTTTTCCAGCTCAACTTGCCCAAGCGCCAGCAGCCCGGCGGCTATGCCGGCCACGGTGCCTTCAATCATGGTTGAAAAAACGTTGTTGGTGCCGGTAGAAATGGAAATCAGGGGGACATCGCCGCAACCTTTGGCCACCACCCGATTGGTGCCATCGCCGCCCAGTACAATGATGGCCCCGGCCTCCATCGCTTTAAAGCGCCGGCCCGCTTCGGTGGAGTCATCTTCGGTGGCGGCCACGGTCATATCCAGAATCGATGCCTGCAATGATGACAGGTGCAGCCCATCCAGAGCCTGCTCGCCCAGGCCGTAGTAATCGGGCATAAAACTGACCTGGGCTACGCCCAGCGCATCCAGCGCCAGTAGAATACGTTGCAGTATGTTGCCCTTTTCGTTGTTGTCAAACACAGAACCGTGCGCCACCAGGCGGCGAATGTCCTTGCCTGAGGCGGGGTTAGCCACAATACCGACCAGACTCATGTTGATTAGCCGTTCCTTTGTTTTGTTTATGAAAGATCTTTTTGCCACGCGGCCAGTACCCGGTCCATATCCACCGAAACGGTGATGGCGGCGTTGGCCACGTAAGTTTCGTCAGAGGTATCGCCCAACTCGGCTCGATGGAGGCAGCGGGTAATCATCCCGCCGGCCACCACTTTGAGGTGCTTGCGGCCAAAAGGCACAGCCTCAAGCACCTCGGCCGGGTTCACCCGTTCCGGGTAGGGGCAGGCAATGAGCACATCCACTACCATATCGTTGAGGTCTGCCAGGCGGGCCACTTCCAGCAGCCCTATCAGACAATTGCTGGTCATTGCATTTTTGACGGCTTTTTGAGCCGCCCGGGTAGGGTCTTGCCCATGCTGGTCAATCCCCATCCCCATTTCCACAATAAACTTTTTGAGATTCATATTTTCTCCGCGATTTAACCCGGTCAGGCCAATCCGACCTGACCGGGTTTTTTTAGAGATTTTTATTACGGGTGACGGTTATGGATTAGTGGAACGTAAAGCCTCCATCTACATTAACGGCCTGGCCCGTTACATGGTCAGCCGTGGCGAAATAAACCGCCAAATCGCCCATGTCTTCCGGTGTCTGGGCCACGCCCTGCGGAATCAGAACATCCTGATGGCGTTTCCAGGATTCATCCATAGTTTCCCCCGGCAGTTTCCACTTTTCTGCCAGGCCGGTGGGGCCATACCACATGCCCGTGCCAATAATGCCGGGGCAAATGGCGTTGACAGTAATGCCGGTGCGCTTCAATTCCTTGGCCAGGGCGTTGGTAAAGCCCACTACAGCAAATTTAGAGGCGCTGTAGTGCGCCAGGTCGGGGAAACCCTCTTTCCCGGCAATGGAGGCGGTATTGATAATGCGGCCCCAGTTTTGCGCCTTCATAAACGGAATTTCAGCTTTACAGCAGAGAAACACACCTTTGGCGTTAACATCATTAACAAAATCCCAATCTTCTTCCGTTAAATCTTCAACCGATTTGATACTAATTACCCCGGCATTGTTTACCGCAATGTCAAGCCGGCCAAGCTGGTCAATGGTTTGTTTAACCATAGCCTGAACCTGATCCCACTTGGTCACGTCGGTTTTAAGGGCAATGGCTCGACGCCCCAGCGCTTTAACGGCTTCGGCCACTTTCAAGGCGTTTTCTTCAATGACGTCTACTACAGCAATGTCAGCTCCGGCTTCGGCCAGGCGCATTACAATGCCCTGCCCCAGCCCGCGTCCACCGCCGGTTACCAATGCAACTCTACCTTCAAGTTTCACAGTTATTTCTCCTAAAAACTATACTGCCTTAACCCAAAATTTGTTAAGCTGCTGATTTTCAGGAGGGGGATACGAGAATTTTAACGTTTTGTTCTTTGTTATTCAGCAATTCTTCAAAGCCGCCGGCAACAATATCTTTGACCCCAATCCGGCCGGTAATCATTGGATCTGGCTGCAAGCGCCCGTCGGCGAGCATTTCGATGACGGTATCGAATTCGTTGACGTAGGCAAAGGTGCCGATAATAGTCTTCTCAAAGAATACAATCGGGAACCAGTCCAGCGCCGCCGGATGTTCAAAGATGCCCACCACTACGGCCCGGCCATCTTTGCGGAGACTATCGACGGCTAACTTGAGTGTGGGTTCTGCACCAACGCATTCAAAGGCGCAATCCACACCCAAACCGTTGGTCAGATCCTGTACGGCTTTTATGGCGTCGGTACTCCTGGGGTCTATCGCCGCGGTTGCCCCGGATTTTTCGGCAAAAGCTCGCCGTCCCGCCGATGTTTCCAGTACAATAATTTGGCTGGCGCCGGCTGCTTTGGCCGCCATCGTAGTACAGATGCCAATTGGCCCGGCTCCAACAACGACCACCGTTTCGCCATCCAACAATTTGCCCCGATTAACCGCATGCACGGCAACGGCCAGCGGTTCAACCGTGGCGCCCGCTTCGAGCGATACACTATCCGGCAACTTGTACAATACCGGAATTGGGTTTGTCCCACGAGTCACATTGAGTGTGACATATTCGGCAAACCCGCCGTCGGAGTGGCAGCCCAAAAAACCAATGCCGGTACATAATTGGGGCAGCCCCTGTTTACAATAAACGCACTCGCCGCAGCGCAAAAGTGGGTTCGGACTAACCCGATCGCCCACTTTGTAGCCGGTGACATGCGGCCCTACTTCTACTACTGTGCCAGCAAACTCATGACCCGGCGTGAGGGGAGCCATTCGTCCGCTGAGAGGATGAGGGGTGTTAACCTGGGTGAAGATGGGCCCGGCGGCGTACTCGTGCAGGTCGGTGCCGCAAATACCGCACCAACCTACCTGGAGTTTGACTTCGCCGGGACCGGGGGCAGGGGCTTCGGGAATATCTTGAAATCTCACATCGCGTCGGCCATACCATACTGCTGCTTTCATCCCAAACCTCCTCATTACAAAATACAAAATCCAATATTAACTTGAGTTTAGATACGACGCCGCCATGCTGGGGCGTCGTATCTAAACCAATTTGCCGTACGTCAATACCATTTTTTAGTGATGCCCGATGGTGGGGCATCGCCAAATTGTTAGTTGCCGTTGACGGCGGCTCTGACCGCGGCCACAATCGTCTCCACGCTGGGGATGTAGTAATCCTCCATTGGCGGGCTGAAGGGGGCGGGAGTGTGCGGCGCAGTGATGGCCTGCGGGGCCGCGTCCTGGTATTCAAAAGCTTTGATGCCCACCAGGCTGATCAGATCGGTGGCCATACTGCAGCGAGGGTTGTCCTCGTCCACCACAATCAGCCGGTGCGTCTTTTTCACCGATTCCAGAATGGTTTTTTCGTCCAGCGGCGAGAGGGTGCGCGGGTCAACCACTTCCGCTTCAATGCCTTCGGCGGCCAGTTGATCGGCGGCTTTGAGGGCAAAGTTAACCATACGGCCAATAGCCACAACCGTCACATCGCTGCCGTGGCGTTTGATGTCGGCTACACCCAGCGGGATTACATACTCGCCTTCCGGCACGGGGCCTTCATCGTCATACATCACTTTGTGTTCAAAGAAAACCACCGGGTCGTTATCGCGGATGGCCCCGGCCAGCAAACCTTTGGCATCGGCGGGGCAGGAGGGCACCACCGTTTTCAGGCCGGGCATGTGGGTAAAGACCGAGTAGTGGCAGCCGGAGTGCTGTCCGGCGGCGCGGAAACCGGCCCCAATCATGGTGCGAACCACCATTGGCACCTGGGCTTTGCCGCCGAACATGTAGCGCAATTTGGCCCCCTGGTTAAAAATTTGATCCATGCAGACGCCAAAGAAATCGACAAACATCAACTCGGCCACGGGGCGCAAGCCGGTAGCGGCGGCGGTGACGGCAGTGCCCATAATGGCCGATTCACTGATGGGGGTATCCAACACCCGGTTGCGGCCAAATTCCTGCACCAGCCCTTTAGTAACGCCCAACACGCCGCCCCAGGCCTCGTCGTCCTGCCCTTCGATGTGATCCAGTGTGGCCCCGCCGGCCACGTCTTCACCCAACAAAACCACAGTGGGATCGTGGCGCATTTCCTGGCGGATAGCCTCATTGACAGCTTCCCGGAAAGTAATGATTCGCTCAGTCATAATCAGTCTCCTTTAAGCGTAAGCTACATAAACATCGGTCAGACAGTCTTCGGGAGCGGGGAGCGGCGATTCCTCGCCAAATTTCACGGCGTCATCGATGACTTGCTTAACTTTGGCGTCAATGGCGTCCAACTCGGCGGCGGAAATCAGGTTGCGATCCAGCACACGCTGTCGGAAGCGCAGAATGGGGTCTCGCTTTTTAAAGTCTTCCAGCATGGCGTCGGTGTAGTAGCGTTTGGCATCGCCCTCAAAGTGGCCGTAGTAGCGGAAGCCTTTGGCCTCAATTAACGATGGGCCTTCGCCGCGGCGAGCGCGGGCCACAGCTTCTCCGGCGGCCTCATAGATGGCAAAAAAGTCGGTGCCATCGATGGTGAAGCCCGGCATGTTGTAGGCGGTGGCCCGGTCGGAAATATCCTTGGCCGCGCAGTGGTAGCTGGCCGGGGTGCTTTCGGCAAAGCCGTTGTTCTCGCAGACAAAGACCACCGGCAGTTTCCAGATTTTGGCCATGTTCATAGCCTCGTGCATGGTGCCCTGCTCAGACGCGCCATCGCCAAAAAAGCAGACCGTCACCTGATCCGTGCCCTTTACTTTGGCCATCAGGCCGGCGCCGCAGGCCAGCGGCCCGCCCGCGCCGACAATGCCGTTAGCGCCGAGCATGCCCTTGTCTACATCGGCAATGTGCATGGAGCCGCCTTTGCCCTTGCAAGAGCCAGTCACTTTGCCAAACAACTCGGCCATCATGGGGTTAACTTCAACACCTTTTGCAATGCAGTGGCCGTGCCCGCGGTGGGTTGAGGTAATGAAATCGGCATCGGTCAGATGGGAGCAAACCCCCACTCCAATGGCTTCCTCACCCGCGTACAGATGCACAAAGCCGGCCAGTTTACCTTCGGCAAACAGGGATGCGGCTTTGTTTTCAAATTGGCGGATCAACTGCATACGCTCGTAAATCTGAAGTAGTTTTTCCTTGCTTATTTCAGCCATAATTTTACCTCCTCGTAAAATATAATAGATGGGCAACGACTCACGGTTTGATGATACCGCGAGCGGTCCAATCGGCCACATATTTGGCAACCCAGTCCCGCACCGCCTCGCCATGTACCAGCGTAGGCAAATCGCGGGTCAGGTTTTCCGGCTCAGCCAGCACCAGCCAGCCGGTTTTATAGGGATCGCTGTTGGCTATTTTTGGATTATCAATCACCTCCTCATTAATCTCGATGACTTTGGCCGCTACCGGCAGATTTAACGGCCCCACATATTTACCGGCTTCCATCGTGCCAAAGGGGCGGTCTTTGGGAATGAGCCGTCCCGGCGGCTTCAGCCGGATATTGGCAATTGCCCGCGCCGAATATTGCGCCATGTCATCCAGCCCCACCCGCACCAGGTCGCCCTCAACTTTTACCCACAAATGGGTTTCCGGGTGGTAATATAAATCTTCCGGCATGTTAAAATCTGGCATAGACACTCTCCTTATAAATTATGTGAGTTAGCAGTTGTCAAGCTGAACGACCAATGGGAGTGAAGAATCTCGGCAAAATTTGCCCGTTAACATAGGGTTCAGAGATTTTTCGCCGCTGCGCTCCTTAAAATGACGTCCAACCGCGTAACTCGTCAATTAGATGGAAATCCACTAAATTTGTTATTCCAGCCTCATCGACCGGGCCACCACTTCGGCCACATCCAGCACGGTGATGTCGCAGTTGGCGGCTTTGCCGGCTTTGGAAAAAACGCGCACACACTGCGGGCAGGCGGTGGCCATAATCTGCGCCCCGGTGGCCGCAAACTTTTTCACCGCGTCGGTGCCCACCCGGCTAACATGCTCCGGGGCCACCGGTTCCACATTGCCGCCGCCACCGCAACACAGCCCGCTGGCCCGGCGCTCGGCCAGTTCCAGCATGGTCACATTGGGGATGGCCTGCAAAACTTCGCGCGGGGCTTCGTAGACCCCGCCGGTGCGGGCCAGGTCGCAGGGGTCATGGTAAACCACGCTGGTTTCCAGCGGCTTGAGGGTGAGCTTGCCGGCGCGAAGTAACTCGGCCAAAAATTCGGTGGTGTGCAGGGGGCGGATGTGGGGCAGGCGCGGCGCGTACTCTCGCAGCCAGGTGAGGCGGCAGGCCGGGCAGGAAAAAACAATGGTGTGCGCCCCGGTGGCGGCTACGGCTTCAACATTTTTCTGAATCAGTTCTTCGGCGGCCTCGGTTAGTCCGGCGGTTTTCAGCGGAAAGCCGCAACAGGCTTCGTTCTCGCCGAGCAGGGTAAAATTCACCCCGGCGGCGGTAAAAATTCGGGCCAGCGCCTCGGCGGTGGGCTGGGCAGTGGGTGAAAAAGAGGTGACGCAGCCGATGAAATAGACCACCTCGGCCTGTTCCCGCACGTACAGGTCGTCCGGCGCATCGGCCATGTACTCCACCCAGCCGATGCGCTCGTAGTTGGGGTAGCCAAAAATGTTGTCGTTTTGGGCGATGGTTTGCTGTATCTGCACCAGTTCATCCGGCAGCGCCCCGGCTCCGGCCAGCGCGTTACGCATTTGGTGCATCAGCAAGCCCACAGAAATGCCCATCGGGCAGGCCATAGAACAGCGATTGCAGGTGGAGCAAGCCCCGTAGTTCAAATCTCGCCAGTGATGCAGATCGGCCTCGGTAATGGGTTTCTCCAGGCCGATGGCTTTTTTGAATTTACCGCTGAAAGTGAAGTTTTGTTCGTAGGCCCGGCGCAGTAATTCCAGTTTCCAGATCGGGGTAAATTCCGGATTGCCCAGCGACAGGTAAAAGGGGCAGGCCTCGGCGCAAATGCCGCAGCGCGTGCAGGCCTCAAGCTGAGTAGCCACCCAGCTGTTGATTTCGCGGACAAATGGTTGATCCAACTTCACCCGGGGTCTCCTTTGACACTACCAGAAAAAGATACATGTCGCGCAAAGCCGCCAGGAAATAGCCTGACTTTAATCGACAAATCTTAGCGGCTTTGCGTCTCGGCGAGAGACACAACCTCTTTTACTTAAAAAGCTCGTCGCCGCTTTTGAATTCCAGGCCGGGATGATTATCAAACCGAACCACGCCTACCGCCGCCTTGCCCGCCAGCGCTTCGGCAACTTTGGCCGCGCCAATGTGCCCAAAGCCGCCGCATAACTCAAAAGCCACAAACCCTTCATCGGCCATTGTCAGGCACACCTCTACCGCCTCCATATAATTGTTGACGGCGACCGCAGTCAGTTCCACCGCCGGGGTCAACACTGTGGCTCGATGCTGCTGGGGGTCAACTTCGGGAGCTACAAAAATAAAAGCTGCTCTTAAAGCCATATTATTTTCTCCTTTGAAAATAGGCTTGTCGGAAGCCAAAAATGTAGTTTTGGCCTCTAAATTTTGATGTTCGATGGTAAACCGCGGACAGGAATCCCAAAAGAAACCCGCCGGGCGGTTGCGGGGAATCAATTAAGAATAAGTTGCTCGATTGCGGTTACGGCAAATTGAGATAATTGGCCTGCGTCGTTACAGGTGCTTTTGGTTGGTTCAAAACAGAGAATCAGAAAAGGGTAGGCTCAGGTGTTGTGTTACAAGCGCCAAAAATCAGGGAATTTTGCCAGAAGCTAATTCTAATATAAAGGAAATGAACGATAATAGCTATTAGGGAAAACCCTAATCTTTGCGACCCGACGGACTCAGCTTAGTCCGGGCCGATCATGCCTTTGCGCAGAGCATACCGGGTCAAATCGGCAATGGTATGCAGGCCGAGTTTATCCATCAGGTGCGCCCGGTGCGCCTCAACGGTTTTGACGGTGACGTGCATACGGCTGGCCATCTCGCGGCTGGTGCGGCCTTCGGCAATCAGTTGCAGCACCTCCCGTTCCCGGTCGGTCAGCCGGTCGTATCGGTCCACGGTAACCTCGGCCTGGCGGCCATATTCATCGATGGCCTGGCGGGAGATGGTGGGGCTGAGAAAAGTATTACCCTGGGCGGCAGCCCGAATGGCCTCAATCAGCTCCGGGACGGCCCCCTGCTTAACCACATAACCCGAGGCCCCGGCCCGCAGAATTTGGTAGATGTGCTCTTCGGTGGAATGGACGGTTAAGATCACTACCTTCACGGCGGGGAAAAGTTTTTTAATTTGCCGGGTGGCTTCCAACCCGTTGAGGATGGGCATAGTGATGTCCATAACCACCACTGCGGGCCGCAACTGCTCGGTTTTCTGAATGGCTTCCTGCCCATCGCCGGCCTCTCCCACCACTTCAATTTCCGGTTCATTATCCAGCAAAGATCGCAGCCCCTGGCGGACAATCGTGTGATCCTCGGCCAATAACACGGTAATTTTGCTCATTTTTCTCCATTGACATACGGCGCAAACGGCAATTCTATCATCAGGCGGGTGCCCTGGCCCGGTTGCGAGTGCAGGTTAAAGGTACCACCGCACCGCGCCACCCGTTCCCGCATTCCAAACAACCCCATTCCCGCCCGGTCAATACCGGCGGTCATACTTTTTTCCCCGTCAAAGCCCTGCCCGTCATCCTCTATCAGCACCGAGAGCCTGGCCTCGCGCCGGATCAGGTGCAGCCGCACCCGGCTGGCCTCAGCGTGCCGGGCAATGTTGGTCAACGCTTCCTGCACTGCACGGTAAAGAGTGGTTTCAATTTCAGCCGCCGGACGCTCTTCCAGGTCTTTGACCTCAAAGTCAATGTTAATCGCCAGCCGTTCGGCGTAGCGATTAACGTACCAGCGCAGGGTGGGGACCAGCCCCATCTCATCCAACATAGTGGGGCGCAGGGTGTGAGAAAGCTCGCGGGCGTGTTCCAGCGTTTCGTCCACCAACAGGCTCACTTCGGTGAGTCGCTTCCGGCCCGCCGGGCTGAAATCGGCCGGCAATTCCTGGGCCAGCATATCCAGATTAATCCGCATGGCGGTCAATGCCTGACCCAATTCATCGTGCAATTCCTGAGAAACGTGCCTGCGTTCGGTTTCCTGGGCATTCATCAATTCAATGGACAGGCGCTGCAAATCCTCCGTGGCCCACTGGCGGTCGGTGATGTCCTCATACATGATAATCACGTGGCGAATTTTGTCGGCTTCGCCCATAATCGGGTAAATCCGGGCCTGAAACCAGCGCCGCCGGCCGGTTTTTAGCGATTCCGGGGTGTGGTAGGCCACCGGCGGCAGCAACACCGTTTCCCCGGCAAAGCCTCGTTCTACGTAGGGCATCATCCCCAGGCTGATCACCTGCCGATCGTGCAAAATGTTGTAGCTTCTCATATCCGCCGCGGTGACGCCCCACAACTCTTCCCAGGCTTTATTAACCCGGATGGTCCATCCATCCGGCGTCACAATCTGGATGCTGATGGGCGATTGCTCCACAATGGTGCGGAAGCGCTCTTCGCTTTCCCGCAACGCAAATTCGGCTTGTTTCCGTTTGGTGATATCTTTGAGAATGCCCTCGTAATATGGAATGCTCTCCGGCTGGTCATTTACCAAACCCACACTGTTCTCCACCCAAATGGTGGTGCCATCCCGCCGGTAGAATTGCGTTTCAAAAAAATGGAGGTCTGTTTTTTGGGTCAAACTGCTTTGCCAGCGTTTTCGATCCGGTGGATTTACATAAAGTTCAAGAATGTTGACCGCAAACAATGCCGCTCGATCCGGGTAGCCCAGCATGCGGACAAAGGTAAGGTTGGCCTCCAGAATTTGCCCCGCCGGTGAGGTGCGGTAAAGTCCCACTGGCACCGAATCGAACAGGCGACGATATTGGCGACAGGCTTCCTCAATGATCTGGCGTTCGCCGCTGCGGGCCATGGCCAGTTGAATCATTTCCGGCAAGCCCACCATTTGCCCGGAAACACGGGGCACATAACCGGCCAGTCCCAGTTCAATGGCCGTCTGTATTACAGCTTCTTGCCCGGTGGTGGCAATCATCACAATGGGGCAATCGGGAAAGCGGGTTTGAATGGTCTGCATCACTGCCAGGCTATCGGCCCAATCCAAATCAACCTCAATTAGCGCCGCCTCAACCCCGTAAGCAGGCAAATCCTCGGCCAGTTGCCGCTGACTCATCAAGTGAGTCAGTTGCAACTGGGGCAGCACCGGCTGCAATAATCGCAGTACAGGGGCGGCATCAGCCGGCTGATTGCTGGCCAAAAGCACAACGCAAGGCCGATTGGGGGGTACATCAGACATCGATTTTCCTTAATCAAACAATACTTCGGGTCGAGCCAGCAGCCGGGACACGGTCCGAAGAAACGCGCCGGCCCGCGCGCCATCGACCACCCGGTGGTCAAAAGCCAGGCACAGCATCAGCATTGGGTGGCTGGCGGCTTGCCCCCGCCAGATAACCGGCTTTCTGACAATCCGGCCAATCCCCAGAATGGCCGTTTCCGGCGGATTGATAATCGGCACAAAAAAATCCACCCCGTAGACGCCCAAATTGGTGACGGTGAAGGTGCTGCCCGTCACTTCATCCACGGTTAAATCGCCGGCGCGGGCCGCGGCAATTAAGCGGCGCGTTTCCTGGATGATCTCGGGGAGAGGGCGTTGATTGGTGTGGCGCACCACGGGCACCAGCAGGCCATCTTGCAGCGGCACCGCCAGCCCAATATGAATATCCGGCAACAACTCGATTTCATCTCCCAACAGCACGGCGTTCAGGTGGGGATGAGCGGCCAAAGCCAAAGCCACCGCTTTAATAACCAGTTCGGTGTGGGTAGGCATGGGCCGGAGTTGGGCCTGTCGGCGCAGCCGGAACAATTCGGTCAGGTCCACTTCGGCGTTGAGGGTGGCCTGAGCCATTGTGTGCAGGCTCTCGGCCATGCGCTCGGCTATTGTTCGGCGGATGCCTGTCAGGGGAATGATATACTCCGACGCGGGGGAGGCAGGGGGAGTTGGCGGCAACTGTTCCAGAATTTGGACCAGACGGCGCTGCCGGTTGAAGCGCAGAACATCGCGCCCGTTCACGTAACCATTATGGCCGCTACCTTTCACCTGAACCAAATCGATGCCGTTTTCGCGGGCCAGCAAACGCGCCCAGGGCGAGGCCAGTACAAAATTTCCAAATTTGGGTTTGACAGGTGTCACCATACTTGGCCGCTGATTTTCCCGCGGGCCGGCTATTTTGCGGTGGATGAGTGGGGGCGGTTCGTCCGGGGCGGCCACAAAGGCCAGCGGCTCACCGATTTGGGTCTTTTCGTTGACTTGAGCAGCGTGATAAAGCACCCCGCCGGTGGGAGCCACAACCTCGTAATTGATTTTTTGGGTGATGATATTGACAATCGGCTGGTCCTGTTTAACCACCTGACCATCCGGCACCAGCCACTCAATGATGGTGCCTTCGGTCATCAGCAGGCCAAGCTTGGGCATGGGTACCTGAATGGCCATGGTCTAATCCTTTGGCGCAAAGGCTCTTAATTTACAGGAAATCATTGGCCTAATTGTATCATAATTCACCGGTTTTTGACCAGTGCGGGAAAAAAGGGGGATTTCACGTATGCACAGGTTCCGCGCTTCGTAAAAAGCCAGGGCACTGAGCAAGAGACCATTCACGCTAGGGAATGTGGCCGTGAGATGACGCTTCTAAAATGCTAATGAAATAAGGGGCTGCCTGGTTGCTGCTCCAATTCACGTTTCTCAGCGACAAGTTTATCCAGAGTCGCTTCTTTTAATTGTTGAATTGGGTTGGCCATCCTCTACTGCAACCTCAGCCTGTCCGAAAGGACAGTTTACCCCTGACCATTTACACAGTAGAATATCAGAACGTTTGTCCGATGGCCGAACAACCCGTTTGTGTTAAACTCGTTGGCAGTACTCTGGCAGGAGCGTCACAATTGATTTTTTTCTAAATTGTGGATAGAAGATCGACGCGCCTGCGGGAGTAGTCACTCATCAGTTTGATTATAGGAGAAAAATTGTGACAAAAAAGAATCTTTCAAAATCGTCAGAAGCTGTCCTGCCTGCGACCTCAATCTCGCAACTCCGCGCCACACTCAACGGCCGTGTGATTACGCCAGATGATGCCCGGTACGATCAGGCGCGCACCGTTTTTTATGGCGGGATTGACCGCCGGCCGGTAGTTATTGTCCGGGCCGGGGATGCCGACGACGTCGCGCGTGTTGTCTCGCTGGCTGCCGAGACCGGGTTGGAGCTCGCTGTTCGCAGCGGCGGCCACAGCATAGCCGGCCACGGCGTTTCCGACAAAGGCATTGTGCTCGATCTTTCGGACATGCGGGCGCTGGATATTGATGCGCAGCAGCGCACCGCCTGGGCGCAAACGGGGCTGACCGCCGGTGAATACACGGTTGCCGCCGGCGAATACGGCCTGGCTACCGGCTTTGGCGACACCCGTTCGGTTGGCATTGGGGGCATTACGCTGAGCGGCGGCATTGGTTTTCTTGTGCGCAAACACGGCCTCACCATCGACAACCTGCTGGCTGCCGAGATTGTAACCGCCAATGGCCAGCTCCTCCGGGCTGACGCCGAGACACACCCGGACCTCTTTTGGGCCATTCGCGGCGGCGGCGGCAACTTTGGGGTGGCTACCCGCTTTCAGTTTCGGTTGCACCCGCTGAACACAATTGTAGGCGGGATGCTGGTGCTGCCGGCCACGCCAGATATCATCGCTTCGCTCGTGGCCGAGGCTGAGGCCGCGCCGGATGAACTGTCGATCATTGCCAATGTTATGACCGCGCCGCCTTTGCCATTTGTACCCCCGCAATACCACGGTCAACTGGTTGTTTGGCTGTTTGTATGTTATGCCGGAGCCAGCGAAGCCGGCGAGCGGGCCATTGCTCCCTTCCGGGCGTTGGCCACTCCAATTGCTGATCTGATTCGGCCCATGCGCTACCCGGAGCTTTTCCCGCCGGAAGAAACTTACCACCCGGTGGCGGTTGGGCGGACTATGTTTGTTGATGCTTTCGACCGCCGTACCGCGGAAACAATTTTGGACCACCTTCAGGCTTCAACCGCACCGATGCGGGCAACTCAGCTAAGGGTACTGGGCGGAGCGATGGCCCGTGTGCCCGCCACCGCCACCGCTTTTGCCCACCGGGAACGACGGCTGATGGTTAACGTTGCCGCCATTTACCAGCGTCCTGATGAATCGGCCCGGCACGAGGCCTGGGTTATCGGTCTGGCGGCGGCGCTGCGCCAGGGTCAGTCCGGCGCGTATGCCGGTTTTCTTGGTGACGAAGGCGAGGCGCGGGTCCGCGAAGCCTATCCGGGGCCAACCTGGGACCGGCTCACGGCTATCAAACGCCGCTACGATCCAACAAATCTTTTCCGGCTCAACCAAAATATTCCCCCGGCGGATTAATGGCCGGCTGAAACAAGTTGAATTGACCACCGGTTTTGCCGGTGGTCAATTCAACTGATGGAAGGTATTGATTCAAAGGCCCGTACTCAAGGCCAAAGCAATAATTTTGCCAGACCTTTATCCGGCGCGTTTTGTTCATCGGCTTTTATATTCCCGGGGACAAACACAAGATGAGCCACTCTCCGGTCTTTGCCCTGGCGTTAGCTAATCTTCTGATTCCAGGGCAATTGCCAAAACTGCTCTCGCCTTGATACATCAGATATAGCGGCAGCTTGTTGCTGAACCAATCTGACTGCCGCCTGCCCGGCTTGCTGCGCTGCGGGATCATCGATTGCGTTTAAAATGCGAGCGTGGTGCCGGTAAACCCGCTGCACACCTTCAACACCGTTTTGCCGCAGTTGCAGCAGCGAGATGGCTTGCCGCGATAATTCAATGGCCTGTTTCGTTTGTCCCAAAGCCAACGCCGCCGCGCCCTGATACGACATCAGCTCAATCTGGCGTTGCTCCGATAAATGGCTCGCCCGCTGGGCTGACTCGAAATGTTCCCGTGCAGTTTCTGCATCAGCCTGCGCCAGACAGATAACTCCACGGAAAAAATGAGTCTCGGCCAGCGCTGCCGGATGTCCCCCCTCGCGAGCCATGCCAAGGGCCTGTTGCGATAG
The DNA here is from genome assembly GCA_022071955.1 of Anaerolineae bacterium. Classification (GTDB taxonomy): domain Bacteria; phylum Chloroflexota; class Anaerolineae; order 4572-78; family J111; genus J095. Next base: position 100,058 of record JAJVIM010000005.1, read on the forward strand.
TTGTAGCGCCGCCGAGTTTTGTCCACTCAACAGGAGCAGGTAACTTTGCAACGCCAGCCCGTGGGCCAATACAAGACTCAGCCCCACCGCCTCACTCAGCCCCACCGACTCCGCACACGCGGCCAACCCGTTATCCAGTTCCCCCAGCCACAAGAGCGTTCTGGCTTTGAGCAGCCAACATTCGGCCAACACATCCTGCTGCTGACCGGTTTGGGCATAGGCAATAGCCTCGCCGATGCAGGCCAGTGCCCGCTCCAATTGATTGGTCATCAAGTAGGTTTGGGCAATAGTCTTTAAACAGGCGGCAGCCTGTGTTGTATCGCCGGCCTGGGTGTAGTTGATCAACGCGGCTTCGTAATAGCCCAGTGCCGTGTCATAGTCAGCGTCACGCAGGGCGCAATGCCCCAACGTTGTGTGACACGCGCCCTCGGCCACGGCATCCAGTGCCACCGCGGCTAATTGCAGCCCCGTGCGGGCCAGTTGCCGGCAGTCATCGAGTTGATCCAGTTGATGCAACACTGGCAGTTGCGCTACAATCAGCGGTAACCGATCGGTATCATCGCCGCGTTTGGCAATTTCAACAGCGGCCTGCGCCAGTAGCTGCTCAGCCGGTTCTGGCTGCCCGGACAGTCGCAAAATCTCCGCTTCTTCCCGCAATATCTCCCAGCGCTGGCGATGAGCCGCCAGTGGAGTCTGCGGCGCAGCGAGCCGGTAAGCCTGCGACCAATGTTGCACGGCCAGCCGGTATCGCGCCAGCGCCAGCGGCAGGGCATAAACCGACCGGGCCTGCTGCCCCGCCTGCCGCAAATAAGTTACTGCGGCCTGATGCTGGTTGGCCTGATGAAAATGGTGCGCCAGCCACTCCACCGGAACTTCTCGGCCCGCCTGCTGCCGCTGCTCCAATGCTTGCGCAACCTGCTGATGCAACGCCTGCCGTCGCGGCGGCGATAACGCTTGCAGCGCCACCGTGCGGATCAGATCGTGGCTAAAATCAAACAACAGACTATCCGTCTCATCATCGGCGGCGGCTACTTGCCGCACCAACTGGCGGTTCAGCCAATCATCAATCGCATCCAACACGGCCGCCGCCGGGCGTTGACTGGCAGTTTGCAGCAGTTCAATATCAAACTCGCGGCCAATCACCGCCGCCAACGGCAGCAACTTTTCACTTTCCCCTGCCAACCGACTCAACCGCCGCTGGATGGTCGCCTGCACCGTTTGCGGCAAACTGGCGGCGAGGTCGAATGACTCTGTCTCAAACGTGGCCAGGTTGTCCTGTTCCCGCATTTCCCGCAGTGTTTCCAGCAAAATAAACGGATTGCCCTCGCTCAGCCGGTACATTAGTTTGGCAACTCGCTCCAATTGGGTCGATGGCTCTACCGCCGCCACCAGTTGGGCCACTACCGGCCGCGATAACCGTTTCAGCGCCATTTCGGCAACACGGTGGGTGCGGTACAGCCCATCACGCAGGGTCAGCAAGGGGTGCTGCGGCGCTGTCTCTTCCGGGCGGTATGCGCCGATAAGCAGCAGCCGGTCGCACTGCTGCACCAGATAGCCCAACAGGTCCAACGAATCGACATCGGCCCAGTGCAAATCATCCACAAACAGGCAGAGTGGCTGCCGCGCCGCAATCTGGCGAAAAAGCTGCCGTACCGCCTCAAACAGGCGGTAGCGGTCTGTAGCCAGAGGCAGGGGCAGCCGGGGATATTGCTCGCGCAACTCCGGCGACCACTGCGCCAGCTCGGCCAGCCAGATGTCGCTCAGTTGCCACGGCTGCGCTTTGGCCGTGACCAGCAGCGGGCGCAAGGCCTCGGCGACGGGCTGATACGCCACCGAACCGCTGTATTCAAAGCAGCGCCCGTGTAACAGCAACCCGCCCCGCCCGCTGATGGCCCGCGTTGCCTCGGATACAAGCCGGGTTTTGCCAATACCGGCCTCACCGCTGATGAGCGCCAGCCGGCTGCCGCCGCGCTGCACCGTTTGCCATTGGCCTACCAGCCATGCGTGTTCCTCGGCGCGCCCCAAAAATGGGGCTGTCTTCGCTTCTGGCGCATTCGGGGATTGCACAATGCGGGGTTCAAGGCCGATGTCGCCTTGCTGGATGCGCTCAAACAGAGCAGTTGTTTCCGGTTCCGGTTTAAGGTTCAGCTCATCGGCCAACAGTTGGCGGCAGCGCCGGTATTGCTCGATGGCGGCGCCACGCTGGCCGGTGGCGGCCAGCAGCCACATCAACTGCCGATGCGATTTTTCATGCCAGGGATCGATGTCGAGCAGCCAACGGGTGGCAGCGGCGGCCTCACTCAGCCGGTGGTGGTCGATGTGTTGCGCGGCCAGCCGTTCCAGCAGAGCGATGACCCTTGAGCGGTAATGGGTTTGTTTGTGGCGCAACCAGTCGTTGAAGGGTGGCGAATCTAGCAGTTCGAAGCCACTCAAAAAATCGCCCCGGTAGAGATCGAGCGCGCGTTGCGGCGCGGAGTCAACCTGCCGCTCAAATTCCAGCACATCCACCGTAACGTCATCGCCACTGATGATGAAAGCGGCACTGGTTCGGCTAATGCTCAGGGGGGCGCTATTCAAAACCTGCCGGATGTTCCACAGGGCGTAGCGCAAATTACCGAGCGCCGCCTGTTCCGGCTGATCGGGCCACAGCAAATCGGCCAGCCGGCTGCGCGGATGGGGGCCGGGCGTGGCAGCCAGAAAGTAGAGCAGCGCCTCGATTTTTTGGCTTCTGAATTGGGTGATTGGCCGGTTATCCCGCACAACGGAGGGCCGGTCGAATAGTTGCAAACGTAACATAGAATCCTGCAAACGATGGGCAAACGGTGGATGAGTATAATTAAAGATTATAACATCCCCTCAAATTTGCTCCAATCAGATGTAAAAATAACGCAAGGAGATATTCTATGGCACTCGCTGAAGCCCCGGCCCAGGTAACCGAGACAACCCGCACAAACGGTAATGGTTCCAATGGAAAAACGCCACAAGCTCAGCCGGAACCGTTTAAAGTTCCACTGGGCCATATTGAGGTGGTTCACGCCTTTTGGCTGGCCGGCATGAGCTGCGACGGCTGCTCGATTGCCGCTGTTGGCGCCACCCAGCCACCGGTGGAAGATTTGCTGTTGGGGATTATTCCGGGGATGCCCAAGCTGATTTTGCACCACCCGGTGCTGGCCGTTGAGGCCGGTGAGGCTTTTGTGCATCCGTATGAACTGGCCGCGCAAAACAAACTGGACGCACCATTTGTAGTGCTTTTTGAGGGGTCTGTGGCCGATGAACGCATTGCGGCGGAAACCGGCGGCTATTGGAGTGGTTTGGGCGTAAAAGAAGTAGACGGTGAACCGCAGCCGGTTCCCACCGCCGAATGGTTGCGGCGGATGGCGCCCCACGCTGCGGCGGTGATTGCCATTGGCACGTGCGCCACATGGGGCGGTGTGCCGGCAGCGGTAGGCAATCCCACAAACGCGATGGGGGTCATCGATTATCTGGGCGAGGATTACCGCAGCGCACTGGGGCTGCCGGTCATCAATATTCCCGGTTGCGCCCCGGTGGGCGACAATTTTACAGAAACCGTGGCTGCCATTCTGCTCTTTTTGCAGGGGCTTGGCCCGTTACCGGAGTTTGATGAACTGGGCCGCCCGGCCTGGCTATTTGATGAAACCGTGCATCGCGGCTGCACCCGGGCCGGTTTTTACGAAGAAGGCACTTTTGCCCACGAGTACGGCGACAAAAAATGTCTGGTAGAAATAGGCTGCTGGGGGCCAGTGGTGCAATGTAACATCAACAAACGGGGAGCCATCAACCATTTGGGCGGCTGTATGAACATTGGCGCGCCGTGCATCGGCTGCACAATGCCGGCCTTTCCCGATGGTTTTTCGCCGTTTTACCAACGCCCGCCGGGCACCCTGGTTTCATCCACTCCCTCGCGGGGGCACGGTTTCATTATCCGCACGCTGCGGCGACAAACGCAGTTCTTCCAAAACCGCAGCAATCGCTGGAAAGAAAGCGGCCACGTGCCGGCGGCCTGGGGTCGCACCCGCGAGCCCAATTTCATTGACAAAATGGGCCACTTTTTCTACGAAAAGATGCAGTTTGCCAGCGCTGTAAAACCCGGCTCGCGTGAGAAAAAATAGCAGGGGAGCCGGAGGGTCGCAGCCCCATTTGTTCATTCGCAATTTTTAAGGAGGCAACGATGCTGACAACCTATTTTATGATTGGCCTGGGCGTGGGCGCGGTGGTGGTAGTGATCACCGTAGTACTGCTGGTGATGCTCCAGCAGGCCGCCCAGCGCATTCTCAATTTGGCGCTGCAGGCGCTGCCACTGGTGCAGCAGATCAACAAAAACACCAACCCCATTTGGAATTTGAACAGCACCAATCAGGTGGCGCTCAACGTGCTGCGCGATGCCGAGTCGATCCGTGATCACGGTACGGCGGTGGCGCAGGCGCTGCACGATGCAAGTGCGCATTAAGACGCGGGAGGTCACATTATGACTGGAATTACGGTGTGGGTCATTTCGATAGTGGTGCTTGTGGTGGTAGCCGCCGTGGTGGCTATCTTACTTGAACGCGTTCGGCAGACGGCCGCCCATATTTTGGGCGGCGCCAGCCAGATTTGGACTAACGGCAAACTGGTTGCGCGTGACACCGTGCAAATTGCCGTGTTTCTCAAAACCACTAACGATGTAGTGGCGCAAATTCTGGAAACGGCCAAACAGATTGTGGGCGCAACTAACGCCATCGAGCAGCATGCCGAAGGTTGCCCCGGCTGCCCGCAGTGCGTGTTGGGAGGGAAATGATGCTCATCCTGTTGATGATTCTGACCATTATTATTGTCTCGGCCTTTTTTGGAGTACTGGCCGCTTATCTTTTTATCATTGGCAAAACGCTCGATGCCATTGGCGGCTCACCCGATAGTTATTTGGCCAAGCTGCGGCTGGGGCTGCGGGCTATCGAGCAGGAAACCAGCCACATCCCAACGATGGTCACCCAACTGAACCAAAACCTCACTGCTACCGCCGAGGGCTTGCAGGTGGTTGATGGCCACCTGGTTAAGACCATTGCTGCGGTGTTGAAGCAGGAAAGGAGTTAGCCCGATGACTCAACTTGACTGGATTTACCTGTTGTGGGGGGTATTTTTGGCGGTGGTCTATTTTGCGGTGATCCCGCTGGTGATATTTTTGTTGTACCGAATTTTGCGGATGGCCCGCTCGATTGAACGTTACTTTGCCGAAGCCGCTGCCACCGGTGTGGGCATCGCCGGAAACACTGACCACGTGAAAGCTCTGGAGCAGACCATTCAGGTAGCAACAACCATTTTGGGTGTGGCCGGCAACATCAACGGCCACAGCGACACCATCAAAACCACGCTTGCGGTGCGGGCCGGAGCCAATGGACAAGGAGGTCATCCATGAGCGTTGTCGGGATTTTAACCACGTTAACCCTTATTGCCGTTGTAGCCGTGGTAATTGTACTTGTGGTATACTTACTGTTAATTATTGCCGCTTTACGGCGCGCCGGAGATAACCTGGCCCAACTGGCCGGCGGCCTGCAAACCGTTGTTGACAACACCCAACCCCTCGGTAACCATCTGACTACTATCAATAGCGCACTCTCTGAACTGGACGGCGGCCTGCAAGCCGTTGACAGCAACCTTGTGGGCGTGGCGCAGGTATTGAAACTGACAGATTAAGCAGCCAGCACTTAACACAATTCTTTCTGAAGGGACAAACCGAACTATGTGCTTCAAAAATCTTCCGGTTGAGTTTGATGAGCAGGGCAACGCTTATTTAAAGGAGGGTGTGCCCAACCCTTACAGCTACACCACCACTTCACTGGCCGACAACGAGGACAAAATCAAAGAGTTGCTGGCGGCCAACGGCTACATCAAAAGTGTTGATTTTGACCCCGTGACCCGCGTGGCCGGAGCGCTGGCTTTTCACAGTGTGGTTAATTTGCAGGAGCGCAAGGTGCTGTCCACCAACTCGATGGCCACGCTGTTTCGCGGCTACGAGGTGATTTTGCAGGGGCGCGACCCCCGCCACGCGGCTTACATCAGCAGCCGGGCATGCGGGGTGTGTGGCGGGGTTCACGCCACCGTCTCGGCCCAGGCCATTGAAATGGCCATTGGCATCAAACCGCCGCCGTTAGGGATTGTGATGCGCAACATGCTGTTGGGGCTGGAATACCTGTACGACCACCCTCTGCACCTGTTTTTGTTGGCCGGCCCGGACTATTCTGAGCAGATGGTCGCCGCTACCAACCCGTCGCTTTTTGCAGCCGCTACCAAAACCCCGGCTCAATTTGGCAACGTGCATGGCTATAATACCATCGGCGAGATTATGACCGACCTCAATCCGCTGACCGGCAAGCTCTATTTAGAAGCGCTGCAAATGACCCGCGTGGCTCGCGAAGCCTACGTGCTGATTGGCGGCAAATACCCCCACCCGCAATCGGTTATCCCCGGCGGTGTCTCTGTGACCGTCACCACTACTACCATCAATGAGGTCTATCTGCGGCTGCAAAAATTCTTCGATTACAGCCAAAAGGTGGCCGGTATCTGGAACGATGTCTTTGATTTCTTCCTGGAATACAATCCGCGCTACGAGGATTCCGGTGTCCGCCCGGCCACAATGGCCGACACCGGCGTGTGGGATCGCCCCGATGTTTACGACGCGACCTACAAAAATATGGATACCTGGGGCAAGGCGCGCTGGGCTACCCCCGGTATTCTCATCGACGGCGAAGTTGTCACCACTGATTTGAGCAAGCTGAACATCGGCCTGGAAGAATTTGTAGAACACTCCTACTACGAAACCTGGAACGGCCAGCCCTTTAAAACCGACCCGCTGGGCAACCCGCTCAGTCCCAACCACCCCTGGAACAAAGAAACCAAACCCAAACCCGGCAAGCAAAGCTGGCGCGATCGCTACACCTGGGATACCGCCCCCACCTGGGATCGCTTGCCGATGGAAGCCGGCGCCTACGCCCGCCTGTACCTGACGGCCAAAGCGCAGGAGTTGCCGCCCAGTCAATTTTTGACCGCCACCGGCCAAAGCCTGAAAATCGCCGTGCCGGGCGGCAGGCTACCTGATGTGGAACTGGAATGGCGCGTGCCGGCCAAATGGAATACCTTTGAGCGCAACCGGGCGCGGGCTTACGCCATCCCTTACTCGGCGATGGTGGCGATGGAGAACTGGGTCATTGCCCTTGACCTGCTGAAACAGGGCGAAACCAAAGTGAGTACGCCGTTTGAAATGCCCAAGTCCGGCACGCAAATTGGCGTTGGCTTTTGGGGCGCTGGGCGCGGTTTTCTCAGCCACCACCTCGTTATCAAGGATGGGGCCATTGCCAACTACCAGATTCTTACACCCAGCACGCTTAACGCCGCGCCGCGCACGCCGTGGGGCACACCCGGCCCCTACGAGGAGGCCGTGCTCAACACCCCCATTTTAGAGGAACACACCGACCCGGACGGCTACAAAGGCATCGATATTTTGCGGGCGCTGCGCAGCTTTGACCCATGCATGCCCTGCACCACTCACATTCTGGTTGATGGCGCGGACAAACTCATCACCCGCGATGTGACAACCTGCGCCTGCGGGGTAGAATAATTCTAAAACGTGAAACGTAAAATGTAATGGTTTTGCCGGCCAGTTTCACGTTTTACGCTTTACGTTTTTCAGGCAGAGTTGCTTTGTCCATTTTTTACGAGAGACGTTAAAATGCACCGCATCCTGATCGGTACTGTTGGCTACCACAATCTGCGCGATTATTCTATTGGACCAAAACTGCTACCCTGCTTGCAGCAACTCGACTGGCCCGCCGGTGTTGACGTGGAGGAAATGAACTGGGGCCCGATTGCCATTGTGCAGCGCTTTGAAACACTGGCCCAACCGTACCACCGCGTGGTTTTTCTGTCGGCCTTTGAGTACGGTCGCCCGCCCGGCACCGTTACGCTGCGGCGCTGGCGCGGTGGCCTGCCCGATGCGCGAGAAATTCAGGATCGCGTCTCCGAGGCCGTGACCGGTGTCATCAGTCTGGATAATCTGCTGATTGTGGGCGAACATTTTGGCGTTTGGCCCGCCGAGGTGCTGGTGGTTGATGTGGAGCCGGGGCCGCAGGAGGCCGGCGACAGCTTTACCCCGGCCGTTGAGGCCGCGCTGCCCACCGTCATCGAAGCCGTGCGCCGGGCGGCACTGGAACCGCTCGCTGCGCTCCAACCGCTGGCCGACCTGTACGGCAACCGGCTGGGCGACGAAATCGGCCTGTGGGCCCGGGTTGAGTAAAAGACGTTGCGGTTCGGAGGGTTTGGAGGTGGTTTCCTCCAAACGGCGTTGTTTCTCCAAATCGCCTGAAATATACACAACTCCAGACGGGAGATTATGAAAATCAAGATTTTCTCCGTTGGCGGTACCATCGATAAAGTTTATTTTGACAAACTGAGCGACTATCAGGTCGGCTTCCCCAGCATCCGTGATATTTTGGGCGGGCTGCCGATTGCCTTTGAGTACGAGATCGAGTCGCTGCTGCGCAAAGACAGCCTGGATATGGACGATGCTGACCGGTTGCTCATCAAAAGCCGGGTAGAGGCCGATCCCTGTTCCAAAATCATCATCACCCACGGCACCGACACGATGGTTAACACCGCCCGGCTGCTGGACCATCTGCCGGGCAAATGCGTGGTATTGACCGGCGCGATGGAGCCGGCTCATTTCAAATCAAGTGACGCGGTTTTTAACGTGGGCGTGGCGGTAGGCGCAGTCTCGGTACTGGCTGACGGCATCTACATCGCGATGAATGGCCGCGTGTTCAACCCCTTCAGGGTGCGAAAAAACCGCGATTTAGGCTTATTTGAGGAAGTTGACTGATGATCAGCGACAATCAACCGCTGGACACACTTTTCTGGCGTGATGAAATTTTGCAGGTAATGTTCTGGCTGCGCGGCGAAGGATTGGCTCAAACCGTCACCGCACAGGAGTTAGAGGTGTTCCTCAATAACAACGCCAGCACGCTGCACTTTTACCTTGAGCAGTTCACGGAGGAAGGCTACCTGACCCGGCACCCCGACCCCGCCGGGATGCCCGGCGCCACCCGCTACGAGCTGAACGATTTGGGCCGACGCGAGGGAGGACGCCGCTTTCAGGACGAGTTTGCCGGAATGCAAAAAAGCGGCCACGGCGAATGCAGCGCCGATTGCTCGTGCCACCAAACCGGTGACCACGCCAACTGTCCCAGCCATCACCATCACTGAGCGCATGCAGAATTTAACCCCATTTTTTTCAGACGATGACTATGCCGAATTAGCTCTGCATATTCAGGAGCGGCTCGACCAGTTGCAGCAGTTGCCTTACCCCCAGGTGCGCGATGCAATGTTTGACCTGCTCAACAGCATCGATATGATGCATCGGGAGGCATTTGTACGGCTGCTGTTGCTCATCCAGCATGACTCGCCCAATGTGCTGGCTCGGCTGGAAGATGATGTGGTCGTCCGCTCCGTGTTGGCATTGTATGAACTCCTGCCCAACGACTCGCCGGACGTGGGGCCGCCTGCCCCTGCCACCGGCACATTCATCCCGCTGGATGCCATCAGTGTTAGCCCCGGAATTAAAGAGCCAATCTGGATTCCCGGCGGTTATGTTGCTGACCTGCCGGCCGGCTCGCTACGGGCGCAAAAATTTGAGGACGTTGAGGTGTTGCTGTGCAACGTTGGCGGCGATATCTACGCGCTGCGCAACGCCTGCCTCAACTCGATTTTGCCGCTGTCATCCGGCTCGCTCGACGGCTACATTCTAAACTGCCCCTGGCACGGCTGTCGCTACGATGTCCGCACCGGCGAAATTCAGAACAGCTCCGGCCTGAAGCTGGAGCGCTACCCGGTTCGGCTGCTGGACAACGGTAAATTTACCGTCGGTTTCAATATTCCAAAACATGACACATAACAAACTCCGTATTTTGATAACCGGCGTGGGCAACGTCCTCCGTCAGGACGATGGCTTCGGCATTGAGTTGATTCACCGGCTGCTGGATCGCGGCAACCTGCCGCCCGGCGTCACCGTCACCGAAACCGGTATCGCCGGTATCCGGCTGGTACAGGAGCTGCTCGACGGTTATGACGTGTTGGTCATCGTCGATGCCATGTTGCGGGGCGGCCAACCCGGCGACATCACCATCCTCGAAGCCGAGGTGCCGGATGTGCAGGAGTTGTCGTTTGATCAACGCACCGAATTTTTGGCCGATATGCATTACACCAACCCCACCCGCGCCATGATGCTGGCCCAGGCCATCCACGTGCTGCCCCCCCGCGTCTACATTCTGGCCTGCGAGCCGGCCCATTACGACGACTTTGACCTGGGCCTCAGCCCGGAAGTGCGGGCCGCCATTCCCGCCGCCATCGCCCGGCTGGATGGGTTAATTGCCCAACTCACTTCCCGGTCGGAGGAACTGCCGGGCGGCATCAAACAAAATTTGCCGGACGATCAAGCGTGTGCGTGGTAAATTGCCTCTTTACGAAACGCGCATTACGCATTACAATACCACTTACAAACGTCCCCAAATAAACACAACCGGAGACATCCCATGAAAATAGCCATCACCGGCAAAGGCGGCGTGGGCAAAACTACTATTGCTGGCACTCTGGCCCGGCTTCTGGGCCGGCAACAGCAGCGAGTTCTGGCGTTAGATGGCGACAGCAACCCAAATTTGGCCCATACCCTGGGCATTCCCCGCGCCAATATTGCGGCGCTGCCCGCCGTACCGATGGGCCTGACCGAGTGGCGCGAAGACGCCGCCGGCCACGCTTATGTTCATCTGCGCCAGCCCGTGGCGCAGTTCATTGCTAATTTTGGCATTTCAGCGCCAGACGGGGTGCAGCTCATCCTCACCGGTGAGGTGGAAAAAGCCAGCGCTGGCTGTCGCTGCGAGGCTCACGCCGTAGCGCGGGGTATCACCGGCCATCTGGTATCAGAGGCCGATGTCGCGGTGCTGGATATGGAAGCCGGGCTGGAACATTTGGGGCGCGGCACGGCTGAACACGTCGATGTGCTGCTCATCGTCACCGAGCCGTATTTTCGTTCACTGGAGGCCGCCAGCCGCATCCGTGAACTGGCTGCCCAACTTGAGTTGCCGCACATTCTGGCTGTGGCCAACCGCGTCCGCACCAAACAAGACGAAGCCGCTATTCGCCAATATTGCGGCAATCATGGGTTGGAACTGGCTGCCGTTATCCCCTTTGACGAGGCCGCCGTGCACGCTGAAATGAACGGGCAGGCACTTATTGACTACGCGCCTGATTCCCCGGCAGTACAGGCCGTAGCGACACTGGTCAGTATACTCCAATCGCAGGTAGGTTAAATGTTGTAACATTGCCTGAATTATTAGTTGACTAATAATTTACCTGGAATAGAATGTGGGCAAATTAACCTCTTCCTCTGTATATAACACTTCTGCTCCTTTTGTATGTTATTCTTCGTTACCAAATAAATGTAAAAGTTGTACAATCTAATAATACCTACAGGAGGTACTGCAATGGTTGATGCCGAAATGGTCCAACGAGCTACAGAATTCCACGGTCATATGTGCCCCGGCCTGGCAATTGGCTTGCGAGCCGCCGAGGTCGCGCTGCGCGAGATTGGCCCTCACGCCAAAGATGAAGAGGTGGTGGCCGTTGTTGAAACCGATATGTGAGCGGTTGACGGTATCCAGTCGTTGACTGGCTGCACGTATGGCAAAGGAAATCTAATCCACCTGGATTACGGCAAAAACGCTTTCACTTTTTACCGTCGCTCCGATGGCAAAGCGATCCGCATTGTTACCCGGCCCGATGCCTGGAGCAGTATCCTCGATGAAGAACATTTGGCGCTGCGCCAAAAGATGAGCGCCGGCCAGGCCACCGAGGCCGACCAGCAGCGTTTTCAGGAAATCCACCAGCAGCGCTCTAAAATAATTCTGGAACGTCCGCTCGACTCAATGTTTAACGTTACTGAGTTGACCGAGGCTCAGGTGCCGGCCAAAGCGCGCGTTCATAATTCCATCAACTGCGCCGGCTGCGGTGAAGCCGTGATGGAGACACGAAGCCGCATTTTCCGGGGCCAATCCTACTGCATCCCCTGTTTTGAAGCCCGCGACCGGAGGTACACCTAGTGTCGGTGGCTGCCGCCCAAAAGAAAAAATTAAATCGACCGCTACCCTGGCGCACCGCCGGCCTGTACTTGCTTACCCTTTGGGCGGTGGTCACCCTCAACTTCCTCATTCCCCGGTTGATGCCCGGCGATCCGGTGCTGGCCCTGCTCGATCCGGCTAGCGGCAATTACCTCACCGACCAGCAAATCCGGCAGGAAGTTGAAGCCTATTACGGGCTGGATCAACCCCTGCCGGTGCAATACACCAATTATCTGGGGCGGCTGTTACGCGGCAACCTGGGTACCTCGATTCACTTGAAAGAACCTGTAGCCAAACTGATCGCCATCCATTTGCCCTGGACGCTGCTGTTGATGATTCCGGCGCTGGTCATCTCCTCGCTGGTGGCGCTGTTTTTGGGAGCGCACGCCGGCTGGGTGCGTGGTTCGCCGCTGGATCGCTCGTTGCTGGTGCTGTTTTTGGGGCTATGGAATATGCCGGTTTTTTTTCTGGGGCTGCTGCTGCTGTTATTTTTTGGTGTCCAGTGGCAAATTTTCCCTATTGCCGGGGCAGTAACTCGTTTTCAACAATACGGTAGTTGGCTCGATTGGCTGCTCGATGTATTGTACCATTTGGTTCTGCCGCTGACCGCCCTCACGCTCAGTATGATTGGCGGCCGGTTTCTGCTGATGCGCAATACGATGGTCAGCGTGTTGGGGCAGGAATTTATGGTGGTGGCCCGCGCCAAAGGGTTGTCGCCGCAAATCATCAAATATCGGCACGGAATGCGTAACGCCGTGCTGCCGTTTTTCACTGTTTTTGCTACGCAGATGGGACTGGCCGTTACCGGCTCCATTTTTATCGAGTCGCTGTTTGCCTATCCGGGCATGGGCTTGATGATGTTTGAAGCCGTGGGCCGGCGCGATTACCCGCTGCTGGATGGCACCTTTTTGGTGATTTCGCTGGCCGTGCTGCTGGCCAATCTGGCTGCCGACATCTTTTACGTTTTTCTTGACCCGCGAGTGAGTGCCCAATGAGTCAATCCACGCTAACCGACTATCTGGCGCCCACCCTTGATGCCGCCGCGCACCGGGTGCCAACGACTGTCCCCAAACCTCGCTTCCCCCACATCACCTGGGTTGGGTTGACTATCCTGGCCTTTTTCATCGTCGTTGCCGTTTTTGCGCCGTGGCTGGTGCCCTACAACCCCTCCGCCTTCGCTGCCCCGCCACTGCAGCCGCCCAGCGCCGAGCATCTGTTAGGCACCAACGACGCCGGCCAGGACATCTTTAGCGAACTGATTTACGGCACGCGGGTGTCGCTACTGGTGGCGGCGGTTACTTCACTGTTGATTCTGGGGGTGGCTACGCTGATTGGCACGCTGGCCGGCTACTCCGGTGGGGTGGTCGATGCCGGGCTGATGCGTTTTGTTGATGTGATGCTGGCCATTCCACGGCTGCCGCTGATGATTGTTATTGCCGCTTATGCCGGCGCCGGCCTCACCCAAATCATCCTGATTATCGCCCTGTTTTCGTGGCCCATTTCGGCCCGGCTCATTCGCTCCGAGGTGCTGTCGCTGCGTTACCGGCTGCACGTACAGGCCGCGCGCAGTTTTGGCGGCGGCGCGCGTTACATCATCACCCGCCACCTGATTCCGGCGCTGGCTCCCATCCTCATTACCACGCTGGTCATTCAGGCCGGCCGTGCTGTCCTCACCGAGGCCGGCCTGGCCTTTTTGGGGCTGGGCGATCCCACCATTAAAAGCTGGGGGCTGATGATCCGTTACGCGCTGTCGTTTTCCGGCATCTATTTTGGTTCATACTGGGTTTGGTGGTTACTGCCGCCGGGGCTGTGTCTCACCGCGCTGCTGCTGGGCCTCACTTTTATGGGGCAGGGGTTGGAAGCCTGGGCCAATCCCCGCCTGGAACGGCATCGATAGGTAATGGTTGTTTGTCATTGGCCATTTGTGCCTTGCAAGCCAGCCATTGACCAGTGACAGATAACCCGTAACAAATAACAAATAATCTAAAGGGGGGTAACAAATGAAATCCGCACTAAAAATCATCCTGTTATTACTGCTACTGGCTGCTCTGCCGCCCGTAGCAACGCTGGCTCAAGAAGAAGTTGTGTGTGAAAGCGATGTGGTGGTGCAGGCCGATGACTGGCTCAGCAAAATTGCCGATAAGGTGTACGGCAATGTGCTGGCCTTCCCGGCTATCGCCGAGGCGACCAATTCCAAAGCCGCCGCCGATGACAGTTACTCCGCCATCGATGATGTCAACGTTATCGAACCGGGTTGGAAACTGTGCCTGCCGCCCGCTGCCGCCGTTGAACAAGCTGTTGGCGAGTCGGCTGCGATGGCCGCCGTCCCGGCTTTGGCCGACCGCCCGGACATTCCGGTGGTGCGGCTGGCCGGCGGCAACTGGGGCTATCCGTCTCCTTTTAGCTACATCCGGGGGCCGGGTTACGTTCATTCCAGCTTCATTTTTGATACGCTGGTGTGGAAAGATGCCGACGGCAACTTTATGCCCTGGCTGGCCACCGACTGGACTATGTCTAACGACGGCCTGCAATGGACGTTTATTCTGCGCGATGGCGTGCAGTGGACCGATGGCCAGCCGCTCACCGCCGAAGATGTGGTTTTTAGCTACCAGTACCAGAGCCAAAATCCCACCGGCCTGCCCATTCAGGCGTTGACCGAAGTCAAAGAAGTTACCTCTGTGGGCAATTCGGTCACTTTTTCGCTCGATAAACCTTATTCGCCTTTCCTGCCGCTGCTGGCCGGACAGATGCCCATCATCCCCAAACACATCTGGGAAAGTGTGGCCGATCCCAAAGCTCTGCGCGGGCCAGAGGCCGTAACCGGCAGCGGGCCGTACAAACTGGCCGAGTACAATCAGGAAGATGGGTCTTACCTGTACGAAGCCAACGAGAACTTCTTTTTGGGGGTACCAGCGGTAAAACGGCTTGAGTTTTTGCCGACGGGTAACGAAGTGCTGTCCGTTGCCCAGGGCGATCTCGATGCGGGCGGCCCCGGGGTTCAATCGGCCCCCACCGATGACGTGCTGGCCCAATTTCAGGCTGACCCATTCGCCACCCTCACCGGCCCCGGCGAATGGCATTTGATCCTCCGCTTCAATATGACCAAAGAACCTTTCAACGACAAACGTTTCCGGCAGGCCGTGGCCTACGCCGTCAACCGGCAGGATATGGTTGACCGGCTGCTGCTGGGCCGGGGCTTGCCCGGTAATCCCGGCTGGCTGTCGCCGGCCAGCCAGTGGTACAACCCCAATGTGCCCAGTTATGATTACGACCCGGCCCACGCTAACGCCCTGCTCGATGAAATGGGGCTGATGGATACCAACGGCGACGGCATCCGCGAGCTGCCCAACGGCACCCCCCTCAGCTACAACCTGCGCTACGCCACCGACGCTGTTTCACCGCGCAACATTGAATTGCTGCAAAGCTATCTCAAGCCGGTCGGCATCGAACTGACCCCGCAGGGCAGCGACCGCGCCACCAACGACCAGGCCGCCGTTTCCGGCGATTACGACGCCATTCTGGTCGGTCACGGTGGGCTGGGCGGCGACCCTGATTTTATGCGCACCACCTTTCACAGTCAGAGCAAATCCCAATCCTTTGCCCGGCCGCACGGTTATGTAAATGAAGAATTTGATCAAATCGCTATTGCGCAGTTGCGCCAGCTCGATGACGCCAAACGGGTCCCACTGGTCAACCGGATGCAGGAAATCATCGCGGAAGATTTGCCGGTGCTCTCGCTGTACCACCCCGACCGGTACTGGTTCTACAATAAAAATGTAATGACAGGCTGGCACTACAAACTCGGCGGCATTGCCGGCGGTATCCCGTTGACGCTGGACAAAGCCTTGTTTGTCGAGGGCAAAGCCCCATAACCCAATCAAATTTTTATCGTACTGCGTGATAATACTTTACGTATCACGCAGTACGCATCACTCAAAAAAGGGTTTGTATCGATGACTACTCCCCAACTTGATCACTGGCAAACTGTAAATGAGATGATGCGCGGTTATCGCGTTTCTCATCTGCTCATCACCTGCGCTCAAATTGATGTCTTTCGGCAATTGGCCGATGGGCCGCTGCCGTTGGCCGAATTGGCCGAGCGGACCCGCACCGCTCCGCTCGCCTTGCGCCGGCTGCTCGATGCAGCGGTGTCGTTTAACCTGCTCACCAAAAATGACGGTCACTATGCCAATGGCCCGCTGGCCGATACTTGCCTGGCCCATGAAGGCCCTTATTTTCTGGGGAACCTGATGCGGCGCGAAGGGGCATTCTACCAGCGTTGGAGCTATCTGACCGAAGCGGTGCGGAGCGGCCAGCGCCCGGAAGCCAATATCCGCGACGAAGATCAGACCGACTGGGTGCTGGGCTTTGAGCTGGCCCTTTTTGATCTGGCGCGAGTGAATGGCCCGCGCATCGCCGAGGTGTTGGCCCTGCCCGCCGGGCAACCGCTGCGCGTGCTGGATGTGGGCGGCGGCCACGGCGGCTACAGCATCGCCCTGGCTCGTCGCTACCCCAATGTTGAAGCTACCGTGTTTGAACTGCCCGCTGCTGCCGAAGTGGCCCGGCAAATCATCGCCCGTGAGGACATGAGCGATCGGGTAGCCGTGCAGGTGGGCGACTTCCAAAAAGAAGAATTGGGCGACAGTGAGTACGACCTGTTGCTGTTGTTTGGGGTGTTGGTCAGCGAGACGCCGGAAAATAAACTGGCGCTGTTGCAAAAATCGTACCGCGCCCTGAAACAGGGTGGACGGGTGGCCATTCGCGCCTTCTGGCTGGACGATGATCGCGCCGGTCCTCGTGATTCAACCCTTTTTTCGTTGCAGATGTTGCTCTCTACCAACGCCGGGGATCTTTCCACCCGCACCGAAATTGACCAACTCCTGGCTCAGTCCGGCTTCATCGACCTGAAGCTGGTAGAAATTCCCGATATCGGTGGCAACCTGCTGTTGGCGAAAAAATAAACGATGTCGCAGAATTG
Organism: Anaerolineae bacterium; assembly: GCA_022071955.1. GTDB lineage: Bacteria > Chloroflexota > Anaerolineae > 4572-78 > J111 > J095. The sequence goes on from JAJVIM010000005.1 coordinate 117,191, forward strand.
TACACTCGTCACCCGGAACCTTTGCAATTCTGTGACCCTGCGACCCTGCAATTTTGTTACTGTGAAATGACTGACCAATCTTTACTCAAAATAGAAAACCTGTACGCGGCCTATCCCAGCGCGGATGGGCCACTGCCCACGCTGCACGACATATCGCTGGAGTTGGGAACGGGCCAGGCTCTGGGAATCATCGGCGAAACCGGCAGCGGCAAAACCACGTTGGCCCGCTGTTTGATGGGGCTGCTGCCGCCGGAACACGTGCGGGGCAGCATCCGGTTGGCCGGACAGGAACTGGTTGGGCTGGACGAGTCGGAATGGCGCGGCCTCCGCTGGCGGCGGGTCGCGATGGCATTTCAGGGTGTGGGCGGTGGCTTCAACCCGATTTATACCATCGGCCAGCAGATCAGCGAGCCGATGGAGACCCACCTGGGGCTGAGCGGAAAAGCGGCTAAAGAAAAAGCGCGGTCGCTGCTGGCACGGGTTGGCCTGGCCCTGGATCGCTTCAACTTTCACCCGCACCAGCTCAGCGGCGGCGAAAAACAGCGGGCGATGATCGCAATGGCGCTGGCCTGCGACCCTGAATTGCTGATTGTCGATGAGCCAACCACCGGCCTGGATGTGTCTACCCAGGCTCATGTGCTGAATTTGCTGGCCCGGTTGCGGGCAGAGTTGCGCTTTACGCTCATCGTCATTTCTCACAATTTGGTGGATATTACCCGCTTAACCGACCAGACCGCGGTGCTGTACGGAGGGCGATTGATGGAGTTGAACGTCACGCCCGGCCTGGTAGATGACCCCCTTCACCCCTACACGTGGGGCTTGCTCAATGCCTACCCCACGATGACGACCACCAAAGATTTGCGCGGTATTCGCGGCACGCCGCCCGTGCCGGGGATGGTTATCCGGGGCTGCCCGTTTCACCCGCGTTGCAGCCAGGCTATCCCCGATTGTGCCACGCAGGTGCCGCCGCTGCTGCCGGTCGGCCGAAACGGTCATCGGCTGGCCTGCATCCGTGACGGCCTGGTGACGCTACTGGAGGCGAAAGGACTGACCAAAACGTACGCCGGGCGCAACCGCAACTTGTTGAGCCGCCACGAGCAGGTGACAGCAGTACGGGATGTTAGTTTAACGGTGCGAGCCGGCGAAGTGGTGGCAATTGTGGGGCAAACCGGCAGCGGCAAAACCACGTTGGGCAAAATGATTGTGGGCATGATAAAGCCGGATGCCGGTGAGGTAATATTTGAAGGCAAGCCGCTGGGGCAACTCAAAGGCGATGCATTGCAACAAACGCAGCGCCACATTCAGATGATTTTTCAGGAACCGTTTGAGGCAGTCAGCCCGCGGCTGACCGTAGGCGAGATTGTGCGCGAGCCGTTGGACATCCAGCAGATTGGCCGCCCGGCTGAACGTGAGGCCGAAGTTGACGTCGCGCTGCGGGCCGTCAATCTGCCCAACACGCCGGAGTTCAAAGCTCGTTATGTGCATCAACTGAGTGGCGGGCAAGCTCAACGTGTGGTTATTGCGCGATCGCTCATCCTTTCACCACAACTGATCATTGCTGATGAGCCAGTCTCAATGCTGGATGCCAGCGAACAGGCCAAAGTGCTGAACCTGCTGAAACACCTCCAAAATGAGCGGGGCATTGCTTTGCTGCTCATTACCCACGATTTGGCCCTGGTCCGAAAGGTTGCTGACCGGATCATTGTGTTGCAACACGGTCAGGTGGTTGAGCAGGGGCCGTCACATCAGATCATTAGTAATCCGCAGCACCCCCACACCCGCGCCCTGATTGAATCGTCACCGGCGTTGTAATCGTTTGAGCAGCAAACAACGCCACTACTGGGGATCACAACGTTACCGCATGATAACCGGCAATACTCAATACAGTTTGAAACTTGTACTTTTGCCCTCATCCCCCCTGCCCCTTCTCCCATTGGGAGAAGGGGGAGAAATTCTTTTGTGCGTTGTGTTTGCCGCCGAAGGCGGCAAACACAACGCACAGATTCCATAGCCCCCTCCCCCAAATTTTGGGGGAGGGGTGGGGGGTGGGAGAAAGTTTAAATCCCATTCTGATTTCAGTAAAGCAGGCGGCATATGACGCCGCGACCAAATTCATCAAGGCAAAGTAGAAATAGTTGTTACCGTAAGAAACTGGCTACCACATCCTCAAGCTGAAGGGTTTGTCCCCGGCTCCACGCGGCCTGAAAGACCTCCGGCTTCAGGTCGGTTTTCAGGCTGCTCCGGAGCCGTTCCGCCGCTTCCCGTAAAATTGTTTCCTCGGTTCTGAGAAATAAAGGCAAGTTGTTGAGCGGGTGATGCAGAACTACGGCCAATAATTGAACCGCCTCGGCCTTTTTCTCCTGGGCCACCCGCACCTGGGCTAAATCACACAACGTGCCCAACATCTCTCGAGTTTGCCCTGTTTCTTCAGAAATCTCCAGACTCAGCCGAAAATACCGTTCCGCCTGCTCAAGTTCGCCCAGGTTAAAGGCCACATCGCCCAAATTATCGTAGGATTGCTGAATAGTCCGCCGATAGTTCAGCACCTGAGCCGCCTTGAGGCTGCGGTCATACAGTGGTTTGGCCTCGAGATACGCACCCTCCCTCAGAGCCACCCGACCCCGGACCAGGGCGGCCCAGCTCAAGCCAAAATATTCGCCGATCTCCTGACTGAATATTTGCAAAGCCCGGTCGATTTTCTCGCGCGCTTCGGCCAATCTGTGTTGGCTAATCAGCGCCACGGCCGTAAAGTTGAGCGCCACGGTTTCTCCCCAGCGGTCGCCTATTTCCTGGCCAATCTGACCCCACGCCTGTGCCAATTCAATTACCTGATCAAAATCATTTGAATAGAGAGAGCTTAAGGCGAGGTTATACAGGGCATAAAGCAGCGCTTCCGGCTGGTTAAGTGGTTGAATGAGCGTAACCGCTTTGGCAGACAAGGCAGAACCCCGCTCCGGATTACCATTAATGCCGGTAAAGTAACCCTCATACCCCAATGCTTTCGCGTGAATCAGGGTCGCTGTGTCATCGGCGACAGTTGGGTGCACTTGGCCGGCGGCTTCCTGAAAAAGCGAAACCGCCGCCTGATGCCAACCGCGAATATCGTAGATCATTGCAAAGCTGTCGATAAAATTCAGCAACTCGGTACTGTTTCGTTCCGCCAGCCGGTAACGCCAGGCGCTGCGGATATTTTCGATGTCCTGCTCAATGGCAGCGACGGCGGCAAGCTGCCGGGCGCTGCGTAAATCTACCCAGCAGCGCTGCATCAGGGTGGCATAGTACACCGCGTGAGATTGCTGAGCCATAAATTTGGCGGTCGGATCGGCATCCAGCTTGTCCTCGGCGTACTGGCGCAACAGTTCGTGGAGTTCATAGCGGCCGGTGTTTGGGTGGCTGGCCAGGAGCGATTTGTTGACCAGTCCCGCCAAATCCCGCAACGAGGCTCCCGTAATTTGCCCGGCAGCCTCGCGGGTAAAGCCGCCCCGAAATATCGAAATCTTTTTGAACAGCGCCTGTTCACTGGCGTTCAACTGCTCCCAGGAATGATCAAACACCAGCCGCATACTGCGATGCCGGTCGGGGACATCGCGCAGTTCACCTTCAAGCAAATCAAGGCCACGGTCGAGTTCGGCGGCAATCCCGGCCAGCGAGAGCACATTTAGCCAGGCTGCAGCCAGTTCAATGGCCAGCGGCATGCCCCACACCCCCTGCAAAATCCGCTCCAGATACGGTAAATCGGTGGGGTGCAGGTCGAAATCGGGCCGCACGCCCCGCGCCCGTTGCACAAAGAGCCGCACTGCCTCATCTGCCAGCGCCGTGGACACATCGGTCAATTGCGAAAAATTCAAGCCACTGATCGGCCACAGATTTTCGTAGGACAGGTTAAGCCGTTCGCGTGAGGTAACCAGCACTTTCACCCCGGCAGCGGCCTGTAAGAGTTGGTTGACTATTCCGATTCCGGCCAGCAGGTGTTCGAAATTATCCAGCACCAACAGCAACCGTTTGTGGCGCAGGTAGGTTAGCAACTGAACTGCTGGTTCCTGCGCAGAAGCGAGGGGAAAGGCCAATCCCTCGGCGATGGTTTGAACAATGGAGTCAGCCGAACTGATGGGCGCCAGCGAGATAAAGTAGATTCCGTCAGAAAAGGTTGTGGCCGGTTGCAGTTGCCGTTCGGCCAGCGCCAGCGCCAGCCGGGTTTTGCCAATGCCGCCCGGCCCAAGAATGGTAATCAGGCGCACTTCGGGGGTGGTGAGGTGCTGCTGCAACGCGGCTAACGTTTCTTCCCGGCCAATAAAGGGCGTAGCCTGAAGCGGCAAATTGTGAGGAGGAATATTCGGGCTGTCGGGGCGCGGTGGGTGGCTTTCAACCGCCGCCTTGGGCGGTGCATCGCCCGGCGCGGGTGCCAGACGGTTGGCTTTGATGGCCTCAATGAGGGCCGTGGTTTCCGGGGCCGGCGAGACATTCAATTCCTGCCGAAGTAGCTGCGCACACGCCTGATATTGCTGAACGGCCGCGGCCGGCTGGCCGGCCCAGGCGTAAAGCCGCATCAGTTGGCGTTGGGCCGGTTCGTGGAGCGGGTCCAATGCCAGCCAGCGCCGGGCATAAGTGATGGCTTCCGCCAATGATGCCTGGCCGCGCTGACTCAAAAGCTGCACCAATCGCTCCAGCGCGCCGGCCAATTCACGGCGCAGGCTATCCGCTTCAAAGCTCTGCCAGGTATCAAATTCGGGGCTGTCAGACAGGGTGAAGCCGGCCAGAAAATCACCCTGAACCTGCGCGACGGCTTCGGTGAGCGCCTGAACACAAGCCGAGCAGGCCGCCCCAGCCGGATGGTGATGTTGCTGGCTGACCGCCAGCACGTCACGAAACTGGTCAACATCCAGCCACAGACGGGGCTGTGGCGGTAACATTACCGTTTCACGGTCCACCTCTAACCAGCCCGACCCCAGACTTTTGTTGAGCACCCACAGCATCCGGCGCACCTCACCGCGAGCGGCAGCGGGGTCGTAATCGGGCCACAGCAGCGCCGCCAACACCTGGCGGGAATGACGCTGGCGGGTCACCGCCAGGTAAGCCAGCAACGCCAGTGCCTTGTGATGGCTGAGCGACACCGTCTCGCCATCGAGTTCGAGGCGGGGCGTACCAAGAAAATAGAGTTTCAACCGGAACATAACTGCCCTGTTTATAACCAGATTGCTCGATAGGGTGAAATTCCATTATAGCCTATCCCGGTTGGGATGCAATTGGCACGATCCTGGTACGCTGGCCCAACATCAACTGGCACATTTGTGGCATTGCCGTTTGTTAGACTGATCGCAGCAGTAAAAACTCTGACAATTTTCACAGTTACACCTCGGCGTTGTCCGGGAAAAGGAGAAAAATATGTTGAAAGAATTATCAAAAACATCAACCCGTGTTGGGCCGTGGTCGCTGTTGCAGGCCGGCTTGCAGGGCGCGGTCATCGGGCCAGAAGACCCGCGCTATGACGAAGCCCGCCGGGCCTGGAACCTCAGCGTTGACCAGCGGCCAACCGTGATTGTGGTTCCCAAAAGTGCCGCCGATGTGATGCACGCCGTGCGCTTTGCCCGTGGTGAAAAGCTGGGGGTTGCGGTGCAGGCTACCGGGCATGGTAATGTGCGCCCGGCCAATGGTTGCATGCTCATTCTTACCAGCCAGATGCAGAGCGTAACGGTCGATGCCGTGGCGCAAACTGCCACCGTAGCGGCCGGGGTTAAGTGGGGCACGGTGCTGGAGAAAACACAGGCGATGGGGTTGGCTCCGCTGCTCGGCTCTTCACCGGATGTGGGGGCGGTTGGTTACACCCTTGGCGGTGGGATGGGGTGGTTAACCCGCAAGTATGGTCTATCGGCCGACAGCGTGAACTACTTTGAAGTAGTCACCGCTCAGGGGGAATTGTTGCGGGTGAGCGATACTGAAAACAGCGACCTGTTTTGGGGATTGCGCGGCGGTGGCGGCAGCCTGGCGATTGTCACCGGTATGGAAATCAAGCTGTATCCGGTGACCACCGTTTACGGCGGCAACCTCTTTTACCCCATTGAGCAGGCCAGAGATGTCATCGCCCATTACCGGGCCTGGGTTCCGTCTGTGCCCGATGAACTGACCTCGTCGGTGGTGCTGATGAACTTCCCGCCCATTCCCGACGTGCCCGATTTTCTGCGCGGCCAATCATTTGCAATGGTCCGTGGCTGCTACTGCGGCCCCGTGGCGCAGGGGAAAGCCCTGTTGGATTACTGGCGAGGCTGGCGCGCGCCGCAAGTTGACGATTTTAAGTCGATGCCGTTCAGCCAGGTGGCGATGATCAGCAATGATCCGGTCGAGCCGATGGCGGCCCTGACCAGCACGGCCTGGCTGCGGGAGTTGAGTAATGAAGCCATTGAAATTATGGTCAATAGCAGCAGCCCCGTTCAGGGCAGCCCGCTGGCTTTTCTGGAGGTGCGTCACGCCGGAGGAGCCATTGCACGTCCTCAGGCCAGTGCCTACAGCAACCGCGACGGCGTGCTCAATATGCAAATGGTGGGCGCGTTCTTTTCCGCGGAGGAACAGACGGCCCTGAAGAACTTTATGGCGCAGGTCAAGCAGGCGCTGCAACCCTACCTGACCGGCAAAGTGTATATGAATTTTCTGGAAGGGGAAGAGTCCCGGGCGCAGGTAAAAAACGGTTTTTCGCCGGACGCGTATCAGCGTTTGGCCGAGCTAAAAGCCAGATACGATCCCGACAATATGCTGGGTTACGGCTTTAACATCAAACCGCCGCATTAATTTTTTAACCAAAATACCTAAAAAGGAGAACCCAACTAATGACACAAAAACAACTTTTTGTTACTCTGGTCGCCATGATGATGGCTTTGCTGGCGGCAGCTTGCAGCACTGCCTCCGCCGGCACCTCAACGGCTCCGGCCGCTCAAATCCCGGAGATAACCATCAAAGCCGACGACTATTCGTTTGACGCCCCCGATCAAATCGAGGCCGGGCTGGTCAAAGTCAATCTGGTTAATAACGGTCAGGAACCGCATCGTCGGCAATGAAGGCATCGCTGATGGCGCTCAAAACCGTTACCAAATCCGGCACATCCTGGGTGATCGCCAGGTCTACCCGCCAGGCCGTGGTGGGGATGGGGAAGCCGGCGTCACAAACAATCATCAAATCGCCGTGCCCCAGCGAAGCGATGGCGTGATTGAGTTCTGAGTTGAGTAATTTACCACGTTTCATGATATACGGTCTCCTTAAGCGGTATGGGCTGCATAAAATTGATCAACCTGCGCTTTGGCGCCCAGCGAGGGAATAACCCCCAGTTTGGTGCAGGCAATGGCCCCGGCGCAGGCCGCATAACGAACCGCGTCGGGCAGCGGCCAACCGGCAGCCAGCGCCACCGCCAGCCCGGAGTTGAAGGCATCGCCCGCGCCGGTGGTGTCAACCACGGTGGCCAGCCGGTCGGTTTTGATCAGGTAGGTGGTGTCTACCCCTTCGCGGGCGTACAGGTCGGTGGCAATTTCGCCCAGTTTATCCTGGCCGATGATGCCGGCAAAGTAAGAGTTGGCCCCCAGCCGGGCCGTGCCCACGGCCTGATTGGAGCCTTTGCCGCCCGGCCCCATATCAAAATCTGAGCCAAGCAGCGTTTCGCCAAACACGGGCATGTGGCTGGTTCTGAGCGTCATGCCAACGGCAAAGCTGCCCACCACGGTGATAATTGGTTTTGACATAAAAAACCCCTTTGTTTTATGCTGAATTCAGATGGATGTTTTGGCCCATCGCGCAGGCCAGAATTGGTTCTTCCGCGGCGTTGCTGCGCTGAAAATGGCCGGTTATTGTACCTTGATACAGTACCAAAATCCGGTCGCATTGGCCAATCAACTCCGGCAACTCCGATGACACAATCAGAATGGCCACGCCGGCGGCGGCCAGTTCTTGTAAAATGGAACTAAAAGAAACTAATGGGCCAGACCAATGAACTTGACCCCACTCGCTTGCCCGTGATTTATGTTGTCGCCCTGTACTGGCAACGGTGGCGAATTGAAGACGCCTATAAACTGGTCAAACGACTGCTGGGCTTGGCTAACTTCTGGGTCGGTTCAGAAAATGGGGTCACCCTCCAGCTGTGGGCCACCTGGTTGCTCTATACCGTCCTGGTTGATTTGAGCGATGAAGTGGCCGGTCAACTGGGTGTGCCTCTGACTGACATCTCGTTGGAAATGGTCTAGCGCTCTTTTTATTTCTGTGTGACCGCCATCCATCGGGGTGACGCTACCGACCCGGTCAGTCATCTGGTGACCAACGTCAAATTGTTCGGTTTGATTAAACGTAAACGAAAACCTCCTGCTTTGTCTCTACTCAATTTGACAATTCTTGATAGCCCTTAACCTGTAACGGATGGTGTTATTGGGTAACAACCATCTTTGACATTGGCCCTCTCTTCTGTTAAAATCGGGCCACCACACCGGAACTTTTGTTCTGGTTACCAGGAGTGATTTTATGCGTGTTGCCCTTAAACGTTTCATCGCTGTGGCGTTGCTTCTGCTTGGCTCGCTGGCGTGCGCCGGGGTCGGTGAGTTGCCATCAGTGCCAACGCCAACGGCTGCCTCTCCGCCGCCAGCCGTACCGGCCAAGCCACCTAAAGCGCCCGGTCTCACGCCGCCGGGTAATTTGCAGAGTGCAGCGGTGGCCCGGGTGATTGATGGTGATACCATCGAGCTGGTTGACGGCCGGCGGGTGCGGTATATTGGCATCAACACCCCCGAAAGGGATCAGCCGTACTACAAAGAAGCCACCGACTCCAACCGGCAGTTGGTTGCGGGCAAACAAATACAGCTTGAATTTGATGTTGATACGTTTGACCAGTACGGCCGAACACTGGCTTATGTTTGGGTCGATGGGCTGCTGGCCAATTTAGAGATTGTCCGGCGTGGTTTTGCCAATGTTTATACAGTCCCGCCTAATGTGCGCTATGAAGCCAATTTTCGCGCCGCCGAGCAGGACGCTCGTAAGGCCAGTCGCGGGTTGTGGGCCGGAGCCGGCTTGCCGCTGAAAATTTTGCAGATTCATGCCAACGCTCCCGGCAACGATAATGAGAATCCCAATGGGGAATGGGTTGAAATTGCCAACCAGGGAGCGTCGCCTGTTTCTATGCGTGGGTTCACGTTAAAGGACGAGGCCAACCATATTTACAAATTTGGTGATTTCACCCTGCCACCGGGAGTGCAATTCAAATTATTCTCCGGGGTGGGCCGAGACACCTCAACCAAATTGTACTGGGGACTGGTGAACGACAGTGTTTGGAACAACAACTCCGATACGGCATTTTTGCGAGATGCCACCGGGGCGCTGGTGGATAGTTACACCTACTAAAAAAGCCGGGGCGCGCGCCCCGGCTTTTTTACTGTTCAATTGAGAGTAGTAGTATGAAGTTTTTACTATATTATGACAAGGTAACTCGACGTAATGTTAGTTTTATAGGGTAAAATTACCAAAAAACCTGTATTTTCAAAACTTCTAACCAAGTTCTAATGCTATTCAAACCGAATTCTTATGTGATTTGACTTCAAATGTGTTACAATTCAAACACGCGGATTTCTTGAAACAGATACCTTTTCTCCCCTTTCAAACAGTTACCCCTGATTTTGATCGTTCTTTCCCTTAAAAACTTTTACCTCTCTATGAGTTTGCCAGCGATAGGAGGTGGTAGGGGTTATGATCAAAAAGCGTCAGGTTTGGTTAAGGTTCTGTTATCAGAGAGGTGCTTGGAGGTGAGGGGCGCGTAGCGAAGTGTAAAACAGCAAAACAACATTCAGAGTTACATTCTTAAAATAAGATCGAGCTGACCCCGGTTAAGAAGCCAGCTCGTCTCGCGGAAATCAGACCAAAACACTGCCGAAATGTTTATTAGCGGTAAACATTTCGGGGCATCACGACTGCGTTTTTTTACGCAGACGTGCTACTGCTTTGAATCCGATTTTTTTTATTATAACAAACGGACAATGAAATGTCAATTAAATGAAAATTAAGGAATTTTCATAAATTAAGTATTTATGTAAAGAAAGTAGCGCTAATTATTGGTGACAACCGTATAGCCGTTTGACGCTGGTGTCAGGCAGGGTAATGCCCCTGCCTGTTGCTTTGGCAGACCGGGTTGTGTCTGCATAGGTTTTTCAGTTGCTCTGTCACCTAAAGATTGTCAATTATAGTTTTTAGAACTTATGAACAGAATGCCGTTTTAGGCATTGGGGGGGAGTAAGTTCAGAATGAAACAATGGTATACCCTATATACCAAACCAAATGCTGAGTATCAAGTCGCTGCAGTTTTACAGCAGCGCGATATTGAGATATTTCTGCCCGAGATTGAGACTCAACCGGCGAGTCGGCTTAGCAATAGAAAACCATTTTTCCCCTGTTACTTATTTATGAATATTGACTTTGAAACTGTGGGAATCTCTCTGGTGCAGTGGACGCCAGGCTTACGTCGGATTGTGACTCTTGGCGGTCAACCTGTGCCTTTGCCGTGCAAAATAATCCAGCTCATCCGGCGCAAGCTGGAAGAGATCCGAGCTCAGGGTGGGCCACCACCGCACTCGTTTAATCAGGGTGATCTCGTTTATATCACTGATGGCCCGTTTCAGAACATGCTGGCAGTTTTTGATGGCCCTACTACACCGGCTAAGCGTGTGCAAGTTCTACTTGATATTTTAGGGCACGCGGGCCGGGTTCATGTGGATGCGGCTGATCTAAAGAAAGCCCCCGCTGAGGTTGATCCACTGCCACCCAGGCGGCAGCGCAGAACCCGGGGGCGGGGACGCCCGATAAGGGGAACAGCCTGATACTGGTTCCCCCTTGGTAAGTTGTTAAATTGACGGCAAATTTCAAACGCTTTCTGTTGTAGCTTTTGCTCCGGATTGTGATCATACTATGTATTTATCCCCGGTACTCAACGTGCCTCGGGCGGCGGAGCCTGCCCATGTAGAAACCATAATATCAATAACAAAATTCAAGTACTATCATTTGTTGCAAGGCCAGAGGGTGTAAATTGAAATTACTCAGGCTGTGCGCTTGTGGTCTGGTTCTGGTGTTACTGGGCCAAATACCATTGATCAATAACAACGAGCCGGTGCGCGCGATAGCCCAAACTGCGCTTGAAGGATGGGCGCCATTAACGCTGATTTACACCAGTTCATATATTGACCGGCCCGTTTTGGCTCCGGATCTGTCGGGAGCGCTCCATGTGCTGTGGTGGGGACAAATACCCGATCAGGGCGCAGATACTCCCCCGGTCATAATGTATATGCGCTGGGACGGCAAACAGTGGACGGAGCCTACAGATGTGATTGTGGGACTGGGCGGTGGACAGGCAAAATTACCGGAAGCGCTGGTAGATGCAAGCGGTACGTTACATGTGGTTTGGGCTGGCCCTCAGCTTTTTTACAGTACGGCGCCGGCCTGGGCGGCCGAAGACCCCCACAATTGGTCAGCGCCTCGGGAAATTGGCAACGGTCAAACCATACTTACACCCGATGGCATGGCTATGGCCCCGGATGGTTCCTTGCATGTGGTATTTGCGGTAGGTAGTAGTGGCGAAATTCATCATACCGCGTTAACCGCCGATAATCAGAATTGGGCTTTACCGCAATCAATTTACCTGGCCCCTTCAAATAGAACAACTTTATTCTCTCGACTGGCTATTGATTCTCATGGAAACTTGCACGCGGTTTGGACCGAAGCGCCTCGCCCGGATGGTTATCCGCCGCTGGGGGTTTTATATTCACGGTCTACTGATGGCGGTTTGAATTGGTCACAGGCGGTTGAGTTGGCGGGCGCCGGTTATGGTGAAGGCACAATCGTTGTGGCGCCCGATGATACCCTCCATCTGGTGTATAACGGCCAGGCCGGGATAGAGGGCAGATATCATCGTTTTTCTACCGACGGTGGCCTGACCTGGTCGGATCGCGTGCCGGTAATGCCTCCTGATACGGGCGGGTTGACCGGACACCCGGGTTTAGTTACCGATACTCGTAATGCACTCTATTTTCTGGGCAACGAGGCAACGTTCAGCGAGTGGCACGGCCGAAACTGGTCACCCCTCCAGGATTTGCGAGCTTTGACCTCTGAACAATTGGATTATATTGAACAGGCAACGCTCACAGTTGTTGGGGGCAATCAACTGCATGTTGTGTTCTGGGACGGTCGCGAGCGCCTGTGGCACACCTGGCGCACCATTGACGCGCCAGCTCTTGCACCGTTACCCTATCCCACTGTTACGCCAACCCCAACATCAGTACCCACCCAAACCCCAACACCAGATCCAGTTTTGCCAACCACAACACCCCTGGCTATAGCGGCAATCGCAGAACTTCAACCGTCAGACATAGATGATCCATTTACGGCCTTGCTGATCAGTATTGGCCCCGGTATTTTGCTGGTGATTGGCGTTTTGTTAATTTCACTATTTCGACGCCGGGCTTAACCAAGAAGTCAATATTCCGGAGTAAATTTTAGAATTTAACCAGGCTGATATGATCACACATTTGAAAGTCCTCTATACATATCGTGAGCTTTTGTGGATATGGACTTGGCGCAACGTGAAAGTACGTTACAAGCAATCGCTTTTGGGCGGTGGCTGGGCCATATTGCAGCCTCTTTCACTGATGGTACTTTTTAGCATTGTTTTTACTTATTTTGTAAGGATCCCTACGGACGGAGTCCCTTATCCCATTTTCTCCTACATTGCTTTATTGCCGTGGAGTTTTCTGGTCGCTTCGATCAGTTTTGGGGTGCCAAGCCTTGTTCAAAATTTGAATCTGGTAACCAAGATTTACTTTCCCCGTGAGATATTGCCCGCCGCAGTGATTGTAGCCAGCTTGATAGATTTTTTGGTGGCTTCGTTGGTGCTGATTGGCATGATGATATTCTATCAGATTCAGCCCAGTATAACCTTGCTGGTAGTACCACTCCTTTTGGGGATTCAAATCCTTTTGCTGCTGGGTATAGTTCTCTTTGCGGCGGCGATGAACGTGTTTTATCGTGATATAGGTTTTGTAGTACCTTTAGCCATTCAGCTTTGGATGTACGCCACACCTGTCATTTACCCGGCCAAGGCAGTCCCCGAGCGTTTTCGTGATTTGTATATGTTGAACCCGATGGCAATTCTAATAGAGGCTTTTCGCGCTGTCGCTTTACAGGGAATATGGCCTCACTGGGGGTATTTGGGACTTGCGTTTGGAATCTCGACGATCGTATTTTTATCGGGGTATTTCTACTTTAAGCGGGTAGAATGGCAATTTGCCGACATTATCTAACTTTAAACAATAAAGGTGTTAGCAAAAAGTATGTCTACACTTATCCACTTTGAGAATGTGTCTAAACGTTACCGCGTTGGGGCAGGGCACAAGAGCTTGCGTGAGGCAATCCAGAATTGGCCTAAACGCCTGTTAAATATGCACCGGGGAGAGACAAATGGTCAATACATTTGGGCGCTTAAGGACGTTAATTTTGAGGTAAACAAAGGCGAAACCCTCGGCATTATTGGGCATAACGGGGCAGGCAAAACCACCATTCTGAAACTTCTGTCTCGAGTGGTACGGCCAACAGCCGGGAAAACTCGGGTGAATGGACGTGTGGCGGCGCTTATTGAGTTGGGTGCAGGGTTTCATCCAGAGCTTTCTGGCCGGGAAAATATCTATCTCAACGGAGTTATACTGGGGCTAAATAAGAAGCAGATCAACAAAAAGTTTGATAGTATTGTCGCATTTGCAGAATTAGAGAAGTTTATTGACATGCCGGTTAAACGTTATTCATCGGGAATGTATGCCCGGCTTGGCTTCTCGGTTGCTGCGCACGTTGACCCAGACATCCTTTTGGTAGATGAGGTGCTTGCGGTTGGTGATGCCGCCTTCCAGACCCGGTGTCTACAGCGAATTGCGGACCTGTCAAGGAATGGAACCAGGATAGTTTTTGTCTCTCATAATCTTGGGGCTATCCAAGAGGTTTGTAACCGCGCCATTTGGCTCGCGCAAGGCCAGATACAAGCCATAGATGAGCCAAAAGAAGTAATCCACCATTATTTGGACCACGTACGGCAGACTCAATTTGTCGACACTAACGTTTCACCCAGTGGACATGGTTCTCGTCAAGGCAGCCTGGAGGCAATGATTACTGGCGTGACAATTCTGGATGCCGAGAATAGGGGAAAAAGCGTATTCACTACAGGGGAACCGATGCGGGTACGCATTTGTTACGAAGCGCGAACGCCGGTGCAAAGCCCTGTCTTCGGTGTTTCAATTTTTAGAAATGATGATTTGTACTGCTATGGCACAAATACAAAGTGGGATGGTCAGGAAATAAGAATCATTCAGGGAACGGGCGCCGTAGAATTTTATATTCCTTCCCTTCCGCTGCTTTCAGGAACATATGCCCTTACTGTCGGGTTAATGGAGTCCCAGGCTATTGCCGCCTATGATTTTCATCACAAAGCGTATCCCTTTGAAGTTAGAGCACCCAGAAAGGATTACGGCATCCTTTATGTTGAGCATCAGTGGATTCTTGATTGCGCCAACACCTAAAACCTCGTCACAATCACTTTGAGCGCGCAAAAACTCATAAGGATTTAAGGGTAACCCAAAACGCGTGCGGAGAAGTAACATGCCTAAAGTTAGTGTCATTATCCCGGCTTATAATCATGCTAAATATATACGGCACTGTATCGACAGTGTTTTGGCGCAAACTTATCAAGACCGGGAGATCATTGTGGTGGATGACGGATCTACCGATGGTACACTCGATGTCTTGCACAGTTACGGCGCTAGCATCAAAGTGATTCCTCAAAAAAATAAGGGAACACAAGCGGCTCGGAATACAGGCGTACAAGCATCCTCGGGAGATTATATTGCGCTTTTGGACTCCGATGATGTGTGGTTGCCCAATAAACTTGAACGGCAGGTGAAGCTTTTTGAGAAGAATCCCAGCCTGGGGTTGGTGTACTCCCTGGCTTATGTGATCGATGCAACCGGTAAGGTTTTGTCTGATGGCATACCCATTGGCGCTCCAATATCCAACCCGCGTCTTGCCTTTGAAGAACTGCTAATGGAAGATAAGGTGCCGGCCTTAACCGCTGTAATCCGTAGGGCATGTTTAGACAAGGTCGGTTTTTTTGATGAGGCATTTGTAGGCGCGGGAGACTGGGATTTATGGTTGCGGATTGCCGCCAACTGGCCCGTAGAGTGTGTACCAGAACCGCTGGCGCTCTATCGAATCCACCACCACAATACCTGGAACACGCTACTGAAAACACAACGAGCCTTCGACGAATGGTTAGGAGTGTTAAAAAAGATGTTTGCCGAATTACCGGCAGATTGGCCCGGAGTCGCTATTCTAAGGGAGAGGGCACTCGCCAGAGCTTACGTTTTTGGCGCTCGTTGCGCGGTTATTGCCGGTGATGCTGTAACAGCCGGGGAAAGATTTGCATACGCTGTTTCCCTGGATACCAGCCTCATCGATGACGTAGCCGCAGTTAAGGGAAGTATGGTGGCTTTAGCCCATGAATACAGCGCAAATGCGATAAGCCATCAAAGATATAACCAATTTGGCAAGTCTTTCTTTTCAGGGCTCACGGGAACGGCATCTGAATTACGTTCACTAAGGGGATCGGTTCTGGCGGCGGCGGCAATGAAGGATATATTTATGCTTTATCCGCAGGGCAACTTCAAGCATATAAGGCCATTATTGTTGTTTGCAATTTTAAATGATGTCTCCTGGCTGCGTAATCTTGGGGTATGGTCTATTGGGATAGAGGCATTGTTGGGATACCGTGTAGCCATGTATTTACGGTGGACCGGGAGGACACTGTGCAGAATGTCACTGTGATAATCCCTACTTATAATCGTTCGGTTTACCTTGCACAGACCCTTCGTAGTGTTTTGAATCAAACCTACCCTTATTTTGAAGTAGTCGTTATTGATGATGGTTCATCCGACAATACAGCAGAGGTGGTAAACAATTTTAGCGACGGCCGGCTACATTATTTATATCAAAGTAATTCCGGCCGCAGCTCAGCCCGTAATCGAGGTATAGCCGCTGCAAAAGGAAATTACCTCGCTTTTCTGGATGATGATGATCTGTATCTGCCTCACAAGCTGGCCTGTCAGGTAGCGTTCCTGGAGACAAATCCAAATGTTGCTTTGGTTGCATCTGGCACACAATTGCTTGATCAATATGGTTCAGTTCGGGGAGTCTGGCGTACCTGGCTGGATCAACCTGATTTAACGTTGCTCAATTGCCTGTATGCCTGTCCTCTGCCCACCTGTAGTGTTCTTTTTCGACGTCAGGCGTTACTTGGCCTGGATCACTGGTTTGACCCGGAACTGGACCTGGCTGAAGATACGGATTTCTTCATCCGCTTGTTACTGGCTGGCTGCCATATGGCGTGGTTGCCAGAAATAGTCAGCGCTTACCGCTTGCACCCTGCTAACTCACAGCGAGACGGCATGTTATATAGCGGGGCATACCGAAAATTGCTGGACAAACTGTTTGCTTACCCCAATATTCCGCCGGAAGTGCAGGCAAAGCGAACACAACTCTTTGCTCACTACCATGCGGTTGGCGCCTGTCGCGGATACGCCACCGGTCAAATTGAATGGGCTCAGAAAGACCTGCTGGAGGCATTAAAGTTTCAGCCGGCACTGGCCGACGGCTTGTTGCCGCCCATAGTGGCCATGATTAGCAGCTTTGCTAAAAGCCCTCATGTTACAGATTCTGCGGCCTATGTAAACTTTGTTTTTGATAACCTGCCGCCTGGGGCGCTTGATTTATCAACTTATCGACATGAAGCAAGAGCCAGTATATATATGCAACGCGTATTTGATGCTCACAAGGCCGGCGAACGCCCGGCGCTATGGGATTTGGTGAGAGGGGCATGCCATGCCCCTCGCTGGCTGAGTAACAGAGGAATCTGGTCTATTCTGTTACGAGAAATATTGGGTTTCTCGTTATCACCCTCTCGGCGCTATTAACTGATGCGCGCAGCCTGGTTTCCCCAAACAAAAGATTTGGCCGGCAACCCTTATTGGCAACTGCTCCAAAGTGGTCTGGAACGGCAAGGGGTTGAATTTGAAACGTCGCACAATGGCTACTGGCTGGCCGGCCGCTGGCTGTGGCAGCACAAACAGCGGGTCGACGTTCTGCATTTCCACTTTATTCAACCGCACTACGCCGGCCCAAAAGGGCGAGTCTCTTTTAAGCGATTGCTCAAATTTGCCGCTTATCTGCTGCTGGCCCGCTGGCTGGGCTACCGCATTGTCTGGACCATGCACGACCTGCTGCCGAGCTGGCCCATGCCGCCGCGCTGGCTGGAACATCTGGGCCGATATTTGATGGCCTGGCTGGCCCACGATGTTGTTGTTCACTGTAATGAGGCTCGGCGGTTGTTGGCCGGCAACTTTGGCCGCAGCCGCCGGGTATGGGTTTTGCCCCATCCCAGCTACGCCGCTGTGTACCCCAACAACATTCCCTGCCAGCCGGCGCGCGCCCGCTTAAATATCGAAGCTGACCGGTTTGTGGTGACCTTTTTGGGGGGAATTCGGCCCAATAAAGGCATTGAAAAGTTGATTACCGCATTTCGACAGTTGGCTCACCCCAACGCTGTGTTAGTCATCGCCGGGAAACCGTGGCCGCCGCAAGATTACGTTACAGAAATTGCCGCGCTGGCCGCCGCCGACCCCCGGATTCTGCTCAAAGC
The DNA here is from genome assembly GCA_022071955.1 of Anaerolineae bacterium. Classification (GTDB taxonomy): domain Bacteria; phylum Chloroflexota; class Anaerolineae; order 4572-78; family J111; genus J095. The sequence continues at coordinate 134,925 of JAJVIM010000005.1, forward strand.
TGAAGACGTTCCCGATGAAGAGCTTCAATTATATATCAATGCGGCCAATGTTTTGGCCTTCCCTTTTGAACACGTTTTAACGTCAGGTTCGGTGATACTGGCCATGTCGTTTGGCCGGCCGGTCATCGCGCCCAGCATGGGTTGTTTGCCGGAATTGATCAACACTGATGCCGGAATCACCTACAACCCCAACGATCCCGCCGGTCTGGTTAATGCCTTGCAGCAGGCCGTTGAGCTTGACCTGGCCCAAATGGGCGCGGTTGCCCAGCGAGTAAACGCCGTAAGCTGGCCTGATCTGGCGCGTGAAACCGTTAAAATTTATCAGGCGGGGCGAGGTTAGCATGCGCATAGCCTTATATCACAATTTGCCCTCCGGCGGCGCTCGCCGGGCCGTGTTTGACATGGTCAAGGGTCTGGCCGAACGGGGCCACGTGCTCGACGAATTCTGCCCCCAAACCGCCGACTGCACTTTTTTACCACTCAACGGTTACGTTCGGCGGACGGTTGTTTTGCCGTTTCGCCGCCGCGGGGTCTGGTCGCGCCGGCTGCCGCTGCTAACGCCGTATGTCACCGCGCTGCGCCTGACCAGAGATTTGCACAAATTGAGCCGAATTGGGCGGCAGGCAGCCGGCGCTATCGATGGCGGCGATTACGATGTGGTTTTTGCTCACGATTGCCAACTGGCCCAAAACCCGGCTGTCCTCCGCTTTTTGGCCACGCCTTCGGTGTACTATTGCCACCACGGGGCCAGAAGCCGTCTGTCCAAACCTGATGAGGCCGGGAACGGCCACGGTTTTATTCATCGGGCCAAGGTTGCCTACTACGCTTTGCCCCGGCGCTTTTACCCCTGGCTGCGAGAGCGGCACGCCGCGCAAAACATCCGGCAGGCCGGGCGGGTGTTAACCAATTCCCATTTTGTGCGCGAGGGTTTTTTCCGGCTGTACGGGCTTGAGTCTCAGGTGGCCTATCTGGGCGTCGATACAAACCGTTTTCGGCCGCTGGGGCTGGCCCGGGAGCCGTTTTTGCTCAGTGTTGGCGCAGTTCATTATCACAAAGGCTTCCGCTTTTTGATCAGCGCGTTGGGCCGATTGCCGGCGCGGCAGCGCCTGCCACTGCTGATTGTGGCCAACAGCGTTGAAAACGAAGAACGGCAGATCATTGAAACTCTGGCCCGCCAAATGGGGGTCGATTTGACCATTCGCACTGTCATCGATGATCAGGAACTGGTAAGCCTGTACAACCGGGCGATGGCTTTTGTTTATACGCCAATTATGGAACCGTGGGGGCTGGTGGTGCTGGAAGCGATGGCCTGCGGAACTCCGGTGGTGGCCGTGAATGAGGGCGGCATCCGCGAGTCCGTGATTAATGGCCAAACGGGGCTGCTGGCGGACCGCGATGAAGAGGCGTTTGCCGCAACCCTGCTGCGGTTGTTAAGCGACCGTCGCTGCGCGGAACAGTTTGGGCAGGCCGCCGCCGCAGATGTGCAGACCAGATGGACCTGGCCCCACGCCATTGACCGCCTGGAACAGGTTTTTAGTCGGGCCAGCAGCGGACGGGAAAATGAAGTCTAATACTACCGGTGTACCTTTGGTGGTTGTACTGGTGCCCAACTGGAACGGGCGGCATCACCTTGAGCACTGTCTGCCCAGTCTGGCCGCCTCCCGTTATCGGAATTGCCGCGTGATTGTGCTGGATAACGGCTCGAGCGATGGCAGCCAGAGCTGGCTGCGGGACTGCTTTCCGCAGGTTGAATTGATTGAATTGCACAGCAATCTGGGGTTCACTGGCGCGAATAATGTGGGCATGGCCACGGCGATGGCCGCCGGCGCTGATTACATCACCCTGTTAAATAATGACACGCGGGTTGAACCCGATTGGCTGGACGTGCTGGTCGATGTGGCCGAAAGTGACCGGGCAATTGGCATGTGTGAGGCCCAGCAGTACACCTGGGACGAGAAATACCGGATCAAACTCACGCTGCGGCCCGATTGGCTTGAGGGTGAACTATCGTTCCAGCCGCCCGAACGCCCCGCCGCCGTCACGCCGACGGCATACGCGGCCGGCTGCTGTGTGCTGATCAAAACATCGGCGTTGCGCCAAATTGGCCTGTTTGACCCGCGCTACTTTGCCTACGTTGAGGATGTGGATTTGTCGCTGCGGGCCTGGATTGCCGGCTACAAAGTGGTGTCGGTTCCGCAGGCGGTTATCTATCATCGCGTTGGCGCGTCCTCCGAGTCGCTGCTGCGGATGCGGCTGGGGTATCGAAACCAACTGTTGACCATTTTGAAAAATTACGAATGGTCAACCATCAGCACGTTTCGGCGTTCAATTCTGGAGCGATGGTTTCTCACCCGCAACAGAATCGCGCTGCGGGCCACGTTAGCCGTGTTACAAAACCTGCCGGTAACCCTGAAAATGCGACAGGCCGTGCAGCAAACGCGCCGCTGGTCGGATAAAGAAATCTTCTCGTTGATAGCAGGGCCGGCCAGCTAGCGACAATGGAGCAAAATTATGCGGGTTGGGATTGAAGCAACCATCGCCCTTGTGCCTCAAAAAACAGGCGTCGAGCGGTACGCCAGTGAATTAATCACCGCCCTCATCAAAGAATTGAGCGCAAACCCGGAACTTGACCTTTTCCTTTATTTTCACACCGGCAACCCGTTTACGGACAGGCAGGCGCTTGACCAATACCGGCCTCTTTTTGCCGGAGCGCGCTGCCGTGTCTACAGCCTGCGCCGCGGATACGGGCTGGCGTTATCGGCAATGGCCAGGCTGGATCGCCTGCAACTGCTGCACCTGCTGGAACCCCGCGCCCCGCATTTTAAGCCGTGCCCCATTTTGCTGACCATTCACGATGTTTCGTGGGCGCATCTGCCCGCGGAAGGTCGGCAAATTGAATGGGCCAGGCAACTCCCGCGCACAAAAAGCGCAATTGACTTTGCCGATAATTTTTTGGCCGTTTCGCAGCATACCGCCCGCGATTTTCAGCAGCTTTATGGCGTTGCTGCGGAGCGTATTCCCGTGGTTCAGCACGGGGTTGATCACGCGTTGAACCCCGGTCGGCCAAAAGCAAATTCGGCGGCCCGTTACAACCTTGGGCCGTATATTCTGCACGTGGGCGCGTTGCAGTACAGAAAAAATCTGGTTCGCTTGTTGGAAGCGTACAAGTTGCTGAAAACCCAATATCAATTGGCGCACACGCTGGTTTTGGCCGGGCGCGATGGCCACGGTAGCGACGAGGTTTACCGCGCCATTGAGAATTTGGGCCTGCAACAAAATGTCAGGCTGCTGGGGTACGTGCCGGAGGAAGATTTGCCCGGCCTGTACGCCGGGGCCGGTTTATTTGTTTATCCGTCAATTTACGAAGGCTTTGGCATTCCCATCATCGAGGCGTTTTCCTGCGGGACGGTGGTTGCCGCCGCCCGGTCGTCGTCTATCCCGGAAGTGGGCGGCGACGCCATCATTTATTTTGATCCCTACAATGTTAACGAGATGGCCGCCGCCATTTACGAAGGGCTGACCAATCCGTCGCTGCGGGATAATTTGCAGGAAAAAGGCCGCCGCCGGGTCGCGCTGTTTACCTGGCAGCGGGCCGCGCAGGAAACTATTTCTGTTTACGGTGATCTGGTGGCCGCCGCATCAAAATAAAAGAAGGAACAAAACGTGAGCCGGCAACCGGGCGCAAGCATTATCATTCCAACGTACAACCGAAAAAATTCGTTGCGGCGCACACTTGCCAGTTTGGCCGAACAAACTCTCCCGGTAGAGCAGTTCGAAGTCATCGTTGTTGACGATGGCTCCACGGACGGCACCGGGGATTTGGCCTGGGACGTGTTCCCCTTTGCCGTGCGCTATTTTTGCCAGAAAAACGCGGGAGCTACCGTCGCGCGCAACACCGGGGCCGGCCAGAGCAGCGCGGAGTTTTTGATATTTTTGGACGACGACATACTCCCCGCCCCCGCCATGCTGGCGGCGCTGGTGCGGGATATGGCCAATCTTGGGCAAGTCATCGCTCTGGCTACGTTGGTTTGCCTGGCCGATGATCTGACTGTTCCGTTCACCCGGCTGTATTGCCGCGGCGCGATTTTCCCCGGCGATATGGACACGCTCACGGCGGACGGCTCTTTGGCGACCGATGAATCGTTTGTTCACTTTAACCAGTGCAAAACCGGGGTTTTAGGCATCAGGCGAGTGGATTTTTACAAGCTAAATATGTTTCAGGACCCTACCGGCGGCTGGCCGAGCTGGGATGATCTGGATTTTGGTTATCGGGCCTATTTGCAGGGTTTTCGGTTGTGGCGCAGCGCGCAGGCCATTGCCTACCATTACGACCACTCCCTTCGCTCGCTGGAATCAAGCTGCGCCCGCGCCGAGCGAACCGGCCAATCGGCGGCGCGATTTTTGGACCGTTACCCTGAGTTGATGGCGCACATCTCCACCCTGCAAGACAAAGCCCCGCTGTCGTTTGCGGCGGACCGCCCGAAACTGCTTGCGCGCAAGGTGTTGCGCAGCATTGTTTCCAGCCCGCCGGGCGTTTTGGCCATGCGTCAATTAACCCGCCTGCTGGAAAAATACCGGACCGATTCGTTGCTGCTGGTGTTGCTCTACCGCTGGATTCTCAGCGCCTATATTTATAAAGGGTTTCGCCGCGGCCTCCGCGAACTTGCCCGGACTAAACCATGAGACTGATTGCTCACACCTGGTCCCAAATTAGCCTCACCACCTACAAAATTGGAATTTGTGGGGCGGTGCTGCTGTTGGCCGCCTTTTTTGGGCTGCGGGTCTCGCTGAACTGGTTGATTTTGATGGCGGGCGGAATTGGGGCCTTTGCGTTGGTGCAGTGGCCGGAGTTGGGCCTTTTGGCCGTAGCGCCGGCGGCTTTTGTGGTTCACCAGGAATTTGGCACGGGGTCGGCGGTGGCCCTCAATCCGGTTACACTGTTGGTGCCCGTTTTACTCGGCCTCTGGATTCTGGATATGCTGCGGCGAAAAGATGTACGGCTGCTGCCTTCTCGCACCAACAGGCCGCTGATATTTTTTCTGTTGGCCGGGCTGCTCTCCCTTTTGATTGGCAATGCGTTGTGGGACCCGGCCGTGCCCCGTTCGCGCAGCTTTATTATTGTGCAACTGGCGCAGTGGTCGATTTTTGCGTTTTCGGCAGGGGCGTTCTGGCTCACGGGCAACAGAATCCGCAGCGAGCAGTGGCTACGGCGTTTAACCTTTTCTTATCTGCTTGTTGCCGGTGGAATCGCTGTCGCTTTTGTTTTGACCGGCGGTCAGGTAATGAGCGGCTGGCGTTTGGCAACATTGGCTTTGATTCGCGCTCCCTTTTGGCTGTTGCTGGCGGCGGTGGCCGGCGGGCAATTGGCTTTCAACCGGAACTTATCCGTACTCTGGCGCTTGTTTCTGCTGGCCTGTTTGGCGGCGGTTGTATCCTATGCGTTTTTTTATATGCAAGAGGCCGCCTCCAATTGGGTCAGTCTGGTTGCCGCCGCCGGCGCGCTGGCCTGGCTACGTCTGCCGCGCCTGCGCTGGCCGGTGGTTGTTGTGGTGCTGTTGCTGGCCAGCAGCGGCTTTCTGACCTCATTTGTTTACAATTTTGCCGGCGGCGATGACGAGTGGGAAGAAAGCGGCGGGTCTCGGCTGGCGCTAATTGGCCGGGTTGTCGAGGTTACCATGCGTAATCCCATCACCGGATTGGGGCCGGCGGCCTATCGGCCCTACGCAGCGATGAAACCGTTGCAGTATGGCAAAGCGTTTTGGCTGACCCCGCAAATTAATTCGCATAATAATTATGTTGACCTTTTTTCCCACGTGGGGGTGGTAGGTTTGCTGTTTTTCTTTTGGTTTGCGACCGAAGTGACCTTTGTCGGCCTGCGTTTGCAGACGCACTTTGGCGAAGGTTTTGCCGCCGGGTACGCCGCCGCAATGGTCGCCGCCTGGGCCGGGTCGCTGATTTTGATGCTCTTTGCCGACTGGATGCTGCCGTTTGTTTACAATATTGGTTTTTCCGGGTTTCAGGCCAGCCTGCCGGTCTGGCTGTTATTGGGCGGGTTGGTAACGCTTGAGCAGTTGGTCGCAAACGAGGCAACAGAGTAGTGGACGTTTCCATCATTATTGTCAACTGGAACACGCGGGAGCTGCTGGCCGCTTGTCTGGATTCTGTTATCGCCGGCCAGGAGTTTGCGGTTAAAGGTGACGGCGACTCAAGGCCGGATGGCTCGCTGGCGGCGGAAATTTTTGTGGTCGATAACGCCTCAACGGACGGCAGCCCGGCGATGGTTCGCGAGCGATTTCCGCAGGTGCGGCTCATTGAGAACGCGGAAAACATCGGCTTTGCCCGGGCCAATAACCAGGCCATCCGGCAGAGCCGGGGCCATTATGTGCTGCTGCTCAACAGCGACACCGAGGTTTACCCCGGAGCGTTGTCGTTGATGTTTGCATTTATGGCTAAACATCCCCGGGCCGGCGGCTGCGGCCCGCGGCTGCTCAACGCCGATGGCAGCCTGCAAGAGTCTTGCCAGCCGATGCTGACCCCCGGGCGTGAATTTTGGCGACTGATATTTTTGGAGCGCTTGTGGCAGCAGGCTACCTATTGTCAGGCCGGCTGGGATATGTTGACGCCGCGCCCGGTTGAGGTGATCAAGGGGGCGTGTTTTTTATTGCGCAGAACCGCTTTGCAGCAGGTGGGGCTGCTGGATGAGCAGTACTACATCTACACCGAAGAAGTAGACCTTTGCTATCGCCTGCTGCAATCTGGCTGGGAGTTGTGGTGGGTGCCCCCGGCGTTGGTTAAACACTACGGCCAGGCCAGTTCGGTGCAAATGGCCGAGGCCATGTACGTGCAGCTCTATCGCAGCAAGATTCAGTTTTATCGAAAGTTCGGCGGGGCGGGCCGGGCAGATTTGTTTAAAAATTTGCTTCGGTTGGCTTACCTGCCCCGGTTGATGGTGGCCTGGGGGGCCGCGCCTTTCTCGCCGGCTGTCGCTGCCCGGGCCAGTACCTATCGCCGCCTGTTATCGGAACTGGCCGATATGTAAGGTTGCTGGGGTTTGGAACTCGATTTTCCCTCGCCAGGTTGGTTACATACCGACGTTAAACCCTGTCATTTTTGATGCGATAAACTAATAACGAACGTTCTTCGGGTCACTACGCAAAAGGGGGGACCGGATATGCGTATTTGCTATGTTTTGCTATCTCCTACTTTCGGCATGCATCAATATACCGCCGATTTAGCCAACCACATGGCTCTCTCTGGCCATGAGGTACATCTGGTTACCACAATTCATTATCCCCGCGACCGTTATCTGCCCAACGTGGTTGTCCATACGCCGGTGGCTACGCATAACACCGGCTTTTCTGCCGAAGGCTTGTTCCTGCACAACATTGGGAAATTATTGCCAGAATTTTGGAGTTTGCGCCCTGATCTGGTGCATATTACCGGCCCGCATCTGTGGAATGTTCTTTTGATTCCCTGGTTTCGTAGATTGGGCATTCCGGTTATTCACACCATTCACGATCTGGACCCCCACAGCGGCACGGCCTATGGCCGCCTGCTCTACGGTTGGAACTGGCTGGTTATCCAATTAGCCGACCAGATTCTGGTTCACGGCATGCGTTACCGGGAGCGATTGCTGGCCAGAAAAGTGCCTCAGGAGCGAATCACCTGCACGCCGCTGCTTCATCTTTTTCTGGATTCTACCTGGCTGCAAAAAGGTGAGGAGCTAAGCGCCAACGTTGAGTACGAACCCTGGGCCTTGTTTTTTGGTCGGTTGGAGCACTACAAAGGGGTCGATCATTTGATTACCGCCGCGGCGTTGTTGGATAACTCACAGGGCGATGCCCCCCGGCTGGTTTTGGCCGGGCCTGGCCCCCTTGAGTCGCAGTGGGCCGGCGCTTTGCCGCCCCGGGTTGAAGTACGTGACCGGCTGGTTAAAGATGACGAGGCATTAGACCTGTTTCGCCGCTGCGGGCTGGTAGTTTTACCGTATCTGGATGCAACCCAATCGGCGTTGGTGGCTGCGGCCTACTATTTTCGCAAGCCGGTAATTGTCACCTGGGCCGGCGCTTTGCCGGAATATGTCGACGAGGGCCGCACCGGCTGGCTGGTTGAACCGGCCCATCCGGCCTCGCTATCGCGCTATCTGGCCGCCGCTCTGGCCGACCCGGCGCGCCTGGCGCAGATGGGTACGGCCGGCCGGGTTTGGTACGACCAACAACGCGCTAACGAGCAGCGAATATTACAGTATATGTATCAGCGATTGGTAGAGGAGAGACAACATGAGTATGGAAAGCTCAGAACTGCTTATACAGAGTAATTGGTCTAATGCGCTTGCTCTCGGCCGCCGGAACGACACGCGCCGGATTGGCGTAGGCTTAACCCTGGCCGAACGCGGTTTTTTGCTCAAAGCGGTTGACCTGCTGCTGATAAATGGGGCACTGGTCATCGCCGTGATTGCCTGGAGCGATTTCCCATTCTCGCTGATCGCCTTGAGCGCCAGCTTTAAGTGGTTTGTTACACTTTCGGTGGTGTGGCTGCTTTTTGCTGCCGCCCTCGATGTTTATGATCTGGCCCGTTCTGCCAGCACCACGCAAAGCATTCTTTTTACCTGTTTGGCGGCGCTGCTGGTTGGGATGCTTTACATTGCCATCCCCTGGCTCACGCCGCCAGTGGGCCGGCGTATGCAGGCTTTTGGCTTTCTCTTTTTGGCCGTTGGCGGCATTGCTGGCTGGCGGGCCTTGTACGCCCAATTCTTTTTTCAACCCGCTTTTCAGCACCGGGTGCTGGTGGTTGGTTCGGAGGTAAACAGTAATTCACTGCTGCACGAGCTGCAAGCCGCGGCTTCGGCGGCTTATGCTAACCCTTTTCGGGGCACCGGCTATTTGGTAGTGGGCATCATCGCCGATGAAGCCAACCAAACCGGGGCCTCACTGGGCGATATTCCCACCATTACCTCAGAACAGAATCTCATTTATCAGGTTCGACATTTGGGCGTAAACGAGATTATTGTGGCCAACGAGCACCATCTGTCACCCGCGCTGCGCGAAGCGGTGATGGACTGCCGGGAATTGGGGTTGCGGGTAACGCCCCTTTCGGTGGCGTATGAACGGCTGACGGCGCGGCTGCCGGTAAATTATGCGGCGCAAAATCTGAATATCATCGCCGGCGCCGCCGACAATCCGGCCTTTCGGCTTTTTCAGGCCGGCAAGCGGGTGCTTGATATAACGCTGGCGTTGATCGCCATTCCGTTGGTGGCCATTTTGGTACCTTTCATTGCCATTGCTAACGCTCTCACCGCACCCGGCCCTATTTTTTATTGTCAACAGCGGGTGGGTCGGGGCGGGCGACCCTTTGCCCTGTACAAGTTTCGCACAATGGTTCCGCACGCCGAAGTTACGGGCGGGGCCAGGTGGGCCACCAATGGCGACCCGCGCATAACCCCGGTTGGCCGCTGGTTGCGGCGGATGCGGCTCGACGAACTGCCGCAATTTATTAACGTGCTGCGCGGCGAGATGAGCGTGGTTGGCCCGCGCCCGGAACGCCCCCAGTTTGTGGGTGAGTTGAGCCGGATTCTGCCCCTTTTTCGCGCTCGTCACGGCATGCAGCCGGGGATTACCGGCTGGGCGCAGGTGTGCTATCACTACGGCAATACTGTTGAGGATGCCAGAGTCAAACTGGAATACGATCTGTATTACATCAAACACGCCGGCTTCTTCTTGGATTTGCTGATTCTGCTCAGAACTCTGCCGGTGATGCTCCATTTTAAGGGCTATTAGGCAATGGCTCGTGTTATTTTTCTAACCCAGGTGCTGCCCTACCCTCTGGACTCCGGGGCCAAAATCCGGGCCTATTATGTGCTGCGCCAACTGGTTCAGCAGCATCAGGTTACCCTGGTTTCCTTTACCCGGGCCGACGACCGCGCCGAACACCTGGCCCACCTTATAGACCTGTGCCATGCCGTGCATACCGTCCCGATGCGCCGCTCCCGGCTGTTGAATGCCCGCGCGCTGCTCATCGGCGCCGTCACGCGGCAACCCATCATCATTGTTCGAGATCAATTGAGCGAGATGTTCGCCTTGTTGGACCGGCTCATTGTTGAGCAGGCCATCGATATTGTCCATGCCGATCAAACATCAATGGCGCAGTACGCCCTTTACGTTCAGTCTCAAACAGCGAAGATTAAAACTCGCCACCCGGTCAGGCTGCTGTTGGATGCACACAACGCCCTGTATCGCATCCCCGAGCGGTTAGCCGCCCACGAGCGCAACCCGTTCAAACGGTTCTTTTTGCACAACGAAGCCCGGGCCTTGAAACGCTACGAAGCAAATCTGTGGCAGCAGTTTGACCACGTAGTCTGTGTTGCCGAGCAGGATCGTTGGGCGTTGCAAAACCAGCAGCTAACTGGGCTGAATTTTACTATCATCCCGATTTGCGTTGATCCGGAGGTGCAGCCGTTGGTTTCGCGGGTGTCCCGGCCTTGCGCCATCACCCACATTGGCACTATGTTTTGGCCGCCCAACGCCGAGGGCGTGCTCTGGTTTGCCAGAGAGGTTTTTCCCCACGTTTTGACTCGAATTCCCGAAGCTACATTTGTGATTGTGGGCAAAAATCCGCCCGAAGAAATCCGGGCGCTGACCGCCAAAAACCACAAAATCAAAGTGATCGGTTATGCGCCCCATCTGGAGCCATACCTGGCCGAAACCGCGGCCTTTGTTGTACCGCTGCGAGCCGGCGGCGGCATGCGCGTAAAAATCACAGATGCCTGGTGCTGGGGCGTTCCAATTGTTTCAACCTCGATCGGGGCTGAAGGCATCGATTTACAGCACGGAACGCACGCTCTCATTGCCGATACACCGGAGGCATTAACCGCGGCAACGGTGCGTCTTTTGCAAGATCCCGGCCTGGGGGCGGAGTTGAGCGCCAGCGGCCGGCGTTGGGTTGAAGAGCGGTACAACTGGCGGCAGGTGTATGGCAAGTGGAATGACGTGTACAGCAGGTTATGTACTTGATGAAAAACAGCACTTATTGGTGGTTGGGGTTAATTTTGGCGGCGTCTGTCCTGCTTCGGTTGGGGGTGGCGCTGTATCTGGGTGATGTCGTTGATGCCCCATCCCTGCTAACTGACCAGCGCTCTTATCACGCCCTGGGCGAACGTTTGATTAAGGGGTACGGATTCAGTTTTAGCCAGAACTGGTATCCTTTTACCCCGGCCAACGTACCGACAGCGCATTGGTCTTTTCTCTATTCCTTATTTGTAGCCGGTGTGTACGCTCTTTTTGGGGTTCACCCGCTGGCTGTGCGGCTGGTGCAGGCAATTCTGGGTGGAATTTTATTACCCTGGCTGGTCTACCGCTTAGCCCGGCGAGCGGTGCCGTTGTCTTTTGCCATCCCGCTCTTGGCTGCCGCAGTGGTGGCATTTTATGCTTATTACATTCTCTACGCGGCCACATTGATGACTGAGACCTTCTATCTTGTGACGTTGGTGTGGTCGTTGGAGGTTGGGTTACGGGCGGGGGAATGTTTGCGATTACGGCGTGAAATCCCCCGCAGTTTGATACTCCAGTTGGGGGTTAGTTTGGGGTTGGCTGCGCTGCTGCGCCAGGCCGTATTGCCGTGGGTGCCCATCTTTTGGTTGTGGCTATTGTGGCAGGCGGCCCGCGGCCAGCGACTCGGAGCCGCCGTTAAAATGCTCGTTGTAGCCAGCCTGCTCATCCTGGCCTGTATTCTGCCGTGGACCTACCGTAACTATCAGGTGTATGGCCGTTTTCTGTTGCTTAACTCAAACGCCGGTTACGCCATGTATTCGGCTCAACACCCCATGCATGGCGATACGTTTCACGAGTTCAAAGCCGCGCCGTTGCCGGCGGGTTGGTGGGGGCGCTCGGAGCCGGAGCTGGACCGCGCTTTGCTGCGGCTTGGCCTCCAGTTTGTTGTCGATGATCCGGGCCGCTATGCGCGCCTCACGTTAAGCCGGCTGCGGGCTTATTTTGAATTCTGGCCCACCACCAATACTTCGCTATTGCACAACCTGGGCCGGGTGGGAGCGTTTGGTCTGTGTTTACCGTTTATGCTTTACGGCATATTCCTCGTAATTCGCCAGCGCCAATTGGCTGACCAGTTCTCGCTGCTCCTGCTTTTTGTGCTCTTTTACACGGCGTTGCACGTTTTAACCTGGGCAATGGTTCGCTACCGGCTGCCCGTAGATGCCGTGCTCACTGTTATGGCGGCGCTGGCCTTGCACACCCTGTTTGTTCGCGGCCGGAATTGGTTGTCTGCCCGGTTTAAGTTTCAGCGCCCGGTTGCGCGTAGTACCGGCGTAAAAGAAGCCGACTCAACCCATGAGGCTCCGGCCAGCCTTTAAAGCATCTCACCATCTGCTTGTTGCACGCATGGGTAACCCCTTGCCTGTCCGGTTTGTTACACCAATGGAGTAATTGGTAATTATGGAACTTAAACACTATTTTGTGGTTTTGTGGAAATGGAGCTGGCTTATCGCTCTGGCCACTTTTATTGGCGCCGGGGCCAGCCTGTGGGCCACATCGCGTATGCCCCGCGAATATATCGCCTCAACAAGTTTAATGGTTGGACGTTTTATTCAGGCGGCCGATCCGACCGGCCAGGACCTGGCAATTAGCCAGCAATTGGCCGATAGTTACGCCCAAATGGTTCGGCTGGAGCCAATTTTGCAGGGTACCATTAATGCGTTGGGTCTGGATATGAACTGGCGCGCCCTGGCCGAACAGGTGTACGCCAACCACACCCCCGGCACCCAGTTAATCCAGGTCGCTGTGCGGAGTACCGACCCGCAGCGCGCTAAAATTCTGGCCGATGAGATTGCCCGCCAACTGATCCGGCAAAGCCCAACCTCGGCGGAGCAGGAGCAGACCCAACACCGGGAATTTGTCGGCCAGCAGCTTGAGCTATTGCAGGCGCAAATTGAGGAGGCCGAAAAACAGGTGTACGACCTGGAAGGGCGGTTGACTCTGGAAAACAGCGCCCGTGGTATCCAGGACCTGCGCAGCCAGGCCGATGCCGCGCGCCAAAAGATCACGGTTTGGCGCGCCGATTATGCCAAGCTGCTGGATTTTTTTGAGGGTAATCGCACCAACTATTTGAGCGTGGTTGAGCCGGCCAATATTCCAACAACGCCCGTAAGCCCCAATGTGATGTACTTTGTGTTGATGGCCGCCGCCACCGGTTTGGTGTTAGCCACAAGCGCGGCTTTTTTGCTGGATTACCTGGATGACACTCTCAAAACCAAAGAGGATGTTGACCGCGTTTTAAAGCTGCCCACCCTCGGCAGGGTTACCCGAATTTCCCATATTCGTACGCCTTCAGATAATCTGGTAACCCTGCAAAATGAGTACTCGCAGTCCGGCGATGCCTACCGCGTGCTGCGCACCAACATTCAATTCTTTAACCTTAATACCCCGTCTTTTTGGCTGCTGGTGTCCAGCGCCATTCCGGGCGAAGGCAAAACCACCACCGCCTGTAATTTGGCCGTTACGATGGCTTATGCCGGCAAACGGGTCGTGTTGATTGATGCTGACCTGCATCGCCCAACGGTTCATCGCCATTTTGAAATACCCAACCAGATTGGCCTGACTAATCTGTTACTGGATAACTGCCTGTCGATAGATGAAGTTCTGGTAGAAACAGCCATCGACAATTTGAAAATATTGCCCAGCGGGCCGCTGCCGCCCAGCCCCGCCGATTTACTGGCCTCGGAGCCAATGAAACAGCGGTTGGAACAGATTAGAACCACCGCCGATGTGGTCATCTTTGACAGCCCGCCTGTTTTGGGTGTGGCCGACGCGGCCATCCTGGCCAGCCTGTGCAACGGCGTGATTATGGTGGTTAATGCCGGGCACACCCGCAGCCAAACGGTTCGGCAGGCCAAAGAAACGCTAACTCAGCTGAACCTGAAAGTTTTTGGCGTTGTGCTTAACAAGCTCAAATCGCGGCAGGCCAATGCTTACAGCTATTACCATTATTATTCTCACATGCCCGGTGCCCGCCCGGCCAAATCTCGCTGGTGGCACCGCTTTACCAAAACCCCACAGTTAATTCGATTGGGGCGCGACCAGCAGCCTGTCAATGGTAAATATTCAACCAACGGCCACACCCCCATTGAGCTGATTTTAGAGGATAAAGAAAAGATTTGAGGATTGCCTTTATGGCTAACGTTCCTGCCAACCATCGCTCTTGTCCTCATCTTGGGCTGAAAACCGACCGGACCTCGGTTTTTATTGGGCCGGTTGAAGAGCATCGTTGTTACGCGGTAAACAAACCTGAGCGGATTGATGTGAACCATCAGGCTGCATTTTGTTTGGCGGCAGCCTTTGAAGCCTGCCCTCGCTTTGTGCAGCCGCCGGAGCAAAAGCCCAAGTGGGCCAGTGCCGGGAGGGCGGATCAAAACCTGCCGCTCGTCCCGGTAGATTTGGCCGTGGGGCTGCCGTCGCGGTTTCAGCGCTGGCGCGCGGCCGTGCTGGAAAGGGCCGGGTTGCTGCAATGGGGAGTCTGGATTCTTATCGCCGTTCTGGCTGTGGCAGTTGGCTATGGTTATCTAAAAGTGAGTCGCTCGGTAACCGCCGAAACCATTCCGGTTGTTGAACCAACACCCATCAGCATTCCCACGCCATCGCCCCTGGCAGTGAAACCCGCGGCAACGCCTCGCCCTGCACCCAAAGCTACCGGAATTGCACCCAAACCTTCCGTGCCTTCGCCGACGGTTTCGCCCCGGCCGGGGAGCAGCCAGATTGCGCTTTACCCGCCGGGTAATGCCATCGGCTGGGTTTCCAGCCAGGACCCGCTCAACCATTTTGGTGACCGCAACCTGCACGCCGGCACTTTCGAAGGCAAAACTTACCACGGTGCGTTGCAATTTAGCCTGACCACGCTCCCACCGGGAGCTAAGATTGAACAGGCCACGCTGGAGTTAGAAGCGTTGAGCGCCGACAGCCTGGCCGCCAACGGAACGTGGATGCTTCAACTGCTGGGGCCGGAGCTTGACCAAAACTGGACACGCACTACTTACGAACAAATTCATAATGCGCCGTCGTTGGGCGTGGTCCCCCCGGAGTTAACGTCGCAGGATTTGGTGCCCGGGCAGGTGAACGTGTTTACCTTTACCCCGGCTCAGGTGGCCGAATTACAGCGGCGGTTGGAAAGTGGGCTGGTTTCGTTCCGGCTCGATGGGCCAACCCAGGTGTCCTCTAATTTATTCACCTGGGACACGGGCTACGGCGGCGGGTTTGGCACCCGGCCGGTTTTGCGCCTGGTCTACCAATTGCCGCCCACACCTTTGCCAGAGGTTGTTATCTTCACGCCTACACCGGTCAATGTTGTCACCATCGCTGCCATTGCCGCTACCGCTACCTACGAGGCCACAACCATCGGCACGCCGACGCCCACACCCACCGAATTTGTAACGGCAACACCGCCGATTGTGGTTACGGATACGCCGGTGCCGGAGAATACGGCAACATCAGAATGGGTGGCGATGGTGGCCACCGCCAGCAGTTTGCTTTCTACGCCGCCAATTACCAGTTTTTGGACCGCTACTCCCAGCCCCACCGCCACCGCCACACCTACCTATGCCGTTGTTACCAGTACCCCAACCCCGGAAAATGTGTTGACGGTTGTTCCGCTGGCCGTAACCGCTACTTATGTGGCCACCACCGTTGGCACCTACACCCCGGTGCCGGCCAACTGGATTACGCCAGAGGTGATTACGCCCGTCCCGCCGCCAGAAAATATGGCGACGGCACTGTACATGAGTGTTTTAAGTACCGCCGAAGCCATTGCCTTTGGCACGCCCACGCCCACTCCGCCCAGCATCTGGACGGCCACCCCAACCCCAATCTTTATCCTGCTTGATGGCGAAATTCCGACCCCCCTCGCTACCGCTACGGCCACCGCTACGCCCCAACCTGTTCCCACCGAACTGGTGGGCAAAATCGCTTTCATGTCCAATCGGGTGGAAGGGATGCCGCCGCTGGTGTACGTCATCGACCCGGACGGCAGCAATTTGGGCTTGCTAACTGATCCGTGGCCCTACATCCAGTCTCAGGCGCGGGATGTCTACTCCGCCGATAAGCGTTTCCGGGTGTTTACCAAAGATGTCACCATTTATAAAAATGTTGGCACTGGCGCTTTTACCATTGGTACGCCGCAGCAGGTACCGGCTGTCTTTTGGTACGATTCGCTTTACAAAGTAGAGCAGCAGCTAACCCATTTTGGGAACGGTTACGCTTATCTTGGAGTCTGGTCTCCTGCCGCCGAGCAAATTGCCTTTGTTTCTGACGACAGCGCCGACGACGAAATTTGGGTGGTAAACCGTAACGGGACTGGCCTCCGGCGGCTCACCGAAACCAATGAAGTGTATAACGCGCAACAGATCGGCAAGGACACCTTCATTCCAGAGGTAAACGGACATCCGTCCTGGTCGCCTGATGGCAAGCAGATTGTCTTTTGGTCCAACCGCACCGGCCACCGGCAGATTTGGGTGATGAACAGCGACGGCACGGGCCTGTACAGCCTGAGCCGAACCGGCTTTGACGACTGGGACCCGGTGTGGATTAAATACACCGACCCACCCCCCTGATGCCCCAAGGAGGCTTTCAAGTGGCAAAAACAGACACTCCAGAAGTAGTGGCCCAAATCTCAACAGCCTCAATTGTGGTGGCTATCCCGGAGCAGCTTTCGACTGATCTGGCCGACGATGTGGTTATCCTGCATCTCCAATCCGGGATGTACTACGGTTTGGATGAGGTTGGCGCTCGGGTGTGGCAATTGATCCAAACCCCGCAGCGGGTCAGTAATATCCGGGACATCCTTTTGGCCGAATACGAGGTGGACTCGCCCCAGTGTGAGCAGGAACTGCTGGCCCTCCTCCGGGAACTGGCCCACCAAAAGCTCATCGATATCAAACATGAAACAGTTAGTTAAATTTCTCAACCTCCCGGCCACCGACCGCGGTCTGCTGTTCCGGGCCGGGGTGCTGCTCGCTCTTGTCAGGTTGGGGTTGTGGCTGCTGCCTTTTCAAACTTTGCGCAGCTGGCTTTCAAAATCGACTCCCGTTGCAACTGATGTGCCGGTCCGGGAGAACCCCGCCGTCAGTCGAGTCGCCTGGGCCGTCACGCTGGCCAGCCGTACCATCCCGCGGTGTAACTGCCTGCCGCAGGCGTTGGTTACCCGGTTGCTGCTCAATCGGGGCGGTTATCAAAACAAGTTGCATATTGGCGTTGCCCGCGGCGAAGATGGGCGCTTGCAGGCGCACGCCTGGGTAGAGAGCGGCGGCCAAATTGTGATTGGCGACTCTGGCGATCTGTCGCGGTATACGTTGCTTTTGCCGCTGGAGGCTGGCCGGCAATGAGCGCCATTGCCGGGGTCTATTACCCCAACGGCCGGCTGGTGGAGCGCACCCACCTGGTAAAAATGATGGACAGCCTGGCCCATCGCGGCCCGAACCGGGTTGGCATTTGGCACCACAACGTGGTGGGGCTGGGCCAGCGACTGCTCTGGACTACCCCGGAATCAGTTGGCGAATTCCAGCCGGTGGTAACTCCGGCCGGCAATCTGGTGCTCACAGCCGATGCACGGATTGACAATCGCGACGAGCTGATTCGCGCCCTGGCCTTGCCCGCCGAACTCCCCGACAGCGCCTTGATTTTGGCCGCCTATCAAAAATGGGGCGAGCAGTGCCCGTCAAAATTGATCGGTGATTTTGCCTTTGTGCTTTGGGACGGGCGGCGGCAAATCCTGTTCTGCGCCAGAGACCCAATGGGGGTTAAGCCTCTCTATTACTACCACAGCCCGGGCCGGATTTTTGCCTTTGCCTCCGAGATCAAAGCGCTGTTGTGCCTGCCGGATGTGCCGCGCCGGCTCAACGAAACCAGGGTGGCGGATTACCTGGCCCGCTCGTTTGAGGATAGGGCGGCTACTTTTTACCAGGATATTTTGCGGTTGCCAGCAGCGCACAGCCTGAGTGTTGGCCGCGGGCAAGCGCGGCTCAAAGCCTATTGGTCCCTTGACCCCACCCGTGAAGTCCGGTTTGCCTCGGATGAGGATTACGCCGCTGCCTTTGGCGAGATTTTTACCGAGGCTGTTCGCTGCCGGCTGCGCAGCGCCTTCCCGGTGGCGTCCACATTAAGCGGCGGCCTGGACTCGTCTTCGATTGCCTGCACCGCGGGCAAGCTGCTGGTCGCCGGCGGGAAACAGCGGCTGCACACGCTGTCGGCCATTTTTCCCGGCCTGCCGGCGGAAGACCTGCCCAAAATTGATGAACGCCGCTACATCGATGCCGTATTGCAGGCGGGTGAATTTGACCCTCATTTTGTTCGGGCCGACTGCCTTAGCCCGCTGACCGAACTGGATCGAGTCCTCTGGCATCAGGATGAGGCCATCACCGCGCCAAACCTGTACATGCATTGGGCGCTCTACGGAGCCGCCCGGCAGCACGGCGTGCGCATCTTTTTAGATGGCTTTGATGGCGATACCGCTGTCTCGCACGGGTTGGGCTATCTGGCAGAACTCAGCCGAACCTTCCGCTGGCCAACCCTTGTTGCCGAAGCCGGGGCGCTGGCCAGCCGTTCAAATATGCCCTTTTCCCCGCGGCAGATTATCTGGCAGTACGGTTTCAGGCCGATAATTCCCAATTCGGTTATTCGGGCCAGACGCAGGCTGAAAAATTATTCGCCGGTTGCTGCCGGCGGAGCCGTCAACCCCGCGTTGGCCCGACGAGTAAATCTGGCGGAGCGACTTCAGCAGTCGCCCGGAAACGGGGCCGGGCTGGCCACTACTGCCAGAACCGAACATTGGCAGAGCCTCACCGCGGCGCTCATTCCCTACACTCTGGAACTCGCTGATAAAGCCACCGCCGCGTTTTCACTTGAGGGGCGCTACCCTTTTTTTGACCGCCGTCTGATTGAGTTTTGTCTGGCTTTGCCCGGCCATCAAAAACTTTCCGGGGGCTGGACTCGGGCCATTATGCGCCGGGCAATGGCCGGTATTCTGCCCGAAGAAGTGCGCTGGCGGTTTTCAAAAGCCAACTTGAGCCCCAATTTCAGGCGCAGGTTGCTGGCTGGTGACCGGGAGCTGTTAGATCGGGTCATCATCCGCGAACCGCACATCATAGAGCCGTATCTGGATATACCGGCCTTGCGCGCCGCCTATAACCGGTACGCCTCGCGGCCAATGCACACAGAAGACGATGCCCAAACAGTGTACAGTGCTGTTGTTTTAGCTTTTTGGTTGAAAAAAACGGGGTTTTGACCTTAACTCCCCCGGAAGATGAACCTTTTCCTGCTCACGGTTGAATGCAAATTTCAGAAAGGGGGTGATCGATTAGTGCAAACAAAAACACCAAAGCAACCAAAAAAAACCTGGAACACACCCCATTTGATTGTTCACGGTTCCGTTGAAAAAATTACGGGCGGCTGCAACAAGATGTACGGTTCTGCAGATGGGTTCACTTTTATGGGTGATTCAATTGTTTGTGCCAGCGGTAGCTAAATCCTCTCGCAATTGAGCAGAGTATAGTCACTACTGGCTGGTCTGCTCCGGGCAGAGGGTTCATTTTCCGAGGGAGTTAAGGTCGTCAATCCGGCAGTTGATCAGAGAGAAAATGTTTTCATATATTGCTTATGGCTTGCGGATACAATCGGTTGTGCCCTTGCCGGAACTGATTCCCGACGCAACGGTTGCCGGCCAATACAAAACCGACGTGATGATTCGCTTTGGCAAAATAAACCCTGCCTCCCTGGGGCCAAAGCAAGCGTTCCGGCAAATTTATGCGGATAACCAACTCATCCGTCTCTCCTGGCCGGGGATTGGGCTGTTTTTGATTCGCAATGGGCGGGAAATCATTATTGACCCCGCCCCCGGTGTCGATGAGTGCGTTTTGCGGCTGTTTATTTTAGGCTCGACTCTGGCGATGCTGTTGCATCAACGCGGTGATACGGCCGTTTTGCACGCCAGTACAGTGGCAATCGCCGGTCAGGCCATCGCTTTTGTGGGAGCCAAAGGAGCCGGTAAATCAACAATGGCCGCTACCCTGTACCAGCGAGGCCACACCCTGCTCACGGATGATATTTTGGCCATCAACCTGGGTTCGGCCCGGCCAATGGTGCTGCCCGGTTATCCTCACTTAAAACTTTGGCCCGACACGATCGCGTCGATGGGGCACCGGCCGGAATCGCTGCCCCGCCTCAGGCCGGAATTGGAGAAACGGGGCTACCGGGTTGCCAACAGATTCGCCTCGACGCCGGTTCCGCTCAAAGGGATTTTTGTGCTCGGCCGGGGACCGGAGCTAAAGATTGAACCTTTGCGCCCCCACGATGCCTTAATTAATTTGCTGCCGCATTGGTATGGCGCTCGTTTTGGCCCGGACTTGTTGCAGGCGCTGGGGGTTTCAACGCATTTTCAGCAGTGTGTGGCGCTGGTAAAACAGGTGAGTATCTGCGGCCTGGAGTCTCCCGATCACCTGCCGGCGCTGCCAGAAGTGGCCCGGTGCATAGAACATCACGTTAAAGAGAAAAAATTTGACCGCCAAGTTCCGTGACTTTACCCGCCAGTTGGCCTATTTGCCCCAAACGCTGCACCTGATCTGGATCGCAGCGCCCGCCTGGACGCTGGCCTGGTTTGTGATGCTGCTGGTGCAGGGGGGATTGCCGGCGGCTACCATCTACCTGACCAAACTGTTGGTTGATGGTCTGGAGGTGGCGCTGGACGCGCCCGGTTCCGGGGAAAACATCCGGTCAGTATTAATTTGGGCCGGGCTGCTGGCCGGTTCTTTGGTGCTGACGGAACTGTTGCAGAGCGCCGGTGAATGGGTCCGCACCGGCCAGGCGGAATACATTCAGGATCACCTCCGGCGCATTATTCATCAAAAATCCACCGCTGTCGATCTGGCCTTTTACGAATCGCCCGATTTTCACGACCGGCTGGACCGCGTTAGAACTGACGCCAGTACCCGGCCGCTGGCCCTGCTTGAAAGCAGCGGCAGCCTGTTGCAAAACATCATTACCCTTCTGTCGATGGCTGCACTGCTGGCGCCATATGGCGTTTGGCTGCCGCTGTTGCTGGTGGTGAGTACGCTGCCGGCGCTTTACCTGATTTTTAAGTTCAACCGGCGCTATCATCGCTGGTGGGAGCAAACCACCACTGATAGACGCTGGGCGCAATACTACGACACCATGCTAACCCACAGCGCGGTTGCGGTTGAACTGCGGCTGTTTAACCTGGGACCATATTTTCAGTTAGCCTATCAGGGTTTGCGCCGGCGGTTGCGCAGCGAACGGCTGCAACTGAGCCGAGATCAGGGGCTGGCGCGGCTGGGGCCGGGGTTGATCGGCCTTGCGCTGGCCGGGGCAGTGATGGCCTGGATGACCTGGCGCGCGCTGAACGGCCAGGGCACGCTGGGTGATCTGGCCCTCTTTTATCAAACCTTCAATCGCGGCCAATCCGTGCTGCGCGCCTTGCTTGGCAACGTGGGACAAATTTACAGTAATACGCTGTTTTTGGGCAACCTGTTTGAGTTTTTAAGCCTGAACCCGCAGATTGTCAGCCCACCCCAACCGCTGCCCGTCCCGCCAGCTTTAAAAACAGGGATCCGCTTCCGGCACATCGACTTTCGCTACCCGGAGAGCGAGCGGCCAGTGTTGCAAAATTTTAACCTGACTGTCCCCGCCGGCCAGATTGCGGCCATTGTTGGGGCCAACGGGGCCGGCAAAAGCACGTTGCTCAAACTTCTGTGCCGTTTTTATGACCCCGAGGCCGGCTCGGTTGAGTTGGATGGAATTGACATTCGCCGTCTGCCGGTTGAGGAACTTCGGCGTCAGATTTCGGTGTTGTTCCAGTTTCCCGTTTTTTATCAGGCCACCGTCAGCCAGAATATCGCGCTGGGCGATATTTCTGCCACGCCAACCCCGGCCGAGATTGAAGCCGCGGCCCGCGGCGCGGGCGCTCACGAGATCATCGCCCGGTTGCCGCAGGGCTATGATACGCTGCTCGGCAAGTGGTTTGCCAGCGGCGCCGAACTGAGCGGCGGTGAATGGCAGCGGATTGCTTTAGCCCGCGCTTTTCTGCGCCGGTCGCCGATTGTTGTTTTGGATGAACCCACCAGTTTTATGGATTCCTGGGCCGAAGCCCAATGGCTGGAACGGTTTCGCGACCTTGTTCACGGCCGAACAACCATCATCATTACCCATCGCTTCACCACCGCCATGCGGGCCGACGTGATTCACGTGATGCAGCAGGGGCAGCTTGTTGAATCGGGCAGCCATACCGAGCTGCTGGCCCGGGGTGGTTTGTACGCTCAATCCTGGCTGGCCCAGATGCAGGCCAGTACCGACTCGCCCACCCAGGCTCCCCAGCCTGCAACGGTTGCTTACTCATTTTAGCTACGGTTGAATCAAAACCACAAGTAACTGAAAAGTCGCTATGTCAACTAACCACGCCGCCTCCCGGCAACCAGGCCCGGCCCAAGCCACGCGAATGTTGGTATGCCATTTCGCCGCCGGCGATGTTCGGCGGCCGCTGCCCCAGGTGAATGCCGACTGGGACGAGGTTTTTGAAAGCATTTGCTACCACCGGTTGCTCGGTTTGGCCCACCGCTATCTGCGACAGCGGCCCGGCCCGGAATATCCGCCGCAGTGGTTTCGGGATAAGGTTGAGCAGGCCTACCAACTTGGCACTATGCAAATGATATTGCGTTACACCAAGATTGGCCGGGTGCTGGCGGCGATGACCGCAGCCGGAATAGGTTGCATTGTACTCAAAGGGCCGGCGCTGGCCTACGGCGTTTACCCGGAACCTTATCTGCGCCAATTTGGCGATCTGGACCTGAATGTTCACGAGTCCGACTGGGCCGCCGTGCATCATTTGCTCTTGAGCCTGGGGTTTAAGGCCGACATCGACTCGACGCAGCCGCCACCCAAACTGGTGCCACAGGCCATTACCGAACACCTGCAATATTGGCATCCGGAGTGGAATCTGCTGGTGGAGGTGCATTACAACGATTTTCTGCACGCCGGTTTGATTTCGCGGGATGTGGCGCGGTTCTGGGATCACACCGTCCGGGTCGATGTGAAAGGCACGTGCGTCAAAAGCCTGTCGCTGGAAGATCATTTAATCCATTTGTGCGCCCACCTGCATCACCATAACTATATTCGGCTCAACTGGTTTTCTGATCTTGCCTTTATTGTTAGTGACCACGGGGCGGCGCTTGATTGGGATTATCTCCTTGAGACAATCCGCATTGAGGATGCCGCCGTGGGGGTGTATTACAGCCTGTACTTTTTGCAGGAGTTGCTCGGGGTGGCCGTGCCGGAGCGAGTGCTGGCGGCCCTGCGCCCCGCCGCCTGGCGCTGCCGGCTGCACGAACTGTTTATGCCCAAAAAAGAAATTTTGTCGCTGCAGCCCCGGCCATATTTCATTTCTTTTAGTTTTTACTTTCGCCCGTTTCTCCGGCGTTTATTGCCAGATTTACTGATAATGGGCCGGCGGGCAGAGAAGTTTCACTACCTTGGCCGGCTGCTCACGCCGCCAGCAGACTGGCTGATTTATCACTACTCGCTGAAGCCTTCTCACGTTTATCTTCATTATATACTCCACCCGCTCAAGTTTTTTTATCACCTTGTGGCCGATGTGTTCGGCGCGATGAGACAGGGCATCTGGCGATCATTTTTGCGGGTAGCGGGAAGCGAATAGGGGATTGCGGATTGCGGAGGAAAATGAAATGACCCCAACTTTGAATGAACTGACTGTTTCGGTGATTGTGCCGGTACACAACGGCGGCGACGATTTTTGGCGGTGTTTGTTGAATTTGACCACGGCCCACCCGTCACCCCGCGAAATTATTGTGGTGGCCGACGGCGATTCGGACGGCTCGTGGCAGGCGGCCCAGGAATTTGGTGCGCAGGTGCTGCGCCTGCCCACCCCCAGAGGGCCGGCTCGGGCGCGAAATTTGGGAGCCAACGTGGCCCGCGGCGACATCCTCTTTTTTGTGGATGCCGATGTGGCCATTGCCCCGGATGCCATCGGGCAAATTATTACAGCCTTCACCAGTGACTCAACGCTGACCGCCATTTTTGGTTCCTACGATGACCGGCCGGCTGCGCCCAATTTTTTGTCGCAGTACAAAAACCTGTTCCACCATTACGTTCACCAAACCGCGCGGGAAGAAGCCTGCACGTTTTGGAGCGGCTGCGGAGCTGTTCGCCGCGAGGTGTTTCTGTCAATGGGCGGGTTCGATGAAAGTTATCAGCGGCCGGCCATTGAAGACATCGAGCTGGGGTATCGGCTGGCGCGAGCCGGGCATCGGATTCGTCTCTGCAAGGCGTTGCAGGGTAAGCATTTGAAACGGTGGGGAGTTGTGTCGCTACTCAAGGCCGATTTTTTTCAGCGGGCACTGCCGTGGACCGAGTTGATTTTGCAGGATGGCCGCTTTGCCAATGATCTGAACTTGAAATTTTCCAGCCGGTTGAGCGTGATGCTTACCTATGCTTTGCTGGGTGCGGTGGTGGGCATGGCCTGGTGGCTCGGCTTTTTGGGGCTTGTGCTGTTGTTGATGGTGTTGCTATTGGCGCTCAACGCTTCGTTTTATCTCTTCTTTTGGCACAAGCGCGGGCTGTGGTTTACGTTGCAAACCATTCCCTGGCACTGGCTTTACTATTTTTACAGTGGTCTCGCTTTTGGCGCAGGGGTGGCGCTGCATCTTTCTCGCAAGTGGTTTTGGCCCAGAACTGCCCTGCCCGCCGACCCGGGAGAGTTATCTTACACGGAATAATATGATGCGAATTGGTGTTGACGCCACTTGCTGGCAAAACACGCGGGGTTACGGCCGCCATGCCCGCGCCTTACTCAACACAATGGTCCGGCTCGACAGGGAAAACCGGTACACCTTCTTTCTGGATTCGCCCGAAGGCATGGACAAGATATTGCCCGAAGCCGACGTGCGCCTGGTGCGCACGGCCGCACCGACGGCCGTAGCGGCGGCGGCTGATGGCCACCGTTCGATGCGTGATATGGGGCTGATGAGTTGGGCTTTGTCTGAGCCGGGTTTTGACGTGCTCCTGTTTCCAACGGTTTACAGCTATGTTCCGGTGTTCAGTCGGGCCAAAAAAATTGTGATGATCCACGATGTCATCGCCGAAACCTTTCCCCAGTTTACCTTGCCCAGCCGGGCGGCCCAACTTTTTTGGAAGGCTAAGGTTGCTCTGGCCCGGCGACAGGCCCATGCCATCGTTACTGTTTCAGACTATTCGCGCCGAGGCATTGTGGAGCATTTCAAAATTGCGCCGGAACGCATCTTCATTGTCGGCGAAGCCAGCGATCCCATTTTCAAGGTGCTGGAAAATCCTGTTCCTACTCCGTGTCTCGAGTCGCTGGGGATCACCGCCGCCGGCCGGTACGTTGTTTATGTCGGCGGCTTTGGCCAGCACAAAAATTTGGAAATGCTGGTGGCGGTGTTTGCCAAACTCGCCGCCCAACCGGACTTCTCCGATGTGCGGCTGGTGATGGTCGGCGAGACCAAAAAAGAAGTTTTCCACAGCTATTTTGAAACTATCCGGCAGCAGGTTGCGGCGCTTGGCCTGGCCAACCGGGTCATTTTTACCGGTTATCTCCCCGATGACGAATTAGTTGTTTTGCTTAATTTGGCCACGGTGCTAACCCTGCCCTCGTTAATGGAAGGCTTCGGCCTGCCGGCTGTTGAGGCGGTGGCCTGCGGTTGCCCGGTAATTGCCACCACCGCCAGCCCGTTACCGGCCCTGTTGGGCGAAGCGGGCCTCTACATTGACCCTCACAAAGCCGAGGACTTGGAATTGGCCCTGGCCCGGGTGCTGGGTTTGGAAGAGTTGCAACAACACATGCGCTGCGCCGGGGTAGCCGTTACCCGCAACCTTACCTGGGAGGCCGCCGCCCGGCAATTGATAGAGCTTACCCACACGGTGAACGCCCAATGAATCGTCCGCTTAATTTTTTACATCTGACAATTTTCTATCCCCCCTACAGTTTTGGCGGGGATGCCATGTACATTTATCGCCTGTCACACGCGCTGGGCGATGCCGGCCACCATGTCGATGTGATTCATTGCCTCGACTCTTATCACCTGCTTCATCCGGCCGAGCCAACCATCAAATTTGCCGATCATCCCAATGTGACAACGCACGGCCTGCGCAGCGGTTACGGCTGGTTGTCGCCGCTGCTTACCCAGCAAACCGGCCAAACCTATCTCAAACGTAAAACCATTGAGCAGGTGCTGCAAGGCAACCCCTACGACGTGCTTCATTATCACAATATCTCGCTGCTCGGCCCCGAAGTTTTGACTCTGGAACCGGCGCACGAGCAGGTGGTTAAAATGTACACCACCCACGAACACTGGCTCATTTGCCCGATGCACGTGCTGTGGAAATTTAACAGCCGTCCCTGCGAAAAACCCGAATGCCTGCGCTGCACGTTGATGGCCAAACGCCCGCCCCAACTGTGGCGTTACAACGGCCTGCTGGCTAAATCGAGCCAACACGTTGACCAGTTTGTGTCACCCAGCCGCTTCACTGCCAACATGCACGCCAAACGAGGCTTTTCCCAACCGGTGGCGCACCTGCCCTACTTTATCGACCGGGTTGACCGCGACTGGCAGCAGCCGGGGCCGCGCCCGCAGGAAAATCCCTACTTCCTGTTTGTGGGCCGGCTGGAAATCATCAAAGGCCTCCAAACCCTGATTGATCTTTGGGAGCGCGTGCCCAATTTTGATCTGCTGGTTGCAGGCACCGGCAATTACGAACAGGAGTTGAAGGCGCAGGCCGCTGGCAACCCGCGCATCAAATTTTTGGGCGCGTTACCGCAGCGCGAGTTGGGCGCCCTTTATTTTCACGCCACGGCCTGCATTGTGCCATCGATCACGTATGAAACGTTTGGCATGATCATCATCGAGTCGTTTGCCCGCAAAACGCCGGTCATTGCCCGCGATTTGGGCGCGCTGCCGGAAGTGATTCACGATAGCGGCGGCGGCTTTGTGTACCGCAGCGATGATGAACTGCTGGCGGCGATCCATCAATTGGCCGCGTCCCCGCGGTTGCGCCGTGAACTGGGCGAAAAGGGGTACAACGCCTTTGTGCGCTGGTGGTCTAAAGAGGCCCATCTGGAGCTTTATTTTAACTTTCTGCGCCAGAATGCGCTCAGGAAATTTGGATACCTGCCCTGGGAACAGCGCCGGTCACCGGAAGTGCACTCGCTATTTCAAACTGGAAAAGCGGGTGTTCACCCTCGGCCGCAGGCAGCTTGATCGTGTTTTCAGACAGGGATGGTTTTCTTGAATGGTAGAAGTTCAATTATTACGTGAACGTCAATAAAGGAGGAATTCTGATGAAAGTCTTAGACCGAATTGTCCGGCATGCGCG
Source organism: Anaerolineae bacterium (assembly GCA_022071955.1). Taxonomy (GTDB): domain Bacteria; phylum Chloroflexota; class Anaerolineae; order 4572-78; family J111; genus J095. The sequence continues at coordinate 162,329 of JAJVIM010000005.1, forward strand.
AATCACTCACAAGAATTATGCAGAGTTACCCAGCCCGCCGTTCCTTGTATTATTTATCAACTCCATTTGCAATATGAAATGTGAGCATTGCTTTTACTGGCGCAACCTTAACAGCAGGGATGATTTAACCAAAGAAGAGATATTCGAACTTTCCCGCTCGCTTGGCCCCATTGAGAATCTGAACCTTTCTGGTGGTGAACCTTTTTTGCGCAAGGAGTTTGCCGAGATATGCCACCAGTTTATCCGGCACAACAAAGTGCGCCAGATATACGTTCCCTCCAACGGTTACTACACCGACAAGATGGTGAAACAAATCACCCGCACGCTGGAAGAGAAAGAATTGGACCTTTTTGTTGTTGAATTATCTCTGGACGGAATGGCGGAATTTCATGATGCGTTTCGGGTAACCAAAGACTCCTTCAAAAAGGCTATGGAAAGTTATGATGCCCTGGCCAAGATACAAGAACAAGACCCTCGCCTGCGGATTCACGCCATCTCAACGGCCACAGACCGCAACATGGACGAGATTCGGCATCTAACGACCTATCTCTTTGAGCGGTGCCCACAGATGGATCATCACAACCTGGCAATTATTCGCGGTGACCGGAAAGATCCGTCCTTGCAAGGGCCTGGCCTGGCCCGGTACGAGGAGTTGTACGACTATATTCGGCGTTTGTGGGCTCCACGAGAAACCGGTCGCTACGGAGCAATCGTAGAGCCGATGTTACAATGGGCTAAAATTTGGACAATCAAACAGGAAAATCAGGTTGTTCCGTGCCGTGCCGGTAAGTTAAGTGCTGTAGTTTACGCTAATGGCGATGTCAGCTTATGTGAAATCCATAAACCCCTTGGTAACCTGCGTGAAAAACCGTTCTGGGAAATCTGGAAATCGGCCGAAGCCGGCCAACTTCGTGGTTGTATCGCCAATAGGGAATGTTACTGCACAACCGAAGTGTTTATGTGGCCAAGCATCGTTTATCAACCCATGCAATTGGCCCGGGCTATGGTCGGAGCCAAAGTTTGGCAGCACCCCACCCCCTTGGCCCCGAGCGAAAAAGTTAACATAACCCTTTTTGATTCCCTGCCCCAAACTTCTAAAACTTCGGAGAATTTAATACAGATTCAGTAGCATTCAAACCGCAGTGCCAGTTAAGTGAGGAGACTCGATGCTGTTACGTATTTCTGCACAAATCAGGCAAAGGCAAAACTGGACCATCCCGGCAAAACTTCACCCTACCAGTTCTTTTCCGGCGCCAACACGGATGCAAATTGTCATTTGGGTGGTATTGCTGGTGGTTGCGGTGGCCCTGTCTGTTAGGGCTTACCACTTATTTCAGGTGGGCACTTATGGTGATGATGCCATGTACATTGTATTGGCCCGGTCGTTGATCGATTCTGATACTTACGGGCTGATCAATGTGCCCGGCGATCAGCCGGAGGCCGCGCCATTTCCATTTGGCTATCCGCTGCTGCTGGCCCCACTGGCGCTCCTGTTTCCCAACAATTTTGACGCGCTGAAGATACTTTCTATTGCGGCCACGTTGCTCAACGCGACAATCTTGTTCTGGGGTTGGCCCTGGTTCAGTCGCCGCTCTTATTGGTGGGCAATTGCCATTGTTGGGCTGTATACCTTTTCGCTGTTGACCATTGCCCATACCCGCATGGTGATGGCTGAACCGATTTTTACTACATTTTGTCTGAGCGCCATGCTGTTAGCCGAGCAAGCTGCGCGGAGCAGACAGAAGTGGTGGGGGTGGCTTTTGTTGGGGGTTACCCTGGCTTTTGTTATGTTCACTCGGTCGGTTGGAGTGACATTGGTCATCGTTATTTTTGGTTACTTGCTGTTTGCCAGAGGCAGAGAAATTTGGAAACAACTGTCGTTGGTTGTGGCAACTATGCTGATTATTGTTGGGTTTATCATTGGCCTGACATCAGCGGACTTAGACACTATCTTGCCAAAACGATATCTGTACCTGGGTAACACATCTTTTGTAGTCCTGCAGCCGCCGGACGAAAGACCCTTGGCCGAGCCACACATTGTTCAGCCGGTAGAAGTAGCGGAGGCCGCGGAAAACGGAATGGCTGCCTATCTGGAAGCATTTTTTATTTTTCCTGTTACTCAACACTTGGGCATAGACCTGCGAGAAGCTCTTTTGCCTATTGGCGGCGGCCCCCGGGAACAGGCCTTCGCCGAGCGCATCGGTATTCCATTTCTGCCGCTCGTGCTGGGACTCGTGACCTTTGGCTTGATTGTGCTGGGGTATACTCGCTGGCTGGCCCAGGAGGGGTTATCGGTTTTTAACCTGTTTGCCCTGTTCTATTTTGGGGCAATCTTTCTGTGGGTTTGGATTGGCCCACGCCTGCTTTACCCCATCCAGCCGCAACTTTTTTTAGGGTTGTTGTTAGGAATAGAAGCAATTCTGGTTTGGATGGTTTCATCTTTGAGTGGTGCGGGTCGATTTATCAGGTTTAAAACCGGTGCCTTGGCCGCGGTGGTTACTTTTTTGATTCTGGTTTCCATCTTCAGAAACCTGTCACCGTCGGATACACGCCTGCACGTGGGCGATATTCAACAGCATTCCCAGTGGCTAAAATCCAATACCAACGCATCGGCGGTTGTGATGACCGAGGAGCCGCAAATTCACTTTTTATACAGCGGCAGAAAAACCGTAGCCTACCCAACAGCATCTACCTCGGCCAGCGAACTGGAAGCCTATCTGCTGGCGCAAAAAGTGGATTATATTCTGGTTAGCCCCAAGCTGGAGTGGCAGCCAAGTTACAACCCCATGTACAGCGCCCAAGCCGTCTATATTCTGCCTTTCATTGCTCACCTGGTTACAACAAATCGAGTCGTCAGGGTGTATACATCGGAACAGGATTTGATACAGGTTTACAAAGTGCGGCCTTACTCCGATGCCAACGCCTCGATCCGGTAAGTTGCTGTTTAATGAGCCGGTCAGCCCGGGGCGGTGAAGCGCAGTGGTCATCATTTGTGCCGGGGTAATTTTAGTAGGGTTCGGGTCTGCATAGCTTTGCTGGGGCCGTGCAGAAACAAACGTTAAATTGATTCTTGGGGGGAATTTATAATCATGACAACCAAGCAGGAGCAATCAACCAAAAAGCAAGTTGTTATTATTGGCGGCGGGCCGGCCGGGCTGACCGCGGCATACGAACTCATCACCAAGTTCGATGTTCGCCCGGTAGTGTTGGAAAAACTGGACAAAGTGGGCGGTATTGCCCGCACTGAGAATTACAAAAATTATTATTTTGACATGGGCGGGCACCGGTTTTTTACCAAGTCACGGGAGGTCAACCGCTTTTGGCGCGAAGTGCTGGGCAACGAATTCCTGCGCCGCCCCCGGTTGTCGCGCATTTATTACAAAAACAAATTTTTCTATTACCCTCTCAAACCCTTCAATGCCCTCAAAGGGCTCGGTTTTTTTGAGAGCGTGCGCATTGTTCTCAGTTATGTGTGGTGGCAGTTTTTTCCTCACCGGCAGGAAGAAACGCTTGAACAGTGGGTCACCAATCGGTTTGGCAAACGGCTTTTCCAGACCTTTTTTAAAACCTACACCGAAAAGGTGTGGGGTATCCCCTGTTCGGAGTTAAAGGCGGAGTGGGCAGCTCAGCGGATCAAAGACCTTTCTTTGAAAACGGCTATGCTCAGCATGTTCCTTAAGCCCAAAACAACCATCAAAACCTTGATTGAGGAGTTTGATTACCCTCGCCGCGGGCCGGGTATGATGTGGGCAGCGGTTAAAGATCAGGTTGAGCAACGGGGCGGCACGGTAGAGCTGAACAGCGACGTGGTCAAAATTTACCGCAAGGGCACCCGCATTGAGAGCGTGGTGGTTGAGTGCAACGGCCAGCCGCAAGTCATCGCCGGCACCGAGTTCATTTCAAGCATGCCGATCACCGAGTTTATTAAAAAGCTCGACCCACCCCCGGCCCCGGCGATTGTGGAAGCCGCGCACAAGCTGAAATACCGCGACTTTTTAACCGTGTGCCTGATTATCAATCAAAAAGAACTGTTCCCCGACAACTGGATTTACATTCACGACCCGGCTGTAAAGGTAGGGCGGATTCAGAACTTCAAAAACTGGAGCCCCGATATGGTTCCCGATTTTTCAAAAACAAGCCTGGGCCTGGAATATTTCTGCAATGAGGGCGATGAATTGTGGACTATGCCCGATGCCGAACTCATCGAGCTGGGCAAACGCGAGGTTGATCGGATTGGCCTGGCCACTTACGATACCATTGAGGACGGCTGTGTTTTCCGGGTGCCCAAATCTTATCCCGTTTACGATGCCGATTATCGCGGTTATTTGGACATCCTCAAGCAATATGTTGATAACCTGGACAACTTTCAAACCATTGGCCGCAATGGGCTGCACCGCTACAACAACCAGGATCACGCGATGCTCACCGGGATGCTGGCGGTGCGCAACGCCATGCTGGGCGAGCGAAACAACCTGTGGGTCGTCAACGCCGAACAGGAGTACCACGAGGAAATTCGCACCGGGACCGATGTGGAGTTGCAGGAAGTCACCGCCGCGGTCAAGCGGGTACTGGCCCAGGTTTTTTCCAAACTCGATCCCATCCCGTTCGGGATGTCGGTAGGGATGGCAATGGGGCTGCTGTTATTTTTGGCTACGCTCACCCTCACTCTGAAGGGCGGCGATGTGGTTGGCCCGCGGCTGGAACTGCTGGCCCATTATTTCCCCGGTTACAGCGTTACACTGTCGGGGAGTTTGCTTGGCCTGGCCTATGGCTTTTTTACCGGCCTTGTTATCGGCTGGGGGGCGGCGTTTTTGCGCAACACAATGATGTTTTTGCACATGGCCTTTATTCAACGCCGCGCCGAGCTGAACACCCTGAAGGACATCTTCGACTACATCTATTAAGCCGATGATCTTAAAACAGTATTGGCAACTCGCCATTCACCTGTTTTGGTTGAGGCTGAGTCTGTTTGGCCTGGGGTTGTGGTTGTGGTCTGCCCTACGCCGGTGGCCCGGCGACCGGTTTTGTGGCCGGTGCGGTTTGTCAACAACATTGTGCCCTGGCTGTTGATGGTTCTGCTACCATCATCTGTCGGTTGTTGCCGGGCCTTCTGTTATTGACTATTAAATGTTGTGTAGGCAAGCGGCGTCATTATTCTTTAGATGGAGGCGAAATTATGATTGACGACAGCGAAACTTTGGAGCAGGTTGTTCTCACCAATCTCCTGCGCCTTAACGCGGCAGTTTACGGCATTGTTACCGGGCTTATCATTGGCCTTGGGATTTTTGTGGCCACAAACTGGCTCATCCTGAAAGGCGGGCCAATAGGAGATGAAGGCGTACCCGTCGTCGGCCCGCATCTCTGGTTGCTGGGTCAATTTTTTATTGGCTACAGTGTGACCTTTGTTGGCAGCCTGGTAGGGTTGGCTTACGGGTTTGTCAGCGGGTTTGCGGTGGGCTATTTTGTGGCAGCCACATATAACTGGCTGATCACCGTTAAAGAAGCCCGGCGAATCCGCTTTGAGATGCGCGAAAAGGCCGTGCAGCAGAGCGCCCAGCGAACCGAATCCTCCCCCTCTTGAACGCATGCAAGTTCCAATTTTAATGTATCACGCGCTCGACGAGCAGCCTTCGCCGATTGCAATTCGGCCCGCCGTTTTTGCCTGGCAAATGCGCTGGCTGCACGAGCATGGCTACCGGGCCATCCCGCTGAGCCGGCTGGTGCAGTGTTTGCACCGCAACGAGCCTTTGCCCCAAAGAGCCGTTGTGATTACCTTTGACGACGGTTTTGAGAGCATCTACACCGCCGCGTTCCCCATCCTGGCCGAATACGGTTTTGCGGCAACCGTGTTTTTGGTTACCGGTTACTGTGGCCGGCAGAACGACTGGCCGCACCAGCCGCTGGCCATTCCGTGCCGCCCCCTGCTGGCCTGGCCCCAAATTCGCCAATTGCACGAACACGGCATCGAGTTTGGGGCGCACACCATAACTCACCCCTGGTTAGATCGACTCGCGCCGGCTGACATCGAGCGGGAAGTACTTGCCTCAAAAGCAGCTATCGAAGACCAGTTGGGGCACGCCGTCCACGTCTTTGCCTATCCGTATGGTCGCTATACCCCGGCCGTGCGGGCCATTGTGGGCCGCGCCTTTAGTGGAGCCTGTAGCACGCGGTTGGGGCTGGTGGAATCCGGCAGCGACCCTTTGGCCCTGGAACGAATTGAGATGCTTTATTTAACTCAGCCGATGTTGTTTCAGTGGTTGGCGCATCCTTCTTTTTCGTTTTATTTGGACCTACGCCGCCTGGCGCGGGCCACAGCCGGAACCCTTTTGGGACGGCCGTGGCAGTGATTGAGATCAGATTCAATGTTGAGGTATCGAATGATGATGAAAGCTCATTATTTGCCAGCATTAGCCCTCGTTAGCGGACTTGCCTTAATCTTGGTGGGAGTTTTGACGCCAAGCGCCACCGTGATTGAGTCGATCCGGTCGCTCCGGGCCTCGCCGGCAGAGCTTCAGGAACAATTATTGTGGGGAGCCACGTTCTTTAAAATTTCCCTCACTATATTTGGGGTACTGGTTATTATTTTGAGCCGCCTGCCAATCTGGCAGCAGCCGGCTCAGGCTGACGCGCCGCCATCTGCCGCGCCTCAATCAAAGTTGCAGCTTGTTATATTAGCCGCGCTTCTGCTGGCGGCTCTGGCGCTGCGCTTGTACCGGCTCGATGCCGGCCTGTGGCACGATGAAGTGCTGGCCTACACCAATTATGTGCGTCTGCCCTTTGGCGAAATTATCTCCACCTATAAAGACCAGAACCAGCATTTTCTTTTTACTCTGTTAGCTCACCTGGCGTTTAACATTTTTGGCGAAAGCAGCTGGGCACTACGGCTGCCGGCTGTGCTCTTTGGCGTTGGCAGCATTTGGGCGCTCTATCTGGTTGGTCGCCAGGTAACCAGCACCCGTGAAGCGCTGCTTGCGGCGGCGCTGCTCACCTTTTCGTACCATCACATCTGGTTTAGCCAGAATGGGCGGGGCTACTCCGGCCTGCTTTTTTGGGCACTCGTTGCAACCTGGTTTTTTCTGCGTGGCCGCACCGAAGACCGGGCATATCTCTGGCTGTTTTATGCGCCTGCTGCTGCTCTGGGCGTTTACACCAATACCACGATGATTTTTGTCATTGCGGGCCACTTTATCGTTTACCTGCTGCCGTTGCTGACTCGCCGCTCCAAGCTCTGGCCCGATTGGGGTATGGGGTTTTTGCTGGGCTTCTGTTTGGCGGGCTTTTTTACGCTGCTGCTGCACGCGTTGCCGCTGCCTCAGGTGTTGGCCGGTCTCGCCGGCGAGGAAAGCACCGTTCCGGCCTGGAAGAACCCCATGTGGGCTTTGCTCGAGGTAGTTAGGGCGCTGCGGATTGGGTTTGCCGGCGGACTGGTGGCCACCGCGGCGCTGGTGGTTTTTGGCGCCGGTTTTATAAGTTATGCTCGCAGCAAAATGGTGGTGGTCCAGTTGCTGGTTATTCCAACAGTTCTGTGCGCGGCGGCTGTGATCGGCCTGGGGCATCACCTGTGGCCGCGCCTGTTCATTTTTGCAATGGGTTTTGCCGCCCTCGTCACCATTCGTGGCTTGATGCTGTTGGGCCAAACCGTATCAGCCTGGCTCAACGTTTCACCGACAAAATCGGCCTGGGCCGGAACCGCGCTGGGCCTGGCCCTGATTTTCGTTTCAAGCCTGTCAATCCCATTGGTTTACGGGCCAAAACAGGATTTTCAGGGCGCGCTCGATCTGGTTGAAGCCGAGCGCCAACCGGGCGACGCGATTGTAACGGTCGGCCTGGCCACCTTCACCTACCAAAATTTCTACCAAACCGATTGGCGAGAAATCGAAACGCTGGATGCGCTCAACGCCGTTCGCGCCCAAGCCACCCGAACCTGGCTGGTTTACACGTTCCCTCCGGAAGTTCAATCTGTCTACCCGGAAATCATGGCCAGCATCCAGCACGATTTCAAAGTGCGCCAGGAATTTTATGGCACGGTCGGTAGCGGCACTATTTTTGTTTGCCTGTCAGATTTGCCCGCCGCCAACCCCGCCGCGGTTAGCAGCGAGTTCGGTTCGGAAAAGTAGTTGGGCGACGGTTGATCAAATGTGTTAAAGGAGAGGTGATAATGCTAACCAAAGAACAGCTTGAGGCCAGGCGGCTAGTTTCCTTTAAAGAAGACCCCGTACGAAAAGTTAAGTTAGAAAAGAACGGTACCAACCCGGCCGCAGGTTTAGCTGCTAAAACAGGAGTCTCGGTGGTGGTGCCCGCTTTCAATGAAGAAGCGGCCGTGCGCGCTCAAATTGAAGCGATAGGCCAGGTATTATCAGACTACGGCCTGCCCCACGAGATCATTGTGGTTGATGATGGTTCCAGCGACCGCACCGCCGAAGAAGCTCTGTTAACCGGGGCGCGGGTTTTGCAGCACCCCGAAAATCGGGGATACGGTGCGGCGCTCAAAACGGGAATCAGGGCGGCTAATTATGAGATTATTGTCATTACCGATGCCGATGGCACTTACCCCTCAGACCAGATTCCTCAGTTGGTAGCCAAGCTCAAAACGGCCGATATGGTGGTGGGAGCGCGTATTGGCCAGCAGGTTCACATCCCGCTGGTGCGGCAGCCGGCCAAATGGCTGCTTCGCTGGCTGGCCATTTATATTACGGAACAGCAAATCCCGGACCTCAACTCTGGCCTGCGCGCCTTCCGCCGAGACTGTGTCAAACAATATTTTCCCATCCTTTCCAATCGTTTTTCTTTTACCACTACTGTAACCCTGGCCTACTTTGCCGATGATTACCGCATTACCTACCATCCCATCAACTACCACCGGCGGGTTGGCCAATCAAAAATTGTGCCGCGCCATTTTATGGACTTTGCCATCCTCATTATCAGAATGGCCATGCTCTTTCAACCGCTGAAAATTTTTGTGCCGTTGGCGTTTCTGTTTAGTGCGTTGGGTGTGGCTAAAGTTATTTTTGATATTGTAACGCTGTTTATTCGCTACAATACCATTGACTGGTCGCTTTTGTATCAGCCGGCTATTTCCGCTTCGGCCACCCTCCTGCTGGTGCTGGGTTTTCAATTGTTACTGATTGGCATGATGGCCGATGGCCTCATCCGCCGGATTGGCCAGCACAACCGGCCCGTGGCGCCTTCGCAGAATGGGCTGGCCCCGGAGTTGTTTGCCAACCTGGAGGTTGAGTCACAAGTTGTGGTTTCGGCTAAATCATAAAAATTGAAAGGAGGCTCAACGTGCAGCTATTTCGGCTAATTTTATTTTTGGGACTGGTTCTGCATAAGCTGGTTTGGGAGGTGCTGAAAAAAAGGGACAAACAGCCCAAAACGTCGCCGCACCAGCCGCCGACAGGCCCTTTGCTGAGTTTGGTCAAGCTGGGTAAAGCCGCTTTTTTAATCTTCATTCTGTTTCAAACCCTTTTTCTCAATCTGTTTCCCATCTCGGCTGAACCGGTTGTTTTGCGGGTTTTTGGTGGCCTGTTTTATTTCATCGGACTGACCATCGCCATAACCGGCCGATTGCAGCTTGGCCAAAACTGGGCCAACCTGGAAGATTACCAGCTTTTGCCGGAACAGAAGCTGGTTTCGCACGGCATTTACCGCTATATCCGCCACCCCATTTATACTGGCGATATTTTGTTGCTGGTGGGGCTGGAACTGGCGCTGAACTCCTGGCTGGTGGTGCTGGCCATTTTGCCCATGCTGGTGGTGGCCCGGCAGTCTAAAGCGGAAGAAGCACTGCTGGGGCAGCTGTTGCCCGGTTATCAGGAGTACTGCCAGCGAACAAAACGCTTTATCCCCTTTCTCATTTAACGAGCAGCAAAAATGACTCAACCTCACGTTGTCATTCTTGGCGCGGGGCCGGCTGGCCTCGGCGCTGCTTTTCAATTGACCCGCCATCGCCTGGCCCGGGTGACCGTTTTGGAACGTAACGCCGGCGTGGGTGGCAACGCCGGTAGTTTTGAGCTGGCCGGTCTGCACGTTGATTACGGCAGCCACCGCCTGCACCCGGCCTGCGACCCGGCGGTGTTGCAGGATATCCGCATGCTGTTGGGTGACGATTTGTTAGACCGCCCCCGGCATGGCCGCATCCGCTTGCGCGGGCGCTGGATACATTTTCCGTTGAAACCGCTGGATTTGGCCCTGAAACTGCCGCCCGATTTTGCCGTCGGAGTTGCTGGCGATTTCGCGCTTAAAATGTCACCCTTAAAATCCTTTTCGGCCAACGGTAAACACGAGAATTTTGCCTCGATTCTGGAAACGGGCCTGGGCTGGACCATCTGCCGTGATTTCTACTTTCCCTATGCCCGCAAGGTGTGGGGCGTAGAGCCGGAAAAGCTGTCTGCCATTCAGGCTCGCCGCCGGGTATCGGCCGGCTCGTTGACCAAAATGGTGCGCAAAGTGATGGCCGCCGTACCGGGACTCAAACCGCCCGGCGCGGGTCGTTTTTTTTACCCCCGGCGCGGCTTTGGCCAGATTTCTACAGCGTATTATCAAGCAGCCTGTGAAAACGGGGCCGAGTTTCGCTTCAATGCCAGTGTGACCGCGGTTGAAAAGCAGGCCGATGGCTTCACCGTCAGCTACCGGCGAGATGGCCACACCGGCTCGCTGGCGGCCGATTATGTGTGGTCAACCATCCCCATCACGGTGCTGGCCCGCTGCCTGCAACCCGCGCCGCCGCCCGAATATTTGCAGGCCGCTGAAAGCATCGATTATCGGGCGATGATTTTGATCTATTTGGTGTTGGCGCAGCCGCAGTTCAGCGAGTACGACGCCCACTACTTTCCGGAAACACACATTGCTGTCTCTCGCCTGTCTGAGCCAAAAAACTACGCCAATTTAACCGAACCGGCCGGCTGCACCGTGTTGTGCGCCGAGCTTCCTTGCGCGCCCAACGATGCGGTTTGGGGGCAGAGCGATGAAGAACTGGGCCGCATGGTCAGTCATTCGCTGGAGGCAGCCGGTTTGCCGGTGCAGGCTCCGGTTCAGCAGGTAGTCACCCGGCGGCTGCGACAGGCGTACCCCATTTACCGGCAGGGGTACGAAGTTCATTTTGAACGGCTGGATGAGTGGCTCAGCCGGTTAGACGGGCTGCTTAGTTTTGGTCGCCAGGGCCTTTTTGCCCACGATAACACCCACCACGCCCTTTATATGGCGTACTGCGCGGCAGCCTGCCTGGATCAAAACGGCCGGTTCGATGACCGGCGCTGGCAGGAGTTCAGACAAATTTTTGAAACACACGTTGTAGAGGATTGAGGGCAGGTAATTTGGGCCAATCGATAAGGCCCTTTTAAACTGTAGGGTTGGCACTTGGCAGACATCACTGAAGTTAAAAAAATATTGCCACATAAAACAATTCGCTTGCCTCGTCTGGCGATCAATCTCATAGTTCTGTCCGGAGCCGAGTTACTCAGCAAAGTTCTGGCGGCTATCGCCTTTGCGTATCTGGCCAGAGTGCTTGGGCCTCAAGGTTACGGCAATCTGGAGTTTGCGCTGGCCATCATCTTTTTCCTGACCTTGTTTGTTGACAGTGGGTTGAGTCCATATAGCGCGCGCGAAATTGCCAAAAACGTTGGCGCAGTGAATCGCCTCACTGCTCATATTATATTTATCCGTTACTTGTTGGTTTTAGTTGCCCTGTCAATTCTGGTTTTGGTGACCTTGCTTATTGACAAACCGTGGCCGGTCAAACAGTTAATGTTGGTCTACAGTCTTACGTTGCTGGCCTGGCCCGGCCTGTTGCAAGGGATTTTTCAAGGCCGCGATATGATGGCATATGTGGCCATCGCTTCAATCATCCGCTGGTCGCTTTTTGCGGCGGGCGTCTTTCTGTTTGTTCATGGGGGTACCCGGCTCTGGCTAGTGGCGTTAATTGAAGGGACGTCCATTGGCTGTATGGCCGTCTATTATTTTTGTTCTTTTGGTTATCATTTTGGCGTACCCTGGCAGCGTCTTGATTTTTCCTACGCTCTGTCAATATTTCGTCAGGCCTTACCCATTGGTGCAAGTGAGATAGTTTGGGCGGTGAAGGTGTATTCTGTTACCGTTGTATTGGGCCTGGTTATTACCGGCCCCGAAGTTGGCTGGTTTGGCGCCGCTCACCGGTTTGTTATCGCTTTACATACCTTTGTCTGGCTTTATTTTTTTAACTTGCTGCCATCTATTTCCCGTTGTACTCAGGGAACTATTGAAGACCTGCATCGCTTGATTGGCACTTCAATTCGGGTTACGGCCTGGCTGGCGGTTTTTTTTGGTATTGTCAGTACAATCTTTGCGGAACCCATTATCACCTTGCTGTATGGCTCACAATACCACGAAACTGTTGGGGTATTTCAGGTGCTGATCTGGCTGGTTCCATTGGCTTTGATGAGCGGTCATTATCGGTATACCTTGATTGGCTACAATCAACAGCGGCTGGAATTTACCACGGCCGCCATTGGCGCTGGGTTTAATATTTTGCTCAATCTCTTTCTGATTCCAGCGTATGGTTTGCCGGGGGCGGCTTGGGCTATGGTTCTCTCAGAGGTTTTGATCTGGATAATGGCCTACTATTTTGTTCGCCGCAGGGTGGGACACATTGCTACACTGCCTCATCTGTACCGACCTCTGGCCGGTGGGGCAATTCTTGTTGTTGTATTGTATCTTTTTCTGCCGGCAAATATCTGGCTGGACGGGTTGGTAGCCATAATTGTCTATGGTTTGGCTCTGTCAATACTTCACCCCGAGCTGATTTCTGATATTCGCGTGACGGTCTTTCCCGGGCCGTAGTAAGCAAATTTTTATTAGCAAGGATGTGATGAAAATGCAATTTGCGCCTGTCACCGAGCTGGAGACCTTGAACGGGACTAAAGCCGAATTTCAGACCAAACCAACTCTCTGGCGGTATTCAAGCCGGGGTATCGTTGTGCGTCTCTTTCTTACCTGTTGGCTTGTTTATACAGCTCATTTTGCCACTAATACGGTGCGAGAGATTTACCCGGCGCTAAGCTTGGGCGATCATCTGACATTCGATGTATCCGAGTATCTGGGGTTGCACCCCGACATTTTTGAGCTACCCGGACGGGGAGTGTTTATCAACAATAACCCGGGGGCGTCGATACTTGGAGCGATTCCCTACACCCTCTTTCGTCCGATTATTGATCAGGTTGTCGAGCAGGTACAGCGCACCCGGGCGTTGTCTTCAGAGTCAGCGCCGGAATACAAGAGCAGTTATCCAATGGCTCGCGAATTTTATCGGCAGGCCTACCAGCGGGGTTTCGATATTAAATTTGGCCTGGCGGCCGGAGTAATTCAGGCTTTTCTAATGGCCCCGCTCTCGGCGCTTAGCGTTGTTGTGATGTTCCGAATCCTGATTAGCCTGACTGCCTCTATGAAGGCAGCTTTGTTGCTGGCCCTGCTCTATGCTTTTGCAACCCCGGTTTTCTACCGAACAGCCCAACTAAACCATAACCTGTTGGTTGGCCACTCCGCTCTGTTTGCCTTTGCCCTGTTGTGGCAGCCCTGGGCGGGGCCAGCCCGGCGGAAATATCTGCACTATCTGCTGGCCGGGTTGCTGTGTGGTTGGGCTGTGGTTTTGGATTATACGGGACTAATAGTTGTTGCTGTATTAGGTCTTTACACCCTGGCGCAGTGGGTCCGGCGGCCCTCAGCGCAAAAATCCTGGGGTGATCTACTGCTATTTGGTGTTGGTGTGGCTATGAGCTTGGCAGTATTGTTGGGCTATCAGTGGTTGGCGTTTGGTCATCCCCTTTATCCAGCCCAGCGCTTTATGCCGCCAACCCCATTCAGCCATTATGGCTACAATGGTATGGACTGGCCACACCCGGATTTACTGTGGGAGACGGCGTTTGGAATACGCTTTGGGCTGTTTACCTCGGCTCCTCTCCTGTTGTTGGCCTTGTACGTTCCGGCCTGGTTTCACCGCCGAAATCGGCTGGTGGGTAACCTGGAGATGGGGTGTATTATCGTCTTTACTGTGGCGCTTTTTCTTTTTGCCGCCGCCAGCCAATATGGGTGGTTACAGTTTAATTCCGGGGTCCGGTATGTTGTTCCGGTGACACCATTCCTTTTTCTATTAGTCGTCGATGTATTGCTACGAATGCCGGTCGGGTTGGCTGTGTTTATCGGTTTCGTGACCACCTATTGGTCGTGGTGTCTGGCTATGTACCGAGACGTGGAGCAGGGGTTGGGGGTATTTGAGTCGCTGATTCATATCACTCTTGAGGGAGTCCGCCTGCCATGGCTAACGACATTAGAGGGGATGGGGTATGTTAAAGAAGGAACTTTCGCGTTGCCGTTGCTACTGCTCTGTGGGGTTATCCTCTGGGTGTTGTGGGCGGTGAATGTACCGAAAATGCAAACGGCGCGGTTTTTCAGTTTGAAAGAACGCAGTAACCCTTGATAAGTTACATTTGTTTGTTGCCAAATCATAATTTTTGTTGTTGACCTTATCTCAAAATTGTCAGAAAGTAAATATGTCCACAATACTTGCCAAACCAGACTCTCTTAAAAATGTAATCTTGATCCGTGTTTTACCACTTTTGTTTTGGTTTCTGGGTGTAACCGTCTTTGCATGGGCTGTTCTGGATACCCGTTTTCGTAGCGCCGAGGGGGTGCTGACCGGCAGAATTTGCCTGCCGCTCAGCATGGGGATCGCTCTGTTCATTGCCGGTTATACGGTGGCCGGCAAACTGCGGGCGTTTGGCTTTTGGCTGGCGCTGGCGCTGTTAGGCCAGGCCGTGGCTTTGCAACTGATTCAGGCCGGACCGTACATGCGCTATCAGCATTTCCTGCCCCTGTCCCAGATTCATCCCCTGCTGCTGAGTTTTTTGGTGGTGCAGGCGGGCCTGGTAGTGCGCGGTCTGGTTGAACGCTGGTCATCGATTGGCCCCTGGTTGCGCAAAACCTTCAAACTCTGGCAACTGATTGGTCTTGGTCTGATCTTTTTTCTCACCAGTGCTACTGTCTCGCCCCGGCCATCCGTTTACGCCGTCGAGTTGATTTTTGCGGCGGCGGTGCAGGCAATTAATCTGGGCGGTATTATTCTGGCAGTCTGGGCTTTGCCGGTAAACGCGCTGGCCTCGGCAAAGATGTGTTTTGAACGCCTGTTTGGGCCGGCCACAGTCCCGGACGAAACCGCCGCACCGGGACGGCTCGACCGCTTTGCCCTGCTGTTGGCCGTTTGGGTTTTTATTCTGGCTGCCGCCCTCAATTATTATGCTTATCAGCAGCATCCCCATATCCCCGACGAAGTGGCTTATCTGTATCAGGCTCGTTTTTTGGCAACCGGCGAGTTGACCCAACCTCTGCCGCCGGTGCCGGCTGCGTTTGACTTTTACCTGATGCATTTTCGCGAGCAGTTTTGGTATCCCAGCCCGCCCCCCGGTTGGCCGGCAATGCTGGCGATTGGTGTTTGGCTGGGTGCGGGCTGGCTGGTTAACCCCGTGCTCACCGGGCTGAACATTCTGGTTGGCTATCTGCTGCTCCGCGAACTCTACTCGCGCCGCACAGCCCGCCTGTCAATCTTTTTGCTGGCGCTCTCGCCCTGGTACGTGTTTATGGGCATGAATTTTATGACCCACCAGTTCACCCTCACCTGCGCTCTGCTGGCGGCGGTGGGGGTGGCCTGGGCCGGGCGAACCGGTCGCTCGGTTTGGGCCTGGGCCGGCGGGTTGGGATTAGGGATGCTGGCTATCATCCGGCCCCTGGAAGCCTTTGTGGTGGCCGGGCTGTTGGGGTTGTGGGCTATCGGCCTGGGTGGCCGGCGACTGAAAGTTGCCTCACTGGCCGGCCTGGGGCTGGCCACAATTCTGAGCGGTGCGTTGGTGCTGCCTTATAACTGGGTGCTCACCGGTAGCCCAACCAGATTTCCAATTATGGCTTATACCGATGAATATTTTGGGCCCAATTCCAACGCGCTCGGCTTTGGGCCGGACCGGGGTATGGGCTGGCCCATCGACCCATTTCCCGGCCACAGCCTGCTGGATGCTGCGGTTAATGCCAACCTCAACACCTTTTCCATCAATATTGAGTTGTTTGGCTGGAGTACAGGTTCGCTGCTGGTGATAGCCCTGCTGCTGTTTGCCGGCCGGTTGCGCCGCAGCGATTATCTGCTGCTGGCGTTGGTGACGGCTATTTTTACGGCGCACATATTTTATTATTTCAGCGGCGGCCCGGATTTTGGGGCGCGCTACTGGTATTTGATGATTATCCCCTGTGTCGCGCTCACTGCGCGAGGACTCCAGTTTTTGGGCCAACAACTCGATGCAAGAGGAAGCCGGTCAATTTTGGGCGATGCGCGGGTGATGGCTGCTGTTTTGGTTTTGTGCCTGCTGGCGTTGGTCAATTACTTCCCGTGGCGAGCCATCGACAAATATTACCATTACCTCAATATGCGGCCGGATATTCGTTATCTGGCGCAGGAGTACAATTTTGGCCGCAGCCTGGTTTTTATTCGCGGCGACGAACACCCCGACTACGCTTCGGCGGCGGTTTATAACCCGGTTGATGTTTACGTCGCCGGCCCGCTTTATGTGAGAAACCTTTCGCCGGAAGTGACAGCGCAGGTTGCGGCCGCCTATCCCGGTTGGCCCGTGTGGCTGGTTGATGGCCCAACAATTACCGGGGCTGGTTACAGAGTTGTGGCCGGCCCGCTAGCACCGCAGGAGTTGCAGGGTAGATGAGTGATGAGCATCCGTTTAGTCGCTATCGTGATTGCCGGATTGTTGTTTTAGGTGCATCGGGTTTTTTGGGGCGCTGGGTGGCGCGAGCGTTGAGCTGGTGCGGCGCTGAGCTTTATCTGGTTGTCCGCCGGGCCAAAGCTGCCCCGAACTTTGAATGTTACGATGTAAAAGGCCAGGTTGTCGAGGTGAACCTGGCGGACTCCGCAGCGGTGCGCCGGTTTTTTCGGCGGGTGCAACCGACAATCACTTTTAATTTGGCCGGCTACGGCGTTGATCCGGCCGAGCGTGACGATCAGACGGCTTTTCAAATCAATACGCATTTGCTCCAAACAATTTGCCACGCATTGGTGGATATCCGCGATTGGGCCTGGTGCGGGCTGGACATTGTTCATGTGGGGTCTGCCCTGGAATATGGGGCCATTGGCGGCAATCTGGCCGAAGACTCCCGGCCAAATCCAACAACGCTTTACGGGCGATCAAAATTGGCCGGCACACTGGCGCTGGCCAGCAGTTGCCGGGCTTACGGCCTGCGGGGGATAACAGCTCGATTATTCACCGTGTATGGGCCGGGTGAACATGCGGGGCGGCTCCTGCCATCGTTGCTGGCCGCGGCGCAAACCGGCCAGCCGCTAGCCCTGACCGCCGGAACTCAGCAGCGGGATTTTATCTATGTTGAGGATGCCGCCGAAGGATTGCTGCGTTTGGGCCTGGCCCGATCCCGGCCCGGCGAGATTGTCAATTTGGCCACGGGACAGTTAACCCCCGTGCGCCGCTTTGTTGAGAGCGCTGCCGAAATCCTGCAGCTTCCCGCCGACCGGCTGGAATTTGGGACAATTCCCCTTCGGGTTGAAGAAATGGAGCACGACCCGGTAACGATTGCGCGGCTGCGGCGGCTGGTTGGCTGGGCGCCGCCCACACCAATCACCGCAGGAATTCGCCGGACGGTTGAATTTGGGGTCAGGTTGGCGGCGTAGGGTCTCTGCCCCATCGTTTTGGGTCGGGGCCTTCGGGAAGCGCCCTTACATTCGCTGACTCGCAGATTCGCTTATTTTCAAAGGAGGTTGCCAATGAATGTCCAGATGCCGGCCAAAAATGTTGGGCCGGATGTGTCTTTTATTATGCCCTGTTACAACGAAGAAGAGGTGGTTGGGTATACCATTCCCCGCTTTGTCAGAGCGTTTGAGCAAGCCGGCTACCGCCTGCAACTGGTGGCCGTGGACAATGGCTCGCGGGATCGGACCGGCGAAATCCTGCGGGAACTGGCCACCGAATACCCGGCGGTAACGCCGCACCGGGTTGAGCTGAACCAGGGCTACGGCTTCGGCCTGCTCAGCGGCATCCCCCTTTGCACCGCACCTTGGGTGGGAATGATCCCCGCCGACGGCCAGGTTGACGCCGAAGATGTGGTGCGGCTGTACGAGGCGGTGATGGTAACCGATGGCCGGGTGCTGGGCAAAGTCCGGCGGCGCTTTCGGATGGACGGCCTGCGCCGCAAAGTGGTCTCGGTAACGTACAATCTGTTTGTCCGGCTGCTGTGGCCGCGTCTGGAGTCGCTCGACGTGAACGGCACGCCCAAACTGCTGCGGCGAGACGTGCTGCTGCTGATGGAGCTAAAATCCAAAAACTGGCTGCTCGACCCCGAAATTATGATCAAAGCTCACTACATGGGCATCCGTGTGCTTGAATTTAACGCCTTTGCCCGCATGCGCGGCGGCGGCGTTTCTCACGTGCGCGTTTCTACCTGCTACGAGTTCCTCAAAAATCTGCTAATTTTCCGTTTTTCCAAAGAGTGGCGGCGAGCTTTCCAGCAGGCCACGCTGGCCTCAAAAAGTATCAAACGCCCCGCAGAAATGGCCGCGCCCCAAACTGTCATCAACCTGAGTGAGGCGGGGTCTGCCTTCAAAACATTGGCCGATTAGGATTGACTGCTGCCATGACTCACTACAAACGAACAACCTGCCGGGCCTGCGGCCAAAAGCAACTCCAGCCTTTTTTGGCGCTGGGGCCAACGCCGCTGGCCAATTCATTTCCCGGCTCGACCGCAGAATTCAGCACCGAGCCGGCTTATCCGCTCGACGTTTATTTTTGCGAAAACTGCTCGCTGGTGCAGTTGCTGGATGTTATCGACCCCGAAGTTCTGTTTCGACACTATATTTACGTGACCGGCACTTCTGATACCATCGCCGCCCACAATCAGCGGTACGCCCAAACCGTGGTTGAGTTTATGCGGCTGGGCGCTGACGATCTGGTGGTAGAAGTAGCCAGCAACGATGGCAGCCTGCTGAAATGTTTTCAGCCGCATGGCGTCAGAACTCTGGGCATCGAACCGGCCAGCAACATTGCCGAACTGGCCCGCGCCGGCGGCGTTGAAACGGTCAACCAGTTTTTTAACTCCGCCACGGCGCAACAGGTACGGGCAACCCACGGGCCGGCCCGGGTAGTCATCGGCAACAATGTGCTGGCCCACGTTGATGACACGCAGGATTTTTTGCTGGGCGGCAAGCTGCTGCTGGCCGACGACGGGCTGGTTATTGTTGAAGTGCCCTATTTGCGAGAACTGCTGGATCGGCTGGAATACGACACCATCTACCACGAACACCTTTGCTACTTTTCTGTAACCGCGCTGCTACACCTGTGCGATGCGGTGGGGTTGTCCGTTGTCCATCTGGATCACGTGCCGGTGCATGGCGGGTCGCTGCGGATGTACGCCGGCCGGTGCGAATACTATCCCGCTCACGCTCCGGAAGTGCTGGCTCTGGCGGCAGGTGAGCACGAGGCCGGCCTGACCCATCTGGCAACGTATCAACGCTTTGCCGCCGCGGTTGGCGTCAACCGGCGGGCTATTCTACAGTTGCTGCACAGTTTGAAGCAGACCGGCAAAACGGTGGTCGGGTACGGCGCGCCGGCCAAGGGGAACACGCTGCTAAACTACTGCGGCATCGGCCCCGATCTGCTGGCCTACACTGTCGATAAAAATCCCATGAAAGTTGGCCTTTATACGCCGGGCATGCATCTGCCGGTGCTGCCGGTTTCTACCCTGCTGGAGCGACAGCCAGATTATGTGCTGATTTTGGCCTGGAATTTTGCCGACGAGATTATGCGCCAGCAGCAAGCCTACCGCGAGCGCGGCGGCCAGTTTATTGTTCCTATTCCCCAACCAAAGGTGGTGTAATGATGAAAGTTATCATTTTAGCCGGCGGGCACGGCACCCGGCTGGCCGAAGAAACCTCGGTGCGGCCCAAACCGATGGTTGAGATCGGCGGGCGGCCAATCCTGTGGCACATTATGCACATTTACGCCCAACACGGTTTTAAGGATTTTCTGGTGGCCTGCGGTTACAAAGGCGAAATGATCAAAGAATATTTCCATAATTTCTTTGTTCACAACAGCGATTACGTCATCAACCTCAAAACCGGCTTGCTGGACATCATCCATCAAAATGGGATTGATTGGCAGGTGGGCGTGGTTGATACCGGGCTTGACACCATGACCGGCGGCCGGATTTTGCGTTTGGAGCGCTGGATTGGCCGCGAAACTTTTATGGCCACCTACGGTGACGGTTTGGGCGATGTAAATATTCAGGCTCTGCTGGATTTTCACCGGGCGCACGGCAGGCTGGCTACGGTAACGGCGGTGCGACCGCCGGCTCGTTTTGGCGGGTTGGTGCTTGAGGGTGAAGCGGTGTACGAGTTTTCTGAAAAGCCGCAAACCGAATCCGGCTGGATCAACGGCGGCTTTTTTGTGTTTGAGCCAGAGGTTTTTGATTATCTCGGCGGCGACGCCAGTATTTTGGAGCGGGAACCGCTGGAGCGGCTGGCCGCCGCCGGGCAACTGATGGCCTTTCGCCACCCCGGCTTCTGGCAACCGATGGATACGCTGCGGGAAAAGCAATATCTGGAATCACTTTGGACAAGCGGGCAGGCGCCATGGAAAACATGGAAATGAACTTTTGGCAAAATCGAAAAATATTTGTCACCGGCGCGACCGGCCTGTTGGGGTCCTGGCTAACCGAGGAATTGCTGCGCCGCGGCGCGGCCGTTACCTGTTTGGTGCGCGATTGGGTAGCCGGCAGCCGGCTGCTGTCAAACGGGGTAATGGCCCAAACCAACATTGTTCACGGTGAGTTGGAAGACTATTCGCTTTTGGTGCGGGCGCTCAATGAATACGAGATTGACACCGTGTTCCATCTGGGGGCGCAAACTATTGTTGGCACGGCGTCGCGCTCGGCCCTGTCTACGTTTGAGGCCAATATTCGGGGCACGTGGAATCTGCTGGAAGCCTGCCGCGCCTGCGCCCGGCTGATCCAGCGTGTGGTGGTTGCTTCCAGCGATAAAGCTTATGGCGCGCACGAACAGTTGCCCTACACCGAAGACATGCCGTTGCAGGGCCGCTTTCCGTACGATGTTTCCAAATCCTGCACCGATCTGATTTCTTTTTCGTATTACCACACCTACCGCACGCCAGTGGCGGTGACTCGCTGCGGTAACCTGTTTGGCGGCGGTGACCTCAATTTTAACCGGCTGATTCCCGGCACCATCCGCTCGATTCTGCACGATGAAGCGCCGCTAATCCGCAGCGACGGCACCTTTATTCGCGACTATTTTTATGTGCGCGATGCCGTGGCCGCGTATCTGCAACTGGCCGAACAACTGCCGGATGAACGGTTTATGGGGCAGGCGTTCAATTTTGGCACCGAAACCCCCCTCTCCGTTTTGGAGATGGTGCAGCTTATTTTGAAATTGATGGGCAGCGCCAGCCTCGCCCCCCACGTGCTCAACGAAGCCAGCCACGAAATTCCCCGGCAATATCTGGACTGCACCAAAGCGAAACAGATGTTACATTGGCGGCCTCAATTCGGCCTTGACGCGGCCCTGCACGAAACAATTGCCTGGTACAGAGAGCATCTGTAATGTTTTGCCTTTGCCGCCCAATTTGGTAGAATTTAAAATTCAACCTTATTCAAACGCTGTTCTCTCTGTATTTTACCCCTTTAACTCGCCTCGCAAATTGAACCTGCCGCTCCATCTGTCTGTGGTTTTTCCAGATAAATACCGGATTTAGGAGCAAATATGAAGCATCACCGCGGTCAAATCTATTGGTTGTTTGGATTAAGTATCATGGGTCTTTTGTTGATCATTGTCGCCGAAGACGCCTTGAATACAACTCCGATCAAGCCTGTTTTGGCGCAGGGAAGCAGTGACTTTACCCTGACTTTTTCCACTTACCTGGGAGGTTTGCAGGAAGATACCGCCCGTGACGTCACTGCCGATAATCAAGGCAACATTTATATCACCGGAGGGACAGCATCAAACAACTTTTCAAGCCAAATTGGCGGTTGTAGCGGAACCTTTGGCGGTGTCCACGATGTGTATGTTATTAAATTGAGTCCCACCGGCAGCCTGATCTGGTGCCGGCTTATTGGCGGGCCAAATTATGACCGGGCTTATGCCATCGAGGTAGATAACCTGGGGGGAGTTTATATTGGCGGGAGAGCGGGGGCCAACTTTCCAACGACCGCGGGAGTTCTCCAACCTAACTTTGCCGGCGATGTAAACCCGGCGCAGCTTTATGGCGCTCAGGATGGATTTGTGGCCAAGCTTTCGGCAAATAACGGTTCAGTAACCTGGGCTACCTATTTTGGCACAGACGACAAGAGTTTTGTTCGTGACATTGATATTGATAATTCCGGCCAGGTTCATTTGGCCCTGACGGCCGTTTCAAGATCGGTGCCTTATGTTCAGGCGAACGCGTTTCAGCCTAACCTTGCGGTTGCAGAAGATGGAGTGGTGGCCAAACTCTCCGCCGATGGCACCCAGGTTTTGTGGGCCACCTATCTGGGCGGTTCGGGCCAATTTGATCTGGAAACCCCTTCAATCCGGGTAGACCGCGCAACCGGTAATGTTTATGTGCTGGGGGGAACAGACTCTAACAATCTGCCCACTACAGCCGGGCCATACGGCCCACTTGGCGGCATCAGAGATTTGCACCTGGCCAGTTTTTCAGCTACCGGGGGATTCCGTTTTGGTGTTTATCTGGGTGGCTCAGACGTTGATTTTTTGGAGACTCACGAGCTGGCTTTGGATGGACAGGGGAACGCGATTGTGTCATCCACCACACTCTCCTCAGACTTTCCGACTACAGTGGGAGCCTATGATCGGACATATAACGGGTCTGGCAATTCGGGCACCGGCGCAAATAGTAATTACCCCGGTGATGTGTTTGTATCGAAAATTTCAAGCGATGGTTCTCAATTGCTGGCCAGCACCTTTATCGGCGGGCGTTATGGTGAAGGGGCAGAGGGTGTGAGCACTGATGCTCAGGGGAATATTTATGTAAGCGGCGCAACTTATTCTGATAATTTTCCGGTAACGACCAACGCTCACCAACTTAATAGCGGTGGCGACGCCGATTTTTTTGTGGCGAAATTCTCAGCCGACCTTAGCCAGCTCCTTTATGCTACTTATTTTGGTGGCAGTGGAACTGATTATGGCCGCACCAGTTATGCCGATGCCGCTGGTAATTTCTATCTGGCCGGTATGACCCAATCCGATAATTGGTTTACCCGTAATGCATTCCAGGCCTCCCGAGGCGGCGGCTGGGATGGAGCGCTGGTAAAATTCGGTTCAATATCACCTGCCAACCATGCGCCTTACACGCCTAACAACCCCAAGCCTGCTAACGGTGCCGGCAATATTTTACCCAGCCAGAGCCTCAGCTGGCAGGGCGGTGATCCGGATGGTGATGTGGTGACCTACACAGTAGCATTTGGGCCGGCCAACCCACCGCAGGTGGTCGGCCTGACAACTTTAACCGGCTATACGCCGTTGCTCAACAAAGGCGCTACCTACTACTGGCGGATCACGGCAACCGACGGCTTGAGCACCAGCGTCGGCCCATTGTGGAGTTTTACCACCACTATTACCCAACTTCTCTACTACTTGCCGATAATTCATGGTTGATTATCGGATGCTCATATTCCTGCGATGAAATTTTGGCGTAAAGGTTTTTTATGTTTGCGTTAACGGTGCAAAAAAGAACCTGGACGATTGCCATATTAGGCATAGTGATGCTTTTTGGCGCATACCTCCGGCTTTATGATTTGGATAAACAGACCATTGGGCACATCGAAGTGTATACTCCTGGCATCAGGCTGCCCGCCGGTTTAGCTGACCCCAGCCCGCGCCTGAACCTGTCCGACACTTTGATTGGCCTCCTTGTCTTCCAGGAACCACACCCTCCCGGATATTATGTGCTAATGCTGGGCTGGACCAAACTGTTTGGTGACAGTGTTATAGCTCTGCGCTTACCGTCTGCCTTATTTGGGATAGCCAGTATTCTGTTGATTTATGTAGTCAGCCATTATGAAGGGGACAATAGTTTAACGAGCCTTCTGGCGGCTGGCATGTTAGCTTTTAATGGGCTGCACATTTTCTGGTCCCAAATATCCAAGATGTACGCTCTGGGGTGTTTACTTGGTTTATTGTCAACGGTTCTTCTGCTACGGCTATTAAAAGGCGGAGCCTGGCCACGGCTTTTCCTTTGGATGTATATTGGAGTAACCTTGGCCGGCCTGGCCACTGTAGTATTTTTCTGGCTGATTTTTTTTACTCACATGCTGTGGGTTTTACTGCGTAGCATTAATAAACCGGTTATGCCGGCCTTGTTTAACTGGCAAACGGTAATCTGGATTTTGGGCAGCCCACTATGGGCACTGGTGATTTTTCAAAGCAGGCGCAGTTCTTATATGGACGAGAACCTTTTTGCAGGCGTAAGCCATTTCCTGCAACTCGGCTTTCTGTTTGAACCAGAGGAATGGCTGGCTAATGCTTATACTATCCCTGCCGCTGCGACATTTACTTTGATTATATTGACCTTTTTTCTGGGGGTTATTGGGTTTACCGCAAAAAGAAATGAGGGTTCGGAGGCGGCATTTATAACTCAACCACCGTATTGGGGCGTGGTTATAGCCGGGGTTGCAGCGGTTTTGATTATTCTCAAATTTGCCCAATATTCCAAACCGGTGGACCCAAGCCGAAATAGTTTGGTTGTCGCTGCCAGTGTTCTCCCGGCATTTTTGGTTCTCCTTTATTTTCTCCTGCAGCGAAACTGGGAGCACATCCAGATCGTCGAAACCATTCTGGCTGAAAAGTCGCGATGGCTAAACTCCTTTAGTTCCTTGAATTCCCTGTTGCTCATATTCCCCACCATGTTAACTGTGGCGGTATCTTTGTTTATTCCGTTATTTGCTTCGCGAACCATGCTCTTGTTTGTTCCTTATTTGCTCATTGTGGTCAGTCGCGGAGCGGTATCATTAATTCACCACAACAGGCGTTGGATTATTATTTTGCTTGTTTTGGCGGTTGTTCACGCCTATAGTGTTAATCACTATAAACATAGACTCTTTCACCCCACGGATTACAAGGGCCTGGCCGAGAAATGGACTCCCGTTATCCAGCGCTCCGATTTGATCTTTGTCCAGTATGATTGGGCCACAACCCCCATTTTTTATTACCTCGATGCAAACCGTTATTATTTTGTCAACCAGGGTTACTCTCAGAAAATCAGTCAGAATCCTGATTCCAGGGTGTGGGTTTTAACTTTTGAGGTATCTGTGCCCCAGGCTATAAGAGAGGCGTTGATCGGTTATAAGCCGGTGAAGAGTGTTGAAGCTTTGGGTATCAAAGCAGAGCTGTTTGATCGGCCTTAATTTTATTACCCTATAAAGTGCAGGCGCTATTGAGAATTCACAGACTCTTTCAAACTTTTGTCTTTGTAATGGCAGGGCTAGTAATTTTAATTCCTGCTCGTCCGGCCTTGTCTCAAGAGGCGGTTACCGCATCACAAAACGCTGAGTTGCTGCCGTGTTATGATGTGTTTGAGTTAACCGCCAAACACGATGGTATCTACGACAACAACTTTTTTGATGTTGAATTGGCTGCCGTTTTTACTTCTCCTGCCGGCCAACAAATTCGCCGTTCGGGGTTCTTTTATGGCGGTGATGAATGGAAAGTTCGTTTTCGCCCCGACGAGCCGGGACACTGGACGTATACTTATGATCTGATGGCCAGGAATGGGTTTCGCGGGCAGGGTGTGGGTGCGTTTGAATGCACGGCCAGCGACGCGACCGGGCCGGTGCTCCGCCATCCTGAAAATCCCCACCGATGGGTTTTTGCCAACGGCCAGCCCTATTTTCCTGTAGGGCTTCAGGATTGTGTTGCCATCAGCGGCTCTCAGCTTATGAACATGCCAATTGACGGCGAACAGCGAACCGAAGCAAGCCCCGAAGTTTCACCGGAAGAATACTTTGCCTTATATGGCCAAGCTGGTTTCAACCTGTTTCGTTTTTCTCAAAACAACTGTTCCTACGCCCTTTTTGATAACCTTGACCATTACCGTGAGGCCGAGAGTATTGTCACGGATCAGATTCTTTCCTTGGCCAGCGAACATGGTTTCAGGGTAATGTTTGGGTTCTTTGGCCTTTACGATGATCCGGGCCAAGGCTGGTGGCTCTTTGATAATCCAACGATTATGGCCAAAGAGAAGCGCTTCCTTGACTATGCTATCGCGCGGTGGGGGGTGTACGTGGATTTTTGGGAGTTGCTCAACGAGAGTTACACCTCTGATATCTGGATAACCTTGATGGCCAACCACGTGCGTTCTGTTGATCCGGACCAAAAACCCATTACTACCAGTTGGGATAGGCCTTACTTGCCTGCCATCGACCTTGTTGCTCCCCATTGGTACGAGTCTGAAAGTGAATTTCAGTCCGATCTGCGTGTGGTCCAACAGGCAGCCCAGTGGAAACAGGCCGGCAAGCCTGTAATTTTTGGTGAGCAGGGAAACACCGGGATGAATTGGGATCCGTTATCTGGCATGCGCATGCGCCTTCGTACCTGGACCGCGCTGTTTCAAGAGATCAGTTTTATCTTCTGGAATACTAATTGGGCCAAAAATGGCATGTTTCAGGGCCAGTATACCCCTGGCGGTGCTGCAAATATTTATCTTGGCCCCGCTGAGCGCGGTTATATCCAGGTGCTTCAGGATTTTGCTTCGCGGCTGGATGCGGATGTTCGGATGACTTCGGTTGATGTTTCTTCACCAGGCCAGATTCGGGCTTATGGCCTGGTTTCAAATACCGGTGGCGCGGCTTATCTTCATCACTTTGCCAATCACACCACCCCCATTAGTGAGGCGCAGATTACCCTTGATCTGCCTCCCACCCCTTGCCACAATGGAAAACTCTGTGCCGAGTGGATTGAGCCGGCCACTGGCAATGTTTTGGCCTGTCTGTTAATTTCTCCGGGGCGGCAAACCCTGACGGTGCCGTCTTTTACAGTTGATATGGCGCTGCTGGTTACTTCTAAACCCGAGCGGCTCCACCCGCAGTGTGCCAGCAACCTTGCCCTCCCTGCCCCGTAATTTTAAAAAGCCAACAAATGTTAAGCGAACAAAGGATTTTACTTTCGGTTATTGTCAGAATTGTGGGCGGAGGCTCGTTTTTGCAGCGATGTCTCCGTCACCTTATGCCCCAAACCCGGAATCGCCCCATTGAAGTAATCGTTCCTTACGACTCGGCCGTAACATGCGTAGAACAACTCCGGCAGGATTTTCCCCAGGTTATTTTTGTTAACCTGGGGGCTGCCAAAATTAGCACTTCCCACATTTCGCCGGGTGCCGCCCATGAATTGTATGATCGCCGCACAGCTAAAGGGCTTCGCGTGGCTCGGGGTGAGATTTTGGCTTCATTGGAGGATTTTGGCGTTCCCGCACCGGATTGGTGTGAACAAATATTAGAGGCTCACCGGCTGCCTTATGGCGTAATTGGCGGTGCTGTTGAACAAGAGGGAAAAGGGGCGCTGAACTGGGCTGTTTATTTCCTCGATTTTGGGCGCTATCAATTGCCTCTTCCCGAAGGTCCGGCCGATTACCTGAGCGACGTCAATGTTTCATATAAACGGGAGGCGCTCAATCTGGTCGGAGAGCTTTGGGCGGAAAGATATAATGAAGTAACGGTTCATTGGGCGCTTGCCCGGAAAGGCGTTGTCCTTTGGCGACGCCCCCAGCTAATTGTGCATCAGGATAGAGGCCGGCTGTTGCTGCCAGACCTTGTCAAAGAAAGATTTTGGTGGGGCAGATTATTTGCCACTGCCCGCGCTCGAGAAATATCTGTATTTTTACGCTCTTTCTATATTTTGTTCATCCCGATAATGCCTTTGCTGTTGTTGGCAAGAATGTCGAAAAAGGTTTTCGCAGGACGCCGTAACCGGCGCCTATTTCTGTTATCCTTTCCCCAAACCACGCTGCTTACTCTGTTTTGGTGTGTTGGTGAGTTAGCGGGGTATTTATCAGTTAGAGAATCCCCACAATAACCCTGCCTCATTCTCATAAGATTGAGACCACAGCCCGTGATGCATAAAACTTATAAAAGCCCGTGATGCATAAAACTTATAAACATTTGTTACTGGTACTGGCCTTGGCTGCTTGCCTTGGCCTGATCTCGGCGTTAGCCGGCCAAATCATCGTCAGCGCGGCGAGTCAACCCAAAACGCTGGATAGAAACCTGGAGCCGGTGGTTGTGACCGGCAGCAACGTGGCTGCTTTAATCGACGCTCCGGTGGGGCAGTTATTTGTTTATACCTACACCGGCGCCAGCCTGGGGGGGCAAATTCCAATGCAGGTGGATGAGGTGATCGCTGGCGGTAGTTATACCGCCGCTGAAGATGGCCGGCTCGACAGTAACGACGAAATTGTTTTTATGGCCGCAGATTTGGGCGCCCGTCTGCCGGCAACTGTCTCGCTGACCACCACTCTGCCGATCAGCTCTACCTGGTATGAAATAGAAGTGTACGATCCAACGGTTCCGGCCAAAAAAGCTTGGGCTTATCTGGTTCGCTCGGCCAGCCTGGCGTCTACGGCCAGCGGCGATTACGCCGGCTACAACGCGCCCAACCGGCGCATCACTTCCGGCCAATACACGGCCGAATTTACCACCACTCACGCCGGGCTGGAAAATCTGAGACTGAACGGCACCAGTACCGACATTTTGGACCGCACCAAACTAAGGGTTGTCGTCAATTTTTTTGGTACGTTTACCTTTACCGAAGACGATCTGCCCCCAACCAATCCCAATCCGCTTTTGATCAAGGACGGACCGGTGCGGGTTGTGCTTCAACGCGATGTCCAGCAATCGTTCCTTTCTGGCGCGGTAAGCGCCAATTTAAGCACAACTTATTTTGCTTACGCCTCGCTATTGCAGGCAACAGCCAGGATTTCATTGACCACCGGCGGTATTTCTGTTTCCAGTGTGCGCACCTCGTTTGATTTTGATAGCGATGCAGCCGGGGCCACCTTTTTCAATGCCAATACGCCGGCCGGCGTCACTATCAACGGCGTTCCCGATACCGTGGCGGCCACGCCGCTGAGCGGCTGGTTTCAGGTGAGTCACCCCACCGGGCGGCTCATCCAGATTACCAACTCGGCCGCGGCCGGCGGTACCCGGCAAAATTTTTATCGAGACAACAGCGCGCCGGAAAGCCCGGATACCGGCCAGCCCGGTTCCTTTGGCGAGTCGGGTATTGTGTACAGCGGCAACTTCAACAGTAATTTTGTGCTGCGGAGTTCCATCTTCTTCTTGCCCCCGGCCGGCGGCGGTTCCGATAATACCGGCGCGGTTTACGAACAATTTTTTGATCACCCGCTCGCCACCATCGCCCATCTGCCGCCGGACTTCCCCCGAGTCTATTTGCCAATCATTACGAGGTAGCCCATGCAGCGACGCGAATTTTTAAGGCTGTCTGCCGCCGCAGCGGTTTGGCCCTGGATTAACAAATTTTTTCCGGCGCAGAATATCAACGCCGCGGGGCTTAACCGGCTGGCCTACTGGCCCCCGTCCATTGCCGGGGTTGAGTGGCGCTACGCCGCCGGCAGAATTACGGATAGCAATCAGGATTTCGGCTTTGTCGTTTCCATCTCCGATATTAATGTTTCGGGCGCTCGATCGCAGGAATGCCTGGTTCAACGCCAGGATTTTACCGGCAGCCAAACCTTTGCCGGAAACCGTTACACCGGCGCGTTAAACTATAACGATTCCACGGCCACCTACGCGTTCAAGCTCAACCCCGGCCCGGAACTGGTTTCGTGGCAGTGGGATGATGCCGCCGGAGTTTACAGATTGAACGTGGCCACGCCCGAACTGACTCTGGTCGATGTGGTTTTAACGCCCGTTGGCGATTTAATCCCGGAAGGTGGCGACGGTGATATTCGCGTTGGCCGGCTCGCCGGGATTTCGCTTGTGTCAAACTATCACGCCGACTGGACCACAATTAAAGTCAAAGGTGTTGAAAAAGGGGTAGCCAGGGTTGACATGCAAGGATTGCAGAGCATGGCCTCTCCAACTTCCGCGGCAGCGCCCTCTGATTACGATCACAACTGGTTTGCCATCGCCGCAGAATTGAGCGACGGCACGCCGGTTTGGATTTCGGCCTGGAAAAATGAAGATATCGACGGCCCTTTTTGGTGTGCTACGGTTGCCCTCAACAGCGGCGCTGCCTGGTCGCCCTCGTCTGTTACCAATGAGGATGCCGGTTCGATTGCCGCCCCGTTGAGCATCACCGCCATCGATTGGCAAAGTGTTCCCGTCGCGGCCGGCTTGCCGGAAGGGGCCGGTTTAAGCTGGCATTTAACCGCGGGCACAACTCAACCCAATGACCTCATCGATATACAGCTAACGATGCCGCCGGGTCAATTTATTCTGGGCGATAGCCTCACCGGCAACGGCTGGGTGCTGGAGGGGGTGGGTACACAGGCCAGCGGTACAGTTTTGGGCCACCCCATCAGCGCAGTCAAGTTGGTTGTGGCCGAGTCATCGGTTGAGCTGTCGCTAACTTTTTTGCCGATTATCCATAAATGATTCAGGTGTGACTAAAATGAGTAGGAAAGCGCCGCCGGCCGGGGGCCTGGGGATAGTCCCCCCAACCCCTTCTCGTCCAACTCACTTTGGTCACACCCAAATGATTCAATGCAGTTGCAGAGGAAGGAGACACCGATATGCAGCGGCCAATCTGGATTCTTTTGGCAGGGCTGATCATTCTACTGGCGCTCAATCTGGCTCTGATTTATGGGCTTAACCTGGCCCGGCTCGCGGCCATTGATGCCTTGAGCAACGCCGAAACCACCCTGGATAAGCTGGCCAACGAGGTGATTGTTTATAATATTAAAGTCAACCAGGCTGTTCCGGTTAAAGCCGATGTGCCCCTCAACCAAAAAATCGACATTCCGCTGGACACGGTTATCCCGATTGATCAGGTAATCAAATTTCCCTTTAAAACCGGCAATACCCAAATTGAACTGGAAATGCCGATCAAAACCGATTTCCCCATCGATATGGTTGTGCCGGTACAGTTTAACAATACCATTAGCGTCGATACCACCGTACAGCTCGATACCACCGTGCCGGTTAAAATTGAGCTAAATAAAACCCAGTTGGCCGGTTATATCGAGCAGGCCCGGTTGGACGTTAAACAACTCAAAAATCGGCTGATGCTCTCCCCCGCAGTTGACCCGGCGGAGATTTCGGCTCCGGCGAACCAGCAGGTGAACATCGCCGAGCCGGCCTCTCTGCCGGTTGATATTTCTTCGGCCGGTACAGCGGCGGCTCCGGCCCAAACCCCCACGCGGCAACGCGCTCCCACCGCTCAGCCCCCCACCCCGATACCCGTCAAAGCTGCAGTGCAAACCAACTCAACGCCGCCGCAAATGTGCGAGCACGCCTATTGGCCGCTGCGAGCCGGGTCGGCCTGGACGTACAACAGTCCGCACACATCCTACACTCTGCAACTGGCTAACGTGGCCGCCCCGCAAATCCTTTTCAGCACCGAGTACGAAGGCCGAACGATAGAGTTCAGCCTGGAGTGCCGGCCGGAAGGTTTGGCCGGTCAATATCTGGGCGATATGCGGCGGCTAACAGAATTGGGCGATCTGAAATTTGGCAAAGTTAAAGGGTTGTTTTTGCCGCGCCCGGAAGAGATGGAGCATTTGGGGCAATCCTGGCGACAGGAAATTGAAGTGAGCGGCACGGTTCCGGCTGTTTGGGACGGGCAGGGGGTAACCGGCAGCATCGGCCGGGGGCAGGCTGTGGCCACTTATTTGCCGGCCGGTTTTGAGCCGGTAGAAACGCCGTTGGGGCCGCAGCAGGGGTTGCGATTGGAACAAAATATCGAGCTGACATTGGAGCTAACGTTTAACCTCGGCGGCGAATCGGTGCCGGCGGTTGAAGTGATTAAGCTGACCAATGTTTACTGGTTTGTTAAGGGCGTTGGTCTGGTTAAAACGCAGTGGCAGGGCGGCGGCCTGGCTCTGGATTTTAAGCCTGCTGATCCGGTAGTTGACCATCAACTTTCCGTCCCGGCTTTGGCTGAAGAACAACTTGTATTCATTTGCGTTTCAACCGCGAAGCAAGATTCAGAATGCATCCGGGTTGCCGGCGTAAATGAAACCGACCTGCAGGCTCCGCCAACAGCCGAGCTGGTGATCCCGCCGCTGGTCATTCCGAACGAGTCTGTGCCGGAGCCAGTAACTGCCAATGGCGTCTCCCTCAGCCCTAACACGGCTGGCGCTTTGCCCAAAATTCAATTACCGGAGATGCCCGCCGCCAAAAATAGCGAGCAGGAAAATTCTGCTCTGTATGTTTACACCAAAGCGGTCAATCAGTTGGGACAACAGCTCAATGAAGCCGGCGATAGTTTTGGTCAGGCGGCTATGAGTTACCGTGAAAATAAACTGACTCTGGTTGAATTTAAAGAGAAGTTCGGCGCGTTTGCGTCACAGGCGGGGAATTACTTAAACCAGATTGACAGCCTGTCGCCCCCGGCAGAAGCTAAACCGATTCACCAAAAACTCACCAACGGCCTGCAAAAGTGTGATGATGCCATCGATTTAATGGACCGATGGTTTGACACCCAAGAGGCCGGCACAAAAAATGCCACCGCGTTATTGGTGGCCAATTGCATGGATCAGGTAACCAAAGCCGGCGATGAATTGAATGCATTGTTGTTGCAATAAAAGAAGCAGTACTGCTGTTGGATAGTACCCACAACGCAAAAAAGCCGGGGCGCGCGCCCCGGCTTTTTTGCGTTCAAGTTAAGTCAATCTATCGCCGCATATTCCAAACGCCGGCTCCAATCAATCCGAGCAGGACAATTACGGATGCGCCGATGATCAAAAAAGAGTTGCTGGCTTTGTCTAATATGCCGCCGCTGGGCGGGATAATCTGGGTAGTTTGGTTGGGGGTGGTCTGCGCCGGTTGCGATTCGGTGGCCGGCTGCTCGGCGGCGGCGGGTTGGGCCTGGTCGGGTTGCGCGGGCTGGCTGGGCAGCGATTGCACGGCGGGCGCTGCGCCCGCTTTTACCGGCACCAGTGAAACGCAATCGACGATAAAGCGAGTTGTGCGCCAGTTGGCCCATTTGCGCCAGGCGGTCAGGAAAATTGTCATTTTATCAGACCGTGCCCGCACTACGGTTTCAAAATCCTGAATTACGGCAATATCCTCGTTATCTTTAGAAGTTTTGAATTCCAGTTTGTTTTCCTTAAATTCAACAACGTGCCGTTTTTCGAGCGGGACGGCCTGCCAGTCGGTGCCGCCGTTTGGATCAAACGAGATTTCGAGCGTGTGATTTTGGGCTTCTATCGGCGCTTCGGGGTCATCAGACTGCAGCGTTGCGGCCCCGCTTTGAATTTGAATGGTACCGCTGATAGAAAACAGATAATCCTGGCCGGGCTTTACTTTGATTGTTTGGTACACCCCCAGCCGCATATCCGGCTCATCGGTCGATTGAATATGCAGCGACAACGAGTTATTGGGCCGTCGATAAACCACGCCGGGAATCGGCCCAAACGGCGAGTTTTCTTCAGGGGGCTGGTTCGTCGCTTCGGCTGCGCCAACATCATCCCGGCAAACCAGACCAAATTCCTGATTATCCTCGATGTTCACTTTGCCGTAGGTGTTGCTTTTGTACCAGTTCCAACCGTTGGGCACCTGGCCCGTATCGGGCGGCTCAAATCCCAGCTCCGGCACCGGATAAAACCCATATTCAAAATTACCGTTGGTAATAAGATTGCTGGCGCCGGGTACCGACTCGGCCGGTGGCGCGAGATTATCCTGATTGGCAATGGGCGATTCGATGGCCGGGTTGTTGCCATAGGCTGTCGTTTCACAGGCCTGGCCGTTGCCATTGGTGTCAAGGTCGTACACATCGTAGCCGGCGCTGGCCAGACATTTGTCAAAACATGCCTGCGCCTGCTCGGCGTTGGAAAAATCGCGGCAATCGAGCGTATCTTTGGGCGCGCAGGTACAGTTGTCTCCGGCCTGAAACTGCCCGGTTTGAGCCACCGGCTGGTCGATTGGCCCGGCCGCCCGAACGTTGGTCGCACCCAGATAAAGCCCGCCGGCCAGCAGCAGCAAAATCGGCGCAAATACCGCTACAAAAATGGGTTTTGTTTTTGGCAAATTGTTCATGTTAATCCACCCGCCTCACTCACTTTTGACCGATCAACATGACATAATTATACCATCCTTTACAAAAAAGATAAACCCTCCCCTGAAAATACAATTATGAATTGTAATGCGTAATTCGTGTTGCATGTTCCGTAATTCGCTGACTCGCTGATTCGCTCTTTCGCAACACCTGTACTGCGACCGCAGGGAGAGCAGGCGCAAGTGTTCGCAATTCATCCTTCATCCTTCGTCCTTTGTCCTTTGTTTGATAGCGGGTTTTGCCTTATTATCCAGCCGGAGGTAATAATTTATGGACCCGACTCAAAGATTCAGTAATCGTGTGGACAATTATGTTAAATATCGGCCCGGCTATCCGGCTGAACTGCTGGCCTATTTGCGCGCCAACTGTGGCCTGACGCCTGAAACAGTTGTGGTCGATGTGGGTTCCGGGACGGGCAAATTGACCCGGCTGTTTCTTGAAAACGGAAACACAGTCTATGGCGTGGAACCCAATGCCGACATGCGGCAGGCGGCGGAGCTGGTTTTGGCCGACTTTCCCGGTTTTCACAGCGTGGCCGCGCCCGCCGAAGCCACCACGTTGCCTGCCAACCTGGCCGGGTTGGTAGTTGCGGGGCAGGCTTTTCACTGGTTCAACGCCCCCGCTGCCGTCGCCGAGTTTACCCGCATCCTCAAACCGGGTGGCCGGGTGGCGTTGGTTTGGAACGAGCGCGATGTTGCTGTGCCGTTTCACAACGCCTACGAGCAAATGCTGACCAAATACGCGCTCGAATACCGCGCGGTTGACCACAAACAGGTGGGCGCAGCGCAGTTACAAAGCCTCTTTGGCGCGGCGGTGACCACTCAAATTTTTGGCTACACTCAGGAGTTTGATTTCGAGGGACTCAAGGGGCGGTTGTTGTCGTCATCGTATGCGCCGCTGGCCGGCCATCCCCACCACGAGCCGATGCTGCAGGAGTTACGCCGCATTTTTGAAGCGCACCAGCGCGACGGCAAAGTCTCTTTTATTTACCAGACCAAAGTCTACGTTATCCAGCTTTAATCCTTTCGGATAGCCAGCGCCCGCGCCATCTCTTCGGCCCGAAGCGGTTCAACAAACAGCAGTGTGTCGAGCTGCACCGCGCTGGCTCCGGCCTGCAGCAGCGTTTGCGCCTGAGCCAACGCCTCAATCCCGCCGGCAGCCACCAGCGGCACATCGAACTCGGTGCGGAGCAGGTGAACCCGGTGCAGGGTGAGGGGGAACATCGCCGGGCCAAAAAACTGGCCGTGGAGGGTGGCCGTTGGCGGCGAACCGACTTCGGCCGCGCCGGCGGGGGCCGCGCCGATCACCAGCGCATCGATGCCGGCTTCAACCGCTGCCTCGGCCAGGTCAAGCGGCGCATCCAGCGGAATTTTGGCCAGCAGCGGCAGGTCGCTGCCATCGCGCATGGCCAGTACCCACTCCGCTACATCAACGGGCAGGGCCGCAGCCGGCAGTCCCAATTCCAGTCCGGCCAGCGCGTTGCTTCTGCTGAGCGCCCGCGCGGTGCGCTGCAGATTGTCCGGCTCGTCGGCGGGCAAATGGGCCAGCACCGGGCAGGGCAACCGCCGCCACACCCGGCCGTATTGCTGCAGCACCTTTTTTACCCCCGGATTTTGCCGCCCGGTGTCGATAATCATTCCCCCGCCGCTTTCGGCCACGCGCGGGCCGGCGCTCCCCCGCTCCGGGCGCAGTGTGACCGGCCGGGTCACCACCGCCCCAAACACAGACAGATCGAGCCAGCGCTGGTAAGCATCGCCGTAGCCGCCAAAGCCGGCGGCAATCAGCACCGGCGAGGCCAGCGGCAGGCCAATTTTGTGACGCGGGGCCAGTTCGATCATCATTTACCCCAACTCAATTTCGGCCAAATCGAAGATTGGGCCATCGCTGCAAGCCAGTTTGGGGCTGTGCCCGGCGGTTACGGCGCAGCCAAAACATGCGCCCACACCGCAGGGCAGCAGCTCCGGCGCGAGCAGCCCGAACAAAAAGCCGGACGTCACCCGCAGCCGAACCTGTTCGGTGTGCCGTTTGAGCGCCCGGTACAATTCCAGCGAGCCAACCGCCAGCACGGCATCGGCCCAGCGCAGCAGTTGCGGCAGGGCGTTTGCCAGTTGGCCGCGCTGTCCCTGCGAGCCATCGCGGGTAACGGCGAAAAATTCTACCGCCGCCGGCAGGCTGGCCACCGGATAGAGCGACGCGCTGCGGCGGCCGCCCTGTGCCAGCGTGACCGCGCCGCCGGCAGCCACGGTCAGTTCCATCTGCTGGAGCAGGGGGCTGAGCCACTGCTCGTCGCTGGCCAGCAGCAGGTTGGCCGCGCCGGCCGGCAGGCTGAAGCCGCGCCCCAGCGGGCCGAACATGTCCAGCGCGTCACCGGGCTGGCGCGAAATCAGCCACGACAGGCCGGGGTCAGTTGTGGGGCGCAGCAGCAGGGCAAACCGGTTGTCGCCGAGGTGTTGGGGGAAGATGGGGCGGCGCAGGTAGCAGGGATCGCAGCGCAGCAAAAAAAATTGCCCCGGCCCAAACGCGCCCGAAAATTCGGCCACGGCAAATGTCAACTGCCACCAGGCCGGGCCAATAAGCTGTTTTTCAAGAATGATGGCTTGAGTTTGCACGTTGTATTTTCGCGTAGTGAATATGCTACAACTGCTCTATAACTCCCCTCAAAGCAGACAGGCTCGACGCCGTGGCGCTGGGTTTGATGTCGCGATGCTGGGCGTTGGTGGCTGATTCGTCCATTGTTACCAGCACGCTGGCCATGCCAGCGTTGTGTGCGCCCAAAATATCAACCGCCAGTGTATCGCCCACCACCACAATCTCGGCAGGGGATAACTCCCAGCGGCTGGCGATCAACTGGAACGGTTCGGGTCGGGGTTTGCGCCAGCCCAGCCCGGCCGAACTGAACGTTGGCGACAGCCACGGCCGGAGGCTGCCCTGGTTGACCAGCCGCTGAATCAGCGGGTCGTCTGCCGCGTTGGAGCAGAGGCCCAGCCGGTAATCGGGAAACAACTTTTTGAGCGTGTCAACGGCGTCGGGGTAGGGTTGGCTGGCGGCCTCTTCCGGCCCAAAATAGATTTTCAACGCGGCTTCAACATGCGCCGTGGCTGCCGCCGGAGCGTCAATTTCGGTCAGCGCCCGGCGCAGCGTATCTTGCGCCTGTACCTCGGTTTGGCTTTGGCTGGCCTGTTGCTGGCTGGCAGCGATTTCGGCCAGAAACGCCTCGATCAACGCGTCGGGGTCAATTTTGACATGCTTCTTTTTGAGATACCAGTCGGCCATTGCCGCGGCGCCCTCCCGGCGAACGGTGGGCCAGTCGCCGGTAAATTTGAGCAAGGTATTGCCCAGATCAAAAATTATTCCTTTTATCAATAGCCTGTCTCTCTGTTCACTGAATTTAGTAATGGCGCGCCGGCCAGATACCGGCGCAGGTTTTCGGCAAAAAGATCGCTGGCGCGGTCATCGTACTTGTGGGTAAACCCGGAAATGTGCGGCGATAGAATGACGTTGTCCAGTTGCCACAGCGGGCTGTCGGCGGGCAGCGGTTCCTGCTCAAACACATCGAGCATGGCTCCGGCGATTTGCTGCTGCCGGAGCGCCGCCACCAGCGCGGCCGTATCAACCAGCGGGCCGCGGGCAATGTTGACCAGTACGGCCGTTGGTTTCATTGCCGCCAGCGCTGCGGCGTTAATCAGGTGGCGGGTATCCGGGGTGAACGGCGCGGCCACCGCTACAAAATCACACTGCGGCAGGGCGGCGAGCAGTTGATCGGTCCGGTACATGGCATCTGGGTAGGCCGCCGTGGGGTCACCGATGCCGGGTTCGGCGTAAGTGCGCTGCGGAGTGCGTTCTCCGGTGCGGTTCACTGCCACAATCCGCATGTGCAGGGCGCGAGCCAGCCGGGCCAGTTCGCGGCCAATAGCGCCGTACCCGATGATGCCCAGCGTACTGCCGTTCAACTCCGGGCCGGTAAATTCTTCCCAGCGATCTTTGGCCCACTCGGTCCGCTGCTGATAAGCCAGCATTTTACGGATTTTCCAGCGAAAGGCCAGCATCGCGGCCAGCGCGTATTCGGCAATGGGTATGGCGTGAACCCCGTTCAGGCTCGATATCAACACATCGGCTTGCCGCCAGATGGGGGTGTCTGCCAATTTGTCTACGCCGGCGGTGTGTGTTTGAATCCATTTTAACCGGGGGTATTGATGCGCCTCAGTGACCCATTTGCTCCAGCCGTACAGAATTTCAACCTGCTCGCGCAGGCCGGCCGGCACGTCGGCGGGCAGGGCATTGGGCATTTGCTGCACATCAAACTGCGGCGAGACAGCTCGCAGCTTATCGAGCTGTGCCGGTGAAAAATTGACGGTGCTGAGCAGGGTGATAGTTTTCATAAGTGGTGCATCTCCAAGGGCAAGGGGCAATTATAACATACATCGGCCTTAACCGGTAAACGCGGGGCGCTCTCGCGGTTAATTTGCGGATTGATTTGATTGGCGGTAAGATGCAAAAAATGAAACCAGCGCCGGAGAATTGTCTCCGGCTTTTTATTGAAATGGAGGTGGGACATGGCTGACTTACGACAACGGCTGGCCGAGCCGGGGATCATCATTATGGATGGGGCAACCGGCACGCAATTAATGAAACTGGGGCTGCCGTCCGGGGTAGCGCCGGAGCTGTGGAATTTGCAGAATCCGGCAGCCATTAAGCAGCACTATCAGGCGTACATCGATGCCGGTTCTGAGGCAGTTTTAACCAACACGTTTGGCGGCACCCGCGCCCGGCTATCGCTGAAACATGCCGGCGACCAGACTCATCAGATTAACCTGGCTGCGGCGCAACTGGCCCGAGAAGTGGCCGGCGACTCGGTGCTGGTGTTGGGCTCGATGGGGCCAACCGGCCTGCTGATGGAGCCAATGGGGCCGCTCAATTACGACGAGGCAGTTACCCACTTTGCCGAACAGGCGGCAGGGCTGGTAGCAGGCGGTGTTCACGGCCTGCACATTGAAACCATGAGCGATTTGCAGGAAGCCAAAGCCGCCATTGTGGGGGCGCAGCAGGTGACTGATTTGCCGGTCACTGTAACAATGAGTTTTGATTCGCACGGCCGGACGATGATGGGCGTTAAACCGGAAGCCGCCGTCACCTTTTTGCTCAATTTGGGCGTGGCCGCGGTGGGGGTCAATTGTGGCCGCACGCTGGAAGAAAATCTGGTGGCGCTCACAGCCATGCGCCAGGCTGCCCCGGAAGCCACCCTCATTGCCAAGCCCAACGCCGGGCTGCCCCGTATGGAAGCCGGCGGCGAAATTGTGTATGATGTCACCCCCGAGGTGATGGCCGATTACGCGCTCAAATTCAAAACGTTGGGGGTTAAAATGTTCGGGGGCTGCTGCGGCAGTAATCCGGCGCATATTGCCGCCGTCAAAAACGCGCTCGCCGGGTGAGTCAAATGAAACTTTCGGTAGTAATCCCCTGCTACAACGAAATCGACACGATCAATAAGATTGTGCAGACAGTGCTCGATGTGCCGCTGCCGCTTGAGCGGGAACTGGTCATTGTGGATGACTGCTCCAGAGATGGCACCCGGGAATATCTGGACACTCTCCGGGACCGGGAAAATATTGTGATTGTTTTTCACGAGGTCAATCAGGGGAAAGGGGCGGCCCTGCGAACCGGTTTTAAGCACTCCAGCGGCGATTTGATTATCATTCAGGATGCTGATTTGGAGTACGACCCCAACGAGTACCCCAAACTACTCCGACCGATTCTGGAAGAAAAGGCCGATGTGGTGTACGGCTCGCGTTTTGTAGGCGGTGACAGCCACCGGGTATTGTATTTCTGGCATTCGTTGGGCAACCGGTTCTTAACGTTTTTGTCCAATATGTTCACCAACCTCAACCTCACCGATATGGAAGTGTGCTACAAGGTATTTAAACGCAGTCTGTTGGAAAAAATTGCGCTTGAAGAAGACCGCTTTGGTTTTGAGCCGGAATTTACCGCCAAAATTGCTCAACTCGATTGCGTAATTTACGAGGTAGGAATTTCCTACTATGGCCGCACCTATGAAGATGGCAAAAAAATTGGCTGGCGGGATGCCGTCCGCGCTGCTTACGTCATTTTAAAATATGGGGTCTTCAGGCCGAGAGTTGGCTGACAGTTTTTGACGCGCTCATCTTCGCGTGTTACAATTCATTCAGTAAACTTTGAAACTTTAGGCTTTTATGAGCACTATTGACCGGGTTAAAGAAAACTTTATTTTGCACTGGGGCGAAATGGGGTCGTTGTGGGGGATTAACCGCACAATGGCCCAGATTCACGCGCTGCTGTTTATCTCGGATGGGCCGCTGTCGGCTAATGAAATAATGGATGAACTCCAGATTAGCCGGGGCAATGTGAGCATGGCGCTGCGCGAGTTGATTGCCTGGGGCATTGCCAGCCGGGTGCATATCAAAGGCGAACGGCGCGAATATTACACCACCGAAAAAGACGTGTGGACGATGTTCAGAATTATTGCCCGCGAACGCAAAAAACGGGAAGTTGACCCGACAATTTCTGTGCTGCGTGACAGCGTTAATAAGCTCAATGAATTGCCGAATGTTGATGGCCAGTATGAGCGACAGCAGATTCAAAGCCTGCTCGATTTTTTTGAGACCGGCGTTCAGGTTTACGAAGAGCTTGAAAGGCAAAACCCCAACAGCGTATTAAAATTGCTTGGGACCGCGTTAAAGGTTAAACGCAGCCTGTCTTTGGGGAATTGAGCGGTTTTTATTGCCCTTAAATTTCAAAGTTTTCTAAAAATTATGAAAATATACCGTTGAAGTTTTTTAGGAGTGACCAATGACAGCTAAACCGCAACCAGGCGTAGCCCCGGGACTGTTACAAAATCGGCATTATTCCGGGACTCTGGCCACTGTGCTCTATAACTGGCCCATCTTTGTGGGGATATTTTTGTTTGGGGTAGCAGCCTTAGTTTGCGCCAGTTTTTTGGCAGCTCCCTGGAGTGCTTTGTTGCTGGTCAGCGGGGTTGCTGCGCTGGCCTTTATTATTAGCGTTCCGGTTGTAGCCTATTTTGTTTACGATTGGGGCCAGTTCCGTGAATATGATCGTTTGTTTGAACTGGGGGAGCTGGCTCAGGCTAACGTGGTGATCGATGTGACTGCCGGCAAGCTGCGGGGGACACGGGGGCTGCTTTCGCGGGTAACGCAGGGCCATTATTTCATTGTCGATATTTTTGACCCGGAAAAAATGACCGATCAGGCGTTACGCCGGGCACGGGAACTGGAGCCGTCGCTGGAGAGCGACCGCCGCATTTACCGGCGGTCGGCCAAGCCCAACCAGTTGCCCATCCCCCATAATTGGGCCGACGTGGTGTATTGCAGCTTCAGCCTGCACGAGCTGCAACGGGCCGTTGACCGTGACGCGATTTTTGCCGAATTTACCCGGATATTAAAGCCGAGTGGCCGGCTGCTCATCGCCGAACACGGCCGCGACTGGCGCAACCTGCTGGCCTTTGGCCCCGGCGTTATCAGTTATTTTTCCGCATCGTGCTGGAACCGGCACATTGCCCGGGCCGGGCTGGTGGTGAAACATCACGAGCGCTGGCGCGGGCTGGTTCACCTGTGGGTGGCCGAGAAGAAATCGCGCTAGCCGCCAATTACACGCGGCAAAACTCGCGGGCCAACTGCGAGGCGCTCAAATGAACCATTGTTGGCCGGCCGTGCGGGCATGTGCGCGGGGCGGTTGTTCGTTCCAGTTGGCGAACCAGCTCCTTCATTTCCTCCGGCGAGAGCACCTGTCCCCCCTTAATTGAGGCTCGTTTGCAAACGGTAATAGCGATTTTTTCGTGGGTTTCTTTGGCCAGCGGAATCGCGCCATCGGCCATCTCCACCAGAATATCAACCAACGCCTGCGCCGGGTCGGCCTGACCAAGCATTTCCGGAATCCCCCGAATGCGGTAAGTAGCGCCGCCAAATGACTCAATATCAAACCCAACTTCGGTGAGAATATCCAGCTCGGCAGCGACGATTGCCGCGTGGCCCGGCGCTAACTCAACCAGCACCGGCTCCAGCAATCGCTGCTGAGGCACGTCGGCTTTGGCCCGCTGCGCGGCCAGTTTTTCGTACAGAATGCGCTCGTGGGCGGCATGCTGATCGATCAGATACAGCCCATCCGGGCCTTCGGCCACAATATACATTTGCTGAATTTGCCCCACCACCCGCATTGGCGGCATTTTGGTGGGTTCGGTGGGCGGCATCTGCCACACCTCGGCGGCCGTGTCGGGGTTATCGGGCCGGTTGGCAACCGGCAGCGTGCGCTGCGCTTCAAAGCCCATTTGGTTAAAATTGTGGCCCCGGCTGGCTCCCAGCGTACCGGGCCAGGGGGCGCTGTCGCCGGCGTGCAGGCCAAAACTGCCGGGCGCGTGGCCGCCCATGCCCGGCACCGGCGAAGCCGCCACGACCGCCTCGCGGACAGCTTTTTGCACGGCCTTAAAAATAAATCGCGGCGACTGAAATTTAACCTCGGCTTTGGTGGGATGCACGTTAACATCCACTTCGGTGGGGTCAAGTTCAATATTCAGCACCGCCACCGGAAAACGTCCCACCGGCAAAAAGGTGTGGTAGGCCTGCACCACGGCCTGGTTGAGCGCCCGGTCCTGTATCCAGCGTTTGTTCACAAAAAAGATGATTTGATCGCGCCCGCCCCGATGCAGCGACGTGGCTCCGGTAAACCCCGCCACGGCCACCGCAGGGCCATCGACCGGCGTTTCCTGATTGGACACTTCGATGAGCTGCCGGGCCGTTTCCAGGCTGAAAACCGCCGCCAGGGCATCGAACAAATCCCCGCTGCCGCTGGTATGGAAGGTGGTGCGGTTATCGGTTTGCAGGGTAAACCGAATGTGGGGGTAGGCCAGCGCGTAGTGCGACACAATCCGGTGGATGTGACCGGCTTCGGTGGCGGTGGCTTTGAGAAACTTGAGCCGGGCCGGCACGTTGTAAAACAGATTTTCTACGCTGATACTGGTGCCGGCCGCCGAACCGGCCGCGCCCAGCGAAACCTGCTGCCCGCCTTCGAGCCGGATGCGGGTGGCGGTGGTTTGGGCGGCGGGGCGGCTAACCAGTGTTAGCTGCGACACCGCAGCAATGGAGGCCAGCGCCTCGCCGCGAAAGCCCAGCGTGGTCACGTGGCTCAAATCTTCCACCGACGACAGCTTGCTGGTGGCGTGGCGGGCAAAAGCCAGCGGCACTTCGGCGGCGGGGATGCCGCCGCCATCGTCCATTACCCGCACCAGCCGCTTGCCGCCCTCTGCAATTTCCACCCGAACCGCCGTGGCCCCGGCATCGATGGCGTTTTCAACCAGCTCCTTCACCACCGAAGCCGGCCGTTCTACCACCTCGCCGGCGGCAATTTTGGCCGCCACATCTGGCGCTAATACGTGAATGCTCATAAATTATTGTCGCTTTTATACTTGAGCCGCACCTTTCGACGCGCCTCCGCTACGCTTCGGCTGCTCAAGCTGCTTTCTCCTGAAATTTCGGACGTATTAGTAAAGTTCATTTCAGCACCAGCCCGTGTGTTTTGCGCAAAAAATTGTCTACCGCATCGGCGATGGATATGTTGCCGTTGATGGTTGCCTGCTGGTATTCAACCGTCCATTGGTACAGCCTGGATTGTGCGGTCCGCAGCTCATCGAGGATAAGCTGCGCCAGCGGGCCACCGTCGGCCATAAAACCGGTGTCGAAAAAATCCTGCTCGGCCCGGCGGCGATCGTACTCCAGCCGCACAATTTCCGCCGACCAGCCGCCGGCCTGCCACTGCACCTGAGCGTAGCTGGCGCGGGGGTCGCCATCAAAAGGCAATCCAACCGCCCCGGCGTTCACCACCAGCGTGTTGTCGATGGTACGCACCAGCGGAATGTGGGTGTGGCCCACGCCCATTACTGCCGGCGGCGGCTCAATTTTTTTGCGCAGATGGGCCTCGGAGGTGTTGGGAAAAATGCCGTTGCGATTGCTCAACATAGAGGCGTGCACCACGCGCAACTCGCCGCCGGCGGGACCGGCCACGCTCACCTGAAACGGCATAGCCCGGAGCGCCTTAACGTGCCCGTTGAGT
Source organism: Anaerolineae bacterium (assembly GCA_022071955.1). Lineage (GTDB taxonomy): Bacteria > Chloroflexota > Anaerolineae > 4572-78 > J111 > J095. The sequence goes on from JAJVIM010000005.1 coordinate 206,685, forward strand.
TGCTGGTACGACCAGTTCGCCACCTGAAAAATATCAAACAGCACGCCCTGCGGCGTTGTTTCTGGCCGGTCAAAGCTGATGACGTAATCTTCGTGGTTGCCTTTAACCACCAGCCAGTCCTCGGTTTGCTGCTTGTGCTGGATAAATTCCAGGCAGTCCCGTGAGCGCGGCCCACGGTTTACAATATCGCCGGCGACAATGACTCGGTCTGGCTGCCACCGGGCCACGTGTTCGGCCACGGTTTGCAGAGCGATAAAATTGGCGTGGATGTCGGCTAAAATGGCAATTTTCATCAATGTTAATTCTGGTTTAGTTTTTGAGTGGCCAGCCGCCTGATGTACGCTAAAATCGCGCCCAAACCGTTGAGCCGCTGGGCGGTGAGAACTTTGTGCAGCCCCATTTGCTGGTAAAAGTTGCCCGGCACGTTCAGCACAGCCTCGGGCGAAACGCCATCCAACCCTTCGCCCAAAATGGCGGCAAAACCGCGCACCGTCGGCGATTCGGGCGCTACGTCAAAATAAAAGTGCATGCCGCCATTTTTGTGCTCGGCGTGAATAAACACCGGGGTCATGCATTCGTGGACCTGTTCCATGTTGGTTTCTTTGTTCAACCAATCCGGCAGCGGCGGCATTCTTTCAGAATATTCCAGCAGCAGTTCCAGCTTCTCTTGCCCTTCGGCCCAGCTAAATTCTTCGACAATTTCCTGCAAGCGGGCAGGTAATTCGCTCATAAACAAACAGCTCCTCTAAAGATAGGATTCAGGAGTCGGGAATCAGGAATCAGAGTGCGTCCCTGTTCACAGGTTTTATCCGGTCGAACTGTTATTTTAACCGAAAGCGGCTGTTTCGTCCATTGACCCAACGCCGATTGCCGTCTATAATTTATGTCACCGATTTTTTCTACAGGAGTTTCAATCACCCATGTCCAGTGTCACACGCGAACAAATTCAAGACCTGCTCCAACAAAAGAGCGGCGAACTATCATTTGCCGGCCAGGATTTGAGCGGGCTTGATCTCTCTGGTTTGGAATTGAGCGGGACGGATTTTAGCCGGGCCAATCTGAGCGGCACACTCTTTAAAAATTGCCAGATTCGACAGGTGAATTTGAGCCAGGCCAATCTGGAAAACAGTAATCTGGCCGGAGCCAACTTGAGCGGGGCCACGTTAACCGGCGCGCGGCTGGCCGGAGCCAACTTTTCAGATGCCTACCTGCTCAGAGCCAACCTGGCCGGGGTCAATTTGCAGGGGGTCAATCTGGCCAAATCCAAACTCGATGAAGTAAACCTGAGCCAGACCAACTTGCAGGAGGCCAACCTGGACCGCGCCTTTGCTGTGCGGGCCAACCTGGCCGGGGCCAATCTGGCGCAGGCCAACCTGTTTGAAGTCAATTTAAAAAATGCCAATTTGAGCGGCGCGTCGCTGCGCGGGGCCAATCTGCGCAGTGCGTTTTTGGAGGGGGCCAACATTGCCGGCGCGGATTTTACCGATGCCGAGTTGTCGGATGCGGTGGTGCGGCTGGCCACGTACAACGCGCAGACGCGCTGGGCTGCCGGTTTTGACCCGGCGGCGGCGGGCGCTGTTTTGGCTAAAAAGAAAAAATGGCTGGGGTTGTTTTGAGGTTAAGAGTAATTTTGGTTAGAAAGCAAGCGATTGGGCTTTTATTAATTTTGATGATCGGTGCCGCGGTGCTGTTGGGCTGCCAGCCGGCTACCCCCGCGCCGCCAACCCCCACGCTCACGCCGACGCGCGCGCCGGTGGTGCCGCGCAACGACAACGTTGAGGCGCTCAACTCGGCGGCGGCGGCTGTGGGAAAAATTGAGTTTGGGCTGGCTCCGCTGCTGCTCGAAGACAAAACCACCATTCGGCTTGAAACCCGCGGCGGTACGCAGGTGGCCCGCATGCGATACCCCACCCAACCGGCCGATGCCCTGGCCTGGAAATCTGCCGACAGTTTTGTGCTGGCGGTGGCGGTGCGGCAGGCCATGCTCAATTCGCCGCAAGTTAACCGGGTGGCGTTGGGGCAGTTTGGCGTTCCGGCGTCGGTGGAGACCACCTCTGAGCCGGTGCAACATACTGCCGCCTGGGTCACATTTGCCGATGGCACCCGGGCCATTGTTGACCTGTCGCCGCTATCAACCAACTTTGCTCCCCGGCACATTCCGCAGCAAATGCTGGTTGACCCGGTGGAAATTGAAAATCAATTTGATCGCCGGCGCAGCGGGGTGTATCTCAATGAACTCCAGCCGATGAAAGTGATTGAGGCCGATGGCCAGTTGTTGTATCTGCTGGCCAAAATAGAGGTAACTTACGACCAGTATCGCTTTTTGCTGCGCCTGCATCCGGTGCAAATTGCTGATCCAATGCGGTCGATGGAATTAAGCCCGGGCATCACTGCCGGCGTAGAAATTGACCGCGACGAATTTGAAAAGTTAAAAGAACTTTTGCTCCAGGCTGGCCCCACGGTGTTTGCCAAACACCCTGAACTGCTCACCCGGCAGGGGCAGCTTTCGCCGCAGTTGAGTGCGGCCATGGACAATAACCTGGAACTGCTGTGGCATTTGATCACCAAATTCCAGCATCAGCAGCCGGACCCGTCTGTACCCACCCCCACGCCGGAACCGACGGCCACGCCCACGCTCACCCCCACGCCGGAACCGACGGCCACGCCCAAAAAACTGCCGCTGATCACCTCATAAAAAGAGCGGCCGCTTGAACGAATTGGGCGCGCGCAGCGACTCAACCGGTTGCCCGCCCAAAATATGCTCCTCAAAAATGCGCCGCAGCGCGGTTTCGTCAACGCGGTGATATTTAACGCCCTCGGGATGAACAATCAAAATTGGGCCATCTTCGCATACGGCCAGGCAGTTGGTAATGGTGCAGGTGGCGTGCTGCGGGTGATCGGGGTTGTCAAGCCCGTGCCGGGCAATCAGCTCCAGCAGCAGCGTTTCAATGTTGCGCCCTTTTTCTGGCGGGGCGCACTGGCCGCGGACGCAAATCATCACCCGCCGGCCGCGCCGGGATTCAAACAGACTCATCGGAATGGCTCACTTTGTTGGGATGTTGTTTTCATGCAGCCAGCTCTGGTAATCGGCGTCGCTGTTTAACCAGCCCACCCGGTCGAGAAAAGCTTTGAGACCGGCGGCGCGCGCCCGGAGCTGCCGGAGCTGCGGGCCGGTGGGATCAATTGAGCCGGGGCTAAGGGCATACGAGCCGTGGAAGGCAAAATACGCCTGATTCAAACGGCGCAGGTTGTACCCTTTGCTCACCAGCTTTTGGCGCTCATTTTCCATGTAGGTTTCGGCCTGATCAACCTGGCCTGCCGCCAGCAGCTCGTCAACGTGCCGGCGGATGGCGCGCATGGCCAGTTGAAATTCCGATGGCTCGTCCGGTTGGGGCTGGCCGTGTTCGTCCAGCGGCGGCAGTTTGTTGACCCAATCCGGGTAAAACCGCTCGATGACTTTGTGGCTCACTTCCTGCCCCACCAGCGAGGCGGTGGTCTCGTTGACGGTGGTCAGTTGGTGGCTGCTGCCGTAGCCCCAGGCAATGTTGGTGGGAAAGGTGTACAGGTAATTATGCACCCACTCGTGGGCGGTGGTATCGATGAGCCACGGCAGCCAGGTGCTGCCCACCACCATTGTCGGGTAGCTGCCCAGCCCGCCCACATCGGTTACATAGGCAGAAATATCGCCGCGCTGCTGGAGCGCATCTTCAATGCGGCTGCGCTCGGCGGGGTCAAGGCCGGGCGACAGCCCTACAAAATATTTGCGCTCAATTTTGTCCCGCGGCGAAAGAATGAGCGCGGTCGGCGCATCAACCAGCCGGAAAGCGACCGGCGGCAGCACCTGCCCGTCCAGCCCAAAGCCCTCGCTGCGGAGAACAGCTTCAATTTGGCGGGAAATGATGGTTTCAACCTGCGGCAGTAATTTGGCCTGCTGCTGTTTCAGCGCCGCCACTTCCTGTTCCGGCTCGGCGGCGCGCTGGCCGGCCTGGCTGCCGGCGCTGGCGTAAATTTTGTTGATGGCCTGCTCCAGCCGGCGAATGTCATCTTCCTGCCGGATGTACGTTTCAACCACCGCCCGCTGTTCCGCGTTGCCGGCGGGGATGGCCGGCGGCCAGACGCGGCGCTCAATTTCATTGGCTGCTGCCAGCGAAATCCAGTCCACAAAATCAAATTGTTCGCCGGCCGTGAGCCGGTTGACCTGCACCATCAGATCGCTCTGCGGAGCCACGCTGGCGGCGGTCAGCCCAAAAATCAGGCCGACAAATAGCAGCAGCCGGGCGGCGCGCTGTTTCCAGCGACGGCGGCGCGTTTTAGCCGCCAGTTTGAGTTTTTGCAGCGATGGTAGCCAGAGCATTATTCACCACCCGGATGGCTGCCGGTAACTTCTTCCAGCTTGTCCTGCGTGCCGATGACCATCAAAATATCATCGTGGTGCAGTTCGGTGTCGCCGCGCGGGGCAAAACGGTAGCGCTTTTTAATTTGATAGATGGCCTCGCCCGCGGCCGAGTCATCGGCCTGTTCCCGGGCCGGTTTAACAGCCACCACCAGCAAGCCCGTGTACCGGCCAATATCTTTGATCTGCAGCGCCGTCGAGCCGGAATGCCGGCCGGCTTCGATCAGCTCGGCCAGTTCGGGGATGATGATTTTTGACAGCGGCAACTCGGTGAACCGCAGGGTTTTGTCTTTGGCCCGCACCCGGGCCATCTGATCCAAAAACCGAACCACTTCGGGCCGGACCATTTCTGAAGCCATCCGCATCCCGCCGATGGCTTCCGTGGAAACCACTTTGTTGGCCCCGGCTTTTTCCAGCTTTTCGCGGTTGCCGGCTTCGTCATCCACCCGGGCCACAATCCGCAGCGCCGGGTTGAGCGCGCGAGCGGTGAGCGTGGTGAACAGATTGTCTTTGTCGTGGCTGAGCGCCGCCACCAATCCCCGCGCCGATTTGATGCCGGCCCGCTCCAGCGTTTCGTCCTCGGTGGCGTCACCCAAAATGGTGACCAAACTTGCCCCCGACTGGGTCGCATTGTGGCTTACCCGGGCCAGTACCTCGGCATCCTGATCGATGACCGCCAGCGGCAGTTGCAGCTCGCAAAAATGGGCCACAAGGCTCTGCCCGGTGCGGCCGGCGCCGCACAAAATGTAATGGCCGGTTAGTAAATTTACGTCCACAGTCTGGTCAGCCACGTATCAAATCCCTGGTGAGAGAGCACAATCTGTTGCAAATGGAGCCGCTGTTCCGGCGTGGCCATTACAATCAGCACGTCACCGCGCTGGAGCACGGTGTTGCCGCGCGGCGTGTAAATATACGGCTCGGCTTCGACGCCGGTTTTGCCGCGTTTGATAGCCACCACAATCAGTTCGGTGCGTTGTCCAATATCAGAAATCTGCAGTTCGCCGCTGTCCAGCCGCTCAACCAGCGCCGGAATTTTGATGTCGTCCACGTGGACTTCATCGAGCCGCAGCGTTTCGCCGGTCTGTTGTTCGGCTTCGAGCATTTCATCCAGCAGGTTGACCACCTCCGAGTTGAGCAGCTCCGAGGCCATTCGCCGCCCACTGACGGCGTTGGGCGAAACTATCAGATCGGCCCCGGCTTTTTCTAGCTTGTTTCTGTTTTTCTCGTCTTTGATCCGGGCGATGATTTTTAGCCCGGGGTTGAGTGCGCGCGCGCTGAGCGTAACAAACACGTTGTCTTTGTCATCGCTGAGGGCGGCCACCAGCCCTTTGCTGCGCTCCACTCCGGCCAGCCGCAGCGACTCATCGCGGGTGGCATCGCCCTGCACATACGGAATTTCCACTTCACGCATTAAATTTTCCAGCACAGTCAGCTCTTGTTCAATCACCACAAACGGGTACTGGCTTTTGTAAAATTCAATGGCCAGTTGCCGGCCCAGATTGCCCGCGCCGCACAGGATATAGTGATCGTGCATTTTGACGATCTTTTTGTCAACTAATTTGCCGCGTAAAAGCTGGTGAAACTGGCCATCGATCACAAAGGAGGCCAGCGAAGTGACCGCGTAACCGCCAATGCCAATGGCAAACAGGCTCAAAAAAATGGTAAATACCCGGCCTTCAAAGGTGATGGGGCTGTAATCGCCGTAGCCGATGGTGGTCATAGTGATGATGGTGGCGTACAGCGAATCTTGCAGGTCCCAGCCTTCAAGCTGGTGGTAACCAACCATGCCGACAATGGCCACCATCACAAACAAATAAAATGCCCGGAAAACGCGAAACTGGTTCAAAATTGAGGCCGGCACCCGGCTGAACATAAAAACCAGTACCGCAACGAGGGTGAGGCTGGCGTAGATAATGATGGGAGTGGGGCGGTTCCATTCGGTGGGCGGCACAAACAGCGCCGAAACCACAATGCCGCCCAGTATCACGCTGGCCGAGGTAAATGTCCAGTTGAGCAGGGGCCGGTACGATACCGTGTGTTCAAAAACCGTGGCGTTTTGCACCTGATCGTGAATGGTTGACAGCAGCCGGGTGCGGGCCAGCGCGGCGTAAATATGCCAGCCCGACAGACCAAAAACCAGCACATCGCCCAAAAAATCAAACACCTGATAGGCCAGATACGCCTGCCCGGTGGGTGGTTCGATGATCAGCCAGCCGAGCAGCGTGCCGGCGGTGATGGCCAGCAGCTCTTTGCGCGTATTGAGCCTGTAGGCAGCCACTTCCAGCCGGCGCAGCCGGTCGTTAAAAGGGACAATGACGTGATAGGTGTTGAGCGTTTGCACCAGCCGGCGACGCAGCAGGGGGATAACCAGCAGCAAATACAGGCCGGTTACCGGCAAATAAACCGAATACCACCAGTGGTAACCCGCCCACAAATCAATGGCCGCCCCTTCAACCAGGGCTATCGCCAGGAAAACGGCATACAGCCCCACGGTGATCGCCGTGCTGGCAATGGGCCAGGAGCGAATGTGTAATTTGGCGACGAGCGTTTCCGGTAAAGTTGACAGCTCCGGGGGCGGAAGTTCGCCATAAGAAACCAGGTTAGGCACTGTTTTCTAACTCTGCGATCATACCTTCGATGAACTTGAATCCGCCGCGCCAGAAATCGGCGTTGGCAATATCGATGCCGGCTTCGGTGAGAATGTGGTTGGGGTTGGCCGAACCGCCATACGCCAAAATTTTCAGCAGGCTCGGTTTAAAGCTGTCGCCTTCGTTTTTGTAACGCTGATACAGCGACAGCGCCAGCAATTGGCCAAAACTGTAGGCGTAGCAGTAAAACGGGGTGTGATAAATGTGCGGAATGCAAATCCACTCGCGCTGAAAGTCATCGCTTAAATCCAGCGAATCGCCAAATTGCTGCCGCAAGTTGGCCAGATAAAGCTGGTTCAGGTCATGCATAGCCGCCCCTTTGTCAATCAGGGCGTGGGCCTCGCGCTCAAAAATAACAAAATAGGCCTGGCGCAGCACTGTGGCATACGAGTCGTCAATTGACTCCACCAGTAAATCGCGGCGCAGCAGCGGGTCAGTTTCTTCGGCCAGCATGCGGTCCATCAGCAGCATTTCGGCAAACACCGAAGCGGTTTCGGCCAGCGGCAGCGCCGATTGAAAGGTGAGCACCGAATGGTGAGCGGCCATCATGGCGTGGATGGCGTGGCCCAGTTCGTGCGCCAGCGTGGCCACCTCGCGCGGCTCGCCGGTGAAGTTGCTCAGCACCCACGGCGTCATCCCCGGCAAAATGCTGGCGCAAAACGCGCCACTGCGCTTGTTGGCCCGGATTTCGGCGTCGATGTGGCCGTCGTCAAATACGCGCCGGGCCTGCTGGCCAAAGACCGGCGAAAACTTGTGCAGGCTGTCGAGCACAATGTCAACGGCGTCGGCGTAGGCCACCTTTTGGGCCGATGATTTACTGAGCGGCGCGTACAAATCATACCGGCGTAGTTTGGGCATTTCCAGCCAGCCGGCTTTTAACCGGAAATAGCGCTGAAAAACCGGCGCTTGCTCAATACAAACATCAAGCAGGGTGTTGACCACTGTGTCCGGGATATCGTTGGCCAGGTTGCGTACCGCGATGGGCGACCCAATCCGGCGCAGTTTGATGTTTTCTGCGGCCCAGTCGCGCACCCGGTGAATATAAATTTGCGACAGCACGGCATCCTGCTCGCCGTACACCCGGTACAACTCCTGGTAGGCCGCGGCGCGGATGTCTGCCGAGGGGTGGCGTACGTAGGCCATCAGCTCGCCGCGGGTCAGCTCTTTGGCTTCGCCATCAACGTTAAGTTTAAACACAAATTTGTTGGTAATCATATCGTACAGGGTGTTGATGGCGTTGATCCCGTTAACATCTTTGATGTTGATGACTTTTTCTTCCGGCTCCGACAGGGTGTGATCCTTGAACAAGCGTTCTATTTCCAAACTGTAGGCAGCATCGCCGGCGTAGGGGAGTAGGCGGCTGGCCGCGGCGTCGTCCAGCGATTTCCACCACAAATTGACAAACAGCATCCGGTTGAAGGCATTGGTGAGAATCTGTTCCATGCGGCCCATAAATGCCAGCGCCGCCTGATTTTGGGTGTCTTCAGAAAACCAGAGCTGGCCGTAGCTGCTCAACCGATGAACCAGCTCGGCGCTGCGTTCCATTTTTTGGACCAATGCGGCAAATTCCTGGCCGTCGATCTCTGCGGACAGAGCCGGACGAACAGCCTCGATGGCAGCCACCACGGTTTCAAGCTCCTGAATGGCGGTTTCCACCGCCGCCGAGTCCGGCGCGGGGAAAAGTGCAGATAGAGACCAGCGGGTTGGCTGGTACTGGGTCGCAGGCGTTGTCATCAAAAACCCTCCCGATTTTCGTATAGTAGTTTAACGCAGAATTTTTTGTCGCTACGTATCAAGCAGGGGACTCACTCAAGAATAAACTTTTCAATGGCTACGGCCACACCATCGTTATCAACATTGGGGGCTATCCAGTCGGCCAACTCTTTGAGCGCGTCCGGCGCGTGGCCCATAGCCACCCGCGTGCCGGCAACTTTGAAGATACCAATATCGTTGTATGAGTCACCAATAACCAGGGTTTCGCGCAGATCAACGCCAATGTAATCCACCATCTCTCGCAGCGCGCCAGCTTTCGACACCGTGCGGGAGATCACATTGCCAAAGTAGATACCGTTGCTGGGGTCAAGGCTCCAGGCTACCTTGCACAGTTGCTCCATCTCTTCGGTCAGCAAATCCGCGCGGATTTTTTCATCCGGGTTGGCGGCCAGTACCTGGCTTTTGACCACTTTAACCCGGTTAACCAGGCTCATCAAATCGGTAACAAGCGGCTCGAGCTGGAGTTTGCGGCGCTGATGATCGGCCAGCGGCCCTTCACGCTCAATAAAATAGAAATCGTGGGCGTAAATCTCCAAAAAAAGATCAAGCTCACGCGACAGCTCGATGACTCGTTTGGTGGCTCGCGGCGGCAGCGCTTGCAGGTAAACAATTTCGTTAGATGGCCATTGGACGATGGCGGCGCCATCGAATACAATGTGTAGCCCGTCAAGCCCAAGTTGTCTGAACAAGTGGTAGCACGCTTCGGTGGCCCGGCCCGTGCCCAGAGCGACGGTGACGCCTTGTTGTTTGGCCGCTTCGACTGCGCGGGTGACGCGCGAGCTGGGATACGCGCCGTGGCCAATCAAAGTCCCATCGACATCAAGAACAAGTAGTTTGTAGTTGGTCATTCAGTTTCTCAATACATGAAGTTTTGTAATTATAGTGCAAAATAGTTAATCGCACATAAATTGGGCACGAAAATCGATTTTTGGCTAGAAATTTTTTACTTCGGATAAGAATAATTATGCGTAGTAAAATCTCAGCCGGGCCACCCTCACGTTTTGTGTATTTCGATGCTGATCAGCTCAAAGGACCAGCGCGAAAACGCCTTTTTAAGCCATTTTAGGGCTATTTCGGCCAACTCCCCCCGAAATCTGCTTTTAATTGTCCAGCCGTCCATATCCCGATTAAGATCGCCCCAGCCGTTGTCATCGTATTTCACGACTAAAACAACCACAATCGCGGACGGAACCCGGACAAACGCGGACGAATCGCGGACAAGTACCTCGGAAAGCGGACGCTTCGCGGACAAAGCCGGATATTTCACGGACAATCGTTCATACCGCTTCCGGCAACGTTCAGAACACCAGTCCCGCTGGTTGCCGGTCAGGGGTTTATCACACGCCAGGCAGAACCCGATCATATCGATTTCACATCAACGCTAATTGGACCGGATGCGGGGGCGCGGCCTCGACGGCAAGCCGTAACACGTCCCACGCTTCCAGATAGGCCGCCCATTGGCCGCTGTACCGCTCAACCTGGTATTGGGTTATGGCGACCTGTGTTCGCCGGCCAATGGCTACTTTAGGTATCACAAAATGGTGATCTGTGCCATTGACGGCCACAAACAGCAGCACGTCATAATCACCATTCCTGATGGTGCCCTGGTAGCGGCCGGGCCATCCCGGCATGGATACCCAGTTAGCAGCCTTGATCTCAACCCGCACGCCGGCAACCCACACGTCAAAGGGTGCCTGGTCAACCGTAAGGTTGACAGGCCCATAGCTGGCGAGGAGCGGCAGCAGACGGGCCGTAACGGCCCGTTCAAAGATTTTACTTGCCCTGGGCCGCCCTGGTGCGTGCCTGGCCATCATTTCGCGCTGGCGCTGCTCGGCTCGCAGCTTTTGCACAATCGCTGTGGCCTCCCAATCACGACTCATGGCCGTCCTCCTCTGGCCATTTGTAGGTCTTCAGCCAGGCGACATAGGCCACGCTTTCAGCGATCTCCGGCAGCTCCAGCTCGCCATAGTAGATACCCTCGTAAATCTGTTCGCGGGTCAGTCCCTCAGCTTCCAGGGCGGCCAGCAGTGTGTAACCCTGCGGCATTGGCAGGTTGCCCCGGATGCGATAGATCAACCGGCCGGCCGGGTTGCGAATTGGCCGGGCCGGCTCGCCGTCTTCACCGCGGGCGATCTCATAGCGGGTGTACCTGATCTGGTTTTGGATGCGAGCCAGCGGATATTTTGGTGTAAGAGCGATGTCCTGGGCTATCCGTTCGGTTCGGGATGTTTGCGACATTCCGAATTCGGTTAGCAGGGTTTGGTGCAAATCCTTCCGAACTTTACTTTCTGCGCCATGATCATGTTCTTTCTCTGTTGATAAATTTAAATCAGGTATAGTGTTTAAAAGACCATGATCATGAACATGAGCTATACTTTTTGCAACAGGGCAGTAAACACGCCCCGTTGCCGATTCCACCAACTGAACTATTTGCCGTTCGGTGGCCCGTTTTAACCCATCTGCTACGCTCCGTTCTGATAGACCTGTCCACTCTACCAGGTCGCTAAAGGTGGGGTGCAGGCTTTCGATCCCGATCACCCCATCGTAGCCCAGCACGCACCCGATCACTTTCAGCTCAGCCAGGCTGGTGCAATCGTGGAGCCAGTTGAACCAATCGAGCGGGTAGACTACCCCCGTGGGGGGCGTAGCTCGTTCACTATGCGAAGCTGCTTTTTTACTCATCTTCAACCTCCGCCAACCAATCAGCCAACTCGGTGAAGTCTGAGGAGCGGTAAGCATGGTATGACGCGAGCTGATCGAAGTAGCCACGCTGGCTATGATAAAGCACCCCGTTTACAGCCACGGAGGGGCCTTCTGGCAGCGGATACTCGGCTTCGGCGTCAATATCAACCTGGTTTAGTAACTCTGACACCTTGCCGTTCAACTGTTCGGCCCTGGCATTCAACACGCCGAATTCGGCGTCAAGCTCTTGCGCTTGCGCCGCAAATGGTTCAACAACCTCGTCAAAGTCTGCCCGCATTTCCCCCCATTTAGCGTAAAGCTCATCATATTGAGCTTCCAGCTCCTTAACCTCGCCGGCAAAATGGTCCTCGATGATCTCGTCACGCAACTTGGCCAGGCGATTGTCCAGTTCGCGGCGCTGGTCCATTGCCTTCCAGTACAGCTCCGGGTCGTAGTATTCCAGGATTTTAGCCTCGACAATGGCCTGCGCGGCCGTTACCCGCTCGTCGCGAGCGAACATCGCGTTCAACTCGACCGCGCCGCCAAAACGCCGCTCCCATTCATCCTTGCGGGCGTCACTGTCCTTGACCGGGGCCGGGGGCAAGTTGTACCGCAAAACCTGCTCTTCGGTCAGCATGATCGGTTCCAGGGTGATGTCCAGGTCATCAAAGCCGTGGTTACGGACAAAATGCTCCAGCTTGCGCGCCACAGCGACCGGCATATTAAAGCCGCTGGGGTCAAAGTCGCTGATGTACAGCAGCTTCGCCGGCCGGCCGGCGCGCCGGACCCGCTCACAAAAGCGGTAGGTGGTGGTGATGCTCATATCGCCCACGCCCGGCACAAAGTTGACCCGGTACTTCTGGCAGATCGGCAAAAACACGTCTTCACCCTCCGATTTCTCAACCCAGATTTCAAGGTGATACGGCTGTTCGATGCCGTGATAGCCCTTTACCTCAAAGTCAGGCAGCCAAGCCAGTTCTTCGGGCAAGTCGGGCAGTTCGGGCATATCCGGGGTAACAACCGGCTCAAAGTCATCTGTGATGCCATAGCCGGGGGTGGGGTCGTCGTAGAATTCGTCGTTGGGGTCCTGCCAGCGGGCATACAGGCTAAACGTGGCCTCTTTGGCCCGGTTATCCACAAAGGCGGTAATCGGCACCAGGTTTAACCAGCGGGCCTGTTTGGCCGCTTCGGTCAGCCATTCCCAGCAGCGGTCATAGTTTTCGTAGTGGGTGAATTCGATCTGTTTCCGGCGGCCGTCCGCATCGGTGATAGTGGTTGTCAGTTTGAGCGGCAGCTCCCGCTCATAATCGGGTAAATCCAGAATGCGGTAATGGACCCGGCGCAAGTGCAGCCCTTCCCCGCCGCCGATCTTGCGGTAAATGCTGGCAAACCAGTAGGCGTCCCTTTTCTGGCTGGGTGAGCCGCTATAGAAGGGGTCGTTCTTGGGAGCCAACACAATCAGGTCTTTGGTGCTAACACTGACACCTTGCCGTCTTAATTCTCTGGCATAGCCTTTGAGAAACTCATAGTTGATCATCGGTATTCCTCCCGGATGCGTTGCAAAGCCGCGTCGAACTCGGCGCGGGTCAGTTTGGCCACAAAGTAAAAGGCGTGATTGCTGCCCAGTTCCCCATCGGGGCACAGCTCCGAATACCAGCGCCCAAATTTGGTGGGGCCGTCGCTGGGGTATTCATCATCGGCCAACAGCTCGCCAAAGATGTTGAGGTTCCAGTTGGGGTCATAGGTTTGGACATAATCACCGGGGCCGGTAGCCAACTGCCATTCTTTAGTGGCCTTGTCCAGTTGTTTGCGGTTTTCGGCCAGCTTGCGAGCGTATTGCAGGAACTCGTCAAAACTGTCGAAGCCAATGATTAAATCTTGGAGGTTACGCATGGCCATTCCTCCGCGCCGGCAGGAATTTCAGGTATATCCGGCTTTCAAGCTGTTTGGGGGGACGGCAGGGGTAGGGCCGCGAGCGTTCAACCAGCTCCCAGCCCTTTGTGTTGGCGTATTTACGCAAGGCGGCGGTCAGATCATCGGCCATATCTTCGGTGATCTCGCTATCACACCAGACCCGGACCATGATCATTTTGGTGGCCGGTTCGGCCTCTTCCTGGGGATAAAAATCCCAGCGCTTGCGGGTCGAGTCCCAAAACCAGCCGGCGCTTTGCAGCAGCTCGTAAAGCTCTTCCTGGTTGCGCGTGCCGGCCGCGTTTAGCCTGGCGTTGTGGGCGGCATCGACGGCCGCGGCGTACTTGGCGGTCATCTTAGGCATTGCCGGCCTCCTCGCTGGCCGGGTCGCCCCGATACCATTCGACGCGGTTGCCCAGCTCCGGGTCCGCAACGATCTGGCCCAGCACGGGCACAAAGCCAAATTCAGGGGCAATGATAGCCTGTGTGGGCCGGGCAAAACGGGGGTCGCCTTCCAGCACGGCAAAGATGTCGAGCAGCAGGCAATCGGCCACGTCGGCAAAGTCGCCGACGGCGGCCGGGTCTTCCGCGCCAAACACCGTTACGACCGTTTGGGCCGCTTCCAGAATTTGCAGCTTGGTATAGGCTTTCATCGCTGCGCCTCTTTGGCGGCCTTGAGCGCGGCCAGCAGCTTGCGGGCGCGGTAGGCCTTACTCTGGCAACTGCGCGAGCAGTATTCGGGCACCGGCCCTCTTTTGTTTTCCGGGTGGAAAAGCTGGTTACAGTACCGGCATTTGGTGCCGATCTTCCGCGCTACCCGCAAGGGGTAATGCTGCGGTTTGGGGCGTATGGGGGTTACGCGCCCAGGCGAAAAGTTAGAATTTTGAAGCATGGCGGACTCCTTTAGTATAATACTGCGTAAACAAAAAGCCCGCGCCGTTCTAGGTAGGAGTCCGCCAAGACCACTTGACCTTAAGAACAGTGCGGGCTTTTTGCTCGCAAGTATGTTTTTACTTGTGACCAACGGTCAAGTGGATAGTCTGGCGGACTAAAGACATCATACCACGCCAAAACCCCACACGCAAATTCAACATCATAATTCAACGCAATTCCCCCGGTCTTATGTAACAGCTTGCCGCCGCTCGCCGCCAACCTGTTACATAAGACGGCAAAGAAAAACCCCCTTAATCGGGGGCAATCAGCTTAAAATCCTTGCCGATGTATTTGCTTACCAGGCGCTTGCCGCGGCGGAAGTAGGCGTACCAGTAGGGGCCGTGGGGGCATTTGCGGCAGGTGGCCTTGCCGCACTTTACCCGCTCCAGTTGGTAACTCACGCTGCCCACCTGTTTCACGGCCACCACTTCCCGGCCCGGCTTTTCGATCAGCGGCAGGGCCGCTTGCTGGGCCAGTAAGGTGTCGATGTAGCGATTGACCAGCCGCCGCTGCTGGCTGTTCAGTTCGGGCCATCTGTCCGGGCACTCCACTACTACTACCCCCTTTCTGCCCGCTCAGGCCGCTTTTTGCCGATTTACTACCCCGGCCGGGGTAGTAGTAGTAAGTATTTCCATCGCTTGCTCAATTTTGGTCAGGTAGCCGCCGCCATTTTTGGCCGGGTCGCCAAACAGCACTTTGGCCGCGAGCCTGGTCCAACCGCGGGCATACTGCACGCCGTCGGCCTCAAGCAGTTGGCGGCGATAGGGTTCCAGCCGGGCCGCGTTGGCCTCGGCTTCGCTCTCTTCCGCCGCGTCGCTCGCCGGCAAAGCCGCGGCATCGGGCAGGCTGACGCCGGCTTGCAGCAGCTCGTCATAGTAGGGTTCGGTCTTGAGGTTCAGGCCGCGGAAAATCCAGGGGAAGGTGGCCAGCACGTAAGCCCAGCCGGCCGCCGGATCGGCCGGGGGAAGCGGCCGCTTGCCCACCATGCAGCCGCCGGGCGCGGGCTGCTGGGGCGGGGTCAGTTCTTGCCCGCAATGAGGGCAATGGGTAAAATGCGGGTTAGCCATTTCGGAGCCTCACTCTCTGATCTGGTCAGGCCCGGTTCCACAGCCGGGCCGCTTTTGTTAAGAACAGTCACATCGTATCATTTCCCGGCCCGACAGTCAAGAACGGTTGTTCTTTTCCCCGGCCAGAACGGCCCGCCAATCGATTTATTCCCCCGGCCCGGCATGATTTTGCCTCAACTGGCAAAAAAATCGATCCTGGGGCGTCTCAGTGAGTCCAGCGAATCGCCGGTTGGCGAGCGCGCCGGCCGCTGCTAAACTTTGAGCTATGGCAAACACCGAAATCTTACTGATCATCCTATCCGCGGTCTTGCTCGCCAACTCGGCGGTTAACCTGCTGGTGTCCGTAATGACGGCCATAGCCGCGTACCAGCTTTTGCGCTACGCCCGCGACAGCGACAGGTTGCTGGACAAAATCATTCTGACCTGTGAAAAGCTGGGGCAGGCTATCGAGTTGGCCATCTGGCGCGGTTAAAAAGGGCAATCATAACAATACATTGCAGCTAACACTTTGACAGGGTTAACGTTAGCTGCTATCTTTTGTTATGAAGCGCTTCATTTTTAACCTTAACATTTGACAACAGTTTTACGCTGTTCCACCGCGATGGAACAGCGTAGGACACCTAGCCCACACAGGAGGCAAGCATGACCGACTTTACCGTAGCAACTTTGGACCGGCTGTCCAAACGGACCAGCATGACCATTGGCGTAGCCGACGCGGCCACCAACCAGGACCTTCAATCCGTTGTTGACGCCATAGCCGCCATCATTTTGGGCGCAGCTCCCAGCGGCACGAAAACGGTGCCAACCGTGATTGACGCCGGCAGCTCCGCCGCGCCGGCCAACACAAACGCCAACCGGCTCAACAAATGGCTGTTTCGCATGCAGGACAGCGTGAACGGCAAGATTTTCACCCACGAAATCGGCACCGCCAACAACGCCCAATTGCCGTCGCCCACGTCTGATTTTCTGGACCTGACTGCCGGGGCTGGCCTGGCACTGAAAACGGCCATTGATGCGGTTTACCGCTCGCCCTACGGCAACGCCGGGGTACTGGTCAGCGTGCAGCAGGTTAGCCGCAGCGGAGCGCAGTAATGGAGCGCTGGGAAATCCCCAGCGATTGGACAGAAGAGGACGGTTACACAACCGTCCTTTTTTGCATTCCCAACAGCCGGGCCTGGCGCGGGCTGATCGTGGGCATGGTTGAAAGCCTGGCCTTTGGCTGGAGCTGGGACGAGCAAACCGGCGTGGTGAAGGATGTTCAAGCCATCGGAAGGGAGATTTTTGAATCCATGAGCATGTGCAAATTAGACGAGGTTTTGGGCGGCCTGCGGCTGGATTTACAGGCTACCAACAGCCAATTGGCCGGCATCAACGCCGCCCTGGCGCAACTGTCAAATTTAGACAGTCTGCCCACCGTGGCCGCCAATACCGGCCACCTGAGCGAACTACCGGGGGCCGTGACCCAACTCACCGACCTGGCCGCCGATACCAACGCCCTGAGCAACCTGGCCCAACTGGCCAACATCACCACCAATCTTGGCAGCCTGGCCGAACTGGTTAACCTGGTAAACGCGCTGGGGCCGCTCACCGATCTGGCGAGCCTGGTGCAACTGGCGGCCAACAGCGACGCGCTGCAACAACTGGGCGGCCTGGCCTGGCTGCAAAACATCAACGCCGGCATGGACGCGCTGCATGGCGACGCGGCCGCCGCCAACGCCACCGCGGCCACCGTCGCCGCGGAGCTGGGCGACATTAACACCGATCTGGACGCCCTGGTCGGGGTGCCAGATATTGTCTCTCACCTGGCGCTGCTGCAACAGCGGTTTATCACCAACAATACCCTGTACCCCGATTACAACGTAGCTGACACCTTGCTGTCGGGGCTGATTGGCCGGCAAATTGACCTGCCTATTCCGTGGGCCGGGGCCGGCCTGGCCGATATTCTGGACCAGCAGGGCACCGCGGCCAATGCCAACCTGACCAGCCTCGACGGCCGTTTCCGGCAGGCTGACAACATTATCGGTGAGAAGAATATCACCGAGACATTGGAGACGCTGCTCAGAAAAACGGCGCTGTTGGACCCGGAGGCTTATCCCAACGTGGCCGATATTATGGACAATGTATTCAGGTTGGGGGGTGACGAAAGCTGGCTAAAGATGCTGCAACGTAACCTGCAATCCGTTTTGGTCAAGCTGGGCATTATCGACCCGCCCACCAACGACCCGGATAAAACGACCATCACTCAGGCCATTTTGATGCTGGTTACGGCGCTGGCCAGCGATGACGCCGCCCTGCGCTCCATTGCCGCGGCCATCAAAGATAACCCGGTTAAGATCAACCTGAACAACCTGAACAACTGCAACGGCAAGGCGCTTAACGGTAACGGCAAGGGCGAAAGCATTGTCACCACCATCACCGACGAGGGGGTGAAGGTGGAGCAAATTGAGGCCCCCAGCAACCCGCTCCTGGGAAGGGGGAATTAGCGGCGGCGGCGCTTGCCATACCAAATCCAAAACCGTTTGGATAGGTTGTAAACAAGTATGCTGAGACTAACCAAACTCGTTAAATACAGACATTCAAGCATGAGGCAGCTCCTATGACAAACGTAACGATCAACATCCAAAACAACTGCGGTTGCGGCTGTGGCGACAGCTCCGGCGGCGGGTCTGGCGGCGCGGGAATTATAGACGTGCCCTGGGAAGAAATTCCTTCACCAACCGGCCCGGAGGGTCCACCGGCCGGGTATCTGCAAGGCAGTAGCCTCTCAGATCGTCAATGCCGTTCCGCAGTTTTTAACTATTCGTGGCTTTATTATCTCACGGATAACCTGGCCAACACAACCATTGGACGGGCGTTTTTAGACTTTGCGACGTCCAATTTGCCAGGCATTGTAAAAACCGTGGTGTTGGGGCTTTTATTTCCGCTTATCACGGCCGTGATAGAAGCACTGACTACAGCCGGCATCGAAATTAGTGACATTGTCCTACCAGCAATAACCTTTGTGATTTCAAGCGGCATTTATTTGGGGTTGCTCTACCTAATCAGCACATACGGTATCACAGAAAACTCCCTCCAAGACATCCTCACCAAACTCCCGGCCGCAAAGGACAACCTCATTTGCGCGCTGGCCAAAGCCCCGGATGCGGCCGCCGCCAAAGCCAACCTTGAGCAGGTTGTCAGCACGCCGGCTTACGGCTTCACGTCTGCCCAGCAAAACTGGATTATCGGCATCTGCGCCACAATGGCCCCCTTGCTCTACTATACGCCGGAATGGTGGCCAAGTTTCGACACAGAAACGCTGGCCAGCATTAGCCCCAACTGTTGCGGCACCTTTGTTGAGGGCGCGCTAATCGGCGCCGGCAGTGACGAGGGCTGTCAAACGGCCTGGTACATCGTTGATCAGCTCGTGGCCGCGCTCAATGGCGTGCAGAATTTTTACAACTGGTATTGGAATAGCGCCGGCATTAACTGGAACCTGCTCGACAACGACGCGCCGGAAATCACCGATATTTTGGCCCAAAACGCAAGCACATACATCCCGGCCAAAGTTCTCAGCAAAGCGCCCAACCGGGCCGCGTTTCATGAAAACGTTGGCAATTACATCGGCCTCACAACCCGCGGCTTGCTCTATCCGCTGTACTACGCCGATGATTACAACTGGCAAAACGCGGCTGCTTACCTGACGAGCCAGGCAGCCACGCTGCGCACCGGCTTGCGCAACGCGCTTGACGTGTCCGACTGCTACGCCGCGGTGTCCGTGCCGCTGTTCGCATGGATCGACGCCAACGTTGACGCCGATCTGAAACAGTACATGAAAACGGCCATCGATGGGCTGATCAAGCCGCTCACCGGCCGCCCCGGCATTCTCAACCTGATGTTCTACCAGGATGCAGATGTCGCATTTTACGCTGTCGATGATTGCACGGGCGGCGGTGATCCTGCCGGCGATTACGACCCGGCCAACTGCACGGATACCGGCATTTACGATTTCACGACCGCACAATATAACTGGACATCGGCAGCAAATGGTAATTGGGCCGCTGGCGTCGGGTTCTCGTTTAATACCAGCGGTATCAAGCAGGCGGAAATTGTCCAGCAAGTGCGGCACTCGCCGGCCTCAATCAAACTCACCTGGAATGCCAACGAAAGCGGCCGGCCTATTTACGTGTATGTGTCTGATAACGGCACAGACTGGACAGAACACACACACTTGGACTTTCAGCCAACCGGCACCATTACGCTTGGCGGCTGTATTGTTGGGAAGTACATCAAAATCGTGATCTTCTTCTGGCAGGCATCCTGGGCACAAATCAGCAAGGTCGAGTTTGCATGAGCCTGATACGTGAATTACTCGACAAAAAGCACCTGAAACGGCTGTTTTACACCAAAACGGCTATTGATGATTTGCTGGCCGCCATCGAATTGACGCCCGGCCCGCAAGGTCCGCAAGGTGATCCCGGCCCGCAGGGCCCGCAAGGCGCGACCGGGCCGCAAGGCGCGACCGGGCCGCAAGGCGCGACCGGGCCGCAAGGCGCAACCGGAGCAACTGGCGCAACCGGAGCAACTGGCGCGACCGGGCCGCAGGGGCCACCAGGGCCGCAAGGCGCGACCGGACCAACCGGCGCAACCGGACCAACCGGCGCAACTGGCGCAACCGGACCGCAGGGGCCACCAGGTAGCCCGCTCGTTGGCGAGATACGGCTTTGGGCCGGCAATCCAGCGACAACGCCAAGCGGTTGGTATTTGTGCGACGGCCGGGAGGCTAACCGCTCGTACTTCTCAAGTTTGTTCTCGACCATCGGCACCACGTTTGGTGTTGGCAATGGCTCAACGACATTCAATTTCCCGGACTTGCGGGGGCGGGCCCCAATTGGCATGGACTATATGTCCAGCGAAATGGGATCGGCCAACAGGGTAACAGCGGCGGCGGCTGATGTTCGGGGGGGGAGTGGGGGCGCGGAAACACACACATTGACCAATAATGAGATGCCCCCCCACGATCATATAGTGAGTGGCAATCAATCTGGTTTAACTGGCTCAAATACCGTTTTGTTTGCCGGAAGTTCGGTGCCCAAATCGATGCAAACCAGTAGTCAAGGCGGGGGCCAGCCTCACAACAATATGCAGCCCTGGATTGCCCTAAGTTTCATCATCTACGCCGGGGTGTAGAATACTTATGCGTAATAAAAGGGCGGCTTGCAAGCCGCCCTTGAATAATTATGCGTAATAAAACGCACAAGCCCGGTCCATTACTGATTTAACCGCCATCCTCCCCTATTTTGTAAATTTTCGCTGGGTGACCGGTTTTAATTGGCAAATAACCACATTCAAAGGTAAAATATCCGCTCAAAACCCCAGCACTATCACCCACGATACTTTTAATAAGGAGCAAGAAGGATGGCAAAACTGACCAAAAACGCATTGGGCGCACGCGCCAAATTTAATACTGGCAGCGGCGAAGCTTATATTTATCGGCTTGATAAGTTAGAGAAAGATGGTTACAACGTCTCTCGCCTGCCTTTTTCGATGAAAGTTTTGTTGGAGAATGTGCTACGCGAAGTCGATAATTATGTTGTCAACGAAGATGACGTTAAAAAGCTGGCCACCTGGGACCCCAAAAACCCCTCTGCCGAAGAAATCCCCTTCAAGCCGGCCCGCGTTATTTTGCAGGATTTTACCGGCGTCCCGGCGGTTGTTGATCTGGCGGCGATGCGTTCGGCCATGGCCCGTATGGGCGGCGACCCGCAAAAGATCAATCCGGTGGTGCCGGTTAATCTGGTTATCGACCATTCGGTGCAGGTGGACGTATTTGGCCAACTCATTGCCCTCCAGCGCAACGCCGAAATTGAATTTGAACGCAACAGTGAACGGTACGAATTTTTGCGCTGGGGCCAGCAGGCTTTTGACAATTTTAGCGTTGTGCCCCCGGCCAGCGGCATTGTCCACCAGGTCAACCTGGAATATATTGCCCGCGGCGTCTGGACTCGGCCCGAGGAAGACGGCGTTGTCGCCTACCCCGATACACTGGTTGGCACCGACAGCCACACCACGATGATCAACGGGTTGGGAATTGTAGGCTGGGGCGTGGGCGGCATCGAAGCCGAAGCCGTGATGCTGGCCCAACCTATCTATATGCTTATTCCTGAAGTTGTTGGATTTAAATTGACCGGACAGCTACGCGAAGGAGTTACCGCTACCGACCTGACGCTGACCGTGGTTCAAATGCTGCGCCAAAAAGGTGTGGTCGGTAAATTTGTAGAATTTTACGGCCCCGGCCTCAGTAAAATGACCCTGCCCGACCGCGCTACCATCGCTAATATGGCACCCGAGTACGGCGCAACAATGGGCTTCTTCCCTGTTGACGCCGAATCGCTCAACTATCTGCGGCGCACCGGTCGCCCGGCAGAATTGGTGTCGTTGGTCGAACGCTACACCAAAGAACAGGGCCTGTTCCGCACCGATAACACGCCCGACCCCGAATTTACCGACACGCTGGAATTGGATTTGGGCGATGTTGTGCCCAGCCTGGCCGGCCCCAAGCGCCCGCAAGACCGGATTGCGCTATCGGAAATGAAACAGACGTTCCACACAGCCCTGACCAAACCGGTCGGCCCACAGGGGTACGGCCTGGCAGAAACCGATTTGCAGCGCAAAGGCGTGATCAAAAGCAACGGCCAGCCGGGCGGTGAGCTAACGCACGGCGCGGTGGTGCTGGCCGCCATCACCTCCTGCACCAACACCAGCAACCCGTCGGTTATGCTCGGCGCCGGGATTTTGGCCAAAAAAGCGGTTGAAAAAGGGCTGACCGTTCCAGCTTATGTAAAAACCAGCCTGGCTCCCGGCTCCAAGGTTGTTACCGACTACCTCAACGAAGCCGGTCTGACGCCTTATCTGCAACAGTTGGGTTTCCACACGGTTGGCTACGGCTGCACCACCTGCATTGGCAACAGCGGTCCCCTGCCCCAACCCGTGGTCGAGGCCATTACCACGGGCGATCTGGTGGTGTCCGGTGTGCTCAGCGGCAATCGCAACTTTGAGGGGCGCATCCATCCCTACATTAAAGCCAACTTTCTGGCCTCGCCACCGCTGGTGGTCGCCTATGCCCTGGCCGGCACCACCGACATCGACCTGACCAGCGAACCAATTGGTACGGGTAAAGATGGCCAGCCGGTCTATTTAAAGGACATCTGGCCAACCCACGCCGAAATTCTGGCCGAGTATGACAAAGCGCTCAACCCCAAAACCTTTAACAAAGAGTACAGCGGGATTGAACAAAGCAACGACAAGTGGAACGCCATTCCCGTGCCGGAAGGGGCGCTGTACCAGTGGAACGAATGGTCAACCTATATACAGGAGCCGCCCTTCTTTGTGGACATGAGCGACGCTCCCGCCCCGATTCAACCGATTGCCGGTGCCCGGGTGCTGGTTAAAGTTGGCGACTCGGTAACCACCGACCACATCTCTCCGGCTGGGGCCATTCCCAAAGATTCACCGGCCGGCCAGTATTTGCAGGATCACGATGTGGCTCCGCACGAGTTCAACTCTTACGGCTCGCGGCGCGGCAATGACCGGGTGATGACTCGCGGTACATTTGGCAACATCCGCCTGCGCAACCAGATGGCTCCCGGCACCGAAGGCGGCTGGACCACCTACCTGCCCACCAATGAAGTAATGCCGATTTTTGACGCCAGCGAAAAATACAAAACCGATGCGACACCGTTGGTTGTGCTGGCCGGCAAAGAATACGGCACCGGGTCCAGCCGCGACTGGGCGGCCAAAGGTACGCTGTTGTTGGGCGCAAAGGCCGTCATCGCCGAAAGTTTTGAACGCATCCACCGTAGTAATTTGGTGGGCATGGGAGTGCTGCCTCTCCAATACAAACCTGGTGAAACCGCTGCCAGTTTGGGATTAAACGGGCAGGAAATGTACTCCATTCACATTGATGACAATCTGAAACCCGGCCAGGATGTAAAAGTGGATGTAACCGACACCGCTGGCAATACGCGGGCTATCACCGTAGTTTGCCGGATTGACACGCCGGTTGAAGTAGATTACTTCCGCCACGGCGGTATTCTCCAAACTGTGCTGCGCAACTTTCTAAAGGGATAGGTAGAACTGTAGAACTCAATTTTGCAGTTCACTGAGTGACGATTTTGCAGTGCACTGCGAGCAGCTTTTTGCCCATTTCAGTGCACTCCGGTGCAATTTTGCAGTGCACTGAGTAGATTTGCCCACAACTGGGGCTTGTAAGTTAACTTACAAGCCCCAGTGCACTTTTTCACTTTTTTTCTCAAACTGCGGGCTGTTTCAGGCTTTGACATTTCCCGTCCAACATTTCTTTCCTCACCCGGCCCAATTTGTTGTTTCTGTTTTCTGACACTTCACATAAAGTCATTTTCGATTGTTGATGACTTTATGCAGATCCTGAATCCCGTGTTCTTTACCTTCGCAATGGGAGGTGAGTTGCTCGATAGTCCCTGCCCCTATTCCCGCCGGTCTGACCGGCAAGATAATGTCGCCAGATAACCGGCATTATCGTGCCGGTTGGGTCGGTTTTTGGCAGGGGCAACGGCTTAAACGAGGGGGTTAAGCCCGAAAAATGTGGCAAGATAATTTTTTGACCTGTCTGGATCAGCAGGGCCAGAGCCGGCTGACCATCAAGCAGTACCGGCGGGCGCTGGCTCATTTTGCCCGCTGGCTGGCCCGCAGCTACGGCGAGACCTTCGACCCGGCCGCGGTCATCCCGCGCGATGTGGCCGACTGGAAGGCGCACCAGCAAACCGTCGAACGGGCCGCCCCGGCCACGATCAACCAGCGCCTGTCGGCGGTGGCCCGCTTCTTTCGCTGGGCGGTGGCCGCCGGCCAGACGCGTACCGACCCGACGACCGGCATCAAGCAGATCCGGCTTGAGCAGCGCGCGCCGGGAGCGTTGACCAAAAAGCAGACCCATCGCCTGCTGCGCCAGCTGGACAAAGAAGGCAATCTGCGCGACATCGCGCTGGTGACGCTGCTGCTGGAAACGGGGCTGCGGGTCGCCGAGGCGCTGGCCCTGACCCCGGCCGATCTGGCCTTGGGCGAGCGCAGCGGCACGGTCACGGTTCGGCGCGGCAAGGGCGGCCAGCCGCGGACGGTGCCCCTGACGGCTGAAGCCCGCCGGACGCTGCGGGCTTATCTGGACTCTATTCCGCCCATCGAGGTGACGGGCGCAGGGGTGTGGGCCGGCCAGCGGGGGATTTTGACCGACCCGGCCGGGGTCTACAAGCTGCTGAAGGGTTATGCCTTTCGGGCCGGGCTGGAGCCGGGGCTGGTCACGCCCCACATTCTCAGACACACGTTTGCCACGCGTTATCTGGAGCGCAACCCCAGCGACCTGCGCGGGCTGGCGGCGCTGTTAGGTCACCGGTCGCTGGACACGGTGATGATCTACACTCAGCCGACCGTCGAGGAACTGGCCCGCCGGCTGGAACCCAATTTATGACCCCGTCATTCCCGCCCCCGGCGCTGCCGCGCCAGGGTTAACCCAGCCGCCTGACTTACGCCACTCCGAGAAGAGTGGCGTTTTGTTTTGCCAGCGGCCGGGCCGGGACAACTGTCAAAATTTGACAGTTGTCCCCGGAAGGGCGTGATGAATGACGACTGTCAAAGTTTGGCAGTTGTTGGCTCGCGGTTAAGGTGACAAATGTCTTACCGAATCTATGACAAAAGTGACTTAACAAAATTCACTTTATGGCGTATAATTAAATGGCTGTTGTTTTGATACAAAAAAGGAAAAGACCCCGGAGCCGACTAAACCATCCGGGGTCTCATCTGTGTTTGTGACCAGGGTGTGTCCCGGCCGAACTTGTTGTTAGGCCTATCGTAGCATAGTTCAATCGCCCGGTCAAGGGCGATTTTTGTTTTCTGACCAGGATTTTGGAGCATTGCATGACTTCGATACCAGCCTTTGTCCCCGGCAACGTGATCCAGGTTCGGCGGCGGTTGTGGCGGGTGGATGCCCGCCATGGTGACGTGCTGACCGCCACGGCCATTGACGGCCAGACCGACCAGATCCAATTCTACATTCCCTTTGAAGATATTCACCCTGGCGAATTGCCGTTGCCCTCATCCGAACAGGTGGGGACCTGGCAGGCCCAGCAACTCTTGCTGCGCGCTTACCGGCTCAGTATGCTGCACGGTACGGCTCCGCTGCTCAGCCTGCAACGGTCGCGGGTCATTCCCAAAGATTATCAATTGGTGCCGGTGGTGATGTCACTGGAGATGCCCCGCGTCCGGCTGCTGCTGGCTGACGATGTTGGCCTAGGCAAAACCATCGAAGCTGGCCTCATTTTGACCGAACTGCTGGTCCGCCAACTGGCCCGCCGGATACTGATTATTGTCCCGGCCAATCTGCGCGAACAGTGGCGTGAGGCGCTGGATTATTTCTTCCACATCTCGCCCCGGATTATCTCTACCCGTCATCGCCGGGAGATGGAACGGGAACTGCCGGCCGGCACGAACCCCTGGGAAGCCTACCCGGTGTTAATTACCTCGGTGGACTACGCCAAACAGCCGGCGATCAAAAACCAGATTTTGGAGGTGGCGTGGGACGCCGTGCTGGTGGATGAGGCCCATCAGGTAGCTCGGCCACATCTGAGCAGCCCCGACCAACGGGCTAAAATGGACCGGCACGAACTGGTTGACCTGTTGGCCCCAAATGTACGCCATCTGTTACTGCTAACCGCCACCCCGCACAATGGCTACAGTGATTCTTTTGCCAGTTTGCTCGACTTGTTGAAGGTGGATGCGGTGGACGGCCCTGCCCACGATCCGATCATCAGTCGGGAGATTGCCCGGCGGCACGTCTGCCAGCGGCGGCGCCAGGATGTGGAAGAATGGTTTGCCGAGACGCCCGACCGCAGCCCGTTCCCGCAGCGGGATCAGGGGGAAGTCATTGTCAGCCCCAGCGCCTATGAAATGGACGCCATCCGGGCGGTGGAGGCCTATGGGGAGCGGGTGCTGCAACAGGCCGCGGCCGGCCCGGCCCGCTATCGCACACTGGCCCACTGGACGGTATTGCACCTGCACAAGCGGGCGCTGTCCAGCCCGGAGGCGCTACGCCGCTCGTTGAAAAACCGGCGGGCCGGGTTGCAGAGCCGTCTGGCGGAGCAATTGGCCGAAGCCAGCGTGACGGTGGATGTCGCCCGGGCCAATGCTCTGGATGAAGACACCGGCGAGCGGCTGGATGAGGAAGAAGCCGGTTTCCGGGTGGAACGGACGGCCTTTGGCCAGGCCGAAACCCTCAAAGCTGAACTGGCCGAACTGGAACAGGTGTTGGCCCTGGCCGAAAAGGTGACAGCCCGGCGGGATGGCAAACTGCAAAAGCTGCTCGATACGGTGCTGACCGGCCGGCTGCGGCAGCAGCCCAAGGTAGTGGTTTTTACCCGCTATTTGGACACGCTGGACTATCTGGCCGACCAGATTGGCAAAGATAATCGTTACGCCGATACCGAGGTGCTGACCATTCACGGCGGGTTGAACGAGCGGCAGCGCCGCGATGTTTTCAGCGCGTTTGACCGGGCCAAAAAAGCGGTGCTGGTGGCCACAGACGCCATCAGCGAGGGGATAAACCTGCAACACGTCTGCGCTCAGGTCATCCATTACGAACTACCCTGGAACCCCAACCGGCTGGAGCAGCGCAACGGCCGGGTAGACCGTTTTGGGCAGCGGGAGAAAACGGTTTATATCCGCACCATGGTGATGGATGAAACGCTGGATGCGACCATTCTCAAAGTGTTGGTGGAGAAGGCTGAGCAAATCCGCCGCGATTACGGTTTTTCGCCGCCTTATTTTGGCGACGAGACCAACATTATTGATTTGATCCAACAGCACGCCATCACCCTGACTCCCAAACAACTTACCCTCTTTGACGCCTTCGACTCCCTAACTGCTACCCCCCAACCCCTAACCCCGGCTGACCCCTTTGCCCCGGAGACGCTGCGGCGTATTCAGGATGAGAGTTTTTATGGCCAGACCGAGGTCAGCCTGCCGGAAGTAGAGCAGCGGCTGCGGCAGACAGCCGAGACCATCGGCTCCCCGGCGGAGGTAGAAAAGTTTGTGTTAAGCGGTCTCAACCGGTTTGGCTGCCGGGTGGAGGAACGCGGCGCTGATCGCTACCGGATTGCCGTCACCCATCCGGCGCTGCAAGTGGCCAGCGTGGGGACAGTGTTGGAACAAGCCACCTTCAACGCCGAAGCGGCGCTAGATGACCCGACTCTGACTGCGTTGGATCTGGGCCACCCGCTGGTGCGCCGGCTGCTGGAACTGGTTAAACAGGAAGCCTTTACCGGCCGCGAGCATTACGGGCGCACCGCCTATGTCGTGACACCGGCGGTCGGCGAACCAACTGCCCTGTTCCACCTGCTGGCCCGCTATGTCGTCAACACCACCCCTACGGCCATTATTGAGGAATTGGTGCCGGTGGCTGTGCCGGTCTTTGGCAACGAGGCGCTGGCGGCAGAGGCCACCCGCCGCGTGTTGCACCCTCAACTTAGCGCCGGAACCCGTACTCAATTGGAAGTGCAGGAAGCGTTGGCCGATGCCCTGCTCAACGAGCAGCTTCCCGCTTGCTTCAACCGGGCGGTAGACGCCCGCCGCCAGGCGTTGATCACTGAGCGGGAATCGCTGCTGGCCCGGCTGCACGCCCGCCCCGGCGCTCACGAGGCGGAGTGGCTGACAGGGTTGGCGGACTTGTCACCGGGGACGTTTGATGTGCTGACCATGACCATTCTTTTTCCGGAGTAATCTATGTCCCCAACCACCCACATCACCACTTCCGGCGGTTTGATTTCGACCGCCTTCATTGAAAATATCCGGCAGCCGCAGACCAATCAACGCGGCGCGCAGCCCGATACTTACGGCCTTCTCCGGCAGGCCGTGCCGAAGTCGCCGGCGGCGCTGGAAGCGGCCATCGCCGCCAGTTGGGAGACCCTGCTGGAACGCTGGGACGCCATTGCCGCCGAGTTGCCCGCACTGGACATTTCCCCGGCTCGCGACCGCTGGATTTTGCCCCTGCTGCGGGCGCTCGATTTTCAACCCGCCTACCAGCGCAGCGACATTGTGCTGGACGACTCCGAGGCGTTGCGCTTTAATATTTCTCACTTTGGTTGGGCAATATCCAACGATGAACGCGGAACGATGAATAAGGAACAAAAAACTCAGCCTTCATCGTTCAGCCTTCATCCTTTTTTTGCGCCTCCGCCTATTCACACCGTGGCCCCGGCCACCGACCTGGATGCCCGGCCAGCCGGGGCGAGCAACAGCCGCTCGGCCAAGGGCAAGTCGCCGCACGATATGCTGCAACTGTTTCTCAATGTCAGCCGGGCGCACCGCTGGGGGGTGCTGACCAACGGCCTGCACCTGCGACTGCTGCGTGACTATCACCACACCTACACCAAAGGTTTTGTTGAGTTTGATCTGGACAGCATTTTTGAAACCCGCAATTTTGCCGATTTTCGCGCCCTGTACCGGTTGGCCCATGCCAGCCGCTTTAGCGGCGCGGCTGCGCCCCCGGCGGACGAGGCCGCCGAGCCGGTGGAAAGCTGGGACTCCGTGCCGCTGGAAATCTTTTACCGCGACAGCCAGGCCGCCGGGGTACAGGTGGGGGCCGATTTGCAGAAGCAGGTACGGGAGGCCATCGAAACGCTGGGCAACGGTTTTCTGCACAGCGGCGGGCCGCTGCTGGCGCAACTGCAAACCGATACCACCCTTTGCCAGCAGTTTTACGCCGAACTGCTGCACCTCGTTTACCGCATCCTCTTCCTTTTATATGCCGAGCAACGGGGCATGGTCCCCCAATCCGGCGCGCCGCTCGCTGACCTGTACCGCCAGAGTTACAGCCTGACCGCCCTGCACGCCAAAGCCGAGAACGACCCGGCCAGCCCCGAAGCTTACGACCTGTGGGAAGGGTTGAAAGTCACCTTTAAAATGTTCCAGAAAGGCGCGCCGGAGTTGGGCGTTTACCGCTACAACGGCATGCTGTTTGCCGAAGACCAGACGCCGCTGTTGGACGGACTCCCTTCCCCCTCGCAGGGGGAAGGGCTGGGGATGGGGGTCTCTCTCCGCTGCCGCAACTTCGAGCTGCTCCGCGCCATCCGCGCGTTGACGCTCATTGAGCGGGAGGGCGTGCTGCAACGCATCAGTTACGCCGATTTGAACGTGGAGGAGATTGGCGGCATCTACGAGAGTTTGCTCGATTTTGCCCCGCGCGTCACCACCGCCGCCGAAACCGTGGAAGGGCGCGAGTTGCCGCCCCACACCTTTTTTCTGGACCCGCGCGGCACTGCCCGCAAAACCAGCGGCAGCTACTACACCCACCCCTCGCTGGTGAACGCGCTGATCGAGAGCGCCCTGCTGCCGGTGCTGGCAGAGCGACTGAAGGAAGCAGGAAGTAAGGAGACAGGAGTAAGGGGAACTGAAGAACCCCCTGCTGCTTACTCCCTGCTCCTTACTCCCGAACAACGACAGGCCGCCGAGCAAGCCATCTTACAGTTAAAGGTGTGCGACCCGGCGATGGGCAGCGGTCATTTTTTGATTGCGGCCAACAACGCCCTGGCCTTGCGACTGGCCCAAATCCGCACCGGCGATGACTACCCCGCCGAGCGCCACCTGCGCCGCGCCCGCCGCGATGTATTGGCCCACTGCATTTACGGGGTTGACCTCAACCCGATGGCGGTGGAGCTGGCCAAAGTGTCGCTGTGGATTAACGCCGCCGTGGATGACGCCCCGCTCAGTTTTTTGGACCACCATCTGAAATGCGGCAACAGTTTGATTGGGGCCACGCCGGACCTGCTGCAAAACGGCATTCCCGACGATGCCTTTGCGCCCGTGACCGGCGATGATAACAAGGTGGCCGGCGCGGTTAAAGCGCAAAACCGCAAAGAGCGCAAAGAGCGCGAAGCCGGGGCGCGCCAGCAGAGCTTTTGGGCGGTGACGGCCGTGTACCAGCCGAACACCGAGTCGTGGGGCGAGTTGACCGAACTGGCCCAAACCGACCCGCAACAAGCCCGGCAAACCTACCGGCAAATGCTGGACGATGAACTGTTCCGCATGGAGAAATTTGCCGCCGACCTGTGGGCCGCCAGCTTTTTTTGGCCGCTGACCGGCGGCGGCGCGGCGGACGGCCTGTGGCCCACCGACGCCACGTTTCAACTCTTTGAGCAGGAAGGCGAGCGCATTGCCGCCCCGGCCTTCCGGGCGCGGGTGAGACAACTGGCCGAGCGCCACCGCTTTTTCCACTGGCATCTGGAATTTCCGGACGTGTTTCAGGCTGCGCCTGAAGGAATCAGGAGTCAGGAGTTAGGAATTGGCCAAAATACCACCCTAATTCCTGATTCCCAATCCCTAACCCCTACTTCCGGCTTTGATGTGGTGCTGGGCAACCCGCCGTGGGAGCGGATACAACCAGAAGTGTTAAAGTTTTTTGCAGCGGTTCGTCCAGATTTTTTGGAGTTGAACCGGTCGGATCGAGATAAAGCAATTACCGAATTAAAGAAGAGTGATCCCCAATTGTACAGAGCATGGATAGAAAAACGCCGCGAAGAACTATCGAAAACTCGATTTCTCAAGGCATCGGATCGATTCCCACTATCAACATCGAAAAATATTAATAGTTATGCCGCTTTCCAAGAGCTTGCACTGAATTTGGTATCTACTGAAGGATATTCAGGCCTTGTCTTACAAAGCGGGATTGCTACAGATGATATTAACAAGGAATTATTTAACTACCTCATATCATCAGAGAGATTAATTAGTCTTTTCGACTTTGAAAACCGACAGGGCATTTTTCCTGACGTTCACAGAATGATGAAATTTTGTCTGTTGACTTGTGGTGGCAATCCACAACCTTTAAAGCCAAGTTTTTTGTTCTATGGTCAAACAATTGATGATTTAAGGCTTAACGAGAAAACTTTTTCTATGTCAAAACACGAGTTTGAATTACTGGCCCCAAATACTGGCCTGTGCCCAACTTTTCGAACCAAAACAGACGCAGAATTAGTTGTAAAGTTATACTCAAGAATCGGGGCTTTTGTGACCGATGGTGATAAGGAAGGCAATCCTTGGCACGTAGACATTCGCCGGATTTTTTCTGGGTATTATGACAGTCAAATTCTTGGCGTCCCAAGTGAGTTTTATGAAAATGGTAACAAAGTGTTTTTTGCAGACTGGATGCCCGTTTACGAAGCAAAATTATTTCATCAATTTGATCACAGATTTGCCACATATCTTGATGTCGCAGAAAAATCTCTAAGTAAGAGACCTGAAGAATCTTTGGGCGCAAAAACAGAGCCTGATTTTGTCTCATTTACTCGAAACTGGGTTAATAAAATGGAATTTATAGGCCGGCTTAGTAGAAATGATTGGCATTCTCCTTATTTAATCGCTTACCGTGACGTAACAAATTCGATGAATGAACGAACCTGTATTGCGTCATTTCTTCCTTACACTGCGACTGATGACACAATTAGAGTGGTTTTTGCCAGAAATGCTAATAGTCATCGTCATTGCGGATTAGTTGCCAATTTAAATTCTTTTGCTCTCGATTATGCAGCTCGAAATACCGTTGCAAGTACACATTTATCTGAATATCTCGCAAAACAACTTCCCGTCATCCCGCCGGAGCGCTACACCCCGGAACTGCTGGCCTTCATTGTTCCCCGCGTGCTGGAACTCACCTACACCGCCTGGGATTTGCGCCCCTTTGCCGATGATGTCTGGGCGGAGGCAGGAAGCAGGAGTTCGGAATTAGGAGTTAGGGAAAAAGCCCCTACTTCTTACTCCTTACTCCCTACTCCCGGCGAAGCCTTTACTCCCCTGCAACAGGCCATCTTGCAGCAGTGGGCCGCCAATCGAGACGCCACCGGCGGCGGTCACGAAGGAGCCGTTCCGCCGGAATGGGCGCTTCGGAAGGCTGAAGGCGAAAGGCTGAACGATGAACCCATTCACAATTCACCATTCACCATTCACCATTCGCAATTCCCCCACCCGCCTTTTAAGTGGGACGACGCCCGCCGCGCCCAACTCCGCGCCGATCTCGACGGATTGTACGGCCAGCTCTACGGTCTCACCCGCGAGGAGCTGGCCTACATCCTCGACACCTTCCCCATTGTCCGCCGCAAGGATGAGGCGCAGTACGGCGAATATCGCACCAAGCGGCTGGTGCTCGAGGCGTATGAGCGGGTGGGGGAGATGGGGATTGTTGATTTAGAAAGGACCGTTTAGATGTCCGTTGGTAGAAAAACAGCAAAACCGCAACAAGACTGGTATTTACAGCTAATTGATAGAATTCTGGTTGTCTATGCCAAAAAAGTTAATCTCGACTACTTTAAACGCAAGTATGCGGGGCTTCCAGCAGAGGCGATTGCGGCGCGCCGCATTAAGTCGGCGGCCCGTATTGCTGGTTTGGCTGGTTTTTCCAGTGGAGTCATTATTTCGCTATCAACAATTGGCGCAGTAGCATCTGCAGCATCCGCTGTGGCGAGCAGTTTTACCACTTTACCAGTTACCCTCCCTGTTGTAGCGATTTCGGTTCCCATCGCCGCTCTGTCATTTGGGGTCGAAGTCGCGATTATTGTGCGTATACAGCTTCATCTCGCCTACGATCTGTTTGTTCTATATCGACTGCCGGTGGATGTTGAAGACCCTGAAGAGATGTATCAAGTAGCTACTGTAGCCTTTGGGATAAAAGGAGCAGAGTTAGGCGGACAGGGATTACAGAAGCTGGTCCCTCAATTGGCCCCACAATTACTTCGTAAAGCGATGCGTACCGGGCTGGTACGACGCAAAATTCAGGGATGGTTTGCAAGGCGGCTTGGGTGGCAATTTGCGCGGCGCTATCTTGGCGAAGGTATCCTGATTCGCTGGCTGGTGCCTGGTCTTGCTGTTATCACCGCCACCGGATGGGATTATTTTTCAACACAAGCCATTGGTTCGACTCTGCACAACAAAATTCGCCGGCGAGGCCTTGCGGCTAAAGAAGTTGATAAACTTGATCTCAAACGGGTCACAAACGTCCTGTTATTTGTTAAATCAATTCTGGCGCTTGCCCTAACTGACTACGATTTGTCGGAGACAGAGTTTACCTTTTACAGCACTTTAATTGAAGAACTGCGGAAGACACACGGTGATGAGGCGGTAGACTCGGTAAAGGACACCACGTTTTTTGAATGGCAGGATATTTTGACTGAGTTAACCGAAATTAATGGACAGGAAGAACGCGTAGTATTCTATGAGGCTCTGATTTCTGCGGCGGTAGTAGAAGGACAATTTAAACGTGCCAAGCGGAAACGGCTTGAGTCTGTGGCAAAAATGTATGATTTGCCATTCAATGTTGATAGCATCAAGTCCAGAACAGAAATTTACAAGGAGCCCAACCCCACGCGAACTTGTTTAGTTACAGTTCTCTTCATTTTTGGTTTTATGATGCTATCCTGCGGGCTTTGCTCATATGGTATATATCTGTCTGTTCAATAATGTAAGGCCATTTCGCACAAAATTTACCAACCTCATCAAGGGTAAAACAGGAACTGGGATCGGGTTGGTGCGATTAAGTGTAGGGAGATCAGTTGGGGACTGTTAATTCAAAAAGAAAAACGCAACGATTGAAGGTGAACGGCACATCAAATGGCAAGTAAACAAAACACTACACCCACCATCGATCCAGTTTGGATTGCGCCAATCTACACTAACAAGAGTGGTGAGGATTTTTTGGGGCTGCGCGCGGTTCAAACCAGAATCACCGGTTATTTGTTGCCGGGCATCATAACGACCACTTTACGCGCTCGATATTACTCATTTTACTGCTGGTTGTTGGTCGAATATGCCAACAAACATCCGCAAGGCTGGTCAATAGGCAAATTCATCCACCGCCGTGAACAAATATTTGCTCTGGCTAATCTGGCTTATAGTTCAATGATACCTGAGATGCCTGACACGGGAGGTCTCACTGGTAAAAGAAAATTAAGTGTCCACTGGAATGACCACCAGAAACATGTCAGAGTTCCGCTTGATGTTGATAATTACATTGAGGCCGCACTCGGTGGATACAATGTGTATGTCGGCGTTATGCAGTCTTTAAACCTGAGCCGCGCCAATGACGATAATAATATTGAAGTTCTACCGCGGGGACAGAAGTTAGCGCAGGCATTTACCGAAGGAATCAAGCAAACAAAATACTACAAAGAACGAACTAAGTACGACACAGCCAAAACCATTCCCCGGGCAGTCTTAGAGGAATATGGCAAGAACTGCCATCTCAGTTATCTCTCTACGTCACCCGACCGCACCCCAACCCTTGAAAGCCTGTTTGCCTTTGATGCCAAACATCAATTACCGCCGCCAAATTCTGATATACCCACGCGCGGCAATATGCGCGGTACATTAGGTTTGATTCTCGACATGCTGGATCAGACTACGGATGACTTTTACGGGTTCGAATTTCGGCGGGCGATTACGTATGGCCTTTGCCTTGATTACACTCCGTACCAACCTGCTCAGTCGCTTAGACCAATTCTGGCTCACTGGCAAATGTTCCAACTACGTGAATACTATGTATACGCTCTTTATAATCTGTGGTGCCATTTTTTAAACTGGTTGAAGTATGAAGGGCGACAAACACTCAGAACATTTTGCACTCATCTCAACGAGACCGTTGAGATGGCAGGTATAGGTGACCACCTCAACCTTAATTTCCCCACAAATTCATTCGCCAATTGGTCGTTAAATGATTGGTTCAACACCTTGCTGGATCAGCAAGGAATACCACCAGGTAATTTTCAAAACCGGTGTGAAGGATTCGCCCGGCAAAGTCAGGCGCCGCTCAATGAGGATGATTTGTTTTGGCAGTTTGATGAAATTGAATTGAATGACACTTGCCGATATGTGGGTACAACATGGCTCTTGCTCTCATCCTTATATTTACGTCTGCGCGGCTTGCAGGCCATAACCATCGACGGTTCAGATGCATGGTATTGGGCTAGAAATGGTGGGACACGTCGACGATCTTTGAGCCGGTTCGTGACAGATATGACCGAACATATTGAGGCAGGAGATAAATTACTAGAAACACTGCACTGGCTTTTCAGGGATTATATTATTGCTCAACACACCATTACTTCACTGGAAAAATGGCGGCAACGCAACGCCAATACCTTCCATTTCAATTATGAAGATGGATTTCTTGAGTGGGTAGAAGATGGGCAATCCGGTCTTTCCGCTTCGCGATTTGAACAGGCTTATAGAATGCTATTCGATTTGGGCCTGTTTGAAACCGACAAAAATCGGATACCTCACTTGACTACTCTAGGGCAACAAACGTTACATCGAGTCGTAACCTATGGCTAAACCAGAACAAGTCACATTGAATGTGTTGGATACTTTAAGTGAACATCGCGGTTTTCATAGCAGTATTTTCCTCACATATGGGGCCGATTTGACCTTTTTTGAGAATGCCATTCTTCCTGCGTTATGGGATAAGGGGTGCCGGCGCAATCTCATCATTATGGATGCGGAACGGTATGCCGATACACTTAATGATTTACGAGGTGGTATTAACAAAATTGGCCAGCGATACCTGGTTGTCCCCATTCGGTTGGGTAAATTTCAGGTGTTCCACCCTAAACAAATTTTATTATTGGGGGCTGAACGTGCTCGTTTGCTGGTGGGAAGTGGCAATTTAACCTTCACCGGCTACGGTCACAATCATGAAGTTTTTACTTGTTTGGATTGGACACCAGATGAACCGGAATGGCAATATCTGTGCCTCCAGGCTTGGCAAATAATTAGCACCATTATGCAAAGATGGGGCCATGTTAAAGAAGCCAGGACTATGATCCAGCGAGTCGAGCAACTTTCTCCTTGGCTAACCCATAACCATGCTTCTGATTCTCCAGAAATTCGACTCTTTCATTCGCTCGATGAGCCGTTGTTACAACAAATTGGTCTGGCTTTAGGTGGAGCGGAGATCCGAAAAATAACAATTCTTACTCCTTTTTTGGATGAACAAGCCGCGGCAGTGAACGCGCTTTATGATTATTTTCACCCCAAAACTGTACAACTTGTTTTGCAAGATAGGTATGCGGTAGGCAATACTACGGCTTTGGAAAACCTGCTTAAATCTGGAAAGTGGCTCAAAATTCATCATTTTCGGCAAACAGATGATGATCAGCGATATTTACATGCCAAAATCTATATTTTTGAAACTGCCAATAGTATCTATGTAGTTACAGGGAGTGCCAACTGTAGCCAGGGCGCGCTTCTATCATCCAGTGCGGATGGTAATGTTGAGATCGTTTTTCTCCGGAAAGGTAACAGCGCTGGCATTGCCAATCTCTTGAAAAACCGTATCAATTTGCAACCGGTCGTTAACCTTGAAGATATGTCGCTGAGATCCGCGGATATTGCTCCATCCGGACAAAGCGGTGAAAAAGTTCATCTGCTTGATGTTTCGGTTGAAAGTGGGAAACTTGTTGCCAACTTTACAGTCAATTCTCTGCCCGAAATGGTCGACACCTTGCATCTTCGTGTTTCAACCACCTCACCGGAATTTATTGCGCTGGGAACCGCTTCAACTGGCACACATACAATCGATGTAGCCCTTGCCGACAACCTTCAGAAAATTATGGCTCGGCCACAATCGGCCAATATTTGGGGCATGGACGATAGCGGAAATCTTGTTGATCTAAACTGCAATGAATTATGGATAACTCATGTCGATATTCTTCGGTTTGAAATGGCCCGTGTCACTCCGGTTGATATTGGCGCTGGGGATTCAATCATTACTGGTGTGATTGGGTCGGAAAATGAGTGGCGCGAATTACGCGAAGCCCTATTGAAATTAGTTGAACTGGACGTAAATCAGCTCAAACGCCGAAAAGCAGGCTATTCCACCGAAAAATCCGAGAAAGAATCTGACTCAGGGAAGAATCACGAAAAAGAAACCCGAGTACTTCTGGTAGATAGCTCCGATGAGAACGAAACGACTGAACAACGGGAGATTGAAGAGAAAAATTTCAAAGACAGTGATTTTGGCCGGTGGTTTGACTACATCCGGGCCAGATTGCCCGGTGCCGGATATGAAGATTCGACGGAAGATGATGAAGATTTAGAAGATGACTCCGATGATGTGTCCAACCTCGATGAACAAGCAGGTACAACCGGAGACAATGGCAAAAATAATAAACGTGCTGGACACAAGTGGACGCCATCAGAACATGAAGGTCGCCGTTTTACCAATCTGGTCAGAAAATATATTGCTTCGCTAAACAACGATGAATACATGCAAATCGCGTCTATTCACCAGAAGATAAGCTATTACATCGTATTTCAACGCATTATCTGGCTGCTTTTTGAACATAAAGTCATCGACATGGCTGGTTTTGTCGATTTTGCAAGTCAAATTAATATGGGCCTGTTGGGGTCACCGGAGGAAGAACCGCCGGCGCTTTGTCTGCGATTACGCCTTCATATACGTTCCGTATGGTACCACGAATGGCAAACCCAAGAGATTTCAGCACATATTTTGGCCAGTTTATGCATCATCGATCAGTTCGCACGGCAAATTGGTGATGATGACTTGCAGTCGCAAGTTGAACAAAATTCAATCTGGATGTTGGCCAGTTTGGCCAGTATCATCGGTCTTCCCCAACTTGCTCAAATCCCTGGCCCATATTCACAGTTGGCTGAGTTGTATCACAAAGACGAAACTGAACTTGCGCTGCAAGCTGAAGAATTCTCAAGAAATTCTCTCACTGGGATCAATCATGTGTTAGACCGCTGGTCACAGAAAGCGATCATCGCCCTGGAAAATACCAAAGACCCCTCACAAAAGCAGTTACTTTTGGAAGCTGGAGTTGATTATGGTCGGGTAAGATATGAGATTCTTGAGCAACTGAAAGACATTGAAGAACAAACAAACCTGTGTTCCAATTTGATTTTTTGGATCCGTTTTTCTGGTGATGAAGCACTAGCGCAGCAATACGAAACAGATCTTGTCAAATTACTTATGATCCAAGGCCTCGATCAAGTTGCAGCCAAGTCGCTTTTTGAACAAGGGAAACGCCTGTTTTTGGAAGGAGAGCTTCAGGAGGCTGTTGCTAAATTGCAACGGGCTACAGTTCTGGCAAGGCAATCTAATGACAAGATATTGGAAAAGAATTGCAATCAGTATCTGGTCTGGTGTAGCTTTCGTTTAGATCTACAAAAACGGATAAGTATGTAGTGACTTGGATTACACGCATTCAGAAAAATATTTTACCCAACCGTACGATTGTTGACTTCGAATTGGGATGCTCCAGCCGCCATTTCCAACAACCGATGATATTCTTGCTGCCGGAAGAGGAGAAAAACCATGACTGACCTTCGCTCACTAACCCCTCACTTGCCCACCTATCCCGTGGCCCGTCATTTTCTGCGAATTATGGATGGCGTGGCCTACAGCCTTTACCGCAACACCTTCAACATGATTATGGAACAGCGTGGCAGCCCCAAAGATCAGGTAGACTGGACCAAACCGGATGAATGGATATCGGCTCGACTAACAGGTGAGGAACAAGCATTGGCCTGGCGATTGTGGAACGAATCGGACCTTGAGTTCAACCCCCGTTATTTGCGTGGCCCGTGGTATTTAACCACCAAGCACAACCTTTTGGCTCAAACTGGCGATATACTCCACATAACCGACCGGGGGGAACAGTTTCTCTCCGACCAAACCGGCCCAATTGTTGCCGAAATTGACGCTTACGAAGGGTTGTTAACGTTACTCAAAGTTGTGGCAGAGCGCAGTCCTGGCAAACACAGTGACTTTTTGCCTGATTATGCCGTATTCTGTCGGACCCACACCAAATATCAAAGTGATACACCCATTAAGCACTCTCAATATGAGCGATTGGTCAATCTTATTGATCGAAATCATGTGGTACGCAGTGGTCAAACTTACGAAGTTACTGATACTGGTTTAGCCTATCTGGACAAATATGCCACTTTGGTACCGGGCGGTGCGGAAGGGTCAGGCAGTAAGCAATCTGATTTGCGCAAGTTAGCCAAAAGCATGAGCGATCAAGCCAGAAGCCAATTGATGGATTATCTGGCCACTATGGATCCCTTTAAGTTTGAGGCCCTGATTAAGTTTTTACTCGAGGAAATGGGATACACCGATGTTGAAGTCACCGCCCCGTCCAATGATAAAGGGATTGATGTTGTGGCCAATATTCAATTGGGCATCAGCTCGGTGCGGGAAGTCGTGCAAGCCAAAAGACACAAAGGTAATATTAACCGTACCGTACTGGATCAGCTTCGTGGGTCACTGCATCGCTTTAATGCGGTCAGGGGCACAATCATTACAACCGGTGGTTTTTCAAAAGGCACCCTTGATGCCGCTTTTGAACGGGCGGCGGCCCCCATTACGCTCATTGACGGACCCAAACTATTGAAATTGCTCGAAGAAAACAGTATTGGCTTGACCAAGAAGTCCATCGAGTATGTTGAGTTTGACAATGACAAATTAGCTCAGTTTGAACCAACCGAAGACCCGGATACCCCCGTTGATACGGGAGTGTGATTTACAAGCGGACTCGCTTATTTTCAATAGGAGTTAACCGTGCCCTGGTTCATTACCCATAAACCCGCCTACGATGCCGACTTTGTTGACCTGCCCAAAGACCTGCAAAAGCAGGCCACCCAGGCCCATGCCGAATTAGCGCAAGACCCGGTCACGCCGCGCGGCAACACCATCAAAAAGCTCAAAGGCTGGGACAACGTTTGGCGCTACCGGCTGGGCGATACCCGGCTCATTTACTCGGTGGTGCCGGAGAGCAAAGTGGTGCAACTGCTGGCCATCGGCCCGCGCGGCAGCGTGTACCAGCGTTTCAACTACAACCCCGCTGCCGCCGACCAGCCGCCCCTCACCTTCAGCCCGGAACTGGCCGCCGGGCTGGAACCCAGCCAGAGCGCCGGCCCGGAATGGACGCAGCACCCCGAATGGTTTCAGCCCAAAGACGCCGAGCCGGTGGGCGCGCCGCTGCCCCGCAAGCTCACCCCGGCGGTGCTCACCCAATGGCGCATCCCCGCCGAGCATCACGCCGCGCTGATGCCCTGCCTCACCGAAGAGGCGCTGATGCAGGCCGAAGTTCCGCCCGACGTGCTGGGCCGGGTGATGGACGCCCTCTGGCCGCCGCCGGTCGAAAAGATCGCCGCCCAGCCGGATCAGGCCCTGTTCAAACCGGAAGACCTGGAACAGTACGCCGCCGGCAACCTGCGCGGCTTTCTGCTGCATCTGGATGACGACCAGCGCAAATTTGCCGATTGGGCGCTCAAGGGGCCAACGCTGGTTAAGGGCGGCCCCGGCTCCGGTAAATCGACTCTGGCGCTTTACCGGCTGCGGGCTATTGTCGAACAGGCGCGCCAGGCCGCCGCGCCGCCGCCGGACATCCTGTTGACCACCTATACCAACGCCCTCATCAGCGTCAGCGAATCGCTGCTGCGCCAACTGCTGGCCGACCCGCTCAACCTCAACCCGCGCGACAACCTGCCGGAGTCGATCCGGGTGACCACCGTCGACTCAACGGCCATGTGGATTGCCAAACACAGCGGCCAGCCGTTCAAAGTGGCTGGCCGGGATAACCAGCTCGAAGCGCTGCACTATGCCCGCTCCACCCTGCAACCCAAAGAAATTGGCGATCTGG
The DNA here is from genome assembly GCA_022071955.1 of Anaerolineae bacterium. Taxonomy (GTDB): domain Bacteria; phylum Chloroflexota; class Anaerolineae; order 4572-78; family J111; genus J095. The sequence continues at coordinate 247,804 of JAJVIM010000005.1, forward strand.
ACAAATTACTTGTCGCCGCCGCCCTGCACAATTTACGCGATGACTACTTGCTGGAAGAGTTTGACTGGGTCATCGAAGGTCAGAATTGCACCGCCCCGGCCGATTATCTGGCCGCCAACCGCGCCGGGCGGGGTATCCCCTTTGACGAAAAACTGCGGGCGGCGGTCTGGCAGTTGTACGACGCCTATCGCGTCTGGCTGCAACAGCAGGAATACCGCACCTGGGGCCAGATCCGGCAGTTAGCCCTGACCGAGGTGCGCAGCGGCAACTTTGAGCGCCGCTGGGAATACGTAATTGTCGATGAAGCGCAAGACCTGCCGCCGGCGGCGCTGGCCCTGTGCGTGGAACTCTGCCGCGACCCGGCCGGCCTGTTCCTCACCGCCGATGCCAACCAATCGCTCTACAACCGGGGCTTTCGCTGGCACAACGTCCACCACCAGCTTAAAGTGGCCGGGCGCACCCGCATTCTCAAACGCAACTATCGCAGCACCCGCGAAATTGCCACTGCCGCCGCCGAACTGTTGGCCCCCGCCGGCAGCGCCGATACCGAGGCGGTGCAGCAAAGCTTTATCCACATTGGCCCGCCGCCGGCCGTTTACGCTGCCGCCGGCACCAGCGACCAGGCTCGCTGGCTGGCGCAGCAAATCTGGCAGGCCGCCCAGGATTTGCGCCTGCCGATCAACGCCGCGGCGGTGCTGGTGCCTTCCAACAGCCTGGGCAAAACCTTCGCCGATTTGCTCAACGACCACGGCCTGCCGGCCAAATTTATGAGCGGTAAAAGCATCAAACTCGAAGAGCGTTGCGTCAAAGTGATGACTCTGCACAGCGCCAAAGGGCTGGAGTTTCCCATTGTGGCTCTGGCCCACGTGGAAGCCGACCGCCTGCCGCGTGAAAGCGAGGCCACCGACGCGCAGGATGTGGCCGAGCACCACGAAGCCCAGCGGCGGTTGATGTACGTTGGGTGCACCCGGGCCATGCGCTACCTGTTTGTAACGCACGATAAATCCATTCCGTCGCCATTTTTGCAGCAGCTAACCGACAATTGCTGGCTCTGGCTGTAAATCCAGGGATTAGGAATTAGGGATTAGTTTTCCCGAACCCCGGAACCCCGCACGAGGAGAAAGAAATGTCCGTTCATCGTATTTTCACCGAAACCCCGCACCTGGCCGATGTCACGCTGGCCCGGCAACTGGGCCAACGCCTGTGGACTGACAACGAGCTACAGCTTGATTTCAGTGGTATCGAGAGCGTCACCTCTGAATTTGCCACCGAACTGTGCCGCACCATTCTGGCCCAACGCGCCCCGGCCGTCATTTTGAGCGCGTTGTTGACCCCGACCATGGCCGCTGCCGTTCAGGCGGTCTTTACGCCGGTGCTGGGCGCGGCGTTGATGGGGGCGCTGCCGCCGGCCCCGGCGGGCGCAGCTGCCCCGGCAACTACCGCCATAACCGAGCCGCAATCATTCAACCCCATTTCAGCCCTGCGCAACATTCAGGATGCCTACCTGCAATACGTCTACACCTTTCAAAAATTCACCAATCCGGCCATCGCCGCCTGGGTGCAGGGCAAAATTCGGGCCGGTACCCTGCTCTGGCGCGATCCTTACATTCAACTGACCCGCCGCTTTGAACCGGGCGACTCCTTTACCGCGCTGGTGGAAGCCGGGTTGTTGCACCCGGAAACCCCGCGCTACTTTACCGCCGCCGATGGCCGGCCCATCAATCCGCACAAACACCAGACGGACGCCATCAAAAACATATTGGGGAGCAGGGAATTGGGAGCGGGGAGTGGGGAAAACCTCCCTACTCCCGGTCACAACACCATTGTCGCCACCGGCACCGGCTCCGGCAAATCATTCTGCTTTGGCATCCCCATTATCTCCGAATGTTTGCGACTCCGCGATCGGGGCATTGCCGGTATCAAAGCCATCATCATCTACCCAATGAACGCCCTCGGCAACAGCCAGTACGCCGATTTCGCCCGGCGGCTGCACGGCTCCGGCTTAAAGCTGGCCCTCTACACCGGCGATACCCTGCGCAACCCCGACGAAGCGCTGCTGGCCTACCGCGAAGCCACCGGCCGGGACCAGCCCTACAACAGCGAGTTGATCAGCCGAGAAACGATTCAGGCCACGCCGCCCGATATTCTGATGACCAACTACGTCATGCTGGAGCTGCTGCTGACCCGCTTTGAAGACCGGAAACTTTTCCCGCCCCAGCACGCCGGGGTACTGCGCTTCCTGGTGCTCGATGAAGTCCACACTTACACCGGCAAACAGGGCGCCGATGTCGCCTGTCTTATCCGGCGGCTCAAACAGCACACCCGCACCACCGGCCTGCTGCGCTGTATCGGCACCAGCGCCACCATCAGCAGCGATGACCCGGCCACCGGCGCCCGGCTGATCACCGCTTTTGCCAGCCGGCTGTTCGGGGAAACGTTTGACTCGGCCCAGGTGGTTGGCGAGATGTACCGGCCCCACACCGGTCACGGCGACCGGGACCTGGCCGCCGCCATCACCGTTACCGAGGCTGATATTACCGCCTTTGACGGGTCAATCGCCGCCGCCACCACTCTGGCGGAAAAACTACTTCCGGCCGAAGCGTTGCGGGTCAATTTACAGCAGGCTTTACCCGGCCTGCCGGGCAGTAACCAGCCGGCGCTCACCGTTGCCCCGGCCCTGACTCCCAACCCCGAACAACTGGGTGACGCGTTGGCCCAACAGACGACCCTCCATTTTCTGGAAGAACAACTCAGCGCCGGGCCGGCCAGCCTGCCCGATCTGGTTGAAGCTTACCAGCAGCGCTATCGCCCGGCGGAACCACGGGCGGCGGCGCTGCGCGAACTGGCCGCGGCTTTGCTGGTGGGCACCGTAGCCCAGGTCAGGGAGGCCGATGGGCAAACCCTGCCCCGGCTGGTGCCCCGGCTGCATGCTTTCTTTTCGCAGGGGCGGGCCATTGTCAGTTGCCTGACTCCCGCCGGGCCACACCTCAGCGACCGGGGCGACCTGACCTGCCCGACCTGCGCCCACCAGTTGGGCCACGAGCGAGCCGCCTTTCCGCTGAATTTCTGCCGCGCCTGCGGCCAGGAGTATTACAGCGTCGCCCTCCAGGCCGATGGTTCACTGCTGCCCTACGAACTGGACGCGGTCGATTATACCGGCACACCGCTGTATATTTACCCGGGTCGGGTGGAGCAGGTGGGCACGGCCATCCCGGACAACTGGTTGACCCCGGCCGGCAACGTGCGGCAGGCCTACCAGGACAACGTGCCGGTTGAGCAAATCTACTGCCCCACCTGCAACCGGTTAGATCCCGCCTGTGACCACACCGACCGGCTGCCAGTCACGGTCATGCGCGCCCCGTTTCTGCTATGCCTGAATTGCGGCATTGTCCACGACCGCCGCCCCCGCGAGTTTAACAAGCTGTTCACTTTTGGCACGGTTGGCCGCTCCACCGCCACCGATGTCCTCATCGCCAACACGCTCAACAACCTGCCAGGCGACCAGCGCAAAGTCATCGCCTTCAGCGATAACCGGCAGGATACGGCCTTGCAGTCAGCCCACCTCAACAGTTTGCAGCGCCGCATCCAGTTCCGCCGGGCGCTGGGCCAGGCGTTGCAGCAGTCACCCCACCCCCTGCCCATCGGTCCAGATCTGGGGTTGCGGCTGTATATGACAATGGAAGCGACGGGGACGTTACCCCGCTTTCGGCGTGAGACCGGCCGCTTCCGGGCGCAGCACAGCCTGGAAGCCGAGTACCGCCAATATCTTGTCTTTGCCGCCCTGCTCGACCTGGAAGCGACCCACCGCCGCGTCCACCAGAATTTGGAAGACGTTGGTTTGCTGGTGGTGGAGTATGACGGGCTGTCCCAACTGGCCGCCGCCGGGGAAATCTGGGCCGGCATCCCCGATCTGGCCGACCTGACAGTTGACCAGCGCTACGATTTTCTGTACGGTTTTCTGGATATTATGCGCAAGCGGCTGGCCATCAATCACCCGGATTTGATTAATTTTAATCGTTTTCAGGCCAGTGTGCTGGAAAAACTGGACGACAACGCCCTGTTCGAAGTGATTGGCTACCAGCAGCCCATCGGCTTCAGCGACGATGCCGACACCGGCGGTCGCCAGGCCAAAGTCTACCGCTTCAGCCATGCCAGCACCGCGTTGGTGGCTTGGACCCGCCGCGCCCTGCGGGTGGATTATCCTACCGCCGCCAGCCTTATTCAGGCCGCCGTGGCCGTATTGGCCCAGCCGGAGGTGCGCTTTCTGGAGCGGGTTCATATTCACCGGCTGGGTGATCTGTATATGTTACCGGCCGACCTGGCTCAATTGCGGGCTACGGCTCAGGCGCAGCACCAGATTTGCCCCAAATGCGGCACAGTTCATCATTTCCGCAGCCTGCAAGTCTGTACCGGCAGCCGCTGCGGGGCGCTGACCGCGGTTGATTTAAGCGATAACTATTTCCGGCGCGAATACAGCCGGCCGCTGGGTCAGGCGACGCCGGCCCGGGCCGAAGAACACAGCGGCCAGGTCGGCGGTAAAGAGCGCAAAAAGATTGAAGAAGATTTCAAGAAAAATGTCGACGGCCTGAATGTGCTGGTCTGCACGCCAACAATGGAGCTGGGCATTGACATTGGCGACCTGTCCGCCGTGTATATGCGGAACGTGCCGCCCAGTCCCAGTAACTATGCCCAACGGGCCGGCCGGGCCGGCCGGAAGGGCCAGCCGGCGCTGATCACCGTCTTTTGCGGGGTGGGTAGTTTTCGTGGCCCACACGACCAGTATTTTTACCGGACCCCGGCCAAAATCATTGCCGGAGCCATCAGTCCGCCCCGCTTTCTGCTGGACAACGAACCGCTGATCCGGACGCACATTCACGCCCTGGTGCTGGAAACGCTGGCCCAGCGCGCCCAGACCGCCGACAGCGTCAAGCTGTCAGCCCGGCCGGCGGAGATGCTGGATATTGACACGCCGGGTAAACCTACCCCCATTGTCAAGACCACGAAATGGGGAATTTAAGATAGATTATTGAGTCATGGTAATCGGGGCAGCACCGTACACTTGGGCCGGAGTCCGGTAGTCCAGGCTCTGATGATAGCGTTC
>JAJVIM010000029.1:0-130365 GCA_022071955.1 Anaerolineae bacterium
CCGGCTCGGAATTTGTGGAAATGTTTGTGGGCGTGGGCGCCAGCCGCGTGCGCGACCTGTTTGATCAGGCCAAACGCAACAGCCCCTGCATCATCTTCATCGATGAAATCGACGCCGTGGGCCGCCATCGCGGGGCCGGGCTGGGCGGCAGCCACGACGAGCGCGAGCAAACCCTCAACCAGATTCTGGTTGAAATGGACGGGTTTGAAACCGATACCAACATTATTATCATCGCCGCTACCAACCGGCCCGATATTCTTGACCCGGCGCTGCTGCGCCCCGGCCGTTTTGACCGGCGCGTCGTGCTCGACCGGCCCGACTGGCAGGGGCGGCAGAAAATTCTTTCGGTTCACGCCCGCGGCAAGCCGATGGCTCCTGATGTTAACCTGGAGCCGCTGGCCAAAGCAACCATCGGTTTTTCCGGGGCCGACCTGGAAAACGTGGTCAATGAAGGCGCAATTTTGGCGGCGCGGCGCAATCAGAAACAAATCGCTATGAAAGATCTGGAAGACGCCATTGAGAAAGTCCGGTTGGGGCCGGAGCGCCGCAGCCGGGTTATCAGCGATGCCGAAAAAGAAGTGGTGGCCTACCACGAAGCCGGGCACGCGCTGGTGGCCTACATGATTAAAGAGGCCGACCCGGTTCACAAAGTGAGCATTGTGGCGCGCGGCACGGCCGGCGGCTTTACGCTCTTTTTGCCGGAAGACGACGCTACACTGATCAGCGAGTCGGAATTTAAAGCGCGGCTGGCTGTAACAATGGGCGGCCGGGCCGCCGAGGAAATCATCTTCCCCAACGTAACCACCGGCGCCAGCGGCGATCTGGAAACCATTACTCGCATTGCCCGGGCGATGGTCACCCAGTACGGTATGAGCAAAAAACTGGGGCCGCTAACGTTTGGCGATAAAGAAGAGCTGATCTTTTTGGGCCGGCAGCTCAGCGAACAGCGCAACTACAGCGAAGAAGTGGCCGAACTGATCGACTTTGAAGTGCGTAAACTGGTGGATGAAGCGCATCAGCGGGCGCTGCAAATTCTGAAAGATAATATCGATTTGATGCATTTGGTGGCCCACCGGCTGATGGATGTGGAAACGCTGGATGCCGAAGAATTCAGGGCGCTGGTGGAAGGGTTAAATGAACCCCCGCACGAAACCCCGTCGGCCGGGGGTATTCCGGCCAAAGAAAACCCGGCCTCGTCAGAGGACTCACCGCCGCATATGATTCCGCCTTCGGCGGCGCCTTTGCCGGCCTGAGGTTAATCCCGAAGAACGCAAAAAGCGGCCTCGATATTTCGTCGAGGCCGCTTTTTTTTAAACTTTTACCACCACAATGGTCAGGTCGTCGGCGGCGTCAACCGGGCCGAGAAAATTATGTACGGTTTCTTTGAGATGGTTCAGCATATCGGCGGCGCTTTGTTGCGGCCCGGCCGCGATGGCCTGTTCCAGCCGCTCAAAACCATACATTTCGCCGGTTTCATCCATCGCTTCAATTACCCCATCACTCACCAAAACCACCATATCGCCGGGATTGACGGCAACGTTGACGGTGGCTTCGCGGTAGTTGGGTTTGCGCTCCAGAATAACGCCCAACGGCAGGCCAATGGCATCGAGCCAGCGCGTTTGGCCGTTGCCCGAGCGGACAAAAGGCGGCACGCCGCCGGCATTGATTACACTGAGCGAACCGTTGTTATACTCGGTGTAGCACAGGGCGCAGTTTTGGTTGGTGGTTTGAGTGTACGGTTTCAGCGTGCTGTCGAGCCGGAAGAGCAGTTCTTCTTTTTTGGGCGACTGAGCCACAATGGATTGCAGCGACCCCAAACTGACGGCCATCAACAGGGCGGCCGGCATCCCTTTGCCGGAAACATCGCCCACAATCACGGCGAAATGTTCGGGCGGGCCGCCCGGCTCGCTGGCGACCGCGTAGTAATCGTAAAAATCGCCGCCGACTTCGCGGGCGGGTTTGCTGAAGCAAACCACTTCCGGGTGTGACCAGCGGGGCCGGGCCGGAGGCAGCAACCCCTGCTGTATTTTTTTGGCCAGAGCCAGCTCATCCTGCAACCGATTGGTGACTTCTTGCAGGTGCTGGTTGGCTTGCAGCAGGGCGGCGGTGCGTTCGGCCACTTTCTTTTTTAGCAGGTTGCGCTGATGTTCGATGACCCGGACGCGCAGTTTATACGTTACAAAGCCAATCGCCAGCAGCCCGGCCACAGCCAGCGTTCTGAACCACCACGTTTCCCAAAACGGCGGGGTAATCACCAGCGAAACGGAGATGCCGTCATCATTCCAGACGCCGGCGTTGTTTGCCCCTTTCACTTTAAAAGTGTAGTCGCCGGGATCAAGGTTGGTGTAGGTGGCAAAGGTGCGCGGACCGGCGTAGTTCCAGTCGTGGTCAAAGCCTTCGAGCATGTAGGCGTACTGGTTTTTTTCCGGGGCCACGTAGTCCAGCGCGGCAAAATCAAACGAGAGCACATCATCCTGATAAGAAAGTTGAATATCGCGGGTTGACTCCGGCGGCGCGTCCAGATTGAGCGGCTGATTAAACAGGCTCAATCCGGTGATCACCACCGGCGGAACGTGCATATTTTCGCCGATTTTATCGGGGTAGAATTTGGTCAGGCCGTTGATGCCGCCAAAATAGAGCGCGCCATCCCGCCCTTTAAACGCCGAATCTTCGCGGTACATCACTCGCTGCAAACCATCGGTGATGCCGTAGTTCACAAAGCGGTTTTCAGCGGGGACAAATTTGGTTAGCCCTTTGCTGGTGCTGAGCCACAGATTACCGGCGTCATCGTTGAGGATGCTGTAGACCACATCAGAGGCCAGCCCATCGGCCTGGGTGTAACTGACAGCGTGACCGGTTTGGGGATCAAATTTGTTCAGCCCGCCATTGGCGGTGGCCAGCCACATAGCGTCTGGCGCGGATTGATAAATGTGATAGATGTTGTTGTCGCTGAGGCTGGTGAGGTTTTCCGGGTTGTACTGAAAACGCACAAATTGTTCGGTGACGGGGTCAAATTTATTCAGCCCGCCGCCGTAAGTACCAATCCACAGTTGGCCGGCCGGGTCCTGGTAAATGGCGTACACATCGTTATTGGCCAAACTGGCGGGGTTGGCGGGATCGTTTTGGTAGGCGGTAAAGGTTTGTGTGGCGCGGTCAAAGCGATCCAATCCGCCGCCTTTGGTGCCAATCCACAGATACCCGTCGCGGTCTTCAAAAATCACATTAACATCGGTGCTGCTGAGGCCGGTTGAGTCGCCGGTGTCAAAGGGGTAGCGGGTAAACTGACTCTCGGCGGGGTTGTAGCTGTTGAGGCCGCCGCCGGCTGTACCCAACCAAAAGATACCGGCGCTGTCTTTGTAAATGGCGTAGATGTCGTCGCTGCTGAGGCTGTTGGGGTTGTCCGGGTTGTGGGCAAAGCTGGTGTACTGGCCGGTGGCGGAATTGTAAATGGTTAGCCCGCCGCCTTTGTTGCCCAGCCAGAGCGAGCCGTCATCATCCTGATAAATGGCCCGAACCTCGTTGTTGGCAATGGTGCTGGGATGGCCGGGAATGCCGGCGTAGTGGATAAACTGGCCGGAGGTGGGCACCAGTTTGTCGACGCCGCCGCCGCGGGTGCCAATCCACAGTACGCCGCCGTTGTCTTCAAAAATATAGCGAATATCGTTGTAGGCCAGGCTGCTGGAATTGAGCGGGTCGTTTACAAAGTGGGTAAATGTGCCCGTGGCGCGGTCCATTAAATTGAGGCCGCCGCTGCGTGTGCCCACCCAAAAGCGGCCGTGGCTGTCTTCCAGGATGGCGTTGATAATGTCATCGCTCAGGCTGGTGGGGTTGTCAACCTGGCGAAAGTAGGCGGTAAATGTGCCGGTGTCGGCATTGAAGCGGTTCAGCCCCTTTTCCGTGCCAACCCACAGCACCCCGGCGCGGTCAATGTGCAGGGTGCGGATAAGGCTGTGGCTCAGGCTGGCGGGGTCGGCGGGATCGTGAAAATAGTGGGTAAATTTGTCGGTATCCGGGTCAAATTTATTGAGGCCGTCGGTGGTGGCAATCCACAGATAGCCCTCGCGGTCCTCGTCGATGCGCCAGATGCGGTCGTTGCTGATGCTGAAGGGGTTGTTGGGGTTGGGCAGGTAGTGAGTAAAGGTGTCGGTTTTGGGATCGAGTTTGTTGAGGCCGCCGCCGGCTGTGCCAATCCAGATGGTGCCGCGCGAATCCTGAAAAATGGTCTGCACCCGGTCGTAATTGAGGCTGTTGGGATCGTTGGGGATGGTGGTGTAATTTTTAAATTGACCCGTGCGCGGGTCCAACCGGTCGACGCCGCCGCCCCAGGTGCCAATCCAGATGTAGCCATCGTGGTCAATGTAAATGTTGCCGGCGTTGTCGTTGGAAACGGTGTTGGGATTGAACGGATCGCTGCGGTAAACCGTAAAGCGGTAGCCGTCGTACTTGTTCAGCCCGTTTTGCGTGCCAAACCACATAAAGCCGGTTTGGTCCTGCACAATGGCATAAACCGTGTTGTCAGACAGGCCGTTATCCAGAGTCAGGTGGTCAAAATGGATGACGGGTTCCTGGGCGCGCGCCGGCAGCAACGTGGCGGCAAATGCCAGCCCAAACAGCAGAATGTTGTTGATCAGATTTTTGAGCCGATGGATTGGTTTGGAGCAGACGACGTGTTTGTTGAGCATAACTATTAATAAGAGAGAGAATTGATTTGCCCCTCATTGTACCACAGATTTTCTGCGTCACATTATCGGCTAGGACTAATTGCCTGCCGCCGATAGACGGTAGTAATCAAAGGCGGTGGTGGTTTCAAAACCGCAGGTTTGATACAATCCCAGCGCGTTTTCGTTGTCGGTGGCAACCTCCAGCGATATGTTGCGCCGGCCCTGCGCCACCAGCCCGGCCACGGTGCGCGACAGGATGGTTTTGCCGTAGCCCCGTCCCCGAAACTGGGGCAACACGGCAAACGCCCCAATGTAAATGTCGTTGCCGGAGTTAATCGCGTGGATTTTGCCAATTGGCTCGCCGCCGATGGTGGCTATCCAGCCCTGTTTGCGGCTGCCGTCAGAAATTTCTTTCTGCATGCGGGCGGTGGTCAGCTCAGGGGGAATGCCGAAGCAGAGCAGGTCAAGCTCGGCGATCAGTGGGATGTCCTCGGCGCGGGCGGGCCGGAGTTCCAGATTGGCCGGGGTTGGCACCACCGGGCCGGGATGGCGCAAATCCATGCGGTATTCCGAAAATTCGTAAACGCCGCCAATGGCTCTGAGCGCGGCAGTGCCGGCCCGCGCTTTGCGCTCGCAGAAAAAGAGCAGGTCGGGGATGCCGCGCCGGACGACTTCGGCGCGGGCGGCCGCCAACAGTTGCGCAAAAATGCCCCGCCGCCGCAAGTCGGGGTGAGTCATAGCGCTCACTTCGGCTTCGCGGCTGTTAAAAATATACAGGGCCAGGTAGCCCACCAGCCGGCCATCGATGTAGTAGAGAAAGTCGTTCAGTTCGTTGGTGGGGCGGTTGCCCAGCGTGCTCCAGTTGAGCTTCATGGTTAGCCCTTCAAAACTGTTGCAGGTATCGGCCAACTGCCGAATTTCGGCCAGTTGGGTGGCGGTCAGGCCGTGGGCTGGTTGGAGTTGTTCCATCGAAGGTGAGTCCTTTCGGTAATTTTCGCAGAGAGCGTTTGGAAACTAACTTTAGCACAAAGTTGATAACTATTCACCCCATCCGCCCTGCCCCCCTTCTCTTTGGGAAGGGGGAAATTAAGGAAACGGTGTCAATTTCCCAGTCTCCCCTCCCCCGCTTGCGGGGGATACCCCTGCGGGGCACAGGTGGGTTGGGGGAGGGGGCATTTTTTTCAAAATAAAACCCCGCTCGGCGGGGTTGATGGTTTACCGGCTCATAAAATCGCGCCATTTTTGAGGAATGATGGCCACTTTGCCGGCGCGATCAACGCAAATGTGTTTGGTGTGGGCCTGTACCAGCATCCCGCCCGTGGCGGCATCGACAATTTCGTAGCCAAAGGTGATTTGCCGGCTTTTTACCTCCTTAATCCAGCAGCGCACGGTCACCAACTGGTCGTAAATGGCCGGCTGGCCGTAGCGCACCTGCAATTCAGACACCGCCAGCGATACGCCATCGGCCTCAAAATTGGCGTAGGAACTGCCGTTGGTTCGCAGCCACTGGCTGCGCCCTTCTTCCAGCCAAACCACGTAGGCGGCGTGGTGAACAATACCCATTTTATCCGTTTCGGCGTAGCGAACGTGAAAAGTGGTTTCAGCAATGTGTTTCAGGAGATTACCTCTCGATGGGGAGTAGCTGGCGGATAATACCTTCAACGTGGAAAATAGTAGGCACGCTAAAATCAACCGCCGATGAGACGCCGTTGCTGCCCACCAAAATGGTGGTCATCCCCAAATCTTTGGCCGGAATCAGGTTGCGTGCTTTGTCATCAACCATAATGCAGCCAAAACCGTCAACCTCCAGCAATTCCAGAGCGCGGTGGTAAGCCAGCGGATCGGGCTTGGTTTTAAAATTGACGGTGTGAGCGTCGATGATCATTTCAAAGTGGGGCCGCACTTGCAGCGTGTTCAACACGCGTTCCGAGTGAGCCACATCTGAATTGGTGAACACAATTTTGCGCAGCGGCAGTCCGGCCAGCATGTGATCCAGCGGAGGACTGGCCCCAAAGAAATCGGCCGGGTTTACATCGTGGACAAATTGCATAAAATCAGCCGGGTCGATGCGGAAATCCTCAATCAGCCCGCGCAGCGACGTGCCGTATTTTTGAAAATAGAGCCGTCTTTTGCTCGGCGCGTCATCGGCGGGGATGCCCACTTTGTGAATCATGTACTGCAAAATCCGCTCGCCGATAACGTCCATCAGCCCGGATTCGCTGGGGTAAAGGGTTTCATCGAGATCGAATAAAATAAATTGATAATGCGGCATACGGATGCGCTTCATTTTTATCAACGACAACAGCTTGTGGTAAACTAAACGCTCAACCAAAAAAGGCAAAATCCTAACCTTGCAGCGGCGACCGGTGCAATTTCAGAATTTTGCCTTTTTTAATGAACTGCCAATAAACAACGCAATAATAACATAGCATTATGAGCCTGTCTAATACAATAGGTATTTAGGCCTGAAACGGAGAGAGCCGGTGATTGTCAAACAACTGCCCCTGGGCGTCATTCAAACCAATTGTTACATGGTCGGCTGTAAAGAAACCGGCGAGGGGGTAGTGATTGACCCCGGCGACGAGGCTGAGCGCGTGCTGGCCGAGGTGAAAGCCGCCGGATTAACCATTAAATACGTGCTGAACACGCACGCTCATTTTGACCACATTATGGCCAACGCCGATGTTGTCCGGGCCACCGGCGCGCCGCTGGCGCTGCACCCGCTCGATTTGCCGCTGCTGCGCCAGCGCGGCGGGGCCGGTTTTTTTGGGGTTGCCGCGCCGGCCAGCCCCGAGCCGGACATTAAACTGGCCGAAGGCGACACCATCGTCTTTGGCCGCCACACGTTTGAGGTGCTGTTTACTCCCGGCCACACCCCCGGCCACGTCAGTTTTTACGAGCGCAGCCAGGGCATTGTTTTTGATGGCGATGTGCTGTTTGCCGGCGGCATCGGCCGCACCGATTTGCCCGGCGGCGATTACGAAACGCTGATGGAGAGCATCACCGAAAAGCTGATGACCCTGCCCGACGACACGGTGGTTTGCTCCGGCCACGGGCCGGTGACCACTATTGGCCGCGAGCGGGCCGGCAATCCGTGGTTGTGATCAGCGCACCTGCCCCCACTGCCGGGAAATGATCTGCCGGGCGGCCGGGCTTTGCACAAAGGCGATAAACTGGCGCACCGCCGCCGACTCCGGCGTGGCTACCAGCAGCGCCAATTCCTGGCTGATGGGGTAGCTGGTATCGTTGAGGCTGGTCAGGCTGGGCAGTACCCCCTCAATGGGTACCAGATGCACCCCCGCCCCGTCCGTAAATGGCAGCGACACGTAGCCGACGGCGTTGGGTTGCTGCGCCACAAAATCGATGACCGATTGGCTGTTGGGCAGCACAATCGCGTTGGGCGTAACCGTTTGCCCGGCCATCACCGCTGCTTCAAACGCGGCGCGCGTGCCGGAACCATCCTCGCGGCTGACCACTTGAATTTCCAGATTTGGCCCGGCCACATCCTGCCAGTTGAGCAGCCGCCCGCCAAAAATTCGGCGAAGTTCAACCAGCGACAGGCCGGCAATGGGGTTTTGGGGATGGGTGATAATGGCTACCGCGTCTCGGGCCAGGGGGATGCGCCGCAGCTTGCTGCCGGGTTCCTCGGCCGGCCCGGAAACCAGCCCCACATCGACGCGACCGGACTCAACCCACTGCCGCCCCAACGCCGAGCCGCCACCCTGCACCTCGATGTTGATGTGAGGCTGCTGCTGGCTGTAAGCTGCGGCCAGATCGGCCAGCAACAGGCCGGCGCTGGTGGAGCCGGCCGCGGTCAGAAAAATCGGCGCCGGCGGGGTAGCAGTGGCTCTGGTACTGCACCCGGCCAGCAGCAGCAACAGAAGCAGTTGGACGATGGGGATCGCACCCCATTGGCTTCTGTGAGCGGGCACGCGGAGTGGCTTTGCCGCTCCGCGTGCCCGCTCACTTTTTGTTTTATCCATTGCGCAGCAACGCGATGAGGATGGTCAGAATGCTCAAACCGGCGCAATATGCCGCAAAAACATACAGCGAGTGTCGCTGCAAGTAACCCAGCAGCCACTTGATACACAGATAGCCGGAAATCGCTGCGGCGATAAAACCAATGGTAATCGAAGGGAGCTGCGCCGCCAATGTGCCGCCTTTCACCAGATCGAGCGCGGCCACGCCGCCCGCGCCCAGCATTACCGGAATAGACATTAAAAAGCTGAAGCGGGCCGCCGAGGTGCGGTCAAAACCTTTGAGCACCGCGCCGCTGATGGTAGCCCCGGAGCGGCTGATGCCGGGCAAAATGGCCGCCGCCTGCCAAAACCCAATGATCACGGCATCGAGCCAGCCCAGTTTGTCCAACTGGCGCAGGCGCGAGCCAAATCGTTCGGCCACAATCAGCAGCAGCGCGGTTAAAATGAGCAGCCCGCCCACAAGCACCGGTGCGGCAAAAGCGGCCTCAAAATAATCCTTGAACAGCAATCCCAATACCACCGCCGGAATAGTGCTGACCACTACCAGCCAGCCGAGTTTGGCTTCAAAAGTGCCCAGCGGTCGGCGCTGTACCAACCCCACGAGCACCGCCTGGACAATGGCCACAATATCGCTCCAGAAAAAAACAAACACGCCGACCAGCGTGCCCAATTGCACCAGCACCTCGTACTCAAACGTGGCTCGCGGCCAGCCCAGCAGCCACGGCACCAGTACCAAATGCGCCGAACTGGAGACCGGGATGTACTCCGTGGCGCCCTGAACAATGCCCAAAATTAAAGCCTGTAGTAAGTCCATAAAGATGTTTCCTTTACGATAAATTACGTTGGCCGCGCTTGTGTTCCGGGACGGCGCGGTAGTTGGCCAGAAAATCCTGCCGGTATTGGGCAAACGTGCCATCAAAAATAGATTGCCGGATGCGGCGCATGGTTTCAAGCATAAAATGAAGGTTGTGAATCGTTGCCAGCCGCAGGGCCAGTGTTTCTTTGGCAATAACCAGATGCCGCAAATAGGCCAGGCTGAAGGTGCGGCAGGTGTAACACTGGCAGTCCGGCTCGATGGGGGCTTTGTCTGTAGCAAAGCGGGCGTTGCGCAGGTTAATGCGCCCCTGGTGGGTAAATACCGCCCCGTTGCGAGCGATGCGGGTGGGCAGTACGCAGTCAAACTGGTCTACGCCGCGCGCCACGCACTCAAACAAATCTTCCGGGCTGCCCACACCCATCAAATAGCGCGGCTTGTGGGCCGGCAGTACCGGGTGCAGCACTTCTAAAATGGCGTGCATTTGGGCTTTGGTTTCGCCCACGCTCAGGCCGCCAATGCTGTAACCCGGAAAATCAAGCGCGCCGAGAAATTCGGCGCTCTGCACGCGCAGCTCGGGGAAGATGCCGCCCTGCACAATGCCGTAGAGCGCCTGATCGGGGCGGCGTTGGGCGGCTTTGCAGCGCTCGGCCCAGCGATGGGTGCGAGCGAGCGCCTGCACGTTGTAATCGTAATCGCCGGGCGGCGGGCATTCGTCAAAGGCCATAATGATGTCGGCCCCCAACTGCTCTTCAATTTCGATGACTCGCTCCGGGGTGAAGCGGTGTTTGGAGCCGTCGATGTGCGAGCGGAAGGTGACGCCGGTGTCATCGATGTCTCGCAGGCCGGACAGGCTGAATACCTGAAACCCGCCGGAGTCGGTAAGGATGGGGCCATCCCACTGCATAAACTGGTGCAGCCCGCCAAAATCGGCAATGAGTTCCGCGCCGGGGCGCAGATACAGGTGGTAAGTGTTGGCCAAAATCAGCGTGGCTCGCAGCTCGCGCAGATCAACCGGGGTGAGCGTTTTAACGGTGGCCTGGGTGCCAACCGGGGCAAAGACCGGCGTCGGGATGTCGCCGTGGGGGGTGTGGATGACGCCGGCGCGGGCGCTGGTTTGGGAATCCTGGTGCAGTAGTTCAAACGAGAATAGAGTCATAAGTCCTTTTCCTGAGCAAACCGGGCTATTATAGCACGGTGGTCAATCCACTTCAAGAAAGATGATGGGGCCAGATTTTGCGCATCAATCCGGGGCGGCTATAATCCGTCGATAGTTTTGCAGCCAGAGGATATTAACAAATGACAACGTACACCCCTGACGAATTGAGTCAGCTTAAACGAATTAGAAAATCCGTGGCCGATTTTGCGGCGATGGTCAAAGCGTTGCCGCCGGATGTGCGCTACGCCGAATATAACGCCCAATTCAACGAACTGCGGGCCGAGGCGCGGGCGCTGCTCAAAGGCCAGTTCACCGAGGAGGTGCCGCGGGCCATCACCGGCGATGTTAGCCGCGACCGGGCGCTATCGGTGATTGCCATATTGGGCGTGTTTTTGGCCCTGGTGGGCTTTGGGATTAACTCGATTATTTTGGAAGACGTGCTGGTTAACAGCCTGGGGTGCTGTGTGAGCAGCGGGGGGATGCTGCTGGTGCTGGGCGCGCTGGGCGTGCTGGCCATGAAGGTGATGCGCGAGCGGGTGAACACCGGCGCGGAGTTGAGCTATCGCGCCGAACTGCTGCTGTACCAGCTTGACCACCGGCTGTATATGGAAAGTAACGGCGGCGCTCCCGCCCAGCCGCAAACGCCGGCCAGCACGCCGCCCGATCTGGCTCCGCCGGAAAGCGACGAGTTTTAATACGCGCCGTTGCCAAAAATTACGCGGGGAATGGTTTGCAGCAGTATTTTGGTATCCAGCGCTGGCGACCAGTTTTCAATGTAGTAAATATCCAGCAGGGCGGTTTCGTCAAATGTGAGCGACGACCGCCCGCTCACCTGCG
Organism: Anaerolineae bacterium; assembly: GCA_022071955.1. Taxonomy (GTDB): domain Bacteria; phylum Chloroflexota; class Anaerolineae; order 4572-78; family J111; genus J095. The sequence continues at coordinate 11,452 of JAJVIM010000029.1, forward strand.
ACAGCCCGGTCAGGCCGGGCGCAATTTCCAGCCGGCGCTTGTGCCATTCCTGGTATTGCTCCACTTCTGCGGGGATGGGCGGGCGCGGGCCAATCAGGCTCATATCGCCGTTGAGCACGTTGTAAAGCTGCGGCAGTTCGTCGATGCTCAGCCGGCGCATCCATTTGCCCAGCCGGGTTAAACGCGGGTCGTTTTTAATTTTAAACAGCGGCCCGTCGGCCTCGTTGAGCGCGGCCAGTTGCGATTTTTGGGCATCGGCCCCTTCCACCATTGAGCGGAATTTGTACAGGGTGAACAGCTTGCCGTTTTTGCCCACACGCTCCTGTTCAAACAATACCGGCCCCGGCGACTCCAGTTTGATCATCAGCGCCACCAACCCCATAATCGGCGAGAAAAACACCAGCACCAAACTGGATACCACCACATCGATGCTGCGTTTGACAAACTGACCCAGCCCGCCAATGCCGGTTTCGCGGATGCCGATCATCGGCACGCCGCCAAACTCCTCGATATGCATGTGGCTGATGCGCATTTGAAAAATGTCGGGCACAATCCGGGCGCGCACCCCATGCCGCTCGCAAATGTTCATAATCGACATAATCCGGCGGTGATATTGCCACGGCAGGGTCACAATCACCTCGTCTATATTTTTCTGCTCGATGACTTCCGGCAGGTTATCTACCTTGCCCAGCGCCTTGAACCGGCCAATGTCGGTTTCGCCTTTGGCCGGGTGATCATCCAGAAAGCCCAGAATCTGAAAACCGTATTCCGGGTTGGCCACGGCCACGCGCAAAATGGTGCGGGCCACCTCGCCGGCGCCCACCACCAGTACCCGGTTTACGCCGATGCCCTGCCGCCGCATGTTGCGCAGCAGGGCCACTTTGAACAGCCGGCTCAACGCCAGCAACACCACCGCGATGATGCCGGCGTAGATAAAAATAATCCGAGAGTAAAAGGCCGGCCGGTATAAAAAGATAAACACAATGGTGATGATGGTGCCGGTGGCGGTGCCCTGGATGATGCCGTACACTTCGTCAATCCAGGAAACGTGGCGACGCAGGCGGTAAACCCCGTGCTGGCGGTAAACTACAATCAGCAGCAGGGTAAACAACGCCACAAACGGCAGATAAACGTAGTAGGGGTTGTCAAAAGCCGGGTCTACGGCGCGGAACAGTTGCAGATCGTAGCGCACCCAGTAGGCCAGCACCCCGGCAATATTTATTAACAGAATATCAACCAGCACCCACACGGTAAACGCGACCCGCTGGTTGGTAAATAGAATTTCAAGGCGTTTCATTGGCTGTGACTTTCTGATAAATCGCAACCGTATTTTGAGCGGTGGCTTGCCAGCTAAACTGGGCGGCGCGAGCCAGTCCGGCCGCCGTCATGTGCTGTCGCAGTTCCGGCTGGTTGTAAACCTGAGCCATCGCTGCGGCCAAATCCGGTGCGTCGCCGGGGTCTATCAGCCGGGCGGCATTTCCGGCTACTTCCGGTAGCGAGGCGGCGGTGCTGGTAATGACCGGCGTGCCGCAGGCCATTGCCTCTAACACCGGCAGGCCAAATCCCTCAAAATGAGAAGGGTACACAAAGAGTGAGGCCGCATTATACCACAGCGGCAGCGATTCTTGCGGTACATAGCCGGGAAAGCGTATGGTATCCGTCAGGTTGAGTTCTTTGACCAGGTTGAAAATGTGCTGATAATACCAGCCCTGTCCGCCGGCAATTATCAAAGGCGGTGCGGATGGCTGCTGCTTGCGCCACAGGGCGTAGGCCCGGATTAAGCCCTCGATGTTTTTGCGCGGCTCCAGCGTGCCCAAAAACAGTACAAAATCGGCCGGCAAATTTTGGGCGGCTTTAAAGGCATCGATTTGAGCCAGGGGCAGCGGCTGAAAAGCCGCGTCGCTGCCGCAGTAAATGGTGTGGACTCGCTCCGGCGGCACGCCCAAAAAATTGATCACATCCTGCCGGGTGCTTTCTGAAATGGCAATTACGGCCCGCGCTCGTTGAACGGTGCGGCCCGTAAAGTAGCGCAAATACCAGCGGTTAAACGGCCGGAACGCCTCCGGGTAGCGAATGAAGCTCAGATCGTACACGGTAACCACGTAGGGGCAGGGGCTGGCCGCCGGGGCCACAAACGCCAGCGCGTGCAGCAAATCAATCCCGGCCCGGCGTAAAGCCAGCGGCTGGATGAATTGCTCCCAAAAAATACGCACTACCGGCCGTTGGGTGGGTAACCGGCTAAATTGCAGCGAAAGGCCGTCAGCCTGGCCGGCAAACGCCCGGTCGGCCAAAAAGGCGGTGTAGTCAAAGCCGGGCGGCGACATCCGGCCCAGATTTTTGAGCAAGTTGACAATGTACCAACTGATCCCGGCGCCCCGGTAAGATTGACTGAGCGAGAGCAAGTGGGCGTTTAAGCCAATGCGGATGGTGTTCATGGCCCCATTATAGCACAAGCATCACCGGCTGCTGAATCTAATGGTACTCAAAGGGACTTGAATTTTAGTTGTCTACACCATAAAATAAGGCAAATTGATAAATAGCGATTATTGCAATTTTGTGTCACAATAGTAAAAGTTGAGTTTCGCTGTTAGTACACCAGGCCAAGAGGAAACATTCCCCGGTGGACGAAAAGTTCTTAAAAGCCTACACGGCTCGATACACGCTGGTCGGCGTTTTGTCTGGCTGCATATTTCCGTTAGTTGGCACGCTGGTTGCGCTGAAGCAACACGGCGTCGCCCTGAATTTTGCCGCTGTGAATCAGGTTCACCTGACGGACCCTTTGTTGTGGATTATTGATACTGCTCCAGCTATTTTGGGGCTGTTGGGCTACTGGCTGGGCTTAAAACAGGATCAGTTGAACCGGAAAGTAACTCACCAAACTGCCGAAATTGACCATGCACTGAGCGGGGTGCAGGCCCTGTACCAACTGAGTGACGCGCTGTGGACCATTGAAGCTCTGCCGCAAATGTTGCAGGCAGTGGTTAACAAAATCGCCGAGGTTCTGCCGGCTGACCGCGTGGCGCTGATCGTCTTTGATTTTGAACAGCAAACCATTGACCATTTTATCAAAGGCGGGCCGGGCCGGGCTAAGATTGTGACCACGGTTCCGTTTGATGAGTTGTGGCACGGTTTGAGCGGCTGGGCGCTGCGCAATTTGCGGCCGGCGCTGTCGTCAAAATACGGGCCGGACCCCCGCGAAAGCCCCGAAGTTCAGCAGCGCCGGGCCGCTACCAACTGCGGCTCGATTATTGTGGTGCCGCTGCGCCACCGTGACATGATTTTGGGCACCATTACCGCCATCAACCGGCCGGATCAGCGTGATTTTACCCCGCACGATGTTGATTTGATGATGGCTACCGCCAACTATGCAGCGATCATCATTCAGAACGCGCGGCTGTATCTGGCCCAGCGCCAGAGCGCTCTGGAACTGCAAAGCATAGTTGAAGCCTTTCCCGATCTTTATTTTAAAATGGATGTTAACGGCGTCATTTTGGATTATCGCGGCCCGGCCGAAGACCTGTACGGGACGCCCGCCGAGTTTTTGGGCAAATCATTGCTTGAGGCGCTGCCGTCAAAAACGGGGCGGTTGATCACTGAGGCCGTTCAGCAGGTAGTTGAGAGGGGACGGCCGGTTTCGGTGCAATATTCGCTGGAGATAGCCGGGGAGCAAAAAGATTTTGAGGCGCGGCTGCTGCCCCTGCCGGAACGGGAGGTGATGGCCATTGTTCGCAATATTTCTGAATTGCGGCAGGCGGAAAAAGCCGAATATGAACAGCGCATTTTGGCCGAGTCGCTGCAAACCACGGCCGCGGCGCTGATCACCACGCTTGATTTTGATGAACTGCTCGACCGGGTTTTAGAGAACGTTGACCGGGTGGTGCAGGCCGATGTGGTCAACGTGATGCTGGTTGAAGATGGCGTGGCCCGCGTTGTCCGGCATCGGGGTTACCGGGCCGTGGGGGTTGCGGATGAAATTGAAAAAATACGGTTCAGGATTGAAGATGTTCGCAACCTGAAAAAAATGAAGGAAACTGGCCGGCCGCTGGTAATCCCCGATACCCGGGCAGACCCGCACTGGGTTACCTCGCCGGCAACGGACTGGATTCGGTCAAATGCGGCCGCGCCCATCAGCCTGGAAGGCCAGTTTATCGGCGTTTTAAATTTAGACAGCGCCACACCGAATGCGTTTTCTCAGGTTGAGGCCAACCGCTTGCGCGCCTTTGCCGACCAGGCCGGCCTGGCCATAAAGAACGCCCGCCTGTACCGCGAGCTGCGCCGCTACGCCACCGAGCTCGAAACCCAGATTGACGAGCGAAAACGAATTGAGCTTGAACTGCGCCAGGCCAAAGAGGCCGCCGAAGCCGCCACCCAGGCCAAAAGTGAATTTTTGGCCAATATGAGCCACGAAATCCGCACCCCCATGAACGCGGTCATCGGTATGACCGGCCTGCTGCTCGATACAACGCTTACCTCCGAGCAGCACGATTTTGTGGAGACTATTCGCACCAGCGGTGATACGCTGCTGGCCATCATTAACGATATTCTCGATTTTTCAAAAATAGAGGCCAACAAACTTGAGCTGGAAAAGCAGCCCTTTAATTTGCGGGACTGCATTGAAGACTCACTTGATTTGATTGCCGCCGCAGCGGCTGAAAAACGGTTGGAGATCAGCTATTTAATTGAAGATGGCCTTGTACCGGCCTATATGGGCGATGTGACCCGGCTGCGACAAATTTTGGTCAATCTGCTCAACAACGCTGTAAAATTTACCGAGGCCGGTGAAATTGTGCTGTCGGTTAGCGGCCAGCCTTTGGTGGAGAATAATTACCTGCTGGAATTTTCCGTCCGCGATACGGGCATCGGCATTCCGCCGGATAAACTTGACCGTCTGTTTCGTTCTTTCAGCCAGGTTGATGCCTCTACCACCCGGCGCTATGGCGGCACCGGTCTGGGGCTGGCCATCAGCCGCCGGCTCAGCGAGCTAATGGGCGGCACCATGTGGGTTGAAAGCCAGCCGGGGCAAGGTTCAATATTTTATGTCACCATTCTGGCCGGAGCGGTGGCCGATCAGCCGCAGCTTTATCTAAAGTCACCCCAGCCAAACCTGGCCGGCCAGCGGGTGTTGATTGTTGACGATAATCCAACCGCGCGCACCATTCTGAGCCGGCAAACCGGCACGTGGGGCATGCAGGTTGTTGTTGCCGAAAACGGCCCGCAGGCGCTCGAACTGCTGGCTGTTGAAAAACCGTTTGATCTGGCCATTGTGGATTACGGAATGCCCGAAATGGACGGCGCGACTCTGGCAGCCAAAATTCGTTCGCGGCCACAAACCGCGGCCCTGCCGCTGATTTTGTTGACCGGGTTGGGCAAACGCGAAGGGGATTTTCCCGCCGGTCACTTTAATGCTTTGCTCACCAAACCCATCAAACCGGCGCAGTTGCACCAGGTGCTGTCGTTGATTATTTCCGGCCAGCCGGCGCAGACCGCTCCCACCCCAAAAGAGTCCGCGCCCCGGCCAATTCATCCGCTCAAAATTTTGCTGGCAGAAGATAACGCCATCAATCAAAAAGTGGCGGTGCGCCTGCTTGAAAAAATAGGCTACCACGCCGATGTTGTAGCTAACGGCCTTGAGGTGCTGGAGGCGCTTATGCGCCAGCCCTACGATGTTATTTTGATGGATGTGCAGATGCCAGAAATGGATGGCCTGGAAACCACGCGCATTATTCGGCAGCAGTGGCCTTTTGACCGCCAGCCTCAAATTGTGGCCATGACCGCCAATGCGATGGCCAGCGACCGTGAACAGTGTCTCGAAGCCGGTATGAATAATTACGTTAGCAAACCGGTTCGGTTAGAAGAATTGCAGCGCGCGCTCGACGACTGCCAGAAAATGGCCGATATCTCCGTTGAGCCGCCGACACCGTTGCTGGCCCGGCCGGTATCAACAACCGAGCCTCACCCGGTTGATCTGACGGCTTTCAAAGAATTCAGCGAGTCGTTGGGCGATGGCAGCCGGGAAATTATGCTTCAGTTTGTAGAGATGTTCCTCAGATATGCGCCCGCAGCAATTGGTAAATTGCGCCGGGCCGTGGTCGCCGGCGATGCGGAAAGTGTGCACCGCGAAGCGCATACCCTCAAGCCCAATGCCGGGCAAATTGCCGCTTACCGGCTGGCCAGCCTGTGTGAAGAGCTGGAGAGCCGGGCCAAAGCCGGCGATTTAAGCAAAGCCACGGCCCAACTGGCCGCAATTGAAACCGAGTACGAGCAGGTTGCCGCGACCCTGCAGGAGATTAAACAGCAGTACCTTCAACCCCAGCGCTAACTGCCGCCCCCTTTCACTCGCAGCGATAGTCTATCCCGCTGATGATCCTATAAACCTGAGTTCGGAAATTAATCACAACCGTCATTCTGAGGAGCGTAGTGACGAAGAATCTTGGCTTTTGCCGGCAAAATTAGCCTAAAAAGGGGACTCTCACCTGCACTGCGCGCAGGCGCAAGTGTCACTCTCTTCGGTCGTTCAGAATGACGTTTTACAGAATTCCCGAACTCAGGTTATAAAGGAGAACTCCGTCGTAGGGTGGGCTTGCAGCCCGCCAGTCCCGCGACAAGCGAGACCTACTGCTGGCTGTTTTTGGTGATGACCGGCAGGTAAATCGGGGTGGTTTTGATTACCGCGCTGGCCGACAGCATCACCGTTGGGTTGAACTCATCTTTTACATAAGCCACATTGTTGATGATAAACCCGCCGGTGTTGCTGACCGCGGCGCGATAGGTAAGCGTCATCGACTCACCGCGAGCCACGGCCGCGGTCCAGGTGATGCTGTTGCCGCTGCTGGTCACCGTGCCGGGGGCGGGATCAATCCCCAGTAAATCAAGCGCGGCTGGCAGGGTGTTGGTGGCGGTCACCGCGGCGGCATCGGTGAAGCCGCTATTGCGCAGTACCAGGCTGTAGGTGAGCACATCATTTGGCTGCACATTTTGGCTGGGGCTAACCCCCAGCCACGAGCTGCGCCAGTTGGGGGTGGCCGCCAGCCCCGTTACCCGATCAAAAATAATGTTGTGAGCCGGATAGCCCAGCCAACTGGTCTGGCTGATCACCTGCCCCACCGCCACCGGCTGATTGATCTGCGCGGCGTAGGTTAACACCCGGCTGGCGCCTACCGCCAGCGGCCCCTGCCAACTGTAGTCGCTGCCATCAAAACTCAGTTCCGGCGATGCGCCGACCGGCGTCAGCGTGGCCGGGAAGGTAGCGGTAAACGCGGCTGTGGGCAGGTTTTCCCGGCCATCGTTGGTGAGAGTGGCCGTGTACACCACGGTTGCGCCGTTTACCAGATCACCCACCGCCGCCTCAACGGTTGAACTCCCCAGCCAGCTCAGCCAGCCCAGCGACCGCCGCAGCAGCTCGGTCCGGTCAGCGGGCGACATCAACTCCGGGCCGTAGGCCAGAAAATTAGTGTGCCAGTGCTGCCCGCCGGGGCCAACGCCGGCATGCGTTAGCCCATTGGGCTGCTCGTGCTGGCCAAAGGTGTAAATCTGGGCGGTGTCGGTTGGCAGCAGGGCATCGGTCCAGTTTTGGTAGCCCGCCGGAAACGAGAGCGGGAACGGCCCCATGTACGCGCCGGCCGGGTTATCGATATTACCCAGAGCCAGCGTGCTGGAAAAATCTTCGGTGTGGGTGAGCACCCCCAGATAATCGGTGGCAAAGGGGCCGTAACTGCCGCTGTGGTTGAGCAGATGCCGGAACAGAAAATCCTGGCTGCTAAAAAACAGCCGGCCGCCGCCATCCAGATAGGCCATCAGCCGTTCTTCCTCGGTGACGGTCAGCGGTTGAAACCAATCGTAGGCGGTGTACCACACCACCAGCGGGTACATTTGCAGCGTGTTCAGCGGCGGGCTGGGCGGCGTGGGGCCACTCCAGCTTTTGGGCACATACCAATAATCAAAGCCGATGCCGTTGGCTTGCAGCGCTGCTTTGAACTCGGCGGCAAAACTGTACCAGCGGTCATCATCCACCAGCAGCAGCGGGGCTGGGGTTTTGGTGTTGCGGGTGGCTACATCAGAAACGGTCACGTTGAGGCCCGACTGGGCCGTAACTTTCAAAGTATCGGTAATGTGCCAGGTGTGCGCCGCCGGTACCTGCACCGTAATTGTCAGCGGCTTAGATGTGCACGCGCCCAGCGTTACCGACGCCGGCAGGCCGCTGGCCGGCCAGTTGTACGGCCCGGCCGGGGTCAGGCTCAGGTCGATGGTATCGGTGGCGCTGCCGGTATTGCGCAGCCGCAGGGTGTGGGTTACGGTTTGTCCAAAATTGCCGACGGCTGTTTGTTCCGCCGGGCTGAGTTCCACACCGGGGCCGGTGGGGGTGGTCAGCAGCCAGTCAATTGAGCGCTCAATGGCCTGCCGGCGACCGGTGCGGCTGTTGACGCCCTCCAGCCCAAACGGCAAAAAGATGGCCCGGTAGGGCCGGCACAGGCCAACCTGCACGCCGGCTACCGCGCCATCGCCCTGATAGGTGAGCAGCGGCCCGGCCGAATCCGGGTTGACCACGGTCACCACATCCGGCGAGGTCTGGTTATTGGCCCCATCGCCGCCGGAAAGGGTAAAGGTCAGGCCGTCAAACGCTTCGCCGGGCACGCCGGTTACGGTATCTGTACCGGCGGTGTCTTGAGCGTAGCCGGTCATCAAATAGTTTCTCAAATAATCCGCCGTAAAAATAAAGCCGCCGCCATCAAAATAGGCCACATCCTGCCCGCTTAACAGCAGCCGGCCGCCGCCATCCAGATAGGTTTTTAATTCGTCATCCGCGCCAATGTAACCCGGCGCGTCATACGGCGCGGACCAGATGACCATATCGTAGCCGGCCAGCGTGGCCGCGCTGGGGATGTCGTTGGGCGAGTCAAACGGCTGGAAAATCTGCCAGGTGTCGGCCGGGTACAGGGCGTCCGCGAGCGCCTGCTGGTAGAAGGCGAGCTGGCTTTCCTGATACCACGCGCCGCTATCTACCAGCAAAATCGACGGGGCGCTGTCGAGGGCAAAGTTGCGGGTGGTGGTGATACCCGGCAACACACTCAAATTGACCGCCTGCGAAATGCGGTGCTGGGCGGCCACCACGGTGAGCGTGTACACGCCAATGGGCAGTTCAAGCCGGTAGCCGCCCGATACGCTCGCGCTGACCGGCGTATTCTCCACGGTTATCGTGGCCGTGAGCGGCTGGCCGCTGAGTTTGTCGGTGATGGTCCCGGCCAGAATGCCCGTTGGCTTCGGCGTCAGACTGAAATTTTGCGTGGTTTCGGTGGCGGTGGTTACGCTGACGTACATCACGCTGGCCGGCTGGTAGCCAAACGCCGACACCGCCACGTTGTAGCTGCCCGGCGTTAGCCCCTGCCGGTAAAATCCGGTGATGCCGGTGGTAGCGATAATCGTTGCTCCGCCGAGACTGGGCGTTAGCTGCACGGTTGCGTTTGACACCGGCGCGCCGCCGGCGCTGTTTGATACCACCCCGGCCAGCGTGCCGGCGTGAGCCACGGCCATCACCGCGCTGTAGGCATCTACCCGGCCCCAGCCGTAATCGTTATTGGGGCTGGGGCTGCCCAACGGCAGCGTGGTTGATTTGAGCACCGCCTCAATGCGATTTGCATTGCCGGCCAGGGTGGGGTCGGCCTGCAGCAGCAGCGCGACCAACCCGGCCACGTGCGGCGCAGCCATCGACGTGCCGCTGAAACTGCCGTAAGCGCCGCCCGGCAGGGTGGAGCGCACATTTTTGCCCGGCGCGGAAATCTCCGGTTTGATTTCGCCCCAGGCCGACGGCCCGCGACTGGAGAAACTGGCGATGACATCGTTAATATCCGTTGCGCCCACCGCCAGCGATTCCGGCAGGCTGCCCGGTGAACCGACGGTGCCGGCGCCGGGGCCGTTGTTGCCGGCGGCAAAAACGGGCAAAATGCCGGCGGCCAGCAGCGCCTGCACATCGGCCTGAAATTCTGTGCTAAAGCCGTTGTTGCTGCTCCACGAATTGTTGACTACCGCCGGAGCCAGCGCCGCGTTGCCGTTGGGGGCCAGCACCCACTGAAAGGCATTGTGCAGCCAACTGTTGAGTGCGGTGCCGCTGCTGTCAAATGCGCGCACGGCAATCCACCGGCTGCCGGGGGCCACGCCGATGCCGTTTTGGCCGACCATTGTGCCCATGGTGTGGGTGCCGTGGCCGTCGCCGTCGATGGGGTAGGCCGCGCCCTGGCCGGTGGCGTCAAACCAGTTGCCGGCGTGATTGGGCAGTTTACCCTCGCCAGTGTAGCCGCGATAGCGCGTTTTCAAATCGGGGTGCAGCCAATCAACGCCGGTATCGATGTTGGCCACCACCACACCCGCGCCGTTAATGCCCAGCGCGTTGTGGACCATATCGGCCCGGATTTTGCTGATGCCCCATTCTACTGAAGGTTGAAGGTTAAAGGTTGAAAGCTGAAGGGTTGACCGCTGCCGGCTGACCTCCGTTGGTTCAAAGTTGAGGGTGATGGTTTTGTCCAGCCGGACAATAGCCACGTCATCACGAATGGCCAGCGCCAGCACCGTTTCCAGCGGGCCGGTGGCGGCCACGGCGTTGACAATCCACAATGATTTAACATTACTGGCCTGAGCGCTCACTCCCGACGACGCGAGCAGTTGCAGCACGCCGGCCTGGCTTTGCTGGGCGGTTTGCTGCAACGCGCTGACCACGGCCTGTCGGCGGGCGATGGGGTCGGACTGGCCCTGAGTGGTGATTCCCGCCGGCTGGGTGGCGGCGGACAGATTGGCTTTGGCTTTCATGTAGGCAATAAAGGGGACTGCCGCGCCATCGGTTTGGAGGAGTTGTTTGAGCAGTTGCGGCTCAATTTTGGGCAGGAGCCGGCGGTCAACGGCAATTGGCGGTGGGGGAGCACTGGCGGGGATGGCCTCCGCCCCTTTGGGCGGCGGGGGTGGTTCCTGGGCCAGCGCCAGCAGCCCCAGCGAAGAAAGCAGAATCGCCGCGAGCAGGAGCGTGGTGAGTAGTTTTTTCATAGGGAATAAGTCCAAACTGACTGTTTATCTGAGGTTGATAATCAGACAGGATTATCCGGCTTATTGTTCGGTATTTACCCTGTCAATCTTGTTTGGCAGATATGCATTTTTTTGTGAGCAGATTTACCCCTCCCCTAACCCCTCCCCAAATTTTGGGGAGGGGAAATGTGGAATTTGGTATCAATTCGGGGCGCTTTGCGCCCCGAATTGATACCGTTTCCTTAAAATCCCCCTTCCCTTAGGGAAGGGGGGCCAGGGGGGATGGGGTGATGCCTCACTTACTTGTCGATTTCTTGACTGGCAGGCAAAGGCAAGTTTAACACTTAATTTTGCTGTGCGGTGGGCAAGGTAAGCAGCGGCTGGCCGCGCAGGGCGCTGCGCAGCGCCTCCCGGTCATCCCACGGGTATTCCACCTCGCCAAAGCACATACTCTGCTCGTGGCCTTTGCCCAGCGCCAGTACCATATCACCGGGCCGGGCCAACTGCACGGCCCGAAAGATGGCCCGGCCGCGGTCGGGCACGCGCTCAAAAGTGCGGCTCTCCACCCCGCCACGAGCAACCATCGCCCGGGCTGTGGCCTCCAAAATATCGGCCATGTTTTCCGTGCGCGGATCTTCGGCGGTGATGATGGTATAATCGGCCAATTCGGCGGCAACTTGACCCATCAGCACCCGTTTTTCAACATCGCGGCGGCCGGCGCAGCCAAACACGGCGATGACCCGGCCTTCGGTCAGCGTTCGCGCCGCGGCGAGCGCCCGGCGCAGCGAGTTGGGCGTGTGGGCAAAATCGACCACCGCGGTGAAGGGCTGGCCCTCGTTGATGCGCTCCATGCGGCCCGGCACGCCCGGCAGCGCGGCAATACCCTGCCGCACCGCGTCCGGCGAGAGGCCCAGCCCCTCGATGGCGGCGGCGGCGGCAGCCAGGCAGTTGCTCACGTTGTAATCGCCCACCAGCACGGTTTCGGCTTCAAACTGATAGCCGGGGCCGGTTACGGTAAAAACAGTTTTGTCCGGCAGGCAGGTGATGTCGCGGGCGGTTACGGCGGCTTCGGGGTGATCTTCAATGCTGTAACCACGCCAGCGCCGCTCGCCCAGCCTCACTTTTAAATAGTCAAATGAATAATCGTCGCAGTTGAGGATGGCGGTTTTGGGGATACCTTTTTCGGCGGCGACGGCCAGCATGTCAAGCAGCCGGGCTTTGGCCGCCCGGTAGCCTTCGAGCGAGCCGTGAATATCAAGGTGCTCGTGGGTGATGTTGGTGACCACGGCCACATCAAAGTGGCAGGCGGTAACCCGGTGCTGGGCCAGCCCGTGCGAGGTGGTTTCCAGCAGGCAAACATCGGCGCCGCCGGCAACCATTTGAGCCAGGTAACGCTGTACATCGGGGGCGTCCGGGGTGGTGGTGTGCAGGCCGGTTTCCAGCACCAAATCGCCAATGACGGCGTTAACGGTGCTGATCATCCCCACAGCTTTGCCGGCGGCGGTTAGCACGTGGTACAGCAGGTTGGTGGTGGTGGTTTTGCCATCGGTGCCGGTAACGCCGACCATCGTCATTTTTTTGGCCGGGAAATCTTCCCAGGCAGCGGACAGGTAGGCCAGCGCCTCGCGGCCATCCGGCACGGCAATCACCGGCACCGAGCCATTGGGCGCCGGCTGCGGCGGCCGCGCCCAGGCGTCTTGTTCAACCAGCACCGCCGCCGCACCGCCCGCCAGCGCCGCCGCCACAAACCGGTGGCCATCAACAGCAACGCCGCGATAGGCCACAAACAGGGTGCCCGGTTTAACCTGTCGCGAGTCGGCGGTAATGTGAGAAATAGGGATGCCGGTCAGCGTACCGGCCGGCGAAACTACCCGGTAGCCGGGCAGGTGCGAGAGCAGTTGTAAAAGTTCCATTGTTACATCGCCATTGGAATAGGTTTGGATGGGTGTTTGGCCTTGTTTTTGCCGGTTTCCAGCGGCAGCCACAGGGTAAAAGTTGAGCCTTTGCCCAGTTCGCTGGTGACGGTAATCTGGCCGCCGTGCGCTTTGGCAATCCATTGGGCAATTGATAACCCCAGGCCGCTGCCTTTTTGGGCATGGTTATCGGCCTGATAAAAACGCTCAAAAATGTGGGGCAGGGCGGTAGTGGCAATGCCCCGCCCGGAATCGGCCACAATCACGCGCACCCATTCGGGGTCGCGATAGAGCGACAGGGTGATGGCGCCGGTGGGCGGCGTGTGTTTGATGGCGTTGGTGACCAGATTGATGAGCAGTTGTTTGAGCCGGTCGGCGTCGCCGTAAACAATGGCCTGGTCTTCGTGGCCCAGTTTGATGGTGATGCCGTTGGCCATTACCCGCGCCTGGCGGTACACCTCTAAAATGATGGTGTCCAGCTCAACCGAACCCATACGCAGACTCAGCCCGGCGTCGGCCTGCGACAGCAGCAGCAAATCGGCCACAATGCGCGACATCCGGTCCAGCTCGCCATCGATGACGGCCAGCGCTTCTTCCAGTTCGGCCGGGTTGTCGGCCGCGCCGCGCCGCAGCAAATCCACATTACCCCGAATCACGGTGAGCGGCGTGCGCAGCTCGTGCGACACATCGGCGCTGAGCCGGACTTGGGCCTGAAAAAAGTTATCGAGCCGTTCCAGCATGTTGTTGATGGTGATGGTGAGCTGGCCAATTTCGTCGAGCGTGGCGGGGGTGGGCAGGCGCTGCTCCAAATCCTGCGCGCCGACAATGTGGCTGGCGGTCTGGTTAATTTTTTCGATAGGGTCCAGCGCTTTGCGGGCCAAAAACGCGCCGATCATGGCCGCCAGCAGCATGGCTGCCACCGTGCCGCCGGTTAAAAACAGGGTCATCAAACTGAGCGTGGTTTCAATGGTTTTGAGCGATTGGCCAACCATCACCGCGCCCAGCACCTGAGTGGGCGGGCCAATAATAATGGGCGCGCTGTACACCCGCACCGGGGTATTGTCGATGGTGATGGTATCGTACACGGCCTGGCCGGCCAGGTTGCTCTGGTGGGTGGCCGGGTTGTAGGGCAGGCGGTCGCTGCCCATATTGCGGGTGGTGACGACCACCGTGCCATCGGCGGCGATAACCTGGATAAAAATGGCCGGCGAGGAAAACGAGTTGAGCGGCGGCAGCACCACCTGGCCGCGCTCAAGCAGTTTGGAGCGCGATTCGATTTGCTTGCCCACCTGCACCGCGCGGTCCTGCAAATTGCGGTCAACCTGATCGTACAGAAAAAAAGCCAGCACCATATACAGCAGTGCGCCAAAAGCGATGAGCATGGCGCCAAGCAGGACAGTGTACCACAGGGTCAGTCTAATTCTAATCGGCATAAAATCACAACGATTGTTCAGGCCGTGTCATTCTGAGCGAAGAATCCCGGTGAGCCAGCCAAAGCTCTGAGCCAACTCACGCCACAGAGAGATTCCCGGAGGGGCCTGCGGCCTCAGAATGACCAGTAAGTTGAAAAGTATAAAACCCGGCGCAACGCACGGCTAGCTTTCCCGCAGGGCGTAGCCTACGCCACGCACGGTGTGCAGCAGCCGGGGTTCATTTTGCGCTTCCAGTTTGGAACGCAAATAGCGGATATACACTTCGATAATATTGGATTCGCCGCCAAAATCGTAGCCCCAGATACGGTCGTAAATCTGGTCGCGGGTGAGTACCTGGTTGGGGTGGCGCATAAACAGCTCCAGTAAATCGTACTCTTTGGCGGTCAGTTCGATGACCCGCTCGTTGCGCTGGGCCATGCGGGTGGTGGGGTTGAGGGTGAGATCGGCAAAGTGGAGCGGCGCATCGGATTCGATGGGGGCGCGGCGGCGGCCGAGCGCCCGCACCCGGGCCAGCAGTTCTTCAAAGGCAAAAGGTTTTACCAGGTAGTCGTCTGCGCCGGCTTCCAGCCCGGCGACCCGGTCCGGCACGGCGTCTTTGGCGGTGAGCATTAAAATAGGCGTTTGCAGCTCGGCATCCCGAATCTGGCGGCAAACAGTCAACCCGTCGAGGCCGGGCAGCATAATATCAAGGATGATCAGATCGGGTAGTTCGCTGAAGGCCAGATCGAGGCCGGTTTCGCCGTCGACGGCTTTAATTACCGTGTAACCCTCGTGCTCCAGCCCGCGGCCAATGAAGCTGGAAATTTGAGGTTCGTCCTCAACAAGCAGGATTTTGTCGTTTATGGCAGCCATCAGGTTCTCCGTAGTGTCATCAAAATATTATAGCAGACGGAAAGTTGACTTCAAAGTAATTTTTGGCGGGCGGCGGTTACCCAGGCCGCATCCAGCCGCAGCAACCGCTGTTTTTTGAGATTTTCACGCATCACCCACTGGACGTGTTTGTTGGAGTTGGCCAGCCACTGTTCCAGCGCCGGTTTGCCTGCTTCCGGGCAGGCGGCCACGGCCACGCTCCAGCCGTAGCCCAACCCCTTGCGCAGCGCCTCGATTTCCGGGGTGAGGGCGGCGGAGCTGCCGGCCAGCGAATGGGTGACGGTGTGCAGCACGCCGAGCACCCGCTCAACGTGGGCCGGGTTGGCCAGCAGGGCCGGCTCGCACAGGGCGGCCACGGCGGCCCGCTGCACCAGCGGCGAATCGTGGCTCCACTGCTCCATTTCGGCCAGCAGGCCGTCCATATCGGCCAGCCCCCAATGCTGCAGGGCCATGGCCACGGCCTCGCGGGTGCGCCAGCGAAGGTCGGTGGCGTGGCGGCGTAAATCGGCCAGCACGGCGCGGTTGCCCTGCGCCAGCAAATTGCCCAGCCCCAGCACGCCGCAAAAGGCCAAAAATTCGGCGGGCGAGTTGACCGGCGCTTGCTCGGCGGTGAGGGCGGCGTAGCGAAAGAAGAGCGCGGCGTCGCCGGCATCGGCCACGGCCCGGGCCAGTTCCAGATTGCCGCGTGGGCCGGGCAGGCCACTTTCGGCCAGCAATAAATCGTCCCACTCCGGCAGCGAGTTTAGTTTTTGACGGTAAGCCTCTATTTTGGTCATCGGCCTTAATCCTGATGTTGAATTTGCTGCAACCGGCCGGTAGACACCTCAAACAGTTGGGCGCGCGCCCGGAAATCCGGGGCAAAATCTTCCCAATCGGTGGTAGTGAGCACGGCTTGCCCGGCCTGGTCAACAATGTCGATGATGTGGCGGCGGCGGTCGGCGTCGAGTTCGCTCATTACGTCATCGAGCAGCAGTACGGGCGTTTCGCCGGTGGATTGCTGCATGAGCGAAACTTCGGCCAGTTTGGTGCTGAGCGCCGCGGTGCGCTGCTGCCCCCGCGAGCCGTAGAGGGTCATATCAATGCCATCGACTAAAAAATGGAGGTCGTCGCGGTGGGGGCCAACCAGGGTGACACCGCGATTGATTTCTTCCGGGCGGGCTTTTTCCAGATAGGCCAAAAATGTGCGGCGCACCTCTTTGAGCGGCGGCGCGGCGGTGCTGTAGCGGGCCAGTTCATCGCCGAGCAGGGGGAGCTGGTAATTGGGCTGGGGGCGCTGGTGCGGATCAAAACTGGGGGCGTAGTGCAGCCGCAGCCCTTCCAGCCCGCCGCTGACCTCGCGGTGACGCTGGCGGGCCACGGCGTCCAGCTCGAGCACGGCGTTGTGGCGCTGCACCACCAGCACCGCGCCGTACTGGGCCAGTTGCTCGTCCCAGTAGATAAGTTGATCGGATTTGCCGCCGCGTTTGAACAGCTCTTTGAGCAGGGCGTTGCGTTGGGTGAGTACTTTGTTGTAGTGGCTCAGGGCGGCGCAGTAATCGGGGTTGATCTGGCAGAGGGTGCTATCCAGGTAGCGCCGCCGCACGCCGGGCGAGCCGGTGACCAGCTCGATGTCTTCTGGCAGGAACATCACCGTTTTGAGCTTGCCGATGATGTCCATGGCCCGTTTTTTAGCCCCGTTCAGCCGGATGTCTTTGCGGAAATTGCCGTTTTCCCGGATAACGGTGATGGCGATTTTAAACGGTTCGGGCCGGGCCTGCACGGTGGCTTCCAGGCGGGCAAAGGGCAGCGGCTCCTGGCGCAAAATGAGCCAGTTAATGAGCTGCTGGTCGGTGCGGGCGTGAACGCTGCGGGTGGTTGATAAAAAATAGATGGCTTCCAGCAGGTTGGTTTTGCCGTTGGCGTTATCGCCGCGCAGTAAAACGGGGCCGGGGGGCAGATCGATGGTGAGCCGGCTGTAGTTGCGGTAGTTTGTGAGCGAGAGATGGCTGATGTGCATAAAATGAATTATAACACGGTTTGGAGTGAGACTGTAAAAACAGAGGTTGCGGCACGGTAACGAAGGAAGTTTTGTGGGTTGAGTGATGAGTTTTAAGTTTTGAGGTTCCCGTAGGGGGCCTTTGGCTCTAAGTTCGTGTTGCGCAGGGTCGCAGGGTCGCAGGGTCGCAAGGTTGCAGGGTTGCAATTCTCTGGATTCTGTACTCTGGATTCTGGATTCTACTTTCAGAGGCGTTAAATTTGCTTTTGGAGTTGTTTGAGCCGGGCCTGTGCCTGGGCACGGGATACGTTGAGGGCGTGCAGCCCGCCAAACCCTTCGATGATGAACGAGGCCGAAACCGTGCCGTACAGCGCCGCCAGCACAATATCGCCGGTTTCGGTGTAGCCCACGGAAAAGCCACCGCAAAACGAATCGCCGGCGCCGGTCAGGTCGTCTACGTTGGCCGGGTAGGGCGGAATTTGGGCAAACAGGTTGCGGTCGCGATCAAAAATGGCCGCGCCGTGATCACCCTGTTTAATGACCACCAGTCGCGGGCCGCGGGCGGCGATGGCCCGGCAAAAGGCTTCCGGCTCGTGGCCGGGCAGCAGGCTTTCGGCTTCGGCTTCGCTGGGCATAAACGCATTTACCCGGCGCAGTAATTTGAGCAGGTCCGGCGCATTGAGGTTGCCGGCCAGGGGGTAGGGCAAAATATCCACCGACACAAAAATGTGGGGTTTGGTCTCTAAAAAGTCAATCCAGGCCAGAATGGTTTCCAACCGCATGGGGCAAATGTGAATAGATTCAACCTCCAGCAGGTGCGGCGGCACTTCGTGGGGCAGCGGTGAATTGCGCAAATGAACCTGCCGGGCGGCTTCGCTAAAAGCAGCGGCCTCGGCCTGGCTTAGCGGCACGCTGCTGTAGGGGCTGGGCGTGAGCAGGACCACTTCTGTGTTGCGGGAAAAGTAGCGGCGATAACCACTGGCCTCGTAAATTGTCCAGGCCCGCATGGTTTCTTCGTCTTTGGCCACCAGCCGGCCGGTGTCGATGCTGCTGCCGGCCAGGGTGTCGGTGTAAGCGGCGGGCCAATCGTAGCCAATCACCGCTACAATGCCCACCGCCGCCGACCAGAGGCTGGCCCCCACCGAGGCGTACAGGGCATTGCCGCCGGGCGCGGCCATGCTGGTGCGGCCATCGGCGTAAACGGTATCGTTGAGAGCTAAACTGCCAATGCAAAGATGTTTGGTGGCCAACTTTTCCTCCGGCAACAGCCCGCAGGATAACACGAGTTGGGCGCAGAGTCAATGTAATTGACGGGCTATTCGATTTTGCTATTACCCTGCTTTTTGCTTCAAGGTCTCAGGTGGTTTATAATAGCCAAGTCTCCCGTTTGTGTTATGTATCACACGGCAGCGCCAGTTAGCAGTAGTTTTGCACATCGATAAATTCTCAATCAGCATTTAAACTCAGACAACCGAATAAAAACAGATAAGGAGGTGATTTACAGGACGAACACTTGATTTTAGTAATGGTACAAATAGTCACACTTTTCTGAAATCGATTTTGGAGGAGAACCAAAATGATTAAACGTCTGTTAGTTTTACTTAGTTTGCTGATGGTGATTGTGGTTGTTGCCGCCTGTGGCGGCGCCGCAACTCCGGCCCCGCAAGCCCCGGCGGCAACCGAAGCCCCGAAAGAAGAAGCCAAAACTGAAGCTCCGGCCGCAACTGAAGCGCCCAAAGAAGAAGCCAAAGCCGAAGAACCGGCCGCAGCGGCCAAAAAGAAATTTGGCGAAGTTACCGACGTGGGCGGGATTGACGACCGCGGCTTTAACCAGTTGGCCTGGGACGGTCTGGTTCGCGTCGGCAAAGATTTTGGCGCCGATGTCCAGTACCTGGAAAGCCAGCAGCAAACCGACTACGAAAAGAATATCAATGAATTTATCAACCAGGGTTACAACGGGATTGTGACCGTGGGCTTTTTGCTGGGTGACGCCACCAAAGCAGCTTCTGAAGCCAACCCGGATATCCCCTTTGCCATTGTTGACTTCCCCAGCCAAACCTCCGGCGATATGGGGCTGCTGTTTAATGTCGATGAACCGTCATTTATGGCCGGCTATCTGGCTGCCGGGATGACCCAAACCGGCACCGTTTGCACCTATGGCGGCATCAAAATTCCGCCGGTGGTTGCCTTTATGGTGGGTTTTGAAAACGGCGTGAAATATTACAACGAGCAAAAAGGCACCAGCGTGAAAGTGCTGGGCTGGAAAACCGATCCGGCTGCTGAAGGCGGCGGCGACGGTTCCTTTACCGGCAACTTTGAAAGCCTGGATGATGGCCGCAGCTTTGCCGAAAACTTCTTTGATGAAGGCTGCGATATTATTTATCCGATCGCCGGCCCGGTTGGTTTGGGTTCCGCGGCGGCGGCGCAGGATCGCGGTTTCGCCGTGATCGGGGTAGACGCCGACCTGACTCAGTCTAACCCCGATGCCAAAGAAGTGTACATCACCAGTGTGCTCAAGAAAATTGACGTGGCCGTGTACGAAGCCGTCAAACGCATGAACGATGGCACCTTTGAAGGCGGCACCAACTACATCAGCACCCTGGCCAACGACGGCGTCGGGCTGGCTCCCTACCACGATTGGGAAGGCAAAGTTCCGGCCGAGCTGACCGCCGAAATTGAAACGATCAAACAGGGCATCATCGACGGCTCGATCAAGACCGGCTGGCCGGTTGAAGCCGCTCCGGCTGAAGAAGCCGCGCCCGCCGAAGGCGAAGCAATGGCCAGCGATGTTAGCCTGGTTATGTCCTTTGTACCCTCCGGTGATACCGAAGAAATTTTGGCTTCCGGTGATGAACTGGCCAAAATGGTTGCCGAACGCACCGGCTACGCGGTTGAATCCAACGTAGCCACCAGCTTTGCCGCCGTCATCGAAGCGATGGGCGCCGGCAACGCGCAAGTTGGCTGGCTGAACACCTTTGGCTACATTCTGGCCCACGAAAAATACGGTGTGGATGTGGCCCTGGCCACCGAACGCTTTGGCAGCACCACCTACAAAGGCCAGATCATTACCCGCAAAGACAGCGGCATCGAAACCATTGCCGACCTGAAAGACAAAACCTTCTGCCGCCCTGACCCGCTGTCAACCTCTGGCTGGATCATCCCCAGCATTACCATGCAGGCCGAAGGGCTGGATGTGACCAAAGACATCAAAGTGACCGATGTTGGTTCGCACAACAACGTTGTCGCCGCGGTGTACAACGGCGAATGTGATGCCGGCGCCACCTACGTGGATGCTCGCGGCACCATTGAAGCCGACTTCCCGGATGTGAAGGACGTTGTGGTTGTGATTAAAGAATCGGCCGACATCCCCAACGACACCGTGAGCTTTGCCAAAGACGTGCCGGACGATGTTCGCAAAGCCGTAACCGACGCGCTGCTGGACATTGCCCAAACCGACGATGGTAAAGCCGCTCTTGAACAACTGTACGAGATCAGCGGGCTGCAGCCGGTAGACGATTCCTTCTACGATGCTTTCCGCGCCGATCTGGACGCGGCCGGCGTTAGCATTGAAGATTTGCAGCAGGAATAATTCTCCCGCTCAAAAGATTGTGATTTGGGGGGAGGGGAGCCAGTCTTCCCTCCCCCTTTATTTTAGTAAGCACAATTTTCCCCTGCCGGTGCTTTGGGTTGACCATCTCCCAACCCGGTTGCAACCGGCAAACTTGCCAAATTCTCTATAAGCCCAAAGAGGTGCCTATGCTAGAAATCAAGAACCTGTCTAAAGTTTATGCCGACGGAACCCGGGCGCTGAATAAAGTTTCGTTTTCGGTGGCCGATGGTGAATTTTTGGTGGTGATTGGCTTGAGTGGTTCCGGCAAAAGTACGCTGCTGCGCTGTATTAACCGCCTGATTGAACCCACCTCCGGCGATATTATTCTGGATGGCGTTAATATTACCCGGGCCTCGTCCAGCGAACTGCGCCACATCCGGCGTGACATCGGCATGATTTTTCAGCATTTCAACCTGGTTAAACGTTCCAGCGTAATGCGCAACGTGCTGGCCGGCCGATTGGGCTATGTTAACCCCTGGCTGAGTATGGTGGGTGTTTTCCCCAAAGAAGAAAGAGAACGAGCGCGCCAGGCCCTGCGCACAGTCGGTATTCTTGATAAAGCCGATAATCGGGCCGATGCGCTGTCTGGGGGACAGCAGCAGCGGGTAGGTATTGCCCGGGCTTTGATGCAGGAGCCGAAGCTGCTGTTGGCCGATGAGCCGGTTTCGGCCCTGGACCCGGCCACATCCCATTCGGTGCTGAAATACGTGGAGCAAATCAACAAAGACCAGGGCGTGACCGTTATTTGCAGTCTCCATTTTTTGAGTCTGGCTCGAACATATGCCACCCGCATCATCGCTTTGAAGGATGGCAACATGATGTTTGACGGTTCGCCGCGAGACATCGACGAGGTACGCTTTAAAGAAATTTATGGTGAAGACGCCGTTGAGGTTGAAATCAACTAGCGCAAGGATTTTGAAATGGCAAATGACAACGAGTCTGCCTCCGGCCCGTCACCGCAAAAAGTAAATAGCCCCGCCCTGGCGGCAGGGTTGTCGTTATTGGTGCCGGGGTTGGGCCAACTGCTGTTGGGACAACGCAACCGGGCGCTGGCCCTGTTTTTATCGATACTGATTTCCGGGCTGGTTATCTGGTGGCAATCTCTGACTGGCCTGTACCTGTTTCTGGCTTTTGTCTGGTTGTGGAATATTTGGGATGCTTTCAACCTGGCCAAAACTATCAGGTTGTCGTATTTTCCGCCGCTGCTGGCCACGCTGATTATTATATATTCTGCCGGCTGGGTGATTACCCAAATTGAGCCGCAAAAATTACTGGAACAGGCGCACCGCGCCGCGCCGGTGGTGCAGGGTATGCTCAACCCGGATTTTATTGAGCGCGAGTCAGAATCGCGCAAAGAGCGTGGCCCGTTTGAAATCCCCTGTTCGGCCAATCCCCCCTCCGCCACCACTACTCTGGCTTCCGGGGCAACTCTCACCCTGTCTGAATCCTGCGGCGCGGTGGGTGATACGCTACAGATTGAAGGGCGTGGTTTTTGGCCCAATGTTGAAACCGAAATGTGGTGGGCTAACCCTATTGGTCAGGAGCAGCGGCTGGCCCGCGATGGCCGGCAAATCATTGTGCTCACCGACGAGGCCGGCAATTTTTCGGCCCAGGTTGTAGTGCCGCAGGCGGTGCCACTGAGCCACGAAACCGGTGAGGCGCAGCGCCACGCGGTGCAGATTATCCAAACCCGGGTGATTGGCGGCTGGCAGCTCAGCAATAACGGCCAGTTGGTGCTGGCCAAAATGGCCGAAACCCTGGCCATCGCGTTGATGGCCACAACTTTTTCGGTGTTGCTGGCGGTGCCGCTGAGCTTTGTTGCGGCTCGCAACCTGATGAGCAGCAACAAGCTGACCTATGCTATCTATTATATCGTGCGGACCATCCTCAATATAGTGCGCTCCATTGAGTCGCTCATTATTGCCATTGTGTTTGTGGTGTGGGTGGGGTTAGGTCCCTTTGCCGGGGTAATGGCCCTCACCATTCACTCCATTGCGGCGCTGGGCAAACTCTACTCTGAGCAGGTGGAAAGCATTGATTTTGGCCCCATCGATGCGATTCGGTCAACCGGCGCTAACTGGTGGCAAATGGTCATTTATGCCGTGCTGCCGCAGGTAGTGGCGCCGTTTTTGGCGTTTACTATCTATCGCTGGGATATTAACGTGCGGATGTCAACAATTTTGGGTTTTGTTGGCGGCGGTGGTATTGGTTTTTTGATTGTGCAGTGGCAGCGCTTGAGCGAATGGAACGCCATCGGCGCTGCGTTCTGGTCGATTATGGTGATTGTGGCAATTCTGGATTACGTTAGTGCAAAAGCACGTGAGCGGTTGGCGTGAGGTACAGTATGGATAAACAAAAAAAATCGCTCCCGGTGCTCCGATATGGTAAAAACGCGCTGCTGGCCGTTGTAATTTTGGCTGCCTACGCTTATAGCTGGCAGGTAACGCAAATTGATGTACCCCGGTTGTTCACCGATTTCTACAAAGCTGTGCCGATCATTCAGGATTTTCTCACCCCGGAACTCTTTGCCCGCGGCGAGTCTGTGCGCAGTTACGTCATCAGCTTCCCCGTACCGTGCGGCTCCGGCGATAACGCCACGCTTGATGAAAGCGGCCCGCGATTGGCTGCCACGCCGCAGTGCGCCAGCGCCAAAGATACGGTGACCGTTGAAGGGTTTGAACTGCGCCCCAATACGGATGTGCAGTTGCGCTGGCTGCTGCCCGATGGCAAACGGCTGCGCAGCAGCAAAGCCAAAACTGATGCCGATGGCCATTTTTCAACCGAGGTTGAAGTGCGGCCGCTGGTTGAAGCCAAAGACGGCGTGGTGAGCCAGATTGAAGCCGAGTTAACCTGGGAAAGCGGCGCGCTCGCGCCGGCAGAAGCGGTGGTTGTAACCGGTGAAAAAATGGCCGAGACCATTTTTATGGCGCTGATGGCAACCACTTTTGCCTGTTTTATCGCTGTGCCGGTCAGTTTTTTAGGGGCGCGCAACATTATGGGCAAAGGCCCAATCGGCACCACCATTTACTACGTTGCCCGCACCATTTTTAACCTGATGCGCTCAATTGAGGCGCTGGTGCTGGCGGTGATGTTTGCTATTTGGCTGGGATTTGGCCCCTTTGCCGGGGTAATGGCCATGTCTGTGGTTACGGTGGCGTCGCTGGCCAAACTCTTCTCGGAAGCCATTGAAAGCATTGACGACGGGCTGGCCGAGGCTATTTATGCCGCCGGCGGTAACCGGTTACAGGCCATCTTTTACGCTGTTGTGCCGCAGATTGTGCCACCATTTATTGCCTTTGCCATTTACCACTGGGATATTAATGTTCGTATTTCTACTATCATTGGTTTTGTGGGCGGCGGCGGCATTGGCTTGCAGCTCCAAACCTGGATCAATCAGCTGGCCTACAGCAAGGCCGGCACCGCCGTGTGGGCCATAGTAATTGTGGTCACCATTATGGATAACGTAAGTTCTGCCATTCGCAAGCGGCTGGTTTAACATTTATCCGGGCACCGCCCGCAATTTGGGGCAGGAGCGCTGGGGCCAAAGGGCAAACAGTTACGAGTATTCTCAAACATTTCCGTTAGACTCTCAACCTGTGTTATAATGGAACGCAATTAATTTACATACCTGCAAGGAGACAACGTATGCCTCCAGTTCTGGAACTTCGCGGAATTACCAAACAATTCCCTGGCGTGTTAGCCAATGATAACGTCAACCTCACCCTGGAGAGGGGCGAAATCCACGCGCTCTTGGGTGAAAACGGCGCCGGCAAAACTACGCTGATGAACATTCTGTACGGCCTGTACAAACCCACCAAAGGCGAAATTTTTATCAACGACAAAAAAATAGAAATCACCGGCCCCACCGATGCCATTCGGCAGGGAATTGGCATGGTCCACCAGCACTTTATGCTGGTACCGGTGCTCACCGTTACTGAAAACGTGATGCTCGGTGAGGAGTCAATCCGGAATGGCCTGCTCGACCGCAAAAAGGTGGCGGATCGAATCAGCGAGATTTCCAAACAATACGGCTTGCTGGTTGACCCCCACGCCTATGTTAAAGATTTACCGGTGGGGATTCAGCAGCGGGTTGAAATTATCAAAGTACTGTACCGCCACGCCAATATTCTCATCCTTGATGAACCCACGGCAGTGCTGACGCCGCAAGAGGTTGAAGAGCTGTTTTCAATTATCAAATCTCTGGTGGCGCAGGGAGTTTCGCTTATTTTCATTACGCACAAGCTCAAAGAAGTGCTGGCCGTGGCCGACCGGATTACGGTTATTCGGCGGGGCAAAACCGTAGGCACCACTACCCCCGCCAAAGCAACTTCAAAATCGCTGGCAGAAATGATGGTTGGCCGCGCGGTTGAACTGGTGGTGCACAAAACCGAGGCCAAACCTCAGGAGCCGATTTTGTCTGTAACCGACCTGTACGTAAAAAACGACCGCGACGCAATGGCCGTGCGGGGCGTATCGTTTGAGGTGAAAGCCGGCGAAGTGCTGGGGGTGGCTGGGGTGCAGGGCAACGGTCAAACTGAATTGGTAGAGGCGCTGACCGGCATGCGCCGGGTGGAAAGCGGCGGCATCACCATTGCCGGGCAACCGGCCGCCAACCTGTCGCCGCGCAAAATTACGGAAATGGGCGTGGCTCACGTGCCAGAGGATCGGCAGCGGGATGGCCTGGTGCTCAGTTTTCCCATCAAAGACAATATGATGCTGAATACCTATTACAACACCTTTGCCAAAGGCGCAGTCATCGACGAAGAAAAAGTGGCCCGGGTGTCGCAGGAATGGGTGGAGGCGTTTGATGTGCGCACGCCCAGTATCGATGCGGCGGCTTCGACGCTGTCCGGCGGCAACCAGCAAAAAGTCATTGTCGCCCGCGAATTTTCCCGGCCCACCAAGCTGCTCATTGCCGCCCAGCCAACGCGCGGGCTGGATGTCGGCTCAATTGAGTATATTCACAGCCGGATCATTGAAAAGCGCGATGTAGGAAACGCGGTGCTGGTGGTGTCAACGGAGCTTGACGAAATCCGCGCCCTGAGCGACCGGATTGCGGTGATGTACGAGGGTAGAATTGTCGACATTCTCCCGGCTAACCGGGTAACCAAAGAGCAATTGGGCTTGCTGATGGCCGGTTCTCGTCCCGAGCATCTGGGCGAGGAAACGACGGAAACCGACGTTGAAGCGGTACTGTAAATCAACCATTTTGGAGCATTCATGACCGGTTCTCCCCAACCACGAACAGTTTTATTTGATCACGATGGCGGCGTTGATGATTTGTTGTCGTTGATGATGTTGCTGTCTATGCCCCATATTGACCTGGCCGGGGTGGTGGTTACCCCCGCCGACTGTTTTTTGCGGCCGGCGGTTTCGGCCACGCAGAAAATTTTGCGGCTGTTTAACCGGCTGGATATTGAAGTTAGCCGCGGTGACCTGCACGGCGTTCATTCTTTTCCCCGAGCCTGGCGGATGCATGCCTACGCTATTGACGCCTTCCCCATCTTGAACGAGATCAGGCCCGGCCAGAGTGATTTGACTACAGCTAACATCGATCCCGAACCGGGCCACCTGTTTTTGGCGCGCAAGCTGCGGGAAGCTGCCCAACCGGTTACTGTGTTGATTACCGGGCCGGTGTCTAACCTGGCCGCCGCCCTGGTCGCCGAGCCGGAACTGGCCGCAAAAATTGAAGAAGTGGTCTGGATGGGCGGCGCGCTGGATGTGACCGGCAATGTGCGCGATTACGAGCACGATGGCAGCGCCGAGTGGAACGCCTATTGGGACCCGCCATCGGCTTACAATTTGTGGCAAACAGAGGTGCCCATCACCATTTTTCCGCTGGATGCCACCAACCACGTCAGCGTGACAATGGATTTTTTGCAGCGGCTGGCGCAACTGCGGCGTTATCCGGTAGCCGATCTGGCCGGCCAGTGTTGGGCCATCACTGTTGGCGTTATCCCGTCGTATGAATACGTGTACCATATGTGGGACACCCTCACCACCGGTTATCTGGGCGCGCCGCAGCATATTTCATTTAGAGACGTGCGCACGGTGGTTGCGCCCAACGGTCCCAATGCCGGCCAAACGCAGGTGGTGTCCACCGGCGGCAAGCTGATCAAAGCCGCCCAATCGGTAGATGTTGAACCATTTCTCAGGTACCTGCTGGAACTTTTTAAACAATAGGTGATGACCTTTGCTAACCCCACAGGAGCGCGTTCGCGCCGCTATTAACCATCAAATGCCAGACCGCACCCCGGTTGATCTGGTAGCCACGTCGGAGGTGTGGGATTTGCTGGGCGAACATTTTAAGCCGGATACCAGCGCCCTGGCCGATATGACGTGGCTTCAGCCGGAGCGCGAAGCCGTGCTGCGCCAACTGAACGTTGATTGCCGCATTTTTTCTTACGATATGTTTTGCCAGCCGCCGCAGAAAATTTTGAAGCCCGGCGCGCAAATTAACTGGTGGGACACGCTGATGCGCTCCACGCCCAACCGTATGTGGCGGCAGGTTACCCCGGATGGCAGCCTGTACGACATTTGGGGTGTACATTATCGGGTTGAGCAGCACCAGTTTGGCGGCTACGAAGGCCACGCCAGCTACCCGCTTGGGGAGGCCGCCACCGTGGCCGAACTGGCCGCTTACCCCTGGCCCCAGCCCGATTGGTGGGATTTTTCCGGCCTGCCAGCCATGATCGACCGGTTGCAGCAGGACGGGCCATTTCACGTGCGTTTTCGGCTCGGTTCGTTTTTTGAACAGGCCTGGGCGCTGCGCGGGCTTGAAAAATTCATGATGGATTTGGTGATCAACCCGGAGATTCCGGCCTACATTATGGACCGGATTGTTGAGGTTCATCTGGCCAATTTGCAGACCGTGCTGGAACTGGCCGGCGACCGGCTGGATATGGTTTACACCTACGATGACGTGGCCACCCAAAAATCGCTGATGATTTCGCCGCAGTTATGGCGAGAGCTGATCAAGCCGCGCCACCAAAAAATACTTGATCTGGTGCACCGGTACGGCAAATCGGCCATGTACCACTGCGACGGCGCCATTGCGCCCCTCATCCCGGAACTGCTTGACATTGGAGTTGATGTGCTCAACCCCGTTCAAACCGATTCGCCGGGGATGGAACCGGCCGGCCTTAAAGAAAAATTTGGCAGCCGGCTCACATTTCACGGCGGAATTGATATTATTAAAACTCTGCCTCAGGGCACAATTGCCCAGGTTCAGCAAGAAGTTAAAGCCCGGATTGGCGTTTTGGGGCAAAACGGCGGCTACATTATGTGCAGCTCGCACCACATTCAACCGGATACCCCATTGCCCAACGTGCTGGCTATGTACGACATCGCTTTGCGATAGCCCCATTTTCAGGAGGACTATGGTCTATGGAAGCAAGTGCTAATGCAACACCGGCGTCGCCAGAAAACAAACCTTCACGGCTAGCGGATATGCTGCGGCGCATTCTGGATGTGCTGCTGGTGCCCGTGTTGGCTGTATTTTCTGCGCTGGTGATTGGCGGTATCATCATTGTGATTACCGACCCGCTCGTTTACACCGCGTTTCGGGAGGGAGGTTTTGCGGCCGGGCTGGCCGAAATGTGGCGCACCGTAACTGTAGCTTACGGCGCACTGTTTGCCGGCTCGCTGGGCGATGCGGGCGCCATCAGCGAAAGCCTGGTTGCCTCGACGCCATATATTTTTGCCGGATTGGCCGTGGCGATTGGT
Organism: Anaerolineae bacterium; assembly: GCA_022071955.1. GTDB lineage: Bacteria > Chloroflexota > Anaerolineae > 4572-78 > J111 > J095. Next base: position 39,985 of record JAJVIM010000029.1, read on the forward strand.
TTTCGCGGCGGCCTGTTTAACATTGGCGGCGAAGGCCAATTACTGGTGGCGGCCGGCGTGGCCGTGGTGATTGGCTATAGTTTTCACCTGCCGTGGTTTATTCACTTGCCGCTGGCGTTTTTTGGCGGAATGTTGGGTGGCGCACTTTACGGGGCAATTCCCGGCTATCTCAAGGCCAAAACCGGCGCGCACGAGGTGATCAACACCATTATGATGAACTACATCGCCTTTCGGTTTTTTAGCTGGGCCTTTACCGGCCCACTGCGCCGGCCCGGCGGTGATGCCCCGGTAACACAGGAAATTTTCCCCAGCGCCTACCTGCCCCAAATATTTACGGGTTATCGTTTTCACTGGGGATTTTTTGTGGCATTGCTGGTGGCATTTGGCGTGTGGTGGCTGCTCTTTAAAACCACGCTGGGCTTTGAAATCAGAACAGTGGGGGCCAACCCCAACGCTGCCCGTTACGGCGGTATGAAAATTACCCGGATCACCGTGTTGACTATGGCCATTAGCGGCGGCTTGGCCGGCATGGCCGGGGCCAACGAAGTGCTGGGCCTGAACCACTTTCTGGCCGATGGGTTCTCCTCCGGTTACGGGTTCGATGCGATTGCCCTGGCGTTGCTGGGCAAAAGCCATCCGTTGGGCGTGGTACTGGCCTCGCTGCTGTTTGGCACACTGCGCAACGGCGCTACCCGCATGCAGTCTATCGCCAGCATCCCCATCGATATTATTTCAATTGTGCAGGCGCTGGTGATTGTGTTTATTGCCGCGCCGGCCATTGTGCGCTGGATTTACCGTGTAAAAACCACATCCCAAGCCGAAGGCACCACATTTACCCGTGGTTGGGGTTCGTAAGGAGGACAAATGAGTACAGCAGCCTTATCCGCTTCTACCTCGCTCATCAAAGAAAAACGCAGTGTTGGTATGGGCATATTCTTTTTGGTGGTGGCCCTGGCCATTGTGGTTTTATTTGCCGTTAACACCTCCACCGATATGACCACGACGTTTGGCCTGAATCCGGGAGCTGTTACCAACGCCCCCAACCTGGAAGACTGGGTTCTGCCCACCCAAACCACCCTGTGGGCGCTGGCTATTCTATCGGCCTTTTTTGGGGGCTGGCAGTTGGCCAAAGGCTTTAAACGCATTAATCTGGTGCTGCTTATTGTGGCGTTGATGTTTATATTTGCCTTTTTGGTTTGGGCAGCGCGTGGAACCAGTATGAACCTGCTGGGCATGATTTCGGCCTCGCTGCTGCGGGCCGCGCCGATTGCGTTTGGCGCGCTCAGCGGTATTCTGTGCGAGCGGGCCGGCGTGGTTAACATTGCCATTGAGGGGATGATGCTCAGCGGGGCCATGGTTTCGGTGATGGTTTCCAGCATCTTCCGCAATTACGATGCGGTTGACCGCATTACCGGCGACCCCATTTTTCCGGTTTGGCTGGCAAATATTGGCCGCACCCTTGATCAATACAACCTGCACAGTTCGCTGCCGTGGTATCTGTTGTTGGGTCTGCTGGGCGGCATCATAACCGGCGCGCTGCTGGCCGCATTTCATGCCTGGTTGTCTATCACGTTTAAAGTCGACCAGATTGTGAGCGGGACGGTGATCAATATTTTCTCGGTGGGCATCACCAGCTTTCTCAGCCAGCGGTTTCTCCAGCCGATTCAGGCGCTTAACAGCGGCGGCACTTTTAAACGGCTGCCGGTGCCGGGGTTATCAAATATACCGATTGTTGGCCCGCTGCTATTTGAAAACAATTTTATCATTTACCTGTTGTTTATTCTGGTGATCGCCGTCCACGTGATGTTGTTTTACACCCGTTGGGGGCTGCGCACCATTGCCGTGGGCGAGCATCCCAAAGCCGCCGATACGTTGGGCATCAATGTGTTTAAAGTACGGTACATCAACGTGATTGTGGCGGGGATGGTGGCCGGCATTGGCGGGGCATTCTTTACCCTCGGTTCGGTTGGCCGCTTTGACGAAGTGATGACCGCCGGCAAAGGGTTTATCGGCCTGGCGGCGATGATCTTTGGCAAGTGGACGCCGCTCGGTGCGTTTGGCGCATCGTTAATTTTTGGCTTTGCCGATGCTTTGCAGGTAAAACTACAGGGGCTGGGCATTGATCAGGTACCTATCCCCAGCGAATTTCTGTTGATGGCACCCTACATTGTGACAATGGTGGTTCTAGCCGGCGTCATCGGCCGGGCAATTGCCCCCGCCGCCGATGGCCAGCCGTATGAAAAAGATTAGTGGTGACGAGGGAATACCATGAGCGATCAACAGGCCGAATCATTACCCGCGGACGGGTCTCCCGAAAAAATGGATCGGGTGCGAGACATCATTTTTGGTCCGCAAATGCGCGATTACGAGCAGCGCTTCAAACAAATTCAGCGCGACCTGGACCGGTTGCAAACGGAACTGGGCCACCTGACCGATCGTTTGGCCGAACAGGACGCCGGTCAGCTTAAAAAGCTCCAGGCGTTGCATCGCGATATGCGCCAATCTGACGAAGATATTCGCACCGAATTGCGCCAAACCGCCGACAAATTGACGTTTGATAAAGTTGATCGGCTGACCCTGGGTGAGCTGTTCATTGAACTGGGCAGTCATCTAAAAATGGGAGGCTCGCTGGCGGGATTGGCCGATTGGCTGAAAAATTTGGACGAAAAAGCCACGTAGCATTGAAAGCCTGCCGTGACCCGGGGTCATTCAGACGATAAACACTCAACCCCAAAAAACACTGACGATCCGGCACTGGAAGCATTACAAGACCTGCTGTTAAGCAAATACCGCCAGCGCATTGCTGAGTTAGAGGCCGAACTCAGCATATTAGAAAAACGACTCAGCAATAAAGATGCTCTTGTAGCAACCGTAACGCCGGTTATCAGTGACGCTATCCGTCGCAAAATTCGTGATGCCCGCGACGAGATGGTTGAGGCTTTGTATCCAATCATTGGCCAAACTGTGGTCAGGGCAGTTTCCGAAGCGATTCGGGATTTGCGGCGTGATGTTGACAGCCGCATGCGGCTCACATTTCGGCCGGCGGCGCTGGCTCGCCGGGTGCAGGCCACCGCCAGCGGGATCAGCACCGGCGAACTGACTTTGCGTGAGGCGCTGCCGTTTCAAGTTACCGACCTGTTCTTGATCCATTTGGAAACCGGCTTGCTGTTGTGGCACAACAGCACCAACCCCAACCATTCCCCCGATACCGATCTGATCAGCGGCATGTTAACCGCCATTCGTGATTTTGTTGCCGAGTCTTTTGGGCGGGACAAAACAGGCCAGCTCGACGAAATTCAATACGGCGACCAGCGTATTTTAATTGAGGCCGCGCGGTATTCCTACCTGGCGGTAGTGGTTGATGGCATTGAACCACCCGGTTTCAGGGCCATAATCCGCGAGCGTATCATTGAAATTGACCTGGCCAACGAAAACATCTGGCGCAAATACCGGGGCGAAGCTACCACGCTGGTTTCTGTCGAAGAACCACTTCGGTCGCTATTTGACTCAACGGAGCCGGCGCCCTTGTCTCGCAGGCAAAAGTGGGCGCTGCTGGTTGGAGCGTTGCTGTTGTTGCTTTGTTCGGTGGGAAGCTGCTTTTCCGGCCGGTGGGTGTGGCTGGCGCTCAACAACCGGTCAACGCCGGTGGTGATAATCATGCCCGCCAGAGTTCCGCCCACGCTCACCGCCACGCCAACTTTTACGGTCACGCCCACCCCCACCGCCACTTTTACGCCCACCCCTACCGTCACGTTAACCCCCAGCCCCACCGCCACCTTTACGCCCATCCCCAGCCCTACACCGGTTACCGGCGTAATGATTGGCAATGTCTGGTTGCGACAGGAGCCTTCTTTTGATGCGTTACGATTGGGGTTGATTTTGCCCGAAGGCCGTCCCGTGGAAATTTTGGCCGCAACTGGCGATTGGTATCTGGTAAAATGGACACCAGAGGATCAGGCCGAGGTTATGGGGTGGGCGCCGGGCCGTTGGGTGGGCACCGTACTTCCAATTCCAGAAACAATTATTACTCCAACCGGAGCGCGATAGGTTACCTGTAATGAGTGAGCTTACTTTGATCAGCAAAAAAGTATGTATGCTGGGTGATTTTGCCGTAGGCAAAACCAGTTTGGTGCGGCGTTTTGTTCACAATCTGTTTGATGATAAATACCTCAGCACCATTGGCGTTAAAGTAAGCCGTAAAACAATAACAATTCTCCGCAAAGGCCAATTCATTGAGTTGTCGATGTTGCTGTGGGATCTCGCCGGCAGCGAAGAGTTTGACCGGGTAAAGGCCAACTATCTGCGCGGTGCGTCCGGGGCCATATTGGTGTGCGATCTGACCCGTTTGGAAACACTGGAAAATTTAGACCAGTACGCCAACGGATTCTTCAAAAATATGCCGGATACCAAACTTATATTGGCCGCCAACAAAAGCGACCTCACCGATGAACGCCAGGTGACCGAATCGCAGATTGTTGATGTGGCCAACACCTTTGGGATACCTTATTACCTGACCAGCGCCAAAACCGGCAACGACGTTGAGCAACTTTTCCGACACCTGGGCCATTTGCTGGTTAATGAATGAGACTCTTGCCGCTAAAAAGTTTTCGGCTAAATAAGGTGCGCGTGCGCAATGTCAGAAATCTGTGAAGCCATCCTGAAAGACCGGCAGATTGCCTATCTGGTTACTGATAAGCAACTCAATCTTGTGACCGTGCGCGGGTCAAATGAGCTGCTGAATTTGGCAGAGCGCCATCCCGTCGCCGGCGTATTTTTGTTAGAAATTGTCCCGGAACTGATCGGGTCTGAGGAGATTCTGGCTCAAATTCTGACCGGCGACTGTCCCCGGCTGGATCTGGCCTGGGTTAACCGCCCTCGCGGCAGCGATGAAACGGCGTACATCAATATGGTCACGCTGCCCCACCGTAGCCCGGCCGGAGAGATTATCGGTTTGATTCATATCTGGCAGGATGTTACCGAATTTGGACAGATCAACCAGCAACTGGTCCAACACCGAAATACGCTGCGCCTGCTGCAAAGCCAACTGGCAGACCGCAACGAGGCGCTGGAAGCGGCCAACGCCGAGTTGCAGCAGCTATTAAATCTGAAATCGTTGTTTGTATCGTTTGCCGCTCACGAACTCGGCTCGCCGCTTACGGCCATGATGGGCCACATCGATTTGCTGTTAGAGGGAGTTTACGGCCCGCTCAACCCCGACCAGTACCGGAGTTTGACCGTTGTTGAGCGGAGTATCAGCCGCCTCAAAATGATTACCGGTAACCTGCTGGTTGCCACTAAAATTGAGTTGGGGCGCATGGATGCCATGTTGCGGCCAACAGATTTGGTCAAACTGGTGTCTGATGTGGTGGCCGAAATGCAGCCGCAAATTACTGCCAAATCGCAGCGGCTGGAGATTAACGTTGCTCCCAATTTGCCTCAGGCGCTGTGCGATACCACGTTGACGGCGCAGATTATCCAAAACCTGATCAGCAACGCTACCAAATACACTCAATTTGATGGCGAAATTATTATTTCGGTGTGGCCCGGCACCCACGAGGGCTTTCTGCAGGTGTCAATTAAGGATACCGGTATTGGTATCCCCGCTGAGGAAAAGAGCCGCGTTTTTGATCGGTTTACCCGTTTAAGCAGCGCCAATCAAACCAAGGCTGGCGGCACCGGCCTGGGGTTGTACATTACCCGGTCGCTGGTAGATTTGCACGGCGGGCAAATCTGGTTTGAAAGCGAAGAGCACAAAGGCAGCACCTTCCACGTTACATTTCCGGTTGCCGCCAGCGATTGATAACGGCCTACCCTGTTCTAACCTCGGCCACGGCTTCGGTTTCAACCTCAACCCGGCCCCGGTTTTCCATTTCGCTCAGCGTGCGGGCTACCTCTTCAATAGCCAGCCGCTGTTTGCGGTACAGGTCGGCCTCGCTCATCGACAGCCGCTGGGCAATGTCTCTCACCCGCAACCCCTGCACAAATTTTAGCTCAAGAATGTTGTAAATTAGCCACTCGGCGGCGGTCATGCGGCGCTCGCCTTCCGGGCGCTGCATTTCAATGGCCTCGGCCAGCACCGAGCGCAGCGCTTTGGCCGAATTGCCCTCGTTGGCTTCCAGCGCGTCTTGCACCACGTTTAAATTGACCAGCGGACTGCGGGTAAGTTTGGGGCCGCCCCAATAATGGCTGAGCGCGTCGCGCACCAGCCGGGTAAAATCGGCTTCGTCCATTGCGCTGGGTTCTGTCAGCGAGTCCAGATTGGGCGCGCCAACGTAGCTCACCGCGCTGCGCACTCGCTGCAACCGGTCAATTTCCGGGATAATTTGCTTGAGCGCGGCAAAAATATCCTGCTGCAGGCGGCGGTCTTCGAGCGCCTGCTCTGCCTGCTCAATGAGCAGTTCGGCCAGCGCCTCTTCCGGCGCAGACAAATCATAGATTTCGGCGCGGGCCTCCAGCCCCATCAGGCCCAAACTTCGATCCCGGGCCGTGTTTTTTAACAGGATAAACCAGAAGTTATTTTGAATAATAAAGTGATGCGCGCCGTGCCCATTTTGATTTTCCATCAGCCCGGCCACGTCAAGGCTGGTGATTGCCGCCTCAATACTGCTGGCCGAACCAACCTGGGCTTCCAGCCGCGGCCCCTGCGATGCGGCCAGGTTGTAAATGAAACCGGTGCGCACGCGCAGCACCTCGCACATGGTTGTTAAAATATTTTCCAGCGCCTGCTGCAAGTCGGTGGTGGTCAGCAGCCGGCGGTCCAGTTCGGTAATCCAGGCTACTTCCTGCCGGTCTTTGAAAAAAATCAGGCTGTCGATCAGCGGTTTGGCCAGATTGATGGCAAATTGAGAGATCACCACCACGGTGACAATTGAAACGGCAATGACCATTTCGCGGGGCAGTCCCAGCAGCCGCTCGTGGGCCGGCAGCGCCTGCAAAATTGAAATAACCAGCGCCGCCACCAGCGGGCCGCGCAGCAAAAAGTGAACCAGGTTGTGCTTAACCACGCGCTCCGGCTGGAGCGCCTCAAACGAAATAACGCTGTAGGCCATCACAATCAGCATCAGAGCGATGCCCAGGTTTACCAGCAGCAGCACCGTAAACAGCAGCATCACCGGCAGCTCGGACGAACTGCTGGCGATGAGCATATACGGGTACACGCCCAGCGCCGGCGCGGCAAAAGATACGGCCAGGTAGGTCATTCGCCGGCGCAGCACCGAGGTGAGGCAACGCATTCTGGCCCGGTAAATTTTGTACGCGCCCCAAATCAGCGTGGTAAAAAAATAAATAGAGAATACCCAAAAAAACGGCCCGGCCCTAAATTGAGTAACGCCCGGCGAATAGAACGGGTCGCGCACCAGCGAATCGCTTTGCACGGCCAGCAGCACCAGCACCAGCCCAAAAATATAGGCGATGAACACCGTCACCCGCCGCCGCGATGACACCGCATTGGTCAGCCGCAGCAGTTCGTCAGAAAAATGCAGGTAGGCCGCCGGGATAAAGGCAATGCCAATCCACTGAAACTTGAGCCACGGAATCGCCGCCGTGAGGTTATCCACTTTAAACAGGGCCACATCGCCGGCGTAGGTAAAGCACATGCAGGCCAGCAGGATAGCAAAGGCTCGCCCCACGGCGCTTTTGAGGTTGGTGGTAAAAGTGTAAACAAACAGCGAAAAGGCCAAAATAACAATAGCCGAGGAGATGACCTCGTTAAGACGAGCGAAAATTAGCGTTGGATTTGAAAAAATATCATCCATAAGGTTTAAAACGATTTACGATTTTGGATTTACAATTTACGATTCGATTGCTTTCAATCGTAAATCGTAAATTGAACCGACAATTTTTTGTCGATGCTAAATACGCTGTCAACAAAGTAATACAGAACTTTCGATAGTTCAGCCGTCATGCCCGAATGCTTTTATCGGGCATCTACAGGGATAGCTTCCCGCTAAAAGCGTGCGGGTATGACGGGGGGTGTCTATAAAATATCATCCCACAAATCACGCCATTGTGGATTGTTTTTCTCTATCAAATCAATCTTCCATTGACGGTTCCATTTTTTTATGCACTTTTCACGGGTAACAGCGGCTTCCATTGTGGGATGTTGTTCAAAATAAACAAGGTGATGCACTTTGTATTTTTTTGTGAATCCTTCCTGGACATCGTTTTTATGTTGCCAGATGCGTTTTACCGGGTTGCTGGTGACACTCGTGTAAAGGGTTCCGTTGCGTTTACTGGCCAAAATATAAACGGTCGGTTGTTTTTCCATACTGTTTATCTCAATTACATCGTCCAAATTTTGGATTCCCGCTAAAAGCGTGCGGGAATGACGCTCAAAAATCCCGAAAACTTATTTGGCGTTGTACTAAATTGTCAGATAAAAATAGAGGGTGATATCGCCGTTGGTGTAGTAGCGCTCGTTGAAACCGCAAAACTGAAACCCGTGTTTTTGCGCCAGGGCGATGGCCGGGTAATTTTTGGTTTGCATTTCGAGCATGATTTTATGCAGGTGTTCGTGGCGCGCCCAGAGGATAGCCGCTTTGAGCAGCGCCGAGGCGTGCCCCTGCCGCCGGAAGCGCCGGTCAACAATCAAATTATGCACCCACAACACCTCCTGCCACTGGCGCGGCTGGGCATCAATAAAAGCAGCCACCTCGTCCTGCGCTGAACGGGTAACCAAAAAACAGCCCTCCTGTTGCCAGTGGTCCAGTAGTTCGTCTGTGCTGCGGGGATAAGTGACCTGCATGGGGCGGGGCAGCCGCACCCGGTCAAAGCGAATATCGGTGCGCGGGCCGCTGGTGTGGGTTTGCATTTGCCACACGTAATCGGTGGTGAAGTTGCCGTTAATCAGATGGCATTGGTTTAAATCGGCCAGCTCAGCCGCGAATACTTGCATAATGGTGTCCGGTGGAATGATAAACTCTATTGCGATTCTAGCATTTGGCTCTGCAATTGGCAAACAGGCTAAAACCGGGGTAATAAAAAAGCGTCACCGGGCGAGCACGACGCGCTCGCCCGGTGACGCCGGAATCAATTATGGGGACGGGGTTAATCAGGCTGCCGCCAGCCGGGGGCGGAATTTATAACCGTAAATCACCAGCCCTTCTTCACCCTGGGTGGTAATTTTGCGGGTAGTCATCTCTACCGGCATGCCAATTTTCACATCGTCATTTCTTACATCGGTGAGTTGGGCGGTGATCAGCGGCCCTTCTTCCAGCTTAACCAGCGCCACGGTGTACGGCGCGGACTCTTCGTAGCCTTCGGGCGGGTTGTACACCGTGCTGTACGAAAACACTTCGCCAAGCCCGCTGAATTTAAACTCCGGCTGCGGCGAATGGTCGGCGCATTCCGGGCAGACATCGCGGGGCGGGAACATTTTGTGGCCGCATTCGGGGCAAACTTCGCCCACCAGTTGGTAGCGTTGGGGTTTTAATCGCCAGTGTCGGGCAATTTCTACACTCATGATAAGTTCTCCTGTAAGAGTATGGTTATCGGAGTCCAAAACTACAGTTTTGGGGCTCCCTTTTTTTGCTCAGTTTTGTCCCGGTTGGGACTGCCTAATTTAATCTTTCAAAAATATGGGTGGCGATGGTGGCGCCGCTGCCGCCAATATTCTGGGTCATGCCCACGCGGGCGTTGGGTATTTGGTTGGCCCCGGCCTCGCCGCGAAGCTGCTGCACCGCTTCGACAATCTGGTACAGGCCGGTAGCGCCCACCGGGTGCCCCCGCGCCTTCAGCCCGCCGCGAGTGGCAATCGGGATTTTGCCATCGCGGGTAATGGCCCCGTCGCGGGCCAGCCAGGTGCCTCTGCCGCGTTCGGCAAAGCCGGCGGCTTCAAGGCTGAGGGCGGCCATAATGGTGAAGGCATCGTGCAACTCAAAAAAGTCGATGTTCTGCGGGCCAACCCCGGCCTGGCGATAGGCTTTTCGCGCTGAATCCTCAGCGGCTTGCAGCCACAGCGGATCGCGCCGATCATGCACGCTCAGGCTGTCGGTGGCCATGGCGCTACCGGCCACCCGAATGGCGTTATCTGTAAATTCGCGGGCCTGCTCGCTGGGGCACAGAATGACCGCCGCCGCGCCGTCGGCCATCGGACTGGCATCCAGCAGGCCAATCGGGCTGGCTACCACGCCGGATTTCAAAAATGCCTCTTTGCTGATCGGTTCCTGAAAACGGGCGTTGGGGTTGCCCGCGCCGTTGGCATGGGCGGTAATGGCAAAGTTGGCAAAATCCTCGCGGCCAACGTTGTACTCGTACATGTAGCGCTGCATAATCAGCGCGTTGAGCGCCACAAAGCTGATGCCGTGGATCACCTCGTAGTCGGCGTCGGCGGCAGAGGCCAGCCCGGCGGTCAGCTTGCTGCCCACATCGTCGGTCATTTTTTCCACGCCGAGAGCGATGACCACATCCTGCAAGCCGCTGGCCACAGCAATGTACGCCTGCCGAAAGGCGGCGGCGGCGCTGGCACAGGCAGCTTCTATTTTAACCGCTTCGATGCCGCGCAGCCCGGCAAAATCGGCGATGAGCGCCCCCAAATGGGCCTGCCCGGAAATTTCGCCGGACAGCATATTGCCCACGTACAGCGCGTCGGCCCGCTCCATGTTGGCGTCGAGCAGCGCCGCTTTGAGCGCGTCGTAGGCCAGGTGGCGCAGGCTGCGCTCCCAATGTTCGCCGACGGGCGTCTGTCCAATTCCGATAATCGATACGTCTCTCAAAGTTTAAAACTCCTGCACAGAAGTTGGATGGGTTTGGTGAGTAGCTATTTCAACCAAAATTCACCATTCATAATTCGTGATTGGTTAGTGCATTTTCAATTTTTTGCGATAGCGCACGTACAGCGCGTAGTCAATTTCTACCCGGCGGGCAATGTATTGCTGGGTGGTCAGCGCCAGCGGCTGGCGGGCGGTAATGGCCTCGGTGGCCACCAGCGAAAAGGCGTCGCTGCCCGCGCCGGAGCCAAACGACACGCACAAAATTTTGTCGCCGGGTTGGGCAATATCCAGCACGGCGGTTAACCCCACCAGGCTGGCCCCGGCGTAGGTGTTGCCAATCACCGGCGATAGCAGCCCGGTAACCCACTGCTCGCGGCTAAAACCGAGCGCGGCGGCCTGTCGCTCCGGAAATTTTTTGTTAGGCTGATGCAATATCACGTAGCGGTAATCTTTGGCGGTGCGCCCCATTTCGGCGAGCATGGTTTTGGCCGCCGCCGAAACGTGTTCAAAGTAGGCCGGCTCGCCGGTAAAACGCTGGCCGTGGCTGGGATAGTGGGTGGTTGGCCGCCGCCAAAAGTCGGGCGTATCGGTCACGTGCGAATAGGTGGCCTCGACAATGGCCAGGCTTTCTTCGGCCCGGCCAATAATGAAGGCTGCGCCGCCGGCCGCGGCGGTAAATTCCAGCGCGTCGCCGGGGCGGCCCTGGGCGGTATCGGCCCCAATTCCGAGCGCGTATCTCATCATTCCGCTGCCGACCATACCAATGCCGGCCTGCACCGTTTCCGAGCCGGCTTTGCAGGCAAACTGCCAGTCTGCGCCCAGCGTGGCCGGAGTTGCGCCAATCGCTTCAGCGATGATGGTGCTGGTGGGCTTGACGGCGTAGGGGTGGCTTTCGCTGCCCACCCACACCGCGCCGATGTCCTGCGGGTTGATTTGGGCGCGGGCCAGCGCGTTGCGGGCGGCTTCCAACCCAATGGTCATCGTGTCTTCGTCCGGCCCCGGCACGGCCTTTTCTTTAATCGGCACGCCGCCTTCACCGTCGCTCCAGATGCGGGCGACTTCGCGGGCAGGCAGCCGGTACTGCGGAATGTACACCCCGTAGCCGACAATGCCGGTAGCGATGGTGGGTTTCATTAAAGTCATAATTCGGAAAAGCTCCTCAAATCAGGAATCAGGGGTCAGGAATCGGGAATCAGACTCTCTGACCGCTGTTGAGTTGGTCAGCTAAAATGATAATTGATAATTCGTAATTCGTAATTGATAATTGCTCATTACTCATTGCCAATAAGTTCTCTGGCGCGCCCGGTGCGAATGTTGCCTTCGGCGACCAGTTGATCGGCGATGCGCTGCACCTGCGCTCCCTGCGCCCCGGCGGCGAGCGCTACCTGCCGGGCGTGCAGCCGCATGTGGCCGCGCTGAATGCCTTCGCCGGCCAGAGCGCGAATGGCGGCCAGATTTTGGGCCAACCCCACGGCTGCCATCATTTCGGCCAGTTGGCGGGCGTGGGGCTGCCCCAAAATTTTCATACAGGCCCGCGCGGTGGGATGGGCCACAGTTGCGCCGCCAACCGTGCCCACGCTGAGCGGCATTTCCAACACACCGTGCAGGTGGGTAATCTGGCCGGCGTCATCTTTCCGCAGCGACCAATCGGTCAGGCTGGTGTAACGCCCCTCGCGGGCGGCGTAAGCGTGCGCCCCGGCTTCGATGGCTCGCCAGTCGTTGCCGGTCGCCAGCGCCACCGCGTCGATGCCGTTCATAATGCCTTTGTTGTGGGTGGCGGCGCGGTACGGGTCGGCGGCGGCAAAAGCCCAGGCTTCAAAAATTGACCGGGCCACGTCGGCTCCATCCAGCCCGTTGCGGGCCAACTGTGCCACCGGCACCGAGCACTCGGCGCGGGCGGTGCGGCGGTCGGTGAGGTTAGACAGGATGCGCAGGTTGACTCGCCCACCGGTCAGTTGCTCAACCAGTGGCGCAATCGCTTCGGCGGCGGTGTTGACTGCGTTGGCTCCCATCGCGTCGCGGCAATCGTAGAGCAGGTGCAAAATGAGCATCGGCCCGGCGGGTGTGTTTGGCAACGGGCGCAGTTCGATGTCTTTGGCCCCGCCGCCCAACTTTTGGATGGTGGGGTGATGCTCATTGGCGGCGGCCAGCAGTTTGGCTTTGGCGGCCAGCAGTTTCTCGCCGGCGGTGTCGAGGTCGGGCAGGTCGAGAATCTGTACCTGGCCAATCATCAGCGGCTCGCTGCTGCGGGTAACAAAGCCGCCGCCAGCGCGGGTCAGCCTGGCTGCAAAGCTGACCGCAGCCACAATGCTCGGCTCTTCAACAGCCATCGGAATGACCACTTCCCGGCCGTTGATCACAAAGTTGGTGGCCACGCTCAATGGCAGCGCAAAGCGGCCCACCACATTCTCAATCATCGAGTCGGCCTGTTCCAGCGACAGGCCGGCATCCAGCGCGGCCCGCTCATCGGCGGACAGGCCAGCCCATTCGGCGAGGCGGGCCACTCGTTCCGGGAGGGGTAATTTGTAAAGTCCAGCCAAAGGTGATGGGTTCATTGGGCACACAGAGTTAGTTTTGGGTTTTAACCCCCATAAGCTGAGTGTTATTCTAACAAATAAAGACTCTCAAAAACTATCAAATTGTGTAAATTGTCACTTTTCTAACTGAAAATTAATTCTTTCCGGTTGAGTGGATGTGGTTTTGGGCGGAAAAACCGTTCAAAACAAAAAATCATTACCCGTAATCTGGTCAAGTAAAATCCCCATCCCCCTACCCCTATCCCCAGGGAAGGGGGTATAAAAACGAGGAGACCGGCTGGCTTTGCCAGCCGGTCTCCTCGCCAGATGCTTTTTCTTGGTGGAGTGGGAGCAATAAAAAGGGGCGCTGAACGCCGGCCAGTTACTGCCGGGTCAGCGTCAGCCCATCGGAGCCATACACGTTGCGGTCCCAGGCGACGGCCGTGAGCGTGCTCCCTTGCAGGCCAAAAGTAACATCATCCGGCCGGTTGTAGGTTGTGCCGTCTGGCCGGCCGGTGAGCGAGACGGTCATTGTGCCGTCGCCGTTGTCGTGCCAGTTGCCCACTTCAACAATGGGTGGTTTGCCGTTGAGGTAGTCGGTGCTCAACTGCGCCGAGCCGTCGCTGTTGATGAGCAGCGTCACTTCGCGGCCGGGGCTGGAAGCCGATGGCATCGACGCCGTGTACATGCCCACAAAACCGGCCGGGTCAACGGTGCTGTCCGTGGGCGCAACGGTATCTTCTTCGACGACGCCCAGTTTGAAGCGTTTGGTCACGGCTACGGTGGGGCAACACAGCGGGTCGCTGGGGCCGTGGGTGATCATATCTACAATTACCTCGCCATTTTGAATGCCCACCGACTTGACCTGCACCCGGTCGCCCAGCGGAAAGGTGGTCACATTGAGGGGCAGCCCGTTGGCGTTAACCACCATCGCCAGATCGACAAACGCGCCGCTGCCGCCGGGGGTGGTCACCAGCACTACCGCCGCATCATCAACCCCATCGCCGGTGAGGTCACCAAACGCCACAAAATCAGTCATCGACACGGCAATTTCAATTGCGGAGCCGGGCGCGGCCTGTTCGCGATAGCTGGCGTCGGTCAGCGTAACTTGCCCGCCGGGAAACCATTCGCTCTGGTAGGTGGCGTTGCGCAGTATATCCAGCGTTAAGCTGCCGCCGGCCGCGGGCGCTGCTTTGCTGGCAGCGAGCGTTTGGTCGGGGGGCGCGGGGGCCGGCGGTGGGGGAACTTTGGCTGCCATTGTGGCGGTGCCGCCAATGGGCCAGCCGGTAAACAGCTCGCCGGAGGCCAGTTGGTCTTTAAGGTTGGCCAGGCTGTCCTTTAAATCCTGCGGAATCTGGCTGTCAAAGTTGTGGAAGGGAGCCAACCCAACCCCATCGTTGGCCAGGCTGCCAATAAAGTTGTTGCGGAAGGTGGCGTTGGCCTGCGTTTCGCCGCTGCTGATAATTTTGAGGGCGTCGTACACCACCACATCGATTTTTTTGAGGACGCTGGTCAGATATACATCGGCGTATTCCGGATTGGTTTGGGTTTGGTCGGCATCAATGCCGATGACTTTCAGCCCCTGCTCCTGGGCCACCTGCGCCGATCCCAGCCCCACCGCGCCCGCTACCGGGAAGATGATGTCGCAGCCCTGGCTGGCAAAATCTGCGGCGATGTCACGGCCCAGGCTGGCGTCGGTGAAGCTGTTGGCAAAAACGCCGCTGCCGCCCAACTGGTCGGCCGGATTGGTTTGCCAGCCCAACACCTGCACGCCGGCCCCGGTTTGCTGGTTGTAGTAATTGACCCCGTTTTCAAAACCGACCATAAACGCCAGCACCGGCGGCGTTTGGCGGCCGCCGTAGGTGCAAACAATGCCGGTTTGAGTCATCCCCGCGGCCAGATAGCCGGCCATAAAGGATGGCTCATCGACATCAAAGAGCAGGCCCAGATCACCGGCGGTTTGGCTGGGAAAATCCACGCCGATAAACGGGATGTTGGGGTTGACCTCGGAGGCGGCTTTGGTGGCTTGAGCCAACCCAAAGCCAACAGTCACAACGCCGTTGGCCCCCTGCGAGAGCAAATCGTTGATGTTTTGCGTGGTGTCATCGTTTTCTGCGGCCGGAGAATACAGCGGTTCAAAGCCGAGTTCGGCGGCGGCGCGCTGCAACCCTTCCCAGGCTAACTGGTTAAAGCCTTTGTCGTCAATAGGGCCGGCTACCAGCCCCACTTTGGTGAGGCCGGATTGAGCCGCCGGCGCAACCGGATTAGCTTCGGCCGGCGGTAGTTTGGCCGCACCCTGCACGCCAACATCGGCGGGGGCGCTTTCAGCCGGCAGTTGGGCGGCGTCCGCCGGAGATTCAGCCGGGGCGGCCTGAAGCTGGTGTTCGGCGGCGGGGGCTGACTCCGGGGCGCTGGTTGCTTCGGTAACCGGCGCAACGTCTTGAATATCGTTCTGTTGGTCGGTTGGCCGCGCTTCGCCGCTGCTGCAAGCCGTTGCCAGCAGCAATACCACCAGCCCGGCGATTAACCACATCAACCTGTGTTTCATCGTTTTCTCTCCTCTGAAAATAGGAATCAGGAGTCGGGAGTTCGGTGAGTTCGGTGAGTTGAATGGGTTCGGTGAGTTCGTCATTTATCCTTCATCTTTCGTTCTTCGCCCTTCATCCTTTGTCTTTAACTACGGCGAGTTTCTGCGTTGGGGTATTGCCCGCTGGTTGGGTAGAGTAACCACTATCACCTGCACCGATGGATCGGACTGGCGGCCGTTGGCATCAACCACAACCAGTGAAACCTGATACTGGCCGGAACTTGCAAACGCGTGTTGTACGGCCATCCCCTGCGCAAACTGGCCATCGCCAAAATTCCAGCGATAGTCCACAATTGGGGCGGTACTGTTTGAAAAGCTGCCGTCAAAGTTTACCGGCTGCCCCACCACCACAACTGGCGGGCTAAAACTAAACCCGGCCAGCGGCAGGTTGACCGGCGTCGATGTTAGCACCGGCGTGCTGGTGAGCGTGGGCAGCGGCGTGTGGGTGGCCGTGGGCGGCGGCGGAGTCGGCGTATCCGTGTCCGTGGGCAGCGGGGTTGGTGTGTCCGTTGGCGTGGGCGGCGGCGGGGTAAGAGTAGGGGTTGGGGCAGTGGTGGGCGTTGGAGTCGGGGAATGGGTGGCTGTCGGCGGCAGGGGAGTCGGCGTATCGGTAGGCGATGGCCGGGTATCCGGTTGAGCCGGCGGCGCGGTTTCGGTGATGTCCACGTACTGCGGCGCAGACGTGTTTTGCAGCCCCTGATCATCGGTAACGGTTAAAACCACCGGGTAGCGGCCGGCCGCGGTGTAAACGTGGGTAACGCCCATGCCGCTGCCGGTTGCACCGTCGCCAAATTCCCAGGTGTAGCTGATAATCGGGTTATCGCCAATGGAAAAGCCGCCGTCAAAATTGACCACTTCCCCTGCCGTTGGGCTGGGCGGATCAAAATTAAAGTTGGCGATGGGCGGGTTGCCGGCGGGCGGCTGCGGCAGGGGCGTCGGCTGGCCGGCGTCGGCAATGGTGATGGCTTTGGCATCGCTGCCGGTCAACCCCTGATCGTCGGTGAGGGTGAGGGTTACGGTGTAACTGCCTGCCTGCGAATAGGTGTGATTCACCGCCACCACGCCGCTGTTATCGGTGTTGCCATCGCCAAAATTCCAAACCATACTGGCGATGGGATTGCTGCCCAACACCGAATTGCCGGCATCAAATGTAACCTGCTCGCCGGTTTTGGCCGTATCCGGCCCGCTGATGCGGGCTACCGGCGGCATCGATGCGTTTGGCGGTTCCGGTTGTTTGGCTTCAACGGTTACCGTTTTGGTCGCGACCCCCTGCTGGCCGCGGTCATCGATCATCGTCAGTTTGACGTTGACCGGGCCGGGCTGCTCAAAGGCAATATTAACCGTAACCTGCGGGTTGGCGGCGCTGGTTTGCGCCTGCGTCGCCAGCCCAAAATCCCAAATATAATCGACAATCGGCGTGGTGTTGGCCGGGTCGCGCTGGTCACGGGCGGTAAACGTGGCGGTATCGCCCGCGGTCACCGTGTCCGGCCCATCGATGGCCGGTTCCGGCGGCGGCGGCACATTTTTTACCGTGACCGTGGTGGTCACGGAACCGGTGCGGTTATCGGATGCGGTCACCGTCAGCGCGGTGGTGAATGTCCCCGCCGCGGTGTAAACGTGGGTCACCGTGGTATCGGTTACAGTTTGCGGCGCGGAGCCATCGCCAAAGGCCCAGGTGTACTGGTATTGGCCGGTGGGGATAACGCTGGCGGTAAAGCTGACCTGCGCGCCGGCCAGCGGCTCGGCCGGCTGGAACTGGATTTCCGGCTGCGGGTCTGGCGGCGGCTGGGCGACAATGTTGATGGTGTGGCTGGCGGTGTGGTCCAGCCCTTTGGTGTTGATGACCTGAAGTTTAACAATATAATTGCCGGGCGCGTCAAAACTGGTTTGGGCCACGGTGGCGTTGGCCACTTTACCGTTGCCAAAATCCCAGCGGTAATCGGTGAGCGAGCTGTTGATTCCGGGCGTTGAGGCCGAGCCATCGAAGGTGATCAACTGGCCTACCTGGCCCTGCTTGGGCGCGTTGATAATCGCCTCCGGTTTATCGGCCGGGGTGACAGCGTCGTCAATGCGAATGGTGACATTTTGCGAATCGCGCAGGCCGTTTTGAGCCAAAACGGTCAATGTGACATCGTAATTGCCGGCTTTGGTGTAGGTGTGGTCCTGGGCTAAACCGGTGGCCCGGCTGCCATCGCCAAAATCCCAGTCAAAGCGGACAATCGGGCTGAGCGAAGTTGATTTGCTGCCGTCAAACCGCACCGCCACATTAACCTTGGCCGTGGTGGGGCCGTTGATAATGGCAACCGGCGGCGTGGTGCTGGTGGGATCTTTGGTAATGTTAATTTTAATCCGGGTGGTGTCATCGAGGCCGATTTCGTCGATGACCCGCAGCCGGACTTTATATTCGCCGTCTTTGCCGTAGGTGTAATTGACTTTTTTGCCGGTGGTCTTTTTGCCATCGCCAAAATCCCACTCGTAGCGCACAATTTTGTGGTCACCGTTGCGCGAGCGGCCGCCGTCAAACGTGATCGACTGGCCCACCACCGCCTCCGATGGCGCTTTGATTACGGCCAGAGGCGGGTCGTTGCTGGTATCGGAGCGCAGCCAGGAGAGCGAGACAAAGGCGTTGCCGCCATGCTCGTAATATTCCAGCCGCAGGTTGCGGGTGCCGGCCGGGATGGTGCGGCGGGTTTCCAGCCAGCCGGTGTCACCATCGCGCCAGTTGTCCAGCACCAGATCGTTATCCACCCAAATGCGTACGCCATCGTCGGAGCGAACGCGGAAGGTGTACTCGCCGGTTTCAAAATACACCTGGCGAGTCCAGCGCGCCGAGAAGTTATCGCTATTAACCAGCCCCGGCGCGGGCGAACCGCTGCCCCAGTTGTAGTTGATGGCCGCTTCGGTGCGCACCAGCACCGGGCTGCCGTTCAAATCCCGGTTGTTGTAGTACTGGGCCTGCCAGCCGCCGGAGGTTTCAACCCGTTCCCACGATAAAATGGCCACCGCGCCCTGCGTTGCGTCAAAATAATCCATTCTGAGGTCGTGGTTGCCTTCAGACAGGTAAACATCGGCGGCGTACGTGGTGGGCGATTGCACGCCCCAGCGGTCAATCAGCAGCGCGCCGTCAACAAACAGCCGCACACCGTCGTCGGTGCGGGTGTAAAAACGGTACGTGCCGGCCGCAAAATAGAGATTGCGCGTCCAGCGGGCCGAAAAATTGTCAACCGGAATGGCCGGATCGGGCGAGCCGAAGCCCCAGTCAAAATTTACGGCCACATCGTTGCGCACCACGGCGGGCGCGCCGGCCTGATCTTTGTTGGTCCAGTATTCGCCGCGCCAATCGGTAATGCCGATGCCGGGCAGCGGTGTGGCCGTTGGCGGTGGCGGTGGCGGCGGCGGCGGGGCGTTAACAACAGGCACATTGCCAATGTTGGCGGCGTTGGCGTAGGCCGCCGAAATCCAGCCCCGGCCATCGTTGGCCGCCGGGAATTTTATCTGCCACCAGGTGGCGTCGGCGTTGCGGCCGGTGATTTCGGCGGTTTGGCTGTTCAGCAGGACGCCCAAAATAGCGTAATTGGTGCCGGGACCGGCCCGCACGTTGACATTGGCGGTGGCGGCCATCTGCGGTACCTGCGGCGGCGGGGGGGGCTGGGGGGTGGGGTTTACCGCGCCAACCACAATCACCACGCCGGCCACAGGCGTAACGGCGGGTTGGTCGGCGGGTGTGACAATCGACAGCGCCGCCTGGGCCTTGACGCCCATATCTACCGCTTCGGCCAAAACGGGCACCGGGCTTTCATCCAGCCAGCGCGGGTCTGAAGGGACAATGATTTCCACGGTAAAATTGCCGGCAGCGTCGGTAACGGCGCTGTTCAAGGCAAAGTTGGGCGGGTCTTTGGGCACCAGATAAATGACGGTGCGGCTGTTGGGTGGAAAGCCCTGCCCCTGCACTTTTACCGTAGTGCCGGGCGCGCCGGCGGCCGGATCGAGAATGATACTGGCGTTACTGGTGGCTGTATCGGTGCCCTCTCCAATATTTTCGCCGGGCAACTGGCCGGCAATTGGGGTGGCGGTTTCGGCCTGGGCAACTACCTGGGTTGGCGTGGCATTGCCCGTAATTACCAGTTCGTAGCCGTTCAGCGCACCCCAGCCCAGCACGACCGCGCCAATGCACAGCAGCGCAATTACAGCCAGTAGCGTGGTTTCCAGGGTCCCCCAGCCTTTGAGAAAGCCTTTTTTCTTTTGTTCTGCCATACTTAACCTCGCTGGAAGTACGTCTCAAGAGCCTGACTCTGCGTTCTTTTGCCTGTTTCGCCGCCAGAGAGAGACGGCGGCAAAGGGTGAATTAGTAACTCAACCCAAAAAAATTATTACGCCGGCACCATCAATTTCCTTCATCGGGCACAGGGGGCAATCTAATCGCAGCGTCAAAAAAGGGATACTTTATCGGTGAAAAAAGTGGGCAGGTTCATCGTACAACATTTCAGAGAAAGGGGCAAAAGCTACCGCCGCGCCGATATTACCTCGCTGGGGAAGGCCATTTGCACGATGACATCGCGGTCGATGTGGCTAAAGCCAGCCGCGGCCACCATGCCGGCCAGTTGCAGCGGCCGGCAGCCGCCGCAAGCCGTGGGGCTGATGGCGTAAGCTGTTTTCCACAGCCCAACCAATGCCCGGCTGGGCAGGTTAACACCTTCAGTGAGGGAGACCAGTACCAGCCGTCCTCCGGGTTTGAGTGCCCGCCAAAACTCGGCCAGAAAGGCCGGCAGCAGGCGAACGGGGATCAAATCGAGCATGTAGCTGGAAAACAGGGCGTCGAAACTGGCGGCCGGGTAGGGCAGAAAACGGGCGTTGGCCCGGCACAGCGGCGCGCCGGTGCGCTGGTGGGCCAGCCGCAGCATCACCGGCGACAGGTCCAGCCCCAGCGCCTGCCCGTTGGGCGCTGCGGCCGCCTGAATTTGTAAATGCTCTTTGCCGGTGCCCACGCCCACGTTCAATATCCGCTGGCCGGGACGGGCGGCCAGTAATTCCAGCCCGCGTTGTTTGGCCCGGGCTTCGTAAAATTCGGCTCTGTCGTGGCCCGCGCCCAACCGGTCGTAAAATTGCTGGGCGGCGGCGCTGGAAAGAGTTTCTTCGATCATAATTTTTGGATCAATCCGGCAGCCTGATAAATGGCCAGCACCGCGGCCAGGCTGCGCCGGCCTTCGCGGCCGTTGACCAGCGGTGGCCGGTCGGTGTGGATGGCCTCGATGAAATCCTTAAAGATGGCGGTGAACCCGCTCACGCCGACCGCGCGCGGGTCGGCCCCGGCCCCGGCGGCGGCGCTCTGGCCGGCGGGCGGCGGCGTTACCACGGCGCGGCCGGCATCAACCAGACTCCAGCGTTCTATCTGATCGCCTTCCATCTGGATGCCGCCGTTGCTGCCGTACAGCTCAATCCGGTGCGGAAAGCCGGGCGCGGCGGTGGTGGTGGCTGTAACTGTAGCCAGCGCGCCGTTGGCAAAGCGGAGCGTCGCCGCCAGCGTGTCTTCCACCTCGATGTTGCGCTGGAGGGTGCCGGCATGGGCCGCCACGGCGATGGGATCGCCCATAAACCAGACCAGCAAATCGATAATGTGGATACCCTGATTCATCAGCACGCCGCCGCCATCCTGCGCCCACGTGCCGCGCCACTCGGCCAGGTTATAATACTTTTGGCCGCGAAAATAGGGCATCGTAACTAAACCCAACGTTAGCTGGCCCAGATCGCCGGCCTCTATTGCCCGATGGATTTTTTGAGCCAGCGGCTCGGTGCGGCGATGGAGCGCTACGCCCAGTTTAACGCCGCCCTGTTCGCATGCGGCGATCATCGCGTCGGCGTCAGCCAGGGTGAGGGCCATCGGTTTTTCTACCAGCACGTGTTTACCGGCCCGCGCCGCAGCGACGGTTTGTTGGGCGTGCTGGCCGCTCGGCGTGCAAATGACCAGCACGTCAATATCGGGTCGGGCCAGCAGTTCGGCTTCGGTTTGGCAGGGCACGCCAAATTTGGCGCTGATGGCGGCAAACTGTTCGGGGCGGTAATGGCCCACGGCTACCAGCCGGCCGCCGTTGGCGGCGATGGCCTGCTGGTGGAACTCGGCCACAATGCCGGGGCCTAAAATAGCAAAATTGAGCGGTTGGGTTGGCATCGGTAATTTCCTTTGAAAATCAGCGAATGAACGAATCTCCGAAGTCACGAAGGGTAGGGGCGCTTCGCGAAGCGCCCCTACGCCAATTGCTATCTGGCCGCAGCCATCACCGTGCGCTCGCCGACGGCAGCCAGCGCCTGCTCCAGATCACCGATGATGTCGGCGGGGTGTTCCGCGCCCACACTGAGCCGTACCAGATTGCCGGCCACGTTGGCCAGATCGCGGCCCTCTTCGCCCTGCTGCTGGTGAGTGGAGATGGCCGGGATGGTGGCCACAGTTTTCACGCGGCCCAAATCGGTGGCCCGCCAGATCATCTGCAACTGGTCAAAGAATTTCCGCGCCGCTGCCGGCCCACCGGCCACAGTAAAGCCGAGCAGGTGGCTAAAGCGGTTAACCGGCGCACCGAACTCTTCTTCGGCGTCAACGAGCCACATATATTTTTGGGCGATGGCGTATTCCGGGGTGCCGGGCAGGCCGGGGTAAAACACCTGCTCGATCTGAGGCTGGTCGGCCAAAAATTGGGCCACCCGCATGGCGCTGGTACTCATTAAATTGACTTTGCTGCGCAGCGTGCGCAGGTCGTTTAAAATCATCATCGCGCTAAACGGGCTGATCCCCGGCCCGTGATCGCGGAAGGGCAGCAGTTTAACGTACAGCGCAAAATTCTGGCGCAGGGCGTCGGGGCCAACCCGGCTGGGAATGTTGGCTCTGGCAATCACCGCGCCGGCGATGGCAAAACCGCTGGTGGTCATCGCTTTGCTCACCGATTGAACAACGATGTCCGCGCCGTGCAGCAGCGGGCGCATCAGGGCCGGCGTGGCTACCGTCGAGTCGATAATCAGCGGGAGGCCGTGGCCGTGGGCCAGCTCGGCCAGCGCGGCAATATCGAACATGCCCAGGCCGGGGTTACTGGGCATTTCGCCAAAGACAAAGCGGGTGTTGGCGTCAATCTGGCCGGCCCACTCGTCAAAATCCAGCGGATTTTTCACCCAGCGCAGTTCGATGCCACGCTCGCGGGCGTAGCGCTCGCTGAAGAGCATAAATGTGCCGCCGTAGCATTTGGCGCTGGCTACAAAATTGATGGGGCCGCTGCCGTCGCGCTCCAAAAACGGGTTGGTGGCCATAAACACCGCCGCCATCCCCGAAGCCGTAGCGCAAGCGGTCACTTCGCCGCCAAAGCCGTAGCCTTCCAGCAGGGCCAGCGTCTCTTCCAAAAAGCCGACGGTGGGGTTGGCCACCCGGCTGTAAATCCAGCCCGGCATCTGATAGGAGAGGGCGGCTTCCATGTGGTCGCTGTTTTCAAAGTGCTGGGCGGTGCTCATATAAACCGGTTCGATAATGCTACCCTGGTTGCCGAGCGCGGCCTGCATCCCGTACAATCCGTGGACGGCGATGGTATCGAACTTTTTGCCGCGCATGGCGGCGCGATGGGCGGCCAGCCCGGCCAGCATGGCTTGCCCCTGATCGATGTAATGCTGTACGCCGGTTGAATGGTTATGGTCTGTCACAAGTATTTCTCCTCTGAAAATAGCGCCGCAGGCCGGGGGGCTTGCCTGTGCCCGTTTTTGGGGTAGGGGGTAGCTCCCCCCAATAACCATTTTTATTCCTGGTGTCGAACCCCCGGTTCTGTCGGACTCCTTTGGAAATAGGATTAGCTGCCCCTCACCCCCTTTCCCCCTCTCCCCCTGCCAGGGGGAGAGGCCAGGGGAGGGGGTTAGTAATTTTTTTACAGCCGCGCAAAACGGGCCTGGAAAAAGCGCAGGTATTTTGGCTCGTAAACCATTTTCATCCCGCGGGTTTGCAGACGGTTATCGTACACGGCCTTGACCGCCTCGGCGGTAACGTCCATGTGGGCCTGGGTGTAAACCCGGCGCGGAATGGTCAGCCGCACCAGTTCCAGTTTTGGGTAGCGATGGTCGCCGGTGGCGGGATCGCGCCCGGCGCTGACCACGCCCCGTTCCATCGCCCGGATGCCGGAGTCAAGGTACAGTTCGGCGGCCAGGGTTTGGGCCGGAAACTCGGCCTGGGGAATGTGTTCGTAAATCCGTTTGGCATCCAAAAAGATGGCGTGCCCGCCCACCGGCTGCACAATGGGAATGCCCCAATCCACCAGCAGTTCGCCCAGATAGCGCACCTGGCCAATACGGGCGGCCATGTGGTCATCCTGCACCGCCTCGCCAATGCCGATGGCCAGCGCCTCCATATCGCGGCCGCTCATGCCGCCGTAGGTGTGCAGCCCTTCGTAAATTACCACCATGTTGCGCGCCGAGTCGTACACGTCGGGATCATTCACCGCCAGCCAGCCGCCAATATTCACCAGATGGTCTTTTTTGGCGCTCATCCAGGCGCCATCGGTGTAGCCGCAAAACTCCTTTAAAATGGCGGCGATGGGTTTATCGGCATAACCTTCTTCCCGTTCCCGGATAAAAAAGGCGTTCTCGGCCATGCGGGTGGCATCGAGATAAATTTTGATGCCGTACCGGTCGCACAGGTTGCGCAGGGCGCGAACATTGGCCATGCTGACCGGCTGGCCGCCGGCCATGTTGACCGTGCCGGCCAGGCTGACATAGGGGATTTTGTCCGCGCCAACTTTTTTGATTACGGCTGCCAGCTTGTCCAGATTAACATTGCCTTTGAAGGGGTGAGTGCTGGCCGGGTCGTGCGCTTCGTCAATGATCACATCGACAAAAGTGCCGCCGGCTAACTCCTGGTGCAGGCGGGTGGTGGTAAAGTACATATTGCCGGGAATGGTGTCGCCGGGTTTGATGAGCGCCTGGCTGATGAGGTGCTCCGCGCCGCGCCCCTGGTGGGTGGGCACAATATACTGGTAGCCGTAATAGGTTTGAATGGCCTCAACCAGGTTGTAAAAATTGCGGCTGCCGGCGTAAGCCTCGTCGCCGAGCATCAGGCCGGCCCACTGCCGGTCGCTCATGGCGCTGGTGCCGCTGTCGGTCAGCAGATCGATGTAAACATCCTCGGAGCGGAGCAAAAAAGTGTTGAAACCGGCCTCTTCGATGGCCTGCTGGCGTTCGGCGCGGCTTTTGAGGCTGATCGGCTCAACCATTTTAATTTTCCAGGGTTCGGCCCAGGAGCGACGGCCAAATTGCTGGCCCATTGTTTGCGGGGTACTGGCGGTCATTGCATCTCCTTTGATTTTTGATTTTAGATTGGGGATTTACCATTGGCCGGTGGGAACGGTCAACCGTAAATCCAAAATTCAGGTAGCGGTGTTCAGGGGCAGGGCGGTGGTCGATTTGATTTCGGTGAGGACCAGACTGGTGTGGATGCGGGCAATGCCGGGGATGGGCGTGAGCTGGTTGACCACAAACTGTTCCAGCTCTTTGCGGTTGCGGACGGCCACTTTGAGCAGGTAGTCGTATTCGCCGGTGAGGTGGTGGCATTCCAGCACCTGGGGCATTGCCAGCATCAGCCGCCGGAAGTTGTCTACATGCTCCTGCTGGTGGAGTTGCAAACTGACGTTGATGAAACAGAGCATGTCAAAACCAATGCGCTCGCGGTCGAGCAGGGCCACATACTGGCGAATAATACCCTGTTGCTCCAGCCGTTTGAGCCGGGCATGCACTGCCGGCGGCGACAGGTTGACTCGCGCGGCCAGGTCAACATTGCTGATACGCCCCTCTTGTTGCAGGATGGTCAAAATCGCGTCGTCCAATTCGTCAATTGCCTCTTGATGTGAATATTGTATCATAAAACCTCGTGGTAATTCAATATTATTTTGTTTGATATTGTAAATGAGGAATAATAAAAGGAAAAGTATGTAATTTAGTTTTTATTATTCTGTTTTCTGAAGATTGGAAGGGCAGTTGCCGAAGAAACAGAAGTGGCGTGGCCGATTTGGGTTCTCCCCATCCCCCTACCCCTTTCCCCAGGGAAGGGGAGTGGTAGCGTGGAGACCGGGCGGCGGAGCCGCCCGGTCTCCACGCTAAATTCTTTTGGGGTTTGACAAAGGCGGGTAGACAGGTTATAACTGAGGGTAACAGGCGGCGTGAACACCTCACCAAAAAAGAGGGGGCAGAAATTTTTCTGCCCCCTCTTTTTGCGTGACGCGTTTTATCCTTCAAATATGAGCCGGTGGTATTTCTTTTTGCCGGCCCGCAAAATAATACCGTTGGGCGTGAGCTGATCGGGTGTGAGCGAGGCGTCGGCCTGGTCAATGCGCTCATCGTTGACGTAAACGCCGCCCTGCTGCATCATCCGGCGGGCTTCGCCGCGGGATTTGGTCAGCCCAACTTCTTCGAAAATTTCCAGCACCCCAATGCCCTCGGCCAGCCTATTGGCCGGCAGAGTTGTGGTAGGCATAGCGTCGGCATCGCCCGAGCCGGCAAAAGCAGCTTTGGCCCCGGCTTCGGCTTCTTGCGCGGCAGCCTCGCCGTGGGTAATGACCGTGGCTTCGTAGGCCAGCACGCGCTTGGCCTCACGGATGTCCGCACCCTCCAGCGCGGCCAGCCGGCTGATCTCATCGAGCGGCAAAAAGGTGAAGATTTTGAGCAGTTTCTCCACGTCGCGGTCATCGCAGTTGATCCAGTACTGGTAAAAATCGTACGGGCTGAGCTTGGTGGCATCGAGCCAAACCGCGCCGGCGGCGGTTTTGCCCATTTTTGCGCCGCTGGCGGTGGTAAGCAGGGGGTAGGTGATGGCGTGAACGGTTTCGCCCTCAACCCGGCGGATCAGATCGACGCCGGCCAAAATGTTGCCCCACTGGTCGTCGCCGCCCATTTGCAGGGTGCATTGATACCGCCGGAACAGTTCCAGGTAGTCGTAGGCTTGCAGGAGTTGGTAGTTGAACTCAATAAAACTGAGGCCGCGTTCCAGCCGCTGTTTGTAGGCTTCGGCGGCCAGCATGCGGTTAACGCTAAAATGGCGGCCAATATCGCGCAGAAAGTCGATGTAGTTTAAATTGAGCAGCCAGGTGGCGTTGTTTTCGGCGATGGCCCGGCCTTCGCCAAAATGGAGGTAGTGATCGAGCTGGGCGTGAATTTTGTAGCCAAACTCGGTGATGGTTTCTCTGGTGAGCATCTGGCGCAGCTCGGTGCGGCCGCTGGGGTCGCCGACCATAGTGGTGCCGCCGCCCACCAGCCCAATGGGCCGATGCCCGGCCCGCTGCAAGTGCATCATGGCCATAATGGTGACCAGACTGCCGGCGTGCAGGCTGTCGGCGGTGCTGTCAAAGCCAATGTAAAAGGTTACCTGCTCCGCGGCCAGTTTGTGCCGCACGGCCTCTTCGTCCGTAACCTGGGCCACAAAGCCCCGCGCTTTGAGAATATCGTAGGCGTTGTCTGTCATCATAAAACTCTCTTGTCGATGGATTTTCGTTAGTGTCTTTAATTTTTCGCCACCTGAAAAGTTGCGGGTGGCAAGTTGCGGGTGGCGCGTATTTACCCGCCACCCGTAACCCGCTACCAACCACAGTCAGGTGCGTGGCGGCGAAAATTCCGTGACACTAACGATTTTCAAAGAATGGGTATTGTAGCGCAAACGGGGTAAATCAGCGAATAAGCGAAGTTTGGAGTGGGGTGGGCCGGCGCAACCGGTCCGCCCCACTCCAAAAAAATTACGCCGGCTTGGGCGGAATCAGCAGTTCCATGCCCACCCGGATGAGGCTGGGGCTGGACAGTTTGTCGCG
The DNA here is from genome assembly GCA_022071955.1 of Anaerolineae bacterium. Classification (GTDB taxonomy): domain Bacteria; phylum Chloroflexota; class Anaerolineae; order 4572-78; family J111; genus J095. The sequence continues at coordinate 67,607 of JAJVIM010000029.1, forward strand.
GTTGGCTTCAAAAATGGTGGGCCACAGGCGCAGATCGCCGTATACTTTTTTGGCGATGCCGCTGAGTGTGTCGCCGGGCTGAACCACGTACGTTTCGCGGGCCGGCGGCGGCGGCGGCCCGGGTTCGGTGGGCGGTTCCGGTTCGGGCGGCGCGCCGGTTGACAGGAAGCGCTGGCCGCGAGCGGCCATATCATCGAGCAGGGTTTGGGTGGCGGAAGGGGTGCTGTTGGCCACCCGTTCTACCAGCAGCGTGCCCACACTGCGAATATCATCGAGCAGGGAATCCGGAATTTGCTGCGGCGTGGCCACCACGGATACGTAGGCCCATTTGCCGGCAACGTCATCGGGCGCAAAGGTGAAATCCGGCCCAAAGCGGCGAATGTAGCGCATGGCCGCCGGCAAATACTGGTCCGAGTTGCCCAGCAGCAGCACGTGCTCGCCGGGCTTGGGTTCGGGCAGGGGCAGGCTGTCGGGCGGCGGGTCGGTGGGTCGGGGCGTGCCCATAGCCACGGCGTACTGCGCGCCGGGCACCAGATCGATGGCGACGGTTTCGCCGGCGGCAAACGTTTGCTGCCGGGTGCGGTGAGTCTCGCTGAAAACGCGGAACAGGTTGGTTTCGCGGGCTTTGTCCCAGCCGGGGATGAGCTGCCACGGCTGCACGGCCAGTCGGCCCGACCCCTGCGCTTCAACCAGCAGTTCGCCGGCGGCAATCTGGATAAAACAGTGCGCGGCGCTGCCCGCGGCCTGCCAGGTGAGGGCGCTATCCTGATAAAAGCTGCCGCCAACCGCCACCCGGCCCGGCGCGGTGGTTTTGTAGGCGATGTGGCTGGCGTGATCGCGCACGGCCTCAAAAGTGATGGGCTGGTTGGCGGCGGGCCAATCCTGGCTCAGGCGGGCCAGCAGGGCGCTGACCGGCTTGGGCTGATCGCCGATTTTGAACACGCCAAAATTGGCCTCGCGCGGGTTGTTTGAAACATCCACATTATTGAGCATCCATTTAAAAGCGCCGGCAAAATTATCGGCGCGGAGATAGGCCGCGGTTGCGCCTTCGTATAGCGAGGTTATCTCTTCGGACACGGGCTGGCTGACCGCCGGATTTTCATCGGACTGGTTGCTCCAGCCAAATTCGCCCATTATGATTGAGTGACGGGGAAAGGCCTGGCGCATAGCCCGCATCTGGTTCAGATTGGTGTTGAACCCCTTTTCCGACAGGTCAACATAGTTGTGGTACTGCTGAAAATCAAGCCGGCGGTTGGCCGGCAGGGTGGAAAAATGGAGCCAGCTCCAACCGACGGTCAGCAAATGCTGGCAGCCGGCAGCCCGGATGGGGTCGATGCGGGCGCGCAGCCAGGCGTCAACCGTGCCGTCCATCACGCCGATGAACACGTGCCACGGTTCGGCGTCGGGTGAGAGCATAAAATCGACGATGGTGCCTTTGCCACTGTTAACGTAATAATTCATCGCCCGGTCGTATTCCAGAAACAGGCGGAGGGCGTTGATGTAATAGTAGGCGGTGTCGGCATCGAGAAAAGTGGGGATTTTACGCTGCTGTTGGAGCTGAGTGGTTTCGGCGCGGCTTACGCGCTCGCCGTAGTGGCTGACAAGCTGCATGGTTTGAACCGGAGACGGGTAGCCGCTGGGGTACATGGCTGCTACCAGATTGTAAAAAACCGGCTCGTTTTGCAGATCGTAAGCAAAAATGGTGGGCACGTCTTTGTAGCGCGCAGCGATTTTGGCGTCCACTTCGGCCACGCGGGGCAGATTCACCGAGTGGGAATCATTGAAAGTGAGCATAACCCGCAGGTCGTAATCCTGCGCCAGCGACAGGGTGTGATCCAGCTTTTCAAAATCGCCGCGGCGAATATCCTGTTCCAGCGCGGTGTGGACAAACAGGCGGATGCTGTTAAAGCCGCTGTTTTGCGCTTTGCGGAAGTCGCGGGCAATCAGTTCGGGGTCAAACAGGTCGCGCTCCCACATTTTCCAGGCCCGGTCAAAATAGCCGGAATAGTTCACTCCCAGGGCAAAAAATGGCTGGCCCTGGGCATCTAACAGGCGCCGATTGTCTGCTGCAACTTTGAACAAGGCCATGAGAAAGCGCACCTCCACTGAAGATAGGATTCAGGATTCAGGAGTTAGGAATTAGGGCAAATTCCAAAAACAGTATACCACAAACCGAACAGTTTATTATCAAAAAACATTATGTTAATTTTACCGCACTTCAACTTGATCGACAAGCGAGACGGCACAGTCCGTTATTTTGTATGTAAAAAAGCGAATGTGTTACAATGGGGCGTGTTAGTATCGGTACAACACTGAAAGGACTCGATCATGCCAACGTTGGGCAAAACCCGGCTGCAAGTGTCGCCGATTGGGGTGGGGTTAGCCGCCCTCGGCCGTCCGGGTTACATCAATTTAGGCCACGCCGGCGATTTAAAACACAATTACGCCGTCGATGAAATGGAAGCGCAGGCGCACAGCGTACTCGATGCGGCCTGGGCGGCAGGCGTGCGTTATTTTGACGCGGCTCGCTCTTACGGGCGGGCCGAACAGTTTCTGGGGAGCTGGCTCAAATCGCGCCAGCTTGACCCGGCCAGCGTGACGGTTGGTTCCAAGTGGGGCTACACCTACACCGCCAACTGGCAGATAAACGCCGAACATCACGAGATTAAGGAACATTCGCTGCCGGTGCTGGAGCGCCAGTGGGCTGAAAGCCGGCAAAATTTGGGCGCATATCTTGATGTTTACCAGATTCACTCGGCCACGCTGGAGAGCGGGGTGCTGGATAACGCCGCCGTTTTAACCGAACTGGCCGGCCTGAAAAGCGATGGCCTGGCCATCGGCCTGTCTTTGAGCGGCCCGGCCCAGGCCGAAACGCTGCAAAAGGCGCTGACGGTTGAATTTGACGGCGTGCGGTTGTTTGATACAGTGCAGGCCACCTGGAATTTGCTTGAAACTTCGGCCGGCCCGGCGCTGCAAGCGGCCCGTTCGGCCGGGGTGGGAGTCATCATCAAAGAGGCGCTGGCCAACGGCCGCCTGACCCCGCGCAACACCGATCCCGCGTTTGCGGACAAACTGGCCCTGCTGCAGCAGCAAGCCAGGCGGCTGGACACGTCGATTGACGCGCTGGCGTTGGCGGCGGTGCTGGCCCAGCCGTGGGCGGATGTGGCGCTCAGCGGTGCGGCAACGGTGGCTCAGTTGCAATCCAATTTGCGGGCGCTGACGGTGGCCTTCGACGCGGCAGCCGGGGAGGCGCTGTCGGCTTTGGTGGAGCCGCCGCAAGTTTATTGGGCCACCCGCCAAAAGCTGGCCTGGAATTAATCTCAAAAAAGGAACAATCTGTGTCCAGTTTCAACCCCGGCGATTTTACCATTTTAGTTGTCGCCAACACCAACGAAACCCAGGATTTTCTGCTGGACTACCTGCGCGGCTACGGCTACAAATTGCTGCACGCCAACGATGGTGGACTGGCGCTGACGGTGGCAGCCCAAATGCGGCCGGCGGTGATTTTGCTCGATGTGATTTTGCCCGGCATCGATGGCTTTGAAACCTGCCGCCGTTTAAAAACCAACCCGGCCACTGAAAAGATACCGGTTATTTTTATCACCGCCCAAACCAACACCGTTGACAAGGTGCGGGGGTTTGTGCTGGGCGCGGTCGATTATATTGCCAAACCGATTCAATCCGAGGAACTGCTGGCGCGACTAAAAACGCACCTGACTCTGCAAAATTTGCAGCGAGACCTGGCCGGGCAAAACCAGCAGTTGCAGCGGGAAATTGCCGAACGGGGGGCGCTCATTGCCGAGCTCGACGCTTTTGCCCACACCGTGGCCCACGATTTAAAAAATCCGCTCGGCGTTACCGTGACGCAGGCGCAATTTTTGCGCAAATTCCACCACCGCATGACGCTGGAAGAGTTTGAAGAGAATCTGGAGATGATTCTCAAAAACGGGCGCAAAATGAACAACATTATTTACGAGCTGCTGCTCCTCTCCAGCGTGCGCCTTGAAGATGTTGACCCCACTCCCTTTGATATGGCCGATGTGGTGGATGAGGCGCTGGATCGGCTAAATTTTTTAATTGAGGAGCACGAGGCCACCATCATTGTGCCAGATGGATCGAGCTGGCCAACGGTGTTGGGCTACGCCCCGTGGGTTGAAGAAGTATGGATCAATTATATCAGTAACGCCATTAAATACGGCGGCACGCCGCCCCGGGTAGAAATGGGCGCAACTGCCCAGGCCGATGGCGTTGTTAAGTTTTGGGTGCGAGACAACGGCGGCGGGCTATCAGCGCAGGCGCAACGCCGGTTGTTTATTCCGTTCAATCGGCTCAACCAGGTCCGCGCCGAAGGGCACGGTCTCGGCCTGTCGATTGTGCAGCGAATTCTGCACAAATTGGGCGGCCAGGTGAGCGTAGAAAGCGAAGTTGGCGCCGGCAGTGTTTTTAGTTTTTACCTGCCCTTAGCGCCATAGATTTTGTTACAAAATCCAAAATCGGCGGGAAGCATGTTGGGGAGGAACCCAAACACCCGCCGAAGACAGCCTTTACTTTGGGAGGGAACCCGAATGCCTGTCGAAATCAGTTTCTTGGACCACGAGGTGGGGCTGCTGTTGACCTGTACCGGCCGGGTCAACGGTAGCGAGCTGCTTGAATCCAATCACAACTTGCTAAAGCTGCCGGTTCAAACGTGTAAATACGTGTTGGTGCAATTTCAGGAGTCCGCTGCCCTGGTGGCATCGGCCGATGAAATCAGGCAGGTGGCCGAGCTGGATAAACTGGTCGCTACCTGCAACCCAAATGTTGTGATTGCCGTGGTCGCCCCCACCGATGCCACGTTTGGCCTGGCCAGAATGTGGAGTGTTTTTGCCGATGAAATAGGCTGGCGGACGATGGTTTTTCGGCGGCGGCCCGATGCGGAACAGTGGATTAACGGTGTAACGGGCATCAACTTTACGTTTGCCTGACCATACCCGCTGGAGAAATTTTATGCCCTACTTTACGCATCACACCCACCAGCTTTTTTATCGTGAGCAGGGCAGCGGCCCGCTGCTGCTGATTTTGCCCGGCAATACGGCTTCATCGGCCTGCCATGCCGGTGAGCTGGATTATTTTGGTCGCCAGTATCGGGCCGTATCGCTGGATTTTTGGGGTACGGGCCAGTCGGACCGCATGGAGCGCTGGCCGGAGAACTGGTGGGAAATTTGCGCCCACGATGCAGTGGCGCTGGCCAACCATCTCGGCGAGCAAACGTTCATCGCGCTGGGTACCAGCGGCGGAGCCAATGTGGCTTTGCTGCTGGCAATTCTGTACCCGGAGCAGGCGCGGGCCGTTATCGCCGACAGCACCGTGCCTATTTTCACCGTGCCGGCCATAGAAAACGCCATTTCAGTGCGCAACCTGCGCCTGCCCGCGCAGATTGAATTTTGGCAGTTGGCCCACGGTGATGACTGGTCGCAGGTGATAACGGCCGACAGCGAGATGCTGCTCCGCTTTGTTGAGGCCGGCGGCGATCACTTTAAAGGCCGGCTCGATGAAATTGGCTGCCCGGTGCTGTTCACCGCCAGCCTGCGCGATCAGTCGCTGCCCGAGATTGCTGCCCAAACCTGCCGCATGGCCGAACACGTGGCCAACAGCCAGGTATTTTTGGTGAACGGCGGTGACCACCCGCTGGTGTGGACTCGTCCGGCCGAGTTTCGGCGGGCGGCGGATATGTTTTTGCAGGGGTTGGCATCAATCTGAGTGCTACCCCAAATTTGGCCGGAGCCAATATTCCGCTTCGGTCACGCTCCAGCCTTTGCGCCGGGCGTAATCCGCCGCCTGATCAGCGCCGAGGCGGCCTACGGTAAAGTAGTGCGCCTCGGGGTGGGCAAAATACCAGCCGCTCACCGACGCCGCCGGGTTCATGGCAAAGGTTTCGGTCAAATGCAAATCGATGCTTTGCGGCACGGCCAGCAGTTCAAACAGCGTCCCTTTTTCGGTGTGGTCCGGGCAGGCCGGGTAGCCCGGCGCGGGCCGGATACCGCGATACTTCTCTTTGATCAACTCCTCGTTGGATAGCTCCTCGTTGGGGGCGTAACCCCAGTAGCGCCGCCGAACTTCTTCGTGCATCAGCTCGGCCAGAGCTTCGGCCAGCCGATCGGCCAGCGCTTTCACCATAATGGCCCGGTAGTCGTCGTGCTCGGCCTGATACTGCGCCACAATCTCCGCCGCGCCCAGCCCGGCCGTCACCGCGAACGCGCCCAAATAGTCGGCCACACCGCTATCGCGCGGCGCGATAAAATCGGCCAGGGCCAGCGTGGGGCGGTTGCGGCCTTTGTCCTCCTGCTGGCGCAGGGTGTGTACCGTGGCCAGCACACCGTGGCGGCCATCGTCGGTATACAGTTCGATGTCGTCGCCCACGGCATTGGCCGGAAACAGGCCGATGACCGCTTTGGCCGCCAGCTTGCCGCCGGCAATCAGCTCGGCCAGCAGCGTTTGCGCTTCGTCAAACAGTTTTTTGGCCTCTTTGCCTTTGACCGGATCGCTGAGAATTTGCGGGAAAACACCTTTCATCTGCCAGGCGTGGAAAAAGGGCGTCCAGTCAATCCGCTCGGCGATAGCGCCCAGGTTGAGCTGATCAAACACTTTTACCCCCAGCATGTCCGGGCGAACGATGTTAGCCTGGCACCAATCGAGCTGCAAGCGTTTGCGCCGGGCTTCGGCCAGCGACATCAGCGGTTTTTGCTGCCGCAGGCGCTGGTGATTTTCGGCCAGGCCGGCGTATTCGCTTTTAACTTCGGCGGCAAACTGTTCCCGGCTTTTGGGGTTGAGCAGTTTTTCGACCACACTCACGCTGCGGCTGGCATCGAGCACGTGGCTCACCGGCCCGGAATAGGCCGGCGCAATTTTCACCGCGGTGTGAATCCGGCTGGTGGTGGCCCCGCCAATCAGCAACGGCCGGTCAAACTTTAGCCGTTCCATTTCGCTGGCCACATGCACCATTTCATCCAGCGAAGGGGTAATCAGCCCGCTCAGCCCAATCACATCGACATTTTCCCGGCGGGCGGTCTCCAGTATTTTTTCGGCGGGGACCATCACGCCCAAATCGATGACTTCGTAATTGTTGCAGGCCAGCACCACGCCCACAATATTTTTGCCAATATCGTGCACATCACCCTTCACCGTGGCCAACAGAATTTTGCCGGCGCTGCTGCCGTTGTCGCTGCCGGTTTCGGCTTCAATGTAGGGCAGCAGGTAGGCCACCGCTTTTTTCATCACCCGGGCGCTTTTAACCACCTGCGGCAAAAACATTTTGCCCGCGCCAAACAGATCACCGACCACGTTCATACCGTCCATCAGCGGCCCTTCAATCACATCGAGGGCGCGGCTGCTTTGGCTGCGGGCCTCTTCCGTGTCGGCGTCAATAAACTCGTCGATGCCTTTAACCAGCGCGTGTTCCAGCCGTTTTTGCACCGGCAACTGCCGCCAGCTATCGTCCTGCACCTTCTTTTTGCCATCGCCTTTGACCGTTTCGGCCAGCGCCACCAGCCGTTCGGTGGCGTCCGGGCGGCGGTTGAGCAGCACATCCTCCACCCGCTCGCGCAGTTCGGTGGGGATGTCCTCGTACACGGCCAACTGGCCGGCGTTGACAATGCCCATGTCCAGCCCGGCCTGGATGGCGTGGTACAAAAAGGCGCTGTGCATGGCCTCGCGCACCCCGTCGTTGCCGCGGAAACTGAACGAAATATTGCTGACCCCGCCGCTGACGTGCGCGCCGGGCAGGTTCTGTTTGATCCAGCGCGTTGCTTCAATAAAGGCGACCGCGTACTCGTTGTGCTCCTCGATGCCGGTGGCCACGGTTAAAATGTTGGGGTCAAAAATAATCTGCTGCGGCGGAAAACCGACCTCCTCGGTGAGGATTTTGTAGGCGCGGCTGGCAATCTCAATTTTGCGGGCGTAGGTATCGGCCTGGCCCTGCTCGTCAAAAGCCATCACAATGGCCGATGCGCCGTAACGTTTAACAATGCCGGCTCGCCGTTTGAACTCGGCCTCGCCATCTTTCAGGCTGATGGAATTGACCACGGCTTTGCCCTGCACGCAGCGCAGCCCGGCTTCCAGCACCTCCCACTTGCTGCTGTCGATGACCACCGGCACGCGGGCAATTTCCGGTTCGGCGGCGATGAGGTTGAGAAAGCGGGTCATCGCTTCCACGCCGTCAATCAGGCCGTCGTCCATATTCACGTCGATCATCTGCGCGCCGTTGTCTACCTGCTGCGCGGCGATGCGTACCGCTTCTTCGTACTGGCCGGCGGCAATCAGCTTGCGGAATTTGGCCGAGCCGGCCACGTTGGTGCGCTCGCCAATGTTAACAAAGTTGGTTTCCGGCGTCAGCCGCAGCGGCTCAAGCCCGCTGAAGTGGGGGTAGGGGTCGCTGGTGGGGACGGGGCGCGGCGGCAGTTTTTCCACGGCGGCGGCGATGGCCCGGATGTGCTCCGGGGTGGTGCCGCAGCAGCCGCCCACCAAATTGAAAAAGCGGTGGCCGGCAAAATCCTGCAAAATACCGGCCATTTCGTCCGGCGACAGGTCGTACTCGCCAAATTCGTTGGGCAGGCCGGCGTTGGGGTAGCAACTCACCAGCGTATCGGCCAGGCCCGCCAGCGTTTCAATGTAGGGGCGCATCTCCGCCGGCCCCAGCGAGCAGTTGAGGCCCACGCTGAACGGCTGGGCGTGCTCCACCGAATACCAAAAGGCTTCGGTGGTTTGGCCAGACAGCCCGCGCCCGCTGGCATCAACAATGGTGCCGGAGATCATCACCGGCATTTTCTGGCCGCGCTCGGCCAGCAGTTCGTCGATGCCGTAGAGGGCGGCTTTGGCGTTGAGCGTGTCAAAAATGGTTTCCACCAGCAGCAGGTCGGCGCCGCCATCGAGCAGGCCGCGAGCCTGTTCTTTGTAGGCCGCTTTGAGCTGGTCAAACGTCACATTGCGGTAGCCGGGGTCGTTCACCTCCGGCGAGAGTGAGGCGCTTTTGTTGGTTGGCCCCAGCGCGCCGGCCACAAAACGGGGTTTGTGGGGCGTTTTGGCGGTGACTTCGGCGGCGGCGGCGCGGGCAATTTCTGCGGCGGCGCGGTTGATGGCGTAAACATGCTGCTCCATGCCGTAATCGGCCTGGGAAAAGCCGTTGGCGTTAAAGGGTTTGGGCTCGATGATGTCGGCTCCGGCGTCCAGATAGGCGCGGTGAATCTCGCCGATGATCTGCGGCTGGGTCAGGCTGAGCAAATCGTTGTTGCCCTTGAGCGGCCGCGGGTGGTTTTTGAACTGCGGGCCGCGATACTCGTCGTCGGTTAAATTGTAGCGCTGGATCATGGTGCCCATCGCGCCATCAATAATCAAAATGCGCTGCTGGGCCAGTTGCGTTAAAATGTTGATGGTTGTCATTTTGTCCCTCAAATAAAAAAGCAACCTTCACCCCAGGTTGCCTATTTTGGTGGTCTATGTCGTCGCTGTTGGGGCAGGCTCCCGCTTGCCAAAGCGTGGTGTGTGCAAACTATACGAGAAGATAGCAGGGATGTCAAATCGGTTGGGGGGCATCTATTGACAAAGAACCGGTTTTTACTTACCATAAAAAAGCACCAATTAACATTGTAATGGCCGGCAAGGATAGCCAACCTCTTGTCGTATTATGATATAATAGAAGCGATTCAGGCTGAAACAGCAGCGGGAAAACCATGACCACCCTCCGGGAAGTGTTGCGGATAACTTACTCAAACCTGCAAATTTTACAGGAGCGCGAAGCGGGCTACGGCGGCAACGCGCCGCTTGAACTGCTCAACCAGATTGAGCACCACCGGCAGGCCATTGACCTGCTGGAACAGGCGCTCGCCGGCCAATTGACCGAGCCGCAATTGGAGTCGCTCAAGGCCGAGTTGCGCCCGCTGCTGATTGCCAGCAACGTTGAAGAAATTCAACTGAATGCGGTGCGGCTGGAAAAACCGCCGCTACCTTTTGAGCCGGAAACGGTGCCTATTCCCGCCGGCCCGTTTTTGATGGGCTGCGACGACGGCCAACCCGAAGCCGCGCCGTGTCACACCGTCGATTTGCCGGAATATCGGCTGGGCCGGTTTCCGGTGACCAACAGCCAGTACGCCGAGTTCATTGCGCGCACTTCCTACCCGGCGCTGCCCCGCAAAACCGGCTGGCAAACACGCATGCCGCCGCCAGACAGGCTCGATCACCCGGTAACCGGCATTAGCTGGCACGATGCGGTGGCCTACTGCGCCTGGCTGGCAACCAGTACCGGGCGGGCCTACCGGCTGCCCACTGAGGCCGAATGGGAAAAAGCCGCTGCGTGGGACGGCCAGCAGGCGCGGCCGTTTCCGTGGGGTGCGGCCTTTGATGCCGAACGCTGCAATTCGGTGGCGGCGGGGTTGGAGGATACCAGCCCGGTTACCCGTTATTCGCCCGGCGGTGACAGTTTTTATGGCTGCGCCGACATGCTCGGCAACGTGCAGGAGTGGTCCAGCACGCTGTGGGGCGCAGAAGTGGATGCCAGCGCTTATCCCTATCCGTACCGGCCCACGGACGGCCGCGAGGCGGCCAACCCCAATCTCTACCGCATCTTTCGCATTCATCGCGGCGGCTCGTACCGGGATGCCGCCGACCGGCTGCGTTGCTCGGCCCGCGGCTGGTCAGACCCCGACAGCAAAATTCGCTGGCGCGGTTTTCGGGTGGCGCTAACGCCGTAAATAATTATCGAGGGACTTGTTTATGCCCCGCATCAGAACAGGACAAAGACAGGTGGCCAGAACCTGGCAACAAACCATTGTCGACCGCATTCGGTCTGGCAAAGTTGTGCCGTTAATTGGCAACCTTGTGGGCAACGATTTGCTGCTGGGCGGCCACGCCGCGCTGGTTGAGGCCTACGCTCGCTACATTAATTACCCCCTGCCCGATAAACTGGACCTGGCGCGTATGACCCAGTTTCTCAGTGTAACCGACGAAAGCACCAGCGACGTGCGGGCCGTCAAAGAAGATTACATCAACTTTATCAAAAACCGCTTGTTTGACCTGGCCGAAGCCGATGGCGTTTCTGCTGATATTCTGGCCGAGTTGGAAGAAGAGTTTGACGACGTTAAATTTGCCGAATTTTCCGAGCGCCTGGGTTACCCCAAATTCAATAATGGCGCTGCGCCGCTGCTCACATTGGCCGATTTTCCTATACCGATTTATCTCACAACCAGTTATCATGATTTCATCGAAGTGGCCCTGCGCCGGGTAGGCAAAAAACCTCGCTCCGAGATTTGCCGCTGGCACAAAGGGCTGGAGGGCGTCCCCTCAATGTGGCCGGAAGATTACCAGCCAACCCCGCAGGAGCCGCTGGTGTATCACCTGCACGGGCTGGATATTCACCCCGGTTCGCTGGTGCTCACCGAAGATGATTACATGGAATTTTTGGTGGCTATTTCTCAAAATGTGGGGCGCGGCGCCGACCCCATTCCCCGGCGGGTGCGGCAGGCAATGGCCGACTCATCGCTGATTATGCTGGGCTACGATCTGCGCAGTTGGGATTTTAGGGTGCTGTTTTGGGGATTGATCAAACCCCGGCCGCTGCAGCAAACCAGTGTTTCCATCCAACTGGTGCCCAGCGAAGTTGAACGCGAGTATCTGCAAAAATACATGAGCGAATTTGAATTTAAAGTTTATTGGGGCACCATCAACCAGTACGTCGAAGAACTTCGGCGGGATTGGGAGACGTAAGATGGCCACTATCTCCGCATCGACGCCAAACCTGCTCTGGCAGGATACCCGCCAGATTTTTGTGCTGAGCCAGGACCCCATTACCATTGGCCGCAAAACCGGAAACACCGTCGTGCTGCCGCCCGACGATACCAAAGCCTCGCGTTTTCACGCCACAATCTCGTGGGTAGATGGCCGGTACGTTCTGGAAGATATGCACAGCACCAACGGCACCTACGTGAACTCGCAGCGAATTACCGGGCCGCGCCGCCTGGCCGATGGCGATGTCATCGGCATTGGTGACTCCACCTTCATAATTAATTTGCCCGTACCCGATACCCGGCCCAGTATCTCTCTGCCGCCGCTGGCGCCGGCCGCGCCGCTGCCGGTTGCCCCCGACGTTACAATTATCCGCGCCGCGCAGCCGGACCGGGTTGAAAATCCCTACGTGGGGCCGCGTACCTTTACCCGGGAAGAGGCCGACCGCTTTTTTGGCCGCGAAACCGAAGCCCGCGAGCTGCTGTCGCTGGTTATTTCGGAGCGACTGGTGCTGTTTTACGCCCAATCCGGGGCCGGCAAAAGTTCGCTCATTAATACCCGGCTGATCCCCCAACTTCAGGACGAAGGCCACTCGGTGTTGCCCGTGGGCCGGGTGAGCGGCGAACTGCCCGAAGGTGTGGCCGATGTGGCCAATATTTACATTTTTAACCTGTTGCTCAGCATGGACGAAAGCGACAGCGACCCCAGCCATTTTACCGATATGCGGCTAACCCAGTTTTTGGCCGGGTTGACCAGCCTCGATGGTGTTCATTATTTTTACGACCACGATATTACCGATACCCCGGAGCTGGCCGACGAGGAAATTCAGGAGTCGCCCTATGTGTTGCTGATCGACCAGTTTGAAGAAGTTGTCGCCACCCACCCGTCTCGCTGGCACGACCGCGAAGGTTTTTTTGAGCAACTGGCCGAGGCCATGGCCGCCGACCCGTATTTGTGGGTTGTGCTCAGCCTGCGGGAAGATTACGTGGCCGCGCTCGATCCCTACGCCCACCTGCTGCCCGGTAACCTGCGGGCCAGGTTTTACATGCAGCGCATGACGTACGACGCCGCGCTGGAAGCCATCAAACGCCCCGCCGAAAAATTTGGGCGCACCTTTGCCCCCGGCGCGGCCGAAAATCTGGCCGACAATTTGCGCCAGATTCGGGTGCACGATGCCATGACCACCGATATGATTGCCACCCGGCTCGGCCAGTTTGTGGAACCGGTGCAGTTGCAGGTGGTCTGTTTTCAATTGTGGGACAACCTGCGCGGCCGGCCCAAAGGGATTATCACCCAGCAGGATTTGCGCGAGCTGGGTGATGTTGACCGCGCGCTGATTCAATTTTACGAGCAGGCAATCGGCGATGTCACCGCCAAAACATTTGTCTCCGAGCTTGACCTGCGCAACTGGTTTGAGCATCAACTGATTACCGAAAGCGGCACCAAAGGCACGGTTTATCGCGGCCCGGAGCACACCGGCGGCATCGATAACCGGGCCGTCGATGTGCTGCTGCGCAAATTTTTGCTGCGCAGCGAAGTGCGCGGCGGCGGCACCTGGTACGAGCTGGTACACGACAGGCTGATCGAGCCGATTCTCAGCTCCAACCAATCCTGGCGCGAGCAGCAGCCGCTCATTCAGATGGCCCGCACCTGGGATGAAACCGGCCGGCCGGAAGCGAGTTTACTGGCCGGCCAGCAGCTCAAAGATTATCTGGCCACCGGCTATTTGGAATTGGGGCCGCTGGTCAGAGAATTTTTAGAAGCCAGCAGCGCGGCGCAGCACCTGCGGGAAGAACGTGAAGCCGAAGAAGAATTGCGCCGGGTTCAGGAACTGGCCGCCGAGCGCCAGAAACGGCTCGAAGAGCAGGCCCGGGCTTCGGCCCGACTGCGTCGCCGGGCGCTGTGGATTACCGTAGTGGGGATTGTGGCCGTATTGATGGCCGTTACCGCGGTGGCGTTTGGCTTTTTGGCCCAGCAAAGCCTGGCCGTTGCCCAGGAACGAGCCAGCGCCGCCGAAACAGCCCAGGCACTGTCTATTGCCGCCCAATCGACGGCGGTCAATGCCCAATCCACCGCTGATACTTCCAAAGGTACGGCCGTAGCCGAAAGTACCCTCTCGGCCGAAGCGCGGTCCACCGCCGAAGCCGGCAGCACCGCTGCCGCGGCCAACGCCGCCGAAGCCAAACGACTGTTGGAACTACAGCAGGCCACCCAAACCGCCGAAGCCGAATTCAGTTCGCTGGCGCAAGAATCGCTGGCTGCCACCCGCGCCGCGCTGGAAGCCACCGTAACCGCCCAGGCAGCCACGCTCGCCGCGCCCACCTTCACGCCCACCGCAACAGCCACGCCCACCTACACACCCTCCGGGTCAGATTCGCAGTCGGCCACGCCGGAGTCGCCCACCGCCACCCCGGCCGCCACCGACACGCCAACCCCGGATGCGGCCGCCACCGCTAATGTGGAAAAGCTGATTGCCATCAGTACCCAGCAGGCGTCACTAACGGTGCAGCAAACTGCCGAAGTAAGTTGTAAAGTTCCGGCCGGCGCTGATTTGCAGCCATACTACGTAAAATACCAGCGCCGCCTGGGCTGCCCCATCGGCGAAACCGTGGGCGGTGAGTTTGCCGAGCAGATTTTTGAAAACGGCTTTATGGTTTGGACCGGCATCTATGCCGAAATTTATGCGATGGTGGGGAGTCAAACCGGCGCCTGGAGCTGGTACGATAAAAAAACCATCGACTCATTTGGCCCCAGCGACAGCGGCAGTTGCAGCGTTCGCGTGCCGGAAGGCCTGTTTCAGCCGGTGCGCGGTTTTGGCGCGGTCTGGTGCGGCGACCGCGAAATGGCCAGCACCATCGGTTTTGGGTTAACACCGGAGTACGGCGTTAGCTCCAACCTGATTCAAAAGTATGAAACCGGGGTTATTATCCGCGACAGCCAGAAACGTTACTGGGTGTTATTCAGCAATTCCGCAACCTACGCTCTGGAACGTTAATGCTGCTAACCATTACCGCCAATCCCTCTCTCGACCGGGTTTTGCACCTGCCCCATCTGGCTATTGGCCAGGTACACCGGGCTACCAGCCTTAAATTAGTCGCCGCCGGCAAAGGATTGAACGTGGTGCGGGCGGCCGTCACCCTGGGCGCGCCGGCGCTGGCTACCGGCATGCTGGCCGGCCGGCACGGCCAGATTGTTGCCGAGCTTTTTCAGGCCGATGGCTTTGCCGCCGACTGGTACTGGCTGCCGGCCGGCGAAACCCGCGTTTGCACCATGCTCAACCAGGATTCCGGCGATACCACCGTAATCAACGAGCCGGGGCCAGACATCTCCGCCGCCGAGTGGGCCGGCTTTGCCGCGCACGTGCAGGCGCTGGCGCAGTCGGCGTGGGCGGTGGTTTTTTGTGGCAGCATGCCGCCGGGGGTGCCGCCGGATGCGCCCGGCCAACTGGCGCGCGCCCTGGCCGGCAACGGCTTGCCCGTTTATTTTGATGTGGGCTACCAGCATTTGCCGTCGCTGCTGGATAACCCGCAGGGGGTGTGCGTAAAAGTGAACCGGGCCGAGTTGGCCGCCGGGCTGGGGCACTCGTTAGATAGCGTTGGGGCGCTGGAGCCGGTAATTGAGGCCGGGCAACGGCTGCTGGCTCGCGGGGCGACGCAGGTGGTGGTTACGCTGGGCAGCGCGGGCGCGTTGGCTGTATCGCCGGAGGGGGTGTGGCAGGCCATTCCGCCGGCCGTTGCGGTCGTGAGCACCGTCGGCAGCGGCGATTCGCTGACGGCGGGGCTGATGGCGGCGCAGTTGCGGGGGCTGCCACTGGCGCAGGCGCTGGCGCACGGCGTGGCAGCCGGAGCGGCCAACGCGCTCAACAGTGTGCCGGGCCGGCTGGAATTAGCCGAATTTGAGCAGTTGCTGGCCCGGGTGCGGGTTAACCAGTATTGAGCGCAATTTGCCACCTTTTACGCGCCGGTTTCAACCAGCCGCTTCAGGTTTTCCAGCGAGCCGGCCATCATTTCTTCAAACGTGCCGTTGCCGGTAAACCAGATCAGAATTTTGTTGAGCGAGAACCCTCCGCCCAATTCCCAATCAACTGTCCAGGTAATTTTGGTGGCGTCGTTGGCGGCTTCCAGCTCAAAGGTGCTGGTTTGCGCCATTTGCATGGGCGCGTTTTCGGTGGCTTGCAGTTCGTAGGCCAGTTTGGCGGGCGGTTCCCAAGCCGTGATTTTTTGGGTGGCTACCTGGCCGTCGGCGGCTTTGCCCACCCAGATGGTGCCGACGCCCTCGGATTGATCGCTGCCGTATTTACCTTCAACCGGGTACGGGAAGCGCCCCTCTTTGTACGACCAATCTGGCAGGCGGGTGACATTGCTCAAAACTGCCCAGACTGCTTCGGCGGGTGCGGCGATTTCGATGGAATATGTAACGTGTCCCATTATTTTGACCTCTGATTTTTGGATAATGATACCAGATTTTGCCGGCGTCACAAGGCCGGCGGTCGATTTTGGATTTTAGATTTTGGATTTTGGATTTACGAACGAATTGCGAATGGCGAACGACGAATGACGGACACGTGCGCCTGCGCGCAGTGCAGGTGTTACGAACAACGGACGATGGTTTACGCAACACGCAACACGGCTAACAACTATCAACCCACCAAACTTTAACTAACTCCTAATTCCTGATTCCCGACTCCTGAATCCTGTGTTGAAGGAGCAATTGATGCGAGCTATTTTGCAGCGAGTCCGGCGCGGGCAGGTCACTGTGGCCGCTGAAACGGTGGGCCAGATTGGCCCCGGTTTTGTGATTTTGCTGGGCGTTACCCACACCGACGGTCCGGCCGAGGTGCAAAAACTGGCCGAAAAAACGGCCCACCTGCGCGTGTTTGAGGACGAGCAGGGCAAAATGAACCTGTCGATGCTGGATACCGCCGGCGACGCACTGGTGATTTCTCAGTTTACGCTGTACGCCGATGCCAAAAAAGGGCGGCGGCCCAGTTTGACCCAGGCCGCCGCGCCAGATATTGCCGAACCGTTGGTGGCTCAATTTGCGGCGACGCTGCGCCGGCTCGGGGTGAAAAATGTGCAAACCGGCAGCTTTGGCGCGCATATGGTGGTGAGCCTTGAAAACGATGGCCCGGTGACCATCATTTTAGACACCGCCGAGTTGTAATTACTCCATGCTCGGCACGTACAGCCCGGTGGTGTAATCCTTGATCATGCGGGTCATGCTAAACTGCGGCGCTACGGTGCGGATTGACTCTTTGACAAACTCCAGCCATTGGTGGGGGATGCCGGACGCATCGCGCAGGTAATATTTGGGCACCACTTCGTTTTCCAGCAGATCGTAAAATGCGGTGGCGTCGGCGTGGTTTTGGTCGTACTCGCTGGCGTATTCCGCGTCGGGGTCGCCAATGGCCCAGCCGTTTTTGTGGTTAAACCCTTCGGCCCACCAGCCATCCAAAATAGACAGGTTGGGGCTGCCGTTGAGGCCGGCTTTTTGGCCGCTGGTGCCGCTGGCTTCCATTGGCCGGCGCGGGGTGTTCATCCACACATCAACCCCGGCTACCATGTGGCGGGCCACATTCATATCGTAATCCTCAATGAAAACCAGGCGGCCGGCCAGCCCGGCTTCGTGCGAGCGATGGTACACCTCGCGGATAAAGTTTTTGCCGGGTTCGTCGGCGGGGTGAGCCTTGCCGGAAAAGACAAACTGCACCGGGCGAATACCGTTGCCGTGAACAATCCGTTTAAGCCGGTCGGTATCGTGGAAGATGAGCGTGGCCCGTTTGTAGGTGGCAAAGCGGCGGGCAAAGCCAATGGTCAACACATTGGGGCCGAGCAAATTGGCTGTAGCCTGAATGTCGTTGGGGTTGTAGTTGAGGCGAATCATCCGCTGGCGGGTGCGCATACGTACAAAGTTAACCAGTTTGCCGCGCAGCTTGTTCATCACATCCCACAATTCTTCGTTGGGGATTTTGGTGACATTGTCCCATACAGCCGGGTCATCGATGTGCCGGTGCCAGTTGGCCGGCAGATATTTGTCAAACAGTTTCTTTAAATCCGGGGCCAGCCAGGTTTCGGTGTGGATGCCGTTGGTTACAAAACTGATGGGGATGTCGTCAATCTTTTTGTTGGGCCACAACCAGCTCCACATTTTGCGAGAAACTTCGCCGTGCAGCTTGCTGACGCCGTTGTGCTTGCCCGACATCTTCAAGGCCAGCACCGTCATGCTAAAGGTTGGCCCCCAGCTCTGATCCTGCCGGGCCAGGTTGAGGAATTCCTCGCGGCTGATGTTCAGTTTTTCGTGCCAGCGAGGGAAGTAGCGGTCCATCATGTGGAACGGGAACGCATCGTGGCCGGCGGGCACCGGCGTGTGCGTGGTAAACACCGATGACTTGCGCACGATTTCTTTGGCGGCTTCAAACTTCATGCCTTGCTCTACCAGTTCGCGGGCGCGTTCCAGCACCATAAACGCCGAGTGGCCTTCGTTCATATGGAACACCGCCGGCTGAATGCCCATTGCCCGCAGAGCGCGCACGCCGCCAATGCCCAGCATCATTTCCTGCGCCAGCCGCATTTCCTGATCGCCGCCGTACAGCCGGGCCGAAAGCTCGCGGTCTTCCGCGGCGTTGGGGTGAATATCGGTGTCCATCAGGTACAAGGGTACGTTGCCTACCATAATCTGGTACACTTTGGCGTACACCCGCCGGTCGGGCAGGCCGTTGCGGGCCGGCAGGTCAACGGAAACCACTACTTCTTTGCCAGCGGCGGTGAAGGCGGGTTGGGCCGGCACTTCGGCAAAGCGAACTTTTACGTAGTGGGCTTCCTGGTCGCCGTTATTGTTGATGGTTTGGCGAAAGTAGCCCTGCGGATACAAAAAGCCAATGCCAATAAAAGGCAGGCCCAAATCGCTGGTTTCTTTGGTGTGGTCGCCGGAGAGCACACCCAAACCGCCGGAGTAGATGGGCAGGCATTCGTGCAGGCCAAACTCGGCGGAAAAATAGGCGATGGGTTTGTTGATTTTGTCGGGGTAGGTTTGGTGAAACCAGGTTTTGGTGTCAACCTGGTAGGCGTCAAAAGAGGTCAGTACCTCGTAATAGGCTTTGATAAAATCGGCGTCGGTGGCGGCCTGGTCTAACGATGACTGGCGCACTTCTCGCAGAAACAAAACCGGGTTGTGGTAGACGTCTTCCCAAAGTTTGGCATCGATGCGTTTGAACAGGCTTTGGGCTTCCGGGTGCCAGCTCCACCACATATTGTACGACAGATCAACCAGACGGTTGATCCGTTCCGGGATTGGCGTAAAGCCAACGGATTTCATAATTCTTTCTCCTCTTTTAATACTAAATAACCACAAAAATGGGCCAGATAAATCCTGCTGAAATTGTAGTCAATTCGGGATATTTATCAAATAGGGGATGATACTAGATACAGGGTATCTTGCTAGTTATTCTACTATATATTGGGGTGTTTTAACAAACCGGAGAAACGGCTTCAGCGACCGAGGGGGGTAAATTGCGATTTGCGATTGAACGAATCAGCGAATCAGCGAGTCTGCGAATAGCGAATGGCGAGTGGCGGGTAGCGAGTGGCGAATTACGAATTGCGAGTAACGAGTAACGAATGACGAAGGACGAATGACGTTTTACGCATTACAAATTACGCATTACGCAACACGAACTTAGAGCCAAAGGCCCCCTATGGGAAACTCAAAACTTAAAACTCATCACTCACCAACTGCACCAAACTTGTCTCAATCGTTCTTTTTGAGCGCTTCGAGCGTGTTCAGCTCTTTTTGCAGGTTTTTTTGGCGGCTGACCAGGCTGTAAACATACACCAGAGTCACGCCGATAAATACGGCATAGCCGGCGATCAAATAGGTCATGGGTCCCATCGGTGTCTCCTTATTGATACAACAGGTTTTGTTTGATGGCCTCAACCCGCCGGGCGAGGGATTCAAGTTTGACGCGATGCACCATCAACGTGATGTAAAACACGGTAAAGGCCAGCAGGCAGAACATCAACGTGGTGGCGATGCTGGAGGTCATGCCAAAGCCGCCCACCGAATCGGCGTTTTTGCCGGGCAAAACCACCGCCGGGTGAATGGTGCGCCACCAGCGAATGGCCATCCAGTTGAGCGGAATGGACATGGCTGCAATCAGGGCGTAAATCGCGCCAAAGCGGGCCTGCCGCTCCGGGCTGTCAATAGCGCCGCGCAGCATAATGTAGCCGATGTACAGCAGCCAGCTGATGGTTGAAATGGTCAGGCGCGGGTCCCACGTCCACCACACGTTCCAGGTGGGTTTGGCCCAGATTGGCCCGCTGAGCATGACCATTGTAAAAAACGCCAGCCCAATTTCAACCGAAGACAACCCCCAGATGTCCCACTTTTCGTTGCGGGTAACCAGATACAACACCGCTGTAACCGCGGCCACAATAAAGGCCAAAAAACCGATCCAGGCGGCCGGCACGTGAAAATAGAAAATGCGCTGGGCAAAGCGTTCGGCGGGGGCGGTGAGGTTGCCGGCATCGGGCGCCCAGACCAGGGCCATATAGAGCGCCGCCAGCATCATCACCCCGCTGGCAATGGTTAAGCCGTGAATCCAGCCAAATCCCCGCGAACTCTGCGCGGGCTGCGAAACTGCGGTTTGGGTGGCCATAAATCCTCCTGTGAAAATAAACGAATCTGCGAATCAGCGAGTCGGCGAATGTAGGGGCGGTTCACCATTCGCTACTACTCTTCGACGACAAAATCAAACAGAATGTAGGATGCCGTGACAAAAATCACGTCAAAAGCCACCAGCAGCGCCAGCCAGTGGCTCACGTCGGCAAAGGGCGTGCCATCTAAAATGGCCACGGTCAGCCGCACCGCGGCCAGCATCAGCGGCACAATCACCGGGAAAAGCATAATCGGCAGCATCACTTCCCGGGCGCGGGTATGCACCGCCATCGCCGAAAAGAGCGTGCCCACCCCGGCCAGCCCGATGGTGCCCAAAATGACCACGCCGATGAGCAGCGGCAGGCTGGTTAACGACTGGTTGAACAGCACCACAAAAACGGGCAAAATAAAAATTTCGACAATGCTGATAAACAGCACGTTACCGATCATTTTGCCAAAATAGATGGCGCTGCGATCAACCGGGGCCAGCAGCAGCCCGTCGAGCACGCCGCGGTCGCGTTCTAAAATAAAACTGCGGCTCAGGCCCAGCATCCCGGCAAAGGCAATGGCGACCCACAGCACGCCGGGCGCGAGTGTTTGCATATTTTCGGCGCGCAGGTCAAAGGCAAAGTTAAAAATAAAAATGATGAGCAGCGAAAAGACAAACATGGCGCTGATCATCTCTTTGGTGCGGATTTCGGTGGCGATGTCTTTGCCAACAATCGCGGCCACTTTGCGCAGGTAGCCGCTCGCGCCGCCGGTAAATGCGGCTTGTTCGGTTGGGACGGTGTCCGGCAGGGATTTCACTTGTTCGGTCAAAATTAATTCACCGTAACGTGTTGGTAGTACAGGTCGCGGGCCTGCTCCAGGCTGGTGTCCTGGCGGGGGGCATCGTACACAATTTTGCCCTTGGCTAAAATGACCATGCGGTTGCCCAGCGACAGGCCGCGGTCGAGGTTGTGGGTGGTCATCAAAATGGTGCGCTGGCTGATGCCCACCGCTTTGAGCAGCTCGCCCAGTATGCCCGCGGAGTGTTGGTCCAGCCCGGTATCCGGCTCATCGAGCAGTAAAATGGGCGGGTTGTGCAAAATGGCCCGGGCAATGGCCAGCCGCTGCTGCATGCCGCGCGAGTAAGTGCGCACCGGGTCGTGGCGGCGCTCCCACAGATTTACCTGATTGAGCACCGTTTCAATGCGGTTTTTGGCCGCCGGCACATCGTACATGTGGGCGTAAAAGCGGAGATTCTGCTCGGCGGTCAGGTCATCGTACAGCAACGTTTTGTGCGATACCAACCCAATAAAGCGGCGCAGTTGGCTGCCGGCTTCGGTCAGGCGATAGCCGTTGATCAGCACATCGCCCAGAGTGGGTTTGCTGAGATTGGCCACAATGTGCAGCAGGGTGGTTTTGCCCGCGCCGTTGGCGCCCATCAGCGTGACAAAATCACCCTCGTTGATGGACAGGTCTACCCCGCGCAGTACCGCCCGGCTGCCAAAAGTTTTGACCACCTTCTTGATTTGAATCATCAGCCAGCCATTTCCAGCAGGTCGGCCAGTTCGGCTTTGTATTTGGCCCGCGCCCGCTGGTACACATCTTCATCGAGATCACCGTTTTCGTACACTTCGTCCAGCCGGGCCAGCGTTAGCAGCAGTTTTTGGCGGCGCGTCTCGGGCGAGTCGCTGCTGGGCGCGGCCATTGCCGGCCGGCGCATGGGGTAAACCACGGCGGCCACCACCACGGCAACCAGCCCCAGCCCCAGCACAACCCATTTGGCCAGCTCCTGATTAAACCAGGATGTATCTGCCGACGCCGGCGCGCTACCGGGTGGAGCATCGGGCGGCGCGGCAAACGTGAGGTCATTGAGGCCGCTCAGGTTGAGCGACACCACCTGCCCTTTGGGGACATCTTTGCGGGTGAACACGGCAAAGGTGTTGCCCTGAAACTGCTTGTTTTCCACAAAATCGACCTGATTGCTGGTGAGCGTTGCGCCCTGGTCGGTCATCAGCACATCGAGGGCTTTCACGTTTTCAGTGAGCGGGAACTCGATGGTTTTTTGATCACCGCTGAAGGGAACATCGTAAATTGCGGCGATGGTCAGCCCTTCTTCGCCGGGCATCACCGGCTCGGAGTCAAAATAGGTGCTGCCATCCTGGCTAAAACGCTGGCCGGTATCGTTTTGAAAACGAACGTTGGTGGCATCTTTGGGGATGGCAAAGCCAAATGTTTTGCCATCCTGGCCGATAAACGTTTTGTCGCCGGTGTTGCCCACTACAAAAATTTGCAGCACGTTGATCACACCGGGGTTGAACGACAGCAGATAGTGCAGTTGGGTCACGTCGATGGCGTCGCCGGTGGTGGTGGTGTCGTACACCGTCAGGTTGAGCTTAACTTCATTGGAGTCCGGCAGGAACATACCCGGCTCCTGGGTAACGTAGGGCACATCCTGATATTTGCCTTCGACCACGTAAAAGATGGTGTGGTCGGTGAGGAGTTTGTTAAAGGTGTACACGCCGTTGGCATCGGTTTGGCCGGTGAGCGATTCCAGCGGCGCGCCGTTTTGAAAGGCGTGCAGCGCTACCGGGATATTGGCCACAGGCTGGCCGGTGGCGGCGTTGATCACCTGGCCGGTGAGCGTGCCGTTGCGGGCCGGCAGCGCAAAAGAAAAGCCGCGCACATATTCCAGCGACGCCCAAATGTCGTCATCCGACAGCTTTTTCAGATCAGCGTGCGCGCCGCTGGCGCTGTAATTGGCCAGCAAATCGGCCTGGCTAAGCTGGACCATCTGCTCCAGGTTGGTGAAATCGTTGATATCGGGGCCGGCCTGCGGGCCGCTGCCGGTGCCGTCGTCGCCGTGGCAGGCGGCGCACTGTTCGGTGTAGATTTTTTCGCCGGCGGTCAACTGTTCGGCGGGCACCCCCAGCCGCCACACATAGGCGACCGCGTCCCAAATTTGTTCATCGCTGAGTTTGTTTTTCCAGGGGGGCATCATTTTGTCCATCCGCCCGTTTTTGATGGTGTCAAAATTTTGGGCGGGAACATAGTTGCGCGCTTTTTCCGGGTCGGTGAAGTTGGCCGGTGGGTTGGGCAAACTTTGGGCCGTGGGGCCATCGCCCTGGCCGGTTGCGCCGTGGCAGGGCATGCAGTTTTCGCTCCACAGGGATTGCCCGCCGGTTACCGACGGTTCCTGAGAAGGCGATTGAGCCGGCGGCGCGGCTTGCGCCGGGGCGCTCAGCAACAAGAGGCCGCCTATAACAACGGCGGCACCGAGCGCGAACAAAAGCAGATTGAGTCGCTTGGGCTGAAGAAAGGTGGAATAATTTTTCATCATCAAATGGCTGATAGCTCTCCGTAGGGCATGGTCATGGGGTCGAGCGGCGCGCCGCAACTGGCGCAGAAGGCATCGCCGGGCTGAACGGGGCCGTGGCAGGCGGCGCACTGCCGCACCGAGGCGGATTTTACCGAAATTTCATCGAGGGTGTGGCCGCAACTGGCGCAGTAAGCATCACCGAGCATAACCCGGGCGTGGCATTTGGGGCAGGTGGTGATGTGGCCGTTCCCCTGGGCAACTTTAAGCCGCTCGATGCGGGCATCAATTTCTGCGAGCAGCGCCGCGCTGCCGTTATCGTGCTGTAGCTGGCCGCGGGTTTGGGTTACCAGCGTCTCAATTTCGGCATCGAGAGCAGGTGATACGCCGTGTGCGGTCAGCCGATCAATTTCTTTGCGGATTTGGGCCGCTTCCTGTTTGATTTTGGCCAGCAAAATGTTGTAATCATCCTGGCTCATTTTGCCCATTTCAAAATCAAACATCAAATCTTTAATGGCGGTCAGCGCGGCCTGATAGCGAACTTCCAGCTCGGTGGCGGTTTGGCCGGACGCCGAGGTTCTGAGCATAGCCGCTTTTCTGTTTTGCAGGGGCAGCAGGATGAGATAGAGCGCGCCGCCCATCAGGGCTGCACTGGCCACAATGGTTACAATTTCCATAGGTTAACTTCCCGGTTCGGTTACAAGTTTGTTGAGTAGCGTATAGAGCGGGGCACGTTCGATGGGGCCAATCTGCACGTGAATAATATTGCCGTTTTTGTCGATGAAAAAGGTTTCCGGGACGCCGGTAATGCCGTAAGCCTGCGAGGCTTTATCGCCCATATCCGGCCCGGAGGGATAGGTGATGCCATATTTGGCCATGTAGGCCAGGGCTTCTTTTTCGGTATCCAGATGGTCGATGCCAATAAACACCACGCCCTGATCTTTATAATCCTGCCAGGCTTGCTCCAGCAGTTCGGCCTCTTTGTAGCATTCTACGCACCAACTGGCCCAAAAATTTACCACAACCGGCTGGCCACGGAGTTCGCTCAGGGTGACGCTGTCCTGTTCAAACTGGGCAAACAGGGGGATGGTAAAATCTGGCGCCTGCTGGTTTTGCAGATCCACCGACTCGCGTTTTTGCAGGTTAACGGCCATGATCGCTACCAGGGCCAGTACGGCCAGCAAGCCGCCAAAAAGAACAATGTTGCGCAGCGGCGACGTTGTCTTGGGTTGGGTCAGGGTTTGTTCCATAGGTCTCGTCTCCACTCAGTCAAAATCCAAATCTTTTTCCACCTGACTCAGATAATCATCAGAGGCGGTGGGGCCGGGGGTAACCGTGACGGTTTCCGGCGCGGCGGCGGGACTGGCCCATTTGCGCATAGTGTAAAACAGAATGCCCGCTCCCAAAATAATCATCAATACCGGCAGCACCCACAGCCACAAGGTGAAGCCGCTTTTGGGCGGTTCCTGCAGCACTTGAGTGCCGTACTGGTTCACAAAATAATCCAGCACCTCATCTTCAGTCATTCCTTTGGCCAGCAGATCGCCAATTTGGTCGCGCCATTGGGCACAGGTTTGAGTGCGGCAATCGGCCAGGTTGATGCCGGTGCAGGTGGGGCAGTTCATTTTTTGGGCAATGCGGTTGATGGCGTCGTAGTCGGGGTCCTGGGCCAGTGATACCGGCGCAAGCAGCGCCAGCGCTGTAACCAGAACAGAGGTGACAAAAATCAGGTTGATGAAAAATTTCGTTCGAGCCATTAAATGTAAGTCCGTTTATCGATTTATTTGCCGGCCGGCGCAGCGGCGCCCGGCAGTTGCACTTTGGCCGTGACCCGTTCTTCTCGTTCCTGGGCGGTTGGCCAGGCGGCAATAACGGTGCCAAGGATAAACACAATGCCGCCAACCCACAGCCAGCTTACCAGCGGGTTAATGTAGGCTTTAAAGGTGGCGGTTTCACCGGTGCCTTCCCAGCCGGCCAAAATAACGTACAGATCATCGGCCAGAGTGCTGCGTTTATCGGGAATGGTCATCGGTTGCTGCTGCACCACAAAAAACTCGCGCACCGGCACCAGCGAACCGGCCGGTTTGCCGTTAAACGTTACGTCGAGCACGGCTTCGGTGATGATCCGGTCGTCGGGGCTTTGACCACCGCGCAGGCCGCGGTAGGTAAGCTGGTAATCGCCAATCACCGGGCTGCTGATGGTCATACTTTCGCCAACGGCCAGGTTTTGCTGGGTTTCTACCTGATAAAAGCGGCTGCCAACCACGCCAATGGCCACCAGCACCACGCCAATGTGAATAAAATAACCGCCGTAGCGCCGGTGGTTTCGGCCAACCAGCCGCCACAGGGCCACAAAGTAGTTTTCGCCGCGGCTTTTGCGCCGGGCTTTCACACCGCGCCAGTATTCAATGAGGGTAGCGCCCAGCGTAAAACCGCACAGGCCAAAGCCAATCAGCGCGCCAACAATGCTGATGCCCACCACAAAATAGAGCACAGCGGCGGTCACTACACCCCACACCGTGGGCCACAAAAGCTGATCGGCCAGCTTTTTGCCCGAGGCGCGCCGCCACGGGATCAGCGGGGCCACGCCCATCAACAGCAGAATAATGGCAAACAGTGGCCCGGCGCTCTGTTCAAAAAAGGGCGGGCCGACGACAATCTTTTCACCGAGCAGGGCTTCGGAAATCAGGGGGAAGTGGGTGCCCCACCAAACCACCACAGCCAGCCCCAAGAAAATGAGGTTGTTCAGCAGAAAAACCGACTCGCGGGAAAAGAACGAGTCAAGTTCATTTTCAGATTTAAGAATTTCCCAGCGGGTAGCAAACATGTACAGGGAAAAAACAAACATAATGGCGATAAATATCAAAAAGAGCGGCCCGATGGCGCTTTGGGCAAAGGTATGCACCGAACTGATCACCCCGGAGCGGGTTAAAAAAGTGCCTTCGATGACCAGGGCAAAAGTCAAAATGATGAGCGCCATGTTCCAGCGTTTGAGCATACCGCGGCTTTCTTGCATCATCACCGAATGTAAAAAGGGCGTGCCTACCAGCCACGGGATCAGCGAGGCGTTTTCAACCGGATCCCAGCCCCAGTAGCCGCCCCAGCCCAACACATCGTAGGCCCACCAACCACCCAGCAGCAGCCCCAGGCTCAAAAACAGCCAGGCGGTGAGCGTCCAGCGGCGGGTGGTGCGAATCCACAGGTCGCCGGTTTGCCGGGTTACCAGCGCGGCAATGGCAAACGCGTAGGGAATCACAAACGACACAAAACCGGTGTACAACATCGGGGGATGGATGATCATGCCAAAGTGGCGCAGCAACGGGTTGAGGCCGGTGCCATCTGCCGGGAAGAAATCGAGCTGTTCAAAGGGGTTGGCCACAAACACAACCAGCATCACAAAAAAGGCTACCGTTATCTGCGTAACGGCGATAACGTAGGGCATCATTATCCGCATTGAGCCCCACTTTTTCAGCAGGACCAGCGCGGCGAAAATGGACATGAGCCACGACCAGAACAACAGCGAGCCATCCTGCCCACCCCACAGGGCCGTCATCCGGTAAAAAATTGGGGCGGCGCGGTTGCTGGTTTCAAACACATACTTGGTTTGGTAGTGTCCGGTAATCAGCAAATACTCAATAATAATCACCGCCAGCGTTAAAAACCCGGTTACGCCAAAAGCGGCGTTACGGGCGCTGGTCACCAGTTCTGGCACACGCCGCTGAGCGCCCACCACCGCGACGATAGTGGCGTACAGGGCCAGGGCCAGGGCCAGGGTCATTGCTACATATCCAATATTCGGCATAAGCTATACCTCTTTTGAAAATAAGAATCGGGAGTCAGGAGTTAGGGGGCAGGGGTTAGTTGTTAGCCGTGTTGCGTGTTGCGTAAACCGTCATTCGTTGTTCGCCACCCGCAATTCGCCGACTCGCTGATTCGCTGACTCGTTCAATCGCCATTCGCCAGGGAGTTACTTAACGGCTTTAACCTGAACTTCTTCGATGCCCTGCTCTTCGTAGCGGCTGGGACATTTGAGCAGCAGTTCTTTGGCGGTAAAGGCGTTACCATCGTATTTGCCTTCAAGGATGGCCTCGGCGCCTTCACGCATCTGGTCAGGTTTGGGACCGTTGAACATCACGTGCATTCGTTCGCCGGTTTCACTCA
Organism: Anaerolineae bacterium; assembly: GCA_022071955.1. Classification (GTDB taxonomy): domain Bacteria; phylum Chloroflexota; class Anaerolineae; order 4572-78; family J111; genus J095. Next base: position 95,472 of record JAJVIM010000029.1, read on the forward strand.
TTACATCAAACTGAAGCAGCAGGTCACGGTTGTTAAAATCGATGGTTGCGGCATCGACCTTGCCGGAGACGCGCACTGTCCGGTCGAGCATACTGTCGCCTTTGGCGTACAATTCGTCGATGGTGAGGAAGTAGGCCGCGTTACTGGCAATACCGGCGTAAATTAAATAAACCACTGCCAGCGCTACCGCCACGCCGCCAATAACAAATTTGAGTTTCTTGTTGGCCGCTTTCCCGGCCACTTTTACCGTGGGGACAGTTGTTGATTGAGCCATCTGGCCTCCTTTTTCTTTTTGCAGAGCTAAATTAAAACTACAGCCCCAACGCGTAGCCCACCGCGGTGAGCGCTACCGTAAGCAGGCCGTAGCCCATTTCCTGAAATCCAACAATTTTGGGCGCAATTGACTGCCGGTACGCCGACAACCCGGCCAGGGCGCGGCCCAGCAGCAGCACCAGCGCGGCCACCGTCAGCCAGGGAGCCAGCCCCAGCAAAGCCAGAGCCACTACGGCCAGCAAACCCGCACCGTGAGCAGCCCACACCGGCGTTTTGTTAACGGGCTGGCCGCGTTCGAGCCGCAGCCGCGCCCGCACATACACTATCGAGCCAAAAGCGCGGGCCAGCAAAATAGCCCACAGCGCCAGCGCCAAAGCCGGCGGCCAACCGGCGGCCATCGCTACCGCCGAAGCCACCGCGCCCAGCGCGCCCGCCCCAAACAGTTCCGGGATAAATTCCCGGCCGCGGTTTTGGGCGTCAAACCAGAGCTGCACCAGCGCCAGCGGCGCGGCCAGCCCAATGGGCAGCCAGAACGATTGCGCGGCGGTGAGCCAGGCCAAAACAATGCCGGCCGCTGCCGTGCCCAAATACAACACCGAAAAACGTTCGGCCCACACGCTGCGCGGATACCGGCGCTTTTTGCGCCGGTCGGTCAGGGCCAGTTTGAGCGGTTGTTGGGCCAAAAACGCGCCCAGCGCCGCCACGGCTAACCACAACCCCGCCGCCGAAGGGGCAACCCACAGCCCCAGCAAAATCGGCTCCAGCAAAAATCCCCAGCCGCCGTGCGAGGCCGGCAGGGCGATATTTTTTAAATTGACGCGCGGTTGGGCGGTAACGGCACTCATAAGTTACGCCTTTAGCCCATCATCGGCGCGGTTTGTTTTTCACTCAACCGGGCTTCCAGTTCCGCCTGGAAGGGGAACGAGCCGGGTTCGTAGGTGCAAAACGGCTCTTCGGCCAGCGGATCGCCGGTAACGGCGTAAGCCCGCGAGCGCGAACCGCCGCAAACGCCCACAAATTCGCACAGGCCGCAGCGCCCTTCGTACTGGCTGGGATCGCGCAGGGCGTTAAACAGGGGCGCTTCGCGGTAAATATCCACCAGCGATTTTTCTTTAACATTGCCCACGCTGATGGGCATAAAGCCGCTGGGAAAAACTTCGCCGCGGCGGGAGATAAAAACAAAGCCGTTGCCGGCGTTGATGTGCATGGGCGTGCGGAAAATGGTTTCGCGGGGTTGAATGCCGTGTTCGGCGACAATTTTTTCAAGTTGTTCGCGCAACTGGTAGTAGATGGGGTGCAGGTCAAAGTAATCTTCGTGGTTAAGCCCTTTGTCATCCAGAATGGAGCGCTGCAACACCACCCGTTTGTAGTGGTGGCCTTCGGTGGTTTTGGCGCTGATGTATTTGGAGCAATCGTACAAAAAGTGCATCACGGCTTCGTATTCCGCCGGCGAAACTTCGTCCTCGGCTTTGCCGCGGCCGGTGGGCACTAAAAAGAACACACTCCAGGTCATCGCGCCGTATTCCAGCACCAGTTTGAAAATGTTGGGCAGGTCATCGAGATTGTAGCGGGTGACGGTGGTGTTGAGCTGCAATTTGAGGCCGAGTTCGCGGGCGGTTTGCCAGCCGCGGGTGGTCAGCTCAAACGAGCCGGGCACCTGCCGAAAGTCATCGTGGCGGGCCGGCGTTGAGCCATCAATGCTGAGCGAGATAGCTTTGCCGCCGTTTTCTTTGATTTTGCGCAGATTTTCGCGGTTGAGCAGGGGCGTACCGGAGGGAGAAACAGCCATCGCCAGGCCCAGTTGGTTGCCGTAAGCCAGCAGTTCAAACAGGTCATCACGTTTGAAAGGGTCGCCGCCGGTAAAAATAAAAATGGGCCGCGGTTTGCCAAACTGGTCAACCTGTTCCAGCAGCCGCTTGGCTGCTTCGGTATTGAGGGTGAGGGGGTCGTGGTGGGGGATGGCTTCGGCGCGGCAGTGGCGGCAGGCCAGATCACAGGCGTGCGTGGTTTCCCAGATAATCATGAACGGCCGGTTGTTTACGTCGTAGCTGGGTTGGCGTATCAGTTGTTTCATACAAAACTCCTCCTGTCCTCAGAGTAGAAATTTTAGGTGAACCGCCAGTAATTTCCAAAAAATTGGGTTCAATTTTGACGCTGTTCCGCGCCGCAGGCGTGGCAAAACGCCGCCTGCTCGCGTAGCGCTGCCCCACAGTTGAAGCAATAATTTGCCGTTGGCCCGCCATTTTTGCGACCGCGCTTGTTTTTGCGGCCCGGCTGGCGGCGCGAGTCGGCGGCCGGGGCGGTTTTTTTGCTTTGTCGCCACCAGTAGCCGCCGGTGCCAACCAGCAGCAGCACCCCCGCGCCCAGTAAACCGTAGCCCCAATAGGGCGATGATGCCGTGTTTTCTGCCTCGATAGTTGGAGCAGGCGGCGGCATCGCCGGGCTGCTGGCCGGCAGCATTTCGGCGGACAGCGTGTTGGTGGGGCGCTGGTAGGTGGCAGAAATGGTAAATTCATCGCCGGCAGCCAGATTGCTGGCAGCCAATGAGCTGTAAGTTAGCCCATTGGAGCCGGCAAATGTGCCGCTGGCGGCGGGAGTCAGTTCAAATTTTTGCGAGTCGGCCGGTTGTTGAACTTCAAAATTGACGGCGGCCAGGTTGGCCGGCGCAATAAATTTATAATTGAGCTGGCGGGTAACGCCATCTTTGGTCAGAATAATGGGATCATAATATTCAAGCTGAATGCTGGCTTCGGTGGCGGGGAAGGTTAAAAACAGGTTGTCGCCCTCACGCCGATAATTGATCTGCTCGGGGGCAACATTCATCAACTGGCCGTTGCTTTCTACGGCTACGGCGTACATTTTTTCAATGTAACCGGGTAATTGCATTGTAAATTGGGTGGGAAACGTTGTGCCCGGAGCAAGTTGCACGTGTGTCACCACCAGCACGTCGGGTTGGTCAAATTCCGGCCAAAGGGCCACGCTCATAGTTTCAATTTGTGGTGGCGCAGGTTGAGCCATTACTCTTGCCGCCGGCAGCAGCAGCAAGGCAAACAGAAGGGCAACGAACGTCTTTGGCGGCACTTTTTTTAGCATTGAAACAACTTGGTAAATAGTTAATCGCGACATGGTCAATATAGTTCAGTTTAATGAGATTTAGCTTAAAACGCCGTGACTTTTATCACAAGGGGTTGTGGGCCACTTTTAACCAACACCAACATTGTAGCCTGCCAATCTCCAATCGACTAGTGACATTTGTCCTTATTATTTATGACAAATATCATAAAAAAAACTTATAGTGTGGCAGGTTTTGTAAGCGCGGGAGTCATCGCTGTGCCGGGGAAATACCGTCGCGGGGAAAACCGGAGCCAGCAGGCGGTAATTTAATAGCCAGCGAGGTTGTTTTCAAGAGCAAACAAATGGCGGACCACTTTAAAATAGGACTCGCCGTTGCCGTTGGCGGCTTCTTGCTGCAAACGGAGGACCGGCTGCTGCAAAATTTGGTGGATAAGGCTGTAGCTCATCGCCACAACCAGGCGTTGTTCCTGTTCATCCAGATTAATGCGGTTGAACAGCCGCTGCAATTCTGATTGACCAATTTCTTCCGATTGCCGGCGCAGGGTGGTGATGAGCGTGTGCGCCTGCTGCATATCTGGTGTGGAAGAAACGGGCCGTCGCCCCGAGCCGTTGGGCAGCGGTGTGTGCCCGTTTGGGTTCATAGCATCTCCACAGAAAAAATATCCGGTTATCGACCCTCCATTATCGTAATTTGGCTCGATGAATAATCGGTGAATTGATAATTAAAAAATTGTCATCCATTTAACCTGGATGGTTGTGGCGTTAAATTACGCCGGGGGCCGCAATAGCGTTTCTTCAATAAATGCGGCCAGCCCGGCCGCGTCGTTGAGGTCAAACACCGGGCCGGCGTCTTCGATGGCAAAGTCGGCGGCCAGAGCCAGCCGGTAGCGGGGATCGCTGATAGGCGTGCGGTTGCGCTCGGCGCGCAGTACTTCAATGCAAGGCAGCCCGGCCTGCGAAAAACCTTCGGCCAGCACCAGGTCAAAGCCGGCCATCGCCGCCGCAATTTGCTGGGGCGACGGCGGCTGGGCCGGATAGTCAAACGTAACCGTGGTCAGCGGTGAAATCAGCACGACCCGTTCCGCGCCGGCCTGCGCGTGCCGCCAGGTATCTTTGCCCGGCGTATCGAGCGTGGCATCGGTGTGAAAGTGGTGTTTGATGGTGGCCAGCCGGTAGCCGCGCCGGTTTAAAATCGCCAGCAGTTTTTCGATGAGCGTGGTTTTGCCGGATTTTGATTTGCCAATGATGGAAACAACGGGTGGAGTGGTCATTGGCGATTACAAAAACAGGTGACGCACGGCCGAGGTGTATACCGCGCCGTTGCCGTCGCTGGTTTCTTTTTTCAGGCGGATGGTTGGCTCGTGGAGAATTTTGTTGATCAGCCGGTGGCTCATGGTAGCCACCAGCTCTCGCTCGCGATCATCCAGCTCCAGCCGGCTAAATAGCCGCTCCAACTCGCTCAGGCGCAGGGTTTCTATATGCTGGCGCAGGGCGGTAATGGTGGAAACCGCGCTCAGCGAACTGAGCCATTGCATATATTTGCCAATCTCCTCTTCAACAATGGCTTCAACCTGCGGGATTTCGGCTTCCCGATCTTTCACATTTTGTTCGGCGGTGGTTTGCAGATCGTCAATATCACGCAGATAAACGTTGGGCAGGTTGGCCACGTTGGGGTCAACGTCGCGCGGTACGGCAATATCGATGATGAACAGCGGGCGCTCGGGGCGAGCAGCCAGCGCCGGTGCAACCAGATCGAGGTTTAAAATAGTGTGGGGCGCGCCCGTGCTGGTAATCACAATATCGGCGCTGGCGATGGCTTCCGGCAGTTTTTGAAAACTGATGGCCTGGCCGTTCCAGGCGGCGGCCAACTCTTCGGCGGCTTTGTAGGTGCGATTGGCGACCACAATATCGGTTGCGCCGCGTTTGATGAGCGCTTTCACCGCCACCGCGCCCATTTCGCCGGCGCCCACCAGCAAAATCTGGCGTTGAGTCAAATCGCCCAGCAGTTCGCTGGCCAGGTTGGCGGCCACAGAGCTGATCGACGCGGCGTTAACGCCGATGCCGGTTTCGGTGCGGGCCCGCTTGCCGGTGTGGATGGCCGCCCGGAACAATGCCGACAGCACGGTGCCGGCGGCGCGCTGGGCCAGCGCGGCTTCGTAGGCCTGGGTAATTTGCCCCAGAATTTGCGGCTCACCCAATACCATCGAATCAAGCCCGGCGGCAACCCGCAGCAGATGGCGCACCGCGTGCTCATTGTGGTCCACGTAAAGGTAGCTGCTAAATTTTTCGGCGGGAATTCCACGCGACCGGCCTAAAAAATCGATGATGGTTTGCCGGGCTTTGTCAAAATTTTCAACCAGAGCGTAAACTTCCAACCGGTTGCAGGTAGACAAAATAACTCCCTCCCGGATGTGGTCCAGGTGGGCCTGCGAGTGCATCGCATCAAAATGGGTTAACGCTGAACGCAGGGTGGTGGCTGAAAAAGATAAACATTCTCTGATTTCTACGGGTGCAGTTTTGTGGTTAAGTCCAACGAGCAGTAACTTCATGCACTCCCCCTCTGTGAATTTAGCTTTGGACAGGCGCTTTACTCAAACCATTATTACTTATTTTTATCAATGACAGTAGTGATTAAAGTCACATCTTATTAGTGACAATCCTCTTGAATTTACGAAAATTGCGGGCCAATGGATTGTAAGTGAGCGATGTTGGTTGTGACAGCAGCCCAAAAAAACAAACGCGGAAAATTTACTTTCCGCGTTTGTACTCATCAATCAAAATCGGGCGTCAGTGCCATAAATTTAGTTGTGTCCGGGGGTCAGGCGGGCACCATTCGGGTGCGGCTGCGCCGGGCGCGCCACCAAAAATAAAGCAGCAGCAGCGCGATGACCGTCAGCCCAATCAAAATGGGCAGCAAAATCGCCAGAATGGCGGTGATAAAAGCCAGAATATCTTCGATAATGCTGACCAGCCAGTTGCCGGTGCCGCCGGTAGTGGCCGTAACGGCCGGCCGGGCTACGGTTTTGGCCGTATGGATGGTGCCGGCCAGCAGCAGCCCGGCGACAAACGCAACCACCGGATGCAGGTCGCCAACCACGCCGGAACTGGCGGCAAACAACACCGCGCCGGCTACAGGCCGGCCCACGGTCTGGATCACATCGTTGACCGTATCCACCGCCGGAATTTTGTCAACCGTCATTTCAATGAGCAGCAGCACCACCAGCACGCCAATCACCCACCAACTGGTCATCACATCCCACGGTTTGTTGAGAGTGATCAGGCCGGTGTATTTGGCGCTGAGCGCCACCACCAGCAGCGGCAGGTAAGCGTTTAACCCCGCCGAAGCCGACAGCCCGAAAGCGGTAAACAGGTTTGAAAAGGCGTCAAGCATAGTGCCCCCCTAAAAAACTACACGCGCTTGCTAATACGTTCCCTGCGTCTTTTTAGCAAGCTGGCCAAACAGGTTAAAAGTAACCAGATAAGACCAGAAAATGGTAAAGAAAACACCGACGATACAAATGATCAGCCCAAAAGCGGCTACCAGACTGGCCACCCAGGCTAACAGCGCGACAATAATGTAATCGCCCACGTTATTGCGGATAAATGAAAAGATTTCGCCAAATTGGAAGGCCGCGCCAAAGTTATCATACTGCGCATAGCGAATAACCCCGGCCGGGAGCAAAATGTATGCGCCCAAACTCAGCACAATCTGCAAACAGGTAAAGCAGATAACCACCACGCTCAATGCCGAGGCCATATCGGACGAGTCGCCGCCGGCCGCGCTCATGCCAAACTGGGCTGCAAAAGATAAACAATACACCAGCAGCGCCGGGATGTTGTACACCAGGCCAATCAAAAAAACAAACATCCCGCTTTTAAACAACGCGCCAAAATCGGTCCACTCCGGCAAGGGCCGCAGCTTGCTATCCCGCACATTTTTCATCATTTCCAGCGAGTAGCCCAAGAGCGGAAACATCAGCAGCAGGCCCACCAAAAACAGGGGCGTGAGCAGCACCGAGGCCAGCATAATGCCGCCGCCAATGGCTAGCTTTTTAACCCACTCTTCATCATCAAACATAAAAGTAAATGCAGAACCAATATCCATAAAGCTGTCTCCTCTGTATGAAGAAGTTATAAAAGGTTGAATAACTCAACCGAATTACCAGACTGGTCGGTTAGCTGGGGTTGCGGCTGGCCCAAAACGCGCCGCCGCCCGCGCCGAGCAGCGCCGCAAAAACGGCCCACAGGCCACAGCAGATCACGCTTAACCCCAATACACCGGCTATCCCCACGCCGCCGGCCAAAATCGAAGGGTCAATCCCGGCTTCGCTCAGGGCGGCCAGTTGTTCCGGGGGCAGCTCAGACAGGGCCTGAAACATTTGGGCGCTGCCGGTAACGGCAAAGTAAGCGGCATTAATAAGCACGCCAACCAACCCGGCCGCCAGCGCTGCGGCCAGCGTGGCCACCGCGCCGTTAGTTGCACCGCTGTTAACATTGCGCGGCATAACCATAAACCGGACGGCCAAAATGCCGATCACCACATAAACAGCCAGTTGCACAAAAAAAGTGAGGCAGCCAACGCACGGGATTAAACTCAATAAATTGAGTACAATCAAAATCGCCGCGCCAATTCCACCCGCTTTGAGAATGGCCTGCATGTCCATAAAAATACCCTCCCTTGAGTTTAAAGTAACGTGGCAATTGTGTGAGGTGGCCTCATTATACCACCCCTACCAGTGAGTGACAATAGCAGTTTCGCCTTATCAGCGGCGTAATACTGGTTTGTCCCGAACATCTGTGCTATACTGCAAATGTGTCTAAACGCACACTTAGAGTATAATTCCATACGAAAATCATCATCAAAAGTTGCAATTTTTGTGAGTTCTGGAGAGAACCATGCTCATTGAGCTGACAATTGTTGATTTCGCCATTATCGACCAATTGGCTTTAAAGTTTGCGCCCGGATTCAACGTGCTCACCGGCGAAACCGGCGCGGGTAAATCTATCATCATCGATGCCGTGACCCTGCTGCTCGGCGGCCGGGCCGATACCACTGTTTTGCGCACCGGCAGCAACCGCGCCAGAATCGAGGGCGTGTTCCGGCTGTCGGCGCAAACCCGGGCTAAAATCGACCCGATTCTGGAGCGAGAGGGGCTGGAAGGCGACAACCCGGATGTGCTCGTGCTGGGCCGCGAGATCCGCGACACGGGCCGCAGTTTTTGCCGGATTAATGGCAGCACCGTCAATTTGAGTATTTTGGAAGAGGTAGCCCAACCGCTCATCGACATTCACGGCCAAAACGAACACCTCAGCCTGATGCGGGTAAAGCAGCACCAGGTATTTTTAGATCGCTACGCCGGACTGGACATTCAACGCGAGCAGATGGCGGTTCAGGTGCAGCAGTTGCGCAAAATCCGGCAGGAGCTGGCGGCCATGCAGCGCGACGAGCAATACCTGGCCCGCCGGCTCGATCAGCTTTCGTTTCAGGTTGAAGAGATTGCCGCCGCCAACCTGCGCCCCGGCGAAGAGGAAGAACTCAACGTGGAGCGCAACCGGCTGGCCAACGCCGAGCAACTCAGCCAGCTCACCGGCGAAATTTACCAACTGCTGGTAGAAGGCGACGACCCCGAGCAGACCTCGGTGACGGATTTGCTGGGGCAAATCTCGCGCGCGGCCAACAACCTGACCCGGCTGGACCAAACCTGGACCGAGCAGCGCCAGATGGTGGATAATCTGACCTATCAAATTGAAGATTTGGCCACCTTTGTGCGCGATTACATTGAAAGCATCGATTTTAACCCCAACCGCCTGCAAGAAATTGAAGAGCGGTTGAGCCTGATCTTCAGCCTCAAACGCAAATATGGCAATTCCATCCCCGAAATCATTGAATTTGGGCGGCGGGCGCAGGCTGAGCTGGATGGCATCAGCCACAGCGAAGAGCGCATTGAAGAATTGAAAACTCAGGAAGAGGCGTTGCGCCGCAAAGTGGGCGAACTGGCCCTGGCGCTATCCAACGCGCGCAAAGAGGCGGCCAAAACACTGGCGCAGGCCGTAGAAACGCAGCTCGCTGATTTGGGTATGGCCCAGGCCCGCTTTGAGGTTGATTTTCAATGGGTTGAAGCGCTCGACGGCGTGATTGTCGCCGCCGGCCCGGACGAGCCGCTGCTGCTGGCCTGTGATGAGCGCGGCATCGACCGGATTGAGTTTTTGATCTCGCCCAACCCCGGCGAAGTGCCCAAACCGCTCATCAAAGTGGCTTCCGGCGGCGAAACCAGCCGCACCATGCTGGCCCTCAAAACCGTGCTGGCCGGCGCAGACGATACGCCCACCCTCATTTTTGACGAAATTGATCAGGGTATCGGCGGCCGGGTGGGCGGCGTGGTGGGCCAAAAACTGTGGGGACTGGCTCATTACGGCGAGCATCAGGTGCTGTGCGTTACCCACCTGCCGCAGATTGCCGGCTTTGCCGAAGTTCATTATCACGTGGCCAAACAGGTGGCCAACGGCCGCACCGTTACCGGCATCACCCGCCTGTCTGGCGAGCAGCAGATTGATGAGCTGGCGTTGATGCTGGGGTCGCTCAGCGACAGCACCCGCCAGAGCGCCCGCGAAATTCTGGTGGAAGCTGCCGCGCTCAAAGTTGACAAGTCAGCCTGATCGGTGAAAACTAACTGAGCTATGTATTATCGACCTCGTGAGAAAAAACGGCATCCGGCCATCACGGCTGCGCTGCTTTTATTGTTAACCGCCATGAGTCTGGTACTGGTTATTTTGCTGGCCATGTACGCCGGCTATTTTCAGGTTGAAGTTCCCAGCCTGACCGAGCGATTTGGCCCCATGCCCACGCCTACCCGCCCGGCGGTGCTGTACGTGGGTGACGGCGACACTTTGGCCGCCGCCGGCAAGCTGCCGGAAGCCATCGCCGCCTACGATGAGGCCATCAGCCTGGACCCCACCGACGACGTGCCCTACACCCGCCAGAGCCGGCTGCTCATTTTTGCGGGTGATACGGCCAAGGCGCTGGATCGGGCCGAACAAGCGGTGCTGCTCAACTCCACCAGCGCCGAAAACCTGGCCAACTACTGCCGCGCCCTGGATTGGGAGGCGCGCTACACTGCCGCGCTCGATGCCTGTTCCTGCGCCACGGAACTCGCGCCCAACTATGCCGATGGCTACGCCTATTTGTCGGAAGTGCTGGCCGACCGGGGCGAATGGTTCAACGCGCGGGATACCGCCCAGCAGGCCCTCGATATCGATTTTCAAAGTTTTGCCGCCCATTTCAATATGGGCTACGTCAACGAAATCCAGGGGCGATACGCGCAGGCGGTGCAATCGTATGAAAATGCCATCAAACTGGCCCCCAATCTGGCCACGGCCTACATTGCCGCCGGGCGCTCATACTATTGGCTGGGCAACCTTAACCGGGCCATCGAACTGTACCGGCAGGCCATCCGCCTGAGTCCCACCAACCCGGAAGCCTACGACCGGCTGGGCTGGGCCTACCACACCAACGGCGAATACTCCCGCGCCATCGATGCGCTGGAGCAGGGGCTGGCGGTTGACCCCACCTACGACAAAGCCTGGGGCCATTTGGGGCTGGTGTATTACACCCGCCAGAATTTTGAAAAAACGATAGAAATTTTACCCAAAGCCATCAGCCTGACCGAAGGCCAGTTTTTGCGCCGCGCCCGCGAGGTGGAAATTCGCGCCGAAATTCAAACCCTGACCGGGCCGGATACTATTCCGGTGATCCGGGGCCGTTTCCGCTCGGCCGGCGGGGTTGGCAGTGTGCAGTATGTGGCCGAACTTACCCCGCTGACCTACAAAGAGTCCACCCTCAATTTTGATGCGGAGGAGGTATCGTGCGCGGCCTCAATTGTTGAGTCGATCCGCAACCCGTCAGCGCTGCCGTTAGCGCCGGAAACGCTGGCCTACACCCAAACCTTCAGCCAGGCCACCGGCACGGCCACGCTCAATCTGAATAGCGGCAATCTGGTTTTGGATGTTCACAACGTGCCGCGCCCGCAAACCACCCCCTACGAATTGAAGATCAGCTACTGGCCAGACCGGCAGGACAGCGTGGGTTACGTGCAGCCGGATGGCACGGGCCAAATTCAGGTGAATATTCAGTTTGAAGAAAAACTGGACGCGCCGATTGAGTATTATTACACGCTGGGGCTGGCTTACGCCTACATGGACCCGCCGCTGTGCGAACAGGCGGTGCCGTGGCTGCTCCAATCGTTGGAGCGGGACAGTTCCGGTTACAACCCGGCCTGGTACGGCCTGCGCATTTGCCCCAGCGCCCAATCGCCGCCCACGCCGGTGCCTACCTGGACGCCGGTCCCCGACGCGCAGTAGCCCGACAAAAAAACGGGGCGAGCGGATTCCGCTCGCCCCGTTTTTTTGTTCCTTTTTCCCTCCCCCGTTTGCGGGGGAGGGGTTAGGGGAGGGGGTAAAAAATGATTTTAGTGCGTTTTCGGTTGCTCAAATATTTCTGCGGAGTTTTCAGTTCCTTCTACTTATCATCCAGCGCGGCGACGCCGGGCAATACTTTCCCTTCCAAAAATTCCAGGCTGGCCCCGCCGCCGGTAGAAATGTGGCTCATTTTATCGGCCAGGCCGGATTGCTCAGCGGCGGCGGCGCTGTCGCCCCCACCGATGATGGTGGTGGCATCCTGCAAGTTGGCCAGCGCTTTGGCCACGGCAAAAGTGCCTTCGGCAAATTTGGGGAACTCAAACACGCCCATTGGCCCGTTCCAGATCACGGTTTTGGCCGCGGCCAGCCGGTTGGCAAAGTGAGCTACCGTCGCCGGGCCAATATCCAGAATCATCCAGCCTTCCGGCACTTCGTCCACCGGCACCACTTTGCTGTCGGCATCGGCTTTAAATTCCGGGGCGATGACGCAATCAACCGGCAGAATCAGTTTGTCGGCGTTTTCAGCCAGCAGCTTTTTGGCGGTGTCAATCGCTTCGGCTTCAACCAGCGATTTGCCCACATCGAGGCCCTGGGCCACAAAAAAGGTGTTGGCCATCCCGCCGCCAATCAGCAGCGAGTCGACTTTGCTCAACAGGTTTTCGATAACGCTGATCTTGTCTGAAATTTTGGCCCCGCCCATAATGGCCAAAAATGGATGTTCCGGGTTGGCCAGGGCGCGGCCCAGATAGTTCAGCTCTTTTTCCATCAAAAAGCCGGCCACGGCCGGGCGCAGAGTTTGGGTCACGCCTTCGGTGCTGGCGTGGGCGCGGTGAGCGCTGCCAAAGGCATCGTTGACGTAAACCTGACCGAGTTTGGCCAGTTTGGCGGAAAAATCGGGGTTGTTCTTTTTCTCTTCCGGGTAAAAGCGGGTGTTTTCCAGCACGGTCACGTCGCCGGGTTTCATTTCGTTAACGACGGCTTCTACCTGCGGCCCCACGCAGTCATCGAGCTTTTTCACGGGGCGGTTCAGCAGTTCGCCCAGCCGGGCGGCGGCGGCATCCATTTTGTATTTGGGGTCCGGGCCATCTTTGGGGCGGCCCAGGTGGCTCATCAAAATGACGCTGGCCCCCTGATCGAGCAGGTATTGAAGGGTGGGCAGCGCGGCGCGAATGCGGCGGTCGTCGGTGACCTGGCCGTTTTCCATCGGAACGTTAAAGTCGACTCTGACTAAAACGCGTTTGCCTTTAACATCAACATCTTTTACGGTTTTTTTATTCATGAGGTTAATCCTTTCACCAAAATGCTGTAATATTTGTAAGATTTGCCGGCAGGGGCGTCATCGGCCTGCAACCGGCACCGGCGCGATCACCGGATTGCCGGCGTTGGCCAAAATAAGCTCAACGTGATTGAACGCCGCCAAATCCGCGTTGAACAGGTACGTCACCGTGATCGACCGCTCGGCCGGGTTTGTATTTTCAACGGTAAAATTGGTGCTGGCCACCGACAGGTTGTTTTGGGGGATGCTCAACTGCAGCCGCGCGCCCAGTTGGGTTAAAAACGGGGCCGGCTCTGGCGCTTGCAGCAGCTCCGGCGGCAGATTGCGCAGCAGCAAATGCATCTCGGCGGTGGCATTGTTGGCCTGCTGGCTCGCGTCAACCGGCACCAGTTCAAACTCAACCCGCCGCCCCTGGTAATTGATGCCCGTTTGCAGGGTTGACCAGGCCTGGGCGGTAGCCGTGGCCGCCGCAATGCCGCCCGGACTGACCACCGGGGTCGGCGCTTGAAGGGGGGCAATCTGGCCAATTTGGGTTACGGTGATGGTGTATTTTTGGCGCGCCTGGCCGCTTTCAACAATCTGGATGTCAGATTTGAGCAGCGCGCCGGTTTCGTCATCGACCCACAGCGTGCCGCTAATTTTGGGCAGATCGGCCTGCCCCTGCGCTTCGGCGAGTTTGGGCAGCAGGTAATTGAGCCGGTAGCGGGTAGCCGAGCGGGCTTCCAGCGTTTCTCGGCCGGCTTCAACCGGTACCACGCCCATCTGGAGCAGCCAGCGGTGCGGCCCGTCGAGCGCTTCGACGGTAGTTGGGCCAACAACCCAGCCATCATATTGCCTGTTAAAGGCGTACGTTTGCCCGTCGATGACGTAATCTTCGTGTAGAACATCGTCCCCGGCGCTGGACGTGGTGTGGCGGTTGCCGGCGGCGTCCTGGGTACGGGTAACGGTCAAGGTGCTGGTTTCGCCGTTTTCGGTGGTGATGGCCTGTTCGGCTTGCAGGTGAAAGCCGGGTAATTTGTCCAGGTTTTGGTAGGCGGCCAATACCGAAAATTCGCCGGCATCAACCAGGGCCACGCCGGTAGCAACGGCCGGCCCGCTGCTGCTCAATTGGGCCAGTTGGCCAAACGAGCCACAGCCCAGCAACAGGCCAATCACAACGAATTTTAAAAATTGCATCTGCGGGGCTAACGTCATACGCAGGCAGGTCTCAACGGATGGTTGCCGCTGATTTTACTCCCGCGTGGGGCAAAGCACAAAAACTATCGACTCCGCGATACGTCCACCCGCTCGCAAAATTGAATAACCGGACATTTGCTGCACCACGGCGAGGTGGGCGTACACAGATTTTGGCCCATACTGACCAGCAGGCCGTTGTATTCCAGCCAGTATTCCAGGGGTAGTTTTTCGCGTAGAGCAAATTCGGTTTGCTCCGGGGTTTTGGTGGCCACGTACCCCCAGCGATTGGAAATGCGGTGAACGTGAATATCAACACAGATGCCGGGTTTGCCGTACCCGGCGGTGATAACCAGATTGGCGGTTTTGCGGCCCACGCCCGGCAGTTTGAGCAGCTCGTCCAGCTCATCGGGGACGCGGCCGCCGTACTGTTCGATCAGCGTGTGCGAAATGGCCAAAATACTGCGGGCTTTGTTGCGGTAAAAGCCAACGGGGTAGATCATCTCTTCAATTTTTTCAGGCGGATGGCCGATCATATCGCCCGGGGTGCTGGCCAGCGCAAACAGCCGGGGGACCACCTGCGCCGTGAGCGTATCTTTGGTGCGCAGGCTCAAAATGGTGGCAAGCAGAATTTGGTACGGACTCCACGTGGTCGAGTTATCGTCAACCAGCGCCGGCGTCCAGCTTTTGGCGCTGTCTCGCAAAATGGCAATCACCTGGTGAATATCCTGGTTTTGCATACGTTTGGTCTGAAACTTACTCGTTGAGGGTGAGGATGACCTGCGGCGCTCGAAAATTGATTTTACGGTGCGTGCCGTCGCAGAAAGGTTTGTTTGATGACCCCCCGCAACGGCACAGCGCGATGTTGGTGCCGGTGGTGGTCTTTTGGTTGCCTTCGGCGTCAATGTAGGTGGCGGTAACCGGAACAAGGTAGGGGCCATTCTCGCGAGCTTTGATTTCGAGTGTCATAAATACCTCCTTGAAAATACAATTACGAATTATGAATTACGAATGCCGAATTGCCAATCACCCGCCACCCGCCACCCGCAATTCGCAATTCATCAACGTTTTGTTGCTAACACTTCCTGATTTTTGCGAGCTTTCCATTTGCAGGCGTGAGCGGTTGTCAGCGCTTTAAACCCGAGCTTTTCAACAATGGGCCGGCTCATGGGGCCGGCGTCGATGGTTAGAAAACTCGCGCCGGCTGCCAGCGCGGCTTGCAGCCGGGCGGCCAGCAGCGCCGTGTAAAAGCCCTGCCCCCGAAACGCCGGCAGGGTGGACCCGCCCCACAAACTGGCAAATTGGCTGCCCGGATGAAAATAAATCCAGGCCGAACTGACCGGCTGGCCGCTTACGTAAGCCACATACACTTGCAGCAGCGAGGGCGTAGTTTGCAGATCGTTGGTCAGGCGCGGCACCAACCAATCAAAGTTTTCCTGCCACACCTGTTCCTGAACCGCTACCAGATCCGCCAGTTGTTCCACCGAGGTGATCTGCCGCACATCGGCCCGGGGCGGTTTTAGCAAAACCGCCGGAGCGCGGGTAATCTCCAGCGCCATAATGGTTTCCGGCTCATCCACCGCAAAGCCGACGGTTTGCAATCGAGCCAGCAAATCGGGCGGGGTATCGTGGCTAAAGTGCTTCCACTCAAAATCAATGCCCAGCGCATCAAAATAGCTCACCTGCTCCCAAATCACCGGGTCGGCTTCAGTGGCGTTGAGCCACGAATAGATCACAAAACCGTCCTCGTAGTCAACCAGCGGCACGTGGCGCACCACATGCGGCGTTTCTTCCCGGCGATGGCTGGGGTATTCAATGTCGCGTCGCTGTTCTTTATCGTACAGCGCCAAAATTTTATCAGCTTCCACGGCAATCACTTCCCTTCCGTTAAATCTGGACAGAACCGGTGATTGGGTTAAAATATGCGGCAGACTGCATCATCACCGGAGAGAAAAACGATGGGATTTCTGGACTCGCTCAAATCATTTTTTGGAGATGCCGGCCCCAAAGACGATGGCTACTGGATTTACGTGCGCTGCAGCCGCTGCGGTGAGGTCATCAAAACCCGCATCGATCTGCAAGGCAGCCTGAGTTTGCAGGACGATGGCACTTATGTGGCGCACAAAACGCTGGTGGGCAACCAGCTTTGCTTTCAGCGGGTAGAGGTGACGCTGCATTTTGACAGCCAACGCCACTTTACCGACCGCGATATTGCCTTTGGGGAGTTCATCACCGCCGAAGAGTACGCGCAGGCCGGCGGCCCAACGCCGTAGTCATTGTTAAATGCCCAGTACTGCCCGGATTTTGTGCAGCATTTCATCGTTGCGGCCCTTTACAAAGTAATCGGCCGCGCCTTTGTCGATGCACTGTTTGGCGGTTTCCACCTCGTCCCAGGCCGAATTGGCAATAACCGGCGTGTCCGGCGCTTCAATTTTTAGTCGCGCCAGCAGTTCCAGCCCGGCGTAGCGGGCTTCGCGGCCTTCAAAATCGGGCATATTCAAATCGATGATGATCAGATCAAACGGCTCCTTCACGGCCAACGCCTCCTGAAAGAGCCGGTAGCCTTCAATATTACCCCCGGCAGTTTCAACCTCAAACCCTTCGCGGAACAGCGTTTTTTCAACGTCGCGCAAAATATTTTCTTCGTCATCTACCACCAAAATTTTTGGTTCAACGTCCATCTGCTTGGGCTCCTTTAGTGGCTCTGTTTCAGCGCGTCCGAGACGGCATTCAGCAGCCCGGCGGTGGAGTATGGCTTGGGCAGCAGATTTTTTATGCCCAGCAGCATGCGGTCTTTGGTGCGTTCAACCCGCGGATTTGATGACACAACCAGCACTTTTGAAATAGCCTGCCGGTTTTTGATGGCGTTCAGCACCGCCAGCGCATCGCTGGTAGCCAGATTATCGTCAACTACAATCAGGTCAACCTGATCGAGGGCGTCAAAACTGTAGTTTTCGCCGCAGGCTGCCGCTTTGTAACCGGCGTTGGCCAGCGTGTTTACGGCAAAATTGCGCCAGCGGTCGTTGTCATCAATGAGCAAAATTTTGGCCCGGCTGCGATTGGGGGCGTCCGGTTTGGTGGGCACCACCGCCGCTACGGGCAGGGTAACGGTAAAGGTTGAGCCTTGCCCCGGCGCACTGGTGGCAGTTACATCGCCGCCCAACTGCTTTAAAATCAATTTGCAGGCCGGCAGTCCCAGCCCGGAATGGCCTTTGATGCCTTTGGTGGTGTGGAAAGTGATCCAGATTTTATCCATACCGCCGGGCGCAATCCCGCTGCCGTTATCCGTAATAGCCACTTCAACAAATTTGTTGTCCGGGCGCGGAGCGATGGCCACCGTAATTTGCGGGTTGGGTTGGTTGAGCATGGCTTCATTGGCGTTGTTGAGCAGGTTAACAAACACCCGGTGCAACTGGATGGGATCGGCCAGCACCAGCGGCAGACCGGGCTGGCTCTTCACCGTTACCAACCCGGCGGGCATGGCCAGCCCGATGAGCGTATCTTGCAGCACATCCTCCACCATTGTTGGGCGTGGGGCTTGCTCGCGGGCCGGGCCGATCAAATCTTCTTTGACCCGCAGAATCAGCCGGGCCGAGTCCTCAATAATTTCCAAATCATCCAGAATCGAGGCCAGGCTGAGCCGTTTGCCGAGTTTATCCGGGGCAAGCTGGCCCAGTTTGTCCAGTTCGGCGGCCAGTTGCGGCTCGGTTTGGGCCAGCGCGGCGGCTTCGGTGTGGATGAGCCGGGCCAGCGGCGAGGCGTGATCCGGCGGCAGCAGGCTGGCCGCGCCGGCCAGCAGCAATTTGGCGTCGCTGCGGATGCGGCTAACCGAGCCGCCAATTGGTTCGGCCTTGTTGCCAATCCAGTGGATGGCGTCGCCGGTGGCGGTGGCGATGGCTTCAAACGTTTTGGCCCGGAGCAGTTCGGCGTGGGCTTCTTCCAGTTCGCGGCGCTGGCGGGCGTTGTCGATGGCAATGGCCAGTTGGTTGGCCATCGCCTGCAGCGAGGCGACATCTTCATCGGAAAAAGCGGCGGCTTCAACGCTCTGCACGGTAACCGCGCCGATAACTTTGCCGCCGATGGCCAGCGGCAGGGCCATCTCCGAGCGGGTTTCGGGCAGCACCGGGTTGGGGTACCACACTTTTTCCGTGTCAACATCCAGCGAAATCCGGGCCTGGTTGAGCGCCGTGCAGGCCCCAATCATTGAGTTACCGCCGACGGCCAGCTTGTGGTTGTTTTCCATCATAATCCGGCCCGGCGCGCCGCGCCCGGCCCGCAGCACGGCAAAGTCGCCGGTTTCGTTGATCAAAAAGACGCCGGCGTAGTAAAAATCGTATGCCTCGCAAATAATATCAACGGTTTTGGGCAGCAGTTCGTCGATATTCATAATTTGAGTGATGTGCTGGCTTACCTGAGCGGCGGCGGCCAGCAGGTTGGCCCGGCGCAGGGCCTGTTCCAGAGTAACGTTATCTTTGATTTGGGTTTGTTCCATTTCACGCCTCAATTGAAAAGGTTGGCCAAATATAATGCCTTTCAAATAAGAGCGAGGAAAATGTCATTCTGAGGCCGAAGGCCGAAGAATCTCCCCGGTAGTTGGCGTTTTTAGGCTGATAGCCTGGAGATTCTTCACTTTGCTGCGCTTCGCTCAGAATGACACAATCGTTATTTGAAAAGCATTGTCGCTAATAGTATAACAGGCTGGTACTTCTGCCAAACGCAGTTATAAATCTTGCCCCCGATAAACGGGCACGTGCAGGGTAAACGTAGACCCCACCCCCACCTGGCTGACCACCCCAATTTTGCCGCCCATGCGCTCCATTGTTTGCAGGCAGGCCGGCAGCCCCAGCCCGGTGCCGCCTTTTTTGGCTTTGCCGGTGTGGAAGGTGAGCCAGATTTTGGTCAGTTCGTCTTCCGGGATGCCGCAGCCGTTGTCGGCAATGTCAACCATCACAAATTTCGCATCGGCCTGGCGAATGGCCACAAAAATGTGCGGCAAAGGCTGATCGTCCATCGCTTCCATTGAATTTTTAACCAGGTTGAGCACCACCCGGCCCATCTGTACCGGGTCAACAAATACCGGCGGAATCGCGCCATCGATACTGTACGAAACCGTGTTTGGCGGCAGGGCAAAGCCTTTGATGGTATCTTTGATCAGGGCCACAAGATCGGTTTCAACCTGTTTTTGACGCCGGGCCGGGCCGATCAAATCTTCTTTGATCTGCAAAATGGTGTTGGCGCTCTGCTCAATGATTTCCAAATCTTCGGCCACCGAATCAATGCTGAGCATGCGCCGCAGTTTGTGGGCCGGTTTGTTTTGCAGCCGCTCAATCTGCTCCGGCAAATCCGGCTGCTTTTGCAGCAATTCCCGGCTGCTGTCGATGAGCAGTTGGGCCAGCGGGTTATCGGCGGGAATTTGGGTGTTTTGAGCCAGCAGGCTGCCGGCAATGGCCACAAACTTGGCAAAGTCATCGCGGATGCGCTGCGCGCAGCCGGGGATGGGCGCAGCTTTGTTGCCCACCCAGTGAATGGTTTCGCCGGTGGCGGTGGCGATGGTTTCAAACGTTTTGGTGCGCACCAGCTCTTTGTTGGCTGCTTCCAAATCTTGCAGCAACCGGGCATTGTTCAGGGCTACCGCCAGTTGGTCGGCCATCAATTGCAGCGATGAAATATCATCCTCTGAAAAAGCCGATTCTTCTACGCTTTGCACCGACAGCGCGCCAATGCACCTGTCCTGCACCAGCAGCGGCAGGGCCATTTCTGAACGGGTGTTGGGTAAAAACGGGTTGTTAAACCAAACCGCCTCCTTACCCACATCCAGCGCGATGCGCGCTTCTTGCAATTTGGTGGCCGCGCCCACCATCGAATTGCCGCCGACCTCCAGCCGGTGGCCGCTCTCTACCATTTTGCGGCCGGCTTCGCCACGGCCGGCGCGCAGCACGGCCCATTCTGCGCCCTGTTCATCCTGCTCAATCAGAAAAATACCGGCGTAATAAAAGCCGTATTCTTCGCAGATAATGTGGACGGTGCTGGCCAGCAGCACATCCAGGTCCAAAATCGAGGTAATGTTGCGGCTGACTTCGGCCGCGGCTTGCAGCAGCGTGGCCCGCCGCGCCGCCCGGCGCAGGAGTTCGGCGTTTTGCCGGTGCAGCCGGGCGTTATTAATGGCCACTGCCAACTGGTCGGCCATCGCCTGCAGTGATGAAATATCTTCGGCGGAAAAGGCGGCCTCTTCCACGCTTTGCACGGTGAGCGCGCCAATCACCTCGCTGGCCACCGCCAGCGGCAGGGCCATCTCAGAGCGGGTATCGGGCAGAAACGGGTTGTTAAACCAAACCGCCTCTTTGCCCACATCAAGGGCAATGCGGGCCTCGTTGAGCGCGGTGCAGGCGCCCACCATCGAACGGCCGCCAACCTCCAGCTTGTGGCGATGTTCAATCATCAATTGTCCCGCTTTACCGCGACCGGCGCGCAGCACGGCCCAATCTTTGCCGTCCGGCAGCCGCTCGATCAAAAAGATGCCGGCGTAGTAAAAACCGTAGGCGTTACAAATAATGTCGACGGTTTGCGGCAAAAGCTCATCGGGATCAAGGATCGAGGAGATGATGCGCCCCACCTGGGCGGCGGCGTTGAGCAGCCGGGCGCGACGGCTGGTTTTCACCAGCGATTGCGGCTCCTGTTCGGTTAGCGGGGAGTCAGCAAAAGGCTGCGATGCATCCATTAGTCTATTTGTTCAGGGTGGCAAATGAGGATACCCGGGTTACATTGACGGGAATTATACCCAAATCTCCGGATTTGCACCAAAAGAGAAAAATTGGCATAAGCGGCCATCTGTTTGAGTTTGGGCAATACCGGATTGACAACGAGAAACTTTTATTGTAGAATGTCTAGGTATTAAGAAGGTTTACACAGAGAGGAGAAGGTAAGTTGACCAAGCTGGATATGCGCACCGGCAGCACCGCGGTAATGATCCTGCGGCTATTATCTGAGCAGCCTATGTACGGCTACCAGATTGTCAAAGAGCTTCAACTTCGCAGCGACGGTTTTTTCAACCTGGAGCAGGGCACGCTCTATCCGGCGCTGCACCGGTTGGAAAAAGACGGGCAGGTTGAAAGCCGCTGGGAAGTGGTAGAAGATGGGCCATCCCGCAAATATTACCATATTACGGCTGCCGGCAAAGCCGAACTGGAAAAATCCACCCAACAGTGGACTGACTTTTCACGGAATTTGCTCAAGTTACTGGAGGGCATGTCGCTCTGACCGTAATTTTGCCCATGTGCACCAGGCCAATGTACGCCAAAAGCCATAGCCAACATCAGCCAGATCAATATGGACGCCAGAGCTATTTTGCGCTACAGTAACCGTGGGAGACGCCCGTTAAATGTCAGCCATACAAACGTATTTGGATCAGCTACACCAAAAATTGCCCCGTCATCTGCGCGATGAAGTGTGCCTGGAGGCGCGCGGGCATCTGGAAGAATTAACCCGCGATTGGCAGGAGCGTGGTTTATCGCGGGAGCAGGCCGAAGCCCGGGCCGTGGCGCAATTTGGGGCTGCGCGCAATATTAGCAACGCCTGGCGAAACGCGGTGGGCATTGTTGATTGGCCGGATATTATTTTGGCGGCCCTGCCCATTTTGGGGATTACCGGGCTGGGCTGGACATTTATCGGCCACGACATTTCGCTGTGGGGCTACCTGATTATTTTTGGGTTGGGCGCGGCCTGGGCCTGGCGGCGCGGCTGGCCAACCTGGTGGTATGCCTGGCTGGGCTGGCTGTTTTTGGCGCTGTGGGTGGTCTCCAGCACAGAATGGTTGTTCTGGATTATTTTCCCCATTCTGGTCACGCTGCTGGCCATTGATAGCTGGCAGCACGCCACGTTAATGACCCTGCCGTTTACCACATACGTGGCGTTTGTGGTGCTGTTTGAACAGCGGCAGTTGATCACTACCGGCTGGGGGCCGGGCAGTATCTATCCCGGCAATTTGGTGTGGATAGAAACCGCCTTTTCGGTGCTGTGGATTATCATTCTGGCTGCCAGCCTGCGCGCCGCCCGTCCCAGCCGGCGGGGTATTTATCTGCTGGCCGGATTGATGGGCACGCAGGCAATTTATGTTTCGGCGATGCTGGTTATGAAGATTGTTGCCAAATTGCTGCCGGCCTATTTTGAAACAACGCTGACTATGCATACCCTGCTCTATCACAAACTTCCGGTGGGGATGGCCACAATTTCGCTCACGTTTTACCCGTTGTTTGTGTGGCTGATTGCGCGGATTATCAGGCAAAGCCGAACACAGCACGGTTTGCCGGTTTGATTGGTGCAAAAAATTTTAGAACTATGCCTAGATTATCTATCTATTAAGATAACACAGTAAGCGCCGACACTCATAAAAAACTAAACTTTAAACGTTACACTCGTCGTTTGGAGGATCACGTTATCCATGCACATTTTCTCGATACGATCACTGCTAAGGGTAGTTTTTAGTCTGTTCCTGCTGGGGTTGTGGCTGTTTGGACTGGGCCTTTTGCTGTGGCTGCCGCTGCGCTGGTGGCCCGGTGACGCCCTTTTCCCGGTGCAGATTGCTAATTATGTAATGCCGTGGCTGCTGGTAGGGCTGGTTCCCGGCCTGTTGCTGGCGATAGCCGCCCGCCGCGTCAAACTGGCGCTGGTGCTGGCCGTTCCCACGATTGTTATCTGCGTTAATTACGCGCCCCTGTTTTTACCGCGCACCAATCCCGCTCTGGCCGATAACCAGCGATTCAAAGTGATGAGTTACAATGTGTGGCGTTACAACGAACATTGGGACGAGATGGCGGCGCTTGTTGAACAGGAAAATCCGGATGTGGTGCTGCTGCAAGAAGTAGCGCCGTCGATGGCCCAGTTTATTCAAACCGAATGGGCCAAACAACTGCCCGCTGGCCAGCTTTACCTTGAAACAGACCGATCATCGCAGCAGGCTATCATCAGCCGCTACCCGCTCACCCGGATTGACAGTTCTCCCCGTGAAGGCCGGGCGCTCAAAGTGATGGTTGATACCCCCGCCGGCGCGGTGCAGGTGTGGAATGTTCACACCACTCAGCCAAGCTGGTGGCGTCTGCACCGGCGAGAATTTATTAATCTGGCTCACGGTATTGCCCAGGTCTCCGGCCCGCTGATTGTGGGCGGCGATTTTAACACCACCGATCAATCGGAGATGTACAGGCTGATCAACCGGCAACTGCATAACGCCCACTGGGAGGCGGGTTGGGGTTTTGGCTTCAGTTTTCCGGCCGATGTCCACCCGTTGAAGCATATTCACATCCCAACGCCGTTGATCCGCATCGACCACGTTTTTTACAACGACTCATTTTTTGCCCGCGATGCCCACACGCTAACCAACTCCGGCGGCTCCGACCACTTCCCCGTGGTGGCCGAATTCAGCTTTGCCGAACAAAATTAAATACCATTTTCAGGTGTCACTCTGAGGGATAGCGAAGAGTCTCCACTCACGCTGCAAGCGTGACCCACTGTCCCTCTGGAAATCTGTAAATCTGTGAATCTGTGAATGTAGGGGCGCTTCGCGAAGCGCCCCTACCCAATTTTCACTTTTTGCGTCTTTGCCCCGCCCCCGTGCCTCATGGTACAATCTCTGATTGGACATCACCACGGGAGCAAATTATGGATTTTTTGGCAGGACTCAACCCCGCCCAACAGGAAGCGGTCACCACTACTCACGGGCCGGTGCTGGCGCTGGCCGGCCCCGGCTCCGGCAAAACCCGCGCCCTCACCCACCGGATTGGCTATCTGGTTACGGTGGAGCAGGTGAAACCGTGGGAAATTGTGGCCGTCACCTTTACCAACAAAGCCGCCAAAGAAATGAAAACCCGGCTGGAAAGCCTGCTGTCGCCGCAGCAAACCGCCTTTTTGCGCGTGGGTACTTTTCACGCGCTGTGCGCTCGCTGGCTGCGCGAAGACATTGAAACGCTGGGCCGCTACGACCGCAATTTTGTGATTTACGACACCAGCGACCAGCAGACGGTGGTGAAGCGGGCGCTGCGCGATCTGGACATCGACGAAAAGGCCTGGAAACCCACCACCATCAATTACGCCATCTCCAAAGCCAAAAACGAGATGATCACGCCGGAGAAATTCCCCACCCGTAAGTATCAGGACGAAATTGTGCAGCGGGTTTACGAGCGCTACCAGGAAATTCTGGTAGAAAATAACGCCCTGGATTTTGACGATTTGCTGCTGGTAACGCACCGTCTGTTTCGCCGCCACCCGCTGGTGCTGGAAAAATACCACCAGCGCTACCGGCACGTAATGGTCGATGAGTTTCAGGACACCAACATGGTCCAGTACGAACTCAGCAAAATGCTGGCCGCCGGCCACCGCAACATTTTTGTGGTGGGCGATATGGACCAGGGCGTTTATTCCTGGCGCGGGGCCGATACCCGTAACGTGCTGCGCTTCCGCGAGGATTTTCCCGACCACAAACTGATCACCCTGTCGCAAAATTATCGCTCCACCGACGTGATTTTGCAGGCAGCCAAGCAGTTGATTCGCAAAAACCAGAACCGGATCGACAACGATTTGTTCACCCGGCGCGGTACGGGCCAGAAAATTCGGGTGGTTGAAGCCTACAACGAACAGGAAGAAGCCACCTTTGTGGTCAACGAAATCCAGACGCTGCTCAACCGCGGCGAGTTTCAGCCGGGCGATTTTGCCATTATGTACCGCACCAACGCCCAAAGCCGCGTGTTTGAAGAGGCGTTCATCGCCCGCAATATGCCGTACATTCTGGTGCGCGGCACCCGCTTTTACGACCGCAAAGAAATTAAAGACGCGCTGGCTTACCTGCGGCTCATCCACAACCCGGAAGACAGCGTTAGCCTGGACCGGATTATCAACGTGCCGGCACGCTCCATTGGCAACAAAACCGTGGCCGATTTGATGCGCTGGGCCTACGAGCTGGGCATCACCCCGTGGCAGGCCATCCAGCAGTTGGTGGCCGATGACGAGGTGGCGCAGGATGAGCCGCCCGACGATTACAGCCCGGCGGCGGTGCCGGCCCCGTTTGCCAGCCGGGCGCGCAAATCGCTGCTGGAGTTTGGCCGGCTGATGGCTATGCTCATCGGCTCCAAACAAAAACTCAATTTGGTGGAACTGTTTGATTTGATGCTGGCCCGCACCGGTTACAAAAATTTTGTACGGGACAACACCCCGGAAGGCGACGAGCGCTGGGAAAACCTGCAGGAACTCCGGCGCGTGGCCGGCGAATTTACCAGCGCCGAGGCCGCCGAAGGGCTGCCCGCGTTTCTGGAAAATGTGGCCCTGGTTTCCGATGTTGACGCGCTGGGCGAGGAAGGCCGCGCGCCGGCGTTGCTCACCCTGCATACGGCCAAAGGGCTGGAATTTCCGGTGGTGTTTATGGTTGGTATGGAGGAGAATATTTTCCCGCACAGCCGCAGTTTGCAGGACCCCGAAGAAATGGAAGAGGAGCGACGGCTGGCCTATGTGGGGGTAACGCGGGCCAAAGACCGGCTGTACATGACCCGCGCCTTTAAACGGCAAACCTACGGCTTTGAGGAACCGACCACCCCCTCCCGTTTTTTGCGCGACCTGCCCGATAATCTGGTAGAAAATCAGGAGCGCGGCGGCAAATATGCTCGCGGCGGTGCGGTGACCGGCCGGGCCGAATACCGCCAATCGACCACCCGCTGGGGCAGCCAACCAACTGTCGCCCCGGCCAAACCCGCGCCAACCGGCCAGTTTGCCACCGGCGACAAAGTTTATCACCAAAAATTTGGCGATGGCATCGTCATCGGTGTAGAAAACACCAGCGACGATGTGTATGTGCAGGTTGCTTTTCCGGGCCAGGGCATTAAAAAATTGGCGCTCAGCTTTGCCAAGCTTGAAAAACGGTAGCTTTGTTCCGTTTTGCCGCATCTGCGGCGGTATGCTATAATCCCGGTTTGTCGCCTAAACGCGCCGGGGGAGGTGCCAGAGTGGACGAATGGGGCGGTCTCGAAAACCGCTGTAGGCCTCGGTCTACCGTGGGTTCGAATCCCACCCTCCCCGCTGGACAATTACCAATTAACAATTATCAATGAACAATGAACTGCAATTTGATAATTGATCATTGGTAATTGGTAATTGATCATTGATTTTGGAGAGGTCGCATAGTTCGGTCGAGTGCGCGCGATTGGAAATCGCGTAGGTGTCACAGCCTCGAGGGTTCAAATCCCTCCCTCTCCGCTCCGCCACTCTATTCAAGACGAGGGCAACCGGGTAGCGAGTGTTGGGTCCTGCGCGGCAGGAGCCTACGAACCAGGTCAGGTCCGGAAGGAAGCAGCCTTAAGTAGTTTCTTCTGGGTGCCGCAGGGTTGCCTGGCATAAGCTACCCGGTTGCCTCGCCTTGAAAACACACACCACGCCGGGCGAGTCAAATCAGACTCGCCTTTTTTGTAGACTATGGCCCAAACTTCGCCGACCAACAGCCTTAGCCAACGCCTCAACCGGCTGCCCCGCAGCGGCTGGCTGGCCAGCCGAACGGTTCGCCGGGCGGCTATCATTGTGGGGCTGGCGGCGCTGGTGTGGTGGGGCTACTCGCTGTCTGCCCAACCTGTCACTCTCATTATCAACAACCAAACCTACCCCGTTCGCACCCACCAACTCCGGGTCAGTATTTTGCTGCGCCAGCAGGGGCTGCGGCTCGAGCCGGAGGACATTGTCACCCCGCCCCTCGATGCCACCCTTGCCCCCGGCGATACGGTAACCATTCAACTGGCCCGGCCGGTGGTTATTGAGGCCGATGGCCAGCAGCAGCGGCTGCTCACCCACGCTCAAACGCTCAGTCAATTGCTGGCCTCGCTTAAAATTGACCTCCACCCCCGCGACGAACTGCTGCTCAACGGCGCGCCGGTAGCCCACGATGCCGCTCTGCCCGCGCCCCAATCGATGGCGGCAGGCAGCCCGCCCGGCCAACCTCGCGCCGCAGCCGCCCGCCCGGTTACGCTGCGGCTGGTGGTTCACCGCGCTGTGCCGGTTACCTTGCACAACGGCCCGGCGGCCAGCACCTTTTACACGGCCAAACCCACCATCGGCGAGGCGCTGCTGGAGCAGGGGTTAACCCTGTATCTTGGCGATAGCGTGACGCCCGGCCTGGGTACGCCGCTCTCGCCGGGGATGCAGGTGTATCTGGAGCCGTCAACCCCGGTCAGCATTCGGGCCGATGGCCAGATCATCAAAACCCGCACTCAACGCAAAACCGTGGGCGAAGTGCTGGCGCAGGAAGGCATCGCCCTGATGGGGCAGGATTACAGCCGCCCCGGCCTCGATCAGCCGCTAATTTCCGGAGCCATCGATATTGTGCGGGTTACCGAAAAAATGGACATCACCGAGGAATTTATCCCGTTTGAAACGGAGTGGGTGGCCGAAGACACAATGGAACTGGACCAGCGCGAAATCCGGCAGTCCGGGGCCACCGGCATCATCAAATCGCGCACGCGGGTGCGGCTGGAAAACGGCCAGGAAGTTAGCCGCCAACTGGAGGACGAATGGCTGGCCCAGGCTGCCAGCGATCAAATCATCGCTTATGGCACCAAAGTGGTGGTCCGCACGCTGGATACGCCCGACGGCCCCATTGAATACTGGCGCAAAATTTCAATGCGGGCCACCGCCTACAACGCCGCTTCGTCTGGCAAAGACGCCGATCACCCGCGCTACGGCATCACTCGCAGCGGGCTGCCGGCCGGCAAAGGCGTGGTCGCTGTGGACCAAAAAGTGATTCCGCTGAACACCCGCCTGTATATTGACCAATACGGCCCGGCCGTGGCCGGCGATACCGGCGGCCGCATTTTGGGCAAACACATCGACCTGGGTTACCCGGACGGTGAGCCGCTGCCGGTAATTTTTGACTGGCGCAATGTGTACGTGCTCACGCCTGTGCCGCCCGCCAGCCAGATTCGCTACGTGCTGCCCAACTGGCCGCAGGAATAATAATTAATGGTGAATTGTGAATTAGCTAGCGGTCATTCGCAATTCATAATTCATAATTCACAATGATGAACCTGTCCGCGCTGCTCAACAAATACAACCTGTTCCCCAAAAAGGGACTGGGCCAAAACTTTCTCACCGACCCGCACCATCTGGGCAAAATCATCGAAGCGGCGGAGCTATCGCCGGATGATACGGTGCTGGAGATCGGCCCCGGCCCCGGCGCGCTGACCCGGCTGCTGGCCGAGTCCGCCGGACGGGTTATCGCCGTGGAACTGGACGAGGCGATGGTTAACCTGCTCCGCCAGGAATACGGCCACCTGTCCAACCTCACCGTCGTCCACGCCGACATCCTGCAAACCAGCCTGGCGGAACTATTGGAGTCGGGAGTCAGGAGTCAGAATACAGACGATGTCATTCGTCATTCGTCATTGGTCATTCGTAATTTTAAGGTTGTCGCCAACCTGCCCTACTACATCACTTCCGCGGCCATCCGCCATTTGCTGGAAAGCCGGCCGCAGCCGCAGCGAATTGTCATCACCATTCAAAAAGAAGTGGCCCAGCGCATTGTCGCCCAACCCGGCGACATGAGCCTGCTGGCGGTCAGTGTGCAGTTTTATGGCGCGCCGAAGCTGGTGCATAAAATTCCGGCCGGCGCGTTTTACCCGCCGCCCAAAGTCGATTCGGCGGTGGTGCGCATTGACACATTTGACTCGCCGCCGGTGGCGGTGGCCGATGTCGAGCAGTTTTTTGCGGTGGTCAAAGCCGGCTTTGGCCAAAAACGCAAACAGCTCAAAAACACGCTGGCCGCCGGACTGCGCCGGCCCGGTCCGGAAATCGTCGCCGCGCTGCACGCCGCCGGCATCGATCCCACCCGCCGCGCCGAAACGCTCAGCCTGCCGGAGTGGGGCCGGTTGGTGGCGGCGCTGATGTAATGGGGCTTGCCCCCTCATCCCAAAAATCTTGTTAATCCTGTCTATTGCAAAAATTTCCGAGGCTTGCCGTGACCAACCACCCCTCACCCCCCGAACAACTGGCCTGGCTGGAGCTATCCCCGCCGCCCGCGCCGGCCCCGCCCGCCGCCGCTGGCGGCCAGCCGGTTTGCCCCATTTGCGGCTGGCCCGTTGAACCGCGCGCCGACCGCTGCGCCAACTGCGGCCACAGCCTCGCCGCTGATGCCGCACCGGCCAACATTCTGGCCCAGCTCAACTTGCAACTGCCGCCGCCGCTCATCACCGTTACCCCCGCCCCGGAAAACTGGTTCGATGGCCGCGCCTTTGAGCCGCCGGCCATGTACCGGCTCCGCCTGCAAGCCGAGCGGCTGCACACCACCACCGGCTTCGACCGGCTCATCTGCCTCGACGACATCAGCGTTGACCACTACCAGCACCAGCTCGAAGCGGCGCTACGCGCCCTGCGCGATATGCGCGGCCGGGCGCTGCTGGCCGACGAGGTTGGACTGGGCAAAACTATCGAAGCCGGGATTGTGATGAAAGAACTCATCGAGCGCGGGCTGGTTGGCAGCGCGCTCATCCTCACCCCGGCCTCGCTCACCTGGCAGTGGCACGAAGAAATGCAGGCCAAATTTCACGAAACCTTCACCGTGCTGGAAGACAGCCAGCAACTTGCCGAAGTGACGCCCAACGGGCCGGGCCGCTGGATCATCTCGCTGGACCGGGCCAAGGGCAACGGCTGGGCCGAAACGCTGCTGGCCCGTAGCTACGATCTGCTGATCATCGACGAGGCGCACAAGCTCAAAAACCACCAGACGCAGGCCTACAAATTTGTCAACCAGATTCGCAAGCAGTATGTACTGCTGCTCACGGCCACGCCGGTACACAACAACCTGCTGGAACTGTACAACCTGGTCACTTTGCTGCGGCCCGGCCACCTGGGCACCCGCGCCGCCTTTCGCCAGAATTTCATCCGCCGCGCCGAACCACGCTACGGCATCCGCACCGTTTACAGTTCGCCGCAGCCCGATGGCTATTTGAGCCGCAGCCGCGCCGCCCGCGAGGAGTATCGCCACAGCCACACCGAACGCTGGCTAAGCCAGCGCACCGAAGATTTCAGCCAGCTCGATGGCCTGCGGCTGAACAAATACGGCCAAACCGCCCGCGCCGAAGTCCACCAACTGCTGGCCCAGGGTTACGAGGTGTTTGATTTTGAGGCCATCAAAGCCGGCTGGCTCGGCGCCGACCGCTTTGTTTGCCGGCTCAAATTGAACACCGACGCCGCCGGCCCGCCGCCGCGCCAAACCAACCTGCAAAATACCGCCGCCCTGCGCCAACTGCTGCGCGAGGTGATGATTCGCAACCGCCGCAGCCGGGTTAGTGTCCGTTTTCCGCCGCGCCGGGCCGCGGTGTACGCGCTCAATCTGACCCCGCCGGAGCGCCGCCTGTACAATACCGCCACGGACTACATCCGCCGGCAGTTGCACGCCGCCGACGGCCGCAGCGGCAGCCAGCGCATGAGCCTCATCACGCTGCAAAAGCAACTCTGCTCCAGCCCGCAGGCCGCCACCCGCGCCCTGCAAAATCTGGCCGGCCAGCAACCGGACAACGCCGAACTGGCCGAAATTCTGGTGCTGGCCTGGGGCATCCAGCAGGGGCGCAAAATCGAGGCCGTGTTGCAACTGCTGGCCGACACTCCCGGCAAATTCCTCATTTACACCGATTACCTGCCCACGCTGGAGGCGCTGGCCTCGGCCCTGACCGACGCCGGCCACGAAACGGTGGTTTTTCACGGCGGGTTGTCATCGCAGGAACGGGTGGAGGCGGTGCGCCGCTTCCGCCACTCGGCGCGGGTGATGATCAGCACCCAGTCCGGCAGCGAGGGCCACAACCTGCAATTTTGCCACCAGCTCATCAATTTTGACCTGCCGTGGAATCCCATGCGCATCGAGCAGCGGGTGGGCCGCTTGCACCGGCTGGGCCAAACCAAGGCTGTGTCGATTTTCAACCTGTCGGCCAACGAAACCATCGAGGCCTACATTCTGGATTTGCTGGCCAACAAAATCCGCATGTTCGAGCTGGTGATTGGCGAACTCGACCTGATTTTGGGCCAGTTTGACGAGCAGCGCGGCTTTGAGCAGCGGGTAGAAAGCGCCTGGGCCGCCAGCCGCTCCGAGGCCGAACTGCGGCAAATGCTGGCCGAACTGGAAGGGCTGCTCGATGAGGCGCAGACCAATTATCAGGCGGTTCGCGACGCCTCAGATGAAATTTCGGATGTGCTGGAGGCTATCGATGAAGTCTACGCCCGCTAACCCGCCCATGCGCGCCTTCGCCGAGGCTTTTTTTGCCGCCCACGGCGCAACCATTGAAACTCAGGCCGATGAACTGGTCATCGACCTGCCGCCGGCGCTGGCCGAGCAGTTTGGCAAAGCGCGCCTGTACCTGGTTTTTCCCGCGC
This sequence comes from Anaerolineae bacterium, assembly GCA_022071955.1. Classification (GTDB taxonomy): domain Bacteria; phylum Chloroflexota; class Anaerolineae; order 4572-78; family J111; genus J095. The sequence goes on from JAJVIM010000029.1 coordinate 127,069, forward strand.
TGCAAACCGAGCCGCGCGAGTTATCGCCGCACGAGGATGTGCTGGTGTACGGCAGCCGCGTGTTTGACCGGATGCTGGCCCTGCTGGCCGGCCGCGGCGAACGGGCCGCGCTGGCCTATCCGCTGCAAGTGACCGCCGCGCTGGATACCGTGCCGGCCGCCTCGCTGCGCCGGCCGGCGTTTTCTGTCAACGAAATCAGCGCGGATTTTGCCGACAACTGGTACGCCGTGTTTAATTTTCGGGTGGTGTACGTGTCGGATGAAAAGCAGGAAACCGTGGTGACCACCGTACTCGACGCCGCCGGACAGCCCGCGCCGCAAATTGAGGCGCTGTTGAATGCCGTCGCTCCGTTGCCGGAGCCGCCGGCCGTGCCGCCGGAGTTTGACGCCGGGCGGCTGTTTGAACTGCTGGAACGCGCCACCGAGGTGACGCAGCAAGCCATCGCCGGGGCAGTGGGCGAGCAGGAGCAGGCCATTACCGGCCGGCTGGAAAAAGTGCTGCTGCGACTGACGACGTTTTATCGCCGCCGGCAGGCCGATGTGAACACCGGCGACCCCGCCCGCGACGAGGCACTCCGCGCCGATCTGGCCCGGGATTTGGCCGGCAAAATTCAGGATGAGTTACAGCGCCACCAACTGGCCGTCACGCTGACGCCGCTCAGTTTTGCGCTGGCTCACATTCCGGCCGCTCATTTTCGGCTGGCGGTTGTGGCTGCGCCGCCGGCCGAGCCTGCAGCGCCGGGTCAACCACCGGCTGACCTGCCGGCCGGTTACACGTGGCAAAAAATTGTTCGGGAGCATGGTGTGGTTTGGGTGGGGCATCATTGGCGGCGGGGTGTGGCTGTGGCCGTTACCGACGCCGGGGGTCGCCTGCTCGCCGAGCGGCGCAGCGGCTGGCGGCATCGTTTTTGGGGGGAGGACCGGTTTACGGCCGGGGCGTAGCCGGCCCGGAGTAGAGCTTGTCCCAGCCGGTGTAGTTGAATTCGGGGTTTTTCCGGCCGTCGGGATCGGCCAGCCCGTCGCCATCGAGCGGCGCGGCATTGGGCATCAGGTTGGGATCGACGGCGTGGCAGTTTTTGCGCACCTGCCGCTCGCCGCCAAAAAATTCGATGGTCCACTCGGTGCAGAGTTCGTCAAAGCCGTGCGCCGAGGTGCCTTTGGAGAGGTAGGTTTCGGTTTTGAGCGAGGAGCAGGAGTAAAGCAGCAGCAAAATCGCGCCAAGCACGCCCACGGCTTTGATCACTCCCAGCAGCGGGGAGTTGAGCAAAAAATTCATTCGCCCTCCGGCCGGACAAAGTGTTGGCGCTGGGGACGACCGCTAACGGGTCATCCCCAGCGCCCTTAATGACATTATCGGCAGCCGGCGGCCAAAGTTTAGCCATTTTTTGGCCCTTTATCCCGTTGGCCAACCCCCCCTCCTGACTCCTGATTACTGTATTCTGAACAATCCCCCGTCGCTGCGGCCGAACACTTCGGGGAAGTACATCTCCTCGGCGTGAGTGGGGATCACGTTGAACTCACCCGGCAGGCTGGCCCGAATCTGGTAACGGTAAACATACGTCCCTTTGGGCAGGTAGCTGGCAAACAGCAGCGCCTTTTCGTCGCGCAGTTCGGCGTGGCTAAACCACCACCAGCCGTAACCCCACGGATCGCGGCGGTCGGTGCGCTCGATGCTCGGCGCTTCGCCGACAATGCTGGTGGTGGCCAAACTGGTATCGATGCCCTCCGCGCCGGCCGGGAACGGGTCCTCCACCAGCACGTAGTGCAAATCATTGGGGGCCACCAGCGTCAGTTCCACGGTGATCACATCACCGACGCTGGCCCCGGTGATCGCTTCGCCGCCGGGATCATCGGCCAGGCTGTACTTGCGTGAAATGATGATGCCCCGGTCGAGCGCCTTCACTTCGTTGGCCGGCTTGTAGGTTTCCAGGTAGGCGGCGTAGTACAACCGGCCCGGGCTGCCCGACACGCTGCTGTCGGCCGGGTCGCGCTCAATGGCCAGCCGGTTGGCGGCGTCGGCCAGCAGTTGGGCAATGTCTGCCTGCAACTGCGTGGTCTCATCGATGTTGGCCGAGGAAACCGCGCCGCTGTCCAACGCCGTCCCGTTGAGCGACACCCGCCAGTTGTATTCGCCTTCCAGTTCGCCGGTGGCGGTCATAAAATCGGTCAGGCCGATGATCGCCCAGGCGGTTTCCTGTGTGGTTTCCCAGTGGCCGCCGTTTTCGCGGATGCTCATCAGCCAGCGCACCGCCTGCGGCAGCAGCGCGTGATCGGGTTGGATGCGGCTCAGCGCGGCAATGATAATGGCCGTGCTGCGGGTATCGGTGTTCATCGCGTAGTAATCCACCTGCGTCTCTTCCCAGTGCGCCCCGGTGGCGCTGACAATGGCCGCGCTGGTGATGTCGCTCAGCAGGGTATCAACCTGTTTGGCTTTGTCGTCAAGCAGGTGGATGGCCATGGCCAGATAGGCCCGGCCAAAGGTATCGAGTTTTTGGCGCTGGTTGAACAGGGCCACACTGCGGCCCAAATCGCCCTGCCCGGCCTCGGCCAGCACGTACAAAATGAACGCCTGCCGGTTGGCCTGCCAGTTCATGTCGATGTCTTTGGGCGCAACGAGACTCGCCTGCAAATAGCTGACGGCGTTGGCCATCACCTGCTCATCCACACTGAAATCGGCCCGGTCGGCCTCAACCAGCCCGAGCAGCACGTAGGCGGTCAGGTACGGGTCGCTGTCGTCCAAAATGAACCAGCCCCAGCCGCCGTCAAAATGCTGCTGGTTGTAGAGTCGCTGCAAACCGGTGCTGACCAGCCCCGGTAGTTTGGCTGCCAGTTCCGGGCGTTGCAGGTTGAGCTGCTGGTAGGCGCGGTAGGTGAAAACATTGGGCAAAAAGCGGCTGACGGTTTGCTCGGTGCATTCGTAGCGAAAGTGCTCCAGATAGTCCAGCCCGTTGCGCATACCGGCGGCCAAACTGGGATCGACCTGCACGGTCAACCCGCCCTGAGTGGGGTCGTAGCTGCGCGGCAGAACGATGCTTTCGGTGCGCGTGCCGTCTTCGGCCAGCACGCCGAGCGTGGCTACCGTTTCCGGCGTGCTGAAGCGATAGACCGGCAGCTCAAACGTCAGCGCGTCGCCAAAATCTTTGGCTTTGGCGCCCATTGTCAGCGATACCTGCTCCACGTTGCCGACCACCGCGACGCCGGGATCGGTCTATCGATACGATGTGCGCGCAACCGACCCGAACAACGACCGGCTGAGTTACGAGTTGGTAACTGCGCCGAGCGGCATGACGATCGACGG
>JAJVIM010000029.1:130375-159435 GCA_022071955.1 Anaerolineae bacterium
GTCAGCGATACCTGCTCCACGTTGCCGACCACCGCCTGCCACTCCACTTTTACCCGGTCGCCGGGCTGGAGCGTCACTTCCGGCGCGCCGTCGCTTTGCCAGTCGCCGGGTTGGCCGCCGCCGGCCGATTCGCCGATGCGCCAGTCGCCCAGTTCAGCGCCTTTGGCTTCCAGCCGCACTTCGGCGGTTTGCGGTGTGGTCGAGTTGTTTTGCACGATGACGCCCAGCAGCGCCTGATCGTTGACCACAAAAAAGCGCGGGGCCACCGAGCGCACCAGCAGCGGCTTGGTGCTGACAATCTCAACGGTGCTTTCACCAACGCGGGTATCCGCGCCGGTCACGCCTTTGCCGGTCAGCGTCCACGTGGTCAGGTTGTCCGGCAGTTTGGCCTCGACAGTGCCCTGCCCGCTGGCGTCGGTTTCAAAATCGGCCAGCCACAGGGCGGTGTCGCGGAAATCGCCGCGAATCTGGCCGAAGCCTTCGTCAAAGCCGCCGCCGCCGCCTTTGGCTTCCGGGGCCACGGTCAGGTTGATACGGTCGATGGCCAGTGCCAGCCCGCCGCCGGTGCGCACCCCCACGCCGCGATTGCGCCAGAAAGTGCTGGTTAACTGGCCCGGCGTTTCCGGCGCGAGCGTCAGCACGGCCTTGTCCACCAGCGCCAGCGACAATTCGGCTTTGACCGGCTGGCCGGCGGCGTCGGTCACCTGCACGTTGTATGCGGCGGTTTCGCCCGGCTGGTAACGCTCATCGACATTTTTGTTGGGCGTCAGCGTAATATTGAGCTGTTTTTCGGCCACGTCGATAGGCAGGCTGGCGTAGCCCACTTTAAAGCTCGGCAGCGGGTTAAACTCATCCACTCCTTTGACCACCACCACCGACACATACATATTCGGCAGCATATCTGCGGTGATGGGGATTTTGAGCTGCTCGCTGTTGGTCGGTAGTTCGGTCACAAAATGGTCGTAGATGTGGCCGCGCTCCAGCGTCACCAGCGCCTGCACCGTGCCGCTGTAGGGATGCGGCACCAGCACCGTGGCCGTATCGCCGACGCGGTACTCGCGTTTGTCGGCCACCAGTTCCAGCCGGTCGTTGTTTTCCTGCCGCCAGTTAACGTACTCGCGGCCGCTAACCCACATAAATGTCGATGAGCGCACGGTGTTGCGCCGGCTGTCAACGGCGCGAGCCATCACTTTGTAAATGCCGCCCTTGTCCGGCGTGAAACTGGCTACGGCTTCGCCATCGGCGTTGCTGGTGACGGTGGTGGTGAACACCGGGATGGTCTCGGCCACGCTGTCCCAGTAAAACGAGCCGTCGTCGTACTGTTTTTGCACGCTGTACCAGTTGTGCTCGGCAAACACAATTTCCACTTCCTGTTTGGCCACCGGCCGGCTTTCCCAATCGACCACCAGCACGTTAACGTCGCTCTGCTGGCCGGCCACGCCGACGTATCGTTCCGGGGCCAGCCCCACGTAAAACAGCCCTTTGTGGATAATGGCCTCGGCTTGGCTGGCCACCTGCTGGTTGTTGATGTCGGTTACGGTCACATCAAAGGTGTACCGCTGGCTGGCAATTTTCTCGGCAATGTCGGCCTCCACTTCAAAAGTGAAGCGGCCGTCTTTGTCGGTTTGGCCGCTGCCATCGGCCACGGTTTCGCCAAAGGTGGTGTAATAATAGCTGCCGCGACTGGCGTCGTAGTCGGTGAAGTCGTAGTAGCCGTCGCCGCTGTAATTGAAGGCGTAATCGCTGGTAACGAGCGTCCAAACGACATCGGCGTTGGAAACCGGCCCGCCAAAAAAGAAGTTGGCCTGCGCTGTGACGCGCACTTTGTCGCCGTTCACGTACTCCGGTTTGTCGGTTTCAACGCTCACCAGAAATTCCGGCTTGCGATAGGCCGCCACCTGAAAATCGCCGTAAAAATAGTAGGGCGACTCGGCGGCAGGGTCGTTGTAACTAAACTCGATGCTGTAGCTGCCCAGCGCGGCGTTGGCATCGAGCTGGATTTCGCCGTTGAGCGTGCCGTTACGGTTGAGCGGCACGTCGCTGCTGAAAATATCTTTGCCCTGCGGATCGGTGACGCGCATGTGGACGCTGTCGGCGGCGGTGGGCAGGCTGTAGCGGGCGTCGTCATCGGCCCGGAGAATGCCTTTGAAGTAGACCGTTTGCCCCGGCCGGTAAATTTTGCGGTCGGTGTAGGCGATGGCGTTGTACGGCTGCTGGTAATCCTCCACGTTGAGGTTGTCAAACGAGTAGCGCTCGATGCCGTCGCTCCAGTTGCTCACGGCCACGGCAAAATCGTCGCCGGGTTTGTCCGGGTTGCCGGCAAAGGCAAACTGCGGCTCGTAGGGGTCTTGCAGGCCGTTGTAACTGTGCCCGGCCACGCCGTCGGTGTCGGTTTTGGCTTTGCTCTCGTCCGCGCCGGCAATAAAGGTGACATCCACGCCGCGCACCGGCTGGCCGCTCTCCAAATCGGTCAGCCAGGCCAACCCCTCGGCGTTGGAGGATTTGAGGGTGAGGTTGCGCTTGCTGACCACCAGCATTTGCCGCTCCGGCAGCAGGTTGTACGAGGCGTCGTTGCCCAGCGCCTCCGGGTAAAGCTGGTCGGCGGGGGCGGTAGCTTCCAGATAGTAAAGGCCGGGCGGCAGCGGGTCGCCCAGGCCGCTTTTCTGGCCGATGGGCACTTTGTAAATGAGCGTGTCGTTCAGTTCCGGCGTTACGTTGAGCGACCATTTGGCCACCAGATTAGCCGCTTTGGGTCGATATTTGTCCCAGACATCCCACCAGTCGTTGGCGTTGAGCCGGATGAAATCGGCCCGCGGCAGCCGGTACAGGCCAAAATCAACCTGCCCCAGATTGCGCACGCTCACGTAGGCTACGGTATCGGTGTAGGCATTGTAGGTGGCGATGCGGCCGGGGCTGTGCAAAACAATGCTCGGCGGCGCGGCGCGGGTTTCCCACAATACCTGCGTGCGCTGGCCAAGCTGCTGGCCGTAGCGCCCTTCGATGGTGGGGCCAAGCGTCACCGAGTAGCGGCTGCTGGCCTCGGTGGGGAAACTGACTTCCAGATTGGTGTTGCTGCTCCACCAGTAGGTGTACACCTGCGTGGCGGCCACGGTGGGCCGGATAATCAGGTTTTCACCCAAAATGACGGTATCGGGGTTGATTGGCCCGTTGAACGTGACCTGAAAACTTTGCCACGTTTCCACGCCGGTATCGCCGCTGGTTGGGGTGGTGCTGACGACTTCCGGCTGCGGCGCCACGGTGAACAGCGCGCTGAAATCGCGGGCGGTTTCAGCCTGGCCGATGTTGCCGGCCGTGCCCTGCGGCACTTCGATGCGGTAGCCGGCGCCCAAATCGAGCGGTTTGTCCGGGCTAAAGGCCACGGTTTCCACGCCGATCTTCTCCGGCCCCTGCCCTTCGTCCCAGGTATAATCGTAATAGCCGTCAGATTCGTTGCCCTGCGGCAGGGTCAGGCCGTCGGCGGTCCAAACAAACGTGCCGGAAACCGGTTCTTCGGTTTCGTTGTTAACCAGCCGGAAATTTTGCTCCACGCTTTTGCGGTTCATCGGCTGGTTGAAAGTCACGCTGATCACCGGCGTCGGGCTGACGTACACATCGCCGTCGGCGGGCAGGCTGCCGGCCACCGCCGGCGTGACGGTGGTGAACGTCCACTCAAAGTCATCTTCCAGCACGGCGTTGCCGCTGGCGTCGGTTAACCCTTTGGCCACGCGGGCGGTGTATTCGGTGGCCGGTTCAAAACCGGGATCGGGCGTAAATTGATAGATCGAGGTATTGAGCCATTCGCCTTTGCCTCTGACCGGCGGGGTAAACGTGAGCGGGTCCGGCAGGCCGGCGGCGTTTTCGATGGCCGTCAGCGCAACCACCGGCCTGTTGAACAGCACGGTGACAACGGTATCGGCCAGCACTTCCGCGGCGGCGTCGGCGGGCTGCACGCTGGTCACATCCAAAAAGCCGACCGCGCTGAAGCGCAGCTCAAACGGGCGCGGCAGGGCCAGCCCGTCTTTGCTCTGCGCCGTTTCAACAACGCGCACTTTGTAGCGCTCGCCGCGGGCAAAACCATCCTTCAGCGCAAAGCGCACGGTCTGGTCATCCACCCACTCAAACGCGCCATCGACACTGGCCCCCGGCTCGACGGCAAACGCCTTTTCCACGCTGGCGCGGTCCATCGGCTGGTCAAAGGTGATTTCAATCGGCGCATCGAGCGGTTGTTCCTGCCCCAGCTCCGGCACGGTGCGGAGCACCAGCGGCGGCAGCGGCGCGGGCGTAGGGGTGGGCGGCGCGGGCGTCGGGGTAACGGCCTGCGCTTCGACGGTCGGTTGGCCGGGCGCGGGTGGCTCGGGAGTGGTGGCGCAGGCGGCGGTAAATAACAGCATCAATGCGAGAAGGATGATTAACAGCTTTTTCATAGCAGAACTCCTTGTAAATTAACGTGCTGCGAGTCGCGTGTTGCGTGTTTGAACTTACGGAACACGCAACACGTTTTACGTATCACCTCAACGAACTACTTCCGTAACTGCTCAGCCGTCATGCCCGAATGTCTTTATCGGGCATCCATCCATTGGAGGTCGAAACTGTGGATTCCCGCTTAAAACATGCGGGAATGACGGTCAAGTACGATGCGGCTGAGTAGTTACTTACTTACTTACTTCCTACTTCCTACTTCCTACTTCCTGCTACTGCCTCACCTCAAACAGACCCCCGTCGCTGCGGCCAAAGACTTCGGGAAAGTACATTTCTTCGGCGTGGGTGGGGATAACCCGATACTCGCCGGGGATGGCCGCGCGGACGGTGTAGGTGTATTCGTACACGCCGGCGGGCAGGGTGCTGGCAAACAGCACCGCTTTTTCGTCGCGCAGATCGGTGTGGTTAAACACCCACCAGCCCCACGGCTGGCCGGCGGTATCGCGGTTGAGCTGCGGCGGCTGGGCCAGCAGGCTGGTGGTTTTCAAACTGCTGTCCAGCGCCTCGACGCCGGCGGGCAGGTAATCCTCTACCATCACGTAATGCAAATCGGTGGGGGCGATGAGCGTGAGTTTCACCTGCACGTAATCGCCCACGTTGGCCCCGGTGATGGCCGAACCATCGCCGCCGAGCAGGCTGTACTGGCGCTGCACGGTCAACCCGCGATCCAGCGCCTTCACCTGATTGACCGGCCGGGCGGTGGTGAGATAGGCGGCGTAGTAGAGCCGCCCGGCGTCGCTGCCGGCGGAGTCGCGCTCAAAGGCCAGCCGGTTGACCGCCCCGGCCAGCAGTTCGCCCACGGACACCTGCAGCCGGGTGGTTTCATCCAGATTTGCGGCCTCGGCCTGGCCGCTGCCCAATTCGCGGCCGTTGAGCGACACCTGCCAGCGGTAGTCGGCTTGCAGTTCGCCGCTGGCGGCCAGCCAGTCGGTCAAACCGATGATGCTCCATGCGGTTTCCTGAGTGGTGGCCCAGTAGCCCTCCTGCCGGCGCATGGTCATCAGCCAGCGCACCGCTTCCGGCAGCAGCGGGTGGTCGGGTTGAATCCGGCTCAGCGCGGCAATAACGATGGCCGTGCTGCGCGCATCGGTGTTCATCGCCACCGGGTCGGGTTGGGCTTCCTCCCAGTGTGCGCCGGTGGCGCTGGCCACGGCGGCGTTGGTCAAATCGCTCACCAGTGGGTCGAGCTGGTCGGCGGCGGGGTCGGCCAGGTGCAGGCCCAGCGCCAGATAGGCCCGGCCAAAATTATTGAGCGTATCACGCCGGTCAAACAGCGTCACCATGCGGCTCATATCGGTCTGGCCGGCTTCGGCCAGCGCGTACAGCATAAACGCCTGCTGGTTGGCCTGCCACGGTTGGGCAATGTCTTTGGGCGCAACCAGCGCGCCCTGCAAAAAGGTGACGGCGCTCTGCGCCACGTAATCATCTACAGTGAAGCCGGCTCGCCGCGCTTCAACCAGCCCCAGCAGCGCGTAAGCGGTCAGATTGGGGTCGCTGCTGTCGCCGGGCCACCAGCCCCAGCCGCCGTCAAAATTCTGCTGGCTGTACAGCTTTTGCAGGCCGATGGTGACCTGCCGCTTGAGCTGCGTTTCCAGTTCCGGCCGGGCCAGCCCCAGCTCGCCAAAAGCGCGCACGGTGGCGATGTTCGGCAGGAAGCGGCTGACCGTTTGCTCCACACATTCGTAGGGGAAGTGCTGCAAATAATTCAGGCCAGACTGGATGCCGCCGGCCAGGCTCGGCTCCACGCTGACGGTTAACCCGCCCACGGTGGGGTCAAAACTGCCGGCGGGCGGAAGCAGTACGCCTTCCTGGCGGGTACCGTCGGCGGCCAGCGCGCCGAGCGTGGCCACGGTTTCGGGCGTGTTGAGCCGGTAAACCGGCAGGCCAAAGGCGATGGCGTCGCCGAGGCGGCCATCAGTGGTTTTTACGCCGAAGGTCAGTTGCGCCTCATCCGTGGCCAGTACGGTGACATTGTATTCAATTTTCACTTCCGCGCCGGCGGCAATTGTGGCGTCGGCGCTCTCGTCGATGGGCTGCCAGTCACTGCCGCCAATGCGCCAGTCTTTTACCTCCAGCCCATCGGCCAAAAACGAGGGCGTGACGGTCAGCGGCTCGGCGGTGTTGTTTTGCACCACCTGCCCCAGCCGCACGGCATCGCCCACCACCATAAAGCGGGGCGTGACTGGCCGCACCAGCAGCGGTTTGCTGGTGACAATTTCGGTTTGGCTTTCGCCGACCAGCGTGTCATCGCCGGTGATGGCTTTGGCCAGCAGCACCCACGTAGTCAAATTGTCCGGCAGGGTGGCCTCGAACGCGCCGGTGCCGTCGGCGGCCGTGGTGAAATCGGGCAGCCACAGGGCGGTATCGGCAAAATTCTGCCGCACCGAATCCGGCCCGCCCGGCCCTTCGCCGCCGCCGCCGCCTTTGCGCTCATCGAGGGCGCGGTTGATGCGGTCGATGGCCAGCGTCATTCCCAGCGCCGTTTGCACATCCAGCCCGCGTTGCTGCCAAAAGGCATCGCGGAGCTGGTTGGGCAAATCGGGGGCCAGTGTCAGCACGGCCTTGTCTACCAGCGCCAGCGAAAACTCTGCCTGCACCGGCCGGCCGGCAAAATCTGTCACTTTAACCTGAAAACTGACGCTTTCACCCGGTTTGTGGGCTACGCCGTCGGCGGGCAGGCTGGGCGTCAGGCTGATGTTTAACTGCTTTTCCGCCGGGTTGATGGTCAATTGAGTGTAGCCCAGTTTGAAACCGGCCAGCGACTCTTCCGGCGGCGTTACGCCGGCCGCGGGCACGGCATCCATCCCTTTGAGCACCAGCACCGAAACGTATATATTGGGACTCATCTCCGCGGTGATGGGGATGTCAATCTGGCTGCTGTTGGTTGGCAGGGTGGTCACAAAATGGTCGTGAACGCGGCCCCGCTCCAGCGTGACCAGCGCCGTGACCGTGCCGCTAAACGGGTGCGGCACCAGAATTTTGGCGGTGTCGCCGGTGGCGTATTCCGGCTGGTCGGCCACCAGCGCGATGCGGTCGTGGTCGTCCTGGCCCCAGTTGACGTACTGGTAGCCGCTGGCCCAGATAAAGGTGGTGGCCAGTGCGGCCCGCCCGCCGTCATCGACGGCGCGGGCGTAAATTTTGTAGCTGCCGCCATCGTCCGGGGTAAAGCTGACTGTGGCCGTACCATCGGCGGCGGTGGTGACGGTGTCGGTGAAAATGGCGATGTTGTTGACCAGGTTGGTCCAGTAAAACTGCGGGTCCGGGCTGAGCTGGCCGGCGGCGGGGTCGAGCGTTTGCACGCTGTACCAATCCTCGCGGGTAACCAGCACCTCCACTTTTTGGTTGGCGACGGGCTGGCTTTGCCAATCGACGGCCAGCACCTCGACCTGATTGGGCTGGCCAATTTGCCCCACGCCAGAGAGCGGCCGCACGCCCACCACCACCTCTGATTGGTGCACGATGGTGCGGGCCTGCGCGGCGACCTCCTGGTTGTTAAGGCCGGTCACGGCCACGTCAAAGGTGAAGGTCTGGCTGTTGAGCCGGCCGGTTAAATCGGCAGGGACGGTCACGCTGAAGCGGCCGTTGGCGTCGGTCACGCCTTCGCCGCCGCCAACCTGTTGACCAAAGCCGTAGCCGTAAGCCGGGTTGTAATTGTGGCTGCGGCTGGAATCCTCGGCGGTGAAATTGTAGTAACCTTTGCCCTGATAATCAAAATAGAAGTCATCGGACAGCAGTGTCCAGCGCACGGGGGCGTTGGACACCGGCCCGCCGGCAAAAAAGTCGGCCTGCACCGACAGGGTGATGTCCTGCCCGGCGGCGACTTCGGGCCGGTCGGTGGCGGCGGTCACCAGAAATTCCGGTTTGCGGTATTCGGCCACGGCGAAGCTGGTGTAGCCCACATTTTGGGTTTGCCACACCGGGTCGTTGAGCGCGGCCTCAAGCTGGTAGCCGCCCAGGCTGGCTTCTTCATCGAGCGCAAACTGGCCGTTGTACGTGCCAAAGTCGTTCAGCCGCAGCGTATTGCTGAACACCGGCCGGTACTGCGGGTCGTAAATGGTCACGGTCACGGTCGGGACAGCGGTCGGCACGCTGTAGCGGGCGTCGTTGTCGGCCCGGACAATCCCTTTGAAATAGACGGTTTGGCCGGGGCGGTAGAGGCGGCGCTCCGGGTAGATGACGCCGCCGTAGGCCCGGCTGTAGGTAAAGGGGCCGGGGCCGCCGAGGTTGTCAAACTCAAAGGGCTGGATGCCCGCGCTCCAGCCGCTGCTGGTCACGGCAAAATCGTCGTCGGGCCGGTCCGGCTGGCCGGTGAACACCAGATTTTCGGCGTATATGCTGTCGGGCGTCAATTGATAGCTGAACGTCGCCACGCCGTCGTCGGCGGTGGTTTCAGTTTGCTGGCCGGCGGCGGGGTCGTCAAAACGCAGCGGTACGCCGGCCACCGACTGGCCGGTTTGCAGATCGGTCAGCCAGGCCAGCAGTTCGCCGCCGCCTTGTTTGAGGCTGAGGTTGCGCTTGCTGACAATCAAAATCTGGCGGTCGGTCGCTTCGGCGGGATCGCTGCCCTTCGATTCGGGGAAAAAGCTGTCCGGCGGCGCGGACGCCTCCAGATAGTAGAGGCCCGGCGGCAGCGGCTCGCCGCCGAGCGCCTGGCTGACATCGACTTTATAAACGGTGTTTTCAAAGGTGGCGGGGTCAACCGATTGCTGCCACTGGCCCAGCAGATTTTCGGCGCGGGGCCGGTACTTGTCCCACTCGTAGCCGCGCTCAAAACCGCGATACGACTGCGGGCTGAGCTTGCGGAAATCGCCCTCGGGCAGGCGGTACAGGCTAAAATTGACGCCGGCCACGTTGCGCACGGTCATATAAATGTAGGTTTGCGGCTGGTAGCCGTTGTACACGCCCACTTTGGGGCTAACCAGATAAACATACGGCGACTGGCGCAGCGTTTGCCAGCGTATCCGCGCGGCTTCGGCGAGCGGCTGGCCGTAGCGGCTTTCGGCCTGCGTGGTCAGGGTGACGGTGTACGCGGTGTTGGGCTGGCGCGGAAACCCAACCGACAGTTGGGTGTCGCTGTTGGCCCAGTAGGTGTACACATCGGTTTCGGCCACGGCTGGCTCGATGAGCAGGCTCTGGCCGAGCGCGATACTGGCCGGGTTCATCGGCGCGTTAAAGGTGATGTCCAAACCCTGCCACATGTCAGCAAAACGCTCGCCGTCCGGCGGGTTGGTGCTGACCACTGCCGGCAGCGGCGACACGCTGAAATCGGCGCGGTAATCGGCGGCGGTGGGCGCGCCGGCTTTGCTGGCGACGCCTTTGGGCAGCAGAAGCTGGTACTCGCCGGTGGGTTGCAGCGGCGAATCCGGCGTAAAGGCAACCGTCTCGACGCCGACCGGCTGCGGTTCGGCGGGAGGCTCGCCGGAGTAATCGTACTGGGCGTTGGGGTCGCTGGGCGGGATCACGCCGCCGGATTGCCAGCTAAAACTGCCGGTCAGCGCCGCGCCGCCGGCCAGATCGACCAGTTGCAAATTCTGCTCGACGGCGGTGTGATTCATCAACTGGTTAAAGGCCACACTGATGACCGGCGACTGGCTCACGTACATATCGCCGGGCGTGGGCAGGCTGGCGGCCACCGCCGGGCTGACGGTGGTGAAGGCCCACTCAAAGTCCGGCTCCAGCAGCGCCGCGCCGGAAATATCGGTTAGCCCGGCGGCGATGCGGGCAGTGTATTGGGTGGCCGGTTCAAAACCGGTGTCCGGCGTAAATTGATAAGTGGCCGTGTTGAGCCATTCGCCGCGGCCGCTTACCGGGGGGGTGAAGGTCAGCGGGTCGGGCAGAGTGCCGGCGGCCGCGCCCAACGGCGCCACCGGCCGGCTGAACATCACCAGCACCAGCGCGTCGGGCGAAACTTCGGCGCTGTTGGCGGCGGGCTGCACGCTGGTTACGCTCAAAAAGCCCTGCGCGCTGAAATTGAACTCAAACGGGCGCTCCATTTTCAGCCCGGCCTGCCCCTCTGCCGACTCAACCACGCGGACGCGGTAGCGCTGGCCGCGCTGCCAGCCGTTATTCAAGGCAAAACGGACGGTTTGATCATCAACCCATTCAAACGCGCCATCGACGCTGGCCCCCGGCTCAATGGCAAAGGCCTTTTCCACGCTGGCGCGGTCCATCGGCTGGTCAAACGTCAGTTCAATCGGCGCATCGAGCGGCTGTTCCGCGCCGCGTTCCGGCACGGCGGCCACTACCAGCGGCGGGAACGGGCCGGCGGGCGTTGGCGGCGGGGCAGGCGTATCGGTGGGCGCGGGGGTTGCGGACTCCGCGGGCGCGGGCGTCGGCGCGGCCTGCTGCGCGGCAACCGATTCGCCGGCGGTGGGGCTGGCGGCGGGTTCGGTGGGCGCGGGGGTTTCGGTGGCGCAGGCGGTGGTAAATAACAGGTTCAAGGTGAAGAAGAAGATTAACAACTTTTTCACGGTAAGTCTCCTCTGAGAATAGGGGTTAGGAGTCAGGAATCAGGGGTTAGGGTGTGTTCCTGCTCCGGCTTCTAAAAGTTTGCTGCAGGAGTCCAAAACTCCAGTTTTGGACTCCACATTTTTATGCTGACCGACCAATTCATCCTATCACAACCATAACTGTTTTGCTAAACCGGGGGCAAATATCCAGCCGACAGCCGCAGCGTTGGCTGAGCGTAGGGTGAGGCGTTGGCTACTCAACCACGCGAACGGTGACGCGTTGGCCGGTGAGCGGCTGGCCGGCGGCATCCACGCCAACGGCCTCAAAGGTGTACTCGCCGGGGCGCATTTGCCACAATGCTTCCGGGCCGTCGGCGAGCGGCTGGCCGTTGACCCGCAGCGACACCTGCCGCACCTGCACGCCTTCGGCGGGGCGAACGCTGACCCGGATTTTCTGCTTGTCGGCGGGGATGTTGGGCACCAGCCGAAACACGCTGCCCTGGTCGGGGCTGGTGAAGATCAAAGGGTGAAGGGGGAAGGATGAAGGATGAAGGGAGGGGGATGAAGGATGAAGTTGGCTCGCCGGCTCGGTGTTGGGGCACAGCGGCGAGTAGTCGGCCGGCGGTTCGGGGACGCCCTGTTTGCGCGCCCAGGCTTGCGCTTCGGCGGGGTAGCGGGTAAAGGTGACGTAACTCACCTGCTCCAGCGGGCAGCCAATGCCGGCGCGCAGGCCGGTGCGCCGGTCGAGGGCGATGGCCGTGTGCCAGTCGTCAAAGCGGCGCGGCTCGGTGCCGTCAATGAATATTTCGGTGAGGGTGTGCGGACAGCGGGTGGGGAATTGTGAGTTTTGAATTTTAAGTTCTGAATTTTGAATTAATTGAGAACTGAGAGCTGAGAACTGAGAACTTTCAATTGGAACAAGTCCATTATCCGTGCAAACTTCTTTATCCGCCAGCCCGGCCGGGCGCGGAAAATCGCGGGCCGGTTTGCCTTTGAGCAACTCGTTCATCACATCCCGCCAAATGGGGGCCGCGCCAGTAACGCCAGAGACGTGGCGCATCGGCTCGTTATCGGCGTTGCCCACCCACACGCCCACCACCAAATCCGGCGTGTAACCGACGGTCCAGTTATCGCGCCAATCCTGGGTAGTGCCGGTTTTGGCCGCCGCCGGCCGGTTGAGCTGCAACGGGCTGCCCGCGCCAAAGGTACTGCGGCGGGCATAGTTGTCACTTAAAATATTGGTGATGAGATAAGCCGTGCGCGGGTCCAGTACCGGCGGGCCGGGGTTGAGCGACGGCGGCTGCTGGTAAATGAGCGCGCCGGCGTGGTCGGTGATGCGGCTAATGGCCACCGGCTCGATGCGGCGGCCTTCGGCGGCCAGCGCGGCGTAGGCGGCGGTCAACTCCACCAGCCGCACCTCGCCGCCGCCGAGCGTTAGCGCCAGGCCAAACTCTTTGTTGTCAAACGTGGTGATGCCCAGCGCCCGGGCCAAATCGGTTAGTGCATCAAGGCCGACGTAATCCAGCACTTTAACAGCGATAAGGTTGTAGCTGCTGGCCAAACTCTGGCGCAGCAGCACCGGGCCGCGCCACAGGTGATCGTAATTTTGGGGCACGTAGGGCTGGCCCTCTTTGGTGACAAACGCGGTGCGGACATCAACCAGCATGCTGGCCGGGGTGAGCGGCTCGTATCCGTGCGCGGCGGCGATGGCCGGGTCAAACGCGGCGGCGTAGGTGAGCGGTTTGATGGACGAGCCGGGCTGGCGGGTGGCCATTGTGGCGTTGACCGCGCCATCGATGCGCGGGTCAAAATAATCGGGGCTGCCAACCATCGCCAGAATTTCGCCGGTGCGCGGATTGAGCACGGTCACGGCGGCGTTGCGTACGTGTTTGGGCGGCTCGCCATCGCGCTGCTGGGTTAGCTCGGCCAGCCGGTAGCGGATAATCTGCTGGGCGGCGTTGTTCATATTTAAATCGAGGGTAGTGTACACCTGCAAGCCCTGCCGGTAAATGGCTTCCAGCCCGTAGCGCCGCTCCAGTTCGCCGCGAATGTACATGACAAAATGGGGCGCTTCAATGGGGAACGGCACCGCGGCAAAACCGAGTTTTTCGCGGCGGGCGCTGTCGGCGTCTTCGGCAGACAGGTAGCCATGCTTTACCAGCAAATCGAGCACCACCCCCTGCCGGGTGCGGGCCGCGGCGGGGTCTTGCAGCGGGTTGTAGTTGGCCGGGCTTTGCGGCAGGCCGGCCAGCATGGCGCATTCGGCCAGGTCGAGTTCGGCGGCGTGTTTGCCAAAGTAGGTGCGGCTGGCGGCCTCAAGCCCGTAGGCCAGGTTGCCGTAGTAGGTTTCGTTGAGGTAGAGGGTTAGAATTTCGTCTTTGCTGTAAGTGCGGGCCAGCCGCCAGGCCAAAATCGCCTCGCGCAGTTTGCGGGTCACGCTGACCTCGCGCCGTTCCTGCGGCGAAAGCAGCAGGTTGCGGGCCAACTGCTGGGTGATGGTGCTGCCGCCGCTGAGAATTTCGCCGCCCTGCCAGTTGATGTACAGCGCGCGGGCAATAGCCCAGCCATCGACGCCGGGGTTGCGGTAAAAACTGGCGTCTTCCGTGGCGATGGTCGCCTCGACGCATGGCCGGGGGATGTCGCTCAGCGCCAGCGGCGTGTGCAGCCCCTGGTGCGGGTCGGAGATTTCATACAGGAGCGTGCCGTTGCGGTCAAAAATTTTGGTTGACGGCGCGCTGGTGGATTGGTACAACTCGCCGGGATGCGGCAAATCGACGAGCAGCCAGCGGTTAACGGCCACGCCGGCAGCGGTGATTAATAAAATGAGACTCGCGGCAAGCGCGATCAGAATTTTGCGGTGTTTCATCAATGGTACGCGTTGTGTGATATGTGGTTAAAATCCCCTCTCCCCCCCTGCCCCCGCTCCCTGAGGGAGAAGGGGAATTTTTCTTTTCGGCGAGTTTTGGGCAGCAAAGCTGCCCAAAACTCGCCGGTTTTTAGCCCCCCTCCCCTTGAAAGGGGGAGGGGCCGGGGGTGGGGGTCGTCATCACAAACTATTGTAGCACAAACCGGAGGGTTGCGGCGGGCGGGGATCAAATCAACGCGGGACAAAAAACCGTTGGCTCGCCAACGCCCGGCCAACGCTAGGCCCAAAAACCCCACGCCACGCCGATGCCGGCAAACAGCAGCCCCAGCCCGCCAAATATCAGGCCGATGATCAACAGAATGCCGGCCGATTGCTGCTCGCCGGCCAGGTAAGCGGCCCGGTCGCCGCCGGAGAGAAAATCGGCGCGGAGGGCGTCGCCGGCCGGGTCGATGGTTCCGCTGACAAATACCGGGCTGCCCACCTTAAAACCGCTGTATTCCAGCGTGCGGCCTTCAACGGGAAAGGGCGTGTTTTGCCACTGTTCGGGCGGGTGGTAGAGGGCGTAATTGGCGTTGGCCAACCGGAGGCGGCCGCCGGGTACATCGAGCCAGATGGCCGGGGCCACCCGTTCCACTTCGTCCCACACCTGTTTGCAGTTGGAGCGGGTGTTATCGTTGCTATTGCGGTCGCACTCAATGCCCCGAAAACGGCGGGCGGTGTAAATAACCAACTCTTCATACGCGGCGGTGTTGCGCTCGCTGATGCGTCCTTCAACGCCCACCTGCTGCCCGGCGGCAAGTTGCGACAACTGTTCGGCGTTCACCAGCGGCAGGCTGGCTACAGCCTTGGCTTGCTGGCCGGTGGCGTAGCTGCCCCAGCTCAAGCCCACCCCCACAATCAAAAAAACAACGCCAACAACACCAAAAATCAGCGGTCCCAAATGTTGGTGAAACCAGCGTCCCATAAAATCAGTCTCCTTTGAAAACAGGAATCAGGAGTTAGGAATTAGCGGTTGTAGGTCGGGCTAGTAGTCCGACGGTCCGCCAAAGACAGCATATTCATTTTCGCTGATGAGCGGGCAAATGCAAAATTACAGTAGAGGTTGCGAGCCGGTTTCAGCGGCATAGTGGTGGACTTGTGGCCAAAAATTATTGGGTTGTTGACAGCGGGAAAGAGTAGGTTCGATGTTTTGTTTTTGGTTGGGCAACCTGCACGCAGCGTCCGGCTCGTTGATCTGCCCGGGCCTGATGATAAATTGATACCAATTTTCCGGCCTGCGCCTCGGCGCTAAAGCATTGTGCCCGTTTCAGGGCCGCAGCCGCCAGCCGGTCCCACAGCGTCGGGCTGTCCAGAACGCGGCAGATGGCCCGGGTTAACGCCGAGTCCTCGTTTTCGGTCAGCAACCCCTCACATTCGTGGGTCACGGTATCGCGGGTGCCGGTGGCATTAACGGCTACAACCGGCAGCCCGGCGGCCATCGCTTCAAGTGTGACCAATCCCTGGGTTTCAGTGATCGACGCAAAACAGAACAGGTTGGCCGCTTTCAAATGGCCGATTACCTGGCTGTGGCTTAGCATGCCGGTAAAATTAACCCTGGCCGCAATTCCTAACTCCTGCGCCAGTTTTTCCAGCGATGCTCGTTCGGCCCCATCCCCAATGAGCACAAAACGGGTATCGGGCCGGGATTTGAGAATCGGAGCGACTGCTTTGAGCAATGTGGGCCAGTTTTTTTCTCTGGCTAATCGGCCCACCGAAATGAGGACTGTTTCATTGCCCCAGCCCTGCGCCCGGCGCACAGCCTGGCCATCCACCGCCGCCCACATCGACCCGTCAAACCCAATGGGAATGGTCGTAATCTGCCGGGTAATGCCATAGGTGTTGGCCAACTCTTCTTTAATGCTGTCGCTGGGGACGACAATGTGGTGGCATTTTTGCATATAATTGGCCAGATATTCTCTGATGGCAATTTTGACCAGTTTTTGGTTGTACGGCACGTAATGGCTGTACTCCGGGTAACGGGTGAGGTAGGTAAAAACCAACGGCACGTTTAACCGGGCTGCCTTACTGGCTGCGGTCACGCCCAGCAGAAATGGATGGTGGCTGTGGATCACGTCCAGTTTCAGCGAGGGCAGTAGCCAGTCGATCTTTGGTGAAACAGGGATGGCAATGGGGAAATTAGGGTACGCAGGTAATGTGACCGCCGGATAGCGAAACACAAATGGTTCTTTTTCTACGTGATTGCCGGCGTTTTGGGCAAAAACAAAAACGTTGTGTCCCTGTTGGCCCAGGGTGCGCCGATAGGTGTCGACACACTGCACCACCCCGCTTACCACGGGATAATACGTGTTGGTAAAATACGCGATTTGCATAGCTGTCTCCCTCATAAAATACACTGTGCGGTGGGGAGTATTTCCCCGCCTGCCGTCTGCGTTTGATATCCCCATTATCAAACAAAGCGGCCGGATTATCGCTCCGCCAGTGACCAATCCCGGTTGAGCCATCTACCGGTTTTGGTAGATTTGCCGGCAAAAAAACAAGGGCGAGGGATTAACCTCGCCCTTGTTTTTGAGTTATTTTGTTGAATTACAACGGGAGCAGGACTTTATGGTCTGGCTGGAGCTGGCCCACCGAAAGTGCCCGGCTTGCCCATTTCAAAGCCGGTTTCGGCCGCGCTGACCCCGCAGTCAGCGGGATAGAGTGAGAAATTGTCAAAACGGAAATCAAGCCCGCTGCTGCTGGGGGAGTAGGCAGCCAGCCCAATGCGCCTGAAACCGGTCAGTGAACCATCGATAACGGTGGTCAATAATTGGTTGTTGACATAAACCGAAATACTGTTACCCTGGCGAATGACCTTGAGGCGATTCCAACCGGTGCCGGTTTTAATGGCCGGTGAGTAAGTCCAATTCTTTAAAGGTGTCCAAAAACCGTTATTGTAGCTCCAAACACTATAATTGTTGGAGCCAATGACGAACTCGTAAAGTTGGTCCCAATTCTCGTTTATGCCAAATTGAATCCCATAGGAGCCGCTGGTACTACTGGTCCGGCGGGCGTTAACAGCGGCGGTAAAGTCCACGGCTTTGGCTCCGGGGCTGACAAACCAGCCGGACGAGGGCTTCTTGACCCAGATTTGATATTCGCTGCCAACGTATGCATAGCGCCGGTCGCTATTGTCGCTGATTGGCCAACCGCTGGCGGAATCGCTGAAATCATCGGTGTAATAGGCCGGGCACGAGGAAGCGCCTTTGAAAACAACCGGCAGAAATATCTGGTTGGTGGTAGGAGGCGCCGGGTTGATTGCACTGCAAACTTCGGCGGTAGCGTAACCGATGGCGTAATAGCTCCCATTGTGCCCGGAATACCATAGTTTAAAGACATCACCAGCGGCAATGGCCGTAGCATAATCGGCGCTGGCGTTATCAAATGCGCCGGTCGCGCCTTCGGGGATGAGCAGCCCCTGCCGCGTCCAATTTGTGCCGTCTTTTGATAGCGCGTAGCCGGTTTGCCATGCGTCGGGCAGGGTTTGGCCGGAGTACCACATCACAAACGTGCTATTGTAGTCAATTACACTGGGAGCGTAAGCGTTCAGCCAGTCCCAATCACCGGGTGGGCCAACATCCAGTACCGGATTGGCCGCGTCTTTGGTCCAGTTGGTACCGTTACTCGACGTGGAATGGCCAATGCGGTGGGTGCTCTGCCCCGAACCGTCATTGCCCTCGTACCACATATGGTAAATGTCGCCTCGCTTCAGCACCGAGGGGAACATGACATCGGCGTCTTCCCAACTACCGAGGTAGCCAACATTGAGTACCGGATTGCCGCCGTATTTGGTCCAGTTTATCCCGTCCGGCGAAGTGGCGTAACCGATACGACCGATGCCGCTACTATCAAAACCGGTATACCACAGCTTGTACTCGCCGTTATCATAAATAACGCTGCCGCCGGAAATGCCGTTTGCTTCCCATGCAGCGGTTGGTGAGAGTACCGGATTGTTGGCGGATTTGTTCCAGATGATGCCATCACCGGACGTTGCCAGCCCAATGCGGGAGGAAGTGCTGCCGTCATCGGCCACATACCACATTTTGTATCCGCCGGTCTCTTTCAGCACCATCGGTCGCCACACGGCGTTATCATCCCAGGTCCCATTTGCGCCGATGGAGAGGACGGGATTGCCGGGGTGTTTGGTCAGCTTGCAGAGTTGGCTATCCTGCACGGTTACGGTGGCGGTGCGGGTGATCGTTTCGCCGCCGCCGCTAATGACCGCCGAGTTGACAATACTACCAAGGGTTGGGCTGACAACGGCCTCATAGCTGATATCTACGGTTTGGCCGGTATTGACTGAGCCGGTCCAGTTAATAACGCCATTGTTGTAGCTGTAGCTGCCATCACTGGCAGTGAGCGAACCGTTGACGTAGGTAAGCAATGGCGGGAGGGTATCGGTAACGTGAACATTGAGCAGGTTAGTGGGACCGCCATTGTTAAGTACAATCGAATACGTTACCGCGTCACCGGGCTGAACCACTGCTTGATCAATAGTTTTGGTTGAAAAACCTATAGGCTGCATTTCATAAGCACCGATGTCGCACCGGCCAAACCGGGGAAAACCTCGCTGATCGGTAGTTAATAATCCGGTGCTGCCCGTGCAGCCGGACGGATTACCGGCGTTGATGGCAGGACTACCGACAAGTAGCGGGTGGTAGGCTGGAAAGCCATCCAGCGGACCAAGGTGTGCGTCAACTTTGGTCTGATCACCTGTGGCCGCCGCGAAGGTACAACCAGTGGTATTACTCACAAGATTATAACCAAGAGACATAAGGGTGCCGTTACAATCCCCACTCGTGTTTCTGGCAATAATACTGTTTCTCAGGTTTGCTGTAGCAGAAGAAAAACTATTTTTTACACCAATCCCCTGATTGTTGCTGATGGTGGTATTGTTTAAAGTGACAATGGCATCATAAGAATTCTCGATACCGTCAGTGGCATTACCACTGATGGTGCTGTTATTAAGAGTGACTATTCCACGGTCGTTGTAGAGACCCCGGCCAAAGTTGCCTTCAACGGTACAGTTATTTACGATAAGCGTGCCGGAATAATTTATGATGCCGTTGTATGAATGACCGCTGACAACACTATTGTTTAAAGTAAAAGTACCAGAGTTGGCGATGCCCATTGAATCTGGATTATCATTGACGAAACTGTTGTTCAAATAGAAGGTACCAGAGTTGGCGATGCCGGCATTGCTAAATTCACCCGAATTTTTGCTGATGATACTGTTGTTGAGAGTCACAATACCACTATAATTATTATAAATACCCCCGCCATTGCCAGCTGTGTTTCCCGTAACGTTAATATGATCAAGGTTTAAAGTACCTCCTTCGTTGAGAATTCCTCCCCCAAAAGAAAAGGAATACCCATTCTGAATTGTAATACGCTCGATTGTAACCATTACTCCGCTAATAACGGTAATGCCGCGACGGGTTGTTTCTCCATCGAGTATGGTGGTACCACTCTGCGTCGTAAACCCGGTATTCCACCCGCCGGAGAGTATGACGCTTTTATCGAGCAGCACTACCTCGGTGCCAGTGCCGGTGTAGGTGCCGGTTGCCACCAGAACAGAATCGCCGGCTGTAAAGCCGGGTTTAGCCAGCACGCCGTTGATACTGGCACAAGTGGTGCTGGGGTTCAAGCAGTCGTTGCTGTCACTGCCGCCGGGAGCTACATACCACGGCCCGGCGGCGTGGGCCGACAGCATAACCCCCCAAAACCCGCTGGCGGCCATAACAAATAACGCAATCCAAATTTTAAAGTGGTCATTCATATTAGTTCCTTCCAAAAACATCACTCTACCTTTGTCTGTAACTCGTTCATTCCAAGAGGCGCAGAAAAATTACTTGGGCGGCATTATCCCGGTCTTGAGCAAACGGCCATCTGGCTCGTATTGAGCCGCGTAAACCCAACCCTGAAACTGGATGGCTACCCCAAAACAGGTTTCGCCGGCAGCCCGGGTGGATGTGTACCAGGTCCAGTCCGCCGAAGTACCAGCCGGAATATCGGGAGGAAGCCCTACAATGCCGTTGGCCCAGCCATCGGCTTTGGAATAAAAGTTTCCTGAAGTGATAAAAGTTTGTGAATCATCGGCGCTGGAAATAAAGAATAACGGGCGAAAATCCGGCCATGGATAAACATCATTTGAATTGTTGGTGTAGGTCATATTAATCTGGCACCAGCGGGCGTCACCTACGTTGCCTTCATAGGTCATCTGCTCTGACCAGACGATAGCCAATGGTGCATCAGCAGGGTCAACTGAGGCGGAGGTTGATGTCGGCGGCGGCAGGGCGGTCGCGGCCACCGTGGCGGTGGGCGGTAGAGGTGTTTCAGTGGGAGTTGTAGTTGGCGAAGGGGTGGCCGTGGGCGGAACAGGTGTTTTGGTGGGTGTTGGGGTGAAGGTGGCCGTGGGTGGCAGTGGCGTCGCCGTTGGGGTGGGAGTGCTGGTTGGTGGTTTGGGTGTGGCCGTGGGCGGTACAGGGGTAAAAGTCGGGGTGGAAGTTGACGCTGCGACGGTTGGGGTGACCGCCAGATTGACCGCCGCCTGCGTTGTCCCGGCACTCAACTCGGGCTGCGATGGTCCGCAACTGGTCAGATAAAAACTGAGTGCCAGTAACCCCAAATCAATAACAAAGTTCTTGATTTTCATTTTTACCTCCCAAGATATGAAAAATGTACGTTTTATGCGATGCTTCCCTTATTCAAGGGTGCGATTCAAAAAATCTGTCACCTTATCAACATATTCTTGGGGATTACTGTTGTAATTCATGGAATGCTTTGCCGTATTTGTCTCCCAATATTCGCTGGCGGGAGCGGCTGCTCGCAATTGATAGGCATGTTCAACCGGCGTGTCAGGATCGAGCGCACTGTGAATAATCAACACCGGACGGGGAGCTGTGCGCTCAAGCTCCCGGGCCGGACTGGAGGAAGCGAGGTCATAACCGGTCAGTCCTTGCCCAAACAGCAGGGTGGAGGGCAAGAAAATATCCGGTAGCTCCGAGGCCGCGCGCCACTGAAGTTTCAACAGCGAATAAATTTCAGCGTAGCCGCTATCCAAAACCAATATGTCAATCTCTGGATCGTCTGCGGCAGCGCCAACCACCGCCGCCACCCCCATCGACACCCCTAAAATACTAATCCTGGTGGCTGGGTAGCCGCGCTGCTTCAGCCAGTTGACGGCGCCAATGACATCCTGTCGTTCCGCCAGGCCAAACGTACAGAGAGCAGCCGCACTTTGACCGTGACCGCGCAGATCAAACATCAACACCGAAAAGCCCCGGCGATTCATAGCGGCTGCAAATTCCGGGAATTTACCACCAAATTCATGAGTGCGGCTGGAATTCCGGCCATGGACCAAAATCAAAGCCTTATCACTGTCTGGCGCCGGGATAAACCAGCCGGCTATTTTTAACCCATCGGCGGCGGGGAATGTGGTTTCTTGTGGCGTGTCGGAGAAAACAACGGCTTTTTGTGGCTCAAAAACCCGATGAGGAATGGAGAGTGTGTAGCCAGCATAGGCCGACATAGCCAGATAGGCCACTGCCAACCCTGCCAAAATGCTGGACGATACCTTGATGATCAATTTAGTTATTTGCCGTATATTCATCTGAGACTCCAGGCACACAACGCCATGGCAAAGCCAGAACAAACCAGCCAGCGGTTGGTGCAAAAAGTAAGCTCGATTATAGGAACAAAAATATTAATGTTGGTGACGCGGTATTTGCTGGTATTGGTTCGTTTTGAACGCAGGTTAAGGGGAGCTGGTCAAGCAGCTTCTTTATCCGTTCTAAAGTCGGACGTGATCCTGAGTGGGTGACTGCCAGTTGGTTGATAATGGGTGTTATCGTAAGCCATCTTTTTTAGTATATAATACCATCACCCCGATTCATAGTGATATTTGTCACAAATTTGCGTGAAAAAAATTTTGCAGATTATTGGTTTTCTTTGGGTCAGGTAATGATGTTGATTTTTCTTTTCATAAAAAACCTCCTTTTCTGCTGCCGTGTGAAATTCGTATCACACTACCGCTGGCACCTCGTTGCCGGCCGCGGCGATGGCTTGCCGCATATTGGTGGCCAGCAGCAGCGCAATGCCGATCACAAAGAAAGCGATGAGCGGCAGCAGCGCCACCCGCGAACTGCCGGTGAACTGCACGGCCAGCCCAAACACAATCGGCCCAATCCAACTGGTGCCGCGCTCGCTGATTTCGTACAGGCTGAAGTAGGCCGACTCCTGGTGGAGCGGGATCATTTTGGCAAAAATGGAACGGCTGAGCGCCTGCGAGCTGCCCAGCACCAGCGCTTCAACAACCGCCCACAGCCAAATCTGGCCGGGCGTGCGCATAAAGTAGGCCCAAATCAGCAGCCCGGCCCAACCCGCCAAAGTGATCGCTACCGTGTATTTGGCCCCAATTCGTCCGGCCAGCCGGTTAAACAGGATGGCTCCCGGCGCGGCCACAAACTGGATCAGCAGCACCACGCCAATCAACTGCCGCGGTTCGATGCCCAACTCGGCGACGGCAAAAATGGTGGCCACGGTGTTGACCGTTTGAATGCCATCGTTGTAAATGAGATAGGCGATGAGGTAGCGCAGCGTGAGTGGATAGTTTTGGGCCATCTCTTTTAACGTGGCAAAGAACATTTTCAAACTATACGTCAGGTAGTTGGCCCCGGCGGGCAGCGTGGAAATGCTATTGCGCTGCACCAGCCGGCGCTGCGGAAACAGCAGGGTAAAGACCAGCCACCACAGCCCGGCCCCGGCCAGCGAAATGCGGATGGCCAGCCCGGTATCGGCCATCACTTGCAGGAGCAGCAGGCTCAGCCCCAGCATAATACCGCCGGCAATGTAACCGTAAGCAAACCCTTTGGAGCTGACCGAGTCCTGTTCGGCTGGCACGGCGATATCGGGCAGGAAGGCGTTGTAAAAAACAATCGCTGCGCCAAACGAGAGGTTGGCGATGATAAACAGCAGTCCGCCGAGCAAAATGGAACCGCCCTGCGTAAAAAAGAGCAGCAGCGTGGCTGCGGCTCCGGTGTAGGCAAAGAACATCATCAACGCTTTTTTGAGGCTGGTGTGATCGGCCAGGGTGCCCAGCAGCGGCAGAAAAATCACCTGCAAAATCACGGAAATCGACACGCAAAACGGATAAAACGCTTCCGGCTCGATGGCGGTGCCGGCCACCAGCAGCACGCCGCCCGGCTGCGTCTTGATGAGCGCCGCCAAATACGGACCGAGCAACACCGTGACCACCACGGCGCTAAAGGCCGAATTGGCCCAATCGTACATAGCCCAGCCGGTGATCTCTCGCTGTTTGTTGTCCACGGCTTCCCTCCTGCGGCGCTGCTGGAAATTATTGTGGCCTTGCGTTATAATTTGGGTACACCTCCATTATCAAACAAACCAGTCTAAATTGCTATCCGTCACTTACCACTTTTGGGCAGTCAATCTTCCAAATTTAGTAACCTGAGTTCGATAATTCAATCGTAGGGTGGGTTGAATGGTGTAGCCAAACAGAGTGTGTTGTAAAATTGATGGGTTTCACTCGACTCTACGCTAAAATCAGGCTAATGAAACCCACCATTTCACGTAAAACCGTGTCTGATTCTGGCTCAACCCATCCTACACAATAATTCCCGAACTCAGGTTAGTAGTTTTGCCGGAGCAATCCCATGAACCGCAGAGAATTTGGCACGCTGATTGCCGCCCTGCGCAAGGAACATTTTGACGAAGATGGCAACCGCCTGACTCAGGCCAAACTGGCTGAACAGGCATTGCAGTTCGACCCGCACAGCCCGCTGAACGAGATCATCATCGGCAAAATTGAGCGCGGCGAGCGGGCGTTGCTGGATGATCAAACTCTGCTGAGCCTGGCCAACACGCTGGAATTGACAATGGGTGAACGGCGCGAATTTTTTTTGGCAGCCACCGGGCTGGATAACGAGCAGATTTACGCCACCGAAACCGAGGCCGGCGAAATATTGGCCTCGGTGCTGCAGATGCTGGCCGATATCCAACTGCCGGCCCTGCTGGTAGACAATTATCTGGATGTGATCGCCGCCAACGCCATCCTGTTGAAGCTGTACGATGCCACCCAGATTGATCTGCGCTACCGCCGGGGCCGGCCGGCCGGACTCAATTTGCTCAGCTTCATTTTCTCCGCCGATTTTGCGCCGCATCGCCAACAGATGAACCAGCGCCAATGGCAAAACTTTGCCGTGGGCAATGTCATCTATTTTCGGCGGGTTACTTTGCGCGTCCGTATGACCGATTATTTTGCCTCGCTGCTTGCCCAGTTGCGCCACAACCGCGAATTTCGCTGGTTTTGGGAGCAGGTTTTTTACGAGGAAAAACGTTTTTTTGTGGGTGGGGAATCGTTTCAGTTGGGGGCAACCGGAGCCAGCCGGTTCAGCTTTTTAACCGCACCGCTGGTCACGCTCACCCCATACGGTAATTTGGAGATCATCACTCACGTGCCGCGCAACGTAGAAACCGCCGCTGCGTTTTATCACATGGCCGAAACCTCGCCGGCGCAGGCGTTTCAATATTCACCCTGGCCGGAGAAAATCGTATAGCCGGAGGTCGGTTTTTTGCGAGACAGCGGGCCGTGTCTTTTGGTGCTGGTTAACAAGTTGCGGTATAATGCACTCCATTCGACACAAATGCTGACCGACAATGGCCAAATACGACCCTGATTTTGACTACGACGAATACCAACCCTATCGCGACCGCGAGGTGACGAGCATCGGGCTGACGCCCGGCCAACTGGCGCTGATTATCGGCGTAAACGCGGTCATTTCACTGATTATCAGTGTGGTGGTGGTGCTGGTGGCCAACCGCCAGGCGATCCCCGGCGATATTGCCACGCCAGCGGCCCAGGGTACCACCGCTGCCACTGTGAGCGCCGAAGTTGCGCCGCCCAACCCCGCCGAAACTTCTGTTCCCGCCACCGCGGCTGCGCCAGAAGTAACGCCGGTTGAGTCGGTAACGTATCAGGTGCAGGCCGGTGATACGTTGGGCCAGATTGCCCAAAAATTTGACGTGCCGCTGTTTGATTTGATGGTGGCCAACGGCCTGTCTGACCAGGATTTTATTCAGGTGGGGCAGGAATTGACCATTCCGCTGGGCGGGCTGCCGGCGGCCACGCCCACGTTTACCCCCGCGGCGCAACCCACCGAAACGCCGCTGCCGTTTGACCCGCCCACGCCGCTGCCAGAAAACGCCAGCGTGCCGCCCGAACCGGCCGCCACCGTGGGGCCATCGCCCACGCCAACACCAACGCCGCCGGTCACGCCGGGGGCGGGAACGCCGCTGCCAACATCGACAACCGCGCCGGCTAACCAGATTAAAGTCACCATCAGCGAAGTAATTGCCCCGGGCGAACTGGCGCAGGAAACGCTGATCATTCTCAATCAGGGGGCCGGCACCAGCCTGCAAAACTGGAAACTGACCGGCTCGTCGCTGGGTAATTTTGTTTTTCCCGATATTTTTCTGTTTAGCGGCGGCAGCATTCGTATCCACACGGTGGCCGGCCAAAACACCCCCAGCGACCTTTATTTGGGCCAGGGTGAAGCCGCCTGGCCGCCCGGTACGGTTGTTGTTTTGGGTAATGCCAGCGGGCAGGAGATTTCGCGGTACAGCGTACAGTGAATGGCGAATGAACGAGTCGGCGAATCAGCGAGTCGACGAATAGCGAATGGCGAGTGACGTTTTACGAATTACACACCACGCACCACGTAACACGAATTACGGATTACGAACCCAACATCACCGAACCCACCGAACTTATTTTCAGGGGATAATCTGATGACCAGAGAACTTGTAATGTACGTGCGCGGCGCTTACTGTCCCAATATCGCTCTGGCGCGTGACGTGTTGAGCCGTTACAACATTCCATACCGGGAGATTAATATTGACGACGACCCGCTGCTGGCCGCGCGCATAAAAGAATGGACTCACTTTTACAGCGTGCCAACGCTGATTGTAGCCAACCCCGGCGAAGATGTCCCTTACACCAATTTTTTGCCCCGCCCTGCCGACCGCTCGCTGAAAGGGTTTGACCGCGGCCCCATGATCACCGAACCCAACAACCACGCGCTGGAAGACTGGCTGCATAAGCACGGATTTTTGAACAAACCCTATTCCCGCTGAGCGCTTTTTTAAGGTGACTCCAAGTAACTACTCAGCCGTCATGCCCGAAAGTCTTTATCGGGCATCCACTGAAGGCCAAAACGGTGGATTCCCGCTAAAACACGCGGGAATGACGTCCAGAATGGTGCGGCTGAGTAGTTACGACTCCAAAATCTAATTCCGTCAAAACGTGTTGCGCGAATTCTTTCCACGCAACACGCAACACGTTCACCGAACGCAGCCGGGCGGATTAATTTCCAAAGCAACTAATCCGGCAATTTTATTCCGATGCCTGTTTTTTGAGCTTGTACAGCGTGTTGAGCGCCTCCAGCGGCGACAGCGAGTCCACATCCAGCGCTTTGATTTCTTCAACCAGCGGGTGAGTTTCCGGCGGCAAAAACGACATCTGCACGCCGGAGATGACCTGCCGCGTTGCCTCGCGCCGGTCGCGCATATCGGCGTTGCCTTCAAGCTGTTCCAGCACCTCGTTGGCCCGGTCGATGACCGCTTTGGGGATGCCGGCAATCTGGGCCACGTGGATGCCGTAACTGCGGTCGGCCCCGCCTGGCACAATTTTGTGCAAAAAGATCACCCGGCTGCCCTCTTCGGCCACGGCCACGTTGTAGTTGCGCACGTGCGGCAAAATTTTGGCTACTTCAGTCAGTTCGTGGTAGTGGGTGGCAAACAGCGTTTTGGCCCGGATTTTGGGGTTGTTGTGAATGTACTCCACCACGGCGCGGGCAATGGCCAGCCCATCGTAAGTGCTGGTGCCGCGGCCCACCTCATCCAAAATGAGCAGGCTGCGCGGCGTACTCTGCGATAAAATGGCCGCCGTTTCAACCATCTCCACCATAAATGTGCTTTGCCCGGCGTGGATTTCGTCCTGCGCGCCGATGCGGGTGAAAATGCGGTCAACCAGCCCGACGCGGGCGCGGCTGGCCGGTACAAAACTGCCAATCTGGGCCATCAGCACAATCAGCGCCACCTGTCGCAAAAAGGTACTTTTGCCGCTCATATTTGGGCCGGTAATAATGTGGATCAGTTCCTCGCGAGAGAGCAACACATCGTTGGGCACAAAGGCGGTGGGAATGCCCTCGGCGTCGGTCAGCGGCATGCGTTCCACCACCGGGTGACGGCCGCCGCTAATTTCCAGCGCGTCGTCGGTGGCCAGTTCCGGGCGAGTGTAGTTGTTGGCCAGCGCCACTTCGGCCAGCGCGGTCATCACATCGAGGTAGGCCAACGCCCGCGATGTTTTGAGCAATTTGTCGGCGGCGGCGGCAATTTGGGCGCACACTTCTTTAAAAATGCGCTGTTCCACTTCGAGCTGGCGCTCATCGGCATTGAGAATGAGGCTTTCGTATTCCTTCAATTCCGGGGTGATGTAGCGTTCGGCGTTGACCAGCGTTTGCTTGCGGATGTACTCGGCGGGCACGCGGCCGGCGTGGGCTCTGGTCACTTCGATGTAATAGCCAAACACTTTGTTGAAACCGACTTTGAGGCTGGGAATGCCGGTGCGCTGGCGCTCGACGCCTTCCAGCCCGGCCACCCATTTTTTGGCGTCGCGGCTGCCGGCGATGATGCCGTCCAGCTCGGCGGAAAAGCCGGGCCGAATAACGCCCACTTTAGACAACACCGCCGGCGGTTCAGCGGCAATAGCGTGCGCGATCAGGGCCACAATTTCCGGGCAGCCATCGAGCTGGCTTTGGATTTTGGTTTTCAGGTTTTGAATTTTGCGCTCGGCTTCCGAGCCGTTCAGCGGGCGCAACCCGTCGATAGTCCGCTGAATCTCCGGCACAGCCTCCAAACTGCGCTGGATGGCCTGTAAATCCCGCGGCAGGGCGATGCCCTGGCTGACGCGATTTGTCAGACGTTCCAGGTCGGCCATGTCTTTGAGCCGGGCGCGGCTGTCGCCGCGGGCCAGCGTGGCCCCGGTGAACAGCTCCACGTCGTCCAGCCGGCTGTTGAGCGCCTCAACATCGAGCAGGGGCTGGTGCAGCCAGGTGCGCAGCAGCCGCCCGCCCATCGGGGTGATGGTTTTATCCAGCACATGCAGCAGCGAACCCTGGCCGCTGCCGCCGCGAATGGTCTCGGTCAGTTCCAGATTGCGGCGGGTGCTGGCGTCCAAATCCATAAAACTGTCGGTGCTGTAGGCGGTGAGCCGGCTGATGTGGCCGAGCGCCTGTTTTTGGGTGTCGTTGAGGTATTGGATGATGGCCCCGGCAGCCTGCACCGCCAGCGGTTTGCCGTGCAGCCCAAAACCGTCGAGCGTGGCCACATCGAAATGGCGCTGGAGTTCCTGCCGGGCGTGCTCCAGCTCAAAGCGCCATTCTTCGTATAGCGAGGTTGGGGTGCGCAGCGCGGCCACCGGCGCGCTGCTGGCTGCATCGGGGGCGAGCAGTTCGGCCGGTTTGAGGCGGGTGATTTCGTTGAGCAGCAGCCGGTCGATGTCGTCGCCCTGCAACTGGGTGGCGGCAAATTCGCCGGTGGTGATGTCAACGTAGGCGATGCCGGCCCGCTGCTGGCGTAAAATGATGGCCGCCAGATAGTTGTTTTCGGTGTCGGAGAGCAGGCTGTCTTCCACCACCGTGCCGGGAGTGATGACGCGGGTCACTTCGCGCGGCACCAGCCCGTTGATCGGATCGCTGCCAATCTGCTCGCAGATGGCCACTTTGAAACCGGCGCGGATGAGCCGGGCAATGTAGCTTTCGGCGGAGTGGTGCGGCACGCCGGCCATGGGCACCCGCTGGTTGGCCGCCACTTTGCGCGAGGTCAGCACAATGTCCAGCGCTTTGGCGATGGTTTTGGCGTCCTCGTCAAAAGTTTCGTAAAAATCGCCCAGCCGGAAAAAGACAATCGTGTCCGGGTACTGTTTTTTTATTTGGAGGTACTGCCGTCGGACGGGAGTGGTCATAAATAATTATGAATTTTGAAGAATGAAGGATGAAAGATTCTGCTTGGTTTTTTACTTGCAGTTTTTTAACCCTCACCCCCTGACCCCCTCTCCCAGAGGGAGAGGGGGAAGTTTTTTGGTGTGGTTTGGGGCAGCTTTGCTGCCCCAAACCACACTCTTTTTAACTCCCCTCCCCCTGCCAGGGGGA
>JAJVIM010000029.1:159445-203196 GCA_022071955.1 Anaerolineae bacterium
CCGTTATTACTCGCCGGTGGCGTCGATGACGCGGGCGTTGGTCACTTTGATGAGTTCTTTGACCGCCAGTTCCAGGTTGACGCCGCGTTTGCCGGCACTGACCAGCACGCGTTCAAGCTGGAGCACCGGCTCATCG
The DNA here is from genome assembly GCA_022071955.1 of Anaerolineae bacterium. GTDB lineage: Bacteria > Chloroflexota > Anaerolineae > 4572-78 > J111 > J095. Next base: position 159,582 of record JAJVIM010000029.1, read on the forward strand.
ATGAACACCCGGAAATTTTTGTGCAGCAGGGCCAGCGCCGAAATGCCGCCGGTTTGCAGGCCGGTCAGCGATTCGGCCTCTTTTTTGGTGGCCATCTGTACCTTTTTTTCGCCCACGGCTTTGGCCACTTTTTTCAGATTCAACTCGCGGCTGCCGGCCACCAGCACCAGCACCGGTTTGCCGGCGGCGGGCATCACCACCAGCGTTTTGTACACCACCTCGTGCGGCAGGCCAAAATGATCGGCCACGCCATCCGCGGAATGGATGGTGTCGGGGAATTCGCGCACGGTGAACGCGACTTTTTTCTGTTCCAAAATTCGCATTGAGTTCAATTTTTCGGCCATAAGGGCCATTATAACATTTACTGCGCCACGAGAAAATTTTGTGGTGATGTCAGTTGGTGCGGCCCGGCCGCAATTGGGCGAGTCATCGGTTTGCCGGTATAATGTTGTGACCAAAATTACAAACCTCGGAGGTATTCCCGTGAATTATCGAACATTTGGCCGGACTGGCTGGCAGGTGTCAGAAGTGAGTTTTGGGGCGTGGCAGTTGGGTGCCGGTTGGGGCCACGTTAGCGAAGCCGACGCGCTGGCCGCGCTGCACGCCGCCATTGACGCCGGCATGAATTTTATCGACACTGCGGACGTTTACGGCGATGGCCGCAGCGAGCGGCTGATCGCGCAGGCGCTCAAAGAACGCTCGGAGCAGGTTTATGTGGTGACCAAAGCGGGGCGGCGGCTGGATCCGCATGTGGCCGCCGGCTACAACCGCCAAAATCTGACCGCATTCATCGAGCGCAGTCTCAAAAATCTGGAAGTGGACACGCTCGATCTGGTGCAACTTCATTGCCCGCCCACCGACGTGTACTACATGCCTGAAACCTTTGGCGTGCTCGATGATTTAATGCAGGCCGGCAAAATCAGGCACTACGGCGTTTCGGTGGAAAAAGTGGAAGAGGCTATTAAAGCCATCGAGTTTCCCAACGTGAAAAGCGTGCAGATCATTTTTAACATCTTCCGCCAGCGCCCGGCCGACCTGTTTTTTGAGCTGGCCAAACAGAAACAGGTGGCCATTTTGGCCCGGGTGCCGCTGGCCAGCGGGCTGCTGTCGGGCAAAATGAGCGCCAGCAGCACCTTTGGCAGCGACGATCACCGCAACTTTAACCGCCACGGCGAGGCCTTTGACGTGGGCGAAACTTTTGCCGGCGTTGATTTTGCCACCGGGCTGCAAGCCGTGGAGGAAATCCGGCCGCTGGTGCCGGCCGGGGTGTCGATGGCGCAGTTTGCCCTGCGCTGGATTTTAATGTTCGATGCCGTGAGCTGCGCTATTCCCGGCGCGCGCAACCGGCAGCAGGCCGTCGATAACGCCGCCGCTGCCAAATTGCCCCCGCTCAGCGATGAGACAATGGCCCAACTCCGCGCCATTTATGATAAATATATTCGGTCGCAGGTTCACCAGCGCTGGTAAAGTTACGGTCTATCCGTAAATGAGAGCGTTCAGCCCCCACCCCCTACCCCCTCCCCCATTTTGGGGGAGGGGAAAACATTACGTGGTCAGTTTGGGGCGGCTTTGCCGCCCCAAACTGACCACAAAAGTCAAATCCCCCCTTCTCCCTGTTGGGGAGAAGGGGGGTAGGGGGGATGAGGGGCGAAAGAAGTTACCCGACTTATGTGTAAAGTATCGCAGGGAAGGGGGAAGTGTTAAGGAAACGGTGTCAAATCGGGGCGCTTCGCGAAGCGCCCCGACATTCGCTGTTTCGCTGATTAGCTGGCTGCCGGAACGAGAATCGACTCCGGCAGCCAGGTTTGGGTCTTTTTGATTTATGCCTATTACACCACGCCACCTCAACCGATACCGCCAGATTGCCGAGGTTATGATCGGGCACGGGTTTGGCGCAATATTGGCTCAACTTGGGCTTGACAGCCAGTTGGAACTGCCCCGCCGGCTGCTGCACCGCAAACCGCTGGCTCAAAATGGCAAAACGCCGGCCGTTCACGTGCGGCAGGCGCTGGAGGAACTCGGCCCAACATTTGTGAAACTGGGCCAAATCCTCAGCACTCGCCCCGATTTGCTGCCGCCCTCTTTTCTGCTGGAACTGACCCGCTTGCAGGATGACGTGCCGCCCGCGCCGTGGGACGCAATCAAAGCGATTCTGGAAGAAGAGTTGGGCGACTCGCTTGAGCATCTTTTTGCCGAATTTGACTCCACTCCCATCGCTGCGGCTTCGCTGGCGCAGGTTCACGCCGCCCGCATGCCGGATGGCGCGCAGGTGGTGGTTAAAGTTCAGCGCCCCAATATTGAGTCCACCATCAATTTAGACCTGGATATTCTGTACGATCTGGCCCGGCTGGCGCAGGACCGCACGCCGCTGGCCGAGTTGTACGATCTGCCGGAATTGGCCGAAGAGTTTGCCGTATCGCTGCGGGCCGAGCTGGATTACCGCCGCGAAGGGCACAACGCCGACCGCTTTCAGCAGAACTTTGCGGCCGAATCTCACCTGTATGTGCCCAAAGTGTACTGGGAGTACACCACTCGCCGGGTGCTGGTGCAGGAGCGCATTTTTGGCCTCAAAATCAGCGATATTGCCGCGCTGGATGCCGCCGGTTATGATCGCCACCAGATTGCGCTGCACAGTGCTCGCTTCATCATCAAAGAAATTTTAGAAGATGGCTTTTTCCACGCCGACCCGCACCCCGGTAATATTGTGGTGCTGCCCAACGAAGTCATCGGCATTATGGATTTTGGTACGGTGGGCTACCTTGACCCCAACGATAGGGCGGCGCTGGTGCGGTTGTACATTACCGCCGTGCGGCTGGATACGGTGAGTTTGGTGGAACAACTGATTCAGGTGGGGGTGGCCGCGCCCAACCTTAACCGCAGCGCGCTGCAGCGCGATGTTAGGCGGCTGCTGCTCAAATATCACGGCCTGCCGTTGCAGGATATTCGGGCCGCCGATGTGCTCGATAGCCTGCGGCCAATCATTTACCGCTATCATTTGCGGCTGCCCAGCAATTTTTGGCTGCTGGCCAAAACGCTGGTGATGATGGAAGGCGTGGGGCTGAAACTGGACCCGGATTTTGACATGTTCAAAGTGTCCGAGCCGTATGTGCGCCGTTTTTTGCTGCGCATGTGGCTGCCATCGGCGTGGGGGCCATCGGTGGTACACAGCGCCACCGGCTGGGCCGATTTACTCAACAGCCTGCCGCGCCAAACCACCCGGTTGCTCGGCCAGGTTGAACGGGGCGAGCTTGAACTGCAAGTGGGGATTCCGGCGTTTGATTACTACATCAGCCGGGTAGACCGGATTACCACCCGCATTGTGCTGAGCGTGCTGCTGGCGGCCATCATTCTGGCGCTGGCTATGTTAATTCCGGGTATGGATTTAACCTGGCCGTGGACTTTTTTTACGTGGGTCATTGTCGGCACGTTTTTGATGGCCGTTTTTTTGGCCACGTGGCTGATCCTATCGATTTTGCGATCCGGCGGGAGGTTGTAGCCGCTAAATCTGGTTCAACCCCTGTTTGTGGGTGGGCACAACCATCACGCTGTCGGTCATCCAGCAGCCTTGGCAGTTGGGCAAATCCTGCTGCGACAGCGTAAACAGGTAAACGGTGGCCTGCCCGTTGCGTTCAATAATTGTTACCCGCTGGGTGGCGGTGTCGCCGGAAATATGCATGGTGCTAAATTCGGCCAGTTTGTGGTTGAGCATTGGCCGGTAAGTGGGGTTTTTGACCAACTGTTTAAATCGGCTGAGCGGGCCGGTGACCTGCTTGTTGGCCGGCGAGGCAAACCGGAACGTAATCTCGATGCCGCTGTCGGTGGGGTCGTTGTTTTTGAGCGCCTCAACCTGAATCCGTACCACGTCAACCGGCGACAATTCCGGCGAAGGCATTACATCCGCTGTCACCGGCTCTTCGGCAGTTGTGGCTGCGCTATCGCCCGGCAACTGCACCACCGCCGGTGAACACCCCGCCAACAGCCAGACCAATATTATCAATTGCACCCATCGAGTCTTCATGGCCGCCTCCTTTTTAAAGCAGGATTCAGGGGTCAGGAGTCAGGAATTAGGAGTTTGGTAGGTTGGGGAGATGATGAGTTTCCCATAGGGGACTTTGGCTCTGAGTTGTGTTGCGTGTTTCAATTTACAGAGTCGCAAAGTCGCAGAGTCGTAAATCGTAAATCCAAAATCGTCTTTCGTCCCCTGCCCCCTGCAAGGGGGTCATCCTTCGCTTGTTGATAATATACTCAGTGGCCGAGCCAATTTCAACCCATTTTTTTAAATTGACGGCAAAAGTAGTGCAATCGTAGGTTTGCAGGCAACAAAAAAGACCCGGCTCAATGGCCGGGTCTTTGGGCGAAACGGGTTTATCACAAGCCGCGATACGTCCAGAGGCGGTTAATCCCAAAATTCCACAGCAGTACAATGCCGATGGCAATAGCTTTGCCCAGGTTGTAGCTCCACGGCTCGCCGATGTAAACCACAAACAGCGCATCCAGCCCAACTACAATAATGTTGTTGATGATCAACCCAATCAAATTGACCACCGTAAATTGGGGCAGTTGGGTCCGTTTTTTGCGGCTGCGCGATTCGGGGTAGGTCCACAGCCGGTTCCAGACAAAGTTGCTGACAATGGCCGCACTAACCGACATGGTGTTGGCCAGCAGCAGCGGCCAGCCAAAATACTGTTTGAACACGTTCAACAGGGCAAAATCGATGATCGCACCCAGCGCACCGACCAGCGCAAACTTGATGAATCGGTGAAATTCTTTGGGGTTGTTTTGGTAAACGTTGGTGATATTTTCTATGATGGACAACTTGGTACTCGCTTGTTAAACAGATAAATAACGGCGCATATTCCTAAAATCACCGCCACGTGCAGATACATGCCCTGCACGTATAAGTTATCAACCATGTTGTGAACCTGTAAATGGACCAAAACGCCCAGCCCACCGGCAGCCACGGCCTGATAAAAACCACGGTTTTTGCGCACAACAATCCATAATACCGCAAAACTCCATATCCAGAAAATCAAGTAAACAGTTACGCCGAGCAGGCCGGTTTCCGCGCCCAGATTTAGCCAGTAGTTGTGGGCATGGCCCAACGGGTCCAGCCAGCGACCCACGGCATACGCCGGATAAATTACGGCGTAGTTGCCAAACCCCACCCCCAACCAGGGATGATCGCGCCACATATCACGGGCCGCCTGCCAGTGGGCCAGCCGCTCCACGGTGGCAAAGTTGGCATCGGTAACGGGGGTAATGGCCACATCCTTGATTTCAAAAATAAGAGCGGCGTCGACAAAGCGTTGAGTCACCGCCGCCAGCGGGCTGTCAGTTTGCGATTGGCCCGGATTCAGGCTGATGGAACTGGCCAGCAGCGCCAGCACGCCAACCAGTGCCAGCGCCGCAAACAGCGCCGCGTATTTTTTGCTGCGAACGACTACCGTGACAACAGCGGCAGCGGCAAAGCCCAGCCACGCGCCGCGAGACTGGCTGGCAAACAGCGCCGCCAGCATAACGAACAGCGGCAGGCTCAAAATCGCCAGCCGGGCCAGCCGGTAAGCCAGCCGGATGGGCCGGTTCACAAAAGCCGGGCTATCGGCAGACCAGATTACCGCCCGGCTGTGCGGCGTCGATTCTGCGGCCCAAATGGCCACCGATAACGCCAGCGGCAGCACCAGCCCCAGATAGCCGCCGTAAGGGTTGGGCTGGGCAAATGTGCCGTAGGCACGTAAAAACTGGCCGCCAAACAGCAAAAATCCTTCCGGCCCAACTTTAAACACAAATTGATACAGGCCCAGCACAGCCTGAGCCATCCCGGCCAAAAGGATGACCGCAACCACCCATTTGATTTTTTGGGGCGGCAGCAAATTAATGATAAACAGGTAGAGCACTGCCATTTCTACCCATTTAATAGTTTCAATCAGGCTGGCCCGGATAGACAGCGCGTTGAGCCAGGTGAGCGCCAGCCCGCCCAGCAAAAGAGCAAAAGGCAGCAGTAGCGGCCCGTGGCGCACCGCCAGCGGCCGGCCGCTGGCCACCTGGGCGGTGAGCAGCTTGAGCAGCCAGATGGCCGCCGCCAGCAGCAGCAGTAGTTCCATTGCGCCGGCTTTGGCCCCGCCCACGGAAGTGGTGGCCAAACTGCTAAAGGGGATAACCGGGATGAGCGCGACCAGCACCAGCGACGGTTCAATCAGCGCCAGCGCCAAAAATATCGACCCGCCCACCGCTGCCACGGCGTACTTCAACGGCAGCCAGGCCAGCCCCACGGCTATCACCACCACCACCGCGAGCGTGGCCGGCAGGTGCAGCTTTGGATTGACGGTAAACGTCGGGATTGTCAGCGACAAAAATTTTCGATAACCGGCAGTCAGCATTAACCTAAAATGCGGGGTCTAAAATAATCAATGGTTTTGGTCAGGCCCACTTCCAGCGGCACGCGCGGCTCCCAATTGAGAATGCGCCGCGCTTTGCTAATATCCGGCTGGCGCACTTTGGGGTCATCTTTAATGCGCATATCAGTGGGTTCAATGAAGGCGATTTCTGATGTGCTGCCGGTCAACTCGATGATTTTTTCGGCAAATTGCAAAATGGTCATTTCCGATGGGTTGCCAATGTTCACCGGCTCTACTTCGTTAGACATCAACAGGCGGTAAATGCCCTCAACCAGATCATCCACAAAGCAGAAGGCGCGGGTGCGGCTGCCATCGCCGTAAACGGTGAGCGGCTCGCCGCGCAGGGCCTGGGCGATGAAGTTGGGCACCACCCGGCCATCTTCCTGGCGCATGCGCGGGCCGTAGGTGTTGAAAATGCGCACAATACGGGTATCGAGCTGGTGGTAGCGATGGTAGGCCATGGTCATGGCTTCGGCAAAGCGTTTGGCTTCGTCGTACACGCCGCGCGGGCCGATGGGGTTAACGTTGCCCCAATAATCTTCGGTTTGGGGATGGATTAACGGATCACCGTACACTTCTGAGGTGGAGGCCAGCAGAAAACGGGCATTTTTGGCTTTGGCCAGGCCGAGGGCTTTGTGCGTGCCCAGCGCCCCAACTTTGAGAGTGGGGATGGGATATTCCAGGTAATCAATGGGGCTGGCCGGCGAGGCAAAATGCAGCACGGCATCAATTTCGCCTTCAACATAGATGTAGTTGGTCACATCGTGCTTGATGAACATAAACCGGTCGTGGCCGGCCAGATGTTCGATGTTGGCGGTGCTGCCGGTCAGTAAATTGTCCATTGCAATCACGCTGTGCCCTTCGGCAATGAAGCGATCGCTCAGGTGCGACCCCAAAAAACCGGCTCCACCAGTGATAAGTATACGCATATTTTTTTCTCCGTTTTGATTTTGAAATAAATTCTACCATCTGGCCAATAGATGGGCCAATTTTAGCACAAAAAAGCTCCGGGGAATAGCCCCCGGAGCCGGTGTTTGTTGACTGTGTGAAATATTACGAAATGCGATAGGTAGTGCCGGTTAAAATGCCTTCGCGGCCGGTAAAAGGGTCGCCAATTTCCAGGCCGCCCCGTTTGATCACAAAACGCCGGATCTCTTTTTGGTGGACACTGCCGCGCATTTTCATTACTGCGATGGCCCGCTCGATGCTGCTGTCTACTTCAACGTAACGCAGCAGCAGCACGGTATCAACCAAAAATGGCAGCGAGGCTAACTGGCCCTGCCGGGTTTGCAGCGGTTTGACGGCTTCGTCCAGCATCAGCGAAGTCATTCCCTGCCTTTTGGTGGCGTTGACCAGGGTGTTGAAGATTTCGCGTAGTTCCAGCGCGTTGCTGGTGAGTCGTTGAAAATGGGCCATGCTGTCAAAAACTACGCGGCTGGGGTCAACAGTCTGGATTTTTTGGGCAATTGGCCCCAACTCGCCAATCTTCAGGCTTTCCAAAAGCACGTCCGGCGAGGTAAAAATAATGCCGATTTTGCCCTCTTTTTCTAACTGTTTCAGGTCCCAACCCAATTGCAGGGCATCTCTGATCAGCGACGTGGGGAATTCCTCAAACGAAACCAGCAGGCCGGTTTGCCGGGCCTGAACGCCAGCCATCAGGAATTGAAGCCCCAGCGTGGTTTTGCCCACCCCGGGCGCGCCACTGACCAGCGTAGCCGATCCTTCAAGGAGGCCGCCGCCCAGCATTTGGTCCAGCGCAGTTGCGCCAAAAGACAGCCGATTTCTTGTTGGAAGTGTCATTGTTTGCGCCTGCCTGTTATAGAGAGCTAATTGCCCGACCGTTCTTGCCAGTTGATTACTTTAACCTGGATGGTGTTGCTGTTTTTGCAGGGATCAAGCAGGCAGCCGGGCTGAAGTTTATTGCTGTTGCTCGAATTTCCGTTATTGTCATTATCATTGTTGTCCCGGCCGCAGTAATCCGGGTTATCGGCAAAGATGGGGTCAGTGGTAAAGCGAAACTCTTCGCTGGCGCGCTGGCCGTTATCCACAATGTAAGCGTACCAGTTGTGTGATTGGTACGACGCCGGTTTGCTGGAGCCGGGTATCAGCAACGCCCCGTAGCGGCCGTTGTTGTCGGTGGTGGCAAGGAAGCGGCTGCCGGCCACCCCAATTTCACCGTATTGTACCTGAATGCCAGCCTGGGGCAGACCGTCCGGGCCGTTGATCACGCCTTCCAAACCGGTGTCGGCGCAGTTGTTCTTGCTGCTGTGCGAGGCCACAATGAAGGGGAACGGGGTGGGTGTGGGCGTGGCGGTCGGCGGCAGGGTAGGCGGCAGCGGTGTAAAGGTAGCGGTGGCCGTAGGCGTGGCGGTTTTGGTGGGGGTGGGCGTGCGGGTATCGGTGGCGGTTTTGGTGGGGCCCGGCGTGCTGGTTGACGTGGGTGTCCAGGTGGCCGGGTAGGATTGATCAACCGTCGCGGTGATCGGTCCCAGATCGCCGGGCAGCGCGGCAATGCGAGCCTCTGCCACCGCCGTAGCCCGCTGCGGGCTGAGCGGGTTAAAGGGTATGTTGGGCTGAATATAAATGGTGGCAAAGCACAATACCGCCAGCACGGTCAACCCCAACATCATTGACAATAAAACGGTTGTCAGGCGAGCGTCTCGCATTTTTACTTCTCCTTACTTTGGGCAGGCTGTTTGATCAATCCAGGGCAATTAACGTATAAAGCTTTTTGTTTTCTACACCCCCAACGCCGACAAATACGTTAATTTCGGGCTGAGTTTTTATCAATTGGTCCGTGGCGTTAATTAATTGCGCCCGGCGTTGCTCTTCGGGATAGTTGGGATAGCGGCCCAGTTCGCCGGCCAAAATTTCGCTGCGCAGCCGCTCCTCAGTCGCTTTATCAATCTGGGCCACTTCGGGCAGGGCCACGACCAGGTCGGCGTACAGGGCGTAAAGCGTTTCGTAGGTTTTGGTCAGGTCGGCGCGAATCTGGTCGGCCTGGGTTTCCCACTGCGGCACCAGACTCAGCCCATATCCCCGGCGGGCAATGCGATATTTGATCGTCAGCCAATTGATCTGGGCTTTGGTCACATCGATTTTTTTGGATAGCTGTGTTGTGTTTTCAGACTCCTGCCGAAAAAATGGCAATTTCAGTTGATCTTCTATAATCAGCGCCTCGGTTAACTGGTCGATGGAAGTTTGCGGCGCGTTGCCGCCTCTGGCTACCAGATCGGCGGCGAGCTGCTGCGCGGCCAGCCAGCGATTGGCCTCGGCGGTTTGAATTTCTTCGGTGAGCGCAATTGGGCTGCTGCCCGGCAATAACGTTTGCTGCTCGGTAACCAGCGTCAGGTTGGGTGGATTGGCGCTCAGGCTCAGGCTTTCGCGGGCCAGCACCCGCTCGTCAACGGTTAAATAGTTTTTGTGCAGCCTCTCAAAAATGCGGCGTCGATGCGCGGCCTGCAAATACGGGCTTTTTAGCCCCAACGCAAAAGATTGATCCAGATAAAATTTAGCCAGCGCCGGTTCATCAATATTAATCAATCCTTCGGCGGTTTGCTGAAAGAGATCGGCTCTGACCGTATCAGACATATCCGGGGCCAGGGTAGCAATTGTGCCGGCCATTTGGTAACAAAACGTGGCTTTGCCCGGCTGGTTGCGTTCCACATAGGCGGTAGCTACCTGCAAAAACCCGCCGGCGCTTTCCTTGTTTGATAACGTTGGGCCATACAACAGCGCCGCCAGGGCGGTTTCGGGCCTGGCCCGGTCTATTGCTTCGGTAATCACCTCTGATTCTGGCACGCCCCCCAGCGAGGTTAAAGCCAGCGCCGGGTCTACCTGGCTGGTATCCAGGTTATTCAAAGCGGTTGTGCCAACCAGGGCCGCCGTCACTTCGGCTCTGGCTGCCAGGCGGGTGTACAATAAAAATCCCACTGCTACAATCAAAATCAGAGCTAATATCAGCGCCGTGCCAAAAATAATAATGAGTCCCCAGTGAGACTTTTGTACTCTGGCCTGTTGCATTACAAAAAATACTCCCTATTTGGTTGCCAAGATTGTACAAGTATAGCTAAAAAGTAGACGATGTCCACATTTAGGGCAATGCAACAAATGGTTCGATGACGCTGGCGGCCCGCTGTTTTTGCAGCCACGCCGCAAAAGTTTGTTGTTTGAGCTGTTCGATGGCGTCTGAATTTAGTGGGCGGTTTGCTTCCTTTCCTTCAAGTTTGATCAGATAATAGCCATTTTCGGTGCGAATTGGGCCGCTGATATCGCCGGGTTTGAGCGCAAAGGCTGCATCTTCAACCTGGGGCGGCAGCCGGCCGCTGTGCCTGGGAACCCAATCAAAATATTGACTATTGTATTGCGCTTCCTGAGCCAGAGCCGCAAAAGGCTGCCCCTGCGCCAGCCGGCTGGCCAGTGTGTCGGCTACAATTGGATCGGTGACGCGTAGCACGGTAAGCCTGATCTGTTCGGCGGTGGGCGGCACGCTGCCTGTTAGCGCATCAAATACTCTGGCGGCCAATAACTGAAAGCGCAGTTGCTTCAGAAATTGCGAATAGGTGAGATTGTTGCCGGCCAACCACTGCTCAAATTGATCGCTGCTGCCGGCTAACTGCCGGGCGGCGGCTTCCAGTTCGGTATCGATAAGCTCAATGCCGGTTTGCCGGGCGTATTGCTCGATAAGCTGTTGGTCAACCAGGTCCCAAAAAATCTTTTGGCGGATACTGTCCAGCTCAGCCTGCCCGCCGCTTTCACCAACCGGCCGGCCCTGTGCCGCCAGCGATTGGGCAAAGGTGGCCACATATCGCTGAAATGTACTGAGCAGGATGGGCTGGTTATTTACCCTGGCGGCCAACGGTTGCCCATTTTCTACGGAACGGTCTCGGGTTGGCGTGGCGATGCCCGAACTTGAGGTTGGCGTCGCCGTGACCGGGCTGCTTTGAATCTCCGTGGTAGCGGTGAACGCCGGATGAAAAGCGCAGGCGTTGAATACAATCAGCCCCACCCAAAGAAAATGATATTTTTGCACCTAACCCTATATATGGTTCAATTTTATTTTTATATACAATATCTAGTACGTTTCGGACTTACACCCATTTTCAATTATACATAGATAAGCAAAAATATGCAATCCTTTTGTTGTATTATGTAAATTACCCGATTTGCCGGCAGTTGAAAAGCAGGGCTTTTTCCGGTACAATATCGCACCTTTAAAAATCTGATCGGAGACACACCATGTCCGACGAATTGAAAGCTAAAGTCCAGTCTCAATTTGGCGCATCCGCCGATAGCTACGCCACCAGCAGCGTTCACGCCCGGGGCGACAGCCTGGCGGTGCTGCTCAATCTGGTTGAGCCGCAGCCGCACTGGCGCGCGCTCGATGTGGCTACCGGTGCGGGTCACACCGCCCTGCTGTTTGCGCCGCGAGTGAGCCATGTTGTCGCCAGCGATCTCACCGAGCCGATGCTGGCCAAAGCGGCGGAATTGGCGGCTCAGCGTGGGCTGACTAATGTGGAAACCCGCAAAGCCGATGCTGAAAGCCTGCCGTTTGAAGACAACTCGTTTGATCTGGTCACCTGCCGGCTGGCTTTTCATCACTTTCCCAACCCACGCCAGGCGCTGGCCGAATTTGCCCGCGTGCTCAAACCGGGCGGGCTGCTTGGCTTTACCGATAACGTCACCGTACCGGAGAAACAGGCCGCCGGTTATTACAACGCCTTTGAAAAACTGCGCGACCCATCGCACAACTGGGTGTACCCGCAGGTGCGGCTGGAGGCTATGTTTGCCGAAGCCGGGCTGGTGGTTGAAAAATCGAGCCAATTGCTGATGAAAGAGCTGGAGTTTCACGACTGGGCCGACCGGCAGCATGTTTCGCCGGAAAACAAGGAAAAGCTGCTGGAAATGATGCGCCACATTCCCGCCGCCTTGCAACCGCTGTTCGCTCCCCGCTGGGCCGATGGCACGCTTTATTTCAGCCTGTGGGAAGTTGTGCTGGTAGCCCGGTTACAACAAAACTGAGCACTGCCATCCTGAATTGGCCGGCCTTAATTTGATGGGCTGGCCATACTGCCGGTTAAACCGATGGGTCGCTGCCGGAACAAGACTTCACTCAGTCTCGTTCCGGCAGCGACCTTTTTTGTCTGCCATTAAGACTGTTAATATTTTTAAGGTTCTGATACGTTTTTGCCTGAATCAATCCGCACATCTTATGTTATAATGTAGTACCAAGGTCCTAATTTTTCCCTAACTGATTTGTTATGACTTTAATCAGACATGCTGTATCACACCCCCATCGGCTGCAGTGGTGGCAATGGGGCCAAATTTTAGGAGTTGCGCTGCCGCTCCTGCTGTTATCATCCGGGTTGCATCACCCTCTGCTGTGGGCCGTAGCGGTCCATTTCTTCATCGATTTCACGGTTCAAACTGATGAAACCGCGGCCGGTAAACGCCAGAGAAAATCGCAGGTGTTGCTGTATCACGCCTTTATCGCCGGCGGCTACGTCGGTTTGATTTTGGCTGGCTTGCCGGGTTTAATTCTTTCCGCTATTATCCACCTGTTGATCGACGCTACCGACAAGTTTGGGCGCACCGGGCTGGTGGGCGGATTGCTGGACCAAACCGCTCATCTGGCGACGTTGTTCTTCATCTGGTGGCTGTTATAGCCACCTTCATCGGCATTTAATCAGGCCGACCTCTGTATTCCTCTGCCCGTGCGGGCTAATGGTTACCCTTCAATCCGAGATTTAGATTGCTGATTTTGAAACCAGGCCACGAATCGTTACAATGTTGGCTATTGAAGCATCCGTGGCGATTGCGAGTGGGCAGAAAATTGCGTTTGTCTGCTGCGCATCGCGGCAGAATCTGCATTCAATTATAAATCAGACAGGCGAGACCTTCTGCTAAAGAATTTGTCGAGTTAATGAATTAGGGGGGATTGTTGGATGAAGTACCACATCTGGACGGCCGGCTGCCAAATGAACGTGGCCGACTCGCAGCGGGTTGGCTCGGAGCTGGAAAAGCTGGGCTACCGCTCCACCTCAAACTACAGAAACGCCGATGTGATTGTGCTCAACACCTGCGTGGTGCGCCAGAGCGCCGAAGACAAAGCCACCGGCTTTTTGTGGAGTCTCAAACCCATCAAAGAAGCCAAACCGGATAAAGTGCTGGCTTTGATGGGCTGCATGGTGGGTGTGCGCGGCGGCGGCAAACTGGCCAAAGCGTTTCCGCACGTTGATGTGTTTATGCCGCCCAGCGAACCCGCACCGCTGGTTGATTTTTTGCTGGCCCGTGAAAGTGAACAGCAGCAGCTTGAACAGCGCCACAAACTGCAAGACGAAGAATTTTTGCTGCGGCTGCCGCTGCACGAGAAAAATAATCTGATCACCGCCCACGTGCCCGTAATTTACGGTTGCAATCACGTTTGTACTTTCTGCATTATCCCGTCGCGGCGCGGCCAGGAACGCAGCCGACCCATCGGTGAAATTGCCGCCGAAGTGCGCAGCCTGGTTGACCAGGGGGTGCGCGAAGTGACCCTGCTCGGCCAGATTGTTGACCGCTACGGTTTTGACGTGCCCGATGGCCCACGCCTGCCGGATTTGCTGCGCGTGCTCAACAATTTGGACGGGCTGGAGCGCATCCGTTTTCTCACCAGCCACCCCAATTATATGAGCGATGAACTGCTCGATACCGTGGCCAGCCTGCCCAAAGTGTGCGAGCACATTGAAGTGCCCAACCAGGCCGGCGACGACGACATTCTGCGCCAGATGAAACGGGAATACACCATGGCCGAATACGAGGCGCTCATCGGCCGCATCCGGGCGCGCATGCCCGAAGCCTGCATCGCCACCGACATTATTGTTGGTTTCCCCGGCGAAACCGAGAGCCAATTTCAGGCCACGCTCGATTGGCTGGAGCGTTTAAAGCTGGATGTTTGCCACGTGGCCATGTATTCGCCGCGGCCGGGCACGGTTTCGGCCAAATTGCTGCCCGATGACGTGCCGCCGGAAGAAAAGAAGCGCAGGCTCGATGCGGTGAACCAGGTGCAGGAAAAAATTGTGGCCGAGATCAACAGCCGCTATCTGGATCGCACCGTTGAAATTTTGGTAGAAGACAAGCAGGGCGGCCGCTGGGAAGGTCGCTGGAAAGGCCGCACCCGCACCAACAAACTGGTCTTTTTTGCCGATGACAGCGACACCAACTGGCAGGGGCAACGGGTCAACGTGCAGATCACCTGGACCGGCCCGTGGAGTATGCGCGGCCTGCTGCCCGGTCAGCCCAAAGTTGTGTCAGAAAATGGGCAGGTGCTGCTGCCGCTCAAGGCGTAATCAGCGTTGTTCTAGCCAACTTGGTCTAATTTTAAATATCGAAGTACACTTGGCAGGGACGAGATCACACGTCCCTGTTTTTGTGTAACTACTCAGCCGTCATGCCCGAATGTCTTTATCGGGCATCCACTGAAGGCCAAAACGGTGGATTCCCGCTAAAAACACGCGGGAATGACGTCCAGAATGGTGCGGCTGAGTAGTTACGTTTTTGTTATAAAAACCGCTGCAACTTTTACCACCTACCCCCGTAAAGCATAGTGCAGACAGAAATGAAGGAATTCCAGACTGCACTATGGACAGCATAATGACTTTTGGTCAGCAGTATTCAATGAGATTAACTGTTGCAACAGAACAAAAAACTGAACCGCAGGTAACTTCAGACATCCAGCGCCGGGAACAGCTTTGGGCCGTAGCTGCGCAAAAGGGCGACAGTACCGCATTTATGCATATTGTCGATGCCTATCAGCGGCCGGTTTACAACCTGTGCTACCGGATGTTGGGTGATGCCGTTGAGGCTGAAGACGCTGCTCAGGAAACATTTTTGCGGGCTTACACCAAGATCAAAACCTACAACCCCGGCCGCAAATTCTCTTCCTGGATGTTGTCGATTGCCTCGCACTATTGCATCGACCGGCTGCGCCAGCGGCGGAATCAAACCGTATCCTGGGATGATTTACCCCCCTGGCAGATGGTACCTGCAACCGAACCTCAACCGGAGGCGGTCGCGCTTTCAAAAGAAGCTCACCTTACTTTGCGCGACCTACTGGACTCGTTACCGCCCGATTACCGGGCCGCGACCGTGCTCCGTTACTGGCATGAAATGTCGTACGATGAAATTGCCGAAGCGTTGGATACCACAGTCAGTGCCATCAAAAGCCGGCTGTTCCGCGCCCGGCAAATGCTGGCCGAAGCTGCGCAGGATGTGGATGTGCAGCTTTCGGCCCACTAATGTTCAACTTTCCGAAGGTGGAGAGACGCCCATGACTGAAGATAAATATACCGAAAAAATATCGCTATGGTTAGACGATGAACTGGATACCACCGAGCAACTGCAACTGCGCCAGCACCTTTCTGAGTGCGCCGATTGCCGCCTGGCCTACGAGCGGATGAAACACATCGACCGGCTGCTGCGGCACGCGGCCCTGGTAATGGCTACGCCCAGCCCCGGCTTTGGCCAGCGTTTTGAAACCCGGCTGGCGGAGTATCATCCCCAAAAACTGTGGCATATTTGGGTGGCGTTGTTGGCGCTGATGGTTGGCTCGCTGCTGTTTGTGGTGGGGTGGGGCATTTGGGGCGGGCTGGCTGTGGCCAGTTACGGCGCGACCCTGCTCAATTCCCGGCTGCTCACCCAAAGTGTATTCCTGTTTGCCGATACCGCCGAAAATTTACGGCTTTATTCGGGCCTGGGCGTTTTAGTTTTCAAAACCAGTTTGATCACCATGCAGCAGCCGTTGTTTTGGGGCTTTGTGGTGATTGCCGCGGCATCGGGCGGCTTGTGGGTGCGTTTTATGCGCCAGATTGTCCGGCGCGGGACGGTTTCGGCCCGGCTGGTTTTTTAGCCCTTTTGCAACAATTGGAGAACTTATCATGATGAACAAGAAACTTGTATCCCTGTTTTTGAGCGTTGTAATGCTTCTGGTTTTCGCCGCCCCGGCGTTTGCCCAGGGGCCATCTACCGGCGGCCGCTTTGTTATTGGCGAAAATTTCACCCTTAAATCCGGCGAATCCATCGATGGTGACCTGGTTGTGTTTGGCGGCAGCGCCTCGCTGGAATCTGGCAGTACGGTTGATGGCAATGTGGTGGTGTTTGGCGGCAGCGCGGTAGTTGACGGCACCGTCAACGGCGATCTGGCCGCGATGGGTGGCAGCGTGACGGTGAACGGCGCTATCGATGGCGATGTGGCGGCTTTTGGCGGCAGCGTCAGAGTTAACGAAGGCGCGACCGTTGGCGGCGATATGGTCTCTTTTGGCGGCAGTTCGTCCATTGCCGAGGGGGCAACCGTGCAGGGCCGCATTAAAGATGGCGAGTTTGGCCACGGTGATGCGGTTCCGCCCGTGCCGCCGGTAGCGCCGGTCATGCCAGCGGCTCCCAGCTTTGAGTTTGACCACGGCGATGGCGGCTCGTCAATCTTTGGTTGGATTGGCCGGATTATCAGCGACATTGTTTGGACGATAGCCCTGCTGATTACGTTGAGCCTCATTTCCTGGCTGGTAGCGGCTTTTATGCCGGAGCAAATGATGAGCGTGCGCCGCACCCTGACCGAGTCGACGGCTGCCAGCTTTGGCGTCGGGTTGATTACCATTCTCGTGTCGGTGGTGATGGGGATTGTCCTGCTGATCACCATCTGCCTGGCTTTTGTGCCGATTATCGGCTGGATTTTCCTGGCTATTGCCAGCCTCTTTGGCTGGATCGTCATCGGCCAGATTTTGGGCGAGCGGTTGCTGGCCGCCAGCGGCCGGCAAGACTCCAGCTTCATCTTTTCCAGCGTGGTTGGGGTAATTGTGCTGACTTTGCTGACCAACATGCCGGTGGTGGGCCAGATTCCGTGCCTGGGCTGGGTGCTCGGTTTTGTGGGCGGGGTTGTGGGTATGCTGCTGTCGCTGGCCGGGCTGGGCGCGGTGTTGCTGACCCGCTTTGGCTTCAGAGAATACCCCAACGGCAAAAGTTACAGCTTTAGCGGCGGCGCTTCGCCGCGACCGTCCGGTTCGGGCGGGCCGCGGGTGCGCTGGACAGACCCGGCCCCCAACGTTTCCGAAGACGACGACGTGCCCGCCTCCGAAGCAGACCTGAACGCCCGCATCAAAGCGGCGCTGGCCGAAGCCGATGAAAAACCGGCTGACGACGGCCCGCAGGCTGACGAGCCGGACGACAAACCTAAAACCGAAGATTAATCGAGCGGATTAAATCCCATCAAAAAAGCCAGCGCCCCGGCGCTGGCTTTTTTGATTAATGGGTATCGGCGTGTTGCCGGGCGGCGAAGCCGCCCGGCAACACGCCTAACCTATCTTCTTGGCCTCGTAGCGATTGTTCGGCATGCGGCCATCATCACGGATGAGAAAGCGCTCGTATTCAAAGCCGCCGCCGGTCAGTTCAACCATCACCCCGCCTTTGTGCGGGGCCAGGCTGACCAGCTCTTTGGTGCGCAAATTCTGAAAAATCACCCCCAGTTGCGCATCAGACAGGGCGAACTCGCTCTCCCGGAGGGCGGCGAGCTGGCCGAGAAACGCGGCAAACTGGCGCAAATCGGCCGGCGATACGCCGTCAAACTGTTTGGCCAGGGCGGTCATTTTGCGCCCGTACTGCACGCTGGCAAAATCTGATGGATTGAGCATAATGGCTGTCCTTTGGTAAGCAACTATCCTTTAAAAAAGCCGCGGCCAAAACGGGAGCGACGCCGGTTACTGGCCGGCTGGTAATCCGGGGGAAGCTGTGCCCCTTCGAGTTTGGCGCTGGCAATGTTTTCGGCCTGGGCCAGATCGGTGTTGAGCAGGTTGGCCTGGTTCAGATTGGCGCTGAACAGAACAGCGCGGGTGAGCCGCGCCCCGGCAAAGTTGGCGCGCGCTGCCTGCGCCAGCGACAGATCCGCCTGGGTCAAATCGGCGTTGGCCAGCGTGGCTTCGGTGAGTTCGGCCCCGTACAAATCCGCCGAGCGCAAACTCGCGCCGGTAAGATTGGCCTGCCGGAAAATTGCGCCGGCAGCGATGGCCCCGTGCAGATCGGCCCCGGTCAGGTCCGCGCCGGTAAAATTGACGCCGGGCATGGGCGCGCCGGCAAATTTGCAGCCGCGCAGGTCCGCGCCAGACAGGTTGGTATCGCGCAGCCACGCCTCAGAAAAATCCAGGCCGCTCAACGCCGCGCCGGATAAATCCAGCATTTCCAGCCGCATATTTCGTTCGCCGGCGGCGTAGCGCCGGGCCAGAGCCACGTGTTCGGGGTTTGCCATTGCCGGGAAAGTATAGCCAAAAAGAGAGCGGCTGGCAACAAGTTTTGCCGATGGGCGGGATTCCTCTACAATGAAACTGTTTGTGAATGAGCGAGTCAGCGAATAGCGAATGGCGGGTAGCGGGTAGCGAGTGAGGAGTGACGAATGACGAAGGGCGAATTAACGAGTCGGCAAATCAGCGAGTCAGCGAATGGCGAGTTGCGAACCAACCCACCGAACCCACCAAACTCACCCAACCTACCAAACTCACCGAACTCACCCAACTTACCGAACTCCTAACTCCTGATTCCTGACCCCTGAATCCTATAAGAGGAATGCAAATTACGTGAATCAAACCGAAGCTGCTCAACCTTCTCATTTGCGGCGAATTGCCGGTGCGGCCACGCTGGTGATGGCCCTGTTTGTGGTGAGCCGGGCGCTGGGTCTGCTGCGAGAAATGGTCATCGCCCGCCAGTTTGGCACCAGCGCTCAAATGGACGCCTATCTGGCGGCGTTTCGCGTGCCGGATTTTTTATTTTACGTGGTGGCCGGCGGCGCGCTCGGCTCGGCGTTTATCCCCACGTTCACCGGATTTTTGGCCAAAAAAGATATGGCCGGGGCTTGGCGGCTGGCTTCGGCGGTGATCAACTGGATGGTGCTGCTGCTGTCGGCATTGGGCGGGCTGGCCGCCATTTTTGCGCCGCAACTGGTGGCCACGTTTTACGGCGACTTTTCGCCGGCCCAGCAAGCCCTCACCACCGAACTCATGCGCTGGATGCTCATCTCAACCGTAATTTTTGGGGTGAGCGGCGTGCTGATGGGTATTTTAAACGCGCAGCAACATTTTTTGCTGCCGGCGCTGGCCCCGGTGGTTTACAATCTGGCTATCATTTTTAGCGCATTGTGGCTGGGACCGACCTGGGGCGTTAAAGGGCTGGCCGTCGGCGTGGTGTTGGGCGCTGCCGGACACCTGCTGGTGCAACTGCCGCTGCTGGCAGTGGGGCCGCGCCAACTGCGCTACCGGCCGGTGCTGGCGGCCCGCGACTCCAGCCTGCACGAAGTTGGCCGGCTGATGGCTCCGCGGGTGCTGGGGCTGGCCGCGGTGCAGATCAATTTTGTGGTGACGGCGATTCTGGCATCGAGCTTAACCGAGGGCAGCCTGACCGCGCTCAATTACGGCTGGATCATTATGCTGTTGCCGCAGGGGGTGATTGCCCAATCTGTAGCGACGGCGCTCTTTCCCACGCTGGCCTCGCTGGAGGCGCACGGGCAGCGGCGTGAAATGCGCCATATTTTTTTGACCACGCTGCGCAACCTGCTGTTTTTAACCCTGCCCGCCGCGGTGGGGCTGGTGGTACTGGCCGGGCCGATTGTGCGCCTGCTGCTGGAACGCGGCGCGTTTGATGCTGCTTCAACGCGGGCCACGGCCTGGGCGCTGGGCTTTTTTAGCCTGGGGCTGGTAGGGCATGCTGTGGTAGAAATTGCGGCTCGCGCTTTTTACGCGCTCAAAAACACCAAAACGCCGGTGCTGATTGGCGTGGCGGCGATGGGGTTGAATATTATTTTTAGCATTTTGCTGCTGCGCGGCTTTGCGGCCTGGGGCTGGGCCCCGCACGGCGGGCTGGCGCTGGCTAACTCGCTGGCGGTAATGCTGGAGATGGTTGCCCTGCTGTGGCTGATCCGCCGGCCGCTGGGCGGGCTGGCCGAGCCGGGGCTGGGGCAATCGCTGCTAAAAATGGGCGCTGCCGCGGCGCTGATGGCGGCGGTGCTGCTGGCGGCGCTGCCGTTTCTGCCGGCGAGTCCCGGCTGGCTGGCCGGAGTCAGCGGCATTGGGCTGGGCGGGCTGGTGTATGTGAGCGACGCACTGGCGCTGGGGTTGTCTGAACTGCGGGTTATTCAGCAGCGGTTGCTGCGGCGGCTGCGGCGAAACCGCTAGCCGCGCGGTTTGCCATCCGGTTTGTGGCTCAAAAAATCGAGCGGCGTGGCCGGCATCAGCATACTGCGGGCCACCGCCAGCCGTTTGGGGTTGATGCTGGACGAGTGCAGCACCATTTTGGTGTAATCCTCCGACGCCTGATCTTCCTGCCCCAATGCGGCGTAACAATCGCCCCGGTTTTCGTGGGCGTGGTGGTGCTGCGGGTTCAGCTCGATGACTTTGGAATAGTCCTCAATTGCCTGCTCGTACTTTTCCATTTCCTGGTACAAATTAGCCCGGTTGTAATAGGCGTACACGTAGTTGGGGTTCAGTTTGATGGCGTAGGTGTAATTTTCCAGAGCGGCCACAAAATCCTTGAGCTCGGAGTAAGCCACGCCGCGGTTAACGTACGCGGCCACAAATTCGGGATTGATCGAGATGGCTTTATCAAAATCTCCGATGGCGGCTTCGTGGGTGCCCTGCCAAATGTGGGTGTTGCCCCGGTTGTAGTACGCGTACACGTTGTCCGGGTCAATTTTTAGCGCGCGCTCGTAATCACTGAAAGCCTGCTCGTAATCGCGCAGGCCGGTATGAGCGATGCCCAGATTGATGTAAGCGGCCACAAAATGGGGAGCCAGCTCCAGCGTCCAGTTGCAATCGAGTACGGCTTTGGCGTAATTTTCCATCATCAAATGGGCGGCACTGCGGTTATTGTAGGCTTCCGCGTAGCGCCGGTCCAGCTCGATGGCTCTGGAGTAGTCGTAAATGGCCTGCTCAAAGTTGCGCATGTTCACGTGGGTCAACCCGCGCTTGTTATACATCCGCGAGTCGTGTACGGCCAGCGTTTCGGCCTCGGCGGGGTCCGGCGCGGTGGTAATGGTGATGGCGTTCAGCGCGGCGGCAAAATCCAGTGTGTTGGCAAATCGATCTTCCGGGGTTTTGGCCAGCGCTTTTTCCACCACCCCGGCCAGCACCCCAACATCGCGCCAGAGTTGCTGCAAGCCCTGTGGCATTTCCTCGCAAATGGCCGTTTCCAGCAGTTCGTACAGCCGGGCCTGCGCCCGAAACTGGTTGGTGCCGGCGTAGGTCAGGGCGGCGTTTTCCAGCATGTCCATGTTGATATAATGCTCGCCCATGAGCATGTAGTAGAGCAGCTCGCCAATCTGGTACACATCGCTGCGGGCATCGAGCGGCAGGCCGCGCACTTGCTCCGGTGAGCTGAAAATGAGGGTGCTGGGCTGAAACCCCACCTGGGTCAGGCCCATCCCGCCAAAGGCTTCGGGAACGTGGGCAATGCCAAAATCGATGATTTTGGGGCGGCCGTCGGCGGTGAGCAGAATGTTTTCGGCCTTGATATCGCGGTGGATGATGCCCTTTTCATGCAGCCGGGCCATCCCCTCGCAAATGCCGGTGATCAGGCTGATGGCTTGCTCAACCGGCAGTTTGCCCGTTTTTTGCAGGTGGCTGTGCAGGCTGCCGCCGGGCAAAAATTCCATGATGATGTAAAAGCGGTTATCTTCAATCCGCAGGCTGTAAATTGATACCACGTTGGGGTGTTCCAGCGAGGCCGCCACGCGCGCTTCCTGAATAAAACGCTTCACGGTTTTTTCGTCGCCGGCCCGGTCGAGCAGCAGTTGTTTGATGGCTACTCGCCGGTTGAGCATGCGGTCCTGGGCTTCAAACACGGCGGCAAATCCGCCTTGCCCAAGTTTGCGGATAATATCAAATTCAAAAATTCGTTGGCCGGTTGTTAGCAGTGAAATAAGTCAATCTCCTGCGGTGGATTTAGTGCAGCACGTTCATTCTGGCGGGGCAGACGGCGTTTTATTTACGTGGAAAACACAGGCCGGGTGGCCGGTGGCGGTGCAGGCCACTTCGGTGATTTCAAAAAGCTGGCCGCCGCTCACCCATTGAAAGGCAGCCTCCAGCAGTCCCACCGTGGTAAAACAGACCGGCCGCTGGCTGGTTCGGCCCCAGCAAGCCGGGCAGCGCTTGATGGTGTAAACAAAATGGCTTTCTTCTTCGGCTACTTCGGTAATCTGGTCGCTGACTTTGTTGAAAATATCGGCCACGGCTTTGATGCCCACCCGCAGCTTGGCCAGCGTGGGAATGGCTTTAATGGCCAGTTCGCTGGTGCCGGTGAGCGCCCCGTACTGGGCCAGCCCGTCGTCAAAGGCGGCCCGGCCGGCGTGGAGCATCAGGCCGCGTTCGCCGCGCGGGCCGTACATTTTTTCCAGAGTAATGCCGATAGCGCCGTAGTAGGCAAAATCAAAGCCTTTGGCAAAGTTGTTGGCCGGTGGGTACATCTCGTGCGGAATGCCGGCGGCGTCGAACAAAGCCATCATCGCTGCGTGTCCAATCGATTCTTCAATGGACAGTACGTGGATGCGGGCCATTTTGTTGGGGTACATTAAACCGCTCAATTGTACCGGCATGTTCGCTTTGCCTTGCTGGATGATGTTGGAATTTTACCACCAAATCCAATTTATTCCTAGTGGATTGTAAGGAGTTGCCAAAACAAAAAGCGGCCAGCATCCATCGATGCTGGCCGCTGACTGTGCGGAGGCGTCAACCGCTTACAGGTCAACCTCGTGGTGGCCGGTAATCAGCGCCACCTTATTGTTATTGTTGAGCCGGCGCAGTTCATCCATAAAAGCCTGGCTCTGCTGCGTCTTTTTCAGCTCGATGCCGTACACCAGTTCGGTGAGCATACCGGCCTGCACCGATTCAACGGCGATCAAATTGTAGCGCCGCAAATACTGGCCAAAAACATCGGCAAACAACGACTCGGGCTGCATATCGGCGGGAATGCGCACCTTTAAAATTTGTTCGCGCACCTCTTTGGCAAACATATTCAGGTTGGTCATGCCCCACATGGCAAAACTGATGATGAACGTACCCACCACCGCCAGCAGGTAAAAGCGGGTGCCGCAGGCCATCCCAATGGCCATTCCAAAGAAAATGTAACCCACGTCGCGGGTGTCTTTCACCGCATTACGAAACCGGATAATCGACAGCGCGCCCACCAGTGAAAAGGCCCGGGCAATATTTGAGCCGATAATAAGCATAATCAGGCTCACAATCATCGTCAGCATAATCAGGGTATGCACGTAAGATTGCGTGTACGATACCCCCCGATAGGTGTTTTTGTATACCCAGCCAATAACCATCGCCAGCAAAAAACTGAGAATAGTCGAAAAAATGATGTCGCTGGTATTAAAAACATCGGTATTGTCTTGCAACGCAGAAAGTAAACTTAAAAAGTCCATAAGTGATGCTGTCCCTCAGTCAGGATAAACTGGTCGCAGGCCGGTTGTTGGTCTGTGGCAGAGATGGCTCTTTTGGCCGTCCGACCCCATAGTTTACCGATAAGTCCGTTTTTTGGCAACGTGGGTTGCTAATGTTGATTGGGGAATTGGCGGGTTGTGGGTATAATATGCCGCAAATTCATCTTGGCGAAGGGCGTATGACAATCAACAAACCGGTGATTTACGCGATTCTCTTTTTTGCATTTATGTTGCTGGTGCTTTACGGCGACAGGTTCTCATTTTTGGAGCCGCAGCGGTTGCCCGCCTGCCTGCCAAACTGCCAGGGTCAGGATTTAACCGGCGCCAGCCTGAGCGCCGCCGATCTGCGTGGGGCCAACCTGCAAAACGCCACCCTGTTTGGCGCGGATTTAACCCGCGCCGATCTGCGCGGGGCCAACCTGTTGGGCGCAGATTTGGGCAAAGCCAACCTTCGCGGCGCTAAAATTGATGACTCCACCCAGATCGATGACAAGTGGCGGCTCGTTTGGCAAATTCTGCACCGGGGCGGGGCCGGGCTGGATTTGCCCGGCGTCGATTTGAGCCAGGCTGCGCTTAGCCGCACCGACCTGACCGGCGCTAATCTGAGTGGGGCCGATTTGCACGACATCGATCTGCGCGGTTCCGGGCTGAAAGGGGCCAACCTGCAAAACGCCAACCTGACCGGCGCCGATTTGTACCGGGCTGTGTTGTCTAACGCCAACCTGTCCGGCGCTGACCTCACCGACGCTGTTGTGCGCGGCGCGGAAATGGACGGCGTTGCCATGCCCAAAGATTGGGACAAAATGGTCAAACCTTTTTACTAAAAGGCATTCTTTTTGCGTCAACAATCCATTGCCACATTTCTTATTTATCTAACACTCGCGCTGCTGCTGGCCGTTGCGCTTTGGCTGCGCTGGCAGTTCATCGCCGCTGTGCAGCTTTACCCCGACGAATTTGTCACCCTGCTGGCCATCAACCGGATTGGCCAAACCGGGCTGCCGCTCATGCCGTCCGGCCTGTTTTACGAGCACGGCCTGCTGTATTCCTATTTGGCGGCGCTGGCGGCGCAATTTGGTCCGCTGCGGGAAGCCGCGCGGCTGGTCAGTTTGCTGTGCGGCGCGGCTACGTTTTTGCTCATCTTTCGGGTGGGGCGGGGCTGGTTTTCGCCGGCGGCGGGGCTGCTGGCCGCGGCCGGGCTGGCCATCGCCCCGGCGGCCATCGAGTGGAGCGGCCGGGCGCGGATGTACGCCCTGCTGCAACTACTGGCGCTGCTCACATTATGGCTGGCTTACACGGGCATCACCCACAAAAAACGGGGGCGGGTGTGGCTGGCGCTGCTGGCCTATTTGGGGGCTACGCTGGCTCATTTTGGCGCGGTGGCGCTGGCCCCGCCGCTGCTGCTGGCCGTAGTCGCTCTGCTGTGGCTGGGCGATGACTCCCCCTCACCGCGCCTGCGCCGCCTGCTGGCTTATTGGCCGGAAGCCGTCGCTCTGGCGCTGATTTTGGCCACGGCTTTTGTGGTAAAACGAGCCGGCCAGCCCAAAGGCATCGACGAATTGCAGGCTACCGCCGCCGGCACGCTGACCGGCATCGGCCAGGTGTTGCAAATTTACAGCGACCTGTCGTTCAACCCGCTGGCCGGCTGGCAGGCCATCGCCCCGTTTTATTTGTCGCTCCCGGCGCTGATTTTTGCCCTGTTTGGCCTGCTGGCGCTGGGGCTGGCCGCCAAAAAATCAGGCCGATGGCCGATTCCCCGCGGGCCGGTTCTGTTCCTCGGTTTTATTTTGGCAGCGACGACGCTGGAGATGATCCTGTTTGTTTCGCCGGACCGGCGCGATGACAAATATCTGTTTATGCTGCTGCCGGCGCTGCTGCTGCTGGGCGCGGCGGGTCTCGGCTGGCTGCTTGAGCGGAGTACGCCGCGCCGCGAGGCCGCTACTGCGGCAGTGGCTGTGATACTGGCCGTGTTGATTGTGGCCGCCGGCTGGCCGGCGGCGCAGCGGCTGCTGGCCAACACCGGCGATGATTACGACGCCGCGTTTGCTTTTGTCCGCCAGCACTGGCAGCCGGGCGATACGATTTTTACCGGCACGCCGGCCGCGGCGATGTATTATTTGGGGCGCAACGATTTTTATGGCGTGCAGCGCCGTGGCGGCTACGATTACCGGCTGCTCACCGTGGCCGGCCGGCCGGTTGACCGCTGGCTGGCCTCGCCGGCGGTGCGCACCGAGGCCGATTTGCACCGGGTGCTGGCTGAAGATCACGTCTGGCTGGTGCTGGAACGCTGGGGCTTGCAGCGGGAATATTACGATTTGCCGTTTCAGCAGCAGTTGCTGGCCCAAACCGAGCCGGTGTTTGAGGCGCAGGGGATGTTTGTTTTGCGCGCCAAACCCAACCCGCAGCCTATCGCCCCCGAGCCGCAGCAGCCGGCGACGGCCAACTTTGCCGATCAGATTGAGTTGCTGGGTTATACGGTTGAGCCGGGGCAGGGCGCGCCGGGCCAGCCGCTGCGCATCACCCTTTACTGGCGGGCGCTGGCTCCGCCGCCGGCCGATTACACCGTGTTCGTTCACCTGCGCCAGCCGGGCGGCGGCAACGTGGCCCAGGCCGACCACCGGCCGCTGGGCAACATATTCCCCACTTCGCTCTGGCCGGTGGGTGAAACCATCCGGGAAACCAGCGAGCTGGCGCTGCCGCCGGAACTGCAGCCGGGCGATTACGAGTTGTGGGCCGGGTTGTACCGGCTGGATACGCTCGAGCGGCTGCCGGTGCAGGCCGATTCGTCCGGCGAAAACGCGGTGCGGCTGGGGCAAATCGCAGTGCGGTAAAATTACAGTTGGGTCAATATTTCGGGGCCGTTGGGGGTAATGGCGAGGGTGTGTTCAAACTGGGCCGAAAGCGAGCCATCGCGGGTAACAACCGTCCAGCCATCGGCCAGCAAATCCCACTCGTAGCTGCCCAGATTGATCATCGGCTCAATGGTAAACGTCATCCCCTGTTTGAGCTGGGGGCCGCGGCCGGGCATGCGCACGTGCGATACCGACGGTGCTTCGTGCAGCGACTTGCCGACGCCGTGGCCGCCCCACTCCCGCACCACTGCCACCCCCTGCGAGTCGGCGTAATTTTCAATATCCATGCCGATGTCGTGCAGGTAGTTGCCAAATTTGGCCGCGCGAATACCCACCCACAGCGCCTCGTAGGCCACATCGAGCAGGCGTTGGGCTTCGGCCGAGATGTTGCCCACCGGGTAAGTGACACAGGCATCGCCGCAAAAACCGCGGTAGCGCAGGCCAATGTCGATGCCCACAATATCGCCTTCCTGCAAAACTCGCTCATCCGGCAGGCCGTGGCAGATTTCCTCGTTAATTGAGGCGCAAATCACCCCCGGAAAGGGCGGGTGGCTGGGCGGGTTGCCGCGATAGCCTTTGTACAGCGGCGACGCGCCGCGTTTGTCCAGATGGGCGTCAACCCGTTTGTCCAGTTCGCTCAATTTAACGCCGGGTTTGATGTGTCCGGCCAGAATATCAAATGCTTCGGCCACAATCCGGCCGGCCTCGCGCATACGGCTGATGGCGCTGGGGCGTTTTAATGGAATTAACACAAATCATCTCTCGCTGTGAATTTTTAGCCATTAAACCACAAACCGGACGCGCTGGCAAAGATGAGCATTTTTAGTTTGTGCAGTTCAGCGCAACCATTGCTTCGTGCGTGCTCAAAAAGAAGTGGTCGGTTCCCACCGCTTCCACAAAGCCGATGGTTTTGAGCCGGTCCATCACCGGTCCTTTAATGTCGGCCAGATAAAAATCCACCCCGGCATCGCGCAGCTCGTGGATGAGCGACTCCAGCGTTTCCAGCGCGCTGGCATCGATAAAGTTGACGGCGATGCCAATGAGCACCACGTGTTTCACCTCCGGCCGGTCGGCCACCATTTGCAAAATGGAATCCTCCAGATATTTGGTGTTGGCAAAATAGAGGCTCTGATCAACGCGGACGGCAATTGCATGCGGGCAGGTTTGTACCGGGTGGCGCAGCACGTTGCGGTAGGTTTCGGTTTGGCCAATGCGGCCAACCACGGCCATGTGCGGCCGGCTGGTGCGCCAGATGAACAGCAAAATCGCCGCGGCCACCCCCACCAAAATTCCCGTTTCCACGCCAACCAGCAGCACCGCGCCAAACGTGGCCAGCAATGAAACGGCATCGGCCTTGTTGTATTTCCACACGTGTTTGAACGTTTTTACATCGATGAGGCCAGCTACGGCCACAAGTATAATGGCCGCCAGCACCGTTTGCGGCAAAAAGAAGAACAGCGGCGTTAAAAAGATCACCGTCAGCAAAATGAGCAGGGCGGTAATGATCGACGCCAGCCCGGTGTTGGCTCCGGCCGCAAAATTAACCACCGAGCGGCTGAACCCGCCGGTAACCGGGTAGCCGCCGGTAAAGGTTGCGCCCAAATTGGCCACGCCCAGTGCAATCAGCTCCTGGTTGGACTCTATTTTTTGGCGGCGTTTGCTGGCCAGCGATTTGGCCACCGAAATGCTTTCCATAAACCCAACAAAGCTGATGGTCAGCGCCGCCGGCAGCAGCGCCAGCCAGATGCCCGGACTAATCGAGGGCAAACTCAGCGGCGGCAGCCCGGCCGGCACATCGCCCACAATTTTCACGCCGGCCGTTTTGTCCAGCCCCAGCAGCAGTACCGCCAGCGTGCCCAGCAGCACCACCACCAGCGGCCCGGTTTTGGTTAGCGGCACCACCAGCGACTCCGCCAGCCTGGCTCGGCGCAGCAGCCGGCCCAGCCCGTTCTTAAAATAAAAGAGGATGGCAATGCTGGCCAGCCCAATGGCCATTGTTATCCCGTTGGTTTCCGGGGCGTGTTCAACCGCGGCCAAAACCTGCTCGATGAAATTTTCGCTGCGGGGCATGCTGATGCCCAGCAGATGTTTGAGCTGGCTAAAGCCGATGACGATGGCCGCGGCGCTGGTAAAGCCGGCCAGCACCGGGTGGCTCAGAAAATTGACCAAAAAACCCAGCTTCACCACGCCCATCAAAAATTGAATCAGCCCCACCAGCAAAGCCAGGGTGAGCGCCAATTGAATGTACAGCGCGCTGCCCTGTTCGGCCAGGGGAGCCACGCCGGTAGCCACCAGCAGCGAGACAATGGCCACCGGCCCTACGGCCAGGGTGCGGCTGGTGCCCAGCAAGCCGTAAATGATCAGCGGTACAATGCTGGCGTACAGTCCCACTTCTGGCGGCAGGCCGGCCAGCAAGGCGTAGGCCATAGCCTGCGGCACCAGCATAATGGTGACAATCAGGCCGGCCAGCAGATCACCAACCAAATCCTGGCGCTGGTAGTGGAGCAGCCATTTTAAAAACGGGAAATAGCGAGCCGGCCCGCCGGCGGCGTCGCTGCGCCAAACGGCCGGTTTTTTTACGCGATTGAGCGTGGTCATAATTAAAACCTCGGTTGGGAATATTTGGGAGTAGTGCGCCGGATTCCTTCAAGGGTGGACAGGTGTTAAATCCCGATGGGCGTTTTGGTTCGCCCTCATCCCCCCGACCCCCTTCTCCCTCAGGGAGAAGGAGGAGAAAAGATTCTTTGCGTGTGGTTTGGCGCGGCAAAACCGCGCCAAACCACACGCGTCCAGTCACTCTCCCTCCCCAATTTTTGGGGAGTACCCCTGCGGGGCACAGGTGGGTTGGGGGAGGGGTTAAAAATGACATTCTTAGCACCTGCCTGCCCCTTAACTTTCTTGGGCGGGGGGTGGGGGTTAATCCTTTATTCGCCCGGCCAATCACCCTGCGGGCGAGGGGTGCAGCTCAAAGCTGGGGGTGATGGTTCGTTCAAAATAATCTTCGGCGCAAAACAGAAAGGTGTCGATGTTGTCATCGCCGTAACCGGCGGCGCGCAGTTCGGCCTCGGCCTGCTCGGCAGTCCAGCCATCGCGGGTGGTGCGTTTGAGCATCCACACCAGACCGGTGCGTGAGGCGCTGCGGCAGTGAAACAGGATTTTGCCGTTGTCCGGCTGGCTGATCACCCGATCAAATTCGGCTATGTGTTCCGGTTCCAGTTCGTAGGCGGGCAGCGGCAGGTGGATGTGGCGCAGCCCGGCAGCCTGCGCCAGTTGGGCCTGTTCGGCGGCGCGGGCCGGGTCTTGCCGGATGTTGAGCACCGTGGTAAAGCCGCGCTGCGCCAGTTTGGCCCAATCGGTGGGGCCAGGCTGCCCGGCCAGAACAAGGGTGTCGGAGATGGGGTATTCCGCCATCGGCCGGTGAGCCTGGGCGGCGGCCATTTGAAATTCCTGGTTCTGACAGCGTTCGGTCATTATTGGCTCCTATTTGCTGGGCAAGCCGTGGCGATGCCAGTCGATCATACCGCCGGAGAGGTTGGCCAGATTGGTAAAGCCCATCGCCGCCAGTTGTTCGCAGGCTACCTGGCTGCGATTGCCGGAGCGGCAAACGCAGACAATCTGTTTGTCCTGCGGCAGTTCGTCGATGCGTTGCATGAGCATGGGCAGGGGCAGCAGCCGCGAACCTTCGATGTGGCCGTCAAGCTGGTATTCTTCGGGCGAGCGCACATCGAGCAGCAGCGGCGTGCTGCCATTTTGCAACTCGGCGAACAAGTCGGTTACGGAAATTTGTTTGACGGTTTGCCGCTGCGGCCCGTAGCCGGGGGTGGATCGTCGGTAACCAAAGATGCTGTTTAACATGAGAGTTCTCCTTTTTGATGTGAGTCCGGGGACTCGGGTTGAGTGATGAAGTCGTCACACCTTTGGGACGGCAAACTAAACAAACAAAGTTACTTTTGAGGTGGCGGCATCGCCCATAAACGAGGCCACCCCACCAACTTCCAGCCCGTCGATCAGCTCTTCATCTTTGATGCCCAGCAGTTCGCGGGACATATCGCATACGGTCATTTTTACATCAAATTCGCGGGCCATCGCTACAAATTCTTCCACCGAGGTCACATCGTGGTCGCGCATTAATTTGCGGATGATTTTGGCGCCCATCCCCATAAAGTTCATCTGCGACAAGCCCATTTGCTGGGTGCTGCCGGGTAGCATGGCGGTAAAGCCTTTTTCCAGCAGGTTTTTGCCATCGTACATTTTTTGCTTTTTGACCGCGCCAATGCCCCAGAAGGTGAAGAACATTGACACCTCCATGCCCATTGCCGCCGCGCCGGTTGCGATGATGAAGGCGGCGATGGTTTTGTCGAGGTCGCCGGAGAAAAGAACCATCGATAATTTGTCCTCGATGTCGCGGGCCGGCATGGCCTCCAGTTGCTGCACGCGGGCTTCCAGCGCTTCAATTCGCTCCAGCAGCAGTTGGCTGTCGGTTGTTTCCGCAAATTTGGTGATGCCGTTACTTGTTGTCATTTTGCCCCCCTTGGCAATACAGTTAATTAAGCCGTGCGTTTAACATAATGCAGGTACAGGTCTGCGCCGTTTTCCGAGACGGTTTCCTGCTCCAGCAACTCGACATTTTTGGCGGTTTTGGCCCAGCCCTGAAAATCGGCCACGGAACCGCGGTCGGTGGCGATGACTTGCAGCACGTTGCCCACCGGCAGGCTGTTGATGGTTTTGCGGGTTTTTACCAATGGCATGGGGCATTTGGCCCCTTTTACATCCAATGTTTCATCAAAATGTACAGTCATTTTTGTGTCTCCTTTTAATCCGACAGGGCACAGATGTTTTTGCCCAGTTCCAGTTCGCTGGCTTTGTCTTCGTCGGGCACTACCAGGCCGGCGTTCACCCGTTTGATTTCAACATATTCTGGCGGAAAGGTGGGCAGGTGGCTCAGCACAAAGTCCAAAAACGCCTGCTTGTCGCTGTATTTGAGGGCGTCGTTGTGTTGCAGTACCCAGCCGTAGCTTTGAGCAAACACGCCCTGGCCGTTGTCTTCGCTCATTACACTAAAGTGGGCCGGCAAAATCAGCGTGTTGTGGTTGATGCGGTTGGGCAGCCGCCGGTAAATGCTGTCGTAAACAATGGGCGCCCAGGCTTCGCCCTGCCCGCCCAGATCGGGCCGGCCAAAGGATTTGAGGAAGATGCCATCGCCGGTAAAGAGGAAACTGCTGCCGGTGGGGTCGGTGAACAGGTAGTTGACCTGGCCCAGGGTGTGGCCGGGGAACCAGATCACCTCAACGGTGAAGTGGCCCACCTCAAACTTTTGGCCATCGATGATGTGGTTGTAGCTGATCACCGCCGGCAGCATATCGAGCGGGTGAATGGCGTCGTAGGCGTGCATGTAGTAGCCGGCGCCGGTTTGCTGGGCCAGAGCCGGCCCGCCGCTGATGTGGTCGGCGTGGGCGTGGGTGTCAAAAATGTGGGTCAGTTTGGCGTTAGCCTGGCTGAGAACGGTGAGGTAATGGTCAATGTGGCGCAGCGGGTCAACAATGGCCGCCTGCCCGTTTGAAACGATCACAAAACTCAGGTCGCCGCGGGCCGGGCGGGCTACCTGAATAATGCGGCCGTAATCGCTGCCGGCTACATCGCGGACATCATACAGGTTGCCCCAGGTGTTAATGCCGCCGGCCAGGTAGCGGGCGGTAAAGCCATGCGCTTGCAGAATTTCGGCTACAAACTGGGACGAACCTTCTTTGGCGCAGATCACCAAAATTTCCTCGTGGCCGGCCGGAACTTTGGCCACCGAGCCTTCTTCGTCCTCAATAAAGTCAAAATAGGGGATATTGACCAGTTCCAGCGAGTTTCGACCTTCAACGTGCCAGCGGCCAAAATCCTCTTCGTTGCGCACGTCAACAATAAACAGCGGTTCATCGTTGATGATGCGCTGGTAGAGTTCTTGTGCGGTAAACGATTTTACGTCGGTGGTTACCTCTGCGAGTGCCATAGCTAAATTCTCCTTTTGACTGGGTTACACTCGCAGTATAACAGGGGCTTGTAAGGTCAAAATAAGGGGTTTGTAAGGAGTTTGTAAAGAAATTTCAGCGGGCCAGCGGCAGGATGAGGGTAAAGGTGCTGCCCTGGCCGGGGCCATCGCTGGCGGCGGTCAGGTCGCCGCCCATTGCCCAGGCCAGATGACGCGAGATGGTCAGGCCGATGCCGGAGCCGCCGCTGCTGCGGGCCCGCGAGCGGTCAACCCGGTAAAAGCGCTCAAAAAGGTAGGGCAGCGCCTCGGTTGGGATGCCGATGCCGTCATCGCTAACCCGCACGCTGGCGGTGTTGTCGGCAATCTGCACGCTCACCGTAATGCAACCTTCTTCCGGGGTGTAGCGGATGGCGTTGCCAATCACGTTGACCAGAATTTGAGCGGTGCGGTCGGGGTCGGCGCAGGCCATAATTTGCGGCTGGGCCTGGTTTTCAACCAGCTTGAGGCATTGGGCCACGGCCTGCGGCTTGAGTTGGGCCACCACCCGGCTGACCAGCGGCACCAGATCAAAATCGGTCATTTGCAGCGAAATTTGCCCGGCCTCCACTTTTGAGAGCGCCTGCAAATCATCCACCAGCCGGCTCAGCCGCCGCACTTCGTGCGACATCAGGGCGAAGGTTTCCGGTTCGCTGGCAAACAGGCCGTCCATCAACCCTTCCAGATAACCTTCCAGCCCGGTCAGCGGCGTGCGCAGTTCGTGCATAACGTTGCTGATGAGCGCTACCCGCGTCAGTTCTACCTGTTCCAGCGCCTCGGCCATCTGGTTAAAATTGGTGGCAACCACGGCCAGCTCGGTGCTGCTGGGGATGGTTACCCGTTCTGAGTAGCGGCCCTGGGCAATACGCTGGCTGCCGGTGGTGAGCTGGTTGAGCGGCTGCAAAATTTCTCGGGCCAAAAAAGCGCCGGTTAACAGCCCGGCCAGGATGGCGCTCACGGCGGCTACCAGCAGCGAGCGGGAGACGGCATCGCGGTAAAAGGCTTCGATGAGCTGGGCGGTGCTGGCGTCAATTGCGGCGGGAGTGTTGGCGCTGGTCAGCGCGTCAACGAGGGGCTTCAAATCCTCCGGCCGGGTGCGCAAAATGAGCCACTCGCTCATCAGCGAGAGCATAAGCACGCCCACAATAACCACCAGCATGTGCCCAGCGATAATCCGCCATTTGAGCTGTCGCCAAAATTTCATTGCCGCTCATCCACAAATTTGTAACCCACGCCGCGCACCGTCTGAATGAGACTGGCGCCGGTCACCTGCTCCAGCTTGCGCCGAACCTGGCCCACGTACACATCCACCACCCGGTCGGTGCCGTAAAAATCCAGCCCCCACACCCGGTCAATGAGCTGGTCGCGGGTGAGCACCCGGTTGGCGTGGCGGGCCAGTTCCAGCAGTACTTTAAATTCGGTGGTGGTCAGGTCGATGGGCTGGTCCGGTGTCCAGGCTTCGTGCTGGTCGGGATCAATGCAAACGTGGCCAAAACAAAGGGTGTTGCCGGGCGGGGCGGTGTCGCGGCGGGTGCGGCGCAAAATTGCCTGCACCCGGGCCACCAGTTCGCGCGGGCTAAAGGGTTTGGTCAGATAATCATCTGCGCCGAGGCGCAGCCCGGCCACCCGGTCGGCTTCTTCGGTGCGGGCGGTCAGCATTAAAATATACACATCAGATTCGCGCCGCAGCCGGGCGGCCACTTCCATGCCGTCCATGCCGGGCAGGTTCAAATCTAAAATGATGAGGTCCGGCTCAAACTGGCGGGCGGTTTCGAGCGCCTCCGGCCCGTTGTCTACGCAGCGCACAAGGTAGTTTTCGTTTTCCAGATAAGTGCGAATAACCGTTTGAATGCTGACTTCATCTTCAACAACCAGAATGTTTCCCATAGGGTTATTCCTTTTGCGCCGCCGCCAAAAAGTGAGAGGGCGCGTCTTCCAGATGGATGGCGGTAAACCCGGCCTGCACCAGCCAGCCGCGCAGTTCGGTGGGCAACGGCATGTGATCGGCGGCAATGGCCCCGCCCACTTGCCGGTGAATGGCGTTGACCTCGGCCCGGCTGATTTCGTGAAAAATGAGCAGCGTGCCGCCGGGCTGGAGCACTCGCTGCGCTTCGGCCAGGGCCGCCGGCGGGTTGAGTAAATGGGGCAGCACGGCGTGATAAATAACCACTTTGAACGAAGCCTCGACCAGCGGCAAATGTTGCCCGCTGGCCTGGAGCAGCGCCGCGCTGCCGGCG
Source organism: Anaerolineae bacterium (assembly GCA_022071955.1). Lineage (GTDB taxonomy): Bacteria > Chloroflexota > Anaerolineae > 4572-78 > J111 > J095. The sequence goes on from JAJVIM010000029.1 coordinate 194,525, forward strand.
CGGCCTCTGGCCCGGCTGAGCATATCCTGCGCCAGATCAAGGCCGACAATCCGGGCGGCAGGGGCGTAGGCTTGCAGCAGCGGCAGCAGCAGGCCGGTGCCGCTGCCAACATCCAAAATCGATGGCGCGCTCTGCCACGTCAACTTAAACCGATCCAGCAGGCGTTCAATCTGCCGCAATCGTTCGGGCGAGCGCATTGAGTCCCAACGCGGGGCAAGCTGGTTAAAAAATTCAAGATGGGTTTGCATAGCGGTGACCTGTGGGGCTAATTATGGGTTTTTTGAAATAAATTGTCAAAGCGGTGTTTGATCTAAATCTGGGTTTGCCGGCGAGCCAAATCCCGGTAAAATCAGCTTGGGAGGAAAGGAGAATCCCGGCGTGCGATTATTGTCCCGTACAAAAGTCATCGGCCTGTTGTTGGCGCTGGCGTTGCTGCCGGCGGCCGGCGGCCCGGCGAGCGCCCATCCGTTGGACGAGTTTTATCAGGTTACGTTTCTCACCGTGGGGCCGGACCGGGTCAGCTTTGTTGTCGAATTGTATACCGGAGTGCTGGTAGCGCCGCAGGTGCTGGCGCTGATCGATACCGACGCCGACGACCGGATTTCCGAAGCGGAGGCGCAGGGGTACATCGACCGGTTTTTGGCTGATGTAACCTTTCAAATTGACGGCGTGGCTGCGCCGCTGCACCCGGACAGCCACGAATTTTCTTCGCCGCTGGATATGCGGGCTGGGGTGGGTGTGCTGCGCATGTTTTTGCACGCCGATATTCCTCCCGCCGGGCCGGGCCAGCGCCAACTCTTTTACAAAAATAACCACGCGCCGGTGCGCAGTGTGTACGTAGTCAGCGCCATCAGCGAAAACCCGGAGCAGGTGCAGCTTGCCCACCAGCAGCGAGATGTGCTGCAGCAAAGCCTGGCCCTGGATTTTGCGGTGACTGCCGCCGCCTCTGCTGCCGGCCCGCCGCCGGCGGCGCAGCCCGTCCCGGTTGAACTGCCCACTGGCGCGCCCACCGCCGGCCAAAAATGGCTCACCGACTATCTGTACCGGCCCAATTTGTCGCCGTGGCTGGTGGGGCTGGTGCTGGCGGTTTCGGTGGTGCTGGGTGGGGCGCACGCGCTCACGCCGGGTCACGGCAAAACGCTGGTGGCCGCCTATTTGATCGGCAGCCGGGGCACGGTGGGCCACGCGATCACGCTCGGCGGGATTGTAACGGTGACGCATACCGCCTCGGTGATTGTGATTGGACTGCTGGCGTTGCTGGCCAGCCGGTTTATTGTGCCCAACGTGTTGGCGCCGGCGCTGGAAGTGCTATCCGGGCTGCTGGTGGTTTGGATTGGCGGGCAGCTCATCTGGAATCGCTGGCGCGAGTATCGCCGCGGAGAAGCCGACCACCACGACCACGACCACCATCATCACCACGATCACGACCACCACGGTCGCGATCATCATCACGACCACGACCACCACGGTCACGCTCATCATCACCACGAACTCCCTGACCGAGTCAGCCTGCGCGATTTGCTGGCGTTGGGCATCTCCGGCGGGCTGGTGCCCTGCCCGGAGGCATTGGGAATTATGTTGATTGCGGTTGGCCTCAACCGGATTCTGCTGGGGTTGGGCATGGTGGTGGCGTTTAGTTTTGGGCTGGCCGTGGTACTGATTGTGATCGGCATTTTGCTGGTGCGGGCCAAATCATTGCTCGATGGGGTGAGCCGGGCCGGCCAGCGCTGGCAAACGCTGCTGCCGTTGTTCAGCGCGGTGCTGGTCACGCTGCTGGGGTTGGCTATTTTGCTCAAAGGGCTGTGGCCGTACTTGGCGGGATAAATTGGGACTTGACAAATTCTCGCGGCGGATTTATGCTACGGGCCAATAGTTCAATATGCGTTTCAGGTTTCCGTACCCCGGATGGTACGGAAGGTAACGGCGAAGCCGGTGAGAGTCCGGCGCTGTCGCGCAACTGTAACATTTCAATGAACAATGAACAATGAGCAATTAACAATTAGGCAATGAAGACGGGTAATAATTAAAACCTTTGTTCATTGATAATTGATAATTGATAATTGTTCACTGAAATGAAGCCAGGTCGCCCGCCAGAAACGACACACACAGCCTTCGCGGATCAAGGCATGGTGCGGCGACTCAGGAACCATCATAGCCTCCCTACTCTGCGTAGGGGGGCTTTTTTTGTGGGTTACCCCGGGACCACCACTTTTTCTGCGTGGGCCAACCACAAAATTTTTAGCAAAAATAGGGGGATCCACATGACCAATAGTAAAGTTTTTAAGCAAATCGGGGCAGTTTTGGCCGGAATACTGCTGCTGGCCGGCGCATTTTTGCTGCTGCCCGCTCGCCCCGGCCTGGCCGCGCCGACCGGCGCGCCGGCTTTTTCCACCCAAACCGAGGCGCTGACTCAGGCGCTTTCGGCGCTGGTAACCACCTACCAAAACAGCGACGGCGGCTTTACCAGTTTCAGTAATGGCGCAAACGTCGCCCCCTCCAACGTTGACGGCACCGCCGACGCGATTCTGGCCATTGCCGCGGCCGGCTACAACCCCAACATTCCCTACCCCGGCCAGCTCGCCAGCCCAATGGACTGGATGACCCGGCAGATTACCGGTGTGGCGCAATTTGCCGGCAGCAGTAGCGGCGGGGCGGCCAAAGTGATTCTGGCGCTAACCGCCGCCGGGCGCGACCCCCAAAACTTTGCCGGTCACAATTTTGTCATCAGCCTCACCCACCAGCTTTCACCCACCGGCCAATTTGTGGGCAACTTTGATACCTACGGCCAATCGATGTCGATATTGGCCCTGCGCGCCGCCTCGCAAACCGTACCGCTGACCGTTACCCAGTGGCTTACCGGCCAGCAAACCGCCGCCGGCAATTTTGACGACCCCGACCAGACCGGCGTGGCGATTATGGCCCTGCTGGCCAGCGGCGTGCCCACCAACGCGACTACCATCATCAGCGCCACCCGTTATCTTTCTGACACGCAGTTGGCCGGCGGCGGCTGGCGGCCGGCGTGGGATACCGTCAACCCGGCCAACCCCAACTCCACGGCGCTGGTTTATCAGGCGCTGCTGGCGCTGGGCGAAAATGTTGGCCCCGGCGGGCCGTGGGACAGGGGCGGGCAGACGCCGCTCGATGCGCTGCTGGCCGAACAAAACAGCGCCGGTCTTTTTCAATTTTTTGGCAGCGACAGTTTTTATTCCAGCGCGCAGGCCATCCCCGCGCTGGCCAATCGAATTTACCCGTTTGCGCCCAGCCAACCGGCTGTCGCCGTCGATCAGACCAGCGGCGGTGAGCTGGCCTACGCCGACCCCACCGGCCGGGTGTTGACCGTAACCGTGCCGGCCGGGGCGGTGCTCACGCCCACCGAGCTGATTCTTGAACCGTTCGCCGCGCCGCCAACCACCACGGCCGCGGTCTCGCCAACCCTGTTTGGTTTTGCCGGGCAGGTGTTTTCGCTGCGGGCGCGGCAGGGCGGCATCGACCAGCCCGATTTTAACTTTAGCCAGCCGGTAACGCTGACCCTCAAATACACCAACGCCGACATCGTTGGCGACGAAGACTCGCTGCAACTGTTTTACTGGGATGGCAGCCAGTGGGCCAGCGACGGCATCACCGTGGTGGCGCGCAACCCGGCAGCCAACGAACTGGTGCTGACCATCACTCACCTCACCCAGTTTGGCCTGTTTGGTGAGCTGGCTCTGATTTATTTGCCGCTGGTGGTGGCCGGTTCGTAGCGCGGCGGAAAGGGGGCGGGAGCATGCGAAAAATCAACTGGAGCGCCGCCGGCCGGGGGGCTTGGGGGGGAGTTCCCCCCAACTTTCTCCGCCATTTTACTCAAATGGGGCGCGTCCAAATAAACCTCAAATGGCCGGCGCTGGCCGTCTCGCTGCTGTTGGCGGTGCTCGGTGGAACGCTGGTGCAGGCCGACAGCGCCAACCGGGTGGCGCTGGTGGTAGTTCACGCCAACGGCGACATCAACCGGCAGTGCGTTGAATTTTCTGAAAGCGAGATCACGGGCATGGCCGTGCTGCAGCGCTCCGGCCTGGATTTAAACGTCGATGCCGGCAGCGGCATGGGCGGCGCGGTCTGCCGGCTTGATGGCGAGGGCTGCACCTATCCCGCTGACGATTGTTTTTGCCAGTGCAAGTCCAGCGACTCGTGCGTTTATTGGTCGTACTGGTATCAACAGGGCGGCAACTGGCAGTATTCCGGGCTGGGTGCGGCCAACTTCAAAGTAAAAAATGGCGATGTGCAGGGCTGGGTTTGGGGCAAAGGCGCCATCGGCAGCGGCGGCACCAAACCGCCGGCGGTAAAGTTCGATGACGTTTGCGCCCCGCCGCCCACCAGCACCGCCACCCCTCTGCCTACTGACACGCCCACCCCCGCACCGACCCACACGCCCACGCCCGTGGCCAGGCCGGTCATTCACAATTTTGCCGCCAATCAAACCACCGTTGTGGCCGGCCAGCCGGTGCAGTTGAGCTGGGATTTGTCCGGGGCTACGGCGGCTTATCTGCGTTACAACGGCCAGGAACAGGGCGTGGTTTCGCCGGGGAGCATCAGCGTAACCCCCGCCGAAAACACGGTTTACACGCTGGTGGCCAAAAACGAGGGCGGCGAAATCAGCGCCACCGTTTCCATCACCGTCAGCGCGCCGCCGACTCCGGCGGTCGTCGCGGCTGCCGCGCCCCCGCCCACAAATCCCGCGCCGGCCGCGCCGGCCGCACCGGCCGCACTCGCTCCCCCAACCGATACCCCGGCGGCGACTTCCGCCCCGGAGCCGGTCATCAGTTTTAGTGCGGCCTCGCTCTCGCTGCCGGCGGGGGCCTGCACTAACCTGTCGTGGCGCGTTGAAAACGCCAGCGCCGTGTTTCTGGCCGATGCGCCGGTTGCGCCGCAAGCCACAACGTCGGTCTGCCCGGCCCAAACCCAAACCTTTCGGCTGCGGGCGGTGTATCCCGGCGGTGAAAAATCCGCCGAGCTGACGCTGGCCGTCACCGCCGCGCCGCTGCCGCCCGCCACTACCCTGCCGCCCGCCACTGAAATCGCGGTTGCCGCTCCCACCGCCCCACCGGCAACGGCCGCTGCGGCCGCGCCGGCCGAAGCGCCCGCGCCGCGCCGCTTCGCCATCACCGCCGAAACCGCGCCGAAAAGTGGCGGCAGGGTGCTGTGGTACGTGGGCGTTGCCGGGGCGGTCGGCCTGTTTGTGCTGGCCCCGCTGGCGCTGCTGGTGGCCGGGTGGGTGGCCTGGTGGCTCAAAGGCGGCCGCCGATGAAACAGCACGCGCTCAGCGCCGCCCTGTTTGTGGTCAGTACGCTCATCGGCGGGGTGGCTTTTCTGTACCCGTTTTGGCTGCCGGTGGTGCGGCAGTCGGCTTTAATGAGCGGGCAGGCCCACGCCGGCGATTCGCCGCTGCTGCTGACGCTGCTGGTGGGCGTTTGTTTTGTGGTGCTTTTGCTGGAAGTGCAGGGCCAGGCTACCAGTGCCAAGCTGATTGCCCTGCTGGGCATGCTGGTGGCGCTCAACTCGATGCTGCGCTTTATTGAAGCGGCGTTTCCGCTGCCGGGCGGCTTCAGCCCTATCTTCTTTTTGATCATCGCCGCCGGCTACATTTTTGGGCCGCGTTTTGGTTTTTTGATGGGCGCGCTGACGCTGCTGGTGTCGTCGCTGCTGACCGGGCTGGTGGGGCCGTGGCTGCCCTATCAAATGTTCACCGCCGGCTGGGTGGGGCTGACCGCGCCGCTGTGCCGGCCTTCGGTCTGGCTGCTCAACGGCGAGGGCCGGCGGCGCGAGGTGCTGGTGCTGGCCCTGTTTGGCGGGCTGTGGGGGCTGCTTTACGGCGCGGTGATGAATATTTGGTTTTGGCCGTTTGCCACCGGCCCGGCCAGCCAGTACTGGGAGCCGGGCATTTCGCTGCCGGAAATTGGGCGGCGCTACGCCCTGTTTTATGTGACCACTTCGCTGGTGTGGGACGTGGCCCGTTCGCTGGGCAACGTGGTCCTGATGCTGGCACTGGGGCGGCCAACGCTGGCCGCGCTGCGTCGATTTCACCGCCGTTTCACGTTTGAGTACCGGCCGCTGCCCGCCAGAGGCGAGGCATGAGGCACGCCGCGGCCTGGCTGGTTTGGGTTGGCGCGGTGTTGGTCATCTTATCCACCACCCGCAACCCGTGGTACGTGGGGCTGGTGCTGGCCTGGATTGCCGTGGTCTTTGCCGCAGTGCGCACTCAGGCCGATGGTTCCGCCCTCGCGCCGCTGTCGATTGGCCGCTTTGGGCTGGTGGTCGTGGCTTTTTCGGCGCTGTTCAATGCGGCAACCGTCCATTTTGGTAACACCTTGCTTTTTTCAATGCCGGAGGTGATTCCATTTTTTGGCGGGCCGGTGACGCTGGAGGCGCTGGTGTACGGCGCGCTCAACGGATTGGTGCTGACCGGCCTGTTTGCTGCTTTTTCGGTGTTTAACCGGGCGGTGCCGGTGCGGGAGATGGTCCGGCTGGTGCCGCGCGCGTTTTACCCGGTGGCGATCATTATTTCCATTGCGGTAACGTTTGTGCCGGTCACCCTGCGCCAGTACCACGATATCCGCGAGGCGCAGGCGGTGCGCGGCCACCGGCTGCGCGGCCTGCGCGATTGGCTGCCGCTGCTGCTGCCGCTGCTGGTGGGCGGGCTGGAACGGGCGCTGCAACTGGCCGAAGCGATGACCGCCCGCGGTTTTGCCAGCGCCGGCAGCGCCCGTGCCGATAATCGGGCCAAAGGCGCGTTGCTGGTGGGATTAGTGCTGTTGCTGGCCGGCTGGCTGCTGCGCCTGGTGTGGAATATTCCAACGACCGGCGGGCTGGTTTTGGTGAGCGGGGTCGGATTGGTGGCGGCTGTGCTGGTCTGGCTGGGGCGACAGACGCCGCATACCAGCTATCGTTCCCGGCGCTGGGCTGGCGCTGATTGGGCGCTGGTGGCCGGGGCGCTGCTGGCCGGGCTGGCGTTTGTTGTGCCGGGGCCGGCGCTGGATCGGTCATCGATTTTTTACTACCCCTACCCGCAGTTAAGCTGGCCGACGGTGCAACCGCTGCTGGCCGCGGCCACGCTGGGGCTGCTGGTTCCGGCGTGGGGCGAGTGGCGGGTGAGTTCGGTGAGTTTAGTGAGTGATGAGTTTTGAGTTTTAAGTTTGTGTTGCGTAAAACGTAATTCGTAATTCGTTGATTTTTACAGGAGTCCGACGGAACCGGGGTTCAACGCCAACAATGAAAAATTGAACTTTAGACGCAAACTTTTAGAAGCCAGGTCAGGAGTCTCCCAACCCCTAATTCCTAATTCCTGACTCCTGACTCCTATTTTTACAGGATTAGCCCATGATCCATTTTGAACAGGTGAGTTTTACCTATCCCGGCGCGGCGCAGCCGGCGCTGGCCGATGTTAGCCTGCACCTGCCCGCCGGCGAGTTTGCCCTGCTGGTCGGCCCGTCCGGCGCCGGCAAAAGCACGCTGCTGCGCTGCCTCAACGGGCTGACGCCCCATTTTAGCGGCGGGTCGCTCAGCGGACGCATCACCGTGAACGGGCTTGACCCGGTGGCGGCGTCGCCCAAAGTGATGAGCCGGCACGTTGGCTTTGTCTTTCAAACGCCCGAAGCGCAGTTTGTGATGGACCGGGTGGAGGACGAGCTGGCCTTTGCGCTGGAAAACGCGGCCATGCCGCCCCAGGAAATGCGCATCCGGGTGGAAGAAGTGCTGGATTTGCTCGATCTGGCGGCGCTGCGCCGGCGGCGGCTCGACACCCTGTCCGGCGGCGAGCGACAGCGGGTAGCCATTGCCGCGGCGCTGGCGCTGCGGCCGCAGGTGCTGGTGCTCGATGAACCAACCTCGCAGCTTGACCCCAAATCGGCGGAGGATGTGTTGCAGGCGCTGGTGCGGCTCAACACGGATCTGGGGTTAACAATTGTGCTGGCCGAGCACCGGCTGGAGCGGGTGCTGCCCTTTGTTGACCAACTGCTTTACCTGCCCGCCGATGGCTCGGGCGTGCGGCATGGCCCGCCCGCCGAAATCCTGCCGCACATTGAGTTGCAGCCGCCGCTGGTGCAGTTGGCCCAACGGTTGGGCTGGCAGCCGCTGCCGCTGACCATCAAAGAGGGCCGCCGCCACAGCCAGCGCTGGCTCAACGGCCGGGCAGTGGTTACCCGGCCAGCCGGCGCGCCGGCGCAGCGCGGCGAGCCTTATTTGCAGGCCAAACAGGTTGAGGTGGCATTTGATGGCCAGGCCGTGGTGCAGGGCATCGACATGCAGGTGTGGCCCGGCGAAATTGTGGCGCTGATGGGCCGCAACGGGGCCGGCAAAACTACGTTGCTCAAATCGCTGGTGGGCCTGGCCGCACCGCGCCGGGGCCAAATCTGGGTCGATGGCCGGGACGTGACCGGCCGGGACGTGGCCGACATCTGCCGGCAGGTGGGCTATCTGCCGCAAAACCCCGGCGCGCTGCTGTTTGCCGATCACGTCATCGATGAGCTGCACGTTACCCTGCGCAACCACGGCCTGTCGCCCGAGCGCGCGCCCATCGCGCCGCGCCTGCTACTGGAGCAGTTGGGGCTGGCCGGCCACGCCGAGTCGTATCCGCGCGATTTGAGCGTGGGTGAGCAGCCGCTGGCGGCGCCGGGCGCTGTCACTGTAACCCGGCCCGG
>JAJVIM010000025.1 GCA_022071955.1 Anaerolineae bacterium
CCTAAATTCAGTTGTTAATGACCCATTCAACGGTGTCGCTTCACTCACCCTCAAGCGTAACCTGGTTACGCTTAAACGTAACCCACTCGTAACCTTCCCGTAACCAGCTTTTCCTGGTCCAACCCTCCTATTTTCGAGACCTAACCCGCTTAACAACTGATAAATGTATTCCAACGAATAGACTTTGCGTTTTGGAATAACAAAATATGTGGTATCAATCGGCCAGAAATTTTCTCTCGTCAAATAAAGACTTCCAATCGTTCCTTTTCGGCCAACAATGATTCCCGGCCCTTTAACAAAGAATTCTTTGTGGTTATCTACTTGCCCGCTTGAACCAAAAACAGGATAAGGGCCAGGAATACGTGTCTTTTGCGGTAGCCCCTTCCCATAAGCAAGTTCAATAATATCTTCAACCGTTCCTACCGCCCACCCCTCCGGTATCGAACCCAACTCACTGTCGATGAACGGGCCGTCCTGGTAGGGGCCGAACTCGACGAAGTGGTGGCGGTAGAGGGCCTGGGCCATCGCTTCGAGGGTGCGGTTGATGCGCCGGTTCAGCTCGATTTTGTCATCCAGCCGGCCCAGGATTTGGGCAATCCGTCGCTGGGTGGGGAGGGGGGGGAGGGCAAGTGTTACTTTGCGGAGTTCACTCTGTTTTATCCCGATTACCGTTGTCCCGCTTCCTCTTGCGTGGATTTGGTTTTGCACAAACGCAGACAGCATTAGGTATTTAAGAAAGTTGTTATCAAGTAAATCAGGTTTTCCCCGAAGCGTTATTAACCGTTGACCGAGCGCAACTTTGCGAGCATCAAGCTGAGCGACTTCACCCAACGGGGCTTCCATCGTCATTACAACATCACCGGGTTCAGGTAACCCACGATTCATCCAAAAATCGTAAATTTCACAAGGAATAAACTCAAGCTTATCATCAAAATTTATCCGACCGTTCTTTACAATTTTTGCAGTAATAAGTGGAACACCGCTATCACTTTTTCCGGGGGTTTTACCTCGATAATCGATGATTGCTGCCATACTCTTTTCAAGTGACAACATTTTCCAATCGCTGGGAAATTCACTCACACCAACCCCTCCAAATCAGCCAGCCGGGTAGGGGTGAGGCAGGTCGGCGCAATTGCTGTTTGCGACCGGATCAACCTTCCGACCCGCCTCACCCCTACGCCACCATCAATATTCATTAGCGCCGTTTGTTTTTCATTTTGTCTCACCCCAACCCCTCCAAATCAGCCAGAATCCTGTTGCTGTAGGGGCGAGGCAATTCGGGGCGGTGATGGTATGGCAAATGGGCGTGCAATCCGAATTGCCTCGCCCCAACGCCGACAACGGTTTGCGCCCCGATGAGGCCGTCAAATTCAAATGGTCGTATCACACCAACCCCTCCAAATCAGCCAGAATGGCCGCCTGCAATTCATCGGATTGGGTGAACAGGTCGCGCAGTTCGTCGGTCAAGCGGGGCATCTTTTCCTCGTAGGGTTCGTCGTCCGCGTCATCGGCCTGGGTGCCCACGTAAATGCCGGGGGTCAGCTTATAATCGTGCTGGCGCACCTCGGCCAGCGGGGCTACCCGGCAAAAGCCGGCTTCATCGGGCAGGGCTTCGCCGGGGCTGCGGTAGGCGTGGTAGGCGGCGGCAATGCGGCCAATCTCGGCGGCGGTCAATTGGCGCTGGCGGCGGTTGAGCATCTGCCCCAACTGGCGGGCGTCAATAAACAAAATTTCCTCGCGGCGGGCGCGGCGGCCGTGGGTGCCGCTGCGGTTTTTGCTGAGAAAAAAGAGGCAGCAGGGGATGCCGGTGCTGGGGAACAGCTTGTCGGGCAGTTGCACAATGCAATCAATGTAGCCCTCCTCAATCAGGGCGGTGCGGGTTTGCTTTTCGGCGGTTTGATTGGTGGTCATCGCCCCGTTGGCCATCACCGTGCCGGCGGTGCCGCCATCGGCCAAATGGTACAGGTAGTGCATCAGCCACATATAATTGGCGTTGCCGGCGGTCACCTGCCCCTTTTGGTAGCCGATGTTCAGCCGGGCGTCCTTGTCGTCCAGCTTGTCGGCGTCCCAGCGCAGGTTAAAGGGGGGATTGGTGATGATAGTGTCGGCGCGGAGGGCGGGGAACTGGTCGTTTAGCAGCGAATTACCCAACTTGATGTCGCCATCCAGCCCGTGCATCAGCAGGTTCATTTTGCCCAGGCGCAGCGTGGTTTCGATGCTTTCCTGACCGTAGAACGAGAGGCTGTGGCGGTTGTGGGTAAAAGCCTCGGCCTGGATAAACATTCCGCCGGAGCCGGCCGCCGGGTCAAACACCACCCCCTGGCGGGGAGCCAGCATCTCCACCAGCAGCCGGACAATGGACAGCGGGGTAAAAAACTCACCGCCCCGGTTGCCCTCGGTGCTGGCAAAATTGGCGATGAAGTACATATAGGCCCGCCCCAACAGGTCGGAACCGTCGGGCCGCTCGAATTTGTCTTTGGAAAAAAGATTAATCAGCCCGGCCACCTGGTCGACGGTGAGGTTGCTGCGGGCGTACAGCGGCGGCAGCAGGTTAGCCAGGCGGGGGTTATGCTCTTCCAGCGCGCGCAGGGCCGCATCAAGCTTGATTTTAATGTCATCGGCGTAAGCGTGCTGGCGCAAATATGACCAGCGGGCTTCCGCCGGAACCAGCAACACATTGTGTTTGGTGTACTCGCTGGGGTCGGTTAAAAAGAACTGGTCCATCTCCGGGTCGCCGGTGTAGTAAGGGCTGCGCGGCTCTTTCAACTCCATTTTTAGCTGGGTGTAGCGCTGCTCGTAGCGCAGGGAGAGGTAGCGCATAAAAACCAGCGGCAGGACGTAGCTTTTGTACTCGGCCGGGGCCACGGTGCCGCGCAGGTTAACGGCGGTCTGCCACAATTCAGTTTCAAAATCGAGGTTGTTGTTGGGGGTAGCCATCAAGTTCTCCAAAATAAAAAAACGCGCGCCGGGATTGACCGGGCCGCGCGTTGAACGTACAATAGCAGCACTGTTCCGATTGGGCGCGCGCTGCCTGGTCGGCAAACTTAAGCCCCGACGTGAGCGGGGCTTTTTTATTTTGGTTTCAAGTATATCACATATTGAGTATTATTGACCAGCGTTAATTGTCATTACTTTCGGGTGATATTTGTCATTTGGTTCTTGCAAGAATCGTTTTGCCATCGAATAGTTATCCACTCAGAGGGAAATCAGCAAATTGCCATTTTGTTTGCGTAACATCTGCCATCATGCGCTACGTTGGTCACGGAAAAAGCTCACGCAAAAGTAAACAAGGATTCCGAGAGGAATCCTTGTTTGTTAAGCGGTGCAGGGTAGAAGTAGCGTTGATTTAAAACTAACCGCTTTCAGCCGCCGAGTGTTCTTGGGTGTCTCCGTTTTCTTTATCCACGGACACCGTCTGAATTTCATTGTTACCAGCTACGGTAGTAGTGGCATCTCGCCCTGCCGGCAGGTCATTCGCCAAACTGCCCGCAGCAGCAGCCTTTTGTGCTTCTAAAAAGGCGGCGCGTTTAAAAACCCAGTCGTAAAAATCTCCTAACTCCCGCTGTCGAGCTGTGATGTTAGCAGCCATCGCTCGCCCCCGTATCATCAGGTGTCTCATTGTAGACAATATAATCGTCGATGGGTGCAGTAAACAAATGCGGGCGATTTTCCCGTAACAGCGCTGGAGCAACCGTGTACGGAAAATCAAGCACTGAATCACGCTGCACAAAAACCTCCGTTGGTGCCAAAAAATTTAAACAAAAAAAGGGCTCAAAACGCAAAGATGATATAACACCATCGCGCTTTTTTGCCCTGTCCTTACAAAACAAAAGACTTTCTGTTAAATTAAAAAATTCAGCTTTTTTTCTGTCTTTCATAATAGGCTGCGGCAAAGAAAACTAAACTCTCAGAGTCTGGTTTACTTTCAGCGCAGAATACTGCTCGACAGGTTTTTGGGGGCTGAATTTTGCACCTAATGCATTTGTTATTTTAGCACAGCCGCAATGAATGACAAGAGGTTTTCGGGGAATAAACCTTAAAAAAGCAAATTTGTTCTATGATATATTGTGTTTCAATCTATTTGTCCACTAGATATAGGGTAGATCGAAGCAATTTCTAGGATTTGATAACAGTAAACACTCCGAAGCGCGTTCTTTTGGCTCATAAAAGATGGCTGTGGTATTATCAGTCGACGCTTATCACCGCAAAAAGTTTATATAATTTTTGTTGGTGAAAAAAGGTACTTAAAGTAGTACCATAGGCGGCGATATTTTGCTTTCTCATCTCCCTAATAATAAAGAAGGACTGGTCAAATATGAGCACACCATTGGAATCGAAATCAGCGTCCCAACGACGGGGAACGCCGCAGTTTGTCGATGTGACCCTGCGCGACGGACACCAGAGTTTGGCTGCCACCCGGATGACCACCCCGCAGGCGATGCGGGTTTTGCCTATGATCAACGATGCCGGCTTTGCCGCGCTGGAGTTGTGGGGCGGAGCTACGCTGGATAGTTGTATCCGCTTTTTAAATGAAGACCCCTGGGAGCGACTGGACACGTTCAAAAAAGCGCTCGGTGGCGGCGAAAAAATCCGGGCGCTGCTGCGCGGCCAGAATTTATTTGGTTACCAGCCCGGCGCGGATGATCTGGTTATCTCGTTTGTGCGCGAAGCCGTTGAATCCGGCGTGGGCATTATGCGCATTTTTGATGCGCTCAACGACGAACGCAACCTGCAAATCTCAATTCTGGCTACCAAAGCCTACGGTGGCAAGGTTGAAGGGGCGCTCTCTTACACTACCAGCCCGGTGCACACCACCGAATATTTTGTGGATTTTGCCAAAAAGCTGGAAGCGATGGGCGCCGATCAACTGGCTGTCAAAGATATGGCCGGGCTGCTCTATCCCACCGACGCTTTTGACCTGTTCAAGGCGCTCAAAGCCACAACCTCGCTGCCAATTGCCATGCACAGCCACAGCACCACCGGCGTGGCCGAACTGAACGCGGTTATCGCCTTGCAGCAGGGGATTGATTACATCGACACCGCCGTTACCCCGTTTGCCGGCGGTACATCGCACCCGCCCATTGAGGTGATGATTGTCTTTGCCGAAGAAATGGGCATTGACCCCGGCCTTGACAAAGGGTTAATCCTCAAAGCTCAGGCCGAATTGTTCAAAATTTTTGAGGAACTGAAGGCCGTTATTCCCCAATACGGCAAATTCTATCGCCCCGTCCGCTACGAGGATGTGGATCGCAAACAGGTCAACCAGATCATTGAACTGGTGGCCAAACAAGACAAAGCCGCCATTGAACAGGCCATCCCGCTGATGCGCAACCTGTTGCTGGGGCTGGGTTATCCCAAATTTGATGACAAAATCTTTGAGGCGCAGGTGCCGGGCGGGATGCTCTCTAACCTGCACAACCAGCTCAAAGAAATGGGCCAGCTTGAGGCCATGGACAGAGTGCTGGCCGAAATCCCATCGGTGCGCGCCGATGCCGGTTACGTGCCGCTGGTCACCCCCACCAGCCAGATTATCGGCTCGCAGGCCGCGTTTAACGTGATTATGGGCGGCCGCTACAAACTGGTGTCCGATCCCTTCCGCATGATTCTCAAGGGTGAATTTGGCCGCACGCCTGCCCCCTGCAATCCAGAGGTGGTGAAACTGGTGCTCGGCGGTAACGAACAGCCGCTCAAGTACCGGGCGGCCTCGTACCTGACGCCGGTAATGGAAGACGAGTACGATCTGCCCTTTGCCAAAACCCACAAAGATTTGCTGTTGTACCTGCTGTTCAAGCAATCGGCCGAAACCTTTTTGCGCAAAAAATACGGGCTGAGCTAATCTGCCGGCAATTGAGGGCAGTCGCAGCCGGGGCCGTAATCAAACTGTAATTTTAAAAAGGGTTGACTCGGCCCCCTGCTTGTGATACTATGTCTGAAATTAGCGGAAAGGAAACTGTAAATGTCTAAACGATACGCACGTTTGCTCAAAAATCAGGACAAAGTCAAAGTGATGGCCCAATCTTACAACCATCAAAAAGATAATCTGATCTGGCTGCTCACGCTTGGAGCCGCCGCAGCCGCCAGCGTTGCGTATTTGTTTAGCTTTTTCTTTAGCTTTACCGGAGGTCGCGCACCTGCCGGTGATTGACGTTTAATCCCAATCGGTCACACAGGGCGCGACTCCACCAGGTCGCGCCCTTTTTGTTTTGTGAGATAGTTCAAGCTGTACTAATATACCAGGAATCAGGAGCCGGGAATATTGTTATTTTGAAAAGAATTCTGCCTAATCCCTAACTCCTAATTCCCAACCCCCTGCTTTTAAGGAGAGAAGCGTATGCTTGACCAACTAGAACAACTTGCCACCGCCGCCCGCACCGAACTTGACCGGCTGGCCAGCGGCGATGCGCTCGATGACTGGCAGCGGCGTACCATTGGTCGCAACGGCCAAATTACCGGCATGCTGCGCCGGGTGGGCGAGCTGCCCAAAGAAGAACGCCCGCAGTTTGGCCAGCGGGCCAACCAGTTAAAAAAAGAGCTGGAAGCCGCGTTTGAGGCTAAAGCCGAGGCTATCAAAGCCGCCGAGCTGGAACAAAATATGGCCGCCGGCGCGCTCGATGTGACCCTGCCCGGCCGGCCGGTCAACCGCGGCCGGCTGCACCCCAGCACCCAAACCCTGCGCCGCATTTACCAGATTTGGGCCGATATGGGCTTTCAGGTGTACCGCAGCCGCGATGTTGAAACCGACGAAATGAACTTTCAACTGCTTAACTTCCCGCCGCACCACCCCGCCCGGGAAATGCAGGATACCTTTTACACCACCAACCCGGATGTGCTACTGCGCACACACACCTCGCCGGGGCAGGTGCGGGTGATGCGCGAATACTTCCCGGAACCTATCCGCGTGATTTTGCCGGGTATGTGCTATCGCCACGAGCAGATTACCGCCCGCAGCGAAATCCAGTTCCACCAGGTTGAAGGGCTGGCCGTGGGCAAAGGCATCCGTTTTAGCGATTTGAAAGGCACGCTCATTAACTTTGCCCATCGCCTGTACGGAGCCGGCCGGCCAACACGCTTCCGCGCCAGCCATTTCCCCTTCACCGAGCCTTCGGCGGAGATGGACGTGCAGTGCTTTTTGTGCGATGGCAAAGGCTGCCGCATGTGCAAATACGCCGGCTGGCTTGAAATTTTGGGCTGCGGGATGGTTCATCCTACCGTGCTGCGCAACGGCGGCTACGACCCCGAAATTTACAGTGGCTTTGCTTTTGGCATGGGGCCGGAGCGCATAACCATCCTCCGCCACGGTATCGAAGACATCCGCTATTTCTGGGGCAACGATCTGCGCTTTTTGGAGCAGTTTTAAGTGCGGGTAGCGAGTTGCGGGTAGCGAGTTACCCGCAGTTCATCCTTCACCCTTCATCTTTCATCCTTATTTTTACCGGAGTAACCATGAAAGTACCTGTTAGCTGGCTTAAAGACTACGTAGACATTACCCTGCCCATCCCGGAACTGGCCGAGCGGCTGACGCTGGCCGGGCTGGAAGTGGGCGGCATTCAATATATTGGCCTGCCCGGCGCAGAGCTGGAATGGCCGCGCGACAAGCTGGTGCTGGGCCACATTCTGCGCGTGGAGCAGCACCCGGAAGCCGACCGGCTGGTGCTGGCCACGGTCAACATCGGCGCGGCCCAGCCGGAAACCGTGGTTACCGGCGCGCCCAACCTGTTTGAATACGTGGGCAAAGGCGACATCAGCGGCCTCAACCTGCGCAGCCCCTTTGTGCTGGAAGGCGCCACCGTGTTCGACGGCCACGCCAAAGAACCCGGCGCTAAAATGGTGCTGAAGGGGCGCAAAATCCGCGGCATTATGAACCGCCACATGCTCTGCTCAGAAAAAGAGCTGGGCCTCAGCGACGAGCACGAAGGCATCATCATTGACCGCAACGAAACCGCCGTGCCCGGCACGCCGCTGGTTGACCTGTGGGGCGACGCCGTGCTGGACATCGACATTACCCCCAACATGATTCGCAATGCCTGCATCGTTGGGGTGGCCCGCGAAGTGGCTGCGCTCACCGGCCAAAAACTGCGCCTGCCCGATACCCGGCTGGAGTTGCCCGCCGCGCCGCTCACCGACCGGCTGGCCATCTCCACCACCAACCCGGAACTCAACCCGCGCTTTGTGGCCATCCTCATCGAAGGCATCACCGTGCAGCCGTCGCCGTACTGGCTGCAGCGCCGGCTGCGGCTGGCCGGGCAACGGCCCATCAGCAACATAGTGGATATTTCCAACTACGTGATGCTCGAAGTGGGCCAGCCCAACCACGCCTTTGATTGGGATGTGCTGCGCCGCCGCGCCGACGACTACGCGCCCGGCGGCCCGGTGCAGATCATCACCCGGCTGGCCGAACCCGGCGAAAAAGTGACCACCCTCGACGAAAAAGTACACGCCGTGCCGGACTACTCCATTTTGGTAACCGACCCCAAAAGCAATCTGAGCATCGGCGGGATTATGGGCGGGCTTGACAGCGAAGTCAGCGACGCCAGCCGCAACATTTTGCTGGAGGCGGCGGCCTGGAACTTCATCAACATTCGCCGCACCAGCCAGGCGCTCAACATCAAATCAGAGGCCGCCTACCGCTTTAGCCGGGGCATCCACCCCGAACTGGCCATGGTTGGCGCGCTGCGCGGGGCCAAATTGATGACCGAACTGGCCGGCGGGCAAATCGCCGCCAATCTGCTCGACTACTACCCCAACCCGGCCCAACCGGTTGTGGTCGATTTGCCGCAGGCCGAAGTTACCCGCATTCTCGGCATCGATTTGAGCGCCGATGAAATCGCCGCCATCCTTGAGTCACTGGAATTTAAAGTCGAAGAAATTTCAGCCTCCAGCCTTCAGCCTTCAACCTTGCAGGTTATCGTGCCCGACCACCGGCTCGACATTTCCGCCGACCCGGTTATTGGCCGGGCCGACCTCATCGAAGAAATAGCCCGTGTGTACGGCTACGACCGCGTGCCGGTGAGCGAAATGGCCGATGAACTGCCGCCGCAGCGCAACAACCCCTCGCTGACCCGCGAGGAAAAAATGCGCGATTTGCTGACCGCCGCCGGCTTGCAGGAAGTGATCAGCTACCGGCTGACCACCCGCGAAGCCGAAGCCCGTGTGCTGGGCAAAGCATACACCCAATCCGCCGAGTATGTGACGCTGGCCAACCCCTCCACTCCGGAGCGGGCGGTTATGCGCCACAGCATGCTCAACAGCGTGCTGGAAAATCTGGCCGAAAACAGCAAGCACCGCGACCGGGTGCAGGTGTTTGAGCTGGGCCACGTTTATCTGCCCGGCGCTGGCGGCAATGGCGAAGCCGCTATTCTGCCCAACGAGCAGCCCCGGCTGGCGCTGGCCATGACCGGCCCGCGCGAGGAATCCGGCTGGCTGCCCACCGACAGCACGCCGGTTGATTTTTTTGATGGGAAAGGTGTGATCGAATCGCTGCTGGATGGGCTGCACGTGGGGCAGGTGACCTATCGCCCGGCCAAAAATATGGCCTTTTACCCCGGCCGCACCGCCGAAGTGCTGGTTAACGGCCAGCCGGTGGGGCTGGTCGGCCAGCTTCACCCGCATGTCGTCGCCGCGTATGGCGTAAAACTGGCCGATGACAGCCAGCCGGTGCTGGTCGCCGATTTTGATTTGAGCGTGCTGCTGGCGCACGTGCCAGACAGCCACGTGGTGCGCGGTGTGCTTCGCTTCCCGCCGGTACAGCAAGACATCGCTGTGGTGGTGGATGAGGCCGTTACCGCCGAGCAGGTGCTGACGCTGATTCTGCAAACCGGCCAGCCGCTGCTGCGCGACGCTCGCCTGTTTGATGTGTTCCGCGGCCAGCAGTTGGGCGCGGGCAAAAAGAGTTTGGCTTACAGCCTCACCTTTCAGGCCGAAGACCGCACCCTGACCGACAACGTGGTAGCCAGGCAGCAGGCCAAAATTGTGCAGCGCCTTGAGCGCGAACTTGGCGCTCAATTGCGCAGTTAGTTTAAAGAAGTTGTGCTTTTCGGCGGCTCTGCCGCCGAAAAGCACAACCAAAAAACTCTCAAAGCTACGTTAATTCTTTGAGCGAGACATGCTTGAGCAGCGCCTGCACTTCCTGTTCAAGTTGAGCCAGCGCCGCCGGCGCGGCCGCCATTTCCGCCACTTTGCCAATATTTTCCAGGTGCAGGGCCGCTGCCTGCACACCATTGATGCCCAGATTGGCCGCCGCGCCTTTTAAGGTGTGGGCGTGGCTGGCTAACGCTGCGGCGTCGGAATCGTCAATCGCCCCGACAATTTTAGCCAGATACGTCTCAATTTCAGTCACAAAAAAGCTCAATAGCTCATCGTAATCGGCTTCGTCCAGCCCCAGCCGGGCCAGCGCGCCGGCTTTATCAAGGATGGCCGGAGACTGTTCCGGTTCCGGCGGGGGCGCGGCTGTTTCTTCAGCGTTCATCCGGCGCTCGATGGTGGTTAGCAGTTCTTCCCGCCGAATAGGCTTGGTCACGTAATCGTCCATGCCGGCGGCCAAAAAACGCTCGCGGTCGCCTTTCATGGCGTGTGCGGTCATAGCGATCACCGGCACGTGTTGCCAGCGGGGATCGTTTTTGATGATTTGAGTGGCTTCCAGCCCGTCCATTACTGGCATTTGCACGTCCATCAGAATCAGGTCACAGGCGCTGTGCGCCAACCATTCCAGAGCAACCTTGCCGTTTTCGGCGTAGCTCACACGATAACCGGCATTTTTGAGCAAAACCTGGGCCAGCCGGCTGTTGATGTGGTTATCTTCAACCAGCAGGATGTGCCACGGGCCGGTTGGCGGCGGCACGTTTTTGGTGTGGCTGGCCGCCGGTTCCGGCTGTGCCGGTTGGGTCTCGGCTGCGGCGCGGTCCATCACGTCCTGAATCACGCTGAGCAATTGCGATTGCTTGATCGGTTTGGTGATGTAGGCCGACCAGCCCAGGTGCTGCCGGTTGGTTACGTAGCCCAGGTTATCCACAGACGTCAACATAATTGCCGGGAGCGCCTGCAACATAGGGGTGTGCCGAATCCGGTGCAGCACTTCCAACCCGCTCATACCCGGCATTTGCACATCGAGCAGCGCCAGTTGAAACGGGTTGTTGTCAGCCGCGGCCCGGGCGAGCAGGCTCAAGCCGTCCGGGCCGTTTTCGGTGATGACCGGCCGGCAGCCAAAACCAAGCAGGGTTTGGTACATGATTTCGCGATTGGTGGCGTTATCGTCGATGACCAATACGCGCAAATTTTTCAGGCTGGTGGCAATTTTGGGCCGGTTCAACGCGTCGGCCTCAAGCTGGTGTTTGAAGATGAGGTTGAAGTGGAAGCTGGTGCCTTGCCCCACCTGGCTTTCTACCCAGATTCGGCCGCCCATCATTTCTACCAATTGCCGGGAAATGGCCAGCCCCAGACCGGTACCGCCGTATTTGCGGGTAATGCCGCCATCGGCCTGGGCAAAGCTGCTAAAAATAAGACCCTGCTTTTCCGGCGGAATGCCAATGCCCGTATCGGCGACGGTGCATTGCAATTCTACGTGATTGGCGCTGCTGCTCTGCAAAGCAATAGACACCACTACCTCTCCGTGATCGGTGAATTTGATGGCATTGCCCACCAAATTAACCAGCACCTGCCGGAAGCGCAGCGGGTCACCGCGCACGCCGGCGGGCACCTCCGGATGTACGTTCAGAATCAACTCCAGGCGCTTTTCACCGGCCCGTTGAGCCATAATATCGGCCAGTTGCTCGGTTACCTGGTGCAGATCAAAATCAATTTCTTCCAAAGTCAATTGCCCTGCTTCTATTTTTGAAAAATCCAGAATATCGTTGATCAGACTCAATAGCGACTCGGCCGATGTTTGCACGGCGGTCAGATAGTCGCGCTGTTCGGCGGTTAAATCGGTGCCGAGCGCCAGTTCGGTCATGCCGATGACGCCGTTCATGGGGGTGCGGATTTCGTGGCTCATATTGGCCAAAAATTCGCTCTTGGCTTTGTTTGCTGCTTCGGCGGCTTCTTTAGCCTGGCGGATGGCTACTTCTACGCGGCGGTGGTCAGAAATATCGATCATCGTGCCAATCAAGCCGGCCACATTGCCGGCGGTGTCGGCAAAGGTGGCCTGAGAAATGGTAAAATCGTGGGTTGTGCCGTCGCTGCAGGTTACTTCGGCCTCGTACACCAGCGTCCCGGATTGAGTGATCAGTTCCATATCCATTTCGTAGTAGATTTCTTGCAGGTGGGCCGGGATAAATTCGGGCAGGTCATGGGCCATCCGGCCAATAATCTGTTCTTTGGACAGCCCAACGATTTGCTCGGCAAAGGTGGTGTTGCAGCCCCGGTAAACGCCTTGCTTGTCTTTGTAGAAAACGGGGGTGGGGATAGTATCCAGCAGCGTTTGCGAGAATTGGAGGCTGGTTCGTAGCCGCTCTTCGGCTTGAAGCATTTTGAGCGAAATAAAGCCGATAATCACCAGCAGCCCCACCGATACGCCCAGCATCACCAGCGATGAGCGCATGGTGAGCGCACCAAGCTGATCGCGCTGGGTTGTAACATCGTAATAAAGCTCAACGGCTCCTTTAAATTTACCGTTGACCATAACCGGCACAAAAGTTTCCAACACATCTTTGGTAACGGTTTGACCTTCCAGCGATTGATCATTTTTCTCTACAACTTTGGTGTAGATATTACCTTTGGCCACGATGTCATAAAAAAAGGAATTTTCAACCACCTGGCCAATTTCAGAACGGTCCGTGGCATAGATGATCTGTCCGGTCGCCGAAATCAGTGCGAGGTTGGCCAGGTCAAAATCGTTTTTTACAAAGTTGAGGTAGGATATAATGTTTTGGTCAACCGAGTTTTTGGTCAACCCCTGGCTGGCTAATTGGGGCACCGAAACAATGTGCGAGGCCAACTGAACTGCATCTCGTTCTGTGTTTTTTACCAGTAACTCGGTAAACATAGGAAAGATGACCAGCAGATTGACCAGCGGGAAAAAGATGGCCACAACCGCGGCAATCAGAAACATATTTCTGAGCGTTTTGTGCTGAAACAGCGCCGCCAACTGTGTGCTGATTTCCCTAAAATTGAATCGATCCATTATGCTTGTCCCTGCCTTACGTGGTATTGGCCACCGCTTAATGATTAGCCAGACTACCCAAAGTTACCCGCAGGCAATGCGGTCAGTTTTAGTATACTGTTAACCACAGTTAAAATCTGTAAAAATTGCGTAACAATTGCGTAAGTCCGGCATAAAGAGCGGAGGGCGATTAACCGTTGCGCAGGGGAGATAGCCAACTGGCAAAAGTGTGTTAAACTTGTTTGGATTAGCCAAAAAATCACAAGGAGGATGCCGTGGTTGTTACGCAGCAAATTCATCTGTCAACCCAGGGCTTTTGCGATTTTCACAATATTACTCAGGCGGTAACCGGCGCGGTTAAAGCCAGCGGCCTGAAAAATGGTATCGTCACCGTCTTCTCGCCGAGCGCTACCAGCGCCATCACCACCGTGGAATACGAAGAGGGTATGTTGCAGGATTTTCAGGCGCTCATGGAACGCCTTGCCCCCGCCGATGGAGAGTACCGACACAACGAACGCTGGCACGATGGCAACGGCTTTTCTCACGTGCGGGCGGCGCTGCTGGGGCCAGGCGTCACTGTGCCGCTGGTTGATGGCCAATTGACGCTCGGTACGTGGCAGGAGATCGCGTTTATTGATTTTGACAACCGCTATCGCCAGCGCCGCGTGGTAGTGCAGATTGTAGGAGAGTAGGGGGTTACTGCACCCGCTGATTGCCCATGCGTTGCGCCTGCCACCACAGGGCCGGAATGCGCCGCACTTTGCCCCAGCCGGTTACGTGCGCCCGGCGCGAGAACACATCGTAGTCATTGTCCTCAATATTTTTTAGAATACCGCGGTAAAAATCGGCGGCGGCGATGATGGCCAACCGGCCTTCCGGGGCCAGCAGGGCAATGCCCGGCCAGGCTTCGTTGTACAGCCGGCGGGTGCGCTCAATTTGAAAGCGCATAAACCCACGCCAGCGGTCAGACACGCGGCCGGCGGCGATGTCGCTTTCAGCCAGGCCGAAGGCGGCCAGCTCTTGCCGGGGCAGGTACATGCGGCCGCGCTGCCAGTCTTCGGCCACATCGCGCAAAATATTGGTCAGTTGCAGGGCGACGCCCAGTTTGACCGCGTAGCCGATGGCCGTTTCAGAGGCGTAGCCGATGATGTGCATGCTCATCAGCCCCACGGTTGAGGCTACGCCGTAGCAGTAGTTGGTTAGCTCCTCAAAAGTCTGGTAACGGGTTTGGTGCAGATCGCGGGCCACACCGTCGATGAGTTGTTCGGCGTATTTGGGGGGCACCCGATAGGCGGCGCGGGCGTCGGCCCAGGCTACGGCTACCAGATTATCGGTGGCCGGCCGGCTGACCAGCGATTGGTGCCGCCAGATGTCAAGCTGATGAGTCACGTTAGCGCCGGGGTGATCGACAATGTCGTCGGTGACGCGGCAAAAGGCGTACAGCGCCCGAATCGCGCGACGTTTGGGCGCGGGCAGCAGCCGGGAAGCCAGCGAAAACGAACGGCTGTGGCAGGCCGTCATTTCCTCACACCAGGCATAGGCATCATTCAGTAAATTCTGCTCAAAGCCGTGTAGCCCTCGCTCCGGCGTGAGTGATAGTTTGGCTTCGTAGGCCATCGCCAGCAACGGTTGTTCCCAATCCCTGATGTGCAGTGTCATAATGCTTCCCTCCGCCTGCTAGTTTTGTCCAGATTTTACCTCCAATAGTTTAAAATATCCTTAATTTGTACTGGTTTTGTAATAATTTTGTCTATATATGAAGGCAAATAAAAAAGACCGTTGGCAACTTGTCCAACGGTCTTTTTTGAAAGAATTAGCCGTTATCGCCCGGCGCGTACATCCTGCATGCGATTGACGACGATCTGGCCAAAGCGTTCTTCCTGCCACGGATCGCCGCGTTCGTGGTAACCGTAGGTTTCCCAAAAACCGGAGCGGTCTTCGGCCATAAATTCAAGGCCGCGCACCCATTTGGCGCTTTTCCACAGGTACAGTTTGGGTACCAGCAGCCGCACCGGGTAACCGTGCTCCGGTTCTAACGGCTGGCCTTCGTATTTGAGTACAAACATCACGTCGTCATCCAGCAGATATTCCAGCGGCAGATTGGTGGTGTAATCGGGGTCGGCGTGAACCATTACAAATTTGGCTTCGGGCAGCAGCTCAACATGTTTGAGCACCTCGGCCACCGGGATGCCCTCAAACCGCGAGTCGAGTTTGCTCCAGCGGGTAACGCAGTGCATATCCGATACCTGCTCGCGGTGGGGCAGGTTGTTGAACTCGTCCCAGGTAAAGCGGCGGGGCTGCCGGACCAGGCCGCTAACGAAAAAATCCCAGGTCGATAAATCGTAGCGGGGGATAGCGCCGTAATGGAGCACCGGCCATTTTTGGGTGAGCGACTGGCCCGGCGGCAGCCGGTGCCGCAGTTGAGTCTGAGCCTCTTGCCGATTATTTTTTCTGAATAACATCACGCCTCTCCTTTCACGTTACCTACTTGGATACAGTGTACCGGTAAATTATTACGGCGCAATGACGAAATTATTGCAAAAATCTTAAGTGAGCCAGCAATTTGAGGGCGAATGATGTCAATTGTGTCTGCCTGCGAGTATGCGCAGTCGGGTTGGTTGAAAATAAAAGTAGGGGCGCTCTGCGAAGCGCCCCTACCCGGTGAAAGTCATTTACATTTACAGTAAAACCGTAGGTTAGGCGTGTAACCCCCGGCCACGTTGCAAGCGTGACCTACTGCCGATTCCTGGCTTCTGATTCCTGTTTTTAGCTTACTCGGTGGCTTTTGGAGCCGCGGCTTTTTTGGCGGCTTTGCGCCGTCTGAGCCACCAGCGCAGGAGCAGCACCAGCACAACCAGCGGCAGCAGCACAACCAGCGCCAGCGGCAGAACAAAGATAGTCAGCCAGATCAGCAGATTGGTCACCCCCTGCAAGGCTACAATCAGCGCCTGGAGCGCTTCTTTGGCCACGCCCTGCGGCTGCCAGGTACCGATGGTTACCGGCTGGCTGAGCACATCGGGGATGAGTTCAATGTTAATGGTTGACAGCGCGGACTGGTTGGCCAGATAGCGCAGCCGGCCTTCAATTTGCTCAATCTGGCCGCGAATATCGGTCAGTTCGCGGTACACTTCCAAAATATCGCTGGTGCTGCCGGTGCGCTGGCGTTCTTCCAGCAGGGTTTGCAGAGCGGCTTCGGTGCGTTCCAGATTGTCTTTGCGCGCCTGCAAATCGGTAAATTCTTCGGTGACATCCTGGCTGGACGAATTTTCACGTTCCACCCGCACCGACTGGCTGCGCAGCCCTTCCATTACCGTTTGGTAGCGCTCGGCGGGGACGCGCACGGAGATGCTGCCGCGCAGCGCCTCGCCGCTCTGGTACACATTAGAGCCGGCCACGTAGCCGCCCTGCTCGTTGACCAGTTGGGTAATGGCCCGGATGCTTTCTTCTGTGTCTTTGACAATCAGCGAAATATTGCCGGTGTAAATGATAACCCGTTGTTCCTGAGCCTGCACGGCCTGGGCCAGAAACGTTTCCAGCGGCACCGAGATGCCATCGGCGTACCCGCCGGGCGGTGGGGCGGGCGCGGCGGCCTGGTCGCGGGCCATGGGGGCCTCTTGAGGGGCCACCGCTTCGGCGCTCATCGCCGGCGCTTCGGAGCGGCTGGCGCCGCAGGCAGCCAGCAACAGGGCCAACCCGGCCAGCAGCAGCCAGGATAGGGTCAATCTAATTTTGTTGTGGGTATGGGCGTAAACATGCATTTTTCTTCCCTCCGGGGTAGCGTGATGTGTTTGTATATGGCAGACGAAACCGGTTAACAAAAAGTTCCCCAAATAAAAAAACTCTCACCCCGGCCGGGGTGAGAGTTTGTGGCGTTTTTACCAGCCAAAGGCTAACCGCTTCCACAGCCGGGGCGGAAAATCGTGCTGTTTCATTTTTTCCTGAGTCACGCTGACCGGGTAGGGAATGCGGCGGTGTTCAAACTGGCGGGTGTCTGTATCAAGGATGGCATACGCGGCGCGGGCGTCGCCATCACGCGGCTGGCCCACACTGCCGGGGTTGATAATAACCCGCTGCTCGGCCAGAGCAATCGGCCCGTTGTTAAACTCCGGCACAATCGCTTCACACATGCTGCCGGGTTCATTGGCTTCTTTAAAAATGATGGGGCTGTGCGTGTGGCCAACAAAGCAGTAGGGGGTGTTGAAATGTTTAAAATTGGGTTGGGCCACCGCCGGATAAAGAATGTATTCCCAAATGGGGTGGCGCGGGCTGCCGTGCACCAGCGTGTAAATCTCTTCTTCAATCAGGGCGATGGGCAGGTTGTCCAGATAGTCACGCACCTCATCCGTGAGCTGCTCGCGAGTCCACAGCGAGGCAAAACGGGCGTCGGGGTTAAAATCATCAATGTCGAGCTTGCCCAGCACCGCCCAGTCGTGGTTGCCGGCAATGCACAGGTGATCGAGCGTTAGCAGCAACTGAACACATTCGTTGGGGTCCGGCCCGTAACCGACCATATCGCCCAGGCACCAGACTTTGTCATACAGGCCGGCGGCATCCTCCAACACAGCTTCAAAAGCGGCCAGGTTGGCGTGAATATCTGAAATGAGGAGATAGCGCATTAAAACCTCTTTGGCGTTGGAGACAACACCCCAACATAAATCGTCAAGTTTGAGTATCATACCATAATTTGTGCAATTCTGCCAAAGGCTTTGCAGGATGTCCGCCATTTTTTGGTAGTTCGTTGCGGCCAGGCTCAAATTTTGGCTGGGGCTGAGCGACCCAAAGGCTTTGGCGCTCGCTGGCAAAGCGAGTATAATGCTGGCGGAGGATTTTGTGTCGCCCATTGTTGCCCCTAACACCATCGATCTTATCAGCCACGGCGAAGCCCAAACCCGCCGGCTCGGGGCGCGGCTGGCCCCGTTTTTGCGCCCCGGCGACGTGCTGGCGCTTTCCGGCGAGTTGGGCACCGGCAAAACGCGCTGGGTGCAGGGTGTGTGCCAGGGGTTGGGTGTTACTGCGCCGGTGATTTCGCCCACATTTACCCTGGTTAACGAGTACAACGGGCAACTGCCGGTTTACCACATCGACCTGTACCGCCTGCACAGCGCCGGCGAGGTGCTCTCGTTTGGGCTGGAAGATTATCTGTACGGCAACGGCGTCACCCTGATTGAGTGGGCCGAACGCGCCGAACACTTTCTGCCGCCGCACTATCTGGCGGTAGAGTTGTTTCATTTGGAAGAAACCAAACGCCGGGTGGTGCTGCGCCCGCACGGCGAACGTTTTATCAATTTGCTCGATGAATTTAAGAAAGCTGCTTTTACCCGATGATTCTGGCCATTGACACTGCCACCCAATACGCCGGGCTGGCCCTGTACGATCAAAACGGCGTTTTTGCCGAAGAAAACTGGTTTTCCGGCCGCAACCACACCGTTGAACTGATGCCTCGCGTGGCCCGCATGCTGGCGCTGGCCGGGCTGGAGGCGAGGCAGTTAACGGCGCTGGCGGTGGCCCTGGGGCCGGGCTCGTTTACCGGGCTGCGAATTGGGCTGGCTGTGGCCAAAGGCATGGCCCTGCCGTACAAATTGCCGGTGGTGGGCGTGCCCACGTTAGAAATCGTTTCACGGCCGTTCAGCCGGGGCAAGTTCCCGGTGTGGGCGGTGGCCCAGGCCGGCCGCGGCCGGATTTTTGCCGCCTGCTACAGCCGCCACGAGCAGCAGTGGCAGCCGGTGGTTGCCCCCTACCTGACCACCTTTGCCGAACTGGCCGGCCAAATTACCGAACCGGCCCTCTGCACCGGCGAAATTGACATGGAAGCCGAGCAGTTGCTCCAGCGCGAGTCAAAAGCGCAGGTGGTTTCGGCGGCTATCCGGCCGCGCCGGGCTGCGTTTCTGGCCGAAATCGCCGCCGAACGGTTGGCCGCCGGCGAACAGGACGACCCCGACGCGCTGGTGCCCATCTATTTAACCCAACCCTGACCCGGCAATGGCGATTCCTTTTCAAATTGACCCCCTGACCCCGGCCGATATTCCGGCTGCTGAGGCGGTTGAACGGCGAGCCTACTCCACCGTTGTTGCCCAAAAAGAGCTGGCCAGCGAGCTGAAAAATTGGCTGGCGCATTATTTTGTGCTCAAAACGATGGCTCAGCCGGCGGAGGTGATTGGGCTGGCCGGCTACTGGCTCATTGCCGGCGACATGCACGTCATCACCATCGCCATCGATCCCGGCTGGAAACGGGCCGGGCTGGGGCAGTGGCTGCTCTTTACCCTGCTGGCCGATGCCCACTCTCGCGGCGCAGATGTGGCCACGCTCGAGGTGCGCCCCTCAAACCAGCCGGCCATCGCCCTGTACCAAAAATTTGGCTTTGAGCCGGTCGGCCGCCGGCCCCGCTACTACCCGGACACCGGCGAAGACGCCCTGATTTTAACTACTCCGCCGCTGGCTTCGCCGGAGTATCAGGCCCGGCTGGCCGGCCTCAAAACTGAGACGCTGGCCCGGCTGGCCCAATTTTAAAGAAGCGCCGCAGGGGGTGTCTCCCTTTTTCCTGCCTGCTCAAAATTGCGGGCCGGCCCCAAGCCAGATAGACAAAAGCGGCAAAATGGGCTAAAATCCAGCCGTAAAAATTCAACAGGTGCGCCGATGACCAATCCCTTTGTTCAATTTCAAGCCGATGTCGAAGCCGTAACAGAGCGTTGCGCGCGCGGCGAAATTTCCGAAGCCGAGCGCGACGCCGCGGTACGCCAGATGAAGCTGGTTGATCCCCAGTGGGGCGATACCTGGATGCTCAGCCCCAAAGGGCAGTGGTTTCGGCAGGCCACCGGCAGCAAACAATGGATGCCCGATTACCCGCTCGATCTGGTAGACGCCGCCAGCCTGCCGCCGGTGCCGCAGATGGACCTGCCCCAGATTTCGCTGGCAGTGCATCACTGCACCCGTTGCCCGCTGCACAGTGGGCGCACCCGGGCCGTCCCCGGCGAAGGCAACCCCCGCACCGATATGATGTTCATTGGCGAAGGTCCCGGTTTTCACGAAGACCGGCAGGCCCGGCCGTTTGTTGGCGCGAGCGGCAAATTTTTGGAGCAGCTTCTCACCGATATTGGCTACCGCCGGCAAGAGGTGTTTATTGCCAACGTGGTCAAGTGCCGCCCGCCCAACAACCGCGATCCCCAACCGGAAGAGCTGGATGCCTGCCGCGATTATCTGGAGCGGCAAATTGAGCTGATTGATCCCAAAGTGATTGTCACGCTGGGCCGGTTTTCGATGGCCCGTTATTTTCCCGGCGCGTCCATTTCAAAAATTCACGGCCAGCCCAAACGCGAGGGCAACCGGCTGATTGTGCCGATGTTCCATCCGGCGGCGGCGCTGCGTAACCCCGCCTGGCGCACGGCCATTATCGATGATTTTAGCAAACTACCGGCGCTGGTGGCCGAAGCCGCGGCCTTTCGCGCTGAAAAGGACGAACCCGGCGCGCCCGCCGCCGACCAGTTGAATTTGTTTTGACCGGGTAGCATCTAATCGATAATTCTGGCGCAAAGGAGACCAGTATGCCTCATCAAATCCACCGGGTGGCTGTGATTGGCGCGGGCACTATGGGCGCGGCTATTGCCGCCCATGTGGCCAATGCCGGCCTGCCGGTGCTGCTGCTGGATGTGCCCCCCTCAACTCTGACCCCCAACGAAGAAAAAAATGGCCTGTCGCTGGCCAGCCCGGCGGTGCGCAACCGGCTGGCGCGGCTCG
Organism: Anaerolineae bacterium; assembly: GCA_022071955.1. Classification (GTDB taxonomy): domain Bacteria; phylum Chloroflexota; class Anaerolineae; order 4572-78; family J111; genus J095. Next base: position 20,825 of record JAJVIM010000025.1, read on the forward strand.
GCTTTGAGCGCGCCCAAAGCAGCCACCCGCCCGCGTTTGCCGGCCCCGCCGCCGAACAGCTCATCACGCCGGGCAACACCGAAGACGACCTGCCCCAACTTGCCGGCGTTGACTGGATCATCGAGGCCATTGTTGAGCAGCTTTCGCCCAAACTGGCCCTGTTTGAGCGGCTCGACGCGGTGCGCCGGCCGGGCAGCCTGATCACCACCAACACCTCCGGCCTGCCCATCGCCCAACTGGCCGCCGGCCGCAGCGCCGACTTCAAGCGCCATTTTCTGGGTGCTCACTTTTTCAATCCCCCCCGCTTCATGAAATTGCTGGAGATCATCCCCACGCCGGCAACCGACCCGGCCGTGGTGCAGGCGCTATCGGCCTTTGCCGCCGAGCGGCTGGACAAAGGGGTGGTGTTGTGCAAAGACACGCCCAATTTCATCGGCAACCGGCTGTTTGTGGTGGGCTATGCCCATGCCGTACAAACCGCGCTGGCCGGCGGCTACACCGTGGCGGAGGCCGATGCGCTCACCGGCCCGCTGCTCGGCCGGCCCAAAACCGCCACCTTTCGCCTGCTCGATCTGGTGGGCATCGATGTGTTCGCCTTTATCGCCCAAAATCTGTTTGAACTCATCCCCCACGACCCCTACCGCGAGATTTTGCGCGCGCCACAGTTTACGGCCCTGTTTAGCGAGCTGCTGCGGCGGGGCTGGCTGGGCAACAAGCGCAAACAGGGCTTTTATAAGCCGGATGTCGATGCGGCCGGCCAGCGGGTGTTTAAAGTGCTCAACCCGGCCACGTTTGAGTACCAGTTGCCCTTGCCCCCGCACTTTGAGGCCGTGGCGGCGGTGGCCAACATTGACGACATCGGCGCGCGGCTGTCGTCGCTGTTGAGCGAGGGCGGGGTCACCGACCGGGCGGCGCAGTTGGTGCGATCGCTGCTCTGTTTTGACCTGGCTTATGCGGCGACGGTGGCCCCGGAAATCGCCTACAATTTAAAAAGTATCGATGATGATTTGCGCTGGGGCTTCAATTACGAAGCTGGCCCGTTTGAACTGTGGGACCGGCTGGGCGTGGCCAACATGGTCGCCGCCATCGAAGCCGCCGGGCATGCGGTTGCGCCGTGGGTCAAAACGATGCTGGCGGCGGGCGTCACTCACTTTTACCGGCGCGAGGCTGGCCGGGTGACCGGCGTGGTCAACTGGGACACCGGCCGCTACGCCGACCTGCCCGGTAATTCTGAGAAGCGGGGTTGAGATGCGAATCATCGATTTGACCCCGGACAACGGCCCGGCTGTGGAGCAGGTTGCCGCGCTGCTGGTGGAGAGCTTCAAAGACAACTGGCCGGACGCCTGGCCCACACTCGCTGCGGCGCTGGCCGAAGTGCGCGAGTCGTTTGGCCCGGATCGCATCAGCCGGGTGGCGGTTGACGACAGCAGCGCGGTGCTGGGCTGGATTGGCGGGCAGCCCCAGTACGATGGCCACGTGTGGGAGCTACACCCGCTGGTGGTGGCGGCCCGGCAGCGCGGGCAGGGTATTGGCCGGGCGCTGGTCATCGATTTGGAGGCGCAGGTACGGGCGCGGGGCGGCCTGACGCTGTGGCTGGGCACCGACGATGAAGCCGAAATGACTTCGCTGGGCGGAGTTGAGTTGTTTCCCAATGTGCTGGAACGGTTGCTGACGGTTCGCAATTTGCGCCGGCACCCGTATGAATTTTATCAGAAACTGGGTTATGAAATTGTCGGCATTATGCCCGACGCCAACGGCCCCGGTAAACCGGATATCTACATGGCCAAATCGTTGAAATAACATCTTTTTCACTTTTACTATTGAACCCGTTCTAGGAGGAACACATGACCGCAGAAATAATTGATGGAAAAGCTATCGCCGCCACCATTCGGGGCGAAATCAAGGCTGAAGTAGAAGCGATGCAAGCCCAATATGGCAAAATGCCCGGCCTGGCGACCGTGTTGGTTGGCGCACGAAAAGACTCGCAGGCTTACGTGAGCATGAAAAAGAAAGCTTGCGCCGAAGCAGGCATCACTTCATTTGCTCACGACTTGCCGGCGGACATCAGCCAGGCCGATTTGCTCAAAATTGTGCAGGACCTCAACGCCAACCCGGATGTTCACGGCATTTTGGTGCAGTTGCCTCTGCCGGATCACATTGACGACGAGGAAATTTTGGGTGCAATCAGTATTGAAAAAGATGTTGATGGGTTCCATCCGCTCAACATTGGCCGCCTGTCGATGAAGCGGCGCGAGCCATTATTTGTGCCTTGCACTCCCCGAGGGTGCATTGAATTATTGGACAGAACCGGTGTGAAAATTGAAGGCAAAGAGGCCGTTGTGTTGGGGCGCAGCAACATTGTGGGGCTGCCGGTAGCCATGCTGCTGCTGCATCGCAATGCCACGCTGACCATCTGCCACTCTCGCACCAAAGACCTGCCCGGTGTGGTCCGCCGAGCCGATATATTGATTGCCGCTGTCGGCCGGGCCGAAATGGTCAAGGGCGATTGGGTGAAACCGGGGGCGGTGGTCATCGATGTGGGGACGAATGCCGTTGACGACCCCACCGCTAAAAAAGGCTACCGGCTAACCGGCGATGTCGATTTTGACGAAGTAAAAGAAGTGGCGAGCGCTATCAGCCCCTCGCCGGGCGGCGTTGGCCCGATGACCATTGCCATGTTGCTGCGCAACACCATGGATAGCGCCAAACGAGCGGTGGGGATGAAGTAAAAAAACGGTGGTAAACCTAAACCGTTAGGTGGCCTTGCTTTATGAAATTTTTACCCAAATTTTACATTGGGCCGGTTGAACCAGCGTGGGGATTGTGGTATAATACAATTACAAAAGACGGAGCGGGGCCAACACCTACAATTATAGTTGGGTCGTGCAGAGGGTTCAGGTTAGAACCCGCCGCCCACAAAAATTAAAAAAAACAGACCCCATGCATCCTCTCAGCGCCCTTCAATTTGAAGGGCGCTGTTGATTCCAGCGCATTATTTGGCCCCAAACAGCCCCGAATCGCCCCGCACTTTTTCTTTTTCCTCGAAGCCGTCGTTGGGGCAATGCCAGATGATATACATGACGGTGGCGTCGTCCCGGTCACGCTCGGCTCCTTTTTCCTTGAGCGACGCATCGCAGTGGGGGCAGCGCCGGCCAATGAGCACGCGGGCAACGATGATCGCGCCAAACAGCAGCATAAACAAATACACCAACTGAAAGCCAACTACCAAAATTATAAAAACAGCCACCACCAGCAGCCCAAACAAAAATTTGGGATCTCCCAGTGCTTCGCTCAAATCGTAAAACAGGTGATTGCGTCTGATCATCATTACCTGAAATTCAATAGGACCTACAGCCGTTCGTCGCACGTCACTCTGAGCCGAAGGCGAAGAGTCTCCAGTTTGGGCTGAATAAGAGATTCTTCGCTCGTTCCTCGCTCAGAATGACTACCACTAATTAAAACTCAACCGTGGTTGGGTCGCCCGGCGAGGAGATAACCCGCCAGTCCTGCTCATCGTAGTCAAAATCGGCAATCCGGTCGAGCGGGAGCTTCATATATTTGCCCTGGCCCTCCACGGCCACCCGGCCATCGGGCAGCAGAATTTCGCCGCTGCCAACAAATATCCGGTCGGTTTCTTCGACAATTCGGCCAATAACCCGAATCTCTTCGCCGGTAGGCACCGGCTTTTTAAACTTTGTTTCAAGCTCCATTGTTACCCCCCAAACCGGTTCGGGGTAACGCATCATAATGGCCCGGCCAATGGTTTCGTCCAGAATGGCCGTGAGAATGCCGCCGTGCACCCGGCCGGGGTAGCTCTGATGCTCTTCTTTGGGGGTGAAGACGGCCAGTAATTCGTTGTTGTCCAGCTCATAAAAATGGGCGTGCAGGCCAAAGCTGTTTTTCAGGCCGCAGACCACACACATTTTGGAATTGGGTTGTTTGCCGGTAACGTTGTGCTGCATCAATCTCTCCTGAATGGGGGTTGCAAAATTGAGGGATTAGTATAACATATCGGCAATTATTTGTCAGCCAAGCGAGGTTTAACCTGTGATTGTAACCCAACTCAGCCAACTCATCGAAGCTGCCCTTAAAAAGGCGCAAAAAAAGGGCGATCTGCCCGCCTTCGATATTCCCGCCATCAGCATTGAACGCCCCAAAGACCCCAGCCACGGCGACTACGCTACGCCGGTGGCGATGGGGCTGGCCCGCTACGCGCGTATGGCTCCCATTAAAATTGCCGAACAGATTGTGCGCTATCTGCCGCCCACTGATTTTATCGGCGAGGCGACGGCGGTTCATCCAGGTTTTATCAATATCCGGCTGTCGGCGGCGTGGCTGGCGCAGCAGGTGGAAACCATTCTGGCTCAGGGCGATGACTTTGGCCGGATTGAGCTGGGCGGCGGCAAAAAGGTGCAGGTAGAATTTATCAGCGCCAACCCCACCGGCCCGCTGACCGTTGGCTCCGGGCGTAACGCCGTGCTGGGCGATACGCTGGCCAACGTGCTCGATGCCGCCGGTTACACCGTGCAGCGCGAGTATTATGTGAACGATGTCGGCACGCAGGTGGACAATCTGGGCAAGGCAATGTACGCTCGCTATTTGCAGGCGCTGGGCCAAGCCGTGCCCGACCCCGACGAATATCAGGGCTATTATTTGGTGGAGATGGCCCAACTGGCGGTGCAGGAATTTGGCGACAAGTACGCTAACGTCGATGAGTCATCGGCCCTGGCCTTTTTCCGCCAGTACGCGCTGGATGGCATTATCGCGGGCCTCAAAGACGATACGGCCCTGATTGGGGTGCAGTTTGACCGCTGGTTTTCGGAGCAGAGTTTGTACGATGACGGCACTTACGGCCAGGTGTTCAATTTGCTCAGCCGCAAAGCGATGATCGTTGAGCGCGATGGGGCCATCTGGCTGCAAAGTGACAACGCCGACGACAAAGAAAACGTGGTAGTGCGCTCGGACGGGCGGCCCACCTATTTTGCCAGCGACATTGCCTATGTGTGGAACAAATTGGGCATCCGCCAGTTTGAGTGGGCCATTTATGTGTGGGGCGCGGATCATCACGGCCACGTGGCCCGGGTAAAAAACGCGGCCAAAGCGCTCGGGCTCAACCCGGAGCAGGTGACGATCATCCTGTATCAGTTGGTGACGATCACCCGCGATGGTGTGCCGGTGCGGCAGAGCAAACGGACCGGCGATTTTATCACCGTGCGCGAAGTGGTGGAAGAAATTGGCAGCGACGCCTTCCGTTTTATGCTGCTCACCCGCAGCGCCGACAGCCAGATGGAGCTGGATTTGGCCCTGGCCACCCGCCAGAGCAGCGAAAACCCGGTTTACTACGTGCAGTACGGCCACGCCCGGATTGCCAGTATTTTCCGCAAGGCCGAAGATGAAGGCGCGTCGATGGCCGGCGGTGACGTGGCCCTGCTGACCCATCCCACCGAACTGGAGTTGGTCCGGCATATGTTGCGGCTGCGCGAAATCATCGCCCACGCCGCCGAGCATCTGGCTCCGCACACGCTCACGTACTACGCGCAGGAGTTAGCTTCGGCGTTTCACGCCTTTTACCGCGATTGCCGGGTGGTGACCCCGGAAGACCCGGCGCTGACTGCGGCCCGGCTCAAGCTGGTGAAGGCCGCGCAGATTACGCTGGCCAACACCCTGCGGCTGATGGGCATGAGCGCCCCGGAACGCATGTAAACGAGTCAGCGAAGAGGCGAGTCAGCAAAAAATCAATCATATTGCGTGTTGCGTGTTCCGTAAGTTTTCACGCAACACGCAATACGTAACATCTTATCACCTTGACTCCCAAACCAAAACTTTTCTCGCTATTCGCGCACTCTGTACCAGTACTGGTAAATCTCGCGGAAGCCCAACCCGCTGTACAACTCGATGGCCGGCTGATTGCCAACGACCACTTGCAAATAGGCCTGTTCCGCGCCGTTTTTGGCGGCCCAATGCAGCAGCCCCAGCACCAACGCCCGGCCCACCCCCTGCCGCCGATAGGCAGCGGCGGTGACAATATCAAACAGCCCCACCAATTTTTCCTGCCGTACCGCCAACCCGCAGGCGATAATTTTGCCCGCGCGTTCCACCGTGGCGTAGCAGGTGTCCAGCGGAATGTGCTCCAAAATCTGGCGGAGCGTGTCCTCTTTGCCGGCGCGAACTTCGTTCATTTGCGAATAGGCCGCAATCCAGGCCTCGCCGGGCGCGGCTTGCAGTTTGATGTCGATGGCCGGCGGCAGCGGCGGCAGGCTGGCCAGGCTGACCGCCTGCACGCTGGTCGGTGAAACTTTTTGGTAGCCGGCGGCGGCCAGTTGCGCGTCAAGGTCATCGGGCTGAACAAAAGGGGTGATGCGGAAGGTGGGCGGCAAATTTTTGGCGCGAAAAATGGCCTCGCTGCGGGCGATTTTTTCGGCGGCGGGCAGGTGGCCGGGGTAAACGGCGTTGACCGAGTTGTTGCGGCGGCTGTAGCCGTTGGCAAAACGCAGCAGCCAGCCATCGAGCAGCATTTGGGTGAGCGCCGGCCAGCTATTCAGCGAGACTTCTTCGACGGTTTGGGCAAATTGATAGGGGGTGAGCATGGGCGTTTCTCCAAATATTAGTGTCACAGAATTTTCGTCACCACGCATTTGGCTGTGGTCGGTGGCAAGTGGCGGGTGGCAAGTGGCGTGTTTTTACCCGCCACCCGCTAATCGCCACTCGCCACCTTTTCAAGTGGCGAAAAACTAAAGACACCAACCAATACATAATTCACTATTTTACCCGCCGCAGCAGGGCGCGGGCGCGGGGCATGGTTTGGGTGAACAGCCGGTAGAGCGCCGGTCGCGCCGCAAAATCAAACGCGCCCAGCCCCAGCACGGTTTGCCCGCCAAAGCCCTGTTTAAACCGATACACACCCCACATACCGTCGCTTTCGTCAAACACATCGGGCGCGCCCCACATATCATACGCCGTGCAGCCGCGAGCTTTGGCCCGCTGCATAGCCGCAAATTGCAGCAGGTGATTGGGCATTAGTTGGCGCTGCTGCCCGGTGGACGCACCGTACAAATACCAGCCCCGCCGGCCAAACATAAACAACACCAGCCCGGCCACCGCTGCGCCGTTGACCTCGGCCAGCAGCAGTTCGGCCTGCTGCCGGCGCAAAAAGAGCGACCAGACATCGCGGTAGTAAGCCTCGGGGCGAATGAGAAAACCGTCGCGGGCGGCGGTTTCGGCGTACATGCGGTAAAACGCGGGCAGGTCGGCCTCGCCGCCGGCGCGAATCTGCACGCCCTGCCGCTCGGCGTAGCGAATGTTGTAGCGCCATTTGGGTTTCATTCGCGCCAGCCAGTCGTCCGGCTCACCGGCCAAATCGATCAGCACCGTGTTTTTGAACTGGATTTGTTCCGGCGAAAATCGCCAGCCGCGCTGTGACAGCAATTTCAGCAGCGCCGCGCCGGTGGGGTCGGGCGGCTGGGCGCCGGGTTCGCCCCACTGGCGGGTTACATCGGGGTCAATTTTAATGAAGAGCGCCCCGGCCTGCCGGGCGACTTCTTCCAACTGGGCCAGCACCTGCCCGGCCAGTTCTGTATTGGCGTAGTCGAGGGCCGGGCCTTTGCTCACGTACAAAAAATGCCACGGCGTGCGCGGAATGCGCCGGGCCAGAATTTGGGCGGCGGCCACGGGCGTGCCGTCTGCGCGCCACAGCAGGCGGGTGGGCGACCAGCCCCAGCGGCTTTTGAACTCGCCCCAGGCCCAGCTTTGCAGCGCGTGCGCCGCCGGGAGCGCGGCCAGCGCGGCGTCCCAGTCAGGTTGGTGAGTGATGGTTTGGGTGTGAAGCATCATCAATCAAAGGATGAAGGTGGAAGGATGAAGGGTGAAAATTTCCGCCTTCCGTCTTCTCCCTTCATCCTTTGTCGTTGCCGCCGAGGGCCTGCAAAATACCGGCGCGGCCCACCAGCCCCACCAGCCGGCCCTGGCCATCGATGACGGGCAGCCGTTTGACGCCGTGTTTGAGCAGCAGGTTGAGCGCTTCAATCAGCGGTGTGTCCGGGGTGACGGTGACTACCGGCTGGGTCATCACTTCGGCGGCGGTGCGCTGGCTCAACTCGTAGGCGTCGCTGCCCGGCGTTGTCCGCCGCGAGAGCGATTGCAAAATGCCGCTGCGTTCGGTGGGTGTGGCCCGTTTGATCAGGTCGCCATCGGTGATAATGCCGATGACGCGCTGTTCGGCATCGACCACAACAACCCGCCGCTGCACATGGCTCACCAGCAGGTTGATGATCTCCGCCAGCGACGCGCTGCCGGGCACGGCCGGGGTGGTGGTCAGCATTACCTCGCGGACGGTGGCGTGCTGGCCGGGCAGCGGGGTTGGGCGCGGCGTTTCAACCGTGAGCGGTTCGGCAAAGGCGTGCAAAATATCTACCCGGCTGACCACGCCCACAGGCCGGCCCTCGTCATCCACCACCGGCAGCCGTTTGACGCCGCGGCTCAGCATCAACTCTACCGCTTCGGGGATGGTGGTATCGCCGCTGATTGCCAGCGGTTCGGGCGTCATCACCGTTTGCACCGTTTGCTGCTGTTGCAGTTTTTGGAGTTCGGCCTCCAGTTCCGCTTTGGTCAGGTGCTGGCGCACGCTGGTTACCAGCAAATTGGCCCGGCGCAGCAGGTCGCCATCAGTTAAAATGCCGATGAGCCGGCCCTCGTTATCCACCACCAGCAACGATTTTTGGGCCTGATTGAGCAGCAGTTCCACAGCCCGGCTGAGCGGCATGCCGGCTTTAACCGTGTTGAGCCGGCGGGTCATCACATCCTGCACCGGCACAAACGCCGAAAGGTGACGCAGGTTACGGTGGCTGTAAAAAATCACATCGACATCTTCAATGGTGATGAGTCCTTCTGTGACCATGCCGCGGAGCTGCCGCATCACCCGTTCAACGCGGGCCGGGTTGTCAATCCATTCAATTTTCAGCGGCAAATCCGCCGACAGCGCCACCAGCGAGGCGCTTCTGATTTGGCTGTGCGCGCCAAAGCCAGACAGGGCGCGGGTAACGGTGGCCCCGGCGCAGCGCTCGCGCTGGAGCAGTTCTAAAATGGCGGCGTGCAACGGCTTGCGCCCCCACTTGTCGCTTTCGCCAATGTAAATACTCACTTTTTTGGCTTCGCCGATAATTTGCATCAGGCCGGCCCTCCCTGTAGCCAGTTTGCCAAAACCACCCCCGCCGCCACGCCAACCAGCCCGAGCAGGGTGTTGCCCAGAAAGTACGTTGCGGCCAGCAGCCAACTGCTTTGGGTGGCCAAATTAAACGTTTCCAAACTGAACGATGAAAATGTAGTAAAGCCGCCCAAAAAGCCAACGGCCACAAACAGCCGCGCTTCGGGCGAAATGGACAGCCGGCCGGTGGCCAGCGTCATAAAAAACGCAATCAAAAAACTGCCGCTCACATTGGCCAGCAGGGTGCCATATGGAAAATTTGGCCCCCACAGGCCGGCAGCCCAGCGCTGCACAAAATAGCGAGCATTCGCGCCCAGAAAGCCGCCCAGGCCAATCCACAAAATTTGCATGCATTCGCTCCAATAAAAACATTGGCCATACTATAGGTGCGGAAGGCGTTTGCGTCAATCCGATTGAGTTGTGCTATACTTTCTGTCCAACTGGGGGGATGAGCGACAGACTTAATTTTAGAGGAGCGGCCGGGATGCTGGCACATCTGCTGACAAAAATCTATCGCTGGCGGCTGGCGCTGGCGGCTGGCCTGACGGCGCTGCTGCTGGCGCTGTTGTGGATTTCGCCGGCAGAAAGCACGCTGGGGCAAACTGTTAAGCTGGTTTATCTGCACGGCGCGCTGGTGCGTACGGCTATTGTGCTGCTGGTGCTCAGCCTGCCGGTCAATCTGGTAGGGTTGATCAGCGGCCGGGCCGGCTGGCTGGCCTGGGGCCGGGCGCTGGCGATGGCGGCGCTGTTCATCTGGCTGGGGCATACGCTGGTGAGTATGATCACCACTTATGCTACCTGGGGGGTGTTTATTGCCTGGTTTGAGCCGCGCACCCGCTTTACGTTTAACCTGGCGTTTGTGGCGGTGCTGGTGCTGGCCGTGGACTGGCTGATGAACAACCGGCGCTTTTCGGCGCTGGCGTTTGGCGGGCTGGCGGCGGCCGCGTTGGCGCTGCTGCCCAGCCTGGGGTTTGTGCAGCACCCGCTCGATCCCATTGGCCAATCGACATCCGGCTCCATCCATCTGTTTTATACCGCCATTTTGGTGGTGTCGCTGGGGTTGGGCGGGTTGCTGGCGCTGTGGCTGGGCCAGCCAGACTCAACCGAGGCGCAGTAATGGGGATAAAAATTTGGCGAGTGGCGAGTGATTGGCAATTCGGCATTCGTAGTTCGTAATTGTATTTTCAAGGGAGAGAGACCAATGAAAGCCATTGTGGTTCAACAGGAAGTGGAAGGCCGGCCGCTGCTCTGGCAGGATGTGCCGGACCCGGCCTTTGGCCCCGATGAAGTGCTGATTAATATTCATGCGGCGGCGCTGAACCGGGCCGATTTAGCCCAGCGCGCCGGCAACTATCCGCCGCCGCCGGGCGCGTCTGATATTTTGGGGCTGGAAATGGCCGGCACTATTACGGCGCTGGGCGCTGAAGTCTCCGGCTGGCAGGTGGGCGACCGGGTGTGCGCGCTGCTGCCCGGCGGCGGCTACGCCGAAAAAGTGAACGTGCCGGCTCAACTGCTGTTGCCGCTGCCAGAAGATTGGAGCTTTGAACAGGGCGCGGCGCTGCCCGAGGTTTTTTTGACCGCTTACGTGAATTTGTTTATGGAAGCCGATCTGCAAGCCGGTGAAACAGTGCTTATTCACGGTGGGGCCAGCGGTGTGGGTACGGCGGCCATTCAGTTGGCGCATCAGGCCGGCTGCCGGGTGTTTACCACCGCCGGTACCGATGACAAAGTGGCTTATTGCCGGCAGTTGGGCGCCGATTTGGCCATCAATTACAGAGAAGAAGATTTTGTGGAACGCATTCTGGCCGAGGCCGACGGCGTGGACGTGATTTTGGATATGGTGGGCGCTAACTACCTTGAAAGCAACATCCGGCTGCTCAAACTGCGCGGCCGGTTGGTGTTTATTGCTACAATGGGCGGTGGTCGCGCCGAAATTGATATTTGGCGGCTGATGGGCCGGCGGTTGCGGCTGATTGGCTCGGTGCTGCGGGCGCGGCCGGTGGCCGAGAAGATCGAGATAAAAGAGCGATTTATGGCTCAATTCTGGAAGAAATTTCTGGACGGGACGCTCAGCCCAATCATCGACTCTGTGTATCCGGTGGCTCAGGCAGAGCAGGCTCACGCGCACATGCAGCAAAACCAGAATATTGGTAAAATCATTCTAAAAATACGTGATTGAGCAAAAGTACTAGTTCTTTTTTTAAGAAAATAGGTATTTTCTAGTCTATTGTGCCTCTCAAGTTCTATAGCCAGCGGCTTGAAAATGAATTATTCTTAATCTAACCCACATTGTTAACAAGCGGATAAGGTTCTGGAGAGGCCAGTAGTCGGCGGCGTGTATTAGTACGGAAAGCAGGTTTCAAGATGCCACCACCAGATAATTTTATTGTTACCAACAGAATCCGTGTGCCGCGTCTCTGGTATCAATACGGCTTAGACGCGGCGCTGGTTGTTACCGCCATTTTAATGCTGGTGACTAACCAGTTGATCTTGTTCTTTCACGTGATGTTTTTGTTGTTAACGGCGGGCGCTTTTTACTGGCACTTTCGGCAATTTACCACGCGGTCGCTGGTGTGGGTAACTGTGACAACCGCGGTGTTGTTGTCGTCTGTAGCCGTGGGCCGAACCCATTTTGAGGAGCTGCTGGAAATTCCGTTATTAACCTCAATGCTGGTGCTGGTTTTTATTATTGCCCGTCGCCGGGCTATTGCCGAAGATGCCCTGCGCGAAGCCAACGAAATTTTGGAATCCCGGGTCGCCAGCCGCACCGAAGAACTGACCCGCGAGGTTCACCAGCGCCGCGAAACTGAGCAAACCCTGCGTGAGAGCGAAGAGCGCTACCGCCGGCTGGTGGAACTATCTTTTGAAACGGTGGTCATCCACGCCGATAACACTATTGTGTCCATAAATTCGCATGGCGTCGAGCTGATCGGCGCGCAGAGTCCGGCGCAACTTATTGGCCGGCCGATCCTCGATTTTATCCACCCCGATTTTGTTGATACGGTTCAGGCCCGGGTTGAGCAGCAATTTGGCGGCGAACAGGGCGTGCCGCTGATTGAAGAAAAGATGCTGCGCCTTGATGGGTCTACAATTGATGTGGAAGTTGTGGCTGTGCCCATCAAATATAAGGGAGGGCCGGCCATTCAAACCGTGATCAGAGATATTTCAACCAGAAAACAGGCCGAAGTTGAGCGCGAGCAGTTGCTGGCGACAGAACGCGAACATCGGCTGCTGGCCGAAACGCTGGGTGAAGTGTTTTTGGCTTTGGCGGCCCAAACCAGCCACGAGACCGTGCTGGATGAAATTTTGCGGCAGGTGCGCCGGATTGTGTCATACAGCGCGGCCAATATTATGCTGCTGCACTCAGACGAAAAACTGGTGATGGCCCATCATCAGGGATACAGCACCTTTGGCAGCCGGGAGTTGATGTCGCAGTTGGAGCAAACGTTATCTGATTTGCCGCTGGATGCCGACGTGGTGAAAACTCGCCAGCCACTGGTTGTGCCGGATACGCACCAGAATCCGCAGTGGGTGGTAGCCTCATCCCTGGATTGGATTCGCTCGTTTATTGCCGTGCCCATCTGTTTGGGCGAACGTGTTTTGGGCCTGCTCCGGTTGGACTCCAATGAACCTGGCCGCTTTTCACTGGCCGATGCCCAGCGGTTGCAGCCGTTGGCCCACGCGGCGGCCATTTCGCTGGAAAACACCCGCTTGTACGATCAGGCCCGGCAGGAAATTGCCGAGCGGATTCAGGTTGAAGAGGCGCTGCGCGAAATCGCTGCCAAAAATCAGGCAATTTTAAATGCCATTTCAGATTCAATTTTTTATATGGACAGCCACGGCCAGGTGCTGGATTACAAAATTCAAGAGGATAACAGCTCGGCCTGGATGAAAAATATTGTCAGTGGCTGGCAGACCATCGATCAGGTGTTTCCGCCGGATATGGCAGAACTGATGTTGCAGTATGTGGCCATCGCGCTGCAAACAGGCAAAATCCAGATGTTTGAATTTGAAATGCCCGACGACGCCCGAACCATTTATCTTGAAAACAGGTTAATGGCTACCGGCAGCAACGAGGTTTTGGTGGTGGTGTCAGACATCACCGATCTAAAAGCGCACCAGGCCGCTCTTGAAAAAGAACGGGCGCGCATTGCTCGTGATCTGCACGATTCGCTGGGGCAAAGCCTGGGTTATTTGCGGCTCAAGCTCGATGAGTTTTCTATGGAAGATGCGCCCTACACCCTCAGCCAGATTCGCGGCCAGCTTGCCCGCATGCGTGATGTATCCAACGAATCTTACGAGCTGGTGCGCAGTATGCTGGCGGCCGCGCGGCCTTCTAACTCGGCGGCGCTAAATGCCACGCTGCAGGCGCAGGCGCGGTCGGTGGGGAACCGGGCGCGCTTTAAGGTAGAATTTAAAAGCACAGGCCGGCCGCAGGTGTTGTCGCCGGTGGTGCAGCAGCAAGTCCTCTACATTTGCCAGGAAGCGTTAAACAATATTGAAAAACATGCCGGCGCAAAAACCGTCAGCATTAATATGGCCTGGACCGACACCGATTTGACCATCAAACTGGTTGACGACGGCTGCGGGTTTAAAACCGATGTTGCGGTTGAAGCGGGTCACTACGGGTTATCGATCATGCATGAACGAGCCAATGAAATTAACGGGGGGTTGTCGGTGGTTTCGTCTCCCAATAACGGCACTGAATTGGTGTTGTATTTGCCGCTGGCGGTTCAGCCGGCGCCAATAGCCCTGTAAATTGTTAAAATTCAAACCAAATTCATAGGGTATTTTTATTAAATTAATACCATTGTTTTCTATAATATATTTAGCTGAAATAAATCAAGATGTTATCAAATAATCAGCAAGATATTTTAAAGGCAAAACCCACGTTAATGCCACTTTCTGATGTGAAGAATTTCAGTTTAGTTTCGAATAAAGCACCTCACCTTAAACTTGGAAAGAAAATGAAGGTATTACTCGTAGACGATCACGTTCTATTCAGGCAAGGATTGGTTAGCCTGCTTGACGCTCAGCCTGATTTTGAGGTGGTTGGACAGGCCGGTTCTACCCAGGAAGCTATCGGCATGGCCAGAAATTTGTCACCGGAACTGGTTCTGATGGATTTCTCGCTGCCCGATGGTACCGGCCTCGACGCCACCCAGGCTATTTTGGCTACTGAACCCGGCACAAAAATTGTATTTTTGACGGTTCATGAAGAAGATGATCGTTTATTTGCCGCTCTGCGCAGTGGAGCCAAGGGCTATCTGCTCAAAAATGTGGCGATTTCTAAATTGCTGTCATTTTTGCGCGGCGTGCAGCAAGGTGAAGCCGCGCTGACGGCCCAAATGACCAGCCGGGTTTTGGATGAGTTTGTCCGCCTTGAACCGGCGCGACGGCAACCGGCTCCCACTACCCCCAGCGATTTAACAACCAGAGAGCTGGAAGTATTAAAGGAACTAGTTACCGGCGCGTCAAATAGAGAAATTGCCGACCGGTTGGTGATTACTGAAAACACGGTTAAAAACCATATGCGCAATATTTTAACCAAACTCAATTTAAAAAATCGGCGCGAGGCGGCTAACTTTGCCCGCCAACTATTGATGGAATAAGTTTGGCCAACTGCCAAAATTGCGGTTTTTCAGCCAAAACGGGGCCTTTTACGACAGGCTCCGTTTTGGTTTTTAAACCCCGGCTCTTTCAAAAAAGGGGTAATCCTCTGGCAGGTAGACGGGGCTCGGCCCCAATCAGTAGAACTAGCAATTTTCTAAAGGACTATCATCGCGATAGTCCTTTTTTAGCTCTGCCGGTGTAGGCCAGGGCTATAAACATATGGGCTGTTTGCCGTTATAATAGAGTTGTCGCTCCAGAAATAACGCTGGTCGCATTGCGGAAAATTTGGGGCAGGCAGACCGGCAGACCGCTTGGCTGCTGTTGCATGTTGTAGCTGGTGAAGTGGCGCTCACGTTGCCGGTTGTTTCGCGCAAAATCAGGAGGGGGGATTATGTCAAAACCTAGAGTGTTGTATGTGGAAGATGAAGCCGATCTGCGCCAGCTTCTTTCAACTATGTTTGAGTTAATGGGCTATCACGTGCAGTGTGCCGATAACGGCCAGACCGGCACGGAGCAGGCCAAAATCTGGCAGCCCGATGTGATTTTAATGGATTTGCGTATGCCGGTAATGAGTGGTTCTGAGGCTATCAAAATTATTCGCAGCGACCCCCATACCGCCCACATTCCAATTTTTGTGCTATCGGCTTATACCGATGCCAAAACCCGGGAGGAGTGCCGGCAGGTTGGGGCTACAAGATTTTTCACCAAACCAATTTCCGTGGCCCAAATTAATGAGGCCATTCTGGAAACCCTGCAAAGTACCCGGGAAGTTCGGGAGGCAAATGCCTCTTAAAAGTACCGTCAACCGTAAAATCGGTTTTATACTCACCCGGCGCTCAAATCCACAGTGAGCGCTTTTTCAGGCAAATTTGTGGCGCCTCCATTAATTCTAACCAAATTCATGTAAAGTGCGTAACTTTTTTGCCGGAATCTCGACAGTAATGTGTGGAAATTTTTATTGGTTTAAACCACACAGGGGGACTAATGACCGCACAAACTCAACCAACCCACAACATAGCACTTAAGCCCAAAATATGCCCCGACTGCCTGACCGAGCATCTCCCGCATGCCCCCCACGACAAAGAAAGTCTGTTTTACAACTGCACATTTTTTGGTCAGTACGGACGCTGGCCAACCTGGTCGGATGCCATTGCTCACTGTAGTCCGGAAATCCGAACCGTGTGGGGCGAAGGAAAATTTCAATTGTATTGCGTGCTCAACGTAAATCCCTGCCTGTAAAACAGAAATAAAAGCTGAACAGAGAGGCGGAAGCCTCTCCGTTTTTTGATAATCTGGGAGAAGCACAACATTGATTGGACAGCAAAACAAAAAGTGGATTGTTGGGTTATTTGTTGTTGTGGCCACAATTTTTTGGCCCGGTTATGCCCAGGCTCAGTGGCCGCCGTTTAATTTTAATATCGACTCCATCTTTGACAACGGGAAAATCATTTACCGGCTTGAGCTTTCAGAAACTGTTGGCTGGCCAATGGCCGATGTGATTTTTAAAGTTCCACTGCCTGCCGGAACCCGTTATGTAGAATCTGGCGCACCAGATGGCACTACTGCCAATTTTGATGGCGCAGAAATCACTTTTCTCACCCCCACCCTCCACGGCAGTTTGAAAGACGCCTACTTTATTGTTGAGGTCATCGATCCGGCCAAAACCGAATACGCCGCCCATGCCTGGATTTCCTGGAAAGGGGAAGTCCCCGGCGATTTTCTCACCGATGACTCGGTCATCGATATTACCCGCACCCCGCTTGTTTGGGACAAACCCTGGTCTCGGTTGCGGCTCGAAGCCGGGGCTGTGGTTAACGGCAATGAAATTACGTATCTGTTGTACCCGGTCAATACTGGCGGCCGCCGTATGTGGGATTTGTCTATTAATCTGCCGCTGCCGGCCGGCGTTACGTTTGTTTCGGCGGAGGCGCCGCCGCCCTTTACCGCCGGTTTTGATGGCCAGCAGGCTGTTTTTTTCATCAACGAGCTTGAGCGTGGGGTTCGGGTTGACCCATTACAGGTAAAAGTGACGGTTGCTGAAAACACATCCCCATTTTTGGTAACCCAGGCTACCGCCGGTTGGACTAACGTTGGCAATAATGTTGACCCGCAGGAATTCACCAAAACCGGCGAGATTATCGTTCAGCCGCAAACCACGCAATACGTTGTCGCCGATAGCATTGGCGACGTCCCCTTTGCCAGCTACGATTTAACCGGCATTACTTTTCAGCAGGATGGCGAAGCGGTAAAAGCTACGTTTTACACCGCCGAGCCGATGGGCGCGGTGGGCCAGCCCATTGAACACTATCTGTACCTCGATTCCGATTGCAACGCCGATACCGGCAAGCCTCGCGGCAATCGCGGCGCGGAGTACTGGGTTCGTTACCGGCATCAGAGTGGCCGAGGGTACATTTACACCTGGGACCCGGCTCAAAGCGCGTGGACCAACCGCCAGCAGATTCCGGCTTACGGCGACAGCGGCAATGCCGCCTCGGTGTGGGTGCCGGCTGCCGTTATTCCGGCCGAAACAGCGATGTGCTGGCTGGCCGTGTCGCGCAACCTCACCGACGAGTACCACCCCGTTCCGCCCGTTGATTGGCTTGGCCGGGATGCCCGCCTGACGGCCGGGTTGACTGCGCCGTAAGATTTCCGGCCAACTTTTTGCCGGCAGCCGGTAGACAGCATTCCCCACTGCTGCTAAAATTTATACGCTATAAAAAGAAGCCCCGTTGTTATCGGGGCTTTCTCATATCGATTTGTGGGTATTCAATCGGAACGTTGATTGCCGTACATTTAATGCGCCAGCCGGTTAATTCCCGGCGGCGCGTTTTTGTTTAAACTGGCACCCGGAAAAACCACCCATCGGCCTGAAATTGGCTGGATTAATCCGCTGGCTCGCAAAACTGCTGGTTTCTTTACGTTTCCTTTATTAAGAAAATTAATACTATACCGAATAATATATCAGCCAATATGCTGAAAAATTTTCTTGCAATAGCCAACCGGCACGATCAGCACATTGATTCTTGAAAAATTGCTGTTCTGTCACTGATATTTTGCTGTTAAGCTGTGGGCTGCGTTTGGAAATGTTTATGCAGAATTGTAAAGAGGATTTGCTTTTGTGACAGAAATAATGACCGAACAGGAGCTACCCCCCGGGCAGGAGGTGTCGTGCCGGGTGCTTGATGTATTTTTTCAAGCTCTGGCAAAACAGAACCTGCCCCCCCAAATCTTGAGCGCCGGAACTGAATACCCTTTAGAACACTTGCGCAATAAAAACAAGCACATCGATTGGAACAGTTTCAGTATCATAATGGAAAATGCAGGTAAGGTATGGAGCGATGAAGAATTTGTGGCCATCAGCGAAACTATGCTCGACTCGCCCTGGATCAGACCATTTTCCATCATTTCAAAATTCCTCTTTTCCGTCAAAGATATCTACCGTTTTGGCGCGCAGCCCGGCACCGGCGCTGTTAGCCAGCTTTTTCGGGTGATCGATGGCACTGTGACTGATCTCGGGCCAAACCATCTTTTGGCTGACTATACTATCCATCCCGGCTATAAAAACATCCACCATTTTCACTTAATGGGGCTAGGAGTTTTAAATATTTTGCCCACTCTGGTTGGTTTGCCTAAAGCCGTTGTCACAATGGAGGAATTTGGGAATAGCGCTCGTTATGATGTTAGGTTGCCCAAAGGCAGCGAAAGCATTTTAACCAAATTGCGACAATTTTTTGTGTGGCCTTTTTCTGTGCGCACAACAATAGGCGAGCTGCGAGATGCTCTTGATTCTTTGCAAGAACGCAACATTGAACTTGAACAGGAAATTACCACCCGGCGGCAAATAGAACTCGCGTTGCAACAAGCCAAAACAGAGGCCGAGGCGGCTAACCGGGCCAAAAGTGAATTTCTGGCCAATATGAGCCACGAAATTCGTACCCCTATGAACGGCATCATTGGCATGACCGATTTGATGCTCAATACCAACCTTTCGCCAACCCAGCGAGAATATCTGCAAATGACAAAGTCATCGGCTAATTCACTGCTGGGGGTGCTCAACGATATCCTCGATTTCTCAAAAATTGAAGCCAACCGGCTTAGCCTTGACCGGGTTGAGTTTGATCTTCGCGATAGTCTCGGTTTAGCCATGAAAGCGATGGGGTTTCAGGCGCATAAAAAAGGGTTGGAACTGGTCTATTACATCTCGCCGAACGTGCCGGATATTCTGATTGGCGATATGGCCCGGTTGCGGCAGATCATTGTCAATTTAGTGGGTAACGCCATTAAATTTACGGAGCAGGGAGAAGTAACGGTCGATGTTTCACTAAAGTCAGAAATCCGAAACGAGGTTTTGCTGCATTTTACCGTTACCGATACCGGCATTGGAGTTTCTCCGGAGTACCAACAACGAATCTTTGACGCCTTTACGCAGGCCGATGGCTCTACTACTCGCCGTTTTGGTGGTTCAGGGTTGGGCTTGACCATTTCATCGCAACTGGTGGCAATGATGGGCGGCAAAATATGGGTTGAGAGCAAAGAAGGCCAGGGGAGCACGTTCCATTTTACCGTCCAGTTTGATAAACCCGGCCAGACTCAGCGAAAGCCGGCCCCGCCCCCCATTATTCTGGCCGGTTTGCCGGTATTGGTGGTTGACGATAACGCCACCAATCTGCGCATCCTTAAAGAAACGTTGACTCATTGGAATATGAAGCCGGTAACCGCAGCCAGCGGGCCGGCAGCCTTGCGCTTAATAGAGCAAACCGCAGTTTCCGGCACCCCTTTTGCCCTGATTATCCTTGATGCCATGATGCCGGAAATGGACGGTTTTGCCCTGGCCAGGCAAATTAAATTGCACCCGCGGCTGGCCGGATCGACAATTATGATGATATCGTCGCTTGACCGGCCCGGTGATATTGTTCGTTGTCAGGAATTGGGCTTAGAACTTTATTTGACCAAGCCGGTGACTCAGTCGGAACTGTTGAACGCCATTTTGAGCGCGCTGAATGTGCAGCCGGTATCACCTTCCCTGTCGTCTTCGCTGTCTCAACGCTATTCGGCCAAAATTGAGCACCCGCTTCATATTCTGTTAGCCGAAGATACCGAAATTAATCAGCGGGTGGTAGTTGATCTGTTGAAAATATGGGGGCACACCACAGTGATTGCCCAAAATGGGCAGGAAGCGCTCGCGGCCCTGGCCAGAGAGTCTTTTGATCTGGTATTGATGGATGTGGAAATGCCAATTATGGATGGCCTTCAAGTTACCCGCATCATTCGGGAGCGCGAACGGGCCACAAACACGCATTTGCCCATTGTCGCACTGACCGCGCACGCAATGGCAGGTGACCGCGAGCGTTTTCTGGCAGCCGGGATGGACGCCTATATCCCCAAACCAATCCAGGTTGAAGATATTATGGGGGTAATTCAAGAGTTGGTGGCTATGCATGAAACACGGGCCGGTGAGTCTAAGCCTGCATTGGACCGAGGCCGGGCATTGCGCCGGATTGGCGGTGATACAGAACTTTTTCAAAGCCTGGCGGATATTTTGATTGCCAACTTACCGGAGTTGCAGTCTCAAATTGAGCAGGCCATCGCGCTTGGTGATAGCGAAGCCTTGCGGCGGGCCGCGCACCGGGTAAAAAGTTCGGTTGGGCCGTTCAGCGCAGAAGAGGCTGCTGCGGCCGCTTTTCGGCTTGAACTGGTGGGCGAACAGGGTGATCTTGGCCAGGCAGCAGCGGTATACAGCCAGCTCAAGCAAGAGCTAATTCGTCTCAAACAGGCTTTAATCAGAACCGGGGAGGAAGAACCATTGTGAAAGTATTAATTGCCGAAGATGATCTTGTTTCAAACCATTTGCTTCAAGTTAAGTTGCGGCAATGGGGATACGAAATTGTCGAAACGAAAAATGGTCACGAGGCATGGCAGGCGCTCCAACGGGAAAACGCGCCTCAATTGGCTATTTTGGACTGGATGATGCCCGGTATGGACGGCATTGATATTTGCCGCAACGTGCGCGCCTCCTCCAAACTACAGTCAATGTATATTATTCTCCTGACTACCAGGATTGATCAGAAAGATATCGTTGAAGGGCTTCAGGCCGGGGCAGACGATTACATCACCAAACCGTTTGAAAGCGAGGAATTGCAGGCACGTGTTCACGTGGGCGCCAGAATAGTGAGGCTGCAATCGGAGTTGGCGGAGCGGGTAACAGAGCTTGAGGAGGCTCTGGCCAAGGTCAAACAACTGGAGGGGATTCTGCCGATTTGCTCCTACTGCAATAAAATTCGCGACGACCGGGATTATTGGCAGCAATTTGAAAAATACATCTCTCAACATTCACAGGCCATGTTCAGCCACGGTATCTGCCCGGATTGTTATGAGAAATATGTTAAACCTGAACTGGACGAGTTGCCGTAGGTCTGTTAAAGTTAGCAACCGCGCTTCCTTCTAAAGTTCTGATTATATCTTTTGCCGGGTGTTCGATAGACAGGGTAATCCAAAGCTGCTAAAATTCGGGCACTTAAAAAAAGTAACCGCCGCTGTCGGGGGATGATCCCGGCGCGCGGTTTTCTGTTAATAAGGTCAGGTGTTACAGCCAATGGATATGCCCGAGACAATCAACATTCGTTACGCGACCCTGCAAGATAACAAGCTGCTGGCTGAAATTGGAGCCGAGACGTTTTCTGATAGCTTTGCAGCGGATAACACGCCTGAAAATATGGCTGCCTACCTGGCCGCTTCCTTCAGCCCGGAAAAACAGGGCCGTGAACTGGCCGACCCCCGCGCCCGGTTTCTCATCGCCGAAGCCGGAAATGAAGTGGCCGGTTTTGCCCATTTGAAATTTGGCGGCGCGCCGGCGGCAGTGGCCGGCCAAAACCCAATGGAGATTGCCCGAATTTATGCCCGCAACCCGTGGATTGGCCGCGGTATCGGCGCTCGCTTGATGGCCCGCTGTCTCCGTGAGGCCGAGTCCGCCGGCTGCGATGTGGTCTGGCTGGGCGTTTGGGAAAAAAATCCGCGGGCCATCGCCTTCTACGCAAAATGGGGATTTGCTGAAGTTGGGGAGCATCACTTCCAACTGGGCGATGATTTGCAGCGGGATTTGCTGCTGGCCAAACCCGTTCCAAACGATGCCGGCGGCTAACGCCGGCCCCAGGCTATTGCTGGCCTCAACGCCGGAGTTGGTCATTCGGCAGTCGTGTGCTTGCCGGCCAGAACTGGTTCGGGCATCAAACTCTGCGCTTCTTAACCTCAATCCTGTTGCACAGGTCAAAGAAATTTGATTGGGATTACGGAGGATTACGGGATGACATCTTTATTAAATAATAATGCGCTCGGCCAGTTTGAAGGCCAAACCGATGTCGGGTTGGTCAATCAGGCCGGCTCGTGCGAGTACGATGGCGAGCAATACTCCATCGCCGGAGCCGGAGCCAATATTTGGGGCAGCCGTGATGACTTCCACTTTGTGTGGAAACGAATGACGGGCAACTTCATTGTGACCATGCGGGCCGCGTTTGTTGGCGCGGGGGTAAATCCGCATCGCAAGCTGGGCTGGATGGCGCGGGCCAGCCTTAACGCCGGTTCGGCCAATGTGAGCACCGGCATCCACGGCGACGGCCTGCTGTCGCTCCAATTCCGGCGGGCGGAGGGCAGCCCAACCGAGGAGATTCGGGCTTCTCTGACCGGCGCGGACGTGATCCAGTTGGAGCGAAAAGGCAACAGCTACATTATGTCTGTCGCCCGGTATGGCCAGCCGTTCACCACTGTTCAGGCCAATGATATTGATCTGGGCGACGAAGTTTACGTGGGGCTATTTGTCTGCTCGCACGAAGACGATGTTGTTGAAACGGCCACCTTCGGCAATGTGCGCCTTGTTGTGCCGGTGAAAGAAAATTTTGATTACCGGCGCGATCCTTTTGGCAGCCATTTGGAAATTGTTGATGTAGCCAGCGGCCGGCGTCAAATCATTTACAGCGCAGACCATATTTTTGAAGCGCCCAACTGGACCCGCGATGGCCGGGCTTTGATCTTTAACAGCGGCGGGCGGTTGTATCGCTTTGATCTGGCAACCAAAACGCCGTCACCCATCGACACGGGCCCGGTGGTCAAAAACAACAACGATCACGTTATTTCGTTTGACGGAACTATGCTGGCTATCAGCAGCCACACCGGGGCAGAGAATATCTCGCTGGTATACACCGTGCCGGTGCAGGGCGGCCAGCCAAAGCTCGTTACCCCAACCGGGCCGTCTTATCTGCACGGCTGGTCGCCCGACGGCAAGTTTCTGGTTTACACCGGCTTGCGCCACGGCGACTACGATATTTACCGCATCCCGGTTGGGGGCGGCGAGGAAACGCGGCTCACAACCGTCCCCGGGTTGGACGATGGGCCGGAATATACGCCGGACGGCGACTTTATTTACTTTAACTCGGTTCGCAGCGGGCGCATGCAAATCTGGCGCATGAAACCGGATGGCAGCAATCAGGAGCAACTGACCGACGACGAATACAACAACTGGTTCCCTCACATTTCGCCCGACGGCAAATGGGTTGTATTTGTCACCTATCTGGTTAATGAAGTCGAACCGAGCGATCACCCCCCGGCCAGGCGGGTCTATTTGCGGTTGATGCCGCACGACGGCGGCACGTCCAAAGTGCTGGCCTATCTTTACGGCGGGCAGGGAACCATAAATGTTCCGTCGTGGTCACCCGATGGCAAACAGATTGCGTTTGTCAGCAACACGGCGCCGTAATCGTCCCGGCCTGCGCTGGCCATTTTGCCAGATGCTGAATACCAGCGCAGGCCGGTTGTCGCTACCAAAAGACGGTCGCCCTTGTTATAAAGTCAGCAAACCCCGTTGGGCAGCTTCGCCGGAGCCGGGCTGGCGAAGGTTGTGCCCCAACGCCACTCGTTCCAGGTTGGCGGGCAGATCGCGGATTCGCCGCCCCAGCGCGTGGGCAATGGCGTTAAGAATAGCCGGCGCGGTGGGAACCATTGTAGGTTCGGCCATATTTTTGGCCCCAAACGGCCCGTGCGACAGCGGTTTTTCTACCAGTACGGCTTCAATTTCCGGCACGTCAACTGCTGTGGGAATAAGGTATTGGTCAAAATTGAGATTTTGAATGTAGCCGTTATCGTACTCAACTCCCTCAATCAACGCGTAGCCCAACCCCTGGGCAACGCCGCCGTACACCTGCCCGTAGGCTCCCTGCGGAAAAATGGTTTTACCCACATCGTGGGCCGCCCAAATGCCCGTTACGGCAACTTTGCCGGTGGCGGGGTCAACTTCCACTTCCGCTACCTGCGCCCCAAAATGATAGGCAAAGTAGGGCGAACCGTGGCCGGCGTGATGGTGCCATTCGATGGGCGGCGCTTGCCACGTGCCGTGCATCGATAGCGTCAGCCCCATTAACCGGGCGTGATCCACTACCGCTTCCCAGCTAACCGGCGTTTCATCCGGGCCAATAAACGATTCCCCAACACGCACCAACTGCTCAATTTCGCAGTGGAGCAGGTTGGCCGCCGCCAGATTGAGCGTGTGGGCCAGGTTGCCGGCGGCTATTTTTACCGCGTTGCCGCCCACCACGGTGGTGCGGCTGGCCACGGTTGGCCCGGAATCGATGGCGGTGTTGGTATCGGGCCGCAGCAGGTTGATCCGTTCCGGGGCCACCCCCAGCATTTCGGCGGCCAGCAGGGTGTACACCGTGCGCGAACCCTGCCCGTAATCGGTTAGCCCGGAGGTGAGCGTTACCCGGTAATCCAGGTTCACTTCAATGGTTGACGACGCCTGGTCAAGCCCTTCCGCCCCCAGCGAAATCCCGTGGAACAGCGCCGCCACGCCAATCCCCTTTTTGCGGGGCGAGCGGGCGTTGTGTTCGGCAAATTCGCGCCGTTTGCGGTCCCAGTCTGAGCGGCGGCGCACTTCGGCCAGGCATTCGGTCAACCCCACCGATTCGGTCAGCCGCTGGCCGTGCGGCAGTTCATCGCCCAGTTGCAGGCAATTTTTCAGCCTAAAGTCGATGGGGTCCTGCTGCACGGCTTCGGCCATTTCGTCGATGGCTTGCTCAATGGCCGAGCAGACTTCGGTGTTGCCAAAGCCGCGGAACGCCCCGGCGTAGCCGTTGTTGGTGTACACGCTGGTAATATCCACATCACAGGCATCGTAGCGATAACTGCCCATCGCGTGAATGGAGGCCCGCCAGCCGGTGAACGAGCTTTCCGAGGCGTACGCGCCGGAATCAAGCAGGCCAAAAAATTTGCAACTGCGCAGCGTGCCGTCCGCATCCGCGCCCAACTGCACGTGCATTTTCATGCCATCGCGCTTGTAGCTGGCCGCCATCGACTCATCCCGTGAAAAGGTCATCCGCACCGGGCAGCCGGTTTTCAGCGCCAGCGCGGCCACCTGCGCCGATGTCTCATAATTCAAATCGTCTTTGCCGCCAAACGAACCGCCCACCGGCGGTTGAATGCTGCGCACGCGCTCCGGCGGCAGCCCTAGCACCAGCGCCATGTTGCCCTGGTTGATGAACGGACTCTGGTTGGAGCAGTACACGGTAACGCCGCCTTCCGGGGTGGGCACGGCCAGCGCGCCTTCGGTTTCCAGATAGGCGTGTTCCTGCGGCATTACGCTGTAGTGGCGGTCTACCACCACGGCGCAGTCCGCCAGCAGCTCATCGGCCCGGGCTTTGCGCACCACCGAGCGGTCCAAAAAGTTGGGGTGCTCGCCGTTGGGGCGGGTGGGGCCAACCTGCGGCGCGTCCGGCGCGAGCGCCTGTTCGGAGTCGAAAATGGCCGGCAGCGGTTCCAGCTCGCAGATGATGGCTTTAACGCCGGCCAGCGCGGCCTGCGGCGAGTCGGCGGCCACCGCGGCGATGGCCTCGCCCACGTAGCGCACTTTTTGATGGGCCAGCATGTATTTGTCTTTTACCGGGAAACCGTACAGGCCGTGCTCCACAAAATCATCGCCGGTGATCACCGCTTTCACCCCCGGCACCGCCAGCGCCGGCGATACATCCAGCCGCACAATCCGGGCGTGGGGCTGCGGGCTGCGCAGAGCACGGGCATACAGCATCCCCGGTAATTTCATATCACCAATATATTTGGCCGCGCCCATCACCTTTTCCAACGCATCAACCCGGCGGGCCGGTTTACCCACGTACTCAAGATGGCGCATCATCGAACTGGCTCCTTTTGGTTTTTTGCCAGCCGCTCGCGGGCGGTGGCTTCAATGGCGTCTACAATTTGTTGATAACCGGTGCAGCGGCAAAGGTTGCCGGCCAGCGCGGTGCGAATTTCCTGGCGGGAGGGATGCAGGTTTGTGGCTAACAACGCCTCGCCGGCCAACACCATCCCGGGAATGCAGAAGCCGCATTGAACGGCCCCGTATTCAATAAAGTTTTGCTGCATATCGCTGGGGCCGCCATTGCCGGCGCGGACGCCTTCAATGGTAACAACCGTTCGGCCGGCTACCTGCGGGGCCAATACCAGGCAGCTATTTACCAGCCGGCCATCAAGCAGCACCGAGCAGGCGCCGCACTCGCCCACCGCGCAGCCTTCTTTGGTGCCGGTCAGGTTGAGGTAATCCCGCAGCAGCGCCAGCAGCGAAACATCGGGCGGGGCGTCGAGGCTGACGGTTTGGTTATTGAGGGTAAAATCCAGACGCATTGTTCAGGCTCCAATCTCAAAAATGCGGTACAGTATTTGCTGGGTGAGCGCGGTGATGACCGGCTCTTTAAATTCAGTGGACCAGCGCCGGCCCGTGATACCGATCATTGTTTCGGCCACGGCGCGCCCGGCGGCGGTAAACAGTTGGGCGCTGGGCTGCTGGCCAAGCAGCAGGTCTTCGGCGGCGGTAAAGCGCACAATCCGGGGAGTAGCCGCGCCAGGTGTGAGCCGCATAAAATCAATCCGCCCGGCCGCGTCAACCCGGCCAATAGCGGTCATTACCAGGCGAGAGATGGCCTGGGCGTTGCGCCGCCCCAGCTTGATAAAGGCGGTTTTTGCGCCTGGCGGCGGGGCGGTAAAGCTGAAATGGGTTAAAATTTCGTCCGGCTCAATGCGGGTGTGGCCCGGTTTCAACATAAATTCGGCCACGGGTAGCTGGCGCTCGCCGCGAGCGCTGCGCAAATGCACCAGCGCATCCAGGCAAACCAGCGCCGGCAGGCCGTCGGCGCAGGAAGCGGCGTTGACCACGTTGCCGCCGAGTGTGCCCATATTGCGGATTTGCGGCCCGCCGATTTCGCGACAGCCTTCAACCATAAACGGCACCGCCTCGCGGAGCAGGTTACTTTCTGTAATTTCGGTAAAAGTGACCGCGCTGCCGAGGCTGATGGTGTCGCCGTTACGGTTGATGATTTTTAGTTCCGGGAGCAGGCTGATGTCGATAATGCGATCAAAATTGGGGGCGTGGTGGTGCAATTGCACCATCAAATCTGTGCCGCCGGCCAGCACCCGGTTGGCGTGGCCAGTGTCGGCGAGCAGGGTGGCGGCTTCGGCTACCGTTGCCGGCCGGACGTAATCAAATTGTGGGGTCATTGGGTCTCCTTTAAGAATAAGATTGGCTAGCCCTCACCCCCCTGCCCCCCTCTCACTTTGGGAGAGGGGGGATTTCTTTTTGTGGGTGACGGCAGGCGCGTGGCGCCTGCCGTCACCCACACCTTTTGTTCCCCTCCCCCTATTAGGGGGAGGGGACAGGGGAGGGGGTTAGCAAAAATTCATTTGTGAAAATAAACAAATTTGCGAATGCAGGCGTGCTGTATGAATTGCCCCTGCGCTAAATAGTTGTTTCCGGCGGCAGGTGCGGCACGTACTCCGCCAAACCGAGCCGCTCCAGCGTGCCGGGCTGGGGAATACCTTGCCGCGACCAGCCGCGCAGGTCATAGTAGCGGTCGAGCATGGCTCCAAAGTTTTCCAGCAATCCAAAACGGAAGGGTTCGGCTGAGCGCTGCATGTCGCCGGTGGCGGAATCAGGTATAAATTCGTACAGTGGCGCACGTTCTTCGGTAAACCGGCGCGGTAGCTGGTCATCGGCCCGGGAAAAACCCTGGCGGACGTTATACAGCCGTTCCAGGTTAACAATGCGTTCGCCAATGGTCAGCAAATCCTGGCCGGTAACGGGTTCAGCCCACAGCGCAGCGATACCGGGGGCCAGATCGGCGGGGAAAAGGCTGTATTCTTCAACGGTGCTGAATTTGCAAATACCCAAAGCATCGGTGATGGCGCAGAAGTGCTCGCCGTAAACAACCATATCGGGTTTGTATTTTTCGTTGGCGGGGTTCATCAATTCCGGGACAATCTCCGGCGGAAAAATCTGCCGGGCGGCGTCCCAATTGCCGGCCAGATCGATGGCGGGCATCCCGTACAGGTGGTCGGCGCCGCGGTTGCTGGTGGCGTGCCCCAGCCCAAAGCCTTTGGCAAAGCGAGGCTCCTGCCGTGGTAATTCCAGCCCTTTAACCTGCATGGCGTACTGCCCGGCATTTTGCCCAATTAATTCCGCTGCCCGGCGGGTGCCGTTGGCCAGCACATCGCCCACGCCAGTGCGGTAGGCCATCTTTTTTAACAGGCCGACCACTGAAGCCGCATCGCCCCATTCCAGCGATAGATCGGAATCGGCCAGCAGTCCCTTTTCATGCAGTTCCATGGCAAAGGCAATCGTCACCCCGGCAGAAATTGTGTCGAGGCCGTATTCATTGCACAGGTGGTTGGCATAAATAATCGCTTCCGGGTCGCTCACATCGCACATTGGCCCCAGCGCGTTGGTGGTTTCATACTCCGGCCCCCCGAGCTTTACGGCATACTCGCCGCCGGCCACCTCTGATTTTCGGCCGCATTTGATGGGGCAGGCGTAGCAGCCTTTGTGTTCCAGCACGTACCTGTCAAAGGCCGCGGCGTTAATCCGGTTGATATAGGGCACCTGCACCAGTTGGTGGTTTTTGGCCGGTTGATCGCCGCCGGCATTTTTGGAATCCATCAATACCAGCGTGCCGAATTGCCGCAACCCGTCCAGATGTGGATCGGCTTTAAGTTTTTGGACCACAGTTTTGGTGGCCGCACGATAATCGGCGGATAAAACGGGCCGTTGACTGGCCTTAACATGGATGGCCTTGAGATTTTTGCTGCCCATAACCGCGCCGGGGCCGCCTCTCGCCGCCGCCCGGTTGTGGTCGTTAATAATGGCCGCCAGTGTGACCAGATTTTCACCGGCCGGCCCGATGCAGGCCACCCGGCCTGCGCTGGGCTGCGGCTGTGAGCCAAGCAGCGCCTCGTGAACATAACCGGTGGTTTGGCCCCACAACCGGGCCGCCGGTTCAATGGTAATCTCGCCGTCTGTAATTTTTAGCAGCACCGGCTGGCTGGCCCGGCCGGTAATCATAACCGCATCGAACCCGGCGTGCCGCAGTTCGGCCACAAAAAAGCCGCCGCTGTTGGCGTAACCATAAGCGCCGGAAGCCGGTGATTTAAAGGTTACATGGAGCCGGGCCGAGGTGGGCCACGGTGTACCGGCCAGGGGGGCGCTGGAAAAAATGAGAAAATTCTCCGGCGCTAATGGCTCAACCTCCGGGCCAACGTGGTCAAAGAGCAGTTTGGCCCCCAACCCTCGCCCGCCAAGAAACTGTTTGAGTAATTCGGGCGGCGTTTCTTTAATTTCGATGACTGACGTTGTGAGGTCTATTTTGGCGATATTGGACATACTAACCTCCGGGGTTAACGAGATTTACGCAGCCACATTGAAGGGTGGCGCATTTCGGTAAAGCTTACCAGATCGGCGCGAAAATGATTGAGGCCATAAAACAGCGGCCTGAGTTTTTTGCCGTAGCCTATTTCTTCAACCCAAAGCAACGGGTCGCCGGGCGAGCAGCCAAGCTGGGCCGCCAGCCGGTCATTGGCGGCAATGGCTCCAATTTCACTTTTTTGGTTGAACACTTTTCGCTGGCACCATTGCTCCAGAAAATCGTACACACTTTCGCCGCAGTTATAAGCGGCAAAGACAGTTTCTGGCGAATGGGGGTCTATTAAATCGCAGGCAACGTAATTGGTAGAATGAATGACCGGCACCAAATCAGACCGAAAAATGCGTTCAATAGCAATCAACTGGCTATCGGGTTGGATTTCAAGGGGGCCAGCCAGCGGCCCGGCCTGGGTCAGACTGATATCAACCAAAGTGCAATCTGCCTGCCCCCCTTCTTGTTGAATAAGGTCCATAAAGTTGGGGGCATCATCAAGCCAAACCCGAACCGCGCCGGGATGGGCAGTTAAAACGGGGCTAACGTAAGTGCCAACGCCGTGGCGGCGGATCACCACGCCGCCTAATTCCAGCTTGGCCAGCGCCTCGCGGACGGTTGTTCGGCTAACGCCAAATCGCCGGCTCAGCTCGTCTTCAGACGGTATTTCTCCGTTGTCAGAAACAAACTCGCCTTGCTCAATAAGCGTTAAAATTTCTGTCAGTACCTGGCTTGTAAGCGGTACATTTTTTCGAAGCATGTTGCAGGCCTGCCTCACCCGTCGCTTTGAAAAAAACAGTTGTTAGACGTCTGACCTCTTGTGATTAATGATAAGGTCAGGCACACTCTGCTGTAAAGTGACAAATGTCTCTGTTTTGTGTGATTAATGTCACCTGACGAAGCTTTGTGGCGCCTGTCGCTATCAAAAATCGCCAATGAGGTTGACGAAGAGAGGGCAAAAGCTCCGGAGCAAACTTTGATGTTTGGAGAAGGAAATCATCGATATGAAAAAAAACAGCGTAGACGATTATATTTTCCCGTGCTAAAATTGAAACGCGTAAACAAAAAAGCCCCGGTTGCAAGGGCGTTTGACTTTGCCAATCAGGCAGCGGACGCCCAATCGGTACAGTATGAATAATGTATGTTCGGCGCGTGGCCGGGTCAATCCTGACGCGTGTTTTTTTATGTTGGGGCGAAGGAGCGAGCGTCCCGCATCTGAGTGGGCAGGTGAGCGACTGGAGCAGTCTCATTTTTGGCCGTGGTTTTATCCGGCTGCGCCACAAAAGAAGTCTCTTACTATAAGTGTGTTGGTGTAAAGGGGGGAACGCGTGACAGACAAAAGCACAACCCGAATTGCTATTCTTTATCCCGGCAATTATGAGGCCAGACAAAATGCAACACCGGAGAATAACCGCTTCTCGCAGGTGTTTCAGGCATTGACTCACCTGGGAGTAAAGGCCGAACCGGCCGTATATCACAACGACTTTTCTGAGGAGGTTCGCCACCAGCTTTTGCAGGTAGATGGCGTACTGGTATGGTTTAACCCGCTTGAAGGCGGCCGCGACAGAACAATTCTCGATTCTATTCTGCGAGAGATTGCCGCCCGGGGCGTATTTGTCAGCACTCATCCGGATA
Source organism: Anaerolineae bacterium (assembly GCA_022071955.1). GTDB lineage: Bacteria > Chloroflexota > Anaerolineae > 4572-78 > J111 > J095. The sequence continues at coordinate 51,986 of JAJVIM010000025.1, forward strand.
TTATTTTGCAGATGGGTACCAAGGAAGTTTTATATTTAACCCGGGATATGGGCTGGGGCAGTGACACGCATTTGTACAATACCATCGAAGAACTTCGCCAGAAATTACCTCTTCTCTTAGCCCGGGGAGAAATTCGGGTTCTTAAACAATACCGTGGCAACGGCGGGGTCGGCGTTTGGAAAGTGGAGTTGGCCGCGCCCCTGGCAGTGGTTGACGAACACGGCGCTCCAAAGTTACTGCCGCTTGGTACACGGGTTAAAGTTAGGCACGCCAAACGAGGGAGTGTTGAAGAAGAGATTGAGTTGGGCGACTTTTTCAATCTTTGCGAGCCTTATTTTGCCAACGCCGGCAAAATGATTGATCAGGTCTATCAACCCCGGCTTGATGAAGGGATGATCCGCTGTTATCTGGTACATCAGAAGGTGGTTGGGTTTGGGCAGCAGGCAATCAACGCCCTTTGTCCGGCGCCACCCGGTGCGCCGCCAACCGAAGCGCCTGAGCCTGGTCCCCGCCTGTACCATCCCCCTACCATGCCCCAAGGCCAATCACTCAAACGCAAATTGGAACAGGAGTGGGTCCCGGCCCTGCAACAACTGCTGGGGATTGAAACCGAGCGCTTGCCCATTCTGTGGGATGCCGATTTTCTGTTTGGGCCAAAGGATGAATCAGGCAGAGACACGTATGTACTTTGTGAAATCAACGTTAGCAGTGTGGCGCCGTTTCCCGATTCGGCCATACCCTTCATTGCCCAGGCAGCCCTTGTTCGCACACAGGCAGCCAAACAGAAACGCCGATAAATGAGCCTTAACACGCGCTCAATCAAAAATAAAGGATGCTCCTTTGATGCGAGGGCGTTTTTAGAGAGCCAGCCAGTAGGAATGGATTTAAGCAAGGTCAACTCACCCAACGAGTAAATTGCAGATAAAATCGGCGCGGCGGAAGGGGTGGCCCCATACGATTCGGTTGGAATGAAAATAAAAAACACCCCCGCAATCAAAATATTCACCGCTTAACAACCTTGACGCAAGCTAACTCTGAGGTAAACTCTGCTTTAGAAATATGGCTTGCCCCCGTAGCTCAGAGGATAGAGCAGAGGTTTCCTAAACCTTTCATTTTCTGAACCGGGGGGAGCAATCCGTATTTTATTTTGGACAGAAAATAGTTGTCTATACGCCAATAAAAGGAAGCAGGAGTGGCTACCAAACTCCAGACAGATGTTGAAGCTGCTGTAGAAAGTCTGTTGCAAAACCTGCCGCCGGGTGTTAAAGTGGATGTAAACTTTACCCCCGACGGAGCGATTACTTTTACTGTGCAGCAAACCAAAGAGCAAATCCTCAAAGAAAAATATGGGCATCTGTTAGGGAAAAAATTGTCCCTAACCGAAGCTGCTAAAAAATATAATGTGCCACGCGGTACGTTGTTATCTTGGGTTTACTACACCAACTATCTCTCTCCTGTAGATTCAGATGCTTACCCTAAACTATTCAATGAAGCCGAGGTAGCATACCTTGTTGATATTTATGAAGAACGGCGACGAGTTGGAAGCAAAGCTCTTTTAGTGGATGATGACGGGTTGCCTTACGAATTCAAACATCCAAATCTTGCTGAATATCGACGAAACAAGAAGAATTGATCATAACAAACTCATGTGGAATATTTTGGGTAATTTATTACACTGTTAAAAAATAAGTTAAAGTTTCTTGAATTTAGAATTTCCAGTATTGACAACCGAATAACGAGCATTTAGCTTTTCCCGACAAGCCTCAATGGAGAATTGCCACCTGATTTTGATCCGTTTTTCGGTCCGGTCGGCGATGATGGCCATGACCTCGGAGACCAGTTGCTCCAGAGTAGGAATGCAGCGGTTAAGGCAGAGTCGCGCCAACGCTGAAAACTCAATCTCAATCATATTCAGCCAACTGGCCGACTTCGGAGTAAAACAGAACTCGAACCGCTGGGCTAAAGCAAAGGCCTCATCAGCCGGCAAGTTCTCGTAAAAAGCACTGACGTCGTGAGTGTTGAGATTATCCAACACCAGCCGAATTTTATGGGCGTCCGGGTAAGCGGCCGCCAAAGCCTGACAGAATAAGGCAAATTCTTTTTTGGTGCGGCGGGCATAAACTTGGGCCAGACGTTGCCCCGTCAATGGCTCAATGGCCGCCAGGAGTGCACAGGAACCGTTTTTCTCATACGCATAGGGTTCTTTGCGCACCCGACCACTTTGCATCGCCAACGGTTCAACCGCCTCACCAATCAGAAAACAAGTACCCAGGGGGTGGGTCGCTACAAGCCAGGGCGGTGATTTTGGCGCGTTGTCTCCCGTCAATGTTAATCGGGCGACCTGGTCTGGGTTTGTCGCTGAGGCACGCCAGCCCGGTGGCCTGGTATATCCTGGCCCAGGTTGATAGACTTTGACTGGTGATACCCACTATGTCGGCTACGTCTGTATAGGTCCGACCCCGCTCTAATTCGAGCAGAGCCAAGGCCCGTCGATAGGTTTTGACTGGCACACCGCTTTGTTTGATCAAACTTTGCAAATAAGTCCGATCATTTTCACTGAGGCTAATATGTTCTTTTTTCATCCCTACAGCTTAGCCTATTGAGGGCTTATTACCAAAACCTCGGACTATTTAGTTAACGATGTACTGAGTCAGTTTTTCATCGAGAATCATCGTTTTATTCCAATATTGCGTTGAACTACGAGATACAATCAAATAGCGAATTCTATCGGTTTCAGCCGGATGGACTTCCAGATTGGCCAGCAAGCCGTCCGGATCAAATAGTATCTTGCAGCCGTTACAGATGAAATTGAGGGTGTCTGGATTATTGACTGCCGCAACCGGCACAAAAATCATTTCCACTTCGAGGGCATCATCCACGGTCAGTTGCCGAGACCAACCCATTGCGTGGTCAGTATCGTGCCATGGTTCTTGCCTCCCCAATTCCAGTTTACGCGGCCACGTCGAGTCGCGCCGATAGCGGTCAGGGGCGGTAGCCAACAGTAATAAATCAACATCTGATTGCAGATTGGCCTCAAACCGTGCCCACGGCCCAACCACCGCCACAGCCCGAATAAGTGGCCGCTAGCTGGCCCACACCACCACTTTGTCCTGCACATCCCTGACCCGGTCGCCCACCAGCCAATCGGCCCAATAAAACAGCGCGTCGTGGTACTTTTCGTCCCCCAGGAGCTTGCCCAGTTCAGCTTCATATTGCTGGCGGTCAAACACAAACGGGCCCATCCCCACATAATTCCAGGCCGGTCGTTTACTCTCGCTCCGATGCGGCTAGTAAAAATTGTGCCAGATGACTTTGTCGGTCTCGACGGTTATCCGTGCCTCGAGTGGCCAACAGCCCCAATCGCCACAGGCCCCATAAATCAGAACCGGAATGTGGTTATCATTTTCAGGGAGCAAGTATTGCGCCGGCAGCAGCACCGCCCAGGGTTCCAGGTTTTGATAGGCTCCCGCAAGATAAGGTCTTTTTTCGGCAGTGGCAAAAGGCTGCTCAATCCCGCGCGCCAGATCAATTAATCGCCGCCCATTGATGACAATATCCACATGATAACCTGGAATACCGACCCTGCCATCTGCTCTTGCTGGACAATATCCAGATAAAATTGATCCACTTCGACTTGTCTCCTGTCCTACTGTGTCCCCAGCCACGACCGTCCCTCAGCAAGCCCTGGCAACAGTCCAGGCTAAACCAAATCTCCACAGACAATCACCTTCCTCGAATGGCTCAAATGAGGGCATTCTTTAGACACCAAACAACCCTACCGATATTGGCAGGGTTGTGGTTTTACTTTAAGCTGGAACAACTACAGTATACCATTTTGTCTCTAAACTTTTTGTTCGTCGACCCGAGCGTAGCTCATCACATCAGTGTACTGGTGTCAACGCTCACTTCTCGTCCCTCCCACTCCAGGCGGTAAACTCCACGATACAGGCCGTGCTCCAGCGCCACGGCACGGTTCGCCGGATCAAATGTCACCCGGGAGCGCATCAAAACCGCACTGCCTGTGGGAATATTGAGCAGTTTGGCGGTTTCCGGGCTTAAATTGACCGCCTTGAAGGTTTCGGTGGCGCGTACCAGCTTGATGCCGTGAATCTTTTCCAGCACGTTATAAATTGATTGATTAGGCCCTTGTTCTGAAAAATCTGTGGGTGCCAAATTGGGCAGCAGCGCGACCGGAATGTGCGATATGATGTCGCCCACCGGCTCTCTGTCAATGAACCGCACCCGGTGAATGTGGTAGACTTCAGCCCCCTCTTTCAAGTTGAGCAGGCTTATGTCTTCATTGTCAGCCTGTTGTACCACAAATTCAATCAGTTTGGCGCCGGGGGTGTGTCCTTTCCGTTTTACCTCTTCGGTGAATGGTGCCAGTGTGCGCAGATTCTCTTCAAACAGCCGAGGCAATACAATGGTGCCGCGAGACCTGCGCCGAACCACCAGCCCATCGCTGCTCAGTTTGGCCAACGCCTGACGGATGGGGGTGCGGCTCAGGTCGAAGTATTCCTGAATTTCGTGTTCTGTAGGTAAGGTTTCGTGGGGAGGAAACAAGCCGCTCTCGATACCCTGTCGCAAAAAAACTTCCAACTGGTGATGCAGCGGTATCGGGCTGCTTTTGTCGATGACGTCGCCAGGGTTTACGCTCAACAAACCAGGATGACTGACGGAACTTTTGATTTTTTCGTTTTGAGCCATTTTCTGTCCGGTTGAAATGAATTCTAACGGCATCATTTTACTCCAAAATCAATAAATTGTCACAGTATGTAATTACAAACAATTTCTTGAAGATACATTTGGCATGATTTTTAGGCTGGATTGTCAGGCTGTAATCCCGGTCATGGTTGCCACATCTGCGCCGGTGGCCAGTCCCATCACCACTTCGTGGTTGGCCTCCGTGTGGTTGAGTGTGGCCCGCACCTGCCCGCGGTACATCGCAATAACGCGATCACTCATCGCCATCACCTCCGGCAGTTCCGACGACACCAGAATTACACCGCACCCCCGCGCCGTCAACTGGTTAAGGATTTGATGCACCTCAGACTTGGCCCCCACGTCGATGCCGCGCGTCGGGTCATCCAACAGCACAATCAGCGGGTCAGTCGAGAGCGTGCGGGCGATGACCACCTTCTGCTGGTTGCCGCCGGACAGGCTGGTGATCGGCGCGTTCACCGAAGCCGTGCGGATGTTAAATTGCTTGATTTTGGCCGTCATACGTTGGCTCAGTTGCTTGAGTGAAATCCAGCCCGGCCCTTTGGCCATCAGCCGCAGCAACAACAGCCCGCCGTTATCCCGCACTGACATATGGGGATACAACCCCTCGATTTGCCGGTCGGCGGGCACATAGGCAATACCATGCTTGATGGCTTCCAGCGAAGATCTAAATTTGACCGCGTCCCCTTTAATTTTCAACTCTCCCAACAGGTGGGGATAATGGCCAAAAATCGCCCGCAGCACCTCGCTGGTGCCGGAACCCTGCAGACCGACCAGCCCCAATACCTCACCGCCAAAAAGCTCAAACGAGACATCTTCAAACAGGCCGGGAACCGTCAGATTTTTGGCGCTGAGCAGTGGGGCATTCGTTGGCTGATGATGCACCTTGGGGAAAACATTGTCCACTTCGCGGCCCACCATCAGACGCACAATATTGTCGGGTGTGGCTTCCGATTTGAGGATGGTGTCGATGTATTCTCCGTCGCGCAGCGCGGTGATGCGGTCGGCAATTTCAAACACCTCTTCCAGCTTGTGCGACACGTACAGAATGGTTAGTCCCTGCCTCCGAAGCTGGTGCAGAATTTTAAAGAGGTGCTTTGTTTCTTCCTTGTTCAGCGCCGAGGTCGGCTCATCCATAATCAGCAGCTTTGAGTTGAGCGACAGCGCCTGGGCAATCACCACCAGTTGCTGCTGGGCAATCGACAACCGGCTGGCTACCGCTTTCGGGTTGATATCAACCTGTAGTTGGTCGAACAACGCCCGCGCCCGGCCGTTGACCTGATTCCAATCCACCAGGCCATTTTTCCTGGGCAGCGGATGGCCCAGAAAGATATTTTCGGCGGCGGTCAGATGGGGGCAGATGGGAATTTCCTGATGCACAATACTGATGCCCGCCGCCCGCGATTCGTGGACGTTACGGATGTTCACCCCCCGCCCGTCGAAGCGCAGGCCACCGCTGCTGGGGGCGTAGACCCCGCCACAGATGCGGATGAGGGTCGATTTCCCGGCCCCGTTTTCGCCCACCAGCGCGTGAATCTCGCCCTGAGGCACGGCGAAATTTACGTTGCGCAGAGCCTGCACCCCGCCAAAATTTTTGCTGATGTCTCTAAATTCAATGATCGGTGTTGTTGGCGTCATAGCATCACATTAATATCTTGTCTAAGGTTCTGGCAGCTCGTTGTCATTTGTCACTGGTTTTTACAAATGACCGGTGACAAGTGACCAATGACTCATTCATACTTTGCCGGCTGGTCTCCGATGAAACGTCGGAGACCAGCCGGCGCACCCGATTAACGGTATTCCGGGTTGTAGTCAGAGAAGTTTGCAGGCGTAACGATGTCGGTGCCGGTGTCGATGGTGACGGGGCGGATGCCAAAGCGCTTGGCCAGGTGAATCATCATCACCGGGTAAAAACCTTGCAGGTACGGGTTCTGGCCCAGCCCAAAGGAGACGTAGCCGTCTTTCAGTCCGGCAATGTTGCCCGGTCCCATATCGGAACCACCCGTTTTGAGCTTGCCTTGCAGGTCGTTGTTTTTCACAAATTGGGCGATGACATGGCTGTAGTAATCAACCCCGTAGATGGCATCGATATCCGGGTTGGCCTGATAGTAGGATTCGATGACGCCGTAGATCGCCGTTTCATCGGTGCCGATATCGATCACATCCACCACTTCGTACTTGCCGCTGCCTTCATTTTTCAGCGTTTCCATAAAGGAGCGGTTGCGCTCTTCCAGCGCGTAGTGGCCAAAGCAGCAGTCGGCAATGGCAATTTTACCGCCGTCGGGCAAATCGGCCATTGCGGCTCTGGCCCACTCCTTGCCGTAGTTGGTGAAGTCCTGCCCCACAAACGGAATCGGCAGCCCTTTATCGGCGGCAGGGTCGTTGGTGTTAAAGCCGATGACCATAATGCCGGCATCCAGCGCCTTTTTAACCACGGCGTCGTAGGTGCCCGGTTCGGGGCGGGTGGTGACGATGGCGTCTGGGTTTTTGGCGATGGCGGCCTCAATCAGGGCCACCTGTTCGGTGGGGTCGTACTTTTGCGGGCCGAGGAACTCGCAGTTGGCGTTGACCATCAGGCAGGCGTCTTCCATACCCTTGCGGACCGGGGCAAAAATCCCGGCGCCCAAATCGTGGGTGACAAAGACAATGTTCAGCGGTTCGTCCTTATTATAGGGTGACATATTTTCAGAGGCCTGCGCCTCGGCCACTGTGGCTTCAGGTTGCGCGGCGGCGGGGGCATCGGCTTTGGTTTCCGGCTGGGCTGCCGGGGCTGGCTGGCTTGCTTGCTGGGCGCAGCTCACCAACACCAGCATCAAAATTACAATCAATGAAACGGTAAATGTTTTGAAAGCGCTCATCGTTTAAAATCCCTCCTTGAGACTTGAGCAAGTTTTACTTCAATTAATTGGATGGGGCGAGGCCATAAGGAGATCCCCCGAAGTTACGCGATTTTTGTATCAAGTCCGTCTAATGCTCCGCCTGACCTCCTTTCTTGCCCAAATGGGTATGAATTAACACCGCGACAATAATGATCGCGCCCAAAAACGCTTCCTGTAAGCGACCTTCGCCGCCCAGTTGAACCACGCCGTTGCGCATCACTGTGAGCAGTGCCGCGCCTAACACCGTGCCGATGACCGTCCCCTCGCCGCCAAACAGCGCCGTGCCGCCAATAACCACCGCGGCGATGATGGTTAGTTCCAGTCCGGCGCCGGCTGTGGGTGACACAGAGGTCAGGTGGGCAAAACTCATTGCCCCGGCAAAGGCCGCCGACAGTGACACCAGCACAAAGGCGGCCATCTTCACCCGGCGCACCGGCACGCCCGACAGCACCGCCGCGGCCCGGTTACTGCCGGTGGCCCGGATGTAGTAGCCAAAGGTCGTCCGGTTCAGTACCAGCGAACCGACCACGGCAATGGCCAGCATCCAGAAAATCTGCACCGAAATAGGACCGATATTGCCGGCCAGCACCGCAAAAAAGGTGGGATGCTCCAACCCGGATACCGGCCAGGGTGACAGCAGCAGAGTAAATCCTCGCACAATTGAGAGCATCCCCAACGTAACAATGAATGAGGGGATACCGCCGCGGGTGGTGATGAAGCCATTGATCAGGCCGATGATCAGCGCCGCCACCAGCGATACGCCCAGGGCCAGCCACAGGTCAAAGCCGTAATCTTTGGCCAGCAGGCCCATCAGCAGCGTGCAAAAGCCAAACGTGGAACCGATGGACAGGTCAAGTTCCTGGGCGGTGATAAGGTAGGTCATCGCCACAGCCATAATGGTGATTTGCGCCATTTGCCGGCCCATATTGAAAATGTTGTTGCTGGCCAAAAACGTTGGGCGCAAAAAACCAATCACCATCACCGCGATGACCAAAAAGGCAAAGATGCCAAATTCGCGGGCCTTTACAATTGACCTGAGTGTGGATTGAATTGAAAAACTATTTACCGGAACGACTTCTGTTTTTTGCATTGCTTCCTATTTCCTCAAAATTTCTGTTGTGTCCCCCGTTAAACCTTTAAATCGCCGGCAACGGTTGTTCCTTGCTGCTGGAATAAAGCCGCGTTCCCGATTTATTATCCAGCACGTGCAGTTTGGCCGGGTTAAATTCAAACCATACAACCTGCTCTTCGCTGATTTTCTGGGTGGGCGGAATGACGGCTTTGACCAGATCGGAACCCAACTCAATATCCAGAATGGTTTCCGAGCCTAGCGGCTCAACCACAAGCACCTGGCCAGCAACCGCCGAATCCGAAGGCTTTTGGTCAAAAATGGCGATGTCTTCCGGCCGGATGCCCAGCAACACTGTTTCCGGCAGTAAGCCGTGCCGGCTCAGGTTATGGCGTAACGGGTGTTGCTCACCCGCGGCCCGGAACCCGAATTTTTGGTGACTCAGGTTCAGGTAGCCGTTTTGTTGGCTAACCCGGCACGGTAAAAAATTCATCGGCGGGCTGCCGACCACGGTTGCTACAAAACGGTTGGCCGGCAGGTGGTAGATGTTGTCTGGCGTATCGACCTGCTGCAAAACGCCTTTGTGCAAAATGGCGATGCGGTCGGCCATTGACAACGCCTCAATCTGATCGTGGGTCACGTACACCAGCGTCTGGCCCAGCTCTTTTTGCAGCCGTTTCAACTCGACCCGCATTTCCTGCCGCAATTTGGCATCGAGGTTGGCCAGTGGTTCATCCATTAAATAGGCGCGGGGATGGCGCACAATGGCCCGGCCAATGGCCACTCGCTGCCGTTCGCCGCCGCTGAGTTTGGCCGGTTTTCGGTCGAGCATGCGGTCGATGTGCAGCGTTTTGGCCACATCGTTGACCTGCCTGGTAATTTCGTCATTGGGCAGTTTGCGCTCGCGCAGCGGGTAGGCGATGTTTTCAAACACTGTTTTGTTGGGATAGAGCGCCAGGTTTTGAAATACCATGGCGATGTCCCGCCGGCCGGGGTAAACATCGTTGACCGGTTCGCTGTCAATGTAAACCTGGCCCTCTTCCGGTTTTTCAAGTCCCACAATCAGGCGCAGGGTGGTGGTTTTGCCCGCGCCGGGAGGCCCCAGAATGCAGAAAAATTCGCCATCTTGAATGGATAAAGTCAGATCTTTCACGGCTTCCAGGCGGCCAAAACGTTTGGTTACGTGTTCAAGCTGTAGATGTGCCACAGTTCCTCCAAAATAGGTTAGCGAATCGCCTGTTCGGTTGATTTGCCGAAGATGTGGATATGGTCCGGGGGTAATTCCAGCCACTGCGGTGTGCTAGGCTCCGCCCGGAAATCTGCCGGGGCAATGGCCTGTACAATGTCCGTGCCAAGTTGCAAGTGGACAATTGTCTTTGAGCCAAGCGGCTCAACCATGTACACCGTGGTCTGCCACCAGGAATCGGCGGCGGGTTGTGAATGCAGATGCAGGTATTCTGGCCGGATGCCCAGAATAAAGGCGTTGCTTTTGTCTGGATTCTGCTCCAGCAGGCGACTGCGTTTATCATCCAGCGAGACGCGCCCGCCGGAATGATGCGTCAATAGCCCGGCTCCGTTGTGTTGGTGAAAGGTGCAATCCATAAAATTCATACTGGGGCTGCCGATGAAATTGGCCACAAAGGTATTGGTTGGCTGGTTGTAAATTTCATCGGGAGTACCAAATTGTTGCAATATACCAAAATCCATTACCGCAATTTTATCGGCCATGCTCATGGCTTCTACCTGATCGTGGGTCACGTAGATCATGGTTTGTTTGATTTCTCGTTGAAAGCGTTTAAGCTGGCCGCGCATGTAAAATCTGAAAGAGGCATCCAGGTTACTGAACGGCTCATCGAGTAGAAAGATTTGAGGCTCTAAAATCATACTGCGGCCGATGGCCACCTTTTGCATATCGTTGATGCTCAACCGGCCGGCGTTGTGATGTAGCATCCCGGTCAGCTCCAAAAGCTCGGCCACCTGCTGCACTTTGCGCTTGATGTCATCGCCGGAGAGTTTGCGCACCTTCAGCCCAAAGGCGATGTTGTCGAACACCGACATGTGCGAAAAAATGGCGTAATTTTGAAACACAAACCCCACACCGCGTTTGCCGGCTGGAACATGCGTGACCGGGGTATTGCCAAAATAAATGTCGCCGGAGGTGGGGGTTTCCAGCCCGGAAATCATGTTCATGGTGGTGCTTTTGCCGCAGCCGGATGGCCCCAGCAGGGCGGCAAATTCGCCGTTGGCAAACTCCAGATCCAGGCTTTTTACAGCCTCGACCGGCCCAAATGTTTTTCGCAGATTTTGCAGTTTGATACTGGACATAATATCTCCTGACGGGAAGTGTGCCGGGAGTAGCGAATCCGCCACTCCCGGCGGCAAAGGAAGAAAAGATGAAAACCCTATTTTTTGATAGCCCCAAAAGTCAGGCCGCGCACCAGATAGCGCTGGATCATAATGCCAAAGATGATCGGCGGAATTGCGGCCACAATGCCCAGCGCCGCTTTGGGGCCATACTGCTGGCCGGTTTCAGCAGAGACCAGCCGGTTGAGAAATACGGGAATAGTGACCCAATCTTTGTTGGTTAGCAGCAGCGCCACCAGAAAATCGCTCCAGTTGAGGATAAAGACAAACAGTGCGGTCGAGGCCAGCCCACCTTTGGCCAGCGGCAGCACCACCTTAAAGAACGCCCCCCAGTGAGAGGAGCCATCGACAATGGCGGCTTCGTCAAGTTCCTGCGGGATGTCGTCAAAAAAGCTTTTCATCAGCCACACCACAAAGGGGAAGGTGATCACGCCGTAAATCAGCACCAGGCCATACCAGGTGTCGATCAGGTTGAAGGCGGCCCACATAATCATCACCGGAATCATAATGGCGATGGGTGGAAACATTCGCAGTTGCAAAATGGAGAACGACAGATTGCCCACCGGTCCCCGGGTATAATAGAGGGCCATAATTTTGCCAATAAGCTGGTCGGCGAGGATACCAACGGCCGTGAGCGATAAAATGCCGTACCAGCTATTGATCCAGCCAAAGTAGGAGTACAGCAGCATGAATGGCATTAGCGCCACCATTAAAAAGAGCAGCCGGGAGAGGGCGACGTAAAAGGGAAATTCGCCGGTATCGGTGTTGAAACGAGATAGACCGTAAGCCGCCAGCGTGCCAATGATGACCGCAAAAATGGTGCCGCCAGTGGAAACCACAATGCTGTTATAAACCGCCGGCAAGGCTGAGGTCTGATTGCCTCTGAAAAACTTGCCCCGATATTCGGTAAAGGTGGTTTGGAAATTTTCCAGCGTGGGATTTTGCGGCAGCCAGTAAATAGTGCCGGCGGCGCTGGTCCATTCCGCTTTGGGCTTAAAGGCCATGCCGACCATCCAGTAGGTGGGAAACAGGGCCAAAAAAGCGACAAACAGTACCAGAATATATCGGACAATCTGCTGCCAAAGTTTGGTTTGGGACATGGTTTGCTCCTGAAAAATCTTTCGCTAAACGGGTTGATTTATGCCGGCTCATGAGATTCTTCGCTTTGAGGTACTTGCAGCGGGCGCAGGGCGTAAGAGGCCACAATCGTCATCAGTACCAGAATGATGATGGCTGCCGCCGCCGCAAAAGACCAGCGAATATTTTGGAAGGCTTCTTTGTACATATAAATCGAGATGCTCTCGGTGGCCCGGGCCGGCCCGCCGCCGGTCATCAAAAAGATGGAGTCGAAAATTTTGAAGGCTTCCATAAAACGGATGACCAGAGCAATGACAATGATCAACTTCATTTTGGGCAGCATAATGTAGCGAAATTTTTGCCAGAAACTGGCGCCCAAAATGGTGGCTGCCTTCATTTCGTCTTCCGGCAGGCCAACCAGGCCGGACAGTAAAATCAGAAACATTAACGGCGTCCACTGCCAGACCTCGGCAATAATCACCGAGGCCATCGCCAGCGGGCCGGTTGTAAGCCAGGGGATGGTGACACTTTGGCCGGTGAGAATCGATAACAGGCCATTAATGGGGCCGCTGCTCTGAAAGAGCATATAAAACATGTAACCGACAACCGCCGGCACAATCATCATGGGGGTCAGCATGATGGTGTGGAAGATGCGCTTGCCGGGGAACTCATCCAGAAACAGAAAAGCCAGGCAAAAACCCAACAGAAATTCCAGTGGCACAGCGATGCCGACAATCACGACGGTGCGCCACAGGGCCGACCAAAAGGCCGAGTCCCGGAGCACTTCGCCATAATTTTGGCCCCAGTCCCAGTACTGATAGGCTTCCCACCAGTTGCCGCCACGCGTCGGCGACCAGGCGGTGAGGCTGATGTAGACCTCCATAAGCAGCGGGAAGACCACAATAGCCAGTAAAAGATATTGCGCCGGAAATACCAGCAAGTTTGAAAACCGTTTGGGGTCTTGCATCCCCAGCCAGGCTGCCCATCGCCCCGTGGTTCTTGGCCGAGGCGCGGCATTGGCAGAGATTGTGGCGGATGATGTAACGCTTCTTTCCATAATAAATCAAACTCCTCCGAAAATACAGGGGCAGGGATTTGGAGCAGGGACTCAGTAAAAAACGGACTGTGGATGAAAGTCCGGCAACGCGTCAAAATCTGCCGGTCACGGGTCAGTGATCCACTTCGATAAAACTTCCACCTGCACAGCGATCAAACAGGAGGCTACCACGGGAAAAAACACCTTTTTGCCGGTTACGTCAAAATGGTTAAGATAGGGGGTGAGGAGCCAGAATAAACCGCGAATTTGTTCCGGCTCGCTCACCCGTAGAGCAGGTTATATGGTAGGTTCGTCCGTTGTTGTTGGATAAGCGGTAGCCTGTGCTTTAAGGGCTGTCACTTGCTTGTCTCGACCCAAGCGATCGGTGATTTTTTCCCATTCAGCGGCGGCATCCTTCATGGCCTGCTCTGCGCTTTTTTGGCCGGTCATTACGGCTTGCAGGTTGGTGTCCAAGGCGTTGACATATTCGTTGGTGCCGTTCAGGTTGATGGGCGGCACGGCGTGTTCGATACTGGTCTTGTAGGTTGGGATGTGGTAATCGTGGTAGCTGCCAACGACAAACGGGTCTTCAAAATCGCCCTTCTGGAAGGGATCCATAAAACCGGCTGGGTTAGCTACTAACCAAGGATACAACTGCGGGCTGTTGGCCCATTGCAAAAACAGGTAGGCGGCTTCCGAGTATTGCGATTGGCCGGAAACGCCCAGCGTCACATTGGGCCACCACACGGTGCGCCGAATCAGTTTGCCATCGACCATCCGGCCCGGCGCCAGGCCGGAGCGGATTTTGCCGGTGATCATACTGTCTGGGTTAGCCGGAGTATCCAGGAATTTGGGCATATTGGGGAAGGCGCAGGTGACGGCGGCGCCGCCGGCAGCCATGTTGGCGTACTGCTCTGGCCAGCCCCAGCTGATGCCATCCGGGCTGTGGTATTTGAGCGTGTTGGCGTATTCCTGAGCGGCTCGGATCCCGGCTTCGCTGTCAATTAAGGGCTTGCCGGTTTCGGGGTCAAAGTAGAATTGGTTTGGATTGCCTGCCGAGGCGTAGCGCTGATACCAGTTGGTGTAGCCCCAGTACTGGTTGCGCAGGTCAGTTACGCCAAACATATTTTTGTCGGGGCGATGGAAGAATTCGGCAATTTGATCCAGTTGCTCCCAGGTTTCTGGCCATTGCAACTCCCAGCCGTACTTATCCATAAACTTCTTTTGTTCTTCCGGGTCTTCAAACAAATCCTTGCGATAGATCCAAATCTGGTAGTCACCGTCAAAGGATACGCCATAAAACGAGCCGGCGTGCGCGTTGAATTGCTGCACCGTAGTTTCTCCGCCGGTGTAATATTTCTCCCATTCCGGCTTGTGTTTCCCCACCAACTCATCCAGGTTTAACAGCGCACCGGATTCGGCCAGGGTGCCCTTGTCGGGCGCCCAGAAGGAGTACAAGTCAAATTGACCGGCTTTGGTGGTGGTATCCTGAATAATTTTGGTAAACTGGTCATCCGGTGAGATACCCACAAATTCTAGCTTGATGCCGGTTTCTTCCTCAAAGATTTGCTGAGCCGTTTGCGCGCCATCCGGGAAGCCCACTTGGAAGTGACCCAAGGCGCCATCGGCCAACTGAATGACCAACTGCTCCGGTTTCTGGTCGGCAGGCAGCGATTTTAAGGCTTCGATGGCCCGACCCGCCGGAGAATCGGCGCTATACTGGTAACGCTCCGCGCCCTCAAAACCAACAGGGCCGCCAATCATCCCCCGGGCCAGCCCAGTCTTTGGCGCTGAAACCACCGGGGTTGCAGCAACACGGGTCGCCGGCGCTGCAGTGGGTGCGGTCGTCGGAGCCGTGGTTGGCGCCGCCGCCGGTTGGCCAGCGCAAGCTTGCGCGAACAGACCCACACCGATCAGCCCGGTTGCCCGCAGAAAATCTCTTCTCGATAACGGGATTTTTTCGGAATTACTTTTTTTGGCCATGTCTCCTCCAAACATCTGGTTTAGGTTGTTAGAAAATTTCTTGAAAGAGTGCGGGGTAAATCCCGCACTCTTTTTTATTCGTTTATTCTCTATCCCCGGCAGCCTAATTCCTGCATCATTTTGTTGGTGGCGTCGTAGGCTTCGGTCACCCAGGAAATAACGCCGTCACGCGATTGGTCGGGTGGCCATTCCAGTTCCAGCGAGACGCTGCCGTCAAACCCGGCGATGTTGAGCTGGTTGAGATATTCTTTGAGCGGCGCTTTACCGCGGCCCGGCGGCAGGTCACCGTGGGTTTCCAGCGAGTCGGAGAAGTGAACGTGGGCGATGCGCCCGGCCAGTCGCTGAATTTCGGTGGGCGGGATGCCGGCCAAATCCAGGTGCGAGCAGTCTACGTTGGCCTGCACAGTTTTGGGCAGGTCAACCGCGCTCAAAAAAGCGTCCATCGTGTCGATGCTGTTGATGAGCGACATTTTGAAGGGTTCCAGCTCGATAGAGATTTTTACTCCGGCGGCTTCGGCGTGTTCGCCAATTTTGCGAGTGCCTTCCACCACGTTGTTCCAGATCCAATCTTTGTTGAAGCCCGTTTCCAACTGCCAGAAATATTCGCCGTTGACCATCAGCATATTGTCCGCGCCCAAAATAGCGGTCAGGTCGATGAGCCGTTTGCCCAAATCGACGGCAAAGTCGCGGGCTGGTTTGTTGGGGTCGAACAGGCCAAACAGAATCAGTACCGTCGAGCGAATCGGCAAACCGGCGACGGCACACAACGATTTCACGCTTTTAATCTGGGCTGAGGTCATTTCGCCGTCGCCCGGGTAGATGTCAATGGTGTCAAAACCAATGTTTTTGGTGACTTGGATGGCTTCACCATAGGCATCGATGGGGCTGCCAAAATATGCTGAGTTGATTACGCCAAGTTTCATTGCACTTCAATCCTTTCTGTTTTTGGTTGATATTTGATTAGCTTGTAATTTCGTCCAACGTCACCCCGCGATGCTCGGCAACTGATTTGTAGCAGGCATCGATCAGGGCCATCGTTTTCAGGTTGTCCGTCCCACCAATTTCCGGCTCGGTGTCGTTTTGTATGGCCGCCATCAGTTGGGCCATTGTCCCCTCAAAGGCATCGGGGAACCACACCTTGTTCCAGCGCGGGCGGAACCAGTAGCCCGGCTGTTGTTTGGTGGTGAAGTTGAGCGTGCTGGGGCTGCCGTTGGGGTAATCAACCCAGCCAATCGTGCCGTCGGCTATGCCATCCGTGCCTTCAACCCGCCATTTGATGTAGATATCGCCCAGGCTACCTTCGCGGACGGGGCCGGTCCACACATCGTCCCAGCCGGAGGCGCGGAAGCCGTTGGTATATTCCAGAATGTAGAGGGTGATGCCGTCGGTGTGTTCAAATTTAGTGCGGGGATCGGTGCGGGCGCTGGCCAGCACCCGTTCGGGGTCGCCAAACAGGTAGCGAAAAATGTCCAGGTGGTGGATGCTCATGTTCAAAAAGGTCAGGCGGTCGTAATCGTACAGGAAGGGCTGCCAGTGAGGGATGCCGCGCATTTCGACGGTGGCCAGCACCGGCTCACCCAGCATGCCGCGATCCAGCAACGTTTTGAGCGCGCGCATCGACTGGTCGTAGCGCATATTCTGATTGACGGCCAGTTTTTTGCCGGCGGCGGCGCACAGCTCCACCACCTTTTTGGCGTCCTGATAATTCATCGCCAGCGGCTTTTGGGCCAGGATACCTTTGATGTGGGGCCGTTTCACCGCCTCGGCGATGATCGCCGGCTGCTGGTCGGGCGGAAAGGCGATGTCGAGAATTTCAATCCGGGGATCGTCCAGCAGCTCCTGCCAGGTGTTGTACACCGTGGGGATGCCACGGGCCTCGGCGGCTGCGCGGGCATTTTCCGGCGTACGCGAGGCGATAGCCACCGTATTAAAACCGGCATTGTTGTAGGCCACAACGTGAATATCGCGCATGATAAAACCTGCGCCGATACAACCAATTTTGTAGTCTGTTTTGGGGGGTAAGTGGGGTAAGAAATCCAGATCAAAATCAAGCGGTGGCGTCGTTGACGTCATGAATTACCTCCTTGTAAATGATTGAAATGGTTAATCAACTGCCCGATTATTTCGGTTCCGGGCGCACGTTGTCGCTCATTCGCTTACGGCGTTCCACGTAGGCCGGCAGAATTTCGGTGCCAGAGTCGGCGGTGAACCAGGCGAAGGGATCGGTGCTGGCCACCATTGCAATGTTGGCCCACGGGTTGAAGGAGCCGGAGCGGATGATGAATTTGGCTTTGTAGGCAATTTCGTTGACCAACTCTTCATGGGTGGTCAGTTTGAACTCGGCCCCGGCGCCGGTGAAAATATCCTGTAAGGAGGCATACAGCGGCTTGTTTTTGGTGAGGATATCGCCGGCAAAGTGAACTTCTTCTACAAACACTTCCTGCCGTACCACCCGCAGCACATCCAGCACATCGGGCAGGCCCTCGTAAAAGCCCAAATCGATGCGCCACGCATCCGCCGGAATTGGGAATCCGGCATCAGTGACCATAAAAATATCGGAGTGGCCCAGGGTGGTTACCGCCTGGGCTAACTCGGGGTGCAAAATTCGACCTGGTCGCATAATTTTCTCCTTTGAAATAAGTTACATAAGTTGGGTAGGGGTAGTATGGGGCGCGTCGCGCCCCGGCTTGACCGGCGACTGATGTCCCGTCAGGCGTGTTGCTGGATAAATGATTCCACTTCGGCGCGGGTATGGTAAGACGGCACGGTGTCCCAGCGGGTGCAGCACAGGCCGGCCACGGCGTTGGCAAAACGAGCCGCTTCCGGCAGCGATTTACCTTCCAGTAGACCGGTTGCCAGCGAGGCGTTGAAGGAATCGCCCGCGCCGTTGCTGTCTACCACGTTGTCAAACTCAAACGGCGGCACTTCGATGACCTCGTCCGGGGTGACAATCAGGCTGCCCCGTTCGCCCAGGGTCATCACTACGGTGCGGCAGCCCAGCGCCAGCAACTGGCGGGCCAGTTCGGTTTCGTCGATGGGGTCGGTGGGGTCCAGGCCCAGGCAAACGCGGGCCTCGGTTTCGTTGGGGGTGAAGATGTCGATGGCGGATAAATCCTGTTGGCGCATATCCTGCGCCGGGGCCGGGTTAAAAATAACTGTGGAACCCTGCTGGTGGCCCAGTTTGGCGGCGTGCAGTGCCGTTTCCAGCGGAATTTCAAGCTGGATCAGCACCACAGAGTCGGGCGTCATGTGGGGCAAGGCTTTAGAAACGTGGTTGGGGGAGAAAAGTTGGTTGGCGCCAATATCAATGGTGATGATGTTTTTGCCGCCGCCTTTTATAATGAAGCCGGCGCCCGTGGCCAGCTCGGGGCGACTTTGCAGCAGGTCGGTATTGACACCCTCATCCTGCATCAGCTTGATGAACGCGCGGCCAAAGTCGTCGTCGCCCACGCAACCCACAAAGGTGACCGGCGCGCCCAGGCGCGCGGCCTGCACGGCCATGTCAGAGCCTTTGCCGCCAAACGCCTCACGGAAGTTGCGAGCTATCACCGTTTCGCCGATCACCGGGATGCGGTCAACGTCCATCACCAGGGCTACCAGATAACTGCCAATTAAAACAATCGTTGGTTCATAGTCGGAATTCGTCATTGATTCCTCCACTCAAGTAATTTGGGAAAATTAGTCGGGGTATCCGTCCATTACGACCTTGCCGGTGCTGGTGCCAATCATCTGCGCGCCGGCATTAATGAAGGCGACCGCTTTTTCATAACTGTTCACCTGGCCAGAGGCTTTCACCCGGCTGTTGGTGCCTTCACACACGTCACGGAGTAGGCGCAAGTCTTCTACATTGGCGGCAATCCCTCCTTCACCCCAGCCGCTGGAGTTTTTAATCCAAGGGACCTGGGCCTCGGCCAACAGTTGGACGGTGTGGCGTTTTTCCTGCTCGCTGTTGAGATAGCCAAATTCCAGCATTGCTTTGATGGGATGACCGGCGGCGGCTCTCACCAATGCCGCACCCTCTTCGCGGAATTCATCGTACATTCCAGATAGATACAGGCTCATGTTGGGTTCATAGTCAATTTCGTCAGCGCCCAGCGCCACGCATTCGCGAATGAGGGCAATCTTACCATGCAAACTTTCCTGTCCAAATCCCAGCCCGATGCAGGTAGCCACTTTGACGCCGCTGCCTTTGAGAACTTCTTTGGCCAGGGGCACCCAGCACATTGCAATCATCGCGCCGTCAAACCGATATTCAGCGCAGGTTTTCAGATGCTCAATAATCATTTCTTTGGGGGCGTTGGGGCGCACATTGGTAAACTGGATCATTTTGGCCAGTTCCGCCTTGGAAAGATTTCTTGCGTCGAAATTTTTAACCTCAGCCATGAGACATACTCCTTGTTGAAGATTTTAGGGGAAAAAGATGGTTGGATTTAAGGTAACTATGTAGCTATGTAGCTACAAAAGCAAGTCTACTATATCACGCTTTGGGTTGGTTGTCAATATTTTTTTGTAGTTTTGTAGCTACATAATATTGACTTCTCAAAATTTCTGTGATATAGTGAACCCTAGTGAACTTTAGTAGTCCTTTATATACCTATCGAGATTTGAAATGAGTCAATTTCAGCCAGACCACAGCGGGCCGGTGCCCATCTACGAACAGATCAAAGCCTGGATGCAGGAGCAAATCCTGTCGGGCGCCTGGCCGGAGCGATACAAACTACTGGCCGAAGCCGACCTCTCTGTTGAAATGAATGTTAGCCGGGGCACCTTACGCAAAGCCATCGCCGAACTGACAAAAGAGGGGATGCTGGTGCGTTCTCACGGGCGCGGCACGTTTGTGGCATCCGGCGCGCTAGAGCAACCGCTGGCTGAACGGCTGGTCACCTTTTCCGAGGATTTGATCAGCCGGGGCATCCCCTTTGAAACGGAAGTCTTGGAGCAGGGCGTCCTCACCGCCAGCGGACGGATTGCCCGGCGATTGAACGTAGCGCCGGGGCGCGAACTGTTCTTCTTGAAACGGGTACGACTTGTGGAAGATGCGCCGGTCATTGTGCTGCACAACTACGTGTTGTACGATGCCTGCCCTGGCATCGAGCAGCTTGATTTCACCCACGTTCGCCTGTTCGAGGCGCTGGAAACTCATTTCGGCCTCCAGATTGACTCTGGCCACCGCACTTTTCAGGCTCAGGCCGCCGATGCAGATACCGCCGCCGCCCTCACCTTAGTCGAGGGTGACCCGATTATGCACATCGAGCAACAAACCTACCTTAACGACAGCCGGCTCATCGAATTTTCTGACCTGTGGCTACGCGGGGACCAGTTCAAACTGTCGGCTCGGGTGCAGCGTACGGGCTTCGGGAAAACCAGCCTGGCCGTTTCATTACTAGAAAACAATCAATATCAGTGATCAGGAGATTAATTCAATGACAGTTCCTCAAAATTACAGCCAATTACCCCGCCTACAACTAGCCCAACACATTCAATTTACCAACGTGGCCCCCAACACTGCCCGCAGCAGCATTATAGCCCATGTGGAAACCTGCGCTGAGTACGGCCTCGATGCAGCCATGGTCTCGATGTGCTGGGTGCCGTTGGCCCGTGACATCTTGCGCGGCACCGAGGTAAAGGTTGCCACCTGCTTCAGCCTCGGGTCCGGCACAGAGAGCATTCAGGGCAAGGTAGAATTACTGCGTGAGTGCCTTATTCTAGGCGCAGATGAAGTGGATTACGAGCCGAACATGAGCCTGTATCTGTCCGGCATGTATGCGGAATTTCAACAAGAAGCGGCTGAACTGGTCAAAGCCTCGATGGGGCTGCCATTCAAGGCAATGCTGGAGTTTGGTTACCTCAAGACTGACGCACAAAAACGACACGCCGCCGGCTTGCTGGTTGAGGCCGGAGTGCCGTGGATCAAAAACTCCAGCGGTTGGGGGCCGGGAAGTGTTCCGGCCACGGTCGAAGACATCAGCTTGTTGTGCGATGTCTGTGCCGGCAGAAGCAGCCGGGTGAAGGCCTCCGGCAAGATCAATAGCTACGAGAAAGCCGTTGCCCTGTTGAACGCCGGAGCCGAACTTTTGGGCACCAGTAGCGCTGCCGCGATATTGGGCATCGACACAGCGCTGGCCGCTCCGCAGAGTGATGCCGCGTACAGCTACTAAACTAAAAGCTAAAGAATGGGGGCAAAAAATGAGTGTGAACCAACAATACTTACCTGGCCAGTTTCAGCGAGCGCAGTGGCTGCGGCTGGACTCGGCCAAAATTTTGAAACGGATCTTCTTCTGCGAGCGGGCGCTGATTAAAAGCCAGGCCGGCTGGCTGGCCGGCATTGCCGATTTTGAACTAAAGCTAACCCTGCCCTACCACTTCTGGCAGGATGCGCTCACCGCCCACGCTCTGCGTGAACGCGTTTTTGAACTGAAATTTCCCAGCCGGATGCTGGAAATTGGCGATGACCAGCCGTTGATCGATGTTTTTGAAGAAGCGGCCAACGCGCCCAGCGATGCAGCCTATGTGCTGTTGCTGGCGCGAGTTTTCAAACCGGCGCTGATGGCCGTTTACCGCGATTACGTTTTGCAGGCCGACCCGTTGGCCGACGGCCCCATTTTGCGGGCGCTGCGGTTGGCCGTCGATGAAAAAGCCGAACAAATCGCGATGCTGACCCAATTTGCCAACAATATGCTTAAAAGCGCACCGGAAAAACGACATCAAGCCGAAGCCTGGGTCTCGGCGTTGGGTGAGCGGTTGGGGCAGGTGGGCGGCATCGGTATCGACCCGCCGCAGTCCGCGGCGGATCTGGTCGAGTTGCCGGCCCGCACCGAATTCAGTCTGGCCCAGGTGCCGGCGCGAGACAGCCGCTTCCACCTATGCCGCTACTATTGGCCCGACATCATCGACCCTACCTTTCCCTACGGTGACGGCATTCAATTGCAACTCCGTAGTGCCGTCAGCCACCTCAACGAGGTCTGGGCGGTGGAATCCGGGGGGGCGGTGCTGCACGCCTTTGCCGAGGACCTGGGGTGGGAATTCATGTTCGATGCCGCGCGCTGGACCTACGACGAAGCCCGCCACACGCGCATGGGCTACGATCGGCTGCGCGCCTGGGGGTATGAGCCGCAGGAAATGCCGCTGGGCACCCACATTTACGACAGTGCCCACGGCCAGGACCCGGCGGTGCGGCTGGGCATGCTGCACTACTTTGAAACCAAAAATATCGGCAAAAAAACCAAACGGGCCAACGCCTTTGGCTCGTACCAGGACCGGATGAGCCAGCACGATATGGATTTTGACTGGGCCGATGAGACGATTCATGCTTACTACGGCAAGCATTGGCTCGATGCCCTGCGCGAGGCCCGCCCGGAACGCGTGCCGGACATCGAAATACTGCGCGAACGCTGCGAAACGCTGGTCGCCGCCCAGGTGGCTACCGCTACCGAGGCCGACCGCGCCGAAACCCGCCAAATCGCCCAGGCGATGATCGACAAGGCGCAGCGCGTCGGCATCACGCTTAATTAAAATTGAGAACGGTGAAGAGCCAACTGTGAATTGTGAACGGTTGGCAGTTCAACCTTCCATTCACAATTCACAGTTTCCACTGAAAGGAACCTTCAATGCCGAACACTACCCCCCCTATTTCCCCTCGCGAGCGGGTGAAAACCGCGCTCCGGCACGAAACCCCAGACCGGACGCCGGTTGATTTTCTGGCTACCCTGGAAATCTGGAGCCAGCTGATTGACAAATTCCAGCCGGATGCCGCGCCGCCCGGCCCCAACGACCTGGTTGATCCCCGCTACGAGGCTATTCTGCGCCATTTTGAGGTGGACTGCCGGGTAATTTCTTACGATCAGTTTTACAACCCGCCAGAACGCGCCCTGCACCCCGGCGCCAAAGTTGAGTGGTGGCAGGTGCTCAGCCGTTCCACGCCCAGCCGCATGTGGCGGCAACTTCTGCCCGATGGCTCGGCCCGGGACATTTGGGGGCATCAAATTCGGGTGGTCAACAACCCTACCGGCGGCTACGAAGAGTACGCCGCCTGGCCGCTGTCCGGCGCACAATCGGTAGCCGACCTGGCGCGTTACCCCTGGCCCGAGCCCGATTGGTGGGATTTCAAGCCGATGCTCACCCTCATCAACCAGCTCGACGCTCACCAGGAGTATCACCTCCGCTTTCGCATTGGCTCGGTGTTTGAGGTTGCCTGGCAGTTGCGTGGCATGCAGGAATTTCTGATGGATATGGCCCTCAATCCCGAAATTCCACTTTACATCATGGACCGCCTGACCGACATCTACGTAGAAAACACCCGCCGTGTGCT
Source organism: Anaerolineae bacterium (assembly GCA_022071955.1). GTDB lineage: Bacteria > Chloroflexota > Anaerolineae > 4572-78 > J111 > J095. The sequence goes on from JAJVIM010000025.1 coordinate 75,424, forward strand.
GGAACTGGCCGGCAACCGGCTGGATATGGTCTATTTTTATGATGACGTGGCCACCCAGCAAAGCCTGATGATCTCGCAGCCAATGTGGGAAGAGTTGATCCGCCCCCGCCACCAGCGGCTCATCGACGTGGCCAAATCTTTTGGCGTGCCGGTGATGTACCACTGCGACGGGGCACTGGCCCCGCTGCTGCCGGCGCTGGTGGAGATGGGCGTCGATGTGCTCAACCCGGTGCAGGCCGACGCCAAAGGCATGGCGCCGGAAATGCTGAAACGTGAGTTTGGCGACCGGCTGGCGTTTCACGGCGGCATCGACATCATCAAAACGCTGCCGCGTGGCACAGTCGATGACGTGAAGGCGGAAGTGGCCGAGCGCATCCGCGTGCTGGGCCAAAACGGCGGCTATGTGCTGGCCAGTTCACACCATATCCAGTCCGACACGCCACTGGAAAATGTATTTGCGATGTATGATTTGGCCAATCGGTAGGGAGAGAGTGAATATGAGCAATGGTAAAATCATCACGGGCGGTAACAGTTGGGCCGCCGCCGCGGCTAATTTACTGCTGGAATTAGTGTGAAAACGCAATGAATATTCCGGGAATTATACTGGCTGGCCTGGGGCAGGTACCCCGGCTGGAAACCGTGACTCTGCAACCGCCAGGCCCGGACGAGGTACTGGTACGGGTTGCCGCCAGCGGCATCTGCCACACTGATATCGGTTACATGCAGTACGCTCGCGCCTGCCCCGTTATTTTGGGACACGAAGGCGCGGGCGTGGTAGAACAGGTCGGCGCGCGGGTCACGCACACCCAACCCGGCGACCATGTGGTCATCAACTGGCAACCCAAGTGTGGTCGCTGCCGGCGTTGCCTGGCTGGCCGCCGCGACCTGTGCGAAAACATTCAGGGAACCGCTGCGCCGCGCGTTTTCTGGCGAGATGAACCACTCAATGTGATGCTCAATGCCGGCACGTTCAGCCCTTACGTGGTCGTTCCGGCGGAGGGCGCGGTGCCCATCCGTCGCGATATGTCGCTCGAAAAAGCAGCGTTACTTGGCTGTGCGGTGGCGACCGGCGTAGGGGCCGCCCTGCGCACCTCACACATCCAACCCGGCGAAACGGTAGTTGTGATCGGTACTGGCGGCGTGGGCCTGAACGTGATTCAGGGGGCGCGGCTGGCGCTGGCTGGCCGCATCATTGCTATCGACATTGCCGACGAGCGGCTGGCGCTGGCCCGCAAATTGGGCGCAACCGATGTCATCAACAGCCGGGAACTCGATCCGTTGGCGCAGGTGACCACCCTGACCGACGGGCGCGGCGCGGAGCACGTGTTTGAAATTGTGGGGCAGCCGCGCCTGATGCAACAAGGGCTGGCCATGCTGGCGCGCGGCGGCACGCTGACATTGGTCGGTGCGGCGGGCCGCGAAGATGAACTGACCTTTCTGCCGCGTGGCTTCATGAGCCGCCAGCAGGTGATTCAGGGCTGCATTTTCGGCAACATTCAGCCGGAAATCGATCTGCCTCTTTTTGCCGACTGGTATATGGACGGCCGGCTGCAACTGGATGATCTGCTTACCCACACTGTGCGGCTGGACGATGTCCCTGCCATTTTGGCCGAGCCACAGCAACACGGCGGTATTCGCACCGTTATCACGTTTAAGGATTGACCGATGACTTTTTACCCGCTCGAAAAAATGTTACCATCCGAAATTGAGGCCCACCTTGAAGCCAATCCCATCGTGATCCTGCCCTTCGGCACGGTCGAATGGCACAGCCACCACCTGCCGGTCGGCCTCGATGGGCTTGTGGCGGAAGGTATCTGCCGCCGGGCCGCCGATCTGGTCGACGCGGTACTCGCGCCGGTCTCTTACTGGGCCGTGGGCGGCGTACCCTACCCCTACACCCTCAACCTGCCGCCCGAGGTCATTGAGCCGCTGTTGGTGACAGTTCTTGAGCAGTTTGGAGCGATGGGTTTTAAGGTGATCGTGCCTTTTACCGGTCACTTTGGGTTGGAGCAAACACTCATCCTCAAACGTGCCGCGCTAGCGGTGATGGCGCGCTCGCCGGTGATTATTTTGCCGGTGACGGAATACGATTTGGTGACGGACATCTACAAAGGCGACCACGCCGCCGTGGGCGAAACCTCGCTCTTATGGGCACTGTACCCGGAGCTGGTACAGCTGGATGCTATCCCCGCTGAGTCGCCGCTGGACGGCATCATTGGCGCGGAACCACGCGGCGCAGCCAGCCTGGAATTGGGTGCAGAAATTTTGCAGGCCATTGCCAGCCGGCTGGCCGAAGTGTCGCGGCGGCTGTTGTACGAAACCAGTCCGGTGCAACGGGCGGACTTCATTGAAGCGATTCGAGCCGGGGTCAAGGTGCTGGATAAAACCAGTCAGACCCGCCAGACGCAGCCTAAACAGCAGGTACCCTCCATCAGTACACCGGCTTACCTGGCCTACTGTCAGGCCATCTACATCGGTGATTACCGGCTGGCAAAATCCCAGGCCGAAAAGAAGTACGCCGACCTGGCAGAATGAGCCATATAAAGTGTCATTGGTCGTTTAGCTTACCGTGTTTTACGGAACCTCGATTATTCAGGTGGGAGTCGACGCAATGGTACCCAATGTGGCACTGCCCTGGTTTAGTGGGGAGAGGTTAAGCAATAGCAGCGTAGAATCCTTCATTTGAACATATATTAGGGGCAATTTATCCAAACGGTTGGCCAAAGCGACCGCGGTGCGCCACTTCGACCAGCGATTTGCGCCGCTTGTGCCCTTGGCCCAGCTCCCGGGCCGGATAGCCGAATGATAAAACGGCCAGCACTTCCAGCTCGGCGGGGATACCCAGCAGGGCGCTGACCTCGCTCATCCCCGTAAAACCAACCCAATTCGACCCCACGCCTTCGGCCCCAGGCGGTCAGCAGCATCGATTTGATGGCCCGGCTGCCATCGGAGACGGCATACCGCGTTTGTTCAACGGCCACAACAATGGCCAGCGGAGCCTGGGCCAGATACGGGCCAGTGTGAATTAATGCGCCCAATTCCCGCAGCGTAGCTCGTTCCTCAACGACAATGAACTGCCACGGCTGCTGGTTCATACTGCTGCCGGTCAGCCGCCCGGCCTCAACGATGCGCCGGACGATGGCCGGCGGCACCGGGGTATCCTGGTATTGGCGCACGGCCAGCACCGTACGCACCGCTTCAAAGACTTGCATCACAAACCCCCACTGTGGAATACAAAATCGCTGTCAGCCTTAGCCGCCGCGCTGCCTACCAGCAGACATCGTTGGTGAGGTGGTAACTGAACCCGCGCCGGATGTCGTGATAAAATATCTCACAGCCGACCGACAGCGGGATGAAGCGGTAGCGGTATTCAGCGGGCCGGCTGGCATCCCAGCCCCACTCGACCATTCGTTGGTAAAACTCCGGTTTGATGACGAAGAGCAATCCGTCGCGGCGATGTTCCGCCCAGCCGTTGTACCACCAGCCCCATTCCGAGGTGTACAGGTGCGGGTCACGCTCCGCCGGGGCTGATTGTATTTCAATCGAGGTTGGGATGTCCAGTTCCAGCGGCGGCAGCGGTTCCGGGTAAAAGCGGGGGTGACCACCAGCCTCGTTGACCACCTGCAGGTGCGCCCCGCTGGCGTGCGGCTGAAATTCAAAGGTATAGCCGCCGCCAAATTCGCCGTAATAAGGCAAAGCCTCGCCCGGCGGCAAAAGTTCGGGCAGAATGCCCAAAAGTCGTTACCCCACGGAAAAACGTGTCCATCCGTGCCCCGCGCAGCTTTCTCCCATTCCGCCTCCGTTGGCAGCCGCACCCGCCGGCTCCGGTTGGCTACCAAATCAACGATTTCCGACAGTTGGCCAGCGGCGAGGGGAACTTTATTACTCGTGATTCGCCCATTTGCTAATTCGCGTATTTGCTGTTCCAACCAGCGACAGTAAGCCACGGCTTCAAACCAGCTCACGCCCACCACCGGCTGGTTGGGCCGGTTAAAATGGCTGTTGGCCCATTCCCGCGGCTCACGCCACATCCCCTGTCCAACATAATAGTCACGCACACCTGCAGTCAATTCCCACCCATTCTCTTGATACCAGCGTTTGATGGGGTCTTCCCGCACGGCCGGGCTTTCTTTGGCTGCCCAGCCGGCGGCTGTCCACCAGCGCCGTTCCTGTTAGCCGCCGGCCGCAACAAAATTATCAAACTCCAGATTGGTGACCGGATAGCGACCAATCCGGTACTTCGGCAGGTGGAGGGTGTGCGCTGGTGTCTCCCGTTCCATCCATTCTTCCCATTTAAATCCGGCTTGCTCAAGCTGTGGCCGGTCGCTGCCCAGCACAAACTCACCGGCCGGGATGGTGACCAGTTCGCCAAGGCGCGGGTCGCCCAGGTAGCCCAATATTTCACCGGCGGCAATCCGCACCCGTAGCGCCACCTCCGGCTGCTTGATAGTCGCCAGCAGAGCCTCAATGATCGCCTGACTGGTGGGCTGGCCAACCCTGGCCCCGCCTTCTACCAGGCAGCGGCCGGCCAGCACCGGGTTCACCGGGATTAACCGACGTAACAGCCGATCAGCATTTTCCGCCAGCAAGCCGGCGGCCAGGATGGTGGTTTCTTCCCAATTGGTAGGCGGAGGCGGGGGCAGCGGTTCCCAGCTTTCTTCGGGCCGCTCCCATGGCGGCATTTCACTTTCCAGCCACGGCCAGCGCCACAGCGCATTGGCATCAAGGCCGGACAGTTGGCTAAAACCCGACCAACCCGCCAGCTCAAGCCGCCGCAGTAGTTCGCTGGCGGCAAAATATTCCTGCAACAACTGGTGGTAAAACCGCACGCTGCTGCGGTCAACCGGCATTTCGATGAGGCTGGCGCTGGCGGCCAGCTCCAACACCTGATCGGCCGGGGCTGCTACCGGCGGCCAGTTGGGATCAGGCTGAACCGTGGCAGGCATCACCGCCTTCACCAGTTCGGTTTTGATGTGGGTGCCAAAGCCAGAGCGGCGTTGGGTTTCAAAGGCCATTACCGCCAGCGCCTGCTGCTGGATGTCCGCGTCAAGCCATTGGTCCGGCCGGCACTTGCCTTTGGCCCACTGGAACAGGAGTCGCGTGAAGCGGGCCATCAACTTGGCCCGGTTATTGTCCAGGTGTCCGTCTGCCAAAAACACCTGGATGATTATGGTCAGCAGGTACGGGTTGCGGGCCAATTCCAGCAACCGGCGCTGCTCACCGTGGTGCTGGCGCAGGGTATCCCGTAACCCATGCCATTTGGCCAGCAAACCCCGCTGCTCCAGTTCCTGCTCCAATTGTTCATAAAGTTGATCCCGTTCGGCCTGGTTCCCGGCCTGGTTGAGCTGCTGCCACAACTCGGCGCAGGTGTCGTCTTGGTGAACCATTTCGGCCACCAAAAACGCCTCAATCTGATCCTCGGTAAGCGGTAACACCTCAACCCGCTGCAAGCCGGTCAGTTCCTGGCCGTAATCCAGGACGCGGCACGTCACCAAAAAGCGATTACACCGCCCGGCCCAGCGGTCGATAAATTGACGCAGGGCCGCCGCCCGTTCCTTGAAGCCAGCCTGCGGCATCTCGTTGAGGGCGTCAAACAGCATGAACAGCCGGCCCTGTTCCAGGTAGCCTTCCAGGTTGGCGGCCAAATCCGACGCCCCCCAACGGCCGGTCTCTACCGCGCTGCCCCAACCCTCAAGGATAAAGGTTTCCGGGGTTAAACCCGGGCCAAACTCGCTCAGGCACAGCGGCAGGGGGAGTTGGCCTCCCATCCCGGCCTTCCCTCCAGCGGGAGGAAGGGGATTTTCACCGGCCAGTTGAAAGGCCAGGTGGTTGAGCGCGGTGGTTTTGCCGCTGCCGGGGTCGCCCAGCAGAATGATGCAGCGGTAACGCTCGGTGGCTTCGCGCAGGCTGTTCAGCCGCACCCGCTTCACCTCCTGACCGCGCACCTGCCATTCATCCAGGTTGGGCATCGTCTCGTTGGCGGCCAGCCGTTCGGCCACCGCCGCCAGATCGAAACCCTCCGGCTCAGGGGGCGCAGCGGATTGTTCCTAACTATCGGCAACCAGCTCTACAAAAATGTTAGCCGGCTTGGCGTATTTGGCGCGTACCCGCTGCAAACAGGCTTGCTCGTGGCTGGGCAGCTCGCTGAGCTGCTGATCGAGTTGCGCCAGCGCGGCGCGGGTGGCGGCGGTGTAGACGGCGTCCAGATACGGCAGCGCCCACTCCAGCGTGCGGCGCAGAGCCGGCAGGCTATGTTGCGGCAAGGCATGCCCCAGTACCGTCTCGATGGGCACGATGTTGAGGGTCACACTTCCAATCTCGATGTTGTCCTGCCCCACAATTTTGGAGCCGTGGATGCCGCCGGACACATTGCCAATGGTCACGCTGCTGCGGCTCGGCGGCGCTGGCGCTGCCGGAGGCGGGGCGGCCAGGCTCAAGGCCGGTCAGGCCGCTTGCAGCCGTTCGGCGGGGATGATGAAGCAACTGTCGCGATGCCGGCCGCGGGCGTCGGGATCGGCTGTGGCCAGCACTATGCCGACAACTTGCCGCCGCTGCGGGTGCCAGGCCGGCCCGCCGCTATAACCGCCGGTTATTTCCGGGCTGCGCAGCAGCAGCACCGGCGCGCCGTGGTCCAACGTGGTCGAGCCAATCAACTCGCCCCGGCCCGGCAGACCGCCGGCCGGGTTCAAATCGGGGAAGCCGTAACTTTCCAGCGCTTCGCCGGCCAACCCGGTGGTGACGCCCAATGGCAGCGAAGTTACACCTGCCGGCAACGGCGCGGTCAGCCGCAATATGGCAATGTCTTCGCCGGCGGGCAGGGGATCGCGCCAGCCGGCCGGTTCAACAATGGCGGCGGACTCGCTGCCGGTGGCGTGGAAAACAAGGCGCACGGTCTCGCCCGGACCGCTGCCGGCGGCTGCAATCACGTGGGCGCAGGTCACCGCCAGCGAGTCGCTCAGCACAAAGCCGGCGCCGGCGGTGAGACCGTGGGGGGTAACAATGCGGATGATAGCGGTGGTCAGGTTAGTTGTCATCGGTCAACTCACGGGTGGTTGGCAAATTTAGGGTTGACCGGCAGACAGGGTTGGGGTAACAGACAGGGTTGGGGTAAGATGAAACAAGGTCGACGACATCTGGGCGCCTCTGTCCCGGTCAACATCATAGCATACCCCTCGATGCAAGCGAGGGGTATTTATTTTGTTCAGTATATCACGAGTCGTGATACAAAAACAACGTGCCTGGCAAGATAACCCTGCCTGATAAGGGATATTATCTTGACAAACGTCCTCAAAATTTGCTACGGTGGGGAGCAAAATCGGGAGGTTAAGCCCCTAAAATGTGGCAAGATAATTTTTTACACCATCTTTCTGAGCAGGGTAAGAGCCGACTTACTATCAAACAATACCGCCTGGCGTTGACTCATTTTGCCCGCTGGCTGGAGCAAAGCTACGCCGAAGCATTTGATCCCGTTGCCGTGCTACCCCGCGACGTGGCCGACTGGAAAACCTACCAGCAAACCGTCGAGCGGACCGCACCGGCCACCGTCAACCAGCGACTGACCGCGCTTTCACGTTTTTTTCAATGTACCAACCCCACCACCACAGTGAAACAGCTCCGCATCGAACAAGCCGCGCCCAAAGCCCTTAACAAGAAACAGACCCGCCGCTTGCTGCGCCAGGTAGAGCGGGAAGGCAATCTGCGTGATATAGCCCTGGTTACGCTACTGCTGGAAACCGGCCTGCGCATATCTGAGGCGCTGGCCCTGACCACGGCTGATCTGCCGTTGAGCGAGCGCAGCGGCACGGTCACGGTCAGGTGTGGTAAAGGTGGGCAGCCGCGTACCGTGCCGCTTACCGCCGAGGCTCGTCGAGTGCTACAGGATTATCTGCAATCAGTACCGATTGTTGAATTGACCGCGGAGGGGTTATGGACCGGCCAGCGAGGCGTGCTGAGAGATGCGGCCGGGGTGTACAAGCTACTCAAGGCGTATGCTTTTCGTGCCGGCCTTGACCCCATCTTGGTGACACCTCATGTGCTACGCCACACGTTTGCTACCCGCTACCGGGAGCGCAACCCCGGTGACCTGCGCGGTCTGGCCGCGTTGCTGGGGCATCGCTCACTGGACACGGTGATGATCTACACCCAGCCCACAGCCGAGGAGCTGGCCCGCCGGCTGGAAACGGCGTAACTTTACGAAAGTGCGTTGGATTCTGCTGAACCTTCAGTAAACAGTGTTACCCAAACGTGCTAAAATTGATGCGTCAAAAATAAAAAAAGCCCCGATTTGAGCGGGGCTTTTATTCCCGACCAGGCAGTGGGCGCCCAATCGGAATCTGTGGGGTATTGTATACACAACGCGCGGCCCGGTCAATCCCGGCGCGCGTTTTTTGTTTTGTGACATCATGGCCGCTTTCAAACAGACTCTCAGCCGTCTAACCGAAAACCTGCAAATTCTTCGCGAGCGCGAAGCCAAATACGCCGGCAACGCGCCGATTGACCTGCTCAACCAGATTGAGGATCATCACCGGGCCATCAAACTGACCGAGCAGGCCCGCGTCGGCCAATTGCCCGAATTCGACTGGCGCGATCAACTGCGCCCGCTGCTGGTGAACATCCGCGACCGCAGCGAGCAATCGCCGGAAACCTGTGGCGTGACCATCGGTGATGTGTCGCCGGGCGAGACATCACCGCCGGCGGCGATTGGGAAGTGACCACCCCAAGACACAGCAGGTACGATACCTATTAGATCAAGTCATAAGTCAAATCTCTCCTGACTTTGAAGGTGCCCCATGACCCCCGAACAACTCGCCCGCCAAAACATCGACCGCCTGCTGGTGCAGGCCGGCTGGGAGGTGCAGGACACCGCGGCGATGACCCTGACCGCCGAGGCGATTGCCGTGCGGGATTTTTGCTGAAGACCGGCTTTGCCGATTACCTGCTGCTGGTCGATGGCCAGGCCATTGGCGCGGTGGAGGCCAAAAAGGCCGGCACCACTCTCATCGGGGTGGAGCCGCAGAGCAAGAAGTACGGCGAGGGACTGCCCGACCTGCCCCCGGCCTGGCACAAGCCGCTCCCCTTTCTGTACGAGAGTACCGGCCACGAGACCCGCTTCACCAACAACCTCGACCCCAAACCGGCCAGCCGCCGTGTTTTCACCTTTCACCGCCCGGAGACGCTGCGGGCTTGGGTGGCTGCGGCGCAAAATCCGGTTGTGATTCACAAGGTTGATGTTGGTTCCAGGACTCTACCCCCTCAGTCCCCCCTGCCAGGGGGGAAGCAGCAAAGCCCTCCCCCTCGCAGGGGGAGTTAGAGGGGGGTGAATCCCGATGACCGACCGCCACCCCCTGCCTCCTAACTGGGTTTGGACGACTTTTGAAGAAGTAGCAGAAATTCAATCCGGCGCAGGTTTCCCCAAAAAATATCAGGGGCAAAGTTCTGGTGATTTTCCGTTTGCCAAAGTTGGCGACATTTCAAATGCGGTAAAAAATAATTCAAGCATTCTCGATAGTGCAGAAAACTTTGTTTCAGCAGATGTGGCTAAAAAACTTGGGGCAAAAGTTTTTCCACCTGAATCAACCGTATTTGCGAAGGTTGGTGAGGCTGTCAGGCTTAACCGCCGTGCGTTTGTGAAAACTGCATTGCTTGTTGACAACAATGTGATGGGCTTAATCCCTTTTCAGCAAGCCCTTAACCCAAAATTTCTGTATCATTTATGCACACGGTTGACCTCTATGACCTTTCGCGGGCCACGACCGTACCGTCAGTTCGTAAAAGTGACGTAGCAGAAATCGAACTCCCCCTCCCACCCCTGGCCGAACAGCGCCGCATCGTTGAGGCCATCGAGACGCAATTCACCCGGCTGGAGGCGGGCGTGGCCGGGCTGGAGCAGGTACGGGCCAAACTGCGCCGCTACCGGACCGCCGTGCTCAAAGCCGCCTGTGAGGGCCGCCTGGTCCCCCAAAACCCCGGCGACGAGCCCGCTGCCAACCTGCTGGCCCGCATCCTCACCGAGCGCCGCCAACAGTGGGATGGTCGCGGCAAGTACAAAGAACCGGCAGCGATTTCGCCAGCAGCGATTTCGCCCCCCACTAACTCCCCCCGCCGGGGGGAGAACCAAACCCAAACCGCTTCCTCCCCGGCAGGGGCCAGCGCTTCCCCCCCGGCAGACGCCAGCGCTTCCTCCCCGGCAGGGGCCAGCGCTCCCCCCCCCGGCGGGGGGGACCGAGGGGGGCGATTGCCGCAACTGCCGGTCGGTTGGGTGTGGGCGAGTTTGGATCAACTGCTTCGTGAGCCGCTGAGAAATGGTCACTCTGCAAAGGCTTCCAAAACTGACGATGGTGTCAGAACACTCACACTCACCGCTGTTACTCTTGGTGACTTCTCGGTAACAAACACAAAACTTACGGGCGCCGATCCTACAAAAGTTGAGGATTTGTGGATTCAACCGGGTGATATTTTTATCGAAAGATCGAATACTCCCGAATTGGTAGGCACAGCGCAGCTTTATCGAGGACAACCCAATTTTGCAATTTTTCCTGATTTATTGATTCGTGCCCGGATAACGAAGAAAATCCTCAACACTTATGTTGAAATTATCTTGAAAGAAGATAAAACTCGGGCGTACTTTAAACGTTCTGCACAAGGTATTTCTGGCACAATGCCAAAGATTAGCCAGCCAATCATTGAAAATCTTATTATCCCCCTCCCCCCCCTCGCCGAACAGCGGCGCATCGTGGCCGAAGTCGAGCGGCGGCTGTCGGTGGTGGCGGAAGTGGAGGCGGCCATTGAGGCCAATCTGCGGCGGGCGACGCGGCTGCGGCAGGCCATCCTCAAAAAAGCCTTCGCCGGGCAGCTCGTCCGTCAAAACCCGGCGGATGAGCCGGCCTCGGCGCTGCTGGCGCGGATCAAATCGGCGCGGGGTAAATCCGTGGTATAATACCGGCACGGAAGACAAAATGACCTACCAACAGTTAGTGACCGAAATTGAAAAACTGCCGCTGCCGGAACAGTTGTCGCTGCTGGAAACGCTGGCCCGGCCAACTCATCGCTGATCCCGCCGCCGGCACCGGCGGTTTTCTGCTGGCTGCTCACGACTATATCCGCAGCCATCACCGGCTCGACCGCGACCAGCGGCAGCACCTCAACCACGACACCCTGCGCGGCTGGGAAATTGTAGAGAACGCGGCCCGGCTGTGCGTAATGAACCTCTACCTTCACGGCATCGGCCTTAACGGCGGCAGCAGCCCCATCCACGTCGATGACAGCCTGGCCGCCGCCCCCGGCGACAAGTTCGATATGGTACTGACCAATCCGCCCTTCGGTAAAAAGAGTAGCGTCACTTTCATTAACGAAAAGGGCGAAAAGAAAACCGAAACCCTGACCATTGAGCGCCAGGATTTCTGGACGACCACCAGCAACAAACAACTCAATTTTGTGCAGCACGTCTACAATATGCTCAAAATCGGCGGCAGCGCGGCTATCGTTGTGCCGGATAACGTGCTGTTCGAGGGCGGCGCGGGTGAAACGGTACGCCGGCGGCTGTTCCACGCCTGCGATGTCCACCCTGCTGCGGCTGCCCACCGGCATCTTCTATGCCCAGGGGGTTAAGGCCAACGTTCTCTTTTTTGAGGTGCGCGGTGAGGCCAAAGAGCCGGCCACCCGCGACCTGTGGATTTACGACCTGCGCACTAACATGAACTTCACCCTCAAACAAAACCCGCTCACCTTTGACGATTTGCAGGACTTTATTACCCGCTACCACCCGGCCAACCGGCATCAACGCACCGCCACTTACAGCGAAGCCAACCCCGAAAGCCGCTGGCGGTGTTGCAGTTATGACGAGCTGGCCGCCCGCGACAAGCTCAGCCTTGATATCTTCTGGCTGCGCGATGAAAGCCTGGAAGACACCGCCAACCTGCCCGACCCCGACGTGTTGGCCAGCGAAATCGTGGAAGACCTCGAAGCCGCCCTGGAACAATTCCGCGAAATTGCGGCGGAGTTGGGAGATGTGGGGTATTTTTTGGCGGATTAAAAATTCAGAACGTCATTCCGGCCAACGTAATCAGAATATTCACCGCTTAACAACCTTGACGCAAGCTAACTCTGTGGTAAACTCTGCTTTAGAAATACGGCTTGCCCCCGTAGCTCAGAGGATAGAGCAGAGGTTTCCTAAACCTTGTGTCACAGGTTCGACTCCTGTCGGGGGTACCAACCTTACCAGCAAAGCGAAATCCAACCGGGTTTCGCTTTTTGTTGTGGGCAAATTTTTTACAGGGAGAATTTTTTATGAGCGTTGTTGTTTGCTACGGCGATTCTAATACTTGGGGTTACAACCCGGCCACGCAAAACAGGTTTGGCCCCACCGAACGCTGGACCGGCGTTTTGCGTCAAACATTGGGCCAGGGTTACACAGTCATCGAGGAAGGGCTTAACGGCCGTACCACGGTTTGGGATGACCCCATCGAAGGGTATAAAAACGGGATGGCCTATTTACCGCCGTGCCTGGAGTCGCACAAACCGCTTGATTTGGTCATTATTATGTTGGGAACCAACGATTTGAAAATGCGATTCAGTGTGACCGCGCACGATATTGCCAAAAGCGCGGGCAAACTGGCCGAAGTGGCCATGCGCAGCGCCACCGGCCCCAACGACGGCCCGCCGCAAGTGTTGTTGATGGCCCCGCCGCCCATTGCCAAATTGAGCGATTACGAGGAGATGTTCAGCGGCGGCGCGGCGGAAAAGTCGCGCCTGTTTTCCCGCCGCTACCGCGAGATTGCCGAAGAGTACGGCTGTCACTTTTTAGATACCGCCGAAGTGATTGTTTCCAGCGATCTTGACGGTATCCATTTTGAAGCAGCCGAGCACCGCAAATTGGGCCAGGCAGTGGCTCAAAAAGTGCGGCAGATTTTGGGCTAAAAAAAGGGCGTCCGGGTAAATCGGACTCCCTTTTTGTCAGGCAAATTGCTCGGTGACGGTCACCTCGGTGTGGATGTTGCGGCTGGCCAGCTCGCTAAAAAAGCGGGCCGGGTCTACGCCGGTTTCCGGCGGCAGCACGCCCGTGGCCGGCATTTCGCCGGCCGCCAGCCAGCGCGCCACTACCGCCGGCGGCACCCCCACCACCAGCGTGCCGCCGCTCACCCCAAAATCGGGATGCGGCCAGGCCATTGTATCGACCCGTACCGTGAGCGGGCGGTCGTTGTGGTCGGTACCGTCAATGACCGTGGCAATGTCTTTGAAGCCCAGATTTTCGCCTTTTTGGGTGGCGTCGCTGCGCAGCAGCACCTCGCTCAGCACGTCGCGGGGGCGTACCTGCACGTCGACCAGCTCGCCGCCGGCCAGTTTGCCCTTCACTGTGATCGCCTCTTTATCGCCCAGCCCCAACCGGGTGAGCGCCTGCAGCCGCCGAAAGGCCGTTTCGCTGTAGCCAAAAAAGCTGATTTTGAAAAAGACTTCCTGCACGCTTTTGCCGGCAAAGCTATGGGGCAACGTGGCCGCCTCTGAGTGGAGGGTGTGGTGGGCAATGCGCGTGCCGATGGGCGGCCGAAAGTCGAACGGCTCTTCTTCGGACAGCGGCTCCAGATCGATGTATTCGCCGTTACGCCAGACCATTGGCCGCAGCGTCATCTCATCCAGAATAGTGGCCAGCGAGTAGGGCCAGGCCAGGCTGTCCCGCGAGTCGCTGGTAGCGCCGTTGTAGATTTTGATGGAGCGGATGGTTTTGAAGCGCTCGGCCACCAGCGCCGGCTGCACATTGGCAATGCCGGGACAGGAACCCAACCCCAAAATGGCGGTTAGCCCTTTGGCTTTAAATTCGGCGTTCAGCTCAAGCTGTTTGCGGGTGGTGTGAAACAAGCCGCCCAAATCCACGTAATGGCAGCCGGCGTCAAGGCAGGCGTGCATCACATCCAGATTAAAATAGTATTGCACACTGTTGATGACGCAATCAACCTCGCGCAGCAAATTGACCAGCGCCGCCCGGTCGGTTACATCGATGCCCGCCACCGTGAAGCGGTTATCGCCCGGGGCAGCTTTGGCTATTGTTTCCTGTGCGCCGGCCTGGTTAAGATCGGCTACAATCACCTGCGCCACATCGGTGGTTAGAGCCAGATCGCGGGCAATCACCCGCCCGATAATCCCGGCGCCCCCCAGCAAAGCAATTTTCATAAATGGACAGCTCCTTTGAAAAATAGATTTATAATCTACCGGCTCATAATAATTGAGCTTTGGTACACTTCGTCCATTGCTTCCAGCAGGTCACCCAGCCGGTTGGCCTGGGCGTTGATGTCGGAAGAAAAGCGGCGGGCGCGGGCGCTGTCGATGTCTTTGGCGCCCAGCATTTGCAATTGCGAGTAGATGGCTCCAATCGCGGCCAGCGTTTCATCAAAATCCAGCTCGGTGCGGCGAATCAGTGTGACCAGCTCGTTGAGTTGTTTCTGATGGGTTTTGTGGCTGGCCAGCGCTTCGGAGATTTCGGCTTTGACGGCCGGGTTAGATTCGGCGGGCAGTTGCGACTCCAGCCGGCTAATGGCGGCCGGCACCTCAACCAAATCACGCTGAATGAGCGAGTTCGACTCAAAGTTTTGCACCCGGATGGCCAGTTGCCGCAGCCGGTTTTCCCACCGGATCAGATCGGCATTGAGGCTGGCCAGTTGGTCGGCGTAGGGCGCGGCCTGTTTGCCTTTGATGAGTTTTTCCATGTGTTTGCGGTAATCAACGGCGTGTTGCAGCTTTTGCTCAATGATCGCGCTGCGACTGCTGGCCGCCGCCGGCTGCGAAGCCAGCCTGGCTTTGGCCGTTTCTGCGCGGCCGCGACGCCAATCGTAGCCGTAGACCAGCAGGCCAAACAGGGCCAAAAAACCACCCGGCGCAAAGCAGATGGCAATACTCAGGCTCAGGTTTTCCAAAATTGTGTTGTCGCCCGGCTCAAGCGCGGCAAAACCGCCCCAGCCCAACAGGTTAACCCCGGCAAACCAGGCGGCAATGCCCGCCGCCAGCCACGCCGAGGCCGGCCGGCTGCGGTTGCGCTGCCACACCATCAGCGCGCTGGTTAAAGCCGCAAAGGCCAGCCCCATGCAGGCCGGGGCCAGAGCAATGTTCAATTCGCCGGCATCATTTGAGGTGAAAGAAAGAAAAATACCGCTGACGCCACACAAGGCAGTTACCCCCAGCAGCGTGATTATCCCCACTTCAATCGGGCTGAGTTTGCCGGATTTGGCCGGCGGCTCAACACTGACCGGCGGCGGTTCTGCCGGTTTGGGCGGCGGCTGGTTCAGGTCGATGGGGGTGTGGGTGGGCGCTACGCCGCTGCGCCCCGGAAAGGTAAATTTGGCCGATTGCTGTTCAAACGCCGCCCGCAGCGCCCGGGCAAACTCTCCGGCAGAAGCGTACCGTTCGTTGGGGTTGATGGCCAGACATTTGTACAGCACCGCTTCAACCGGGCCCGGGATGTTGGGGTTGAGTTTGCGCGGCGGCGGCAGCGGTTCGGTGATCCGTTTGGCCACGGTGCCGATAGGCGTTTCGGCTTTGTGCGGCACCTGCCCGGTGAGCATTTCAAACAGCATAATCCCCAGCGAATAAATATCGGTGCGCTGGTCAACTTTATCGCCTTTGGCCTGCTCCGGCGACATGTAGGCCGGTGTGCCCACGCCAATGCCTGTGCCGGTTAAATCTGAAGTGGACTGGATCATTTTGGCCAGCCCAAAATCGCTGAGCAGCACCCAGTCGCCGTCCATTAAAATATTGCTGGGTTTAATATCACGGTGGATGATACCGGCCTGATGCGCGTGATCCAGCGCGCCGGCAATTTGCTCGGTCAGTTGAATGATTTTCTGCGCGGTCAGTGGTTCGCTCATTGCATCGGCCAGGGTGCGGGCGTTGGGGATGTAACGCATGGCAATGTAACTGTAGCCCCGGTCCTGGCCGGTATCGTATACCGGCAAAATGTTGGGGTGATGTAAATTGCCAATGGCCTGCGCCTCGCGTTGAAAGCGTTCGGTAAAACCGGGCCGGCTGCCCACCTCGGGCAGCAGTACTTTAAGGGCCACATCGCGGTTGAGGCCGGGCTGCAGGCTTAAAAACACCGATGCCATTCCGCCCTGCCCCAAAAGCTTGATAATTTTGTATGGCCCTATTGCCTGGCCAACCAGTGAATTCAGTTCAGACATGCAACCTGCTCCCCGTTTGTCTCCATTTTACATCAATTTTCAGAGTCTATCCATCCCATAATGCCAGGTCAAACAGGGTGTATTTTGATAAAGTTTGGCTTTGGTATTAAAATAAAAAAGGAAGTTGTGCAACTTCCTTTTTTTTGTGCCAACTGACGGCAGTTAAATTTGGTGATTTGACCGGTTACGAAATTTTGAAATGACCGCTTCCGGTTTTGTTCCACCGGCCAGACTTGGTTTTATTTTCGAGAGCGGCTAATCTGCGGTTCAGTTCTTCTACCTGGGCCTTTAGCGACTCTATTTCCTGTGCCGGGTTTTGGGTTGACTCATCCGGGTTGGCCGTGGTTTCCTTTGGCAACATCTGGCGAACCGACTCGGCAAATTTTGCCTGCATAAGTTGGATTTGCTCAATATTCTGCTGCATCACTCGGAGCATCAGTTCGGCGTACGAGTTGGAAAATTCGTTAAAAGTGTCAAGGTTGGGTTGAGAGAC
Organism: Anaerolineae bacterium; assembly: GCA_022071955.1. Taxonomy (GTDB): domain Bacteria; phylum Chloroflexota; class Anaerolineae; order 4572-78; family J111; genus J095. The sequence continues at coordinate 92,080 of JAJVIM010000025.1, forward strand.
ATCGGGGGAATGCATATAAAAATCTCCTTTGATTTGTGCATTAAATAACGAGAAATTGGAATTTTTTCGAACCTTCATTAAAATTGGCCAAATTCTCATTATGGCACACTGATTATACAACAATTATTAATAAAATACAGCAAACTTGCTATAAAGAATTCTTATATTGCCACAAGCTTAAATTATTGACTTGATTTGACCACCGCGTTGTTCTATCGCCTTACCTCCACGCTCAATCAGGTAAGAGCCATTTTACCTGAGAACACCAGTCCCTGCTGCACCGATAGTTTACACAAAAAAAGTTGCAGCTCAGTTACAAACGCCTGGGGTAAGCAAATAAATGTCAGCTTATATTTACAAGTGACCGGCACTTTAACTTTCCGGTGAACCGCATTTTTGGGTGCGACTTCAAACAGCGATAAGCGCCGGCCACTTTTACACTCATTTTGGTTAAATTTGTTGCTTTTGCCTTTGGCAAAGCAATAGTTGTTGAAAGAAAGGATCACAATGGCTTTTGAAACAAATTCTACTCCACCTTCCAACAGCTCGCGCCTCCTGCTAGAAGAGTTTACGCCGCCTACGCTCGAGGAGTGGCAGGCCGAGGCCGAACGCTCGTTGAAAGGCCGTCCCCTTGAAAAGTTAATCACCAAAACTTACGAAGGCATCGACGTGCAGCCGATGTATCGCCGGGCAGACGCCGCTGATCTGCCCTACCTCAACTCGCTGCCCGGCTTTGCCCCCTACCTGCGCGGCAGCGCTGCCGCCGGCTACACCACCGCCCCCTGGCTCATTAGTCAGGAAATCCCCTACAGCACCGCCGCCGATTTTAACAGCGCCCTGCGCTACGATATGGAACGCGGCCAAACCGCCGTTCACCTGCCGCTGGATCAGGCCAGCCAGCTTGGCCACGACCCGGACGAAGCTTTGCCCGGCAGTGTTGGGGCCGATGGCGTTTCCATCGCCACGGTTGATGATCTGGCCGCCGCGCTGGAAGGCATCGATCTGGAACAGACGCCGCTCTTTTTTGGGGCCACCTCTGCCGCCGTACCGACTGCCGCGCTGTTGTTTGCGCTGGTCAAACGGCAGGGCCGCGATACCGCCAACCTGCGCGGCAGCCTGGAAATGGACCCGCTGGGCACTTTGGCCCGCACCGGCCAACTGCCCCGCTCGGTGGCCGGCGCGTACAACGTCATGGCCCACCTGTTGCGCTGGTCGTTGCTCAACGCGCCCCACTTTTTGGTGGTCACCGTGCACGGCCAGCCCTACGCCGATGCCGGCGCCAGCGCCGTGCAGGAATTGGCCTTTGTGCTGGCCACCGCCACAGAATACCTGCGCCAGATGATCGAGCGCGGCCTGTCGGTCAACGATGTTGCCCCCCGGCTGCGCTTTTCTTTGTCTGTGGGCGGCAACTATTTTATGGAAGTGGCCAAACTCCGCGCTGCCCGTTTGGTGTGGGCCAAAGTGGTTAAAGCCTTTGGCGGTAGCGACGATGCCCAAAAATTAACGCTGCACGCGCGCACGGCCGCCGGTAACAAAACCGTGTACGATCCGTGGGTGAACATGCTGCGCGTTACCACCGAAGCCTTTGCCGGGGCCGTGGCCGGCGTCGATAGTCTGCACACCGGCCATTTTGACGAGGCCATTGGCCAGCCCGATGAATTTTCGCGACGGATTGCCCGCAACACCCAAATCATTCTGCAAAATGAAGCGCACCTGAGCAAAGTGGTCGATCCGGCCGGCGGCGCGTACACCGTGGAAAAACTGACCGATGACGTGGCTCGCCGGGCCTGGACGCTCTTCCAGCAGGTGGAGCAGCAGGGCGGCATGGCCGCCGCGTTGAGCGCCGGTTTCCCGCAGGGACAGGTAGCGCAGGTGGCCGCGGCTCGCACCAAAAATCTGGCCACCCGCAAAGATGTGCTGGTAGGCACCAACCGCTACCCCAACCTGATTGAAACTGTGCCGCCGGCCCGCCACCCCGATCACGCCGCGCTGCACCAAACTCGTAGCCAGGCCATTGCCGAATACCGCACCGGGTTGAGCAACGAGCAAAACACCGCTGTGTTGGCCGCGCTGGCCCGCGTGCTGGACGCCAAAGACGAGGCCGTGCTGGCCGCCGCCATCGACGCGGCGCTGGCCGGGGCCACGCTCGGCGAACTGGCCCGCACCCTGCGCCACGGCGACGAAACCGTCACCAGCGTCACCCCGCTGGCGCTCTATCGCGCCGCCGCTCCGTTTGAGGCCCTGCGCGATTTTGCCGAAGATTACGCCACCGAGCACGGCCATCGCCCGCGGGTGTTTTTGGCCAATCTGGGGCCGATTCCGCAGCACAAAGCCCGCGCCGATTTTGCCACCGACTTTTTCCAGGTAGGTGGTTTTGAAGTGCTGAACAACAACGGCTTCGCTGCGCCGGACGCCGCCGCGCAGGCCGCGCTCGATAGCGGCGCGCCGATTGTGGTGATTTGCAGCACCGATGACGATTACCCGCAGGCTGTCCCGCCTATTTGCCGGCAGGTTAAAGCGGCCAACCCGGATGTCACCGTGGTGTTGGCCGGCTACCCCGCCGATCAGATTGAAGCCCACAAAGCCGCCGGCGTCAATGAATTTATTCACGTCCGGGCGGATGTGGTTGATGTTTTGGGCAGGTTGCAGGGGAAGTTGGTAACTGAGGATTAGGAGTCAGGAATTAGGAGTTGGGAATTAGAAAAAACTCAACTTTTATACCTGACGACACTCACGGCTATGAATTCGTACAAAGAGCTAAAAGTGTGGCAAAAAGCGGTTAATCTGGTGACAGGGATTTACCGGTTAACGGTTAAGTTTCCCAAAGAAGAACAATATGGGCTGGTTTCGCAGCTCAGACGGTCGGCAGTTTCAGTCCCGTCAAATGTTGCCGAAGGCTGGGGCCGGGGGAACACCCGAGAATATATCCGTTTTTTGACCATTGCCCGTGGCTCGTTGATGGAATTGGAAACGCAACTCATCATTTCTGAAAAATTGGGGTTTCTGTCACTTGACTCGCACAAGTTGCTGCTGGCCCAAATCGATGAAATTGGGCGCATGCTCAACAGCCTGATTACAAGCTTGAAAAATAAGGTTTAGGAATTCGGAAACCGGAAGTCGGGTAATACCCCTAATTCCCAATTCCTAACTCCTAATTCCTTTACCGGAGGATTAAATGAATCAACCAGATTTTACCAAAATTAATTACGACGACATTGCTTTCGATCCAGTCAGTTTTGCAGCCTGGAAACAGCGTGTTGAAGCCGAAACCGGCCAGTCCGCCGCAGAACTGGTCTGGAAAACCAACGAGCAGATCGATGTGAAGCTGCTTTACACCGCCGCCGACACGGCCAATCTGGAGCATCTGGATTTTGTGGCCGGCCTGCCGCCCTTTTTGCGCGGCCCCTACCCCACCATGTATGTGGCCCGGCCGTGGACCGTTCGCCAGTATGCCGGCTTTTCCACCGCCGAGGAGAGCAACGCCTTTTATCGCCGCAATCTGGCCGCCGGCCAAAAAGGGCTGTCCGTGGCGTTTGATCTGGCCACCCACCGTGGCTACGATTCCGACCACCCGCGCGTGGTCGGTGACGTGGGCAAGGCCGGCGTGGCCATCGATTCCATCCTCGACATGAAAGTTCTGTTCGACGGTATTCCGCTGGACAAAATGTCGGTGTCGATGACGATGAACGGCGCGGTGCTGCCGGTGATGGCCTTCTACATCGTCGCCGCAGAAGAACAGGGCGTCAAACAATCGCAACTGACCGGCACCATCCAGAATGACATCCTCAAAGAATACATGGTGCGCAACACCTACATCTACCCGCCCGAACCGTCGATGCGCATCATCGCCGATATTTTTGCTTTCACCAGCCAGAACATGCCCAAGTTCAACAGCATCAGCATTTCCGGCTACCACATGCAGGAAGCCGGCGCTACCGCCGATCTGGAACTGGCCTACACCCTGGCCGACGGGCTGGAATACGTGAAAACCGGCCTCAAAGCCGGGATGGATGTGGACACCTTTGCCCCGCGCCTGTCGTTTTTCTGGGCCATCGGCATGAATTATTTTATGGAAGTGGCCAAAATGCGCGCCGGGCGGCTGATTTGGGCCAAACTGATTAACCAGTTCAACCCCAAAGACCCGCGCTCGATGTCGCTGCGGACGCACAGCCAGACATCCGGCTGGAGTTTGCAGGAGCAGGACCCGTTCAACAACGTGGTCCGTACCTGCCTGGAAGCGATGGCCGCCGCGCTGGGCCACACCCAAAGCCTGCACACCAACGCGCTGGACGAAGCCATTGCCCTGCCCACCGATTTTTCGGCGCGGATTGCCCGCAACACCCAGCTTTATTTGCAGGATGAAACCGGCATTTGCCGCTCGGTGGACCCGTGGGCCGGCTCCTACTACGTTGAGGCGCTCACCGATGCCCTGCTGCACCGGGCCTGGGCCCACATCGAAGAAGTGGACTCGCTGGGCGGCATGGCCAAAGCCATCGAAGCCGGCGTGCCCAAACTGCGCATCGAAGAAGCCGCCGCCCGCCGGCAAGCGCACATCGACTCCGGCAAAGAGATGATTGTCGGCGTTAACCGTTACCGGCTGGCCAAAGAAGAGGCCATCGACATTTTGGAAGTGGACAACAGCGCCGTGCGCGAGTCGCAACTGCGGCGGCTGGCCCAACTCCGCGCCGGGCGCGACGAAGCCAAAACCCAGGCCGCGCTCAACGCCATCACCCACGCCGCCGAAAACGGCAGCGGCAACCTGCTGGAACTGGCCGTTGATGCCGCCCGCGCCCGCGCCTCGCTGGGTGAAATTTCTGACGCGATGGAAAAAGTGTTTGGCCGGCATCAGGCTGTCATTCGCTCCATTTCCGGCGTGTACAGCACCGAATACGGCGAAGCCGAGGCCATCGCTGCCGTGCGGCACATGGCCGATGACTTTGAGCAGGTTGAAGGCCGCCGCCCGCGGATTATGATTGCCAAAATGGGGCAGGACGGCCACGATCGCGGCGCGAAAGTCATCGCCACCGCCTTTGCCGATTTGGGTTTTGATGTGGACATTGGCCCGCTGTTCCAAACGCCGGAAGAAACCGCCCGGCAGGCCGTGGAAAACGATGTGCACGTCATCGGCATGAGTTCGCTGGCGGCGGGCCACAAAACACTGCTGCCGCAACTGGTCGGCGAGCTGGCCAAACTGGGCCGCGACGACATCGTGGTGGTGGCCGGCGGCGTTATCCCGGCGCAGGATTACGATTACCTGTACGAGCACGGCGCGGCGGCCATTTTTGGCCCCGGCACGGTGATCCCCGTCGCCGCCAAAAAAGTACTGGAAGAAGTCAACCGGCGGCTCGGTGAGCCGGTAAATTAAATATGTAATGCGTAATTCGTAACTTTTTACGGATTACGCATTACGCATCACGAATACCTAATTTAGTGACTGACTCAACACACCCTTCTCAACCGAATACCCCCCGCAAACCCGAATGGGCGCCCGCTGACGCGGACGACGCTTTTGCCAGCCGGGTGGTGCAGGGGCGCGAGAGCCGCCACGACGGCCTGCCCTACGCCGACCCGCCGCCGCCCCAAACGCCGGCCCGCCGCCGGCGGCAGCTTTCGGTGGCGGATTACGTGCGGGGAGTGCTCGCCGGCGACCGGATGACGCTGGGCCGGGCCATCACTTTGATAGAAAGCAACGCCGCCGCCCATCAGGAAACGGCGCAGGAGGTGCTGCGGCAACTGCTGCCGCACACCGGCCAATCAATCCGGGTGGGAATTACCGGCGTGCCCGGCGCGGGCAAAAGCACTTTCATCGAGGCGTTTGGCATGCACCTGCTGGCGCAGGGCCACAAAGTGGCCGTGCTGGCCATCGACCCGACCAGCAGCGTGACTCGCGGCAGCATTTTGGGCGATAAAACCCGCATGGAGCAGCTCTCGCGGGAAGAGAACGCCTTCATCCGGCCGTCGCCCACGGGCGGGGTGCTGGGCGGCGTGGCCCGCAAAACCCGCGAAACCATGCTGGTGGTTGAGGCCGCCGGTTTCGATGTGGTGCTGCTGGAAACCGTCGGCGTGGGCCAGAGCGAAACGATGGTGCGCTCGATGGTGGATTTCTTTTTGCTGCTGCAACTGGCCGGGGCCGGCGACGAGTTGCAGGGCATTAAAAAGGGCATCATGGAGCTGGCCGATGCCATTCTCATCAACAAAGCCGATGGCGACAACCTGATTAAAGCCCGCAGCGCCCGCGCCGATTATAATATGGCGCTCCATTACCTGGCGCCGGCCACCGAAGGTTGGCGTACCAAAGCCTACATTTGCTCGGCGCTGACCGGCATGGGCATCGCCGACATCTGGCAGGTGATTGAGGCGTTTCGGGCGCAAACCGGCGAGTCCGGCGTGTTTGCCCGGCGGCGGCAGGCGCAGGCCGTCGATTGGATGAAAGCGATGATTGAAGAGCATCTGCGCCAGCGCTTTTTCAATCACCCGGCCATCAAAGCCCGGCTGCCGCAGGTGGAAGCCGCCGTCACTCACGATCAACTGCCCGTTACCACAGCGGTGCAGGAATTACTAACCCTGTTTGAAGAAACAGGCAGCAGGAGCCAGGAGTCGGATTAAATACACTGTTGCGCAAAGTTGCGCTAAATGGGTTTGCCCCTCATCCCCCCGGCCCCCTTCTCCCAACAGGAGAAGGGGGAGAAAAGATTTTTTAGTGAGGGTTTGGGCGGCGTCGCCGCCCAAACCCTCACTAATTCAATATTAGCCCCCTCCCCAACATTTGGGGAGGGGGTTGGGGGAGGGGTAATTTTGCCGCAAATTTGGCTTCTTGTTGCCGCTAATCATATTTTACAAGCGAGGAATCCTATGACTGCAAAAATTAATCATATCGCCATTGTCGTTGAAGACATTGACAAAGCCCTGACCGTTTACCGCGATGCCCTCGGCCTGCCGCTGCAAGCAGTCCACGATGAGCCGGACGAGGCCGTGCGCGTAGCCTACATGCCCACCCCTGCCGGCGAGGTTGAACTCATCCAGCCCACCACCGACGACTCCGGCGTGGCCAAATATCTGGCCAAACGCGGCGAGGGTCTGCACCACGTGTGCCTGGAAGTTGAAAGCATCGAAGAAAGCCTGGCCCGCATGCAGGCTCAGGGATTGGAAATTTTGGGCCAGCCGCGCACCAACAAACGCGGCGACAAATACGTGTTTGTGCATCCCAAATCGGCGCACGGCGTGCTGATTGAACTATACGAAAAAGCGTAAAGTGTCGGTCGCTGTTGGATTTTTGTGGCAATTTTCTACACGGTCAGCGTGTATTTGCGAAAGTTAAAAATAAATCGTAATATACCTGGCTGTTTGTGTTACACATTTCACAAATAATGAAGGTATTAGTAAGCCCGCAAACAATTAGTGTATAGCATTTTAAGCTACCTCAGACGAATTGGCCGTTTTTGGCAAAAGCCCGCCGAAGTGCCCCGCCGCTGTATTTTTGACGACCGTTACGGATGTATTATCCCCCAGCCTATTCCCGCTCAAAGCCTTGGTACAAGTTTTGACTTGCAGACAATGGCCAACAACTGTGGTTATGCCGGTGGTGAAGGTAACTGGTGGCATGTGCATCACTCCGCGCCGGCTTTTCACGGTGGAATGGCCCAGAGCTGTCCGCATAGCTATCGGCCCGGAAACGAGGCCCAGGCTAAACCCTGCAAATGCATGGCTATGGATTTTTGGCAGGAGAAGATCAAAGAAAATGCTGACCGTTGATGATCGCCAGTTTGAAATGCGTTACGCGCCAATTGCTTGCGGCTTGCAACTGCTGGTAGTGAGTTGCGTGCTGGGCTCGATTTTGGCCGCAATCTGGTATTTTTTCTTTGGCTCGTAAAGAACAACCCGGCCAGAGTGCGCCATCGCGCCTGAATAATAAAATTATTTTCTGGCCGGAATTGACCAACGGAGCCAAAACGATGTCTTTTTGACTTCACACGTTAGTTGTGGCCAAAAGTTTAATCGAACGCATTAATCCAAGCGGATAGTAATGAAAGGCATGACTTATGGCAAAGACAACCGCAGATAAAATAAAAGAATTACAAGAACTCAAGGCAAAGATTGCCCTGGGTGGCGGGGCCAAGCGCATTGAACAGCAACACGCCAAAGGCAAATGGACCGCCCGCGAGCGTGTGGCGCACCTGTTTGATCCCGAAAGTTTTCAGGAACTGTACATATTCACCAAACATCGCAGCACCGCCTCTGGCATGGTTGGCAAAGAAACGCCCGCCGAAGGTGTGGTGACCGGTGTTGGAACCGTCAACGGCCGCGAAGTATTTGTGGCCTCGCAGGATTTTACCGTGTTGGGCGGCTCGGTGGGCGAAATGCACGCCAACAAAATTGCCCAAATGTTTGATTTGGCTCTCAAGTGCGGCGCGCCGGTTATTGTGATTAACGACAGCGGCGGCGCTCGCATTCAGGAAGGGGTTACCTCGCTCAGCGGTTACGCCCGCATTTTCTACCGCAACGTGTTGCTATCCGGGGTAGTGCCCCAGATTTCGGTGATTGCCGGGCCGTGTGCCGGCGGCGCGGCCTACTCGCCGGCGCTTTCTGACTTTATTGTGATGATTCGCGGCGCCGAACTGTTTATCACCGGCCCGCAGGTTATCGAACAGGTAACCGGCGAAAAGATTACCGCCGAAGAATTGGGTGGGGCTGACGCGCAGATGGCCCACAGCGGTAACGTCCATTTTCTGGCCCAGGATGAAGAAGACGCGTTCCGCATTTGCAAACGTCTGCTCAGCTTTTTGCCGGCCAACAATATGGAAGACGCGCCAGATTACAGCGGCGGCGAACTGACCTTTGCCCCCAATCCCGTGCTCAACACCATTATCCCCGATAACCGCCAGCATCCCTACAACGTTAAAGACGTGATTATGCAGGTGGTTGACCGCGGTGATTTTATGGAAATCCAGGAACGATTTGCGGCCAACGCGGTGATTGGTTTTGGGCGCATCAACGGCCAAACGGTTGGGATTGTGGCCAACCAGCCCATGTACATGGCCGGGGTGCTGGATATTAACGCCTCGGATAAAATTGCCCGCTTTGTGCGCTTCTGCAACAGCTTTAATATTCCGCTGATTACATTTGTCGATGTGCCGGGATATATGCCGGGTATTCAGCAGGAACACAGCGGCATTATTCGTCACGGGGCCAAGGTGCTGTTTGCCTATTCCGCGGCGACCGTGCCCAAGATTACCGTTGTTTTGCGCAAAGCTTACGGCGGCGCGTACATTGCCATGTGCAGTAAAGACCTGGGCGCCGACCGGATTGCCGCCTGGCCCACCGCCGAAATTGCGGTGATGGGCGCCGAAGGCGCGGTGAGCATCATCTACCGCAACGAAATGAAAGAGGCCGCCGACCCGGCTGCGGCCCGGCAGGAATTAATTGAAAAATACAACGAAGAGTTTGCCAATCCGTACCAGGCGGCGGCGCTCAATCTTATTGACGATGTCATTGAGCCGGCGGAAACCCGGCGCTATTTGAGCCTGGCGCTGGAATCGCTGCGCACCAAGCGCGAACTGCGCCCGCAAAAGAAACACGGGTTGATCCCTCTGTAAAATTTAGGAGCCAGCCACTAACTTTAGCTAAAGGAGGGTTGAATTGTTACTTGAAGAATTGATTTATGGCCTGCAACTGACGGCCATCGGCATGGGTGTGGTATTTTTGGCGCTGAGCGTGGTGTCGTTCATTATCAGCCTGTTTGATCGCTTTGGCCGGGAAAAGCAGCCGGTTGCGGAGCAGAGCCAGGCCGTGCCTGTTCTTGCAGAACCCGAAACCGGCGAGATTTTGCCAGAAGTAATCGCCGTCATTTCTGCGGCGGTGGCCGAAGCGGTGGGCAAAAAAGCCCGGGTTACTCACATTCGGCAGAGCGTGTCCAGCACTGCCTGGCAGCGACAGGGCCGCGCCACCATTATGGCCTCGCATGTTACCAAACGTTAAATTTTATTGATACCGGTTATGCATAAAACCGGGGATCATTAGCCAGACATTTAATGAGGAGATCAATTAATGAAAAAGTTACGCATCACAGTTAATGGTGTTGTCTACGAAGTGGATGTTGAAGTATTGCAAGATGATGACGTAGAGGCCGGCGCTGCTCTTGGCTCGCCAGTTGCGGCGGCATTACCGCCGGCCGTTACGCCGGCTGCCGCTGCTCCGGCTCCGGCGCCCGCGCCCAAAGCGCCGGCACCGGCGGCTGGCGGCAAAACACTCACCTCGCCACTGCCCGGCGTGGTTAAAGCGCTTAAGGCCAAAGAGGGCGATTCGGTTAAAGAAAACACGCCGTTGGTGGTTCTTGAAGCCATGAAAATGGAGACAAACATCAGCTCACCTGTCGATGGAGTTGTCAAAGAAATTAAAGTGCAGGTAGGGCAAAACGTCCAACAGGGTGAAGTCTTAGTCGTATTTGCCTAATAGGAGTGGTCCCTTGCAACTGTTTTTAGAATACTTCCAAACAACCGGTTTTTTTAATCTCGCTATCCCCAACATAATCATGATCGGCGTGGGGTTGGTGTTTATTTACCTGGCCCTGGCCCGCGGATTTGAGCCGTTGCTACTGGTGCCCATTGGGTTTGGTATGATTGTTGGTAACCTGCCCATCCCCAAAGGCCTGGAACTCAGCATTTACGAAGAAGGCAGCGTCCTCAACTATCTTTATTTTGGCGTGACTCGCGGCGTTTATCCGCCCTTGATTTTTTTGGGCATTGGCGCCATGACCGATTTTTCGGCGTTGATTGCCCAGCCAAAATTGATTTTGCTTGGGGCGGCAGCGCAAATGGGTATCTTTTTTACCTTTTTAATGGCCATTATTGTTGGTACTGTTTTTGGGCTGGGCCTGGTTGACCCCAGCGACCCCAATTATTTGTACAAAGCCGCCGGCTCGATTGGGATTATTGGCGGCGCCGATGGCCCTACGGCGATTTTTCTGTCGTCTAAACTTGCGCCACAGTTGGTGGGCGCTATTGCCGTATCGGCCTATTCTTACATGGCCTTGGTGCCGGTTATCCAGCCGCCAATTATGCGCCTGTTAACCACCAAAGAAGAACGCCTGATCAGAATGCCCCCGCCGCCGCGACCCTCCCGCGCAAAACGGCTGGCTTTCCCCATTGTAACGCTGGTAATTTGTGTGTTTATTGCGCCGGGATCGCTGCCATTGTTAGCTATGCTGCTGCTGGGTAACCTGCTCAAAGAAAGCGGCGTTACCGAACGGTTGGCCAATACGGCCCGTAACGCGCTCATCGATAGCGTCACCATCATTCTGGGGTTGACCATTGGGGCCAGCACTCAGGCTGACACCTTTTTGAAACCGCAGTCGATAGTGATCTTTTTTATGGGCGCGCTGGCCTTTGCGGTGGGTACCGCCAGCGGAATTATCTTTGCCAAAATAATGAACCTGTTCTCCAATGAAAAAATCAATCCGTTGATTGGCTCTGCCGGGGTATCGGCCGTGCCGATGGCGGCGCGGGTGTCTCAGATGGTCGCTCACGAAAACGATCCGCAGAACTTTGTTATTACGCACGCTATGGCTCCCAACGTTGCCGGGGTGATTGGCTCGGCGGTGGCGGCCGGGGTGTTGCTGGCGATTTTGTCGTAAAAGATTTATCTTTTTCTGATTTTATGTGAAACATCTGTCACATTGCTGTTTTTCCAAACGGGGTGTGAGTATTGCGGCTAACCGGCCCGCAATACTTGCACCTCTTTTTTGTTTTGGTGCGGTATGACTTTGGGTGTGAGTTTATGTCAATAGCTCACTTGTTCACTATTTTAAGATTATGTGGTAAAATAGTTCAGGATTTAGCAACCAAAAGACGGAACAATGGCAACGCTTCAAAAAGTCAAACCCGAAGAAATCATCGTAGAAGTCAATAATATTTGCCGCACCGACCCGATTTTTTCGGGGATGGCTGAACAGCAAATTAATAACTTTGCCTCCCGGGCGGCCAATCAGGCCCAAATAATTCTGCGCGGCGATCCGGTGGTGCGGCAGAATGAGCAGGACCGGCAGTTTTTTCTGGTAGTCAGAGGCGAGCTGGCGGCCTACGATGATACCGCCGATACGCGCCGGTTGCTGAATTACCTTGGGGCCGGCACCTTTTTTGGATTCAGAACGTTATTAGATCGCGATGGCAAACGCTCGGCCACGGTTGAAGCGGTTGTTGATTCGCTGGTTGTCTTTTTTTCAGAAGACGATTGGCGTTGGTTAACCAACATTCACCCGGAAGCCGAAGAGCAGGTCAAAAAGCTCGAGGGCAAGTTTGAAGAGCAGGGGCGGCTGTCGTTTAGGGGCAAACACGCCGACGAAATAACTTTTCGCATTGCGCGCCGCCATTACCTGGCCTTTTTACGGCGGTTAACCGTACCAACTGTATTATTAATTGCGCCGGTTCTTGTATTGATCATTGCCGAACTTGTGGGGATCGGCACCGCGGCGGCTTTGCAAAGCTGGCTGGTTTGGGCGCTCATATTGCCGTTTTTGGTGCTATCTTTGTTGCTTACCATCTATCACTATTTTGACTGGCGCAACGATGAGTTTATCGTCACCTCAAAACGGGTCATCCATATTGAGCGTATTTTGTTTTACAGCGAAGAACGCCAGGAAGCGCCTCTAACCCAGATTCAAAGTGTTACAGTTCAAACCCATAACTGGTTGGATGTGATTTTTGATGTAGACGATATTGTGATCCAGACAGCCGCGATTGGGAAAATGTTTATTAACAATCTCCAGGCTGCGCAGGATATTAGCCGCGAAATATTGCGGGCGCAGGTTGCGGCCAAGCAGCGGGCAACCGCGTATAATAGCTCCAGAACCCGCCAGCAACTCAAAGAGCGACTCAACAAAAATATTATGGCCGAAGGGTTGCCGCCGGCCGCCGAACCTAAAGTAGTTCGGCGGCGGTTTCCGATTAATAACATGCCCAAACTCAATCTTGGTTACTTTGTGCCGCGCATTAAAGAAACAAAGGACAAAAAGATTACCTGGCGCAAACATCCGTTTATTCTGATCAAAAATATTTTCCTGCCATTATTGGCGGTTATTGGCAGTGGTTATCTGGTATTAGCTACGTTGTTCGGGTTTTGGCCTTTTGCCGCACCGGCGGCCTGGTTTTTAACTCTCATGATTTTGGCGTTGTTTGGCGGCTGCTTTTTTTGGTATACCCACCGCTACGATGCCTGGCGGCGCGATATTTACATTTTAACCGATACCAAAATCATCGATGTGGAAAGCTCTGCGTTTAAGTTAAAAGGCGAGCAGGTGCGTGAGGGCAGTTTTGACAGCATCCAGAGTATCACCTATAACATTCCCAGTTGGTGGGAACAGTTAATTAATCTGGGAGATGTGGTGATTAAAACCGCCGGCGCTCAGGGTGATTTTACGTTTAAACGGGTGTTCAATCCCAGTTCTGTGCAGGAAACCATTTTTTATCGCTGGGACCGGTTTCAGGATGAAAAGCGCCAAAAAGCTCAGGAATCCTCTAATTTGCAGACTATTGAAATTGTAGGCCAGTACGACGACCTGCAAAACAGCCGCTGAGCCTCTTTAGCGGGACAGTCTGCTGGATTTTGGTATGATTACTCAAGCACAACCTGCTGTTGAAACCAAACCGGTGAGCACCCAATTGACGCTCACCGCGGCTATTAGAGTTTGGGCCCTGGTTGCCCTTTCTTTGCATGTGGTAGCGTATGCCCTGCCGCAAGATTCAAGCTGGAGCGTGTGGGGTTACACGTTTTTGCCGCCCTGGCTGGGCTGGTTGCTGGCGCTGCTGGCGGCTGCGCTGATTATCCCGCCGGTCAATCAGTTGATTTTGGACGGGCTGGCCGGCGCGGCCCGGTGGCCGATATGGCGTCGCCATTTGCGGCTTTGGTTTGCGCTGGCGGCGCTGCTGGCCGGTGGCCTGTTCTGGCTGGCTCGATTGCGCCACCTGCGCTGGGGCGATGGTTATTTGTTGTCGGTGGCGCTGTCTTACCCGGATTTGGAACTGCGGGTGGTGTACAACTGGCAGGCGCCGTTTACCGTTTTTTTGCACCAGCGCCTGTGGCAGTACGTGGCCAATCCCCTGTTTGGCTGGCCGGTAGACACAGTTTACGCTGTGGTCAGTACGGGGTGCGGCGTAGTTTTTGTGTACCTTCTGCTCAACTTTTCAATGCGGATGGGCCGCAACCTCACCGAGCGGGTGGTGTTGGTGGGCCTGCTGTTAACGACCGGTTCGGTGCAGTTGTTTTTTGGTTACGTTGAAAATTATACCGTGATCTCGTTGTTGCTGCTGGTAACGCTGGTGCTGGCCTGGCGCGCCGCTCAATTGGAACTGAACCCTGTTTGGCCGGTGCTGGCCCTGTCGCTAACGAACGCCTTTCATCCCTCAACGGTGTTTTTGTGGCCCGGTATGCTGCTGCTGGTTTTTTTGCTCTGGAAACGCCAATCTGTACCATTGGGCGCGGCGGTGTGGCAAACTGTTTTGCCGCCGCTGCTGGTGGGCGGCAGCGTGCTGGGGTTAATGGAATCCGGCGGGCATGGGCTGTCGGCGTTGCTGGGCGCCGACCGGCCCGGCGGCGGCGATGGCGTTTGGTTTGTGCCTCTGTTTGAAACCACCACCAAATGGCAGCACTACACCATGTTTTCTGTGGCGCATTTTCTGGATTGGGCCAATGTCCATTTTCTCATTTCGCCGTTTGGCATCCCTATTATTTTGTTGGGCCTGGTTACTGTTTATCGCTTTAAATTGACTGTCTTTTCAACGCCGGCCGACCGCGATTACGCTTATTTTTTGGGCCTGACCGCGTTTATGTACATCCTGCTGACATGGTTGTGGAATCCTGATTACGGCGGCCGCAAAGACTGGGATCTGTTTGCGCCATCGGCCTTTGTGTACACGTTGCTGGCCGGTTATTTGCTGGTGCGGTTAATCCCCAATCGCCGCCTGTTGCAGGAAACCGGCCTGCTGCTGCTGGCGGTATCGCTGCTGCATGCCGGCAGTTGGGTGTTTGCCAATACCCACAGCCTGCCCCGGGATTAGTAGGATAAAAGGACGGTTGACCCGACCGCAGCGAACCTGTACCATGAGGGTTATTAACCATCACCCTGGTACTGCATTGGACGACTCTGAACTTCAAGAACTGCAGAAAGAGACTTTTCTCTTTACCAACATAATTATCGGCGCGCTGGCGGGTATTTATCTTGTGTTTTTTGCCCTGTTTCATACGTCGCGCGCGCAGTTTTTCCCCTATTGGTGGCTGCCGCCGGGTTTAGCCATTGCCACCAGTTTTGTTGCTCACCAATTTTACACACATAATAAATTCAGACCGGCCACCTATATTTTTATTGGTGGACTAACTTTGACCGTTGTGTCGCTGATGTTTTGGCCGCACCTGCATTTTTTTGACCGGCAGGTTTATGGCTTGCTGCTGGTTGTGGCGCTGGCCGGTTTGCTGATTTCGCCGATGGCAGCCTTGCAGACGGCTCACTTTGCCAGCATTACCACCGTGATGACCGCTTTTTATGTTTATGGATTGAGCTGGCAAACGTTAGGCGGGCCGCTCTTTCCACTGCTGCTGATTTATTGTATGGCCATTATCAGCAGCATTGGTTCCAGCCACCTGACCACCACTTTGCAGTGGGCTTATAACAGCCAGGCTCGCGCCCAGCAGCGATCCAGCGAGTTGTTTGAAAGCCAGCTTGAACTGCAAAAAGCCTACGAATTGCTGGAAACCGCCAATTTTAGATTGGGCCAGGCCGAAGCCGCTGCCCGCCAGGCCAGCGAGTTCAAAACCCGCTTTATTACCAACCTCAGCCACGAACTCCGCACGCCCCTGAGCGCCATCATCAATTTTTCGTTCATTCTGTCTCGCAACCAGCGCGGGCCGGTCAGCGACGAGCAGCGCGAATATCTGGTTCGCATCCAGGATGCCGGCGAACTGCTGCTTGAAATTGTGAATGACTTGCTGGACCTGGCCAAAATTGAGGCCGGGCAGATGGACCTGTTTGTGGAGCCGGTTGATTTGGCGGCTATTGGCCGCAGCGTGGTCAATACCACCGCCGGCCTGCTCACCGACAAACCGGTGGAACTCGTGACTGATTTTTCGCCGCTGCTGCCCATCGTTTACGCCGATGGTACCCGGGTGCGCCAGATTTTGCTCAATTTAATGGGCAACGCCGCCAAGTACACCGACAAAGGGCGGATTACCCTGCGCATGCTCACCGCCGAAAATGACACCGTGCAAATCAGTGTCATCGATACCGGCATTGGTATCAGAGAAGAGGATTTTGAACGGATTTTTGAGGAATTCCAGCAAACCGAAGACGCTTTTGCCTTGCGCAAAGTTGGTACCGGGCTGGGGTTGCCCATCAGCCAAAAATTTGCCCAACTCCACGGCGGCAGCCTGACTGTTTCAAGCGTTTACGGCCAGGGTTCAACGTTTTGCCTGACGCTGCCGATTAATGCCCCCGATTTGCGGGAAAAAGTTGTGATGCAGGAGGTTGCTGTATTATGAAAAAATTAGAAGAAGCTACCATCGTTATTATTGAAGATGACACCAATTCTTACATGGCTTCGCTGGACTTGCTCAAATTGGAGGGCGCTGGCGCGGTTCACGCCCGCACATCCGGCGAGGAGGCGCTAAAATTGGTCGACTCTCTGCCGGCGGTTGACCTGTTTCTGGTAGATATTTATCTGCCCGGCGAAACCGGTTACGACATCATCGGCCGGATCAGGCAGCACCCCAAAGTGAAAGACAGCAAAGTGGTGGCCCTGACCGCCAGCGTAATGTACGGCGACATCCGCCGGGTGCGCGAGGCCGGCTTTGATGGCTTTATTGGCAAACCCATCCGCCCGGCCCGCTTTGGCGACCAGGTACGGCAGATATTGGCCGGCGAAAGCCTGTGGGAATGGCGTTAACTAAAAAACGGCCCGCGGGCCGTTTTTTAGTTGGTGAGCAGTGATTATTTGAATGTCCAAAAGCGGTTGGCCGTAAAATTCCAGGTGAGGGTAATGGCAATTGCGGTAAACTTGGCCAACTGCACCGCGACCACACTGTGCAGCCACGGCCCAAACAGGTATTTGTCGCTGAGGAAAAAAATCGCCGAGTTGATCAGCATGCCGATAATGCTGACCAGCACAAACTTTACAAACTGAGCGCGCCGGTCGCCGCCCACTTCGGCAAAAGTCCACAGCCGGTTCCAGGTAAAATTGCTGACAATAGCCAGGCTCACGGCGATCATATTGGCGGCGATTTTTTGGGTGTCGCTGTTCCAGCCCAACGCAAAAATAAAAAAGTTGAGCAACCCCAGCTCAATCACCGTGCCAGATACGCCAACCATGCCGTATTTTACCAGCCGTTTGGCTTCCTGTTCGCCGATGAGCGGCCGCAGCGGTTTTATGATAATTTTGGCCAGCATTTGGTACCAGCCTTGCTGCCGCAAAAACAGCAAAAACGCCGGCTCGTTAGATTCGGTGACTGATGTTGATAGCTGCATTTGTTTTCCCCCCGCCATACGCAATATGTCCGTATCCTAACAAAATTACGTAGAAATAGGCTAGGAGATTTCTTAGAAATGGGTTAGAGATTCGTAATCCTTTAGCGCAGGGTGTTGACTTTGTTCATAAACGCTTTCACCCGTTCCACTTCCACGCCGTTGGCCCAATATCCACCAAACTTAAAGTACGAGCCAATGATCAGCGCGTCGGCAACGGCCAGGTATTTGTCAACATTTTCCACAGTGACGCCGCTGCCCACCAGTACCGGAATTTTGACCGCCGCCTTAACCGCTTGCAGCTCTTCCAGGCTGGCTTCTGTGCCGGTGGCCACGCCGGTGACAATCACGCCATCGCTCAAAAAGAACTCGGCGGCGTGGGCGGTTTCCACAATGTCCACGTCGGCGGTAATGGCGTGCGAACTGTGTTTCTTTTTTACGTCGGTGATCACCAAAATGTCGTCTGCGCCAATTTGCCGCCGGTAGCGCAGCACGTCGGCGGCGCAGCCATCAATGTAACCCTCATCGGCCACGTGGCCAAACACAAAGCCTTCGGCCCGCACCAAATCCAGCCCGGCCGCCCGCGCCGCTCCGAGCGC
The DNA here is from genome assembly GCA_022071955.1 of Anaerolineae bacterium. Taxonomy (GTDB): domain Bacteria; phylum Chloroflexota; class Anaerolineae; order 4572-78; family J111; genus J095. The sequence continues at coordinate 110,179 of JAJVIM010000025.1, forward strand.
CTCTTTGTTGGCGGCCGCCAAAATCTGGATGCCGCAGCGCAGACCGCTGGCTTTTTTCACCTCGTAGCCAACCACCGCCATCGCCGCGGTGATTTCTGGCCCCACGTGCCGGTCAAACGGCACATCGTGCATGTTTTCAATCATCAGCATATCGATGCCGGCCTCGGCGTACAGTTGAGCTTCGTCGCGGGCTTTAGCAATCACTTCGGCCATCGCGCCGCCGTAACGCGGCGTGCCCGGCAGCGCCTCCACGTGAATCATACCGATGATCGTTTTTTGGTTTTGCAAAAAGTTTCGCATTGACGTTTCTCCACAATAAAATCCCGGTGATTATATCACGCCCCCGGGCTGAGTTCTAATTTGCGGCGGCTCATTAAAAGGTTTGACCTTTCGCTCATCCGGCATAGAATCGAGAAAAGTGCCCGAATGGGCTCCCTGATTTTGAGATCACCATCGCCCTTGAAAGGACTCCTGATTATGCAAGACGATATTTTGGTGTACGTTGGCCACAATGCCGGCGCTCAATTGGTTGACTACTGCCAGGCGCACCATTTTGACCGCCTGCTGCTGGTATTTGATGAAAATACCTACGCCGCCGCCGGCCAACGACTGGTTGAGCAACTTACGGCCGCCGGGTTTGATCTCAAAACGGCCATGCTCACCGGCCCGGAAATTACCGCCGACGAGCGCAATTTTGTGCAGGTGCTGCTCGCCGCCGGCCGCGAGGCGCGAACTTACGTGGCTGTTGGCTCCGGCTCCATCACCGACATCACCCGCTTTGTCAGTTTCCACACCGGGGCCAATTTTATCAGCTTCCCCACCGCCGCCTCGGTAGACGGCTTCACCAGCGCCGGCGCGCCCTCGGTCATCGACGGTTTCAAAAAGACCATCTACTGCCACTCGCCGCTGGCCGTGTTTGGCGATCTGACGGTACTGAGCGCTGCCCCGCAGGCCATGACCGCCTCCGGCTTTGGCGATATGCTGGGCAAATATATTGCCCTGGCCGACTGGCAACTGGGCCATTTGCTGTGGGACGAACCGTTTGATGCGCCAACCTTCGCCCGCATGCGGGCCACCCTGCAAAATTGCGTCGATCACGCGCCGGCCATTGGCCAGGCCACACCCGAAGGCTTGCGGGCGCTGTTTGATGGGCTGATTGAATCTGGCCTGTGCATGCTGGCCATTAACAACTCCCGGCCCGCCTCCGGCGCCGAACACCAGATTTCGCATTATCTGGAAATGAAGCTGATCCGCGAGCAGCGGCCGGCCGTGCTGCACGGGGCCAAAGTGGGCGCGGCCTCGGTAATTGCCGCCGGCTGGTATCAGCAGCTTCGCCGGCTCAGCCGCGCCGAGCTGCTGGACCGCCTGGAAGCGGCCGTACTGCCGTCGGCCAGTGCGCACATCCAAACCATTGAGGCCGTTTTCCCGGCGATGGCCGACAAAGTGCTGGCCGAGCAGCACCAATTTCTCAGCCTGTCAGCAGCGGATTTTGAGCAGCTTAAATTGAAAATCGCCGCTCATTGGGACGAAATTCAGCATATTGCCGCTTCGGTGCCTGCGCCGGAACAGCTTGCGGCGTTGTTGCAGCAGGTTGGCGGCCAAACCGATTTGATGGCGTTTGGCTTTGCCCAATCCGAGGTGGATGAAGCGGTTAAATACGCCCACTATTTGCGCAATCGGTTTAATATTGACAGACTGGGGCAGGTCATCGGGCTTGAAATGGGGTAAGTTAGTTGGCATCCAAAGTGATGGGGGATGATGTACTGAATGCGTTGCCCCTGACTGCATTTTGTAATTTGACATCCACGCCAGACAGTGCTATCGTTTTAAGCGGTTTAGCAGTTGTTCGATTCAAAGTAGGACCTTGCTCTGAAGTTGATTATGAACCTCTGGCTTAACTACCCCAAAATTTACAGAAAGGAGGCTCATAATCATGGCTGAGCGTGAATTGGGCACTGTAAAGTGGTTCAATGCTACCAAAGGCTTCGGCTTTATCGAAGTTCCCGGCAGCAAAGACGTGTTTGTTCATTACAGCGCTATCACCGGCAGCGGCTACCGCTCATTAGATGAGGGGCAGCGCGTGGAATTCACGATCGTCGAAGGACAAAAAGGTCCTCAGGCAAAAGACGTAGTTCCCGTAAGCTAATATGATTGTGTTAGCAAAAAGGGCGTTGGTTTAACCAACGCCCTTTTTATTTGGGTAACTTTTTTTCGCCCTCATCCCCCTTCCCCCTTCTCCCTCAGGGAGAAGAGGGATTTTTCTTTTGTGGTCAGTTTTGGCCGGCAAAGCCGCCCCAAACTGACCACGTAATATTTTCCTCTCCCCCATTTTGGGGGAGGGGGTGAGCCGTTTTTTATTTGCTACAACTGCGCTTTTAGCTCTTCGGCGGCGCGCCGGTTCATGCCCGGCACCGCGGCCAACTCCTCCAAACTGGCCTGCCGGATGGCCTCCAGCGAGCCAAATTTGGCCAGCAGCGCCCGCCGCCGTTTGGGGCCGATGCCTTCCACATCGTCAAGGCTGGATTTAACCGCGCTTTTGCCCCGCAAGTTACGGTGATACGTTACCCCAAAGCGGTGCGCTTCGTCGCGGACGCGCTGCACCAAAAACAGCGCCTGCGATTTACGCGGCAAAATAACCGGCTGAGACTGGCCGGGCAAAAAGATTTCTTCCTCTCGTTTGGCCAGCCCCACAATGGGAATGGCGTCGCGCAGCTCAAATTCGTCCAGCACCTCCAGCGCGGCGTTAAGCTGCCCTTTGCCGCCGTCAATGATAATCAGGTTGGGCAAAATCGACCAGGCGTCTTCGGCTTTGGGCTTTTCAACCTTGTCCAGTGGGTTGTGGTAGCCGCCATCTTTTAGCCGGGCAAAGCGACGGCGCAGCATTTCCTGCATGCTGGCAAAGTCATCCTGCCCTACTACTGTTTTTATTTTAAACCGCCGATAATCACTTTTGCGGGGCGTGCCTTTGGCAAACACCACCATGCTGCCCACCGTGTTGGTGCCTTGCAGAGTGCTGATATCAAAACACTCAATCCGCACCGGCGCTTCCGGCAAATCGAGCGCCTGTTGCAGTTCGGTCAGCCCTTCGGTTTGCTTGCTTTCGTCGCTGGCCCACTGGGCGCGCAGGTGGGTGAGCGTTTCTGTGGCGTTGTCCGCGGCCATTTTGAGCAGCTCTTTTTGCTTGCCCCGGCGCGGCACTTTGAGCGTAACATCCGCGCCACGTTTGCTTTTGAGCCAGTCGCGAATGATCATCATCTCGTCGATGTCGTTGGGCAGCAGAATCCGCGGCGGAATGGTGGCCGACTGGTCGTAAAACTGCTTCAAAAACGAGCCCATTATTTCGTCTTCGGCCTCGTCGGCGGTATTTTCCAGCACAAAATAGTCGCGGCCTACCAGCTTGCCGCCACGAATAAAAAATACCTGCACGCAGGCGTCGTCATCGGCCCGGGCAAAGGCGATCACATCTTCATCCACGCTGGCGGCGTTGACCACCTTCTGTTTTTCCACCACCTGGTCGATGGCTTTAATTTGATCGCGCAGGGTGGCCGCTTTTTCAAAATCGAGCGCCTCGGCAGCTTCGTCCATTTGCCGGCGCATCTCGGCGACCACCGGCTCGGTGTTGCCGCCCAAAAAATCGCACAGCCCGTCGATGATGGCCCGGTATTCGGCCTGGTTTACCGCGCCAATGCAGGGTGCGGCGCAGCGGCCAATGTGGTAATACAGGCAGGCGCGGGGGTCGTTGCCGGTGATCACCCGGTTGCAGGTGAGGTACGGAAAAATTTTGCGCACCAGATCGAGCGTTTGGTAGGCGGCCCAGGCGGCGGTGTACGGCCCGTAGTAGCGCGCGCCATCGTTTTGCAGGCGGCGGGTGGTGGTGACTTTGGGGAACGGCTCGTGCCAGTGAACTTTGATGTAGGGGTAGCGCTTGTCGTCTTTAAGGCGCACGTTAAAGCGCGGCTGGTATTTTTTGATGAGGGTGTTTTCCAGCAGCAGCGCCTCAAGTTCGCTGGTAGCCACAATAAATTCAATATCGGCAATTTCGTCTACCAGCCGCCGGGTTTTGGCGTTGTCCTGCGCCGATTTGTGAAAATACGAGCGCACCCGGCTTTTCAGGTTGACCGCTTTGCCCACGTAAATTACTTTGCCCTGCGCGTTTTTGTGCAGATAAACGCCAGGTTTTACCGGAAGCGTTTTGAGAATTTGTTCGATTTTTGTTGATGGCATTGCTGAGAACGATATTCTACGCGAATGGTATCGGAAAGAATTTTACGGGAGGAATTATACCACAACTGGTTCAAGACTTCTGAACGGGCAAATGGGTTTGCAGGGTTACTTTGGCCGATGATTCGGTTTGTTTGGGGTAAAGATCAAAAACCCCAGCAGGCCGGCAACGAGTACGCCCACTGCTGCCGCCCCAAACAGAATAATGGCGTACGGGATTAACGCTAAGAATTCCATTTTATCCTCCTTATTATTTTATTTTGCAAAAAGAGAGTGGATTTTGCGTTACAAAATGAGGATGATTTTGAGCGGTAGTAGCCGTGGAAAAAATAATTGGCTCAGGCTGTTACTCTTATTATAATACGAATCGGGAGGGGTGTCTACCACTTTTCAGCGGCTACGCGCTGTAACATCGCAATAAACTCGCTTTGATAAACTGAATACACCGCTAAATAAATTTTCTGAGGTTTTTGAGCGTCATTCCCGCACGCTTTTAGCGGGAATCCCTGTGGTAGATGCCCGATAAAAACATTCGGGCATGACGGCCACCAAAGTGTAACTTATTTATTTAACGATGTACTGAATCCATACCAGTGGAGCAGAAATTTATGAAAACCAGCGAATCCTCTGCGCAAACACCGGCGCCGTCAGGTTCCGTGCCCGAAGTGGCCCGCCTGTTTTTACGGTTGGGTGTTACTGCCTTTGGCGGCCCGGCGGCGCACATTGCCATGCTGCACGATGAAGTGGTTAAACGCCGTCGCTGGCTCACCGAGCAGCATTTTCTGGATTTGCTGGGCGCGACCAACCTCATCCCCGGCCCCAACTCCACAGAGATGGCCATTCACACCGGCTACGTTCGGGCCGGTGTGGCCGGGCTGATCACCGCCGGGGTCTGTTTTATTGGCCCGGCCGTGCTGATTGTGCTGGCGCTGGCCTGGGCTTACAGGGAATATGGGACCACCCCGGCCGCCACCTGGCTGCTGTACGGTGTGCAGCCGGTGGTGATTGCGGTGGTCGTGCAGGCGCTGTGGGGGCTGGGCCAAAAGGCGCTCAAAGGGCCGCTCACCGGCGTGGTCGGGCTGGCCGCGCTGGGGCTGTACTTTATCGGCGTTAATGTCATCGCGGTGCTGCTGGCCGGCGGGCTGGCAGTGATGCTTGTGGTTAACCGGCGCCGGCTGCGTGGTGTAACCGCTGCCGGTCTGTGGCCGCTGGCCGGGTTGAGTTTGCCGGCCGTCGCGGCGATGCCCTTTGGCCTGGTGGGGTTGTTTTGGGTGTTTTTCAAAGTGGGGTTAACTCTGTACGGCAGCGGCTACGTGCTGCTGGCTTACCTGCAAGCCGATTTGGTGCAGCGGCTGGGCTGGCTCACCGAGCAGCAGCTCATCGACGCGATTGCCATTGGCCAGGTTACGCCGGGGCCGGTGTTTACCACGGCCACGTTTATTGGTTACGTGCTGGGCGGCGTGCCCGGCGCGGTTGTGGCCACCATCGGCATTTTTTTGCCCTCGTTTGTGTTTGTGGCCGCCAGTAACCCCATTATTCCCCGCATTCGCCGCTCGCCGTGGGCCGGCAGCCTGCTCGATGGCGTAAACGCCGCCTCGCTGGGGTTGATGGCCGCCGTAACCTGGCAGTTGGGCCGGGCGGCGCTCATCGATCCCTACACCATCCTGCTGGCATTCATCTCGGCCTGGCTGCTGCTTCAGTATCGGGTCAATTCCACCTGGCTGATTGCCGGTGGAGCCGCCGCCGGATTTTTAATCGGCGTGCTCACCTGATCAGGCGGGCAAAAAGAAAAAGGCAATGCCGATAATCAGATACACGGCCAGCAACTGCGCGCCCTCGAGCCAGTTGCTTTCGCCATCCTGGGCAATCATCGCCGCAATCAACGACGCGCCAAACAGGGCGATGACCTCGAAATTGTTAAAAGTTAGAGTCAGCGGGTTGTTCAATAGCAGGCTGATAAATACCAGCAGCGGCGCTACAAACAAAGCCACCTGCAAACTTGATCCCAGCGAAATGGCCAGCGATAGCTCCATTTTATTTTTGAGCGCCACTTGAATAGCTACCACGTGTTCGGCCACGTTGCCCACCAGCGGAATCAGGATAATCCCCAAAAAGAATTCGGTAATGCCCAGTTGAGCCACCACGTGCTCCACCGAACCCACCAGCACCTCGCTGAGGATGGCGATGGCTGCCGTGGCAGCCACCAGCACAATGATGGCCGTGCGCAGACCCCATGCCGGGGTGTGAGGCTCGGCTTCAGCCTGATGCGTTCCGGCGGTGCTGGCGCTGCGAAACGAAAACAGCACGCTCAAGGCGTAAATAATAATCATCACAATAGCCACGCCAATGCTCAAATATTCCACGCCATCGTGGTACAGCGGCTCCATCGAGTAACTAAACAGCGACGGCACCGCCAGAGCGATGATGGCCAGAATCAGCATGGTTGCATTAACGCCGGCCTGCCGCCGGTCAAACATTTGGGTGCCAAACTTTAACCCGCCCATCAAAACGCTAAACCCCAAAATCAGCAACAGATTGCCGATGATTGAGCCGGTAATGGACGCTTTAACCAGTTGCATCAACCCTTCCTGTTGATCGGGGTTCATGGCCCCGGCCCGGATAGCCACAATGGTGATGATCAACTCGGCGGCGTTGCCCAGTGTGGCGTTGAGCAGCCCGCCGATTTTGGGGCCAGTGTAAACGGCCAGCTCTTCGGTGGCGGTGCCCATAAAACCGGCCAGCGGCACTACCCCCAGCGCCGCCGCAAAAAAGACCACCACCGGCGACCAGTGCAGCCAGTCGGCCAGCAGCGCCAGCACCACAAATATCAGCAGTCCGTAATTGAGGTATTTCATTATTGGCCTCTCCCCCTGAAAATAAGCGAATGAACGAATCAGCGAATAGCGACACTGTTTTGCGGTGCGGCTTCGCCGCCCGGTGACATTCGCAGACCAGTATAGCACAGTTTTGTTCAAAATTCAGCCGGACAAAAATATCGACAACTTCGAAACTTCCTTAAAAAATCTTTACAAATCATTGACAAAATATAGATAATGTGATATGCTTATGCACAAGCAGTCAAGTTTAAGAAGCTGTTTTGAAAGATTGGTTCAGTCTCAAAAACCAGCCGCTCAGACTGAACCAATCTCAGCCATTCCGGACTCTTAAAATAACTTCTAAAAACAAGTTAACCCGCAAACAGCGAATATGCTCTAACTTCATCGTCTGTTGTGGTATCTCAAATTTGGTTAATCTGCTTTTAAAACTAACTCACAGGCTTGCTCGTATAATTATGAAAGAAACTATGCTGGTCACTGAAAAAGAAACCCTCGCCCCCGATTTTGCCTTAACAGATCTCAACAACCAAACTGTCCGCCTATCTGATTTTTTGGGCCGAAAAAACGTTATTCTGGTGTTTAATCGCGGCTTTGCCTGACCGTACTGCCGCCGGCATATGTCGCAGTTGCGGCAGGATTATTTGAGATTTGTCAGTTACGATGCTGAAGTTGTGATTGTTGGGCCAGAAAGCCGGGCGGCGTTTGCCCGGTACTGGCAACGAGAAGAGCTGCCCTTCATCGGCCTGCCAGACCCGGACCACCGGGTGGCAGACTTGTACGGCCAGCAGGTTAAACTGCTCAAATTTGGCCGGCTGCCCGCTCTCATGGTCATCGACAAAAGCGGGCATATTCGCTACCGGCACTACGGCAGCTCAATGAAAGACATTGTTGCCAACACCAAAATTCTTGCTTTGTTGAAGCATTTTGCCGCAATAGAAGTATAACAGACGTACCAAGCAAACCGGAAGACTTGCTGTCACTGAAAAAACAAAAGAAATGGAACTTGTTCGCTAAACTTTTGTTAAAATCTGTAAAATGGGCTTGAAATTACGCAGATTGTTGATTATGATAGCAGTCACAGATTTCGGTCTTGTGATAAATTGGTTGGTAATCAGGTAAGTTCCGCATAGGTGGCATCGTCTAAAATAATAGAGTTTTTGCCGCTAAACCCAAAAATTTTTTAGATGCCTTATCACCGACGGGGGGGATTTTCATGAAACGAAATTATATTATTTTGGCAGGGTTGAGCCTATTGTTAATTTTTGGGGCCATTTTGGCCGGTTTTCTGCTGTTACCGGCTAACAGCGACGCCCGGCATGCCGATGACCTCTCCATTGCGCCGCCGCATCTTACTGGCCCAGCTCACATGGCGCTGGGCGCCAACCCCGAATTTTTCACGTTTGGCGATCAATCCGGGCAGATGATTTTTCTGCGGTTAACCTCGCCGCAGCCAGAAAGCTCCACCCGGTTTACGCTGGTGGGCAGCACGCCCGGTTTGGAAATCAACCCGGAGCAGGCTCAAAAATGCAGCCTCCACACCCGTCTTGTTTCGCCGCCCCCAAACGTTGAAATGAGCGTTAGCAGCGCTGTTCAGTCAACGTCAACGCTGGAGAATTTGAAAAACTGGCTGATGGCGACCGTGGATAAACAATACGCCATCACGATGTGGTCCCCCTCTAGCCAGGTCAATGAATACCATCTGGTTAGCGCCAACGACAGCCATGTGGGTAGCTGCGCTCAATTTTTGGACGAGGACGTATAGACAAAATTTGTCGTTATGGCTACAACAGCGATCTGGTGGGTACGCCGCGATCTCCGTTTAACCGACAACCCGGCGCTGACCGCCGCCCTGTCTGCCAGCGAGCAGGTTGTCCCGCTGTATATCATTGACCCGGCGTTGGTCAATTCTGATTATGTGGGCGCAAACCGACTGGCATTTTTATATGATGGCTTACGCGCATTGGCCGCCGACCTGCACAGCAGGGGCGGTCAATTAATTGTTCGGCGGGGCGACCCGCTGGCGGTGCTGCCAGAGTTGGCCTCCGCCAGTGGCGCGGCCGCCATTTTTGCCGAAGCCGATGTGTCGCCGTTTGCCCGCCGGCGCGATGCGCGGGTGGCGGCGCGCTTGCCCCTGCACCTCACAGCCGGCGCGTCGGTTTTTCCGCCCGATGCCGTACTCAAGGCCGACGGCACGCCTTACACCGTATTTACGCCCTTTAGCAAAGCCTGGAAAGCGCTGCCAGCGCCCCAACCGGCCGATCTGCTGGCCGCGCCCGCCCAAATTTCTGTGCCGCCCGGCCTGCCCACCGAATCCATTCCCGCCGCGCCGGCGCTGCCAAAAGACATCCCCTTTCCCGCCGGTGAGGCCGAGGCTCGCCGCCGGCTGGAAAAATTTGAAGGCCAGATGCAGCAGTACGGCGATGTGCGCGACCGCATGGACCTGAACGGCACCTCGCGGCTGTCGCCCTATTTGCGCTTTGGCATGCTGTCGATGCGGCAGGCGGCTGTCGCCGCCCGGTCGGCCATCGAGGCTGCGCCCACTCCGGCCGCGGCCAAAAGCGCCACCGTCTGGCTCAATGAACTGATCTGGCGCGAGTTTTACCAGTCCATTTTGTACCATTTTCCCCGGGTGCGCACCAGTAATTTTCAGCCCAAATTTAACCGGATGCCGTGGGCAAACAATCAGGCCCACTTTGCCGCCTGGTGCCAGGGGCGCACCGGCTACCCCGTCATCGATGCGGCCATGCGCCAGCTCACCCACAGCGGCTGGATGCACAACCGCGCCCGCATGATCGTCGCTTCATTTTTGGTCAAGCATCTGCTCATTGACTGGCGCTGGGGCGAGCGTTTTTTTATGCAGCATCTGCTGGATGGCGACCCGGCGGCCAACAACGGCGGCTGGCAGTGGACCGCCGGCTGTGGCACCGACGCCGCGCCCTATTTTCGCATTTTTAACCCCATTTTGCAGGGCAAAAAATTTGACCCGCACGGCAATTACGTGCGGCGCTGGCTGCCGGAACTGGCCCACGTGCCCACGGCGCTCATTCACACGCCGTGGGAAATGTCGCCCCTGGAGCAGCAGGCCGCCGGCTGCCGCATTGGTCAGCATTACCCGGCCCCGCTGGTTGACCACAGCCGGGCCAGAAACCGCGCCCTGGCCGCTTATAATCAGGTGAAAGGATAGCCCGTGACCCCACAAGACCGGTTTGTCGATATTGGTTTTAACCTTCACCTGCGGGAATGGCCCGGCCCCAAAACGCCGTTTGTGCTGCTGCACGGCCTGTCGAGCAACAGCCGCACCTGGGATGCTGTTGGCGATGCGCTGGCGCAGGCCGGCCATCGGGTTATCGCCGTTGACCAACGCGGCCACGGCCTCAGCGATAAACCGGACTCCGGCTACGGTTTTGACCAGGTTACCGCCGATTTGGCCCGGCTGCTGGCATCGCTGGCGCTGGAACAGCCCATTTTGGTGGGGCAATCGTGGGGCGGCAATGTGGTGTTGGAATTTGGCGCGCGTTATCCGGCGGCGGCCTGCGGGCTGGTTTTTGTCGATGGTGGTTTCTTGGATTTGCACTCGCGCCCGGACGCCTCGTGGGAGAAAATTTCGGTGGAACTCAAACCGCCGCCCCTGGCCGGCATGCCCCGCACCGAGCTGGCCGCCCGCATCCGCGATTTTCACCCGGATTGGGCCGAGTTTGGCATTGAAGCCACGCTGGCCAATTTTGAAACCCTGCCCGATGGCACCATTCGGCCGTGGCTGTCGCTGGACCGCCACCTGGCTATTTTGCGGGCCATGTGGGAGCAGCGCCCGGCGGCGCTTTTTCCACAGATCATCGCCCCCACGCTCATCTGCGTGGCCGAAGTCCCCGGAAATGCTCGCTGGCCAGAACTCAAAGCAAAACAGGTAGCAGCGGCGCAGGCCGGCTTGTCGCAAGCGGCGGTGCACTGGTTTGAAAATACCGATCACGATATTCACGTCCACCGGCCCGGCGCGCTGGTTCAACTTTTGCTGGATACGCTGCAAAACGGCTTTTGGGCCGGCTGCGCCCATCAAACAAATTCAGGATAAAGTAATTATGACTCATCAACCCGGATTTGTGATTTTGCTCGGCTCCGGCGAAACCGCGCCCAGCATTCGCAAAGTGTACGATTGGCTCTTTAGCCAGCTTCCGCCCGCGCCGCGAGTGAGGGTGTTGGAAACGCCGGCCGGTTTCGAGCCGAATTCTGACAAAGTGGCCCAACGCGTGGCCGATTTTTTCAGCCACAACCTGCAAAATTACCGGCCCCAAACGGAGGTGATCCCGGCGCGCAAGCGGAACACCCCCTTCAGCCCGGACAACCCCAAAATTGTTTCGCCGCTGCTCCAGGCCGATGTGATTTTTATGGGGCCGGGTAGTCCCACCTACGCCGTGCGCCAGTTGCAGGATACGCTGGCCTGGCACACGCTGGTCGCTCGCCACCGGCTGGGCGCGTCGCTGATTTTGGCCAGCGCCACCACCATCGCCTTTAGCGCCCACGCCCTGCCCGTGTACGAAATTTACAAAGTGGGTGAAGAACTGCACTGGCATTTGGGGCTTGATTTTTTTGGGCTGTACGGCCTGTCGTTGGTGCTGGTGCCGCACTGGAATAACATTGAAGGCGGGACCGAGCTGGATACCAGCCGTTGCTACATGGGGCAGGCTCGCTTTGAAAAGTTGATGGCTTTGCTGCCGCCACGCCAAACGGTGGTGGGCATTGATGAGCACACGGCGCTGGTGCTGGACCCCGCCGGCCAAACCTGCCACGTTATGGGCAAAGGCCACGTCACCCTGTTGCGCGGCCACGATCGGCGGCAGTTTGCTGCCGGTCAGCAGTTTGAAATTACCCAGTTGGGCGCGTTCAACAGCCCGCCGCCGGAAACCATTGTCCCACCCAATATTTGGGAACAGGTGCGGCAGGCTCACGCCAGAGACCAGACCGCCGGGTCGCCGGAGCCGCCGCCGCAGGTGCTGGCGCTGGTAGAGCAGCGCCAGGCCGCCCGCCAGCGCAAAGATTGGGCCGCCGCCGACGAACTACGCGATAAAGTTGCCGATTTCGGTTGGCTGGTAAAGGATACCCCCGCCGGCCCGGAGCTGGAATTTCAAAATTGACATAACCCGACCCATTGGTATAGTATCGGCAGAAAGTTTGTCAGAAGTTATTTGTCACTCGTTGCGTATAATTACACCGTCAACTAAGTTTTCGGGATTTTTGAGCGTCGTTCCCGCACGCTTTTAGCGGGAATCTATCCCTGTAGATGCCCGATAAAAACATTCGGGCATGACGGCTGAATTATCGAAAGTTCTACATGACTTTGTTTACAGTGTAATAATGTACCGCTGACAACTAATCAATGACCACCAGGAATCGGTATGCTGAACCAGATTAGCCGGACCATCAAAATAAACGCCCCAAAACATCCCAGTTTGTGGCTGCCGCTGCTGTTTGTGGCTTTTACCGGCGGCGTGCTGGTGCTGCTGGTGTTTGCCATGCTGGTGTATCAGCTTATCTTTTTGCAGCGCGCCTATCCGGGCGTGTCGGTGGCCGGGCTGGATGTGGGCGGCATGACTCGCCCGGAAATTATGTCGGCTATCAACACGCTGGGCCACGAACGGCTGAGCCGGCCCATCACCATTCGGGTAGACAACAACCAGCAGTGGACGTTTACCGGCCAACAACTGGGCATGCAGGTTGATGTGGTTGCTACCGCCGACCTCGCTTTTGCCGTGGGCCGGCAGGGCAACCTGCTGGCCGATATGCTGACGCATCTGTCGCTTTATTCCCGGCCGGTTGATGTGGAGCCGCTGTTTCGCTATGATGATGGCCCCACCACCGCCATTTTGCAGCAACTAAGCCAGGTCGTCGATTACCCACCCCGGGATGCCCGCCTGCAAATTGGCCCGGATGGCAGCGTGGAAGTGACGCTGGCGCAGCGCGGCCGGCGGCTGCACATTGGCGCCACCCGGCCGCTCATTGAGGCCGCCATTTTTGGCGATGGGCCGCAGGTGATCGATGCGTTTACCCAGCAGGTGCTGCCGGCCATCGATACCGCCGATGTGGCCCCGGTGCAGCAGCAGGCTCGCCAGTTGTTGAGCCAGCCGTTTGTATTGCAGGTTGAGGACGGCGGCACGTGGCAAATTTTGCCCGCGGACCTGGCCTCGCTGATCACTGTGGCAGAAAATAACGACGACAGCGGGAAACCGGTGGTCAGCCTGCAACTGGCCCCGGAAAAATTGATGCCCTATTTTGAACAGATTATCACCGCCACCAACACCCTGCCGCAGGATGCCAAACTCTATTTTAACGAGGAGAGCAACCAGCTTGAGGTTATCGAACCCAGCCGTAACGGTCGCGAACTGGATGTGGCCGCGGCGCAGCAGTTAGTGACCGCAGCGGTATCGCAGGGGGCGCATGGCGTGAATTTGCCGGTGCGAACCATCCTGCCCCGGGTGTCCAGCGACAACCTTGACAGCCTGGGGATTACCGCCAACGTGGCCGAGGCGACCTCGTACTTTAAAGGCTCCAGCGCCGGCCGGATGCACAACATTGAAGTGGCGGCCTCAAAATTTAACGGGGTGCTGGTGCCGCCCGGCGAAATATTCTCGTTTAACGATAATCTGGGTGAAGTGACCAAAGAACAGGGCTACGATGAGTCGCTGATTATTTTTGGCAATCGCACCACGCTGGATGTTGGCGGCGGTGTATGCCAGGTGAGCACCACCGCTTTTCGGGCGGCTCTTTTTGGCGGCTTTGAACTGGTTGAGCGCTGGGCGCACGCTTACCGGGTAAGCTGGTACGAAACCAACTCGGCGCCGGGGCTGGATGCCACCATCTACACGCCCGATGTCGATTTTAGGTTCCGCAACGATACTGACCATTACCTGCTCATCCAAACCGAAACCGATTTGGATGAGGGCACCGTCACCTTTAAATTTTTTGGCACGCCCACCAACCGAGAGGTTGAAGTAAGCGAGCCGCTGATTGAAAACAAAGTCGCGCCGGCCCCACCCGCCTACGAAGAAGTGTCTAACCTGCCGGCAGGCACCATTAAACAGGTAGATTGGGCCATAGAGGGGATGGACGTAACCATCAATCGTGTGGTAAAAATAGATGACAGGGTGCTGCACGAGGACAAAATTGTGAGCCACTACCAGCCCTGGCGCGCGGTTTATCAGGTGGGCGCGGGCACACGTATCCCCGGCCCGCCTCCGCGCAATTGAACTTTACAATATTTTGATCTGTTGTATCATCAAGCCTGTGAGCCAACCCGGCTCAACAGACCTCCGGGGAGAATAGACTTGTCTGGCGAAACCGTACTGGCCGTTGATGACCGGTCAGACAGCCTGAATTTTTTGCGCGAGTATGTGTTGGAGCCAAACGGCTACCGGATGATCCAGGCGCGTGATGGCTCCGATGCGTTGAATCTGGTGCTGTCAAAAAAAGTTGACCTGATCATTTCTGATCTGGTGATGCCCAAAATGGGCGGCCTGGAACTGCTGGAAGCCCTGCGTGACAGAGACATCGACATCCCCGTTATTTTGATGACGTTTCACGGCTCAGAAGGCACCGCCGTGCGCGCCTTTCGGTTGGGGGCGCGTGATTACATCATCAAACCCTTTGCCATCGATGAAATGCTCAACGCCATCGACCGGGCGCTGTCAGAATCCCGGTTGCGGCAAGAGCGCGACCGCTTAACCCACACCGTTCTCAAAATTAATCAACAACTGGAAAACCGGGTGCAGGAACTGCGTTTTTTGTACGGCATTGGCCGCTCGGTCACGTCGCTGCAGGATTTGCAGAAAATTCTCAACCGCATTGTTGAAGCCGCCGCCTACCTGACCAAAGCCGAAGAAAGCTCGCTGATGCTGATTGACGAAGCCTCCGGCGATCTGTACCTGCGCGCCGCCCGCGGCATCAACGAGCGCAACGCCACCAGTTTTCGCATAAAAATGCACGACAGCATCGCCGGGCAGGTCATTCAGTCGGGCCGGCCAATTATGATTGGCGGGCTAAACCGCGACGACTCGTTCAAAGTAAAAACCGGCTACTTTGTGAAATCGCTGCTCAACGTGCCGCTCAAGGTTAAAGATCGAATGATCGGCGTGCTGGCGGTCAACAATCGCACCACGGTTAAGGCTTTCACCGAGCGCCATTTGAACCTGTTGATGGCCCTGGCCGATTACGCCAGCGTGGCCATTGAAAACGCGCGGCTGTACGCCCGGCTGGCGTCGGATGTGGACCGCGCCGAGCAATCCAGCCGCGAGCTGGAAAATCTGGTTGAAGCCCGGACCGCGGCGTTGCAGGTGGCCAACGCCCAGCTCCTCAAATCTGAAAAACTGGCGGCGCTGGGTTATCTGGCCGCCGGCGTGGTCAACGAGCTGAACGCGCCTATCAACAGCGCGCTGGACCATCTGCAAACTATTCAGGCCGGTTTGTTGCCGGAGCAGCAGCAGGTTGTCACCTCACTGGAGCGTGATTTGCTGCGTTGCCAGGAAACGGTAGAGAGCTTGCTCAACTTCTCCGGCCAGCAGTCGTACCAGTTTCAAAATGTCTACCTCAACGATATTATTCAGGCGGCGTGGGCCAGATTTGCCGATGAAGACTCGCTTGGGGAAACAATGGAATTTGTGAGCGGTTTGGACCCGCAACTGCCGCTGGTTAAAGCCGACAGCACCCAATTGGAGCAGGCGCTGTTTTATCTGTTCAGAAACGCTCACCAAACCATGCCAAACGGCGGCACGCTGCGGGTCACCAGCCGGGCCGTGGGCAGCCACATTCAGGTTATCATCAGCGATACCGGCCCCGGCCTGTCGCCGGAAAATGTGCGCCACATTTTTGATCCGTTTTACGGCGGCGCGGACCGGTCTGCGCCGCAGGGGCGCGGGCTGGACCTGTCGATCACCCAGGCTATCATTGAGCGGCATCGCGGCACCATCGAGGTGGAAAGCCACCCCGGCCAGGGTACCACGTTTACCATTCAACTGCCGCGGAAAAATTGAACTGACCAACCCCGCCGTGCAAACCCGTTTAAAAAACAAAAAGTGAAACGCCGCGCTGCGTCTCACTTGTAGATTGTTAGTTTCCGGGGCAGTTACGACAGAAACAGCCGTTTGCCGCTTTCTGCAACGCCAGCAGCGATGGCGGCTTTGCCCAGATCAATCAGAATGAACGGGGCCACCCCGGCAACCCAGGCGGTTTGCCAGCTCCCCAGCATTACGGCCAGCCAGCTCGCGCCCACGGCGTAAATAACCAGCGCGCCCACAATCGCGGCCACAAAGTTACCCCACCAGCTTTTAATGGCAAAGCGTTCGGCCAGCCAGCCGGCGGCAAAGGCAGCCGGCGCAAAGCCGATCAAATAACCGGCCGTTGGCCCAAACAGGGCAGCCGGCCCCAGGCCTTTGGCATCCAGCGGCAGGCCGGTGGCAATCAACCCCAGGTAAGCCAGTTGAGCCAGCGCGCCGCCGCGAGCGCCCAGTACCAGCCCGGACAGCACTACGGCCAGCGTTTGCAGCGTAACGGGCACCGGCGTAAATGGCAGGTAGACGGTGATTTTGGCCGTGAGGGCAGTGAGAATGGTGAACACTGAAATTGCCGCAATGCTGCGCCACACAGTTTGGTTAAAGTAAAGCGTTAACGATTTGGTTTGCATAAAATACTTCCTCCTAATAGGTATAATACCGGCAATATCAAACCTTTATTGCCGGAAAAGGCTTTAACAGCGGCCAGGTTATTTTGCCGGGCCGCAAATTAGCTGAGTCGTGAAACGGGAATTCCGTTAGCCCCGGGATTTACGGCTTTTTGTGGGCAACTTATCAGCTTTGCGATAACGGTTTTTCTTGAGGGGAACTGGGATGGCAAAATCAACTTCAAGCGGGTCTACGCTGACAACTTCCAGTTCGGCCAGGCAATGCTGGCAGGTGACTGGCTGGCCTTCTCGAACGTTGGCATTCAACCGAATTGTTGTTTCGCATTCGGGGCAGCCTACTTCGATGACCAACCGCTTTTTTGGATGATTTGACACACGTATCAGTTCAAAATCATCAGATTCATCATCAACAAA
Organism: Anaerolineae bacterium; assembly: GCA_022071955.1. Lineage (GTDB taxonomy): Bacteria > Chloroflexota > Anaerolineae > 4572-78 > J111 > J095. Next base: position 127,315 of record JAJVIM010000025.1, read on the forward strand.
TTTGATGACGAAAGTGGTACGGCAATTGGGGCAGACAAACCGTTGTCCATCTTGAACCCGTGACCCTATCTTAACCAAGAACTCGCACTCAGGGCAGGGAACTCCCATCATTTGAACCTGTCCTTATTCCAAAGAAACTGATCAAAACTTTGTACATGATATGCTTTTTGTAAATTCAGACAAATATAATTGGCGCGTGTGAGGGAATTTTGCGGTTCAAACGGTGGGGTTTGATCTGCCAAAACAAAAAAGCCTGGCTGCCAAGTGACAGCCAGGCTGATGAGTATTCGTTTGCGTGCGAAAGGCTGGCGGCGGCCAGCCTTCGCGTTTTACATACGCATACTCCTTCCTTTTTTGCTCTATCTTCTTTCTTCCCAATCAGGTTCCCATTTTGAGTGCGGCTGCACTCCTTCCCACATCAGTCTTAGCTAAGACGGCCTCATTATACCCAATGTGCTTCATCGTTTCTTGACTAAAATACTACTGTTATCTGTCGCCCGGCCAACGCCGCGGGCCGGCCTTTAAACAGGAAAAAAGCCGAGCTGCCACGACCCGGCTTTTTGAGGAGGAGAAGAGGTGTCAATTAATTTGACAAGGCCACTATACCCCAAGTTTGGCCCGGTCACTTGACGGGCATGCAACGCCGTTTGGCCGCAAACCCTACGCTCGGCAAACGGCCGCAGCGTTCAGTTTCTCAATCGCTGGGGGAGGTGATGGGGGTGGTTGTCTCGCAAAAAGATGTGCAGGCGCAACAGAAAATCGCGCATGGTGGTTTGCCCGGCGTCAATCAACGCCTGGGCGCGGATGGCGCTCAGTTCAAAATCGGTGGTGCCGTAACCCTGCGCTGGCAGCCGGCAGACGCCATCGGCGTAGGCGTCGATGACCAGCTTGTCGTGGCCGCGCAGCATGGTGTTGATCAACTGAGTTACCCGTTGGGTAGCGGCCAGGCTTTTCAAATCGAGCGGAAATTTTGGTTCGGGGCGCGGGGCTTCGGCCACATTCAGGGCAGAGATGCCGGCAACGGGCAGTTCTTCGTCAATGAGCAGACCAACGGCGTACACGCCGTCGTGCGCCCCCATCATATCCAAAATTTCCGGTTCGGTGGAGATGAGCAGTTCGATGGGAAAGTTTGAGAGCACGCCGCCATCAACCACCACGTGGCCAGTAATGTTTTGCCCCCGGTACGGCCCCCACTCTGCCTGCCAGCGTACTTCTTGCCAGACAAAAGGGATACTCATCGACATTCTGATAGCGGCCACAACCGGGCAGTGGGGGGCGGTGCGGTGGTTGAGCACCAATATTTTGCCGGCGGTGGTATCTGAGGCCACCACGGTGAGGTCTTTGGCGGTGCGCTGGTTAAATTCGGCCAGGGTTACGCCGCCCAGATTGCGGCCGTTTTGGTTCAGCCGGTCGGTGAGCCAATCAACCAGCGCCTGGCCGGAATAAAGGCCGCCTTTTTCAACAAAGGAGAAAAGCTGGCGAAAAATCGACAGCCGCAGCAGCCCATTCATCAGATGGGCGTCAAGTTTGCGTTCGGCCGCTTCGGTGACAAAAGGCAAATCGATGGCTCTGAAGATAAGGTTCATCAGGCTGTCGTCAATTTCCTGGGGGCTGAATTTATCCGGCACATCCATAAACGTTGAGAAACGGGGTTTGCCGTCGGGGAGTTTTTCATCAACGGCCTCGCGCAGTTCGGCGGCGTTGTAACCGGCGGCCAGCATCGCCGCCGTAATGGCCCCCGCCGAGGTACCCAACACCCGGCCGGCGGTGTACCCTTGCGCCTCAAATTCTTGCAGCGCGCCAACAAATACCAGCCCCTTGGCCCCGCCGCCTTCAAAAACCAGATTGTAATCGTAATCGGCCATAGTACGCTCCCTTGAAAATAGCGCCGCAGGCCGGGGGGCTTGGGGGGTAGCTCCCCCCAATAACCATTTTCGTTGTCGGTGTCGAACCCCCGGTTCTGTCGGACTCCTCTGAAAATAAACGAATTGCGAATTGCGGACGTGGGGGCGGTTCTCGAACCGCCCCTACCCAGTGTTCACCCGTCCTACGGGGAGGCTTCGCTCTGCCGGGGACAGGCATTCTTTGTTGCGGTATCGCAGATTCGGTTTGTCTCTTGCTGATCCTTCGCCCGCTCGCTGCCCAAATTTTGGCGAAAAAGGCGATGATGTAAACTATACAATGGCTGAATTCATAGCGCAACTCCCTTTTTTAACATGGCTAATTTGGGCAATGATTTGCTACAGGGTGTGAGCCGTGATATAATCTTCCAGTTGACAAAATGACCATAAAGTTTTGGGGTTGGGGCCAGATTGACCACGTCGGCCCTTCACCCGACGATAAGGAGAAGATTCAGTGGCACTTACACAGCAGGAAAAGCAGGAAATTATTCAGCAGTTTCAGGGAAAAGAAGGCGATACCGGTTCATCGGCGGTGCAGATTGCGCTGTTAACGGCTCGGATCAACCAGCTTCAGGAGCATCTGCAAAAACACAAGCACGATAACAGTTCGCGGCGGGGGTTGCTCAAACTGGTTGGGCAGCGCCGGCATCATCAGGAGTACCTCAAACGCAAAGACCCTGAGCAGTATCAGCAAGTCATTGATCAGTTGGGGTTAAGGAAGTAGGTGTAACCAGTCAAACGAGTAGAAGATGGATTTGCGCCGCTTCTACTCGTTTGCTTATATTCGTAGTTAAATGACGACTGCTATCCTGGCGGTTCGTAGGGTCAATTAACAATCCAACCTGGCAATTAACAATTAGTAATTATCAATTAGTGCAGCGTTAGTTGATAGTTCCTTGTTGTTAATTGCAGATTGTTAATAAGTTCACCGCTGAACCTCCAGAGATGGCCCATATTCCAGGAGGTTTTTTTATGTCTAATAAACCACAAGCTCATCGTTTTGTAGCCAAATTGGGGAACGATGACATCATTTTTGAAACCGGCCAGTTGGCCGGGCAGGCCAATGGCGCAATTGTCATTAAGTCTAACGACAGCTTGTTGTTGACCACGGCCACGGCTTCAAAAAGCCCGCGGGAAGGCATCGATTTTTTCCCGCTGAGCGTTGAATTTGAAGAAAAATTGTACGCCGCCGGCCGTATCCCCGGCAGCTTCTTTCGGCGAGAAGGCCGCCCCAGCGAAGAGGCCATCCTCACCGCCCGGCTCACCGACCGCCCGCTGCGGCCCCTGTTCAACAAAAGCTCCCGCAACGAAGTGCAAATTGTTATCACCGCGCTGTCATCGGATGGCGAGCATCATCTGGATATTTTGGCCATTAACAGCGCCAGCGCCGCGCTCCACATTTCTGATATTCCGTGGGCCGGACCGGTTGGCGCAGTGCGCATCGGCCTGAAAGATGGCCAATTGCTGGTTAACCCCACTGTCTCAGAAATGGCCGCCAGCGAGCTTGACTTGCGCGTGGCCGGTACAGAAGACGCCATTTTGATGGTTGAAGCCGGCGCCAACGAAGTGCCGGAAGATAAAATGCTCGAGGCGCTGCGGCTGGCACACGAGTCCATCCAGGATATTATCCGGGTGCAAAATGAAATGCGCGCCGCGGTTGGCAAACCCAAAATCGAATTTCAGACCAACCAGGTTGCCGACGATGTGCTCTCTAAAGTTACGGCTCAACTCGGCGACAAGTTGGAACAGGTGGTGAAAACCGGCGGCGGCAAAGAAGAGTTCAGTAACGCCATCAACGCCGTTCGGGATGAAGCCGTAGCCTACTTTGCCGAAGATGACACCATCTCGGCCGGCGACATTACCAGCATCCACAGCGACGCTCTGAAAAAAGCCATCCGCAAACGGATCATCACCGAAGGCATTCGCCCCGACGGCCGCGACACCCGCACCGTTCGCCCAATTTGGGGCGATGCGGGTATTTTGCCGCGCACGCACGGCTCGGGCCTGTTCACCCGCGGCGAAACCCAGGTGCTGACCATCACCACTCTTGGCACTCCCCGCGACGAGCAAAAGCTGGATACGCTGGGCCCGCAGGATTTCAAACGATACCTGCACCACTACAACTTCCCGCCCTTCTCCACGGGCGAAACCGGCCGGGTGGGGTCGCCCAGCCGCCGCTCGATTGGCCACGGTGCGCTGGCCGAACGCGCGTTGGTGCCGGTACTGCCCTCCGCCGACAAATTCCCGTATACCCTGCGCCTGGTGTCTGAGGTGCTCAGCTCCAACGGCTCCACGTCGATGGCCAGTGTTTGCGGCAGCACCCTCAGCCTGATGGACGCCGGTGTGCCGATTTCAGCGCCGGTGGCCGGGGTAGCGATGGGGTTGATTCAGGAAGGCGACCAGTTTGCCGTACTCACCGATATTCAGGGCATTGAAGACGCGCTGGGCGACATGGACTTTAAAGTGGCCGGTACCCGCAAAGGGATTACCGCCCTGCAAATGGATATCAAAATCAGCGGGCTGCGCTGGGATATTATGGAACAGGCGTTGTCTCAGGCGCTGGCTGGCCGGCTGCACATTCTGGACAGAATGCACGAAATTTTGCCCCAAACGCGCGACCATTACTCGCCCTTTGCGCCCAGCATCGTCACTATTCAAATTCACCCCGATAAAATCGGCAAGCTCATTGGCCCGGCGGGTAAAACTATCCGCGGGATTCAGGAAGAAACCGGCGCCAAAATTGATATCGACGACGACGGCACCGTGTACATTGCCGCCAGCGACCAGGAATCGAGCGATATGGCTCTGGCCCGGGTTAAGGCCATGACAGAAGAAGCAGAACTTGGTAGAATATACACAGGCCGGGTGGTACGCATTGCCGACTTTGGCGCGTTTGTTGAAATTCTGCCCGATACCGATGGCCTGGTACCGATTTCGCAGTTGGCCGACTACCGGGTCCCGTCTGTGGCGGATGTGGTCCAACTGGGTGACGAAATTATGGTGATGGTTACCAACATCGATTCCGACGGCAAAATCCGGTTGTCTCGCCAGGCCGTGCTGGAAGGCTGGACGCTGGAAGAAGCCCGCGAAAATGACCGTCGCCCGTCTGGTGGTGGCGGCGGCCGGCGCGGCGGTGGTGGCGGTGATCGCCGCAACGACCGCAATCGAGGTGACCGCAACCGGGGTGACCGCGACCGCCGGCGGTAAATCATCAAAATAAATAACCGTTGATTTCAGCCTGGAAAAATGTATGTACCCTGACCAGTTTGGGCCTGAAAACTACATATTGGATCCTGAACCGGAGCAGCCGCCCCGGCCATCGGTCATCAAGCGGCTGCTGCGGTTAACCCGCGAAGTTTTAGAAACCATTGTGCCGGCAGTGTTGATCGCTTTGCTGATCAACCTGTTTATGGCCCAGGCCACGCGCGTTTACGGCCAGAGTATGGAACCAAGTTTGCACACCGATCAGCGGCTCATCGTCGAGAAGCTGTCGTACAATCGCTTTTTGCGGCAAACGCTTGGCCTCGAAGGGCCGCAGCGCGGCAATGTGGTGGTCATCAGCCTGGAAAGCCAAAATAACGAACTGTTGATCAAGCGGGTGATTGGTCTCCCCGGTGATACCATTGAAGTGCGGGACAACCGCGTGTTTGTAAACAACCGGCCGCTCAACGAGCCTTACGTGGCCGATATCACCGCCGGTTACTACGGCCCCATTGTTGTGCCCCCCCTGCACATTTTTGTGCTGGGGGATAACCGTAATTTTTCTAATGACTCGCGCAACTTTGGGACAATTCCGCTCAAGGATGTGGTGGGCCGGGCCTGGTTTTCTTACTGGCCGCCCGACCAGATTGGGTTTGTTCATTAAAGTTTTGGTAACCACTGGCACAGGGCTACAATAGATTTTATAATATTAAGAGATGCCGCGTGCGGTGTCTCTTTTTTATCGATTGACTGTGGAGTGAAATTTGATACCACCTCGCTGGGCGCCCGAAACCAAACGATTTGTTTTTGTGACCTGCGCCATTTTAATTGCGCTGGCTGTGTGGCTGTTTGGTGTTGTTTTGGCTCCGCTGGTCATTGCGGTTATCATTGCTTACCTGCTCAACCCCATTTCAAACTGGTTAGAGCGACGGACGCCGCTGCGTCGCCGGTGGGCGGTAACTATTGTGTATGTTGGCTTTTTGCTGGCGCTGGCCCTGATCCCGTCGGTGTTGGCGCCGTTGATGGTCCGGCAAATTCGCCAGATTGACATCGACGTGCAGCAGGTTTTGGATGAAGTGAATGGGGTGTTAACTACCTACTCGCCGCCGGGTGTAAAAATCAACACCGATACCTTAACCGAACAGATTCAAGGCAGCCTGAACCAAATATTCCAACCGGCGGCGTCTATTGCTGCCAATTTGGCGGTGGAGATTGCCGGCGGTTTTATCTGGGCCATTTTTATTTTTGTGGTGGCCTATTATATGCTGCTCGATGCCAACCGCTTTAGCCGCTGGGTGGATAGCTGGGTACCGGCCGGCTACGACGGCGAATTTAAACAGCTTCGCTCGGCGCTGGATGCCGTTTGGAAATCTTACTTTTTGGGGCAATTGACCCTGGCCATTATCGTTGGCATTATTGTGGGCGGTACAACGGCAATTTTAGGTATTCGCAGCGCAATTTTGCTGGGATTGGTAGCCGCGCTACTTGAACTTATCCCCAACTGGGGGTACAGTATTTCCGGCGCGGTAGGGATGCTGTTTGCCTATTTTCAGGGGTCTACCTGGATCCCCCTGCCGCTGTGGGCTTTTGCCCTGCTGGTTGGCGGTTTTTACTTTTTGTTGTGGCAGATAGACACCAATTATCTGGTGCCGCACATCATTGGCAACCGCTTGCAGTTACCCCCGGCGGTGATCATTGTGGGGATTATTGCCGGGGCCAGTGTGGGTGGCGCGTTGGGGCTGCTACTGGCCGCACCGATTATTGCCTCGGTGCGGGTGCTGGGCGGCTACGTTTATCGCCGGTTGCTGGATATTGAACCATACGTGCTGGTCTATGAAACACCGGCGCTGGGCAATCCACCGGATGTAAAACCGCCGCTGCCAACTGCCGCAGAGAGCGCCGGCGGTGAGTAATCCCTTGGAAAAACCCGGCGATATTCTGGAAGGCAGTGGTGTTTTGTTGCAGCACGGCCGGTTGATTGCCAGCGTTGACTATCATCTCGCCATTCCAACTCAAATGCATTTTTGGGTTAATCCCACCGGCGGTTTTGGTGCGGATTACGCCGAGCACGTGGCCGGCTTTATTTTGCTCTCGCCCGGCGACGCGGCCTCAATTGAGCCGGCCGCCTATACCCTGGAGCTGGCTGATAAACGAAAACTGGGCGTGCGGATTGAGCGGCGCTACAAGCAAATAAAGTTTAAAGGTGAACCCCGTGTCTCTTTTTGGATAAAAGTAACATCGGCGGGCTGATAATTAAACAAGGACAACGACTTTATGAGCGAAGAAAATCGGGCGGTAACTCAAGTTGGGCCGGCAATGGCTCCCAAATTGCAAGTAACCCGAGGTGAAAACGCTGGCGAAGAATTTAAGGTTAAAATGCGCACGCGCCTGGGCCGCGAACGCGACAATGACATCATTCTGCTTGATCTCAAATCATCGCGCCACCACGCCGAAATTGAGGTAAAAGAGGGCGACTGGGTACTCACCGATCTGGCCAGCGCCAACGGCACCTTTCTCAACGGCGCGCCGGTCAAAGCGCCGTTACCTATCAAACACGGCGATATTATCACTGTCGGCGAGACCGATCTGGTGTTTAAAATTCCAGGCAAGCCGGAACCGGCAGTGACCACTTCTGGCAGTATGGGGCCGCCCCAGCCGGTAGAAGTTCCCCGCCGCGGCGAAGCCTCCGGCGCGTTTCCGGCGGTTTCCCGGCCGCCGCAGCCGGCTCCGCAAAAATCCAACCGGCTGGTCTGGATTATTGGCGGCGCGGCGGTGGTGTTATGTCTGGTAGCGGCGCTGGTAGTGGTGTTCGCCATGAATCGTTTCAGCGGTGGTTCCTCTGCCACAAATGGCGAGCAAACGCCTACCGCCCAGGCCGCGGCCCCCGGCGACAGCGTCAAACCGCCCCTGCCGGGCAATCAATCGGTTGAAGTGCCGGGCCGCCCCACCGACCTGGCTCTGGTTTACGAAGAAGATTTCAGCGATTCTTTCAGCGGGTGGGATGACGCCTTTGACGCCTACACCCGCAAAGTGTACGGCAACAACCGTTACAACATTGAGGTTTTTGCCAGCAATCTGGTGGCCTGGGGGCTGGCCAATCGCATTGTCTCCGATTTTGAAATTGAGGTTGAAGGTAAATTGGAAGACGGCGACAACACCAACAGCTACGGCCTGTTATTTCGCTTTAAAGACCGCGAAAACTTTTACCGGTTTGATATTTCCGGCGATGGCTATTACCTGTTCAGCAAGTTTGTTGACGGCGAATGGATCACCCTGGTCGATTGGACGCCATCGGAGTTTATTAACACCGGTTTGGGCGCTACCAACATTCTCAAAGTGACAGCCTTTGGCCCAAATATCAGCCTGTCGGTGAACGGCCAGCAGCTCGCCGCCGTTACAGACGACTCGCTGACGCGCGGTAATTTTGGCTTTTTCTCCGGCACCTTTGCCGAGTCCTATTCCTGGGTGAGTTTTGACAACCTCAAAATGTGGACTCAGCCCAACGAGGAAATTGTGCTGATCCCAACCGCTACTCCCATCGGATCCGGGTCTGTTGCTGCTGCGCCCACGCCCACGGTTACGCCGCTGCCGCCCACGGCCACGGCGGTTGAGCAAGCCAGCGAAAAAGCTTCGCCGGAGGCAACCCCCACGGCTTCGCCCAGCCCTGTACCTTCGCCCACAGCTACGCCGGTGCCGCTGCCGGAATACGCCTCCCGCGAGCAAACTCTGGCCCGCGGTGAGCAGGTTGCCAGCGGCCGGGTTATCTTTCCGGTGTACGATACCACCCGCGGCGTTTACGATATTTACATGGCCGACATCTCAAACGGCGATAATTTGCTGTTAATCCAAAAAAATGCCAGCCAGCCGGCGTTAACCAGTAACGGCAAAGAGATTGCCTATCGCTCCTGGCAGTTAGATAAACGCGGCCTGTTTGCCCGGCAATTGGCCGGCGACCCGACCAATGCCTGGGGGTTTGACCTGTTTTTTGAGTCGGCCCGGCCGCAGTACTCGCCCGATGACAAAACGCTGATGTACTTCTCTCGCACCGGCGGCAAAGAGCCGGCCATTTATCAGGTGATCGACGGCGTGGGCGAGGTGAAACGGCGCGACGGCGCGCCCATTCAGGGTAAATCGCCCAAGTGGTCGCCGGATGGCAGCCAGTTTGTGTACAACGGTTGTTTGGGCGGCAAATGCGGTATCATTTTGAGCAATGTCGATGGTAACGCGCCGGTGCTGCTCACCGACCAGCCCGCCGACACCAACCCGGAAATTTCCCCCGATGGCTCGACGGTTGTTTTTATGTCTGACCGGGCCGGCAACTGGGAAGTCTACAGCATCGATATTACCGGAGAAAACCTGCAAGCGCTCACCTCGGATTCTTCCAGCGACGGGCTGCCCACCTGGTCGCCCGATGGCTCCAAAATTGCTTTTGTCTCCAACCGCGACAACGAATGGGCTATGTGGGTAATGAACCCGGACGGCAGCAACAAACGGCGTCAATTTGTGATCGATGGCGAAATGGACGGCATCATTCAATCTGATATTGCCAACAGTTATGGCTGGTCAGAAGAAAATATTGATTGGGTGCCCTAAACGGCGTCAGGAGTAGACGGTGCTGTTTCCTACCGTTGATCGACAAACTGTTAAAATTTTGATGGGCCTGGGTTTGGGCCTGATCATCACCGTGGTGGCCATTGTGCTGATTGGCGTGGTGCAGTCCACCCAGCTCAGCGCGATGGTGGCCACGGCGACGGCTACCAAAACGGCTACTCCGCTGCCTACGGCCACATTTACCGCCACCCCCACGCCAACGTACACGCCCACGCCCACCCATACCGCCACCCCCACGCCGACGGCTACCCCCACCGAAACCAGCACAGCCACGCCGACGTTTACGCCTGTGCCGCCCACGCCCACACCAGAACCGCCCACACCCACGCCAACGCCAACTGTAGTACTCGATGTGCCTTCGCCGGAGCCGGCCCCGGAATTTATTGAGCCGACCGCCGTGTTCACCGAAACAATTTCATTGACGGACACACTAACCAGTACGCTGGCCATTACTGCGGTGGTGCTGGCCACGCCCACGGCCACGCCAACCCCCATCCCCCGCACCGTGCCGGTGCCCGCCGATTGGCCCGATTATCGCCAGGCCAGCGACCATTTTTGGTTTGCCCGGCCCTTTGGCCGTGGGTTTGAAACCTGGGGCAGCCATTATTATCCGTTTGGCACCAACGCCGGCGGCCAGTATTTTTGGCACTTTGGCGTTGATATTCAAAACCCGCAAAATACCCCTATTTTGGCCGTTGGCGATGGCATTGTGGTGCACGCCGGCCCGGATAACATCAAACAGCTTGGCCCCTGGCCCGATTTTTACGGCCAGGCGGTGATGATTGAACACACTCGCCGGTTAGATGGCCAGCCGGTGTACACGCTGTACGGCCACGTTTCTCAAACGCTGGTCAGCGTGGGCCAACGGGTAAAAACCGGTGACCCGATTGCCCGGGTTGGCCAGTTGGGGGTGGCGCTGGGGCCGCATCTGCATCTTGAAGTTCGGGTGGGCGGTAACACTTATTTTGATGCGCACAACCCCGATTTGTGGGTTCGGCCCGATCCCGGTTACGGGGTTATCGCCGGCCGGGTGGTAGATTACCAAAACTACTTTGTGCCGCAGCAGTTGGTAACTCTGCATCGCGCCGAAACGCCCGCCGAATTCTGGCGGCAAACGTTCACTTACCCGGATAACGTGGTAAAGTCTGATAGTGGTTTTGGTGAAACGTTTGCCTTTAGTGATGTTCCGGCCGGCAACTATGTGCTCAAAACCACCGTAGATGGCCGCCAGTTGATTGTTCCGGTGCGAGTTACCAACCAAAGCACCTCTTTTGTGCTGCTCAAAGCAGACCAACCACCGCTAATTCAAGCGGTTGAGCCAACCCCAACCCCTGTCGAAGCCCCCGTTACAGAACAGGCCCAGTAATTTCTAATGCGGACAAGCCGCAGCAACAGGTTAAAGGGAACATTTGGGGTAGGGGCGCTTTGCGAAGCGCCCCTACATTCGCAAAAAAATGAGGTAGGTCAGACTGTCGCCCCTCTCCCTGTCAGCGTATCTTTACCCATAAGTCAAGCAACCTTTTTTGACCCCTCATCCCCCCTTACCCCCCTTCTCCCCAGAGGATAAGGGGGGATTTGACTTTTAGGGTCAGTTTGGGGCGGCTTTGCCGCCCCAAACTGACCCTGTAATATTTTCCCCTCCCCCATTTTGGGGGATACCCCTGCGGGGCACAGGTGGGGCATGGGGTGGGAGTTAACCGTATTTACCTGGTTTGCTACTTACACCACTTATGGGTAACGATAAGCCCCTGTCAGGGGGAGGGGACAAATTCCCTCAAATTTTTTGACCACGATTTAATGCAGAGCTATCGAGCGCAGAGAACGCAAAGAAAACCAAAAAACTTTGCGTTCTTCGCGCCCTTTGCGGTAAATTTTACCCTAAAGGGCACAATGTCTTGCTCAATGTAAAAGAAATCAACTGAAAAGGTACTAATTGCCCGCAAAAAAATTTGTAGCTACAAATTTTCCGCAAAAAGCGGTATAATGTTCCCCAGCGTTAATGCCTTGTCTGCTATCGCAAACTGGATGAGAGGGAGTCCAGTGTCAGGTCAACCACAAAACACCCAAATGATAACCCTGGAACAGCGGATTCAGGAGCTGACCGCTCAGCTCGATGAGCTGAAACAGGTTAACCAGGCCTTACAAGATAATGCCGCGGCCAAAGTGCGCCAGGCCGAAGAAGCCATTGCTACCCGTTTGCTGTACGAGCAAATGCTGTCGGCCTGCTCGCAGGTGCTGCTGGCCAACATTGAGGAACGCGAAGAAGCCCTGACCGAAACGCTGTACGAGTTTTTGGTTGCTACCGACGTTAGCCGGGTGTACCTTTGCAAAAATTATACGGATGACTCCGGCGCTCTTTATTTTCAGCAAACCCACGAAATGTGCGCTCTCGGCGTGCCCTCGTTGTTGAGCGCCCCAAACCTGGAGACGGTTCATTACGAGCCTGGCCTGTCCCGCTGGCAGCAAATGTTGTCGCGGGGGCGGCATGTGTCCGGTTCGGTGGAAGGCCTGCCGGACCCCGAAAACCACTATCTGAAACTCCGCGGCGCGCAATCGGTTTTGGTGTTGCCGTTGTGGGTAGAAAGCCGCTGGTACGGCTTTTTTGGCTTTGACGATCTGTCCCAGCAGCGTTACTGGCGCGCCGAAGATATTCAGTTGCTCCAAACCGCCGTCGATTTGATTGGCGGTTATATTGGCCGCAAACGGGCCGAACGCGCCTTACGCGAAAGCGAAGAAAAGTATCGCACCCTCATCGAGCAATCCTCGGACGCCATTTTTCTGATTTATGGCGGCCGCTTTGAACTGGTCAATCGCCGCTTTACAGAACTGTTTGGTATCACCCAGGAAGATGTCGATTCCACAGATTTTGTGTTTTCTAATATTATTTCGCCGCAGCAAGCCCGGTTTGAGGAACTGACTCTGCAAAACCATCAGGCTCGCGGCCACCGCCCGCCCTACGAATTCACCGCGCTCAATAAGGATGGTGAAAAAATCTATATCGAGTTGACCATGTCCTATCCCCTGTACCGGCACGGCCTGGCCACTCAGGGCATTATCCGGGATATTACCGACCGCAAGCGTATTGAGCAGGAAAAACGGGAAGCTTACGACAAAATTCAGGAGTACGCCAACGAGCTGGCCCAGCGAATCAAAGAAGAGCAGCGCCAACGAGAAATTACCACTATCCTGGCCGGAGTTGTGGCTTCGGTGAGCCTGACTCTGACCACCGCCGAAATTCTGGATCAGATTTTGCGCAAATTGCAGCAACTGGTGCCCTACGATTCTGCGGCGGTTTATCTGGTTAATGACGGCTATCTGGTGCTTGAAGCCGCTCACGGTAATGAATCTGATTTTGTGGACAAAGAAATTTCTTTGGAACGGAATTTGGTGTTCCAGGAAATGGAGTCGACCAGAAGTTACAAGCTGGTCACAGACACCCGGGTTGAGAGCGGCCAGGAGTTTTGGATTGCCAGCGTCGATGCCGGGGCCTGGATTGGCGCGCCGTTGCTGGTGGCGCAAAATGTGATCGGCTTATTGGCGGTTCACAGCTACGCGGCCGAGACGTATTCGGAGCGGGACGCCGAGCTGGTGCAGGCGTTTGCCCATCAGGTAGCGCAAACTATCCACAACGCTCGCCTGTTTACCGAACTGAAAGAGGCGCAGGTGAGGCTGGTGCAGCGTGAACGGCTGGCCGCGTTGGGGCAAATGGCGGCAACGGTGGCTCACGAAGTACGAAATCCGCTGATGTCGCTGCGGATGGGGGTTGAATATCTCACCTTTGATACGGCCGATGACGAAGGCGCACAACGCGCTGCGGCGTTGGTTAAATCCAATATGGAACGCATTGAGTACGTGGTGGAGAATATTTTATTTGTGGCGCGCACCCCGCGCCTCACGCCCTCGCACGGTTCGTTGCGCCGATTGATTGAGCGCGAACTGACTCACTGGGAAATGAAGCTGGCCCAAAAGCAAATTGATTGCCGTATGGAGTTAGCCGGCCAACTGCCGGATGTTTACCTGGACCTCGATCAAATTGAGCGGGTGTTATCCAATTTAATTGGTAACAGTGTTGATGCCACCGGGCCGGGCGGAGAACTGGCGGTAAGTTTGCGTGGCGAAAATAGCTGGCAAGTTATCACTGTGGCCGATAACGGGTCTGGCATCCCCGCCGAAGATCAGGCGCGCATGTTTGAGCCGTTCTTTACCACCAAATCGCGGGGGACCGGATTGGGGCTGGCCATTGTCAGGCAGATCATCGATGGCCACGGTGGCCGCATTTCGGTGTGGAGCGAGCCGGGCCGGGGGACAAAATTCACCATCGCGCTGCCGCAGGCGCTCAAAGAGTAGAGCGGTTACTCGCAAAAAATGTCGGGGCGACAGAGCGGTGGCCGGTCGGCGCAGGTGCTGTTGAGCCGCATGCCCAAATACGGCGAGGGGTCAAGGGTGTTGGCCCGGTCGGTTTCATTAAGAAAACGGCCGCTCCCGTCATCTTTGACAATGCTGAAGTGCAGGTGGGTATCAATTTGCCGCCAGCTCTGGCCGTTAAAATCACCCTGGTAGCCCAGCAGCATGCCCTGTTTCACCGGCATCTCCTCGGTGCCGGGCGGAATGTTGGCCAAAATGTAGCTGTTGCCGTCAACGCTGGCCATGTGGGTGTAGTAAGTCCAGATTTGCTGGCCGGGGTGCAGCGGGTCGGTGTGCCGAATGATGACCGCGCTGGTCCATTCCGGCAGGCGGGTTAAATAGCCGTCGTATGCAGCAACCACCGGCGTTTTGCCGTTGCCCTCCAGCCCAAAAATATCCAACCCGCTGTGGTTAACCGTCCCCAGAATGCTGTCGCCGTACAGCACCCCCACCCAGCCCGAACTGGGCATCACAAACGGTGCATCGGCGCACTGCAATTGCCCTTCAACCAGCGGCAGGTCGGCCCACTGTGGATTGGCTTTGTATTTGGCATATTCCAGCGCTGGTGAATTGCTCAATTTGCCGCCATTGACCACACTTAAAAGACCACCACAAATAGCCAGCATCACCAGCCCGGCCAGCAGCCACTTGATACGCTCGATCACGGAATCTGCTCACTTATGCAAGTTAACATAAGTGTAGCAGTTTCCAAACGTTCGTCAACTCAGCAGCAATTGCCAGGCCAAAAATACAGCCATACCGACCACAATGGTCAGCAGTAGATTTTTGCTGAACCAACCCACGCCAAAGGCCACCAGCGCGCCCACCAGATAGGGGTTGGTGTAGCTCAGATTAATGGTTTCGCCGCTGGGGATGAGCACCGCCGGCACAATAATCGCGGTGAGCACGGCCGGCGGCACGTAGCGCAGCGCGTTGACCAGCGGCTGCGGAAACGTGTAGCGGCCGGCCACAGCAAACATTGAGTAGCGAATGCCAAAGGTTACCAGCAGCATGCCGGCAATCAAAATTACCTCGTTCATATCAGCCCCTTTCTTTCAGCCAGCACGCCGGCCGCGATTCCGGCGGCGGTGGCCACCATCAGCCCCAGTTTGTGCGGCAACCCAAACGCCAGCAGCGAGACCACCCCCGCCGTCAGCGCGGTGGCGATCATCGGCCGGGTTTTTAAATAGGGGATGGTCATACCAATAAAGGTGACCGGCATGGCAAAATCCAGCCCCCACGCGGCGGCGTTGGGCAACATCTGGCCGATAGTCGCTCCCAGAAATGTGCAAAACTGCCAGTTGAGGTACATGGCCAGCGCCGAGCCAAGGTAGTACCAGCGCGTGCCGGGCAGCGGTGTGGCGGTTTGAAAACGCTGAGCCACCACGGCAAAGGTTTCATCGGTGAGCCAAAAGGCCATCGCTATTTGCCAGCGCTGCGGCAGTTTGCTGGCATACGGCGCCAGTGTGGCCGAGTAAAGGGCGTGGCGTAAATTGACGACAAACGTGGTCAGCACAATCAGCGGCCAGCCGGTGCCGGCGGCAATCAATCCCACGGCGATAAACTGGGCCGAGCCGGCAAACACAAACGCCGACATCGCCATTGTTCCGGCCAGTGACAGGCCGCTGGCCAGCGCCAGCGCGCCAAAAATAAGCCCAAAGGGAACTGCGCCCACAATTAACGGCACGGTATCGCGCGCGCCGGCCAGCGCCTCGGTATACGGCGAGGTCTGGGGTGACGTTTGGGCGGCAAGATGAGTCATCGGTATCCTCCCAAGACAATTAAGTTGTGGTCAGTTTACTCAACCGTGGGCGGATTTTCTTGTACAAAATTGCGGAATTGGCCGGGGGTAATGCCAAAAATGCCTTTGAACCGGCGCGAAAAGTGGCTCTGGTCCACAAAGCCGGCTTCGGCGGCGGCGTGGGCGATGGGCCAGCCGCTGGCCAGTAGTTGCCTGGCTCGTTTAACCCGAACCTGATTCTGGTAGGCGTGGGGCGGCAGGCCGATTGTGTCTTTAAAAACCCGCAGCAGGTGGTAGCTGCTCAAATTAGCTACCCGGGCCAGTTCGTCCAGCGAAACATTATCGGCAAAATGGGCGTCCAGATAATCTCTGGCGCACTGTACGGCCTGGTATGGCCCGGCGGTGGCGGCCGGCTGAAAAAAGCCCGCCGCGTGGCGAGTGATCATTTGGGCCAGCGTGGCTACCAAAATCGACTCCCGTTCCAGCGCCGAGCCGGAAGACTCCAGCGCCACATGCAGCCGCCGAATCTGGCCAACCAACTGGCGGTCAAAAATAACCGGTTCCGGAAAATCCGGCAGGCTGATTTTGGCCGAAACTTCCGCGGCGGCGCGTTGCACCAGCGCTGCTTCGGGGTAGAGCATGCGGTAGGTCCAGCCGTTGTGGTCGTGGGCCTGGCCGGTGTGGACTTCGCCGGGGTTAATGATGACCGCGCTGCCGGCCGGCGCAATGTGCAGCCCGCCCCGGTAGAAAAATGTTTCGGCCCCCTGCTCAATAATGCCGATGGCGTAGCCATCGTGGGTGTGCCGGGTAAAACTGTGGGTAATGTACCGGGCGTGCAGCAAATCCAGTTTGCCCAGATCGGGCGCCTGCCAAAACTTTACCACTTCGCGGTTCATGTTAACGCTGCCGCTTGCGGGGAATGATCAACTTGTCGCCGGGGTGGAGAATGGAGTTTTTGGTCAGGCCGTTGCGGTCCATAATCGCTTCAATCGACACATCGTACATCACCGAAACGTGCGACAGCGTATCGCCGGACTGGATAATGTAAAACACCGGCGTGGGCGTGGGGGTGGGCGTAGGCGGCGGGGTGGCGTCGGTGGGGCGCAGCACCGCCTGCGTAGTAAACTGAAACGTGCTCAAAATGTTGTTGAACTGGGGCTGAATGGCGTTCCATTCGCCGGTTGGCGCGGCGGCAACAACGTAGTATCCTACTTCATCGTGGCTGCTGGCCGCCAGCACGGCTTGCCCCTGGCCCAGCGCCTCGGTTTCAAACTGAAGCTGTACTGCCGGCCAGCTTTCGCCGCCCACCCGCTGCGAGCCGGTTTGCAGCAGCCGGGCCGCGGGAAAATATTCGGCTTGCAGGCGGTTGAGCAGATCGGTGGGGTTGGCCGCGCCATCGGCGGGGATGCCAAACCAAATGGCCGGCGCCTGCAAATTTTGCGGCGACAGCCCTCCGGCGGCCGGCGAGAGAACCACCTGCAAACCCTGTTCGGCTTTGCGCCAACTGCGGGGATATTGCAGGCTAAAGCCGAGCGCCGTCTGCTTGAAACTGGTCATGGCCAGCGGATTGGGCGTCCCGAGCGGAACCGGCGGCGGGGTCAGTTCCGGCGAATCGGCGCTTTGCGGGTTGGGGGCCAGGCCAAAGTTGTTGCCGGTTACTACCGACAGCGCTACAAAGCCAATCAAAGCAAAAATTAAAATAACCAGCACGGCCGTGCCCACCTGTGCGCCGATGCCGGTGGTTGGCCGGTTTACTTCTTGCGACATCTCCTCAACTCCGTCACTTGAAAACAGTGAACGTAAACCGGCATGATAGCTTTTTTGGGGGATATTGCCAATTTTGTAAGCTGCTATTAACAGTCTGTTAATAATTTCATAAGAAAATCAGCATAGACTGAAGCTAGATTGAATGACAAACAGGCTGCGGCCAAACACTAATCAAAGGCACAGCCGGAGGAGGCTTCAATGACCAAGATTAAATCGTCTGAAATTACCCCGGAACACATTTATCTGTCTCGCCGCAAATTTATGGTGGGCGTGGGCGCACTGGCGGCCAGTATGGCTGCGCTGGCAGCATGCAGCCCGCAGCAGAGTTCGGCGCCGCCGGCGGCCACCAGCACACCGGCCAAGCCGGCGGCCGGGCAAACGCCGCCAACGGCTGCGGCTCAGGCGGCCGCGCCGGCGGCGGTGAGCCAACCGGCTGAACCAACGACCATCGTCGCGCCCACCACCGACGAACTGGGCGACCCGTTCAACACCTTTGAGGCCATCACCAACTACAACAACTACTACGAGTTCACCACCACCAAAGAAGAAGTAGCCATGCTGGCCAAAGATTTCACCACCAATCCGTGGCAGGTGCAGGTGGGCGGGCTGGTTAACAACCCCAAAACGTTTGATATTGACGACCTGCGCAAGTTTGAGCAGGAAGAACGTATCTACCGCCTGCGCTGCGTCGAAGCCTGGAGCATGGTCATTCCCTGGCAGGGCTTTCCGCTGGCCAAACTGCTCAAAGAAGTCGATCCCAAGCCGGAGGCCAAGTTTGTGCGTTTTGAAACCGTTTACCGGCCGGAAGAAATGCCCGGCCAGCGCAGCCCGTGGTACAACTGGCCCTACATTGAGGGCTTGCGCCTGGATGAGGCCATGAATGATCTGGCAATTCTGGCGACCGGCTTGTACGGCAAAGAACTGCTGCCGCAGAGCGGGGCGCCGGTGCGGCTGGTGGTGCCCTGGAAGTACGGTTTCAAGAGCATCAAATCGATTGTGAAAATTGATCTGGTAGAAACTGCGCCGATGTCGTTGTGGATGGCCGCCGCGCCCAACGAGTACGGCTTTTACGCCAACGTCAACCCGGAAGTGGACCATCCGCGCTGGTCGCAGGCTACAGAGCGGCGCATCGGCGAGTTTGGCCGGCGCAAAACCCTGCCGTTCAACGGTTACGCCGAGCAGGTAGCCTATCTGTACGATGGCATGGATTTGAGGGCAAACTTCTAATGGCCAAACGAAAAAGTAGTTGGACGCCGCTGCAAATTGCAGTGCATGTGGGCGCGTTTGTGCCGCTGTTACTGATTGTGTGGAATTTTTGGCAGGGCAACATGGCCCTGCTGATCAACCCGTTTCAGGATGTCACGTTTCGCACCGGTAAAGCGGCGCTGATTTTACTGCTGCTGTCGCTGGCCTGCACCCCGCTGAATATTGTGTTTGGCTGGCGGCAGGTGCTGCCGCTGCGCAAACCGCTGGGGCTGTACGCCTTTATGTACGGCGCGCTGCACTTTTTGATCTTCATTGTCGATAACGGTTACATCGGCAGCAGCGTTGATTTGATGGCGGTGTACGAGGCCACGTTTGAAAAGCGCTTTGCGCTGGTCGGCTTTGCCGCGCTGATGATTTTGCTGCCGCTGGCCATTACCTCTAACCAGTGGAGCATGCGGCAGTTGAAGAAAAACTGGAAACGGCTGCACCAACTGGTGTACGCCGCTGGCATTCTGGTGATCATCCACTTTATCTGGCTGGTTAAAAGCGATATCCGCGAGCCGCTGGTGTACGGGGCCATTCTGACTCTGCTGCTGGTGGTGCGCATTCCGCTGGTGCGCCGCTTCTTTGTTGACCTGCGCAGCCCGAAAAAAAACAAGCCGCGTATCGCGGCTGATAATGCCTGAGCCTCGATGCGTGTTGCGTGACTTTGGGTCACGCAACACGCATCACGTTTATTACCCCACCCAATCCCAAAATCGATAATACAGCGCCGCCAGCGGCAAAAACCAGGCGTTGCCCCGATAAAACACCGATTTCTGGTGCGAAATATCGGCAAATGGACTGCGGCTGATTTGGCCGCTCATCAGCCGCGCGGCTTCCTGCCCCAGCCAGGCCGACAGCGCTACCCCGTGCCCGCCGTAACCATAGGCATAATATACCCCATCGATGTGGCCAAGGTGCGGCATCAGATCAAAGGTGATGCCCAGCCGGCCCGTCCAGGTGTGGGTAATGGGGAAGCCTTTGAGCTGCGGGAAAATTTCAACCAGCCGCGCGCCCAAAATTTTGGCGCTCGCCAGCACATCCAAATTGGGCGACAGGTTGTTGCGCCCGCCGATGGACATGCGGCCATCGGGCATCAGCCGAAAGTAGTTGAGAAAGTTTTTGGTGTCGTAAACCACGCGATTGTGGGGGATGAGTTCCTGTTGCAGCGCCGGCGGCAGCGGCTCGGTGGTGATCATGTAGCTGCCCACGGTAAACACGCCGCGCTGAATCCCTTTAACCAGCGAGCCGGTGTAACCGTTGGTGGCCAGCAGTACGGCATCGGCGTTGAGCTGGCCCCGGCCGGTAGTCAGCACAAAACCGCTGCCGGCGGGTTCGATACGCTGGACGGGTGTGTTTTCGCACAGCAGCGCGCCGGCGCGAGCCGTGGCCCGGGCCAGCCCAAACAAATATTTGGCCGGGTGGATTCCGCCGCCGCATTTCTCTACCAGCCCACCGTGGTAAATATCCGTGCCGAGTTCGCGGCGCATTTGCTCCGGCGGGATCAGCTCAAACGACTCGTAGTTGAGGTTTTTGGCCATCCACTCGATTTCGTGGGCAAATGCCGCGTAGTGGGCCGGTTTCACTGCCGCTGCCAAATTGCCGTTGGGGGTGTAATCGGCCTCTATGTTTTCTGCTTGCAGGGTTTGCTCCAGCAGCGCAACGGACTCAACCGTGGCCTGCCAGATTTCACGGCCCAACTCCGGCCCGTATTTTTGGAAGGCTTTGCGGATGCCAAGCTTAACATCCGGGCCGGCCTGCCCGCCGTTCATGGCGCTGGCGCCGTGGCCAATCTGGCCCTGTTCCAGCACGGCCACCCGGTAGCCATCTTTGGCCAGCGCGCGCGCCGCGCCCAGGCCGGTGTAGCCGCCGCCAACAATCGCCACATCAACTGAATCCGGCAGAGGTGCGGTGGGCAAATCGGTGGGCCGGGGGAAGTCATCGAGCCAAAATGGGATGGTTTTCATAGGCAAATTGTGAATTATGAATGATGAATTTTGAATTGGGAATGATGAACAAAACTAAAATCAATTTGAGAGTTAGTTAGTGTCTTTAGTTTTTCGCCACTTGAAAAAGCCGCGAGTGGCAAGTATCGGGTGGCGGGTAAAAACGCACTACTTGCCACCCGCCACTTGCCACCGACCACAGCCAAGTGTGTAGTGGTGAAAATTCAGTGACACTAACTGGATTCGCTATTCGCCATTCGCTGTTCGCTCGGCCAGGGCGATGGCGCCCAAAATGCCGGCCCGGTTGCCCAGCCCCGGCGGGACAATGTAGCCATCAATCTGTTCCAGAATGGCCGGCGACTGGACGTAGCCGTTGAGCAGCGCCTGCGTTTTTTGCCGCACCAGCGGAAACAGGTGAAGCTGTTCCATCACGCCGCCGCCCATCACAATTCGCTGCGGCGAAAGGGTGCAGATGAGGCTGGCCAGCCCGGTAGCCAGATAGTGCGCTTCCAATTCCCAGGCCGGGTGATCGGGGGGCAGGGTTTCGGCGCGTGCGCCCCAGCGTTTTTCAATGGCCGGGCCGTTGGCCATCCCTTCCAGGCAGTGGCCGTGGTAGGGACAAAAGCCACCGGGCGAAGGGTCGTCGCTGCGGGGCGGCAGCAATATGTGGCCCATTTCCGGGTGGATGAGGCCGTGCATCAGCTTGCCATTCATCAGCCCACCGCCGCCAATGCCGGTGCCGATGGTGAGGTAGATAAAGTTATCCAGCCCCAGCGCCGCGCCCCAGCGATGCTCGCCCAGGGCCGCGCCGTTCACGTCGGTGTCAAAACCCACCGGCACGCCCAGCTCGCGCTGGAGCAGGCCGGCAAAATCGGTGTTGGCCCAGCCGGGTTTGGGGGTGGTGGTAATGTAGCCCCACGTTTTGGAATTGGGGGTTGGGTCCAGCGGGCCAAAGGCGGCAATCCCAATAGCGTCGAGTGGTTCATTGGCCGCCTGTTCTTTGAAGTAGGCCAGCGCCCGGCCAATGGTTTCGTCCGGGCTGGTTGTGGGAAAACGAATTTCGTTGCGCAGGTCGTTGGGGTTGGTGCCCACGGCGCACACAAATTTGGTGCCGCCGGCTTCAATTGCGCCGAAAAGTGACATCGAAAAAACCTCCCTGTTTTTTTACAATATGTGGTTGGTACACTGTTCTAATCGTAAATCTAAAATCGTCACTGGCAAATTCAGGGTTGCAATTGATGCAATTCCTGCAAACTGCGCACGTGCAGCGATTCTTCTTTTAGCACCCGGATGCCGTTAACCGCCGCCTGCGCCGCGGTGAGCGTGGTAACCAGCGGAATGCCCAGCCGGGTGGCCTCTTGCCGCAGCCGCTGCCCATCGCTGAACGATTCGCGGCCCAACGGGGTGTTGATGATCAACGAAATTTTGCCGTCGCGCAGGTAATCGCGCACGCCCGGCTGCTCGCCCTCGCCCATGCGGTGCAGCACCAGCACCTCAATGCCGGCCCGTTGCAGCATAGCCGCCGTGCCGCGGGTGGCCGCCAGTTTATAGCCCATGCGGGCCAGATCGCGGCCAATTTTCAGGGCGGCGCTTTTGTCAAAATCATTGACGGTGATGAACACCAGCCCGTCGTTGGGGCCGGGCAGCCGGGTGGCGGCGGCCAGCTCGGCTTTGGCAAAGGCCGCGCCAAAACGCTGGGCGTGGCCCATTACCTCGCCGGTGGAGCGCATTTCTGGCCCCAGCAGCGCGTCTGCGCCGGGGAACTTGTTAAACGGCAGCACGGCTTCCTTTACAAAAAAGCCTTTCAGTTCCGGCTGCTGCGTAAAACCGATGTCCGCCAGCGACTCGCCGGCCATCACCCGCGCCGCAATTTTGGCCAGCGGCACGTTGGTGGCCTTGCTCACAAAGGGCACGGTGCGGCTGGCGCGCGGGTTTACTTCCAGCACGTACACAATATCATCTTTGATGGCGTACTGCACGTTGAGCAGGCCGCGCACGCCCAGCGCCAGCCCCAGCCGCTCGGTGTAATCACGGATGATGCTCTGGTGGTAGGCGCTGATTTTGTAGGGCGGCAGCACGCAGGCGCTGTCGCCGCTGTGTACGCCGGCCTCTTCGATGTGCTGCATAATCCCGCCGATGACCACCCGCTCGCCGTCGGCCACGGCGTCCACGTCCACTTCAAAGGAGTCTTCCAAATAATAATCGATGAGCAGCGGTTTGCCGGGTGCGGCGTCGATGGCTTCAGCCACGTATTCGGCCAGGCTGGATTCATCGTACACCACGGCCATGGCCCGGCCGCCGAGCACAAAGCTGGGCCGCACCAGCACCGGGTAACCGATTTTGGCCGCCACTTTTTGGGCCTCGGCCAGATTGATGGCCGTGCCGTTGGGCGGGCGGTCAATTTGCAGCTCATCCAGCAGCGCCTCAAACTGTTTGCGGTCCTCGGCCATCGCAATCGATTCCGGGCTGGTGCCCCAAATGGGCACGCCCGCCGCGGCCAGCCCTTCGGCCAGATTGAGCGGCGTTTGCCCGCCAAATTGCACAATCACGCCAGTGGGCTGCTCCACGTCAACAATGTTCAGCACGTCTTCCAGCGTGAGCGGCTCAAAATAGAGGCGGTCGGCGGTGTCGTAATCGGTGCTGACGGTTTCCGGGTTGCAGTTGACCATGATGGTCTCGAAACCGGCATCGCGCAGGGCAAAGCAGGCGTGGACGCAGCAGTAATCAAACTCAATCCCCTGGCCAATGCGGTTGGGGCCGCCGCCCAAAATCATCACCTTTTGGCGGGGTGAGGGGTTGCTCTCGCACTGGCTTTCGTAGGCGGAGTAAAGGTAGGGGGTGTGGGCTTCAAACTCGGCGGCGCAGGTGTCCACGCGCTGGTAGACGGGGGTGAGGCCGAGGGTTTTGCGTTTGGCGCGGATGTCGAGGCCGGAGGCGGGTAGCGGGTGGCGAGTGGCGGGCGGAAACCTCCCCCCCTTTTCTTCCCCCCCGGTGGGGGGGATTGAGGGGGGGCGCACCAACTCCGCAATCGTGTCGTCGCTCAGGCCAAAGCGTTTGGCTTGCCGCAGCAGTTCCGCCGGCAGCTCATCGAGCGAATAGTGGGCCACGGTTTGTTCCATTTCTACAATTTGCAGCAGTTGGTCCACAAACCAGGGGTCGTAAGCGGTGGCGGCCATGATTTCCTGCGGCGATACGCCGGCGTGCAGCAGCGACAACACCTGAAACACGCGCTCGCGGGTGGGCCGGCGGATGTCGTCCAGCGTCCACTGCTGGCGGATAACTTTGCGCCAGTCGCCAATTTCCAGGCCGCGCAGCCCTTTGCCCAGCGCCTCTTTAAATGTGCGGCCAATGGCCATTACTTCGCCCACGCTTTTCATTTGCGGGCCAAGCGTGGCGTTAACGCCGGGGAATTTTTCAAAGGCCCAGCGCGGAATTTTCACCACCACGTAATCGATGCTCGGCTCAAAGCTGGCCGGGGTCTCGCGGGTGATGTCGTTGGGGATTTCATCGAGCGTGTAACCCACCGCCAGCAGCGCGGCAAATTTGGCAATGGGAAAGCCGGTGGCCTTGCTGGCCAGCGCCGAACTGCGGCTGACGCGCGGATTCATTTCGATGACCATCACCTCGCCATCGGCGGGGTTAACGGCAAACTGCACGTTGCTGCCGCCGGTCTCCACGCCGACTACGTTGAGCACGGCGCGGGCGGCATCGCGCAGCCGCTGGTACTCCTTGTCGGTGAGAGTTTGGGCCGGGGCCACGGTGATGCTGTCGCCGGTGTGCACGCCCATCGCGTCCAGATTCTCGATAGAGCAGACGACCACAAAATTATCGGCGCGGTCGCGCATCACTTCCAGCTCGTACTCCTTCCAGCCCAGCACCGATTGATCGACCAGCACCTGCCCCACCGGGCTTTGGCGCACGCCGTGCTGCACGGCCTCAATCAGTTCGGCTTCGGTGGTGGCGATGCTGCCGCCGGTGCCGCCCAACGTAAAGCTGGCCCGCACCAGCAGCGGATAGCCCACCCGCGCCGCTAATTCCAACGACTCATCGGCATTTGTGGCGATGACGCTGGCCGGCATTTTCAGCCCGATGCGGTCCATCGCGTCTTTGAAAAGCTGGCGGTCTTCGGCAATTTCAATGGTTTCCAACTGCGCCCCAATAAGCTGCACGCCGTATTTTTGCAGCACGCCGGTTTTGGCCAGGGCCACGCCCAGGTTGAGCGCGGTTTGGCCGCCCACGGTCGGCAGCAGGGCGTCGGGGCGCTCGCGGGCAATCACCATTTCGGCAATCTCCACGGTGAGCGGCTCCACGTAAGTGGCGTCGGCAAATTCGGGGTCGGTCATAATGGTGGCCGGGTTGCTGTTAATCAAAATAACCCGGTAACCCTCGGCGCGGAGGGCTTTGCAGGCCTGCACGCCGCTGTAATCAAACTCGCAGGCCTGGCCAATAACAATTGGCCCCGCGCCAAGAATTAAAATGGATTGGATGTCAGTTCGTTTGGGCATGGGCTTATTTGTTTTCCATCATTTTTACAAAATCCGTAAAAAAGCCGAGCGCGTCGTGGGGGCCGGGGGAGGATTCCGGATGGTACTGAATGCTGAACAGCGGTTTGGTGCGGTGGCGCAAGCCTTCAATGCAGTTGTCGTTGAGGTTGAGGTGGCTCACTTCAACCTCTGCCGGCAGCGAGCCGGGGGTAACGGCAAAACCGTGGTTGTGGCTGGTGATGGTTACTTCGCGGCTGGCTTCATCGCGCACGGGCTGGTTGCCGCCGCGATGGCCAAATTTGAGCTTGTGCGTGTGACCGCCCAGCGCCAGCCCCAAAATCTGGTGACCCAGACAAATGCCAAACAGCGGCACTTCGGCTGCAACCAGTTGGCGGGTAGCCTCGATGGCGTAAGTGACAGCGGCGGGGTCGCCGGGGCCGTTCGATAGAAAAACGCCATCGGGCTGCATGGCCAGCACCTCGGCGGCGGAGGTGCTGGCGGGCACCACGGTTACCCGGCAGCCGGCGGCGGTAAGCAGCCGCAAAATGTTGTGTTTGATGCCGAAGTCATACGCTACGACGTTGTAGAGGTGCGAGACGTGTTGCGGGTTGCGGGTGGCGTGATTGGCCCTGTACCACGCCTCGGCAACGGGTTCTTCCCAGGTGTAGGGTTGGGTGCAGGAGACTTCGCGAGCCAGGTCGCGCCCTTCCATTGATGGGGCGCGGCGGGCCAGCTCCACCAGGTCGGCGGCGGAGAGGGCCGGGTCGGCGGAAACGGCGGCCATCATGGCCCCGGCGGTGCGGATGTGGCGCACCAGGGCGCGGGTATCAATTTCTGTAAGGCCGGGCAGGTTGTGGCGGCGCAGATAATCGGCCAGGCTTTCGGCGGCGCGCCAGTTGCTCACGGTGCGGCTCACCTCGCGCACAATCAGGCCGGCGGCCCAGGGACGGCCGGCTTCAACGTCATCGGGATTAACGCCCACGTTGCCAATGTGCGGGCAAGTCATGGTGACAACCTGGCCGTGGTAGGAGGGGTCGGTGAGAATTTCCTGGTAGCCGGTCATACTGGTGTTAAAAACAATTTCGCCGGTCAGCGTAACCGGCGCGCCAAAGCTGAGGCCGTGCAAAACGGTGCCATCGGCCAGGGCCAGAATGGCGGGCGGAAATTGAGTCATCGCAGCTCCTTGTTACAAGGGTCAGTCTGAGGAGCGCAGCGACGAAGAATCTTTCAATCCGAGACTCTTCGCTCCCTGTGGTTGCTCAGAGTGACACTTTTACCAACATCAGACCAATTTAAACAAAAGGCGAACCGATCGGGTTCGCCCTTGAATTACCGGCACGGATTGTAACAAATATTGGCGGGATGTGCCAAACTCAGGCCGGGCCGATGACCTGGCGCCCGCCCATATAGGGCCGCAGCACTTCCGGGATGACGATGCTGCCATCGGCCTGCTGGTAATTTTCCATTACGGCAATCATCAACCGCCCTGGCGGCAGGCCGCTGCCGTTGAGGGTGTGGATGTACTCCGGCTTGGCCCCTTTTTCGCGGCGGAAGCGGATGTTGGCCCGCCGCGCCTGAAAATCGGTAACGTTGCTGCAACTGCTGATTTCCATCCACTCACCCTGGCCGTCCGGGCCGGGCACCCAGGCTTCGACATCGTACTTTTTGGCGGCGGCAAAACCCAGATCGCCGGTACACATTTGCAGTACGCGGTGGGGCAACCCCAGCCGGCGGCACAAGTCTTCGGCGTTGGCCACAATTTCTTCCAACGCGTCGTAGCTGGTTTCCGGGGTGGTGTAATGGTACATTTCCACCTTTTCAAATTGATGCACCCGTTTGATGCCGCGCACGTCGCGACCGGCGCTCATTTTTTCGCGGCGGAAGCAGGGGGTGTGGGCAATGTATTTGAGCGGCAACTGCTCGGCGTCCAGAATTTCATCGGCAAAAATATTGGTCAGCGGCACTTCGGCGGTGCCGATGAACCAGTAATCCTCTTCGGCGTCGTAGTACATGTTGTCCCGGAATTTGGGCAGGTGGGCCGCACCGACCATCGCCTGCTCGCGCACCATAAATGGCGGGTAAATGAGCGTGTAGCCGTGGTCGTTAACGCCAACATCAACAAACCAGTTGGCCAGCGCCCGGTGCAGCAGCGCGCCCGCACCTTTGTACACGTAAAAACGGGTGCCGCTCATTTTTACCCCGCGCTCAAAATCGATGATGCCCAGCGCCTCGCCCAAATCCCAGTGGGGCTGGGGTGTAAAATCAAACTGGCGCGGCTGGCCCCAGCGCCGAACTTCGACGTTGTGGTGCTCGTCCGGGCCAACGGGCACGCCGGGGCCGGGCATGTTGGGTACCCACAGTTGCTTGTCGGCCAGGTCAGCTTCAATCTGGCGCAGCGTTTCATCCAGCTCGCTGATTTTGTCGCCCACCTCAGTCATGCGCTGTTTCTGGGTTTCGGCCTCGGCTTTTTTGCCCTCACGCATCAACTGGCCGATGGCCTTGCTGCCGCTGTTGCGCTCCTGGCGCAGCGCCTCAACTTCTTTGAGCAGGTCGCGCCGCTGCTGGTCAAGCTGCAAAATCTCGTCGATGGGCGCTTCGGTATTTAAATCGGCCAATCGGGCTTTTACTTCGTCGGGATTTTGCCGAATGTAATTCAGGTCTAGCATTGTGTTTTCTCCTTTTTGGTGTTCTGACAAAGTTGCCGGGTTGCAGAGTTACAAAACACACCTGCAACACTGCAACTTTTAAACAAAAAACCCCGCCCGTAAAAGGGCGAGGCTCAACTCGCGGTGCCACCTTTTTTATCAATTATCAACTATCAATTATCAATGAACAAATTTTGCTCACTGTTAATTGGTCATTGTTAATTGAACTCTATCGCGCGGTAACGGGCGCTCCCGGAACGGCTCATCGCCGCCAGCTCTGGAGCGGACTTCGGCAGCGCCTTTGGACGTTTTGCACCGGCCAACGTCTCTCTGAAAACCCGGCGGCTGCTTACTTTTCTCCCTCGCAGCTTTGTACCAGGATTTTAGCACAAACTAAAAAATGTGCAATACCCAATTTGTGATGGCGAAAATTGCAACATGGTTTACACCCTTTTTGCATCGATTTTACACAGCCAGTGGCTATTTTGGTGTTGAATAACCAAACCAACCCCCAATAGTTTTCAGGAGCGCCATTATCCCATAAAATAGAATATGAGAAGTCTAATAACTGCCAAAAGCCCCTCAATCCCAACTGCTGACCATATTCAATATTTCAAAGGAGAAATACCATCGATATTGGCCAACAGCCCGTAGAAAATCTGAATGTACTGCTGGATATGGTCGCTCAGCGTGGCCGGGTTTTAATTTTACCTCACAATGATCCCGACCCGGACGCGATTGCCAGCGCTGTGGCTATGCATTACATTTTTCAGCAAACCACCCACGTCGAAGGCCAAATTGGCTATCAGGGTATTGTGGGCCGCGCCGAAAACAGGGCGCTGGTGCGTTATCTCAACTACCCGCTGCGGCCGCTGGGGGCGACCGTGCCAGAGGATATGCCCATTGTGCTGGTTGATACCCAGCCGGGCGCGGGCAACAATCCGTGGCAGCCGGCGTTGCCGTTGATTGGCGTGATTGACCATCACCCCCGCCAAAAGCAAAACCTGTCTGTCCCATTTGTTGATCTCCGGCCGGAGTTGGGGGCCACCGCCACTATAATGGTTGAGTATTTTATGTCGCTTGGCCTGGACATCCCGGCGTTTTTGGCCACAGCCCTGTTTTATGGCATCAAAACCGATACCCGCGGTCTGAGTCGGGGGGTGAGTCCAGACGACGCCACGGCCTATTTTTATCTCCAGCCGCGGCTAAATGTTGATGCACTGGCCGAAATTGAGCGCGCCCAGGTGCCGGCCACTTACTTTAAAATATTTGTCGATGCGTTGGAAACCACCAAACTCTACAATTCAGTGGCCATTACCCACGTGGGCGAGATGATGTACCCCGATATGACTGCCGAGGTGGCCGACCTGCTGGTCAGGCTGCAAAATGTGGAATGGGTAATATGCACCGGCATTTATCAGAATAAATTGATGCTGGCTGTTCGCGCCCCGAGCGGCGCGGGCGATGCCGGCAAGCTGGTGCAACTGATTGTACAGGCCGATGGCACGGCCGGGGGCCACGACACAATGGCTGGCGGCCAGATTACCATAAAAGGGGCTTCTCCGGCCGAGATTGTTGCCCGGCTGCAGCAGCGGGTTTGGCAGGCTTTTAATATCAATCCTCAGGCAGTAGCCGAGTCGTTAATTTGACCCAGTTTCTTTTTGCGAGGACACATGCAAACCGACCAGCTCAAACAAACTTTTGCATCGGTGTTAAACTTTTTCAAACCCGGAAAAGGCAATAAGCCAACCACATTTGGCACGTTTGGCGGCGTGTTTACGCCTAATGTGCTGACCATTTTGGGCGTGATCATGTATTTGCGCCTGGGCTGGGTGGTTGGCCAGGTGGGCTTTGTGGGCGCGGCGGTGATTATTTTGCTGGCCAAAATTGTTACCATTTGCACCGGCCTGTCGATGTCGTCTATCACTACCAACATCAGGATTGGGGCCGGGGGCGCGTATTCCATTATTTCCAAATCGTTGGGGCTGGAGGCGGGCGGCAGCATTGGCATCCCGCTGTACATTGCGCAAACGCTATCGGCGGCGCTGTACATCATCGGCTTTACCGAAGGCTGGCTGCGGGTGTTCCCCGATCACCCCAAACTGGTGGTTTCGCTTGCGGCCTGGGCCGTGCTGCTGGTGATTTCGTACACCAGCGCCCAGTTTGCCATTAAAATCCAGTACATCATTATGACCATTATGGGGCTGTCGCTGGTTTCGTTTTTTATGTCGCCCGCCGTGCCGGTATCCAACATTGTTTGGGTTAAATCGCCGGAGGGCGGCGCAAGTTTTTGGACGGTGTACGCCATCTTCTTTCCGGCGGTTACCGGCATCATGGCCGGCGCCAACATGTCCGGCGATCTCAAAGACCCGCGCCGGTCAATCCCGCTTGGCACAATGAGCGCCATCGGCATTACCATGATCATTTATCTGCTGATTGCGTTGATGGTTGCCTATGTGGCCACTACGCCAGAACTGCTCACCAACCAGATGGTGATGGTCGATAAAGCCTGGTGGGGACCAATTGTTGTGGCCGGGATTATGGGCGCTACGTTTTCATCGGCGTTGGGCAGTATGCTGGGTGCGCCGCGCCTGCTGCAAGCGCTGGCCGAGCAAAAAACCATCCCCGTGCATGATTGGCTGTCTACCAAAACTGCCAGCAACGAACCGCGCAACGCCATTATTGTCACTGGCGGGCTGGTGGCGCTGGCTCTGGTTACGGGCAACCTCGACGCGCTGGCGGCGCTGATCACCATGTTTTTCCTTATCACTTACGGTATGTTAAATCTGGTGGTTTTTATCCAGCAGAGTATGAAAATTATCAGTTTTCGGCCCACGTTCAAAGTGCCGCGCTTTGTTCCGGCACTGGGCGCGGTGATGTGCGTGTTTATGATGTTTCTCATCGACCCCATTTTTAGCGTGGTGGCGTTGGCCATTATTGTGTTGATTTACGTGTGGCTGGTGCGCCAGGAACTTCAGGCCAACTGGGGCGATATTCGGGGCGGGATGTTCTTGATTCTGGCCGAAAGAGCCACCCATCTGGCCGACAAGTTTCCGCGCCACCAGATTACCTGGAAACCGGACCTGCTGGTGCCCATTGAAGACCCGCGCCTGTGGGCCGGTTCGCTGCTGTTTATCCGCGATATTGTGTCGCCGTCGGGCAGTATTTTTGCGTTTACCGTTGAAACCAACCCCGACAATAAACCCGACACCGAAAACGCGCTCACCGAGTTGTTGCAACCTTTGCGCGAGCAGAAAATCCTGACCAACTCGGTGGTTATTGAGGACAAGAGTTTTGAACACGGCGCCAATCTGGTGGTGCAAACGCTGCGCGGCGGCTCGTTTCGGCCCAACCTGCTGTTTTTAACCATGAGCCATTCGTCGGCCGGGTCAGCGGCCAACGGCAAAAAATCGACCCGGCGCAGCCGCGCCACCAAACCCACCGATGACATTATTAATGAATTGGTCAAACTCACCCTCAAACATGAAATGGGCGCGGTGATTTTGCGCCAGCATCCGCGCATGGCGTTTGGCATGCAAAAAGATGTTAACCTGTGGCTGAGAGACAAAACATCCAACTGGCATCTGGCTGTGCTGGTGGCCCTCCACCTGCAATTGAACTGGGATGGCAAAATTAACCTGCTCACCGCCGACGCCGAGTCTGGTAGCCGGCGGCGGTTAACCAATTTTCTGGAACGATTGAGCGATCTGGCCCGGCTGCCGTCAACCACCGAGCTGCGGGTGATTACCGCTTCATTTGAACAGGCGCTGGAAACTGCCCCGCGGGCCGACGTAAATATTTTTGGGCTGTCTTTAACCCCCAGCAATGATTTGCCGCTCGATTTTATCCGCAGGGTCTCGGAGCAGGCCCGGTCATCGTGCGTGTTTGTGATTGACTCTGGCCGGGAAAGTGCCCTGGTCTAACCGAACAGGAGGAGCTATGTGAAGAGCCGTCTGGAAACACTGGTTCAGGCGGCCAGCCGCCTTGAAACTTTGCTGGTAATGCCGCACCACAACCCGGACCCCGATGCCCTGGCCAGTGCGGCAGCGTTATGTTATGTACTGAACCACCAACTCAAGCTGGCCGGCCAAATTGCCTACGGTGGCATTATCGGCCGGGCCGAAAACAAGGCACTGGTTCAATATCTGAACCAGCCACTCACACCTGTCGCAGAGCTGTCAAGCCCGCCGGGCCAGCCGGTTGCTCTGGTAGATACCCACCCCGGTGCGGGCAACATTATGCTGCCGGCCGGAGCCGCGGTGATACTGGTGATTGATCATCACCTGCCGCTGTCCGGCCAACTTACCGCCCCCTTTTTTGATATCCGGCCGGATGTTGGCGCCACCGCCACCATTTTGGTGGAGTATCTGGAGGTTGCTGGTATCGACCCGCCAGGGTGGCTGGCCACGGCTTTGTTTTACGGGATAAAAACCAATACATTGGGCCTGGGCCGCAATGCCGGCCCCGCCGATGCGGCGGCTTACCACTTTCTTCAACCCAAAATTGATGTTGAAGCGCTGGCCAATATTGAGCAAGCGCGCGTGCCGCCCCAGTACTTTAAATGTTTTGATTTGGCGTTACGCAATGCCAGGATTTACAACGGGTTGATTTTTTCTGATTTGGGCGTTATGGACTACCCGGATCAGGCCGCTGAAATTGCCGATTTGCTGCTGCGGCTCGAACGGGCGCGCTGGGTTGTTTGCGTGGGCGGTCATCAGCAAGCACTTATTGTTTCGGTGCGCACCCGCAGCCGGCAGGATAACGCCGAACGGCTGGCCATAACGCTGGTCCACAACCTGGGCGCAGCCGGCGGGCACGGCACAATCGCCGGTGGGCAGATTCCGTTGGCCGGCCATAACTTCAATGAACTGACCGCGCAACTGGTTCAACGGGCTTTGCAAGCCCTCAATATTTCCCCGGACACCCCCGCTGACACCCTGTTTTAAATATCCGGCCCGAGATTGTGAAGGATTGCGCTAAAAATACGTATAGTTTTATTTGGGCTTAAAAATTCAGCCGGATACAACACCAACCCGGGAAAGGATGTAAATGGACGCGCTTCAGTCTTACTATGCCCAACTGGTATTTCTGTTTTCAAACCTCACCTTGACGGGCGTCATCGACCTGCTGCTGGTAACACTGGCGTTTTACCTGGTTTTGAGCCTGCTCCGCCGCAGCAGCGCCGCTTTTTTACTGCGAGAAGTAGTAACGGTGGTGGTGGGGCTGTTTATTATTACCACGCTGCTGCCGTTGCCGGTGTTTGATTGGCTGGTGCGCGCTTTTTTGCTGGCTATTTTGGTGGCTACGCCGATCGTCTTTCAGGCGCAAATCCGGCAGTTTTTGAGTCGGGTCAGCCGTTCGGCCGGAATTGGCCGGGCCGCCCGGCAGAGCGCCGCCGAAAGCGTAATCCCGGAAATTGTCCATGCCGCCGAAAATATGTCGGCATCCCGAACCGGCGCGCTGATTGTGCTGGAAGGCAACGACCCGCTCGACGATATTTTGCAGAGCGGTATCTCTTCTGAGGGGCGGGTAACCAGCGAACTGCTGCAATCCATTTTTTATCCCGGCACGCCGCTGCACGATGGCGCGGTTATCGTCCGCACCGACCGGGTGCAGGCGGCCGGCTGTGTGCTGCCGCTGACCCAGCAGTTTTTGCAGGCGGAGAAACGGCTCGGCACCCGGCACCGGGCTGCGGTGGGCTTGAGCGAAATCAGCGACGCGCTGGTTGTGCTGGTGAGCGAAGAAACCGGCCACATCGGCATTGCCCAAAACGGGCAGCTCGAACGGCCGCTGAACAGCGCCGAACTGCGCGACCGGTTGCAGGATTTTTACGCGCCAACCATGAACAACCACGCCACCACGCTATCGCTGTGGGCGTTGTCAAAAGAACTCGCCCGCCATTCCTGGCGTTCGGCGGCGGTAACCAGCCCCGGCCAGATGTTTTCCAATTTGGGCGTGCTGATTATGTCGCTGGCGCTCACATTTGTGGTGTGGTCGTTTGTGCTGGAGCAAACCAACGCCATTGAATTGGTTCGGGTTGAAGGGATTCCGCTGCGGGTGGAAAACATGCCGCCCAACACCAAACTCATTCCACCACCGCCAACGGCTGTATCGGCCGTAATCCAAACGCCCAAGGATGTACTGCCCACGCTCAGCGCATCGAGCTTTCAGGCTGTGATTCATATCGATAACCAGAAGCCCGGGCTGTACCGCCTGCCGGTAGAAATTGTTTCCGGCGTTAAACAGGTACGGGTTGTTTCTGCCGAACCCCAGGCCATCGATTTGGAATTAACCCCGATTATCAGCCGCACCGTGCCGGTCAACGTGAACATCCCCGACCCGCAAAACCTGTCGCCGGCCTACGAGCTGGTTGGCACGCCGGCGGCCACACCTGCTTCGGTGCAGGTGCTGGGGCCGGAGCCGCTGGTTAATACAGTTGCCGCGGTGCAGGCTAATGTGTCTGTGGCCAATACCAACACTTCGGTGCGGGAGAACCGGCCGCTCAAAGCCGTGGACGATGAAGGGAAAGAGGTATCTGGCGTTACCGTAGTGCCGGAACAGGCCCGGGTTAATGTGAGTGTGCGCCAGCGGTTGAACGCCAGCGACGTGAGCGTGCAGGCCGCCATTGTCGGCTCACCGCCGGAGGGGTACCAACTCCAGCAGGTGAGCGTAGAACCCAGCAGCGTAACCCTGCAGGGCAGCACCGAACAGCTTTCTACGGTGGGCAGCGTGGTTAACACCCTGCCGGTGGATATTGGCCAGATTACCGGTGTGGTTACGCTGCAAACCCCGTTAGACCTGCCGCCAAACACGCAGGCGCTGGACAGCAACGGCAACTCTACCAAAACGGTGGCCGTAACCGTGCGGGTTACGCCTTTATCCGGCAACGAGACTCTCTCGCGGCCCATTAAACTGGTTGAGGCGTCAGAGTCGATTACGTACACAGTTAACCCCAAACTGGTTGACCTGCTGTTAACCGGCCCGGTGCCGGTGCTCGACAAAATAAAGGCCAACCCCGATTTGATTCAGGTGTTGGTGAATGTGGGGGCGGTGCGGCGCGGCCAAACCGTTAACCTTACCCCGGAAGTCGTGGCCCCGGCCGATGTCAAAGCTCAGTTGGCGCCGCCGTCGGTGCAGGTGGCCGCCCAATAAAAAAGCTGCGGTCTATGCCGCAGCTTTTTTTGCGTATTACAGCGTTACAGGCGGGGTTTTGGCCCGGGCTGCGCCATAATGTTGGCGATGGCTCGCAAGTCTAACCACCACTGCTTTTTGGGGCGCTGGAATTCGGCATCGACCATGCGCGGCAGGTCTTGCAAATCGTGCAGTTTTACCTGCCCGCCCTGCAACCCAATGAAAGATGCTCCGGGGTCCGGAAAATCGGCCTGGTCAACCAAAAAATCGATGCATTTTACGGCCAGGCGGGTGGCCTGAATCCGGTCAAAGGGCGATGGGTCGCCGCCCTGTTGCAGGTGGCCCAAGATAGCCTGCCGAACATCAAACAGGTCGCCGCCTTCTTCATCAAACAAGGCCCGAATAAAATCGGTGGTGTAGAATTTGTTGGCGTTTTCGCAGCGGATCATCACCCCCAGCCGTTTGCCTTCCTGAAACCCTTTAACCAGGTAATCGACATCATTTTTGAGGGCGTTGAGGGTGATGCCTTCCTCGTGCAGGTACACCCGCTCCGCGCCAGTAGCCAGGCCGCTCATCAGCGCCAGGTAACCGCAGTAACGGCCCATCACTTCAACCACAAAACAGCGGCGCGAGGCCACTGCCGACTGCTTGATTTTGTCGACGGCTTCAACAATGTTGTTGAGCGCGGTATCTGCGCCCACGCTAAAATCCGAGCCGGGCAAATTGTTGTTGATGCTGGCCGGCAGGCAAATGATGGGAATGTTGAATGCCGGGAAGTTTCTTCGCTGCAAAAAGAGCTGGTAAGCGGCCTGGTAGCCAACCCAGCCGCCAATCATTAACAGCCCTTCAATTTGGTGCTCTTCAATGTGGCGGGCAATGGCATAAAAATCGCTGCCCTGCGGCATGTGCCGGTTGGTGCCCAATTCCGAGCCGCCGCGCGTGGCCCAGCCGGCCACGTCCATCCAGCCCATCTCTTCGATGTCGCCGTCAACCAGCCCCTGAAACCCGTTTCTAACCCCGAGTATAATATGCCCTTTGTCTACGCCAATCCGCACGGCGGCGCGAGTGGCCGTGTTCATCCCCGGCGACAGGGCGCTGCAATTGAGCACGCCCAGCCGCAGCCGGCGCTGGCCGGGGGTAGGCGGATGGGGCAGCGCCCGCACCAACGTGCGCAGGGTGCGGAACATCTCTTTAAAACTGCTGCCGCGCATGTCCATTGCCTGGTCAAATTCTTTGGCCGCAATCAAATCGGCGATGCTGTGGGTTTTTTGCACGCAATCCATCAGTGGGGTGCGGGTAACCCGGTTTTGGCGCATGCCGATCAACTGCGGTTCGTCATCGGCTTTGGCATCAAGCAGGGTTTCTACCGCGTCTTCGCCCAGCAGCGTGCTCATGTAGCGGTCGTAGGCGCTGGGCGAACCGCCCCGCTGCACGTGGCCCAAAATGGTCACGCGGGTATCTTCGCCCAGCCGTTCTTCCAGCACCTTTTTAACGTAATCGCAGGAAATGGGATTGCCGTGGCGGTCGGCCGCGCCTTCGGCCACAATCACAATGCTGTCGCGCCGGCCGGCGGTGCGGCCCGCCTTTAGCACTTCGCACATTTTGGATTCCCAGTCGTCAACGTTGGGCGGGCTTTCCGGGATAAGCACCCAGTCTGCGCCGGTAGCAATGCAGCTCATCAGGGCCAGATAGCCGCAATTGCGGCCCATTACCTCAACCACAAAGGTGCGTTGATGGCTGGCCGCCGTGCTGCTAATGGCATCGATGGCTTCTGTAATGCGGTGCAGGGCTGTATCTGCGCCGATGGTCATATCGGTGCCAAACATGTCGTTGTCAATTGAGCCAACCAGACCAACGATTCTTAAGTCGGCGTGCAGTTCGGCAGTCTTTTTGCTGATGGATTTTTTGTTCACCAGTTCGGCCAGCAGGTCCGGCCATTCCTGCCGAAAGAGATTGGCGCCGGTCAAGCTGCCATCGCCGCCAATTACCACCAGGTTGTCAATACCCAGTTTTATCAGGTTGTGCGCCGCCCGCAGGCGGCCTTCTCTGGTACGAAACGCGGCGCAGCGGGCCGAGCCAATAACGGT
This sequence comes from Anaerolineae bacterium, assembly GCA_022071955.1. Lineage (GTDB taxonomy): Bacteria > Chloroflexota > Anaerolineae > 4572-78 > J111 > J095. The sequence goes on from JAJVIM010000025.1 coordinate 164,481, forward strand.
GCCGCCTCGCTGCAAAATACCACCCACCGAATCCCAATCCATTTTGCGAATACGGTCGCCGCCGTCAACCATACCCTGATAACCTTCGTAAATGGCGTAAACTTCTACGCCTTTGTCTAGCGCTGTGCGAACTACGGCGCGAACTGCGGCGTTCATGCCCGGGGCATCGCCCCCACTGGTTAAGACCGCTATGCTTTTGGTGATGTTTTGTGCTGACATAAGCCACTCCAGGTTTTACCGATGACAATTGCTGTTGATAGGTTGTTATGGCTGTGACTAAAATGAGTAGGAGAGCGCCGCAGGCCGGGGGGCTTGGGGGGTAGTTCCCCCCAATTTCTCCTCTCCCAACTCACTTTGGTCACCCCCATTTGTTATGGCCCATATTAAAGGGAGAATACCGGCCAGATTCTATCAGAGCCTGCGTAACCGGGAAAATTTTGATATTCGCGCCTAAATTTACTCCCAATAAAACATTGTCGCAAGTTTTTTTAAAATGGCCCCGAATCGGTTGTCAAAATGAACCTGATTTCACAATAGTTCTGGCGCGTGTTATAATGCCCCATTATTTTGAATTGGGTCGGCCCGATTTTTGCGGCTGGCCATCAATTTTTAACCGGGATTGGCTTGTGAGATCACAAAAACCGCAATACTACTATGAACCGCCGCGCTCGTCTGGCAGCAACTGGCTGGAAAAATTAAAGGAACCACCCTGGCGATATGTGGTGATTGTGGGAGCCATTGCCCTGGCCATTTACCTGCTGCTGCGATTGCCGCAGTACGGCGCCCGGCTGCTAATATTGCTGATCGCCTTCCCCCTGCACGAGCTGGCCCACGCTTACACCGCCTATCGGCTGGGCGATGCCACGCCCAAATACGATGGCCGGCTCACGCTCAACCCGTTTGCTCACCTTGACCTGTTCGGCTCGCTGCTGATTATGATGGCAGGGCTGGGTTGGGCCAAACCGGTGCGCTTTAACCCGTACAATTTGCGCACCGATCCCCGCACCGGGGCCATGGTGGTGGCCGTCGCCGGGCCGTTATCAAACCTGCTGCTGGCGGCGGTACTGGCCATTTTGTGGCGGGCTGTGTTGCCGTTGATCGGGTTGCAGACCATGCTGAACTCTTTTAGTTCGCTGGCGTTGTTGTATTACAACTTTATTTTTATCAACGTCGTACTCTTTTTCTTTAACCTGATCCCGCTGGCCCCGCTCGATGGCTTTACCGTGCTGCGCGGCCTGCTGCCCCATCAACTGGCTCACCAGCTTGAAAGGATTCAGCCCTACAGTTTTATCATTTTTTTGCTGCTGTTTTTGTTTGGCGGCGGTATTTTAGGCGCGTTGTTGTTTGCGCCCAGCCGCAGCGTGGCCGATTGGTTGATGGGGTTTTAAGCGGTGATGCACCCGGCGCTGTATCGAAGTTACCAGTTTTTTGCGGCGGTTAAGGCCAGTTTGCCCCGCCAGCTATCGCCCGCCGACACGGCGTTGATGCGCGCTGTTCTGCCCGCGCCGGCGCAGCAGGAGTTGTTTAACCGCATGCCGCCCAACGACCGCCGTCACGCCATCGCTGTGGCCCGCACTCTGCAACAGGCCGGCCACACCGAGCCGGCGCTGCTGCAAGCCGCCCTGCTGCACGATGTGGCCAAGTCCATCGGCCAGCCGATTCTGCACCGGGTGGCGATTGTGTTGTTTGAGGCGTTTTGGCCGGCGGCGCTGCGCGCCCTCAGCGACTGGCAGCAAAATGACGCCGCCCCGTCCTTCGCTGACTCGCAGATTCGCGGAATCGTTTGGTGGCGGCGGCCGTTTGTGGTCCACGCCCACCACCCGGCCATCGGCGCGGCCTGGGCCAAACGGGCCGGCTGCGATTCGCTGGCGGTCACTTTAATTTTGAACCACCAGCAAAAACCGGCCGCCGCGCCGGCCACCGCTGTTGAAAAATTGCAGGCCGCGCTGTATCAGGCCGATAATCTAAATTAAGGAGTCAGGAATCAGGAATCAGGAGTCAGGAAGATCATTATCCCTGACTCCTGATTCCTGACTCCTAATCCCTGCTATGAGTAATTTCACCATCACCATTGTTGGCGCCGGCGTGATTGGCACATCGCTGGCGCTGGCGCTCAAACAAACAGAAGACCCGCCCCGGCTGATTGGCCACGATAAAGATGTGTCCATCGCCAGCAAAGCCGCCAAACTCGGCGCGTTTGACAAGGCCGACTGGAATCTGATCAACGCCTGCGAGCCGGCCGATTTGATTATTTTGGCGATGCCGTTGAACGGGGTGCGCTTCACGCTTGAGGCCATCGGCCCGTACCTCAAACCCAGCGCGGTGGTCACCGACACCTGCGTGAGCAAACAGGCCGTGCTGGCCTGGGCCACGGAGCTGCTGCCCGAACACGTTCATTTTGTGGGCGGCAATCCTATCGTTCAAACTACCGGGGTCGGCTCAGAAAACGCCCGCGCCGATCTGTTCAAAGGCCGGCGTTACTGCCTCACCCCCGCCCCTTCGGCCCACGAAGACGCCGTGCAGCTGCTCACCGGGCTGGTGTCGCTGCTGGGGGCCGAACCCTTCTTTTTGGACCCCGCCGAGCACGACGGGTTGATCACCGCCGTGGAACATCTGCCGGCCGCGCTCAGCGTGGCGCTGGTGCGGGCGCTGTCGCAGCAAAAGCCGTGGCGCGAAACGCAAAAACTGGCCGGCGGCAGTTTTGAACGGACTTCGGCGGCGGCCAGCGGCGACCCGGACGGTTTGGCCGAAGCCTTTGCCCAAAACCGGCCGGTGTTGCTGCACTGGCTGGATCAATACCTGGCCGAGCTGCAAAATCTGCGCGCGCTTGTGGCCGCCGAGTCGGACTCCAACGAGGCGCTGGCCCAACACATCGACGCGGCGGTGGTGGCCCGGCTCAACTGGCTCAAAGAGTACCAGACCGGCGGTTTTATCGACCCGGAACTGGTGTCGCAAAAAGTGGAAATCCCCGGTTTTTTTGAGCGGCTCATCGGTTTTGGCGGGCGGCGCAAACGGCAGGGTGATGACAAATAATCGGCAGGTGGTCGTTTATATGGTAGAATGCGCCGACGGCACATTTTATACCGGCTGGACGACCAACGTTGAGCGCCGCGTTAAGCAACACAACGCCGGGCGCGGCGCAAAATATACCAAAACCCGCGGGCCGGTGAAACTGGTCTACACTGAACCGCAACCCGACCGGCCGGCCGCGCTCAAACGCGAACTGCAAATCAAGCGGCTCAGCCGCGAACAAAAACTAAAATTGATCGCTAACTATTAAAAGTAACTTATGGCTGCCACAACCAACCCAAAACTCAACGTGCTGATGCTGTCGCCCACCATGTTTTTTGCCGATTACGGCGCGCACGTCCGCATTTTTGAAGAAGTGACCATTCTGCAAAAGCTGGGCCACAACATCACCATTTTGGCCTACCCCAACGGGCGAGACATGCCCGGCATCAACACCCAACGCTGCTGGGGCGTGCCGTTCAACTACCGGGTGATCGTTGGCTCATCGCGCCACAAAATTTATCTCGATGTCTTGCTGGCGGGCATGGCCGTGTGGCACGCACTGCGCCACAAGCCCGATATTATTCACGCTCACCTGCACGAAGGCGGGCTGATTGGCTGGGTGCTGAGCAAACTCACCGGCGCGCCGCTGGTGTTTGATTTTCAGGGCAGCCTCACCGCCGAAATGATTGACCACAACTTTCTCAGCCGCCGCAGCCCGTTTCACAAATTGCTGCGCTGGCTGGAAACCCGCATCGATCACGCCGCCGATGTTATTTTAACCAGTTCCACCCACGCGGCCCGGCTGCTGACCGACAGCTTTAACGTGCCGGACAGCCGCGTTTTCCCCACCCCGGATTGCGTCAACGCCGATGAATTCAACGCCGCCAATTTTTCCGCCGGGCAAATCCGACGGCTCAAAATGGAACTGGGCCTGCCGCTCGATAAAAAAATTATTGTGTATCTGGGGGTGTTGGCCCCGTATCAGGGCGTCGATTTGCTGCTGGAGGCGCTGGCTCAACTCAGCCAAACCCGCAACGATGTTCATTTGTTGTTGATGGGTTACCCCGCCGTGCAAACTTACAAAGACAAAGCGGCGGCGCTGGGGCTGAGTGAGTTGGTCACTTTTACCGATAAAATTCTTTACGAAGACGCGCCGCGCTATCTGGCGTTGGGAGATATTGCCGCCGCGCCCAAAATGTCGGCCACCGAAGGCAGCGGCAAAATTCTCAATTACATGGCCATCGGCCTGCCAACCATCGCCTTTAGCACGCCGGTGAGCCGCGAATTTTTGGGCGATGGTGGCATTTACGCCGCCGAGACCACCGCCCCGGCGCTGGCGGCGGCCCTCACCCGCGCCCTCGATCTTTCGGACGGCGAGCGGCGGCGGCTGGGCCAATATTTACGGCAGCGGGTCATCAAATATTTCTCCTGGCAGGACGCCGGCGAGCAGATCGAGTCGATTTATCTGGCCCTGCTCACCGGCCAGCCCCTGCCGGCTGGCCGGCCCAAAACTTCGCAGCTCCCCAAAAACCCGGAAGCCATCTAACAGGCTTAAAGTTACCATTTTCCTCTTGTAAACCGCATCCTTTTGCCCGAAAATAGATACATCACTAGTGGAGTGGAGTCGAAGGTTCGCCCTGATTTTGAGGGGGGTCGTTTGTACGTCACGGCAGCAAAGTGAAAAATTTTGAGTGGGGACGCTTCGCGAAGCGCCCCTACGGTCGCAGATTCGCAATTTACTGTTTTTAGAAGAGTCCAAAACTACAGTTTTGGACTCTTGCCACAAATTATTGACAACCGAGGCAGGAACACCGGCTAACTCCTAACTCCTAACTCCTGATTCCTGACTCCTGTTTTACTTGAGCAATTTTGAAGCATAAGGCAATTTCCCGGTGAAACTTAAACTGATTGCTGTACTTTTGGTCGCGGTTTTGTCCGCAATATCACTGAGCGGCCCGGCGGCGGTGCTGGCCCAAAAACCCACCCCGCCAGCCCCAAACAAATTTTTGTCTGGTGAGGTGGTGGTTAAGTTCAAACCGCAGATTGGCCAGCGTGTTGGCAAAGATCGGCTGGAGCGGGACGGGCTAAAAATTGCCAAAACCCTGCCCCGCAGCGGGTTGATTCGGATCAGAGTTGCGCCCGGCGCCGAGCAGGAGACCATTGCCCGGCTGCTGGCTCGCGGCGATGTGGAATTTGCCACGCTCAATTACATTGTGCAGGCGTTTGAAACCCCCAACGACCCCGGCTTTGGCTCGCAGTGGGGCATGACCAAAATTGAAGCCCCATCGGCGTGGAATATCAGCCACGGCTCGGCGGCCATCACCATTGCCGTCATCGATACCGGTGTTGATCTGGACCACCCGGATTTGGCCGGCAAACTGTGGGTTAATACTGATGAAATCCCGGCCAACGGCCTCGACGACGATTTTAACGGCTACATTGACGATGTGAACGGCTACGATTTTTACAACCTTGACGCCTTTCCCGATGACGACAACAGCCACGGTTCGCACGTGGCCGGAATTGCCGCCGCCGCCACAAATAACGGCGTCGGTGTGGCCGGCGTCAGTTGGGGCGCAAAAATTATGGCGCTCAAGGCGTTGAACTACAACGGTAATGGCTCCACCGCCGATCTGGCCGAGGCGGTTTATTACGCGGTTGATAACGGCGCTAAAGTTATTAATATGAGTTTGGGCATTCCGTGGACGTCGTGGCCGTGCAACTACCCCGATATTGAGACTGCTTTTACGTATGCCGTCAATCATAATGTGCTGCTGGTAGTGGCCGCCGGCAACGATGGCAAATACGGGGTGAGCTGCCCCGGCGCGTATGACCAGGCGATGGCAGTCGGTTCAACAGACAGCAGCGATAATCGCTCAAGCTTTTCCAACTACGGCCCCCGGCTGGATATTGCCGCGCCGGGCAGCAGCATTTACAGCACGTGGTCAAACGGCACGTACGGCACCAAAAGCGGCACGTCGATGGCCACACCGCATGTGGCCGGTTTGGCGGCGCTGGTGTGGGGCATGGCTCCCAATATGACCGCGGCGCAGGTGCGGCAGGCCATCGAATCCACCGCCGATGACCTTGGCCCTCCCGGCTGGGACATATATTATGGCTACGGCCGCATTAACGCCTTTGCCGCCCTCAAACCCTTTGCTGCCCTCACCTTATCTACCGCAAACGGCAGCCCCCTCAGCGGGCCGCTTACTTTTCTCACCGATGACACTACCGCTCCGATTCCGGCCGAGACGATTATTGGCGTAAATACCACCCTGCCCGATCCCATTACCTGGACAGCGACCATTTCGCCGGCCGTTACCTGGCTCAACATGTCGGCCAGTAGCGGGCAGGTGTCGGCGTCGTCGGCGTCACAGTTTGGGTTGACCGCCACCCGGCCCGCGAGCTACGGGTTGTATACCACCAATGTAGTGGTGACCGGCACCACCGCCGGCGGGTTAACCGTAGGGCCGGTCGCTCAGGAAGTTCGGATCAGTTACGTTTCCAAACTTTTGCGTTATTATTTCCCCCTGTTTTTCAAAAATTAACTTGGGACGAGATTCCCATTGTTAAGCCGGGGTGAAAGTGATAGACTCGGAGTAAATTTGGCACACTAACAACACCATTTCAGGCCAACAACGTGGTAAGCCACATGGTCTGACTACCAGAACCAGGATACAAACACGGTAGATCAGCCAATGAAGCAAGGAATTTTGATTAAAAGGTTACAGGCTGTGCAGGGGGAATCCCGACCAGGCCCGTAACCTTTTGTTTTTGGGGGGGAGATCGGAGAAATGTCATGTTAGTTTCAAAATATCCGGGCGCTAAAATAGTGATCGGTTTGTTGTTGTGGTTGGCGGCTGGTACGTTGGTGCTGGCTGTGCTCCCCGGCGTGGCCCGGGCCGATGCGCCCGTTTACGTGCGGGCCGGCGGCCACGACAGCGCCTGCAACGGCCGGGCCAACCTGGATTACGCCCCGGCCCTGGCCCCCAACTGCGCGGTTCAATCTGCTCAGCAGGGTTTTCACCTGGCCCAACCCGGCGATACCGTCGTGCTGGTCAGCACCGCCGGCAACTCGCTGGAAGTGCCGCTACCCGCCGCCAACGGACTGACTATCGCCGCTTCACCGGCATTAACGGTGACCAAAACCGGTTCGGCCAGCTCCGTATCGGCTTTAACCTCGCTCACTTACACCATTCGGATTACCAACGTCAGCGGCTCCAATGTTACCGATGTGCAGGTGGTTGACGCTCTGCCGCCCATCGGCGTGGTGTCGCTGAGTTCGATCACTTCTGCCGGCTCTTGCGGGCTTGTGTCCGGCTTCCCGCTGATCACCTGTACCCTTGGCTCGCTCAACGCCGGGGCCAATACCCAGGTAACCATCGTGGTAACCCCCACCGCAGCCGGAACCATCAAAAACTCGGTGTTTGTCTACTCGTCAGACCCCGGCCAGCCCGAGGCCAGTGTCACTACCTCGGTAACGGGCGTTACCAACCTGTCGATCAGCAAAGCCGATTCGCCGGATCCGGTTTTGGCCGGCCAGCCGCTCACCTATACGCTGACCATTACCAACGGCGGCCCGATTACCGCCACCTCGATATTGGTTACCGATACGCTGCCGTCGAGCGTGCAGTTTAACCCGGCCAGCCCAAACTGTAGTCACAGCGGTGGCATTGTCACCTGCAACACCAATTTTTTGGGCGTTAATCAACCGGCCACTTTCACGTTTTTAGTTACCCCGACGCTGACCGGCCTGATTACCAACACTGCCCAAATTACCGGCGGTGGCACCGACCTTGACCAGTCTAACAACGTGGCTACCCAAACCACAACCGTTAATCACCCCGGTTTTGTGGTAACCAAATCTGCCGTGCCGCCAACCAACAGTACGGTGAGCGCTGGCAGCACCATCACTTATACGCTTGTGGTCTCAAACCCGTGGGGCGATACCACCGGCCTGGTGCTGACCGATGCCATCCCGGCCGGCGCGGTGTTTGTTGGCAGCCCAACTACAACTCTGGGCAGTATTACCGGCACAATCACCAACGTGGTTTTGACTGTGCCTTCGTTCCCCAACAACACCGTGCTGACCGCCTCGTTTAAGGTGACGGTCACCGGCGCAATTACCACCATTACCAACCAGGCCACGCTCGCCAGTAACCAGAGCAGCCTGCAAAGCAGCAATGTTGTCACCCACGTTTTGGGCGGCGGCCCAGCGACGGTGTACCTGCCCATTATCCTCAAAAACTTCGCGCCCCCGTCGGTTTCAATTTACTGGGACGATGTGGAGCCGGTGCGCGACAAAGTGAACGATGCCGATGCCGGGGCCGGGTTAACGCCCGATGGTAAAACCGATGGCCTGTTCAAAATGGTGATCAATCCCGGTTCAACGCCAAAAACCGTCACCAGCGTGCGGCTGGTCAGCAGCCAGCCGTTTGAATGGGATACCATCCCCAGCAATGCCAACCCGGTGTTGGGCGTGTTTATTGGCAGCGCCACCCTGCTCAATCAGGCCGATGGCTCAATGAATCAGTTGCTGCCCTTTGCGCTGACGGTGACCCTGTACGGGGCCGACAGCGCCACACCGAGCCGTTTCCCGCCGGATACCTATGTTTACACGGTGACTGTTGGTTTTAGCGACAACACTTCGGTTTCGGCCAGCGCCAAAATTCCGCCGGCCGGCGGCGGGGGCACGCCTCCCCCCGAACCCCAATCTAACATTTCTGACGTAAAGGTTGACCCCGATACTAACCAGATATTTGTGGCCAGCCCGCGCTACGATCTGGTCTATGTTATCGCGGGCAGCACCGACACGGTGACCCGCACCGTGCCGGTGGGCAACGGCCCCACCGGGCTAACGGTGCTCAAGGCCAGTGTGGCGGTTAACAATAAAGTGTTTGCCGCCCACCAGTACGGAGCCAACTTCTGGCAGCCCGGCGTCAAAGCGTTTGGGGTCAACGCCGCCAGTTCACACGATACCGATTTTGGCGGTTACGTGGGCGCGGCTCCGGTCAAAATCGCTGCCGACGCCGCCACCGGTCGGGTTTATGTCAGCAACTATTTTGACAAGCTGGCCGTGCTCAATGGCGATTCCGGGCCGCCGGAAACACGATTGGGCTGGGTGCTGCAAAAAGGCTTTCAGGGCGCATACGGCATCGATGTGAGCCAGGCCACCCACCGGGTGTATCTGGCCACGCGGGATACCGGCGAACTGGTGGTCTTTAACGGCAATAACGACCGCCTGCTCGCCGGCGATTACGTTCCCACCCACGTTAAACCGCCGGACGCCTGTAGTTTGTGGAGCGTGGCCGTTAACGAATCAACCGGGCACGTGTTTGTGCCCTGCCCCGCTCGCGGCAAAGTGTACGTGCTTGACGAGGGCCAGGTTACGGTGAACAGCCTGGAAAGCCTGGGGGTGCTTGAACATCGTGAAGACGGCCTGGCGCTGGTAGTGGCGGCGGTTTCGGCCCCGTGGATAACCGAGATCAGCGTGCCGAGCGGCGCCGGTCTGGGCGAAGAAGGCATTGCGGTTGATACCACCACCAACCGGGTGTTTATCACCAACGCTCGCAACAATACCGTGGTTGTTTTGCAGGATGGCCCATCGCCCGCCTACGATACATCGGTGGCGGTGGGCAGCGGCCCGCAGGGCATCGATGTGAACCCGGCCACGCAAAAGGTGTATGTGGGTAATACCGGCAGCGCCAATATCACGGTTTTGAGCGCCGCGCCGCCGTACAGCGTAATTACCACTATTTCACCGTAAGGGGTGCACCTGCTGGGTGAAATGGTAAGTGATTCGTTCCAGCCGGGAGCGAGAGACCCCTCGCTCCCGGTTTTATTTGGGCCTGCCGCCGCGCCGTGCTACAATCAGCGCCAAATCTGGCAAAAGGCGCGGGCAATGCAACTGCTGTGGCACATCATCAAAAAATCCGTTACCGATCTGTGGGACGAAATGCTGCTGCTGGTGCTGTTTAACGTTATCTGGGTTATTGGCGCGGCGCTGCTGATCCCGCTGCCGTTGGTCACATTTGGGCTGGTTTTCATCGCCCACGATGTTGCCGCGGGGCGGGGGATAAAATTTGGCCGGTTTTGGGGCTATGCCCGCCGCTATTGGAAAGAGGCCTACATTTGGGGCCTATTCAACGGGGCTGTGCTGGGAGTATTTGCGTTCAATATTGCGTTTTACGGCGGGCTGGCCGCCTCGTGGGCCACACTGGCGCAGGCCGTATTTTTGGCGCTGACCATGCTCTGGCTGGTGTGGCAGTTGGTAGTGGTCACCCTCTACCCCCGGCTGGTGGAGCCTCGCTTCAAGCTGGCCGGCCAGAATGCGGCGATCCTCATTGGCAAAAACCCGGTGATTGTACTGCTGGTGACGCTGGTTGTTGCCGTTTTATTGGTAGTGACGGCCTTTGCCCCGGCTTTGGGACTGGGTGTGACCGTATCGCTGATTGTGCTGCTGGTGACCAACACGGTTGACATGCTGCTCAAAAAAGAGCTGCCTCCCCCCGAGAATAAACTTTAATCCCGGCCGCACAGCGCCTTAAACTGGCACTGCCGGCACACTTCGCCGTTGGGAATCTGCGGAAAACGCCGAAGTTCGGCCAGGTTGGCCTGCGCCGGTTGCAGCAGCAGCGCCTGCAACCCGGCAATGCTGGCCGTGATTGTCGATTGCACCGCCTGCAAATCGGCCGGGGCAAACTCAAAATCAATGCGGCGTCCATCAGCCAGGCCCAAGACCGTACCCCTGATTGGCCCCCGGATATGCTCCGGCCAGGTGTGGTGGGCAAACAGCGCGTAAATCCCCAACTGCCGCCGCGCCGAATCTTCATCAATTGGCCCCGTTTTCCAATCGTACAGGTGAATTGTGTCCGGCTCGCGGCAGGCCAGGTCGATCTGCACCCAGATTTTGACCCCCTCCACGGCAAACGAATGCAGCGCTTCCACGCTTAAAAATGAGTCGGGCGCAAACTGGCCAACCAGCGCCGAATTGAAAAAGGTGAGCAGATAGCGCCGGGCGTTTTGCCAGGCTTCCCGCCAGGCGGCCGGTGGCGCACTTTCGCGGTAGTAGTGCTCTCTAAAGCCAACCTGCTGGTTGGGCTGCCGCAAAAAATGGCCCGCCTGCGATGCCCGAAAATCGGCGCGGGCGCGGCGATGCATCTGGGCGGCCACCTCGGTGGGGGTAGCCGGGCCGCCGGCCTGCCGGCGGCCCAGCGCAAATTTGATGGCGTCGTGAACCAGTTGGCCGGTCCAGGCCGGAATGTTGGTGAGGTTTTTGAGCAGATAGGTTTGGCGTACCGGCTCCGGGGCGTCGGCCTGCCAGCCTTCCCAGGCGGCGTAATAGTGATAGTAGTAAGCGCGCGGGCATTTTTGGTACAGCGCCTGGCGGGAAAAAGACCAGCTAAATTCGTTGGGCAGGTCGCCGGCGGGGGGCTGTTGGGTAAACGCGTCCAGCAAGTCGAGCCGGGTAGCCGGCCGGCAGGCGAGCACCGGCCCAAAATCGCCGGGCTGCCAATCCTGGTCTAAATTGGCCTGCCAGTAATCGCGGCGCGGCCGGGCAATAAACAGATGTCGCCCCAGCACAATAGCTTGCAGCCGGCGAGCCATTCCCTGCGCCGCCTCAGACGCGCCAATCGCTTCCAACTCCAGCACGCGCGCCGAGCGCGGCCGCACCTGGCGCAGATGCCACAGACGGTTATTTAACAACAAACTCTGGCCGGCGGTCAGGCTGGTCATTGGGTGGGCTGCAAAAAGTTCTCCACCGAGCGGATCAGTTGTGCAACATCAAAGGGTTTGGTGATGTAATCATCAACCGGGGGCAGGCCATCGATGATAACCCGGCCTTTATCGGGGATTTTGGCGGTAATCACAATCACCGGCACATGGGCTAACTGGTTGTCGCCTTTCATTTCGCGGTATACATCCCAGCCGTTATAATCGGGCATCATCAAATCGAGCAGGACCAGGCTGGGGACATCCTGCCGCATTATGTCGATGGCGCTCCGGCCGGAAGTAACGCCGGTTATATCATGCCCGGCCATTCTGAGCGCCTGACGCACCAGTTCCAGCACCGGGCGTTCGTCTTCAACATAGAGGATAAAAGCGTTTTTTGCCATTGTTTGCCGGTTGATAAACTTGCTTACTGGCGCTATTTTAATCGGGGGCTGACTTGCTGTCAATCCAGAGAACAGACTCAGCCTGCGGCACGGCAACGAAGATAAACCCGTCATTCTGAGCCGAAGGCGAAGAATCTCCTGACCGATGCAACGGTGAGACCCTTACCCTAAAGGGCACAGGTCGCTCCGCTCAGGGTGACATGAAAGAAGCTATTTTCAAGGGAGTATTCCCTGATTCCTAACTCCTAACCCCTGACTCCTGATCCCTGTTGTCCCACTCATCAAAATGATACAACAGCACGGCACAGGCGGCCAGCGCGGCGGTTTCGGCGCGGAGAATGCGCGGCCCCAGCGACACCGGCACAGCTCCGGCGGCGCGAGCCTGTTCCGCCTCGGCGGGGGCAAAGCCGCCTTCCGGCCCGATAAACAGGCCGATGTCTGCCGGGTTGTGGCCGGCCAATACCTGTTTGAGCGGCGGCTGGCCGGCCTCTTCCCACGGCATCAACGTTAGCTGATGGCTGGCCGCTGCGGCCAGCGCCTCGGCCAGCGAATGGGGCGGGGCCAGCTCCGGCAGCCGGCCGCGGCCGCTTTGCTCGGCGGCTTCGCGGATAATCTGCGCCCAGCGCGACTCTTTTTTGGCCAGCGCCGTCCGGTCGCGCACCACCGAGCGCTGGCACAGGGTGGGCACAAAGCGGGCCACGCCCAGTTCGGTGCCTTTTTGCAGCACCCACTCAAATTTATCGGCTTTGAGCGTGCCTTGATACAGGGTAAGCCGCAGGCCCGGCTCGGCGCGGGCGGGCCGACGGCCGGTAATCTGCCCCTGCACGGTGCGCCCCACCTCGGTGAGCGTCACCGTAAATTCGGCCCCGCTGTTATCGAGCGCCACAATTTCATCGCCGGGGCGCAGGCGCAGCACCAGCCGAATCTGGCGGGCCAGGTCGTCGGCCAGGGTGACGGTGGGCGGGGTGATCCAGTTGGCGGGCACAAAAAATCGATGCGGCATCGGTTGGCTTTCGGGCTAAACTCATCACTTTAGGACAGGAATGCAGAAGTTCGTTCCGAGATAGGAATTGTACCGCGTAGGGGCGAAGCCACTCGGAAAGATGGTATGCTGCAAGATTATCTGCCCTCCGAGTGGCCTCGC
>JAJVIM010000027.1 GCA_022071955.1 Anaerolineae bacterium
CCTCCCCCGCTTGCGGGGGAGGGGAGATTAGGAAATTGGGTGTCATTTTCGGGCGCTTTGCGCCCGAAAATGACACCGTTTCCTTGATTTCCCCCCTTCCCAAAGGGAAGGGGGGGCAGGGGGGATGGGTTAAAATGTTACCACGGTTTAATGCAGAGCTACCGAGACACAGAGGCACAGAGTTTTTAATTATTTTCCTCTGTTTCTCCGTGCCTCCGTGGTTAATTTCTTGCTTCGATTTTGAGAAGCGTCAATCTAACTTGAACCATGCCTAAATTTTCAACAGCCGGAGCAGGAACCCCCCTGATTCCTGACTCCTATTTTCAAAAGAGGACGTATGAAAACTAACGTTAATCGCTTGCTGGCGGCAGCGCTGTGGAAAATTTACACCCGGTCGGAGGAGGTGCTGCCGTGGGACACCGGCGCGGATTTCCCCTGGGCAGACCCGGTTTTTGGCCGGCGCACCCTGGCCGAGCATCTGGACGAGGATAATGGCGCGGCCTCGCGCTCAAGCCGGGAACGCGCCCTGCAAATCGACTGGCTGTGGCACAAACTGGATTTACAGCCGGGGCAGCATGTGCTCGATATTACCTGCGGGCCGGGGTTGTACGCCGTCGAACTGGCCCGGCGTGGCTGCACTGTAACCGGCATCGATATTAACCCGGCGGCGATTGAATACGCCGTCAACCTGGCGGAGCAGGCGGGCGTGGCCGGGCGTTGCACGTTTATTCAGCAGGATGTGCGGGAGATGGCCGCCTACACCGCGCAGTTTGATGCGGCCCTGTTTTTGTACGAGCAGTTGGCCGTATACGCCACCGACGAGGCCCGGCTGCTGCTCGATAAAGTGGCCGGCGCGCTGCGTCCGGGCGGGCGGTTGGCGCTGGAACTGCTCGACCAGGACAACGTGGACAAAACCGACAGCAGTTGGTGGTTTACCGATGATACCGGCCTGTGGGGCGATTCGCCGTTTTTGCACTTGGGCGAACGGATTTGGGATGACGAATTGCAGGCCTCGCTGGAACGATACCACATTTTGCACCTGGAAACCGGCCAGTTGAAGCAGTACACGCTGTTCGATCAGACCTATTCGGTGGCGGCGTTGCGTGCATTACTGCTTGAATCTGGTTTTGGGGCGGTGGATCATTACCTTAATTGGGCCGGCCTGCCTCTGTACGACGCCGGCGAGTGGGTGGTATACGTGGCCCGCAAGTAACTACCGGCAGGCAGTTCGAGCGGCATCCAGAACCAGGTTTTTCTTCAGCCAGTCAAAATTTCGGGTATTGGCCTGGCTGCAAAAGGCTGAGGTTTCCAGGTTGTATTCCACGCCAAATACGGCTTTGCCGGCATCTACAAACGGCGTTAGCGCGTCGCATTCAGTATACTCAAAACACTGCTCGTTAAGCGCCCAGTCAAAATAGCTGACCAATTGCGGAATTTGGCCCAGATCGTTTTTCAGGCCGATGGACAATCCCCGGCTGTGAGCTTGCTCTGCCAGCCAAATATTGTAGGCCAATTGATTGGCAGCGGCGAGCGGAAAACCGCTGTTGTTGGTGTACCCGTCCACATTATCCGGCTCTACGCCATCGCACTGTTTTTGTACTGCTAAATCCAGCCGGGCCTGCATCAGCGGGCCAAGAATGTCAAGCTGGCGGATATCGAGCCACTTTTCATCGGGCCAGCCATCGAGCTGGTTGCCCAACACCGATGCCGGAAAATCGGTGGCATCGGCCCGCCAATCCTCCCAACTCCCGGCGCTGAAATAGCAGATCACAACGCGGCCACCCGCGTGGAGCTGGTCGATGACGCTTTGGGGCGTGTCAAACAGATCGATGTCGTACATCTGCACCGCAAAGCTGGTGTCGATGCTGCCGCTGAGTTGCCACTGCCAGCTTGTACCCGGCGCGGGCTGCCAGATAGTGTGCTCGCTGGTAATCACCACCGGCAGGTAGGTTGAAATTGGTTCGGTGGAGTCGAGTGCGGTCACGGTCGGCCGGGTGGCGGGCGCGGTTGTGTTGGTATTTGCCTGCGGCAGAGCCAATCCGCAGCCGGTCCCGCCAAGGATGGTAACCCAAAGGACAAAAAACAGTTGTCTCCAGCGTAAGGTCGTCACTCGTTTTTGGTCGCCTCCCGGTTATGCCCGCTGATTTTTCGTTCCAACCGCGCCCGGCGATGCTTCAACTCGCTCAGCCACTCGCGCCGTTCGGCGGCGGAAGCTTTGGGGTGACTGAGCAGGTTGAGCGCGGCCGTTGTCCAGCGCAGCGCGGCCGCGTAATCGCGCCGCTGGTGCTCAAAATATTTGGCCAGCTCGACGTGCGCGTAAATCTGACGGCCGTCGGCGGCCAACTGCCACACCTCCACGGCGACGGCCCAGTTGCCGCGCCGCTTTTCCAGCAGCGACAGCCGCTGCTGCGTGTTCCAGTAATGTTCCTCCGGCAGATCATTGCGCTGCATCCCGGCGTCAAACAGCCGCGCCGCCGCTTCGAGTTCGCCCATCGCCTCAAACAATTTGCCAATTGCCACCAGATCGAGCGCGTATTCCACCGCTTCGCCCAGCGGGTCGGTGAGCATTTGCGCCATCTGGTTGAGCAGCGCGGCCATCGCCACCACGTCAAAGCGGTTGTGGTAAAACACGCCGCGCAGCGGGCGGGCGTCGCCGGTGCGCAGAAAGTCAAAATAAAGCTGAGGGATGAGCCAGCCGGGGGTGTCTTCTTCGGTGCGCTCGCACAGCAAAATATCCCGTTCCAGGTTGCCCAAACTGCGGCTCGGCAGGCGATCGCGCCACAAGCGGCGGGCCAGCGGCAGCAAATCGAGGTGGGCCAGCGCGGGCAGCGGCGATGGCTGGCCGGCCAGCGTGTAACGCGTGTCCAGCAGCGGCGCATCGAAGCTTTTGCCGTTGAACGTAACCAGCACCCGGCACGGCTGCAAAAATTCCGTTAGCGCGGCCAGTAGCGCCGGCTCTTCGGTGGGGTCGCGCATAAAAAACTGGGCCAGCCGGTAGGCGTCGCCCTCAAACCGGGCCGCGCCGACCAAAAAGGCATACGTGCCGGTGCCGCCGGCCAGCCCGGAGGTCTCGGTATCCAGAAAGCCGATTTCCTCCAGCCCGCATTCGGCCAGCCGGTTATCCTGCAACCAGCCGGCCACGGGGGCCAGCGCTACCTCCGGCCACAGCCCCACCCGCCCGTGCCGGTAATCGGCGTGAAAGCGGCTTTCGGCCACAAACACCGGCCCGTAATCGGTGGCCCACTCAGAACCGGGCACCACCAGTTCGATGGGGTAATCTGTCGGGACGATGCGGCGGGGCGGCGGCAGGTTGCGCGCGCCAACCTGCACGCCCAATGATTTCAGTTTATCGGATAATGATGGCATTTTGGTTTTTTTCAGACAGGATTTACAAGATTAGCAGGATGTTTGGTTTCTTTTAATTCGATCAATCCTGTAAATCCTGTCCAATAATTGTCTTTGAAGCCGACATCGCCTGCAACAGCGCCAGTGTTTCCCGTTTGCCGCCGACGCCGTCTTCGCCGGCGGGGCCAACGCAACTGGGGCAGCCATCGGCGCAGCCACAGCTCAAAACCAGCTCGCGGGCGTGGGCAATCAACTGGCCGTGCAGGTTGAACAGCTCTTCGGCAAAGCCGATGCCGCCCGGCGCCATTTCGTAAATAACCACCACCGGCAGCCCCTCGGCCAGCGGCGATTGCGGCTCGGCGTGCAGGCCAAGGTCGTGGGCGTCGCACATCAAAAAGAGTGGGGCCAATTGCCCCAGCACCGTGGCCAGCCCGGCCAGCCCGCTGCGCATTTTTACCGCGGCCTCGGCCCGCTGGTGGCAGGTGCGGCACAATGTGACCAGATTTTCCAGCCGGTTGGCCAGCCGGTAGCTGGCAAACTGCCGGAACGGGATTTTGTGGTGAACATCGTGCTGGCGGCCCTGCTCCGGCGCGCCGCAAACCTGGCAGCGATAGCCATCTCGGGCGCGGGCGGCGTTGCGCTGCTCGGCCCAGTTTGGCCCGTAATTGTTGGGATCGTTGCTCCACAAGCCGCTTTCGCGCAGCGAGTTGACGGTGCTTTCCGCCAGCGACAGCCAGTAGCCGGTGGTGTGCAGATCGCTGGGCGGTAAATTGACCTCGCCGCTGCCCAACTGTTCGTGGCTGAACCACTGTACCATATTGTAGCCGGTAACCTGCCGGGTGACCAGAATTTCGCCGTGCGTTTTGTGGCCACCGGGCGCTGCTGCCCGCGCCTGCACCTCGATGAGGCTGACGGTGGTGGTTTGCTTCGGTTCGGTGTAGTAGTCCACTTTGGCCGGCCGCAGGTGAGCCAGCTTTTGCTCCAGATCAAGCTGTTCCACGCGGTAACTCTGGCCTTCGTGCAGGTAAATGGCCTGCGGATGGACCATCCACGGCGCGCTGGCCGCGTCTACCTCGCCGATGGTCGTCCACTGGTCGGGGTCGGTGGCAGCCAGCAGTTTGACGCTGGCCGGCGAGGCGCTGCGCAGCGAAACCTGCTCGGCGGGGTATTTGGCGGCCATCCAGAAAAATTTGGGGCCGGTTTGATGCACTTCGCCGCTTTCCCGCAAAAATTGCAGAAACTCGGCCACCTGCCCGGCGTCAACCCGGCCAAAATTTTCGCCCAGATTGAAGGGCAGTTCAAACGCGGCGCAGCGCAGGTGTTGCAGCAAAATCAGCAGGTTGTCGGGGTTGAGGCGGGCGGCTTCGGGGCTGCGTTCAAAAAAGTAGCGCGGGTGATGGGCCAGAAACTGATCGAGCGGACTGGCCGAGGCGACCAGCACGGCCAGCGCATCGGCCTGCTGGCGGCCGGCGCGCCCGGCCTGCTGCCACGTGCCGGCGATAGTGCCGGGGTAACCGGCCAGCACCGCCGCATCCAGCCCGCCAATATCGATGCCCAGTTCCAGCGCGCTGGTGGCAGCGACGGCCTGCACCCGCCCGCTGCGAAGGCCCTGCTCAATTTCCCGGCGCTGGCGGGGCAGGTAACCGCTGCGGTAAGCCCGGATTGAGTTTTTTGAGTCAGGTGGGTTGGGTGAGTCAAGTGAGCTGGTTTCTTGCGCATTGCTGGTGCGGAGATAGGTGAGTAGTAACTCAACCGTGCGGCGGGTGCGGCCAAAAACAATGGTTTGCACGTTGTGGCTGAGCAACTCGCCGGCCAGCCGGACGCTCTCTTGCAGCACGCTACGGCGGATGCCCAGCTCCGGGTTGACGATGGGCGGGTTGTAAATGACAAAATGTTTGGCCCCGCGGGCCGCGCCATCGTTTTCAACCACAGTTACCGGCGCTTCGATGAGCCGCTCGGCCAGCTCCGCCGGGTTGGCGATGGTGGCGCTGGTCAGAATAAACTGAACATTCGGTGCGCCCTGGTAAAAGTTAATAATGCGCTGCAAGCGGCGCAGCACGTTGGCCACGTGGCTGCCAAAAACGCCGCGGTACACGTGCATTTCATCGAGCACCACAAAACGCAGGTGGCGCAAAAATTCGGCCCAACGAGTGTGGTGCGGCAAAACAGCCGTGTGCAGCATATCCGGGTTGGTCAGCACCACGCGGGCGGCGGCGCGGATGGTTGGCCGCAGCGCTTGCGGCGTGTCGCCATCGTAGGTGGCTGTGGCCAGCGGGTTAGTTGATAATTGTTCATTGATAATTGATAATTGTTTTTTTTGATCGTGGGCCAGCGCTTTGGTGGGAAACAGATACAGGGCGCGGGCAGAGTCATCGGCCAGCAGGTGATGCAGCACCGGCAAATTGTAAGCCAGCGTTTTGCCGCTGGCCGTGCCGGTAACGATGACCGGATTTTGGCCGGCCTGCACCGTCGCCCAGCTTTCGGCCTGGTGGCTGTACAGCGACTCGATACCCTGCTGCCGCAGCGCGGCAACCAGCGCCGGATGCAGTTGGGCGGGCAGGGGGGCGGTTTGGGCCGCTCGCGCCGGACGGGTGTGCCACGCGGTCACGTTGCGGGCGATGGTTGGCTCGGTGCGCCAGGTTTGGAGTAAATCGGCTAGACTCATCTTGGCGGGTATTGTACACTACAAATCAATTCATCACGATTGGGTCTCTGTTTTCGGGAAGATGCGTTGGAACGGCGTTTGTAGTGGCGGCGTGGGGTGAGCTTGCTGTTTATAGGACCAACCATCAACCTGATTGCATAATACCCAAAACCCGGCAGGTCAGCAAAAGCGCTCGATGAGAGCGCTTTTTTGTTGGCGCCAATCCGGCGAGTCTGGCCGTGGCGGGCCTGTTTTTGCGGGCGCTGAAATTGCGGCTCAAATCTTTAGATTAACTTTAGCTTTGCTTTAGTTGAAGGTAAGGCCAGGCGGTGTCATTTGTGAGATAATTTGCATAAACCGGCCTGGAAGTTTGGGGGCCGGTTTATTATGGTGAATTGCAGGGAGGTAAATAAAATGACTCGTTTACTCAATGTTGCCGGACGCCTGATTCGCTGGTTTTTTGGTTCGCCTTTTCAGGAGTTGCCGCCGGAGTTTGGTGATCCGGTTCCCCCGGATTTGCGACGGTTTGAGGAACAGGCCGCTGCCATTGAACATCAGCCGCAGGGCAAGGTCCGGGTGGATTCATCCGGGCGGAAAGCTCAAACCAAACCCGCTCAGGCGGATGAATTTTTAACCAAAGAATAATTAAGGAGCCGTGACAGTGCACAAACAAAATATTCAAAGTTGCCTGGAAACACTGCAGAAAACTGCTCACACGCTGAGCGCCGCTCTGCAAGAGCAGGAAGTGATTCAGGCGTTGCTGGAGCAGGTTGTTTTAGCCCTTGAAGCCCGGGCCGCGTTGCTGCGCCTGCTCAGCCCCGGCGGCGACGAGCTGCGCTCGGTGGGCGCGATGGGTTTGAGCGATGCCTACCTTGAGAAAGGGCCCATCCTGCTGGCTGAAAGCCAGGTAGACCAGCGGGTGATGGCCGGTGAAATTGTTCTCATTCCTGATGTAACCCGCGCCTCCGGTTTTCAATATCCGGACGAGGCGGCCAGCGAAGGGTTACGCGGGATGGTCGCTGTGCCGCTGTCGGTGCGGGAGCGGGTCATCGGCGTGCTGCGCGTTTATGTAGATCAGGTTTCAGAATTACGCGCAGAAGACACCCAACTGCTCAGAATTGTGGCCGATTTGGGGGCCATTGCGCTGGAAAAAGTTCGGTTGCACCAGAGTTTGTACCACATTGCCCGGGCGTTGAACACTTCACTGGAGCTGAGGCCCATGCTGCAACAGGTGCTACAAGCAACGGTAACGGAGATGGGGCTGAAGGCAGCGTCGATTCGCCTGTTAGACCCCAAGCGAGACGTGCTGCACATTGTTGCCGCCAGCGGCCTGAGCGAAAACTATCTGGCCAAGGGGGAAATCTACCTGAACAAGAGTCCGGTTGATAAACGGGTGCTCCAGGGTGAAGTTGTGGTGCTGTACGATGTTGAGCAGGAATCGGGCTTTCAGTATCCGCAGGAAGCCGCCCTCGAGGGCATCCGCTCAGTTTTGGTGGTGCCGCTCAAGGTGAAAGACCGGCCGTTGGGGGTGATGCGGGTTTACTCGGCGCGGCCCCGCCATTTTGGCGAGGTGGCTGTTAAATTTTTGAGCACGGTCACCGATCTGGTTGCTCTGGCCATTGAAAATGCCGGCCTGTACGCCACTCTCCAGGCCCGGTATGAGAACCTGCAAGTTGATTTAGCTGAATGGCATCGCTTTTTAGCCTTGGGTTAAGGGGGAGAGAAATAACGTGATTGTACTGGCATTATTAACGGCCGGATTAGCCGCCGGCGTTCTGGGAGCTTTGCTCGGGCTGGGCGGCGGCATTTTTTTGGTACCGGCTTTAACTATTCTCTTTGGATTGCCCATTCGGGTGGCGGTTGGCACAAGCCTGGTGGGCGTGATCGCCACTTCGGCGGGTGTGGCCGCTGTGGCCCAGCGCGGCCGGGGCGCCGATGTCGGCCTGGCGTTGCGGCTGGAAGTGGCCACAACAGCCGGGGCGATTGGCGGCGGTTGGCTGGCCGGTTTGGTGAGCGGCCAGGCGCTGACTATTTTGTTTGCCGGGGTTGTGTTCTTTACGGCCGGTTATCTGTTCTACAAAAGCCGGCAGCAGGCCAAACGGTCTGCGCCGGAGCGACTCTTTAGCCAGGATTACCGGCCGCGCCGCTGGCTGACCGGGCTGAGCGTCTCTTCGCTGGCCGGTATGATTTCCGGGCTGCTGGGTGTTGGCGGCGGGTTCATCAAAGTTCCGGTGATGTACGGGGTAATGGAAGTGCCGCTGGGCATTGCTACCGCTACCAGTAATTTTATGGTCGGCATTACTGCCGCGGCCAGTGTGTTTGTGTATTACGGCCGGGGCGATATTCACCCGCTGATCGTAGTGCCAACCGCGCTGGGCGTGTTCATCGGCGCGATGCTGGGCGTTTACGTCCTGTCTCGTCTGCGAGTTACCTGGCTGCGGCTCGCCCTGATCGGTCTCTTGGTACTGATGGGCGTGCAGATGTTGGTGCAGGCGTTATAACCCGGTGCAGGCTACCAGTAAATTTTATTATCAAATCAGGAAACAACAATGACATCATCATCTAATCTAACTGATCCAGTTAACAAAAAGGTCTATTCCGGCCAGGCTCGCCCCGATGATTCGACCCAAAACGATTCAGCGCGGGCCGCGCTGGCCACTCTCAACCGCGGAAACGACTCAACAGTGGCGAGTCGGTCGGCCTCAACTCCCGCCGACCTGCCCAATGACCTCGAAGCAACGATGCAAGGATTGGCCCTGGCGGTCTCACTGATTGGGCTGAGTTTGATGGTTTCCGGCTACATCTTTTATTTGTTGATGGGCGCCCGGCTGATGCTGCCGGGGTTGGCCGTGCTGCCGCTGACAATGCTGGCCCATCCGCTGCAAGAACCCCTCAGCCAGTACGCGATGAGCATCGGCATTGTGCTGTTGGCTCTTTTGCCTGCCGCCCGGGTGCTGCTGGCCCTGTGGATGTACATCCGCCAGCGTAACCTGATCAATGTGCTGGCGGCTTTGGTGGTATTTTTGGAGTTAGTCTGGAGCATGCAAGCCGGAGGCTAAGGCGAGGTACACATCATGGCCCTGAAACAGGAATCACCCAAATCAGAACCACCTAAAACGCTTTTTCCCGGCTGGTTCTGGTGGCTGCTTTTTATTGGACTGCTCGCCTGGAATATTTTTAGCTTTTGGCCAAAACAGAATTTTGAGGCTGACATTCCCTACACTGTTTTTTTGAGCCAGGTTCGGCAGGGCAATGTAGCCAGCGTGGAAATTGTTGGCGACCAGATTACCGGCTCCTTTGAGCAGCCCGTGGTCTGGCCTCCGCCTGCTCCGGCCGATACGTCTGCGCAGGCCACGGCTTCGCCGCAGCCCACGGCCACCGCCAGCAACCCCACCGCTGTGGCTCAGGCGATCATTGCTAACAGCACATCGCGGTACACCAAATTTGCCACTACCTTTCCGGAAGCTGTGGGCGATGCTGCCCTGCTACCGCTGTTAGAATCGCACCAGGTGACAATTAACGTTAAATCTCCGGCTTCGCCCTGGTTTGTCTCGCTGCTGCTCGATGGGTTGCCGTTTTTGCTGTTGCTGGGATTTTTTGTGCTGATGGGACGGCGGGCCAGCCAGGAACAATCCAGAATGTTTGGCTTTGGCCGCAGCCAGGCCCGCAATCACACCGCCGAGCAGCCCGAAGTTACCTTTGAAGATGTGGCCGGCGCAGATGAAGCCAAACAGGAATTGCAGGAGGTGGTCGGTTTTTTGCGGGACCCCGACCGCTACTACCAGCTCGGCGCGCACATTCCGCGCGGCGTACTGCTGGTGGGGCCGCCCGGCACCGGCAAAACGCTGCTGGCTCGAGCCGTAGCCGGTGAAGCCGGGGTGCCGTTCTTTCACCTCAGCGCCTCGGAGTTTGTGGAGATGTTTGTGGGCGTTGGTGCCAGCCGGGTGCGAGACCTGTTTGTGCAGGCTAAAGCCGCCGCGCCGGCCATCGTTTTTATCGACGAGTTGGATGCGGTGGGCCGCCGCCGGGGGGCCGGGCTGGGCGCGGTTAATGATGAGCGCGAACAGACGCTCAACCAACTGCTGGTTGAAATGGACGGCTTTGACGAGCGGCAGGAAGTGATTTTGCTGGCCGCTACCAACCGGCCCGATGTGCTGGACCCGGCCATGCTGCGGCCGGGCCGCTTTGACCGCCAGGTTGTCGTTAGCCTGCCCGACAGAACCGGCCGCGAAGGGATTCTGCAAATTCACACCCGCAGTTTGCGGCTGGCGCCGGCGGTCAATTTAATGGATATTGCCCGGGCCACCACCGGTATGAGCGGCGCGGATTTGGCCAACCTGTGCAACGAAGCCGCGCTGATCGCTGCCCGTTACAACCACCGCCAGATTGAGCGGGCCGACTTTGATGAGGCCATCGACAAAATCCTGTTGGGCGCGGCCCGAACGCTGATGCTCGATGAACGGGACCGGCGCGTGATTGCCTATCACGAAGCCGGCCACGCGCTGGTAGCCTGGCTCACGCCTTTGGCCGACACCGTGCATAAAGTCACCATCATTCCGCGCGGCCGGGCGCTCGGTGTTACCGAGCAGTTGCCCAAAGACGACCATTACAATTTTAGCCGCAATTATTTGCTGGCCCGCCTGGCGGTGATGCTCGGCGGCCGCGTTGCCGAAGAAATAGTGATGGGTGATATTACAACCGGCGCGGAGAACGATTTGGTGCAGGCCACCCGGCTGGCGCGGCGAATGATTACCCGCTGGGGGATGGGTCGATTGGGCGCTGTTGCTTTTGAAGCCGACGAAGAACAGCCATTTTTAGGGTACGAACTGGCCCGGGGGCGCGATTATAGTGAAAGCACCGCGGCTCAAATTGATGAAGAGGTGCGCCAACTGCTGGCAGAACGCTACCGCGTGGTGCAGCGCCTGTTAGCCGATAACCGCTCCGGGCTGGATCGTTTGGCCAAAATGCTGCTCGCCGAAGAAACCATCGATCAGGCTGAACTTATTCGGATTTTGGGCCGCCGGCAACAGCCGGCCGAACTGGAGCCGGTAGCCGCCTGAATTTGCCGCGCAAGTGGAATAAAAACAGGAGTCCAACACGCCAGAGTTGGACTCCTGTTTTTATTTGTCTCGCAGAAGTAGATCGGGCTTGCAGCTCAATGGTCACACTGCAAGCATGATCAACTTGTGACGTAATTATCTCGACGTGAAAATTTTTTTCACATTGAGATAATTATTTTTGACGACGTAAGAATAAGCCGGCGTTAACGTCTTTGGGAAGTGGCCAATTTAAAAGCCAACCCTTTGTCACGCCGGCAGGCCCGCCTGCTGAATTTTACGAGAGGTAATCTTACTGGTAAAGGGTGGGCGCGTTAACCGAAATTTGGGATTGGGCGCAAGTCTCATTTATAATCAGCCGGAAGAAAATTGAGAGGCAGGGGTATGATTCAACTTTTTAAAAGTAAAGTGTACGCGGCTGTAACGCTGGGCCATTTAACGATTGACGTATTCAACAATTCCGGCTCGGTGCTGGTAGCGTTTTTTAGCAAGCAGGCGAGCTGGGCGGTGTGGCAGTACGGGCTGGCGGTGGGCGCTTACCAGTTGTTTTCGGCGCTGGCGCAGCCGTTGTTTGGCTGGCTGGCCGATAAGGTGGGCAGCCGCTGGCTGGGGCCGGGCAGCGTGGCCTGGACCATCAGTTTTATGGTGCTGGCGGTAGCGGTGGCCCAGCAAACCGGCAATTTTTGGCTGTTTTTGATGCCGTTTGTGCTGGCCAGTATCGGCTCCAGCGCATTTCATCCGTTGGGCACCAAACACGCCGCCGAAGAAGCGGCTCTGCTGGCCGCCACCGGCACAGCGGTTTTCTTTTTGTTTGGCCAAACCGGGCTGGCAGCCGGTCCCTTTTTGGCCGGCTTCATTTTGGACAAGATTGGGGTAATTGGTTTGTATGTGCTGGGGCTGGTGGGCATCCCCCTGGCAATTTTTATGACCGTGGCCATGCGCCACACCCTACCCGAAACCGCGTCGGAGTTGCAGCCTTCGCGCTCAACTTCGCCGGCGGTCAGAAAAACCGTGGAGTGGAGCACCATCAGCGTGCTGGCGGTTTTGGTGGCAATGCGCTCGTGGGCGTTTTTGGGCACGGTGACCTTTTTGCCCAAGTTGTTTCAGGAGATGGGCTGGCAGGCCACCGGCTACGGGCTGATTACCACCACGTACTGGATGGCTTCGGCGCTGGCCGGGGTAGTGGCCGGCCGCTTTGCCGACCGCTACGGGCGGCGGCAGGTGCTGTCTATCACCCTGCTGGCCGGCTCGATCCCGCTTTATTTTTTGCCGGTAGCCAGCGGTTGGCAGGCGTTTCCACTGGCTATTTTGGTGGGCGGGCTTTTGGGCGCGTCGCACAGTATTTTGGTGGTCATTGCCCAATCGGTACTGCCAGGTAAAAAAGCGTTTGCTTCCGGCGTAACGCTGGGTTATCTGTTTGGCAGCGGCGCTATTGCCGCCTGGATTATCGGCTCGTTGGCCAATAGCTGGGGACTGGCGCCGGTGATTCAGGCTGGAACGCTGGCCGGGCTGGCTGCGGCCGGGTTGAGCTGGCTGCTGCCTGCTACCCGGCATGCGGTAGATGAGCCGCAGCCGGAGCGCGTCCCGGCCCGGCCGTAGGTTACTCGTAGGCCAGCACTTCTCGCACGGTGATGCGCGAGGCGTTCCAGGCCGGCAAAAAACTGGCCAGCGCCGACAGCGCCACCACAACAACCAGCCACAACAACGCACCCCAAACCGAGAAGGTGTAGCTCAACGGCGAGCTTAAAAAGGCCTCGCCGATGGCGTTGCTAAGGACAAGGCTAAGGGGGATAGCCAGCAGCACCCCAACCCCCCAACTTAGCACGCCGATGATCACGCCTTCGGTGATGAAAACTTTCAGCACCGACCAGTTGGATGCGCCAATGGCCCGGATCACCCCGATTTCGCGGGTGCGTTCCAGAACGTTGATGCTCATGGTGCCCATCAGCCCCAGACCACCAATTGCCGCCAGCAAAAAGGCCATAATCAGCAGCAGCACAATAATCACCTCAAACATAGCCTGAGCCTCAGTCATTTCTTCGGTCACTTTGGCGGTGGCGCTCACATCCAGCCCGGCGCGCTCGTAGCGAGTTTCCAGCTCGCGCACGGTTTGTGTTTCGGATTCCAAACCGGGTTGAGCGATGGTAGCAAACACCCATTCGGCCCGGCCGGCGTCGTGGGCTATCTGGGCGTAATAGGGATAATTGGCAAAAATAGTACCCATCGGCATACCGCCGGTAGCCACGCCAACAACCCGCCAGGGGCGCTCTCGGCCTTTGATTTTGAGGATAATTTCATCGCCGAGGTTGAGGTCCGGCTCGGCGCGCAGCACAATCGAGTTGATGACCACGGCATTGGTATCATCCGGCTTCAGCCAGCGCCCCTGAATGATGGTTGGGTTTACCAGGTTGGTGTCGGCGGGCGGGGCAAACATAATCAGGTTGTCGCTCAAACTGCCGTCGGGCCGTTCGCGGCGCACGTTAGAAAAACCCCACGTTTCGGCATCAACAATGCCCGGCACATTCTGCGCCTCGCGGATAATTCGTTCGGTGCGGTAGCTTTGCTCAAACTGCACGGCCACATCGTACTGAAAATAAGCCATCCAGCTATCCATTGTGGCCAGCAGCGACACGCGCAGGGTGAAAACCGTGACAAAAATCGCGCCGCCCAAAATCAGAGTCAGCAGCGTCAGCGCCAGCCGGGTTTTGCGCCGAAACGTGTTGCGCAGCGAAAGCAGCAGCGGCCGTGACAGACGCCGGCGCAGCCAGCGATTTTTTTGCAGCGTTAGCAGCAGCCGGTCAATGATTGACGTGCCAAAGCGGCCCCGGCCCAGCCCGTATTCGCTGATGGCCTCGCGCACAGTAACGCGGGTGCCCATCACCACCGGGTACAGGCCGGCCAGCAGCGGCACCAGCAGCCCCACCGCAATCTGGGTGAGTAGCACTTCGGTGGGCAGGCGCAGGTTGGTCACGTCAAAATTGAGGTAGCTGGCGATAAACTGGCTGAAAATGTGCGCGCCAATAACCCCCAGCGGCACGGCCACAAGCAGCGCCAGCAGGCCGTAAGCAGTCACGGTAACCAGGTACATCGACACCACCTGCCGGCTGCGCGCGCCCACGGCCTTCATCATGCCAATTTGCCGGGTTTGCTGGGTAATGAGCGCGGAAATGGTGTTGATCACCAAAAAGCCGCTCAGCATCAGCGCCAGCAGCGCCAGCGCGCCCATCATCACCGAAATGGCCTGAATGATGGGGTCTAAAAAGATGTGCTTGCCCGGTGTGGGCACAAATGTAAACCAGATGGTGCATCCGGCCCGTTCAATTTTGTCGCGGACTTTATCGGTGATGGCCTGAATGTACTCGACGTCATCGTTGTGATCAGCCACAATAATGCGCAGTTCGTTGTAATCGTGCGATTGCCCCAGCCAATCGAGCGTATCGGTGGTGATGTAGCCCGATGCCACGCCGTCAAACGTGTACATCTGCGCGTTGAGATCGTGGGCCAGGCCGGCAATGCGCATCTCTTTTATTTTACCATCGGGGGTTTTAATGGTCAGTGTATCGCCCAGGCTGGCGTCAATCAGCGACAGGCCGGAGCGTTCGATCAACAGTTCGCGGTCGGGCGGCGGCCATGCGCCGGCCTCGGGGCTGAACTGGTCAATTTTGATGTCGTCAAAATCGGGGATGGCCGATACCCACAGCACCCGCCAATCGTTGCCTACCTGCACCCGCAGCGATACACGGCGGCGGGCTTCGGCTTCTTCGATTTCTCGCATGTTGGCCACAGCCTCAACTACGTCGTCGTCAAAAGAGTCAAAGGTGAGGATGGTGGCGTTGGCCGGGTGGGTGGCCATGTAAGTGGCGCTGAGATCGCGGGAGAGGATGATTTGCGAGCTGGAAATGGTGCCCACGGCAAACACACCCACGGCAATGCTCATCACCACCACCGCGGTGCGGCTTTTATTGAGCCACAAGTCGCGCCAAACTTTGCGCCAGCGCGGTTTGATCCACTTAAACATGGCCGCCCTCCAGCGACAGGTTGGCCGCACCCTGCTGTTTTTGTTCGTCCAGAACGGCCTGCAAGCCGGACTTGGTGCGCCGTCCCTTGTAAATTTCACCATCAACCAAAACAACCGTGCGCGAGGCCCGTTTGGCCAGGTCCATATCGTGCGTGACCATTAAAATGGTTTTGCCGCCGGCGACCAGTTCTGCGAACAGGCTAAATATGGCGTCGGCGGTCACCGAGTCGAGGTTGCCGGTCGGTTCGTCGGCCACAATGATGGGCGGATCGTTGGCCAGGGCGCGGGCAATGGCCACCCGCTGCTGCTGGCCGCCGGAAACGGCGGTGGGCAGTTTAAAGGCGTGTTCGGTCATATCTACCAGTTCCAGCAGATGCATGGCCCGTTCCTCGCGCTCGGCCATGCTCCACATATCACAAAAATCCATGGGCAGCATCACGTTTTCAATAACGGTCAGCGTGGGCAGCAGTTGGAAAAACTGAAACACCACGCCTACATTTTTACCGCGCCACACGGCAATTTGCCCCTCGCTCAGGGTATGTACGGCCGTATCGCCCACCAGCACGCTGCCGGAGGTGGGCCGGTCGATGCCGGTAATCATGTTGATCAGCGTCGATTTGCCGCTGCCGGATTTGCCAATGACCGCCACAAATTCGCCGGGATTAACGTTTAAATCAACGTTTTGGAGGGCGATGAACTTTCCGGCAGCGCCTTCGTAAGTTTTGACCACTTGTCGCAGTTCAATCAAATGGTCGTTGCCGTGTTTGTAGCGGCCATTGCCGGGTTTGGCCTGGGATTTTCTTTTGAGCCAGTTAAACATAGTTTCCTCCAATGGCGTTGCCCGCGGGGGACTCCGCCCCTTTCTGCACCCATTTTACCCCAAACGAGGGTTGACTGTCATTGGCCAAAAGTAGAATGTGGCCGCAGCCAGCGGTGCGCTCAAAAAACACAAAACCGACCATAGACGACACCCTGGCCGGTTTTGCAAAAAAGGCTGGGACACGCGGGGGTTGAGTTACATACAACTGCGAACCTGGCCGGTCGGTTCAGTTTTTAACCGAGCCGGCGGTGTTTGTTCTGCCCGGCGCGCCCAAATAGATTGGGGTAGCGGTTATTCTGCCCTCACCAGCAGCAGCGGCCGGTCGATGCGGTGCAAAATGGCCGCGGCAACGCTGCCGTAAAATACCTGGGCCAGCCCGGTGCGGCCGTGGCTCGCCAGCGCCACCAAATCGGCGTTGACCTCTTTGGCTGTGTTGCAAATCTCGTCAACCACCCGCCCATACTCTATCCGAATTTCCACATTAATACCCAAATTGGCAAAGCGGGCCTGCTGCATTTTTAAGTAATCTTCCAGTTCTTTGTGATGTTGGGCGATGATCTGTTCGCTGGGGATATAAATGCCATCAGGCGCAACTACGGTGTGGGGGTGTTCCAGCACGCTCAAAAAGATCACCCTGGCTTGGTAGTGCTGGGCAATGTTTTGCACGTGAGCGAGAATTGTCTCGGCACGCTCCGACCCATCTAACGGAACCAATACTGTGTTGTACATTTTTCTGCTCCTTCAATGTCTAACAACAGCTGGATTAATTGGCGTCAACGGTGAGACTTATTTGATTTTTGCTCTATTTTCAGTATATCCTATTAAGCTCCGTTTGTTAAGTGACATTTATCACCAGATTTTTAGTACACCGTAAAAAAATTTTCTGAGGTTTTTGAGCGTCATTCCCGCACGCTTTTAGCGGGAATCCCTGTTGTAGATGCCCGATAAAAACATTCGGGCATGACGGCCACCAAAGTGTAACTTATTTATTTAACGATGTATTCAGTCATTTTACCCAGGTTGAAGATGAATCAATTTTTTGTGAGCGTTGGCAGTAATATCGATCCCCGCCAAAATATTGCCCGGACGCTGGCTGCACTACTGCGCCTGTCGCCAACACTGCACGTAAGCCGGATTGTAACCACCCAACCGGTGGGGGTGACCGGCGGCGATTTTTTGAATCTGGTGGTGGGGCTTACCTCGTCCGATCCGGCCCGGCAGCTCAAAGAGCAGTTCAACCGCATCGAAGCTGAACTTGGTCGTGACCGGGCCGACCCCGCTCGCTCCAAAAAAAGCCGGCCCATCGATCTGGATATTTTGTTCAGCCTGCCGCCGGAGGCCGCCAGCGTAGACGCCCAATTTTTGCCGCCGGAAGCTTACGTGCGCCCGCTGCTGCTGGAGTTGCTCGATTTTTTGGGCATCCGGCACGGCCAGCCGGCGGATTTGCTGCCGGACGGGGTGGAAATCCCGCTGCCGGGGGTAACAGTGGGGCGACAGCCGCTAACTCTGAGCCAGAATCCAAACGCTGGCCGGGTAGAAATTGTGAGGTGAAATGTGAATGATCCAACCGCCAGACAGGCCGCGCTGGTAACCGGCGGCGCGGTTCGGCTGGGCCGGGCAATTGCCCTGGCGCTGGCCCGGCAGGGCTTCGACATTGCCCTGCATTATCACAGTTCGCAGGCCGCCGCCGAACGCACTCGCGCCGAAATTGAGCAGCTTGGCGTGGCCTGCCAAATTTTTCAGCAGGATTTGGCCCGGGCCGAGCGGCTGGCCGGTTTGCTGGCCAGCGTCCGGGAACGGTTCTCCGGGTTGACGGTGCTGGTCAACAGCGCTTCCGGGTACGGCCAGGCGGCCATACGCGACACAACGCCGGAGCTGTTCGACGCGCAGTTGGCGGTGAATTTGCGCGCACCCTTCTTTTTGACGCAGGCGTTTGCCCGGCCGGGCCAGCGAGGCAACGTGATCAATATTTTGGATAACAAAATTGGCTTTAACCAGTATCAGTACGCGGCCTATTTGCTGGCCAAAAAATCGCTGGCCGAATTTACCCGTATGGCCGCGCTTGAATTTGCGCCGGATATTCGGGTGAACGGCGTTGCGCCGGGGGTGGTGCTGCCCGCCAAAAGCCGCACTCAGGCGTACATTGATTGGCGGGTGCAGGGGATTCCGCTGAAAATGCAGGGCGATACGGCCCACATTACCCGGACCATCAGTTATATTTTGGAGAACGATTTTGTGACCGGCCAGATTTTTGTGGTCGATGGCGGCGAATCGGTGGCCCATGTGGGCCAAAATGCGGCTGATTACGCGGATTGAAAAGGAGAATCAATGAAACTCAACATTGGCTGCGGCCTGAATATTCTGGATGGGTACATCAACATCGACAAAGTTAAAACCACCCCGGATACGGTGGTCAAAGATATTTTGAATCTGGATTATCCCGCTGACTCCGCCGAGGAAATTTACCTGCGCCACGTCATCGAGCACTTTTTTGAGGAAGACATCAAAAAATTGCTGCAAAGCTGCTACCGGATTCTCCGGCCGGGCGGCAAACTGGTCATCGAAACGCCGGATTTTGAGCGGATTGTCGAAGCCTGGACAACCGGGATTCTGCCTAAGGAACTGCTCAACAAGGTGTTGTTTGGCTTTGCCGCCGCCGTGCAAACCCGCGAGCGCGAACTCCACATGATGCACAAATACGTGTTTGACGCCGAACTGCTGACCCGCTTTTTGGCTGAGCCGGGTTTCACGGTGGTCGACGTGGAAAAAGGGGTGCGCCCCAGCGATTACGACCCCAAGTACGGCACTTATGTCACCGCCATGCGGGTGGTAGCGGTTAAATGAGCGGCCTGTTCCAAGTGGCTAGCTGGGGCTGTTTTCTGGCTGGCGGGGATGCAGATATTCTTGAAACGCTTTATTAACGGGCAGGTTGTTAATAAACTTGCCCTGCTGCTCGGGGGTTTCAATTTGAGCCAATTGCTGCTCCAGCAGCGCCCGGCCGAGTTGCAGCGCCTGGGCGGCCTCGGTGGTGTGGCCGGTGGCTTTGAGAATTTCCAGCGCCGTGAGATAAAACTGGATGGGGTATTTGACTCGCCACACCGCATTGCCGGCCGAGATTTGGGATAGCCCGGCTGTAATTCGGCCCACGGCTTCATCTTTTTTGCCGGCCACCAGCAGCAAG
The DNA here is from genome assembly GCA_022071955.1 of Anaerolineae bacterium. GTDB lineage: Bacteria > Chloroflexota > Anaerolineae > 4572-78 > J111 > J095. The sequence continues at coordinate 19,066 of JAJVIM010000027.1, forward strand.
CGGGCCAGCCCGGCTGTGGCATCGAGCGTGGCGGTATGGTTGCCCAGCGACTCGGCTAAAATGTGCACCTGCTCAAAGGCGTGGCGCGCCTGGTTGGGGTGGTGCAGCCCTTCCAGCGCCAGTGCCAAAATCAGCCAGGTTTCGCCTTCCTGCCCCCGATTTTTGGAGTGCTGAAAAATTTCCAGCGCCTGCCCCACGTAATCGCGGGCGGTCACGTAATCCAGCCGGAGCAGTTGCAAACGGCCCATCAGCCGCAAATTCAGGGCCAACCCCTGTTCATCATCAAAGAGTTTGTGCATCGTTCTGGCCTGCTGTGTAAGCGTTTCAGCCGTTGCCAGCCGCCCCAGCGCAATGTGAACCGCGGCCAGGCGATCCAGCACGCGGGCTTCAAGGCGCTGATTTCCGCACAACTGGGCAATTTGCAGCGCGTGACGCTGGCATTTCCAGGCTTCCATCAACTCACCTTTTTCCAGCAGCACTTCGCCCAGAGTACTCAAACAGGTGGCCTGGGTGTGGCGGTCGTCGGCCTGCCGGCTCAAAGTGGCGGCCTGCCGAAAATATTGCTCGCTTTCGGTGTAGTCGTTGAGCAGTTTGTACAGCAGCCCCAAACTGTTGAGCCGTTTGGCGGCGGTGAGGGGCGCATCGGCCAGCGACAGGCTGTTTTGGGCGGCATACAGTTGTTCGCGCGCGGTGTTAAATTCGCCGCGGTGCAGAGCGATATTGGCCAACTGAATCAGACTCTCGCTCTCGAGCGGCGGGTCGGCGGCCTGCCTGGCCGCAATCAGCGCGGCTTGCGCCTCGGTGGCTGCGCCGGACACCCGGCTGCGGTTGAACTCAAAATTGGCCCGGCGCACGTGAACCAGCGCCTGCCGGTTAGGCTGGTTGAGCGCCTGCGCCAGCGCTTCAAGCTGAGCCAGGGTTTCTGATTGCGCGGCAGCAGGCCCGGTTACGTTTAAAAGCGCTTCGCGGGCCAACAGCAGGTCAAACTGGTGGTCGGGTGGCAGTTCGTTCAGGTCAAGCTGTTCAAAAGCGACGCTGTACCAGTACAGGGCGGTTTTATTAGCATACAGTCGGCTGGCTTTTTGGGCAGCATGCACAATGTAAGTGAGGGTTTTGTCCGGCTCGCCGGCCCGCAAAAAGTGATGGGCTAACGCTTCTACCAGCGGTTCAATGTTGGGCAGGTGGCGGCGCTCCAGCGCCTCGCCGGCTTCCCGGTGCAGCAGGCGCTGTTTGAGGGTGCTCAACCCGTGGTAAAGCACATGCTGGATGATGGGATGGCTGAATCTTAGCGTGTGCTCGCCCGGCGATCCTTTCAGCAACTGCCGTTCAAGGGCGGTGTTCACGCTCTCCAGCGCATCCCAGGCCGACAGGTCGCTGACCTCGTGCAGGTCGTCAAAATTGAACGTTGGTCCCAGCACCGCCGCCTGGTTGAGCATGGTTTGGGTTTCTCGGCTCAAATGGTTAATCCGGCGCAGAACGGCCTCTTTCAGTGTGGCGGGCAGGCCAACCTCAACCACCGGGCCAAAGTGCCATTTTTCGTCGCGCCAGTTAACCACCGCGTCATCAACCAGCCCGTGCGCAATGGTTTCGGCAAACAGCGGGTTGCCCCGGGTGCGGTTAAAAATGGCGGTGCCGAGGTCTGCCGGGATGGATTGCAGCCAGATGCTTTCGAGCAGCTTTTTGAGTTCGGCTTCGGTGAGTGGTTTGAGGGTGATGGCGCTGGTGTTGGGTTGAGCCGCCAGCCGGGCCAGCAGCTCGACGCAATCGGACTGGTCGTTGGGCGGGGCGGGATCAACAGTGGCTACCAGCATCATCGGCAGGCGTTGGGTGCGCTGCGCCAGATATTCAAACAGTTTCAGGCTGCCCGGATCGGCCCACTGTAAGTCATCCAAAATGATGAGCCACGGTTGGGCGGCCACCAGCCGAACAATGGCCTCCGGGTCGCCGGCGGCGTCTGTAACCGGCGGCTGTTTAAAGCCGGTGTTGATCTGCCCCAGTTCCGGGGCAAGCCGGCTGATTTCCTGCCACAGTTCGGTGGCAATGGCACTGTGGGTGTGGCTGTAAGCTTGCAGCGCCGAGACAAACGGCTGGTAGGCCGGATAGCCCGGCAGCGGTTGGCTATCGCCCATTAGCACGGTGGCCTGGTTCAGCCGGCAGGTGAGTTCCTGAATCAGCCGGGTTTTGCCCAATCCCACCTCGCCTTGAATCAACACCACCTGCCCGCGACCCTGTTCGGTTTCTGCCCACAACGCCATCAGCTTTTTCAGCGCCGAATCGCGGCCGGCCAGCAGTGGGCTGCGCTGCGTGGCAAAAGCCCCCGGGTCGGGGTCCCGGCTCACCGAAACGGCCATGCTGTTGAGCACCAGCCGCACCTGCCGGGCCGTGGCGTAACGCCGGGTTGGGTCGCGGTCCAGCAGTTTGAGAATGAGATGTTCCAGCGAGCGGGACAGGCCGGGATTGATCTGCCGCGGCGGTTTGTGCGCCTGAATGCGGTAACTCTCTACCATTTCCTGGTCGGAGCCTTCAACAATGGGCACGCCGGTAAACAGCTCGTACAAAATTACGCCAAAGGCGTACAGGTCGGTGCGGGCGTCGATGGGGTGGCCCAACACCTGCTCGGGGGCCAGGTAACGGGCGGAACCCAGCGCCAGCGGCACGTTGAGATTAAACAGAATTTTGCCGCCTTCCAGCCGGCCCAGCCCAAAATCGCTCACCTTCACTTCGCCGCCGGCCAGCAGTACATTTTTGGGCTTTAAATCGCCGTGGATGATGCCGTGGGTGTGAGCGTACTCCAGCGCCCGAATAATGCCCTGGCTGATGCTCAGCGCAACTTTGAGCGGCAGTGGCTGGCCGTGGGCTTCGCCGATGATGTCGCGCAGCGTTCTGTTTTCAACAATTTCCTCGGCCATAAAAGCGATGCCGCGGTCTTCGTCGCAATCGTACACGTTAACAATGTTGGGGTGGTGCAAATTGACAATCTGGCGGGCCTGCCGCAAAAACTGGTCGATGGCGGTTTCGCTGAACGAGGGCGACAGAATTTTGATGGCTACCGGCGAATTTTGTTGAATATCGGCGGCTTTGAAAACGGTGCCCAGCCGGCCTTCGCCGATTTTGGCTTCAATTTTGTAGCGGTTCTTAAATACCTGCCCCGGCAAATTGAGCGTTTCCCGGGCTTGCAGAGCGTTGAGCGCCACATGCACCGAGGGGTAAATGGCAAAGTAGTCGATGTAGCCGGCCAGCTCAATAAGCTGCTGCACGTTGATCGACGGGCCGGCCAGGGCCATCGGCGTGCCCTGGTACTCTTTGCGCAGCTTCACCAGCCCGCGCAGCCCGGCCACTTGCAGCATTTCCACTTCAGACATGTCGATGATGAGCTGGGCCGGCAGTTCGCTGGCAACCAGTTGGCTGAGTTGTTCGCGTAGCTGGCCGGTAACGTGCTCGTCAAAAATGCCGGCCGGTTTGAGGATGGCCGCTTTGCTGCCCGGCACTTGCTGTACCTGGGCCGTTTGCGGCGGGGTCAGATCAAAAGTTTGGCCCTCCTGGGCAATAAACACGTTGACCGGGGTGGCGGTGGGATACTGGTTTTGCTGAAACCGGAGCGTGTCTTCCAGAATTTTTTCCAAATCCTGGTCGGAATAGGTGGGATCGTAATGGAACAGGGCCAGGTTTTTAACGTTGGCCTGCTGGGCCATCTCTACCCCCACAAACGATGAACTGTGGCCCCAGTCCTCCTTTTCATCCGACTCGCGCTGGGTAAACTGGGCGTCAAAAATCAGCAGGTCGGCATCGGCAAAAAAGTTCAAAAACGAGCGCATGTCCATGCCGTCGGGGTAGGAGGCGTCGCTGGCGTAAACAAAGGCTTTGTTGCCTTTTTCAAAACGATAGCTGTAAGCATCGCCGGGGTGGTAATTGCAAATGTTGCGAATGCGCAGGTCGCCAAAATCCAGAATTTCGTTGGGTTTGATTTGAATGAACGTTTTGGTGGCCTGCATATAATCCAGCGAAATGGGAAAACTGATCGCCTCCTGCTGGCGATACAGCGCCGCTTCCATATCGTGCACGCCGTACATAAAAATTTTGTTGCCGGGAATAAAAGCCGGGCGGAAAAAGGGGAACCCTTGAATGTGGTCCCAGTGGGGATGGCTGAACAACAGGTGGATCACGCCTTTGCCTTCGCCGCAGGGGCCGCGCATCAATTCCAGCCCCAGCTCTCTGATCCCGGAGCCGGCGTCGATGATGAAAATATCGTTGCCGGAACGAACCTCGATGCAGGGGGTGTTGCCGCCGGCGGTGCTGGCGGCCAGCGGCGACAGCCGGTTTAAATATAGTTCGATGACCTGGCGGCGGTGGTCCAGGCTGGCCTGCACCTCTTCGGTGGTAGCATCGGCCGGCAGCTCCTCCAGCAGGGTTTCGAGCAGCTCCTGTTTTTGCTTGGCAGAGCTGCTGGCCATGCTCAAAAAGACCGAAACTATTTTTTCGGTGATAGCTTCCGGCCGGATTGGGGCGGGTGTGGAGCCGCGCGCGCCCCAGATTTTTATCTTCATTGATAAACTCCAACGCTGTTCCAGGCTTGCTCCAGATTACGGTTGGCTTTGACCCGGGTTAAAAAACAGTGGCGCAAATTTTCATCGCTGATTTGCCCGGCGCGCTGCTGCAGCACGGTGTGGGCTTCGGCCAGGATGGTTTGGGCGGTGTGGACGTATCCCAACGCGGTCAGCACTTCGTAGCTCGACAGGTAGATAATCCACGGATCCCAGAATTTTTGGGCGTTGCCCGATAGCACCCAGTCTGACACAATTTTTATGCAGGTTTCGGCGGCGTTTGGGTTGTTTTGGGCCAGCGCGATGCGGGCCAGTCCGGCCCGATCAAAGATTGCCAGCGTGGTCGCGCCAATTTCATCGTGGATGGTCACGGCGCTTTGATAGTGCCGCCGGGCTTCGTCCAACTCACCCAGCAGCTCGTAGTTGAGGGCCATGCCGCTCAACGCCCCCGATTCGTGCTCGCGGGCGTGAATCTCGCGGGCAATTTCCAGCGCCTGCCAGCAGTAATCCAGCCCGGCTTTGGGTTTTTCCTGATCGTAGGCCAGCCAGCCCAGGTGGCTTAACGCCGATGCCTCGCCGTAGCGATCACGCAGGGTTTGGCGCACGCTGTATTTGGCCAAAAAATGCTGCTCGGCCCGGTCGTAGTCGCCCAGACGCTGGTAAATCCAGCCCAAAACCACATGGCTCACGGCCTCGCCATCGCGGTTGCCGGTGTCCCGGGTCAATTCCTGAGCGGCCTGCGTGTAGCGCAGCGCCAGATCGTACTGGCCCAGCCGGTAGCTGGCCCGGCCCAAATGGAACAGGCTGGTCACGCGCTCGGCCGGGTCGCCAATTACTTTCAACGCCTCGAGCGCCTTTTCGGCCCAGCGCTGCACCTCGCGGTAGTCGTAGCGCCGCCACGCGGTGAGGGCCAGCAGGTTGAGGCTTTGGGCTTGCAGGTGTTCGTTGCCGGAACGGTGGGCTACCCGCAGCCCCACCTCGGCGGCTTCGGCGGCGGCCCGGTACTCGCTGATTTTGTCAAAATAAATGGCGCGCCGGTTGTGGGTAAGGCCCAGCCGGCGGTCATCGGCCAGAAGTTCGGCCAGAGTTTGCATTTGGATAAGCAGGTCGGCCTGCTCGTGGCGCGCGGCCAGCCGGTCGAGCACCTGTTCCTGTTCCAGCAAAATATCCCAGCGCGCGGCAAAATCGGTGGGGTCAAGCTGGGCCAGAGCGCGTTTGAACAGGGCGTTGGCTTCGTGGTTGGCGTAAGTGGCGGCGGCGTGCATGGCGGCCCGGCGCAAATAGGCCAGCGCCCGCGGCCGATCCTGGGCCTGCTCAAAGTGATAGCCCAGCCGCAGCAGCGTGTCGGCGTCGCCGGGCATAAGGTGTTCCAGCGCTTCGCCAACCTGCTGGTGAATCTGGCGGCGGTCGCTGCGCAGCAGGCTGTTGTAAACCGATTCCTGGGTGAACACATGCAAAAAGGCGGCCTCGGCCCCGTTTTGGCGGCGGGCGATCAAATTGCTGTTTTCCAAATTAAGCAGGTGGGCGGACAAATTCACCGCCGGTTCGTCGGGCAGGCGGCGCAGCACCTGCTCCAAAATTTGGGTTGAAAATGTGCGCCCAATCACCGCGGCCACCTGCAAACTGCGTTTGGCCGGCGGCTCCAACTGGTCGATGCGGGCCATGATGATGCCTTGCAGCGTATCGGGCAGGCTGATTTGCTCCAGGTTGGCGGCCACGGTCCAGCCCCGGCCGTCTTCGGCGGGCAGCAGCGCGCCGCTGTCCAGCAGCGAGCGGATCACTTCTTCCAGGTAAAAGGGATTGCCTTCGGCTTTGGCCACAATTTTGTTGACTACCGGCTGCGGCAGCGCGGTTTGGCCCAGCAGGTTGTGCAGCAGTTCGGTGCTTTCGGCCGGGGTGAGCGGCGGCAGATCGATGCACAGGTGCTGCGGCATAAAGGCGGTGGTCAAATTTTGGTGAAATTGGGCCATCCGGCTGGTTGCCACCGGCGGGCGATAAACCAGCACCAGCAGCAACGCGTGTTTGTGGGTGAGCGGCAGGAGTTCTTCCAGCAATTCCAGGCTCGATGGATCGGCCCAGTGCAGGTCTTCCCACACCAGCACCAGCGGCGTTTGGCGAGATTTGGCGGCAATCAGCTCACCGGCGGCCTGAATGACCAGTTGGTGCAGCTTGCGGCCATCCAGATATTTGAGCTGCTGCCGTTCGGCGTCGGTCAGCGGCACATCGAGCAAATGGCCCAGGTAGGCAAACAGGTCATCGGCCTGAACCGGCAGGCTGGCCTGTAGCTGGTGGCGCAGGCTGGTTGCCACTTCGGCGGGGGCGGCCTCGGGCGCAATTTCTAAAATGCCGCGCAGCATATCGCGGGCGGCCAGGTAGCTGGCGCTGTCGGCGTGAGAGAGGGCGCGGCCAAAGGCCCACCGGGCGCTGCCATCGTTGTTGCGGCACATGGCTTCCAATTCCTGCACCAGCCGCGATTTGCCCAGCCCGGCTTCGCCGGTAACGGTGATGATGCTGCCATCGGCCTGATAAAATTTTTGCAGGGCGGCTTTGAGCAGGGCCATTTCCTGGGTGCGGCCCACCAGCGGCGACGACAGCCCTTCGATGCCGCGCACCTGCCCGGCCCGGCCGGTTTTGGTTTTGAGCAGCCGGTAAACCTGCACCGGCCGGGCTTTGCCTTTTACCGTTACCGGCGGCAAAGCTTCAAATTCAAACATGGGGGCGGTGCGGCGATAGGTGGCTTCACCCACCAAAATTTCGCCGGCTTCGCTCAGGTCTTCCAGGCGGGCGGCCAAATTGACGGTATCGCCCATAACGCTGTAATCCTGCCGCTGAGCCGTGCCAATGCCGCCGGCAATGACCAGCCCGGAATTTATGCCAAAATGGAGCGCCAGCGGTTTGGGCAACTGGCCGGCGTGTTCGCGGTTAAAATTGGCCAGGGCGGTCATCATATCCAGCGCGGCGCGCAGGGCGCGTTCGGGGTCGTTTTCGTGGGCCAGCGGCGCGCCAAACAGGGCCATAATTTCATCGCCAATAAATTTGTCAATGTGTCCGCCGTAGCGGTCGATGGCCGCGCCCAACCGTTCAAAGCAGGCGTTGATGGTGCTGCGAACTTCTTCGGGGTCCAGCTTTTCGCTCATGGCGGTGAAGCCGGAAATATCGGCAAACATCACCGTTACCTGTTTGCGTTCGCCGCGGAGGGCAGAGTTTGAAATATACTGATGGGTGGGGCCGGCGAGCTGGTGTCGCAGGGCGGCTAAACTGGCATCAACAACCGGATCACCCAGCATTGAGCGCTGCGCCTGGAGTGCTGCAATGGCTTGTTCGATGTCTTGCCTGTTCATGGGCGCTGCCTTTTAAAGTGAGGAGGCGTTTAATTACAGGCATTGTAGCATAAATTATGGGGGGGCAAAAGAGGATTTTTGGGGGATACCGGCTATTTTGAGTCGATGGGCTCCTCTTCAATCTGGATGCGGTACTGAAAATTGTTGGGGTCGGTATCGTGCCGCACTTTTACTTCAAAGTTGGCGGTCTCGTTGCCGGCGATGATTCCGGCATCGGCGTAGCTCCAACTGGTGTTGATCACGTTGTGGTCGGCGTCGTACAGGGTAACAATCAATTTGGCCAGCCGGGGCGATTCGCCCACATTTTGCACCTGCCCGGAAACCACCATCAAGCCATTTTCTAACAGGCTTTGCTGGTTGAGCAGTACCAGATTTTGCTGTTCCAACCCGGCCGCCATATCGCCTTTAACGTGCAGCGTGTAATTTTCAATGTTTTCCCACTGCGACTGCCGCAGGGCGATAATATCGAACGGGGCCGAACCGCCGGGAAAGATAACATCCGGCGCGGTAAAGGTGAGTTTGGTGCCAATCACTTCGTTGGCGGTGTCGTACAGTTTGGCCATTACTTCAACGTATTCCATCGGCGTGTCGGCGTTGTTTTGCACCTCGCCGACAATGTGATACCAGCCTAGCGAGTCGATGTAACTTTTGTGGCTGACAATTTCCAGTTGGCCCGGCGCGGCGGTGGCCGGCGGCAGGTTGGGGGTCGATGTGCTGGTGGGGCCGGCGGTGGGGGTGGCGATGACCGGCGTGGGTGTTTCGGCTGGCAGCGCCGGCGCGGCGGTGACCGGCGCTGCGGGCGGGGCATCAACCAGCATGGCCGGGGTGGGCGTTGAAAAGCTGACTACCGGCGCCGGCGTTGGCGCGTCTGCCACAGATTGGGCTGGCGCTGGCGCTGCGCTCGGCCCGGTGAGAAACAAATTGATAAGCAAATAACCGGCGCAGTTGAAGATGATAAAAATCGCTGCGGCGATCAGCCCCAGCAAAAAGTAACGGCTCGAATGGCGCAAAAAATAAACTCCTGTGGAAATAGGAATCAGGGGTCAGAATTCAGGAATCAGGGTGCGTTCCTGCCCCGGCTTCCAAAAGTTTGTGGCAGGAGTCCAAAACTACAGTTTTGGACTCCGCTTTCTGCGAATGTAGGGGCGCTGCGCGAAGCGCCCTTAAATGACATCCAACTGCGTAACTTTACTGAAATCAGTTTGAAACCTGCACTTTTTGGCCGTCATTCCCGCATGTTTTTAGCGGGAATCTAGACAGGTGGATGCCCGATAAAAACATTCGGGCATGACATAACAGATTCTCAAAAGTTAAAGTCTCATTCTGTTCGCAGTATTATATCCAAAATCCAAAATGTAAAATCGCAATTCGCAATTGATAGAATTGTAGGTGCGGAATTTTGATTTGACAAGATTGCCCCAGTCTTCGGCGGTGGTGGTTGGCGGCGGTATAGTTTCCGTAGGGTAAACATCAAATTCGCGTCAAGTTTGGCCCGGCAGCGAATGCTATACTGGTGCTTGTCAATAGAGTTGACGCTCTCTTCTCCTCCTTTTGAAAGAGCCGGGTCGTGGCAGCCCGGCTTTTTCGATTCTTTTGCCCCAACTGTTTTTCCGTGGTAATCTATCCGTTTGAATTGGGCGTGACCAAACTGAGTTAGAGAAGGAGGGAATTGGGGGGGACTACCCCCCAAGCCCCCCGGCCTGCGGCGCTTTCCTACTCATTTTAGTCACATCCGTTTGAATTCACCCAGCGAGGAATATTTGTGACCATCAACTTTGCTCAAACCATCGCCGCCGAACTGGACGTGCGCGCCGATCAGGTGGCCCGCTCCATTGAACTGTTTGACGCCGACAACACCATTCCGTTTGTGGCTCGCTACCGCAAAGAAGTAACGGACGGCCTTGACGAGGCCCAACTCCGCACCATTTTGGAACGGCTCACCTACCTGCGCAATCTGGAAGCCCGCAAAGAAACCGTGCTGGCCAGCATTGAGGAGCAGGGCAAACTGACCGACGAGCTGCGGGCGCGCCTCGCGGCGGCGGCCACTCTGCAAGAAGTAGAAGACCTGTACCTGCCTTACAAACCCAAACGCCGCACCCGGGCCACCATTGCCCGCGAGCGCGGCCTGGAACCGCTGGCCGAGCAAATTCTGGCGCAGGCCACCACCAGCGGTAACGTGGAGCAACTGGCCGCCGCTTTTCTCAACGATGACGTCCCGTCGGCGGCGGAGGCGCTGGCCGGCGCGCGCGACATCATCGCCGAGCGGGTGGCCGAAGACGCCACCGTGCGCGCCGCCGTGCGCGACCGGACTCGCCGCGAAGCCTTTTTGGTGACCAGTGTGGGCGATAAAAGCAAAGACCCGCGCGGCATTTTTACCGATTATTACGACTACCGCGAGCAGTTGAGCAAAGTACCGCCGCACCGGCTGCTGGCCATCAACCGCGGTGAGCGCGAGGGTGTGCTCAAAGTTAAACTCGACAGCCCGGACGACGATTTGGTGGCCCGCATGCAAAATATGGTCATCAAAAATCCGCGCTCCGTGTTTACCGGCCACCTGCGCGAAGCCGTGGCCGATGGGTACAAGCGGCTGCTGGCCCCGTCTATCGAAACCGGGCTGCGCGGCGAATTGACCGAAAACTCCGACGATCACGCCATCGATACTTTTGCCGCCAACCTGCGCCAGTTGTTGCTGCAACCGCCGGTCAAAGGCAAAACCGTGGCCGGCGTCGACCCCGGTTTCCGCACCGGCTGCAAAGTGGCCGTGGTCGATGCCACCGGCAAGTTTTTGGGCGGCGTCACCATTTACCCCCACGAGCCGCAAAAACGTTGGAAAGAGGCCAAAGCCGAACTGCTCAAACTGCTGGCTAACGGGGTCGATATTTTGGCCATTGGCAATGGCACCGCCAGCCGTGAAACCGAGTCGCTGGCGGCGGAAGTCATCGCCGAGGCGGGTAAAACGCTGCAGGGCCGCAGCCCGGCCTACATCATCGTCAGCGAGGCCGGCGCGTCGGTGTACTCCGCCAGCGAGCTGGCCCGCGCCGAGTTCCCCGATTTGGACGTGAGCATGCGCGGCGCGGTTTCAATTGCCCGCCGGCTGCAAGACCCGCTGGCCGAGCTGGTTAAAATCGATCCGAAATCAATTGGGGTGGGGTTGTACCAGCACGATGTCAACCAAAAGCAGCTTGCCGGCGCGCTCGATGGGGTGGTGGAGAGCGCGGTTAACCACGTTGGCGTGGATGTGAACACGGCCAGCGCGCCGTTGCTCAGTTACATAGCCGGTATCAGCCGCCGCGTGGCCGACGCGGTTGTGAAGCAGCGCGAGGAGAACGGGCCGTTTCGGCGGCGGGCCGAGCTGAAAAAGGTGAAGGGGCTGGGGGCCAAAACCTACGAACAGGCCATCGGCTTTTTGAAAATTCCCGGCGGCGATGACCCGCTGGACAACACTTTTATCCACCCGGAAAGCTACCCGGTGGTGGAGCGGCTGTTTGCCTACCTCAATGTGCGCGGCGATGAAAAATCGTTGCCGGGCCAGGTTGATAAACTGCGGCAGGGTAATCTGGCTGAACTGGCTGCCCGGCTGGAGGTGGGCCAACCCACGCTGGCCGACATTCTGGAATCGCTGGCCAAGCCGGGCCGCGACCCGCGCGACGAACTGCCGCCGCCGCTGCTGCGGCAGGATGTGCTGTCGATGTCGGATTTGAAAGAGGGGATGGTGCTGACCGGCACGGTGCGCAATGTGGTTGATTTTGGCGCGTTTGTGGATATTGGGGTTAAGCAGGATGGGCTGGTGCATATCAGCCAGATGGCCAATCGGTTTATCAAAAGCCCGTTTGAGGTGGTCAGTGTGGGCGATATTGTCAAAGTGAAAGTACTCAGCGTCGATGCCAACCGGGGGCGCATCGGTCTGACCATGAAAGAAGTTGATTGACAATGAAAGAGGTTGACTGATGCAATTGTATATTCTCCGGCACGCGCAATCTACCAACAACGCTCTGCCCGACATGCGCGACCGCGTGTGCGATCCAATCCTGACCGATTTGGGCCAGCGGCAGGCGCGGCTGCTGGCGCAGCATCTGGCCGAGGCGGCGCACCCCGAACAGCGGTTTGGCGTTAACGCCGAAGACACCGCCGTGAAAACGGTGCAGGGTTACGGCATTGCCCGGCTGTATTGCAGCGCTATGCACCGGGCCATGCAAACCGCGCAGCCGGTGGGGCAGGCGCTGGGATTGAAACCAGAAATTTGGGTTGATATTCACGAAATTGGCGGGATTTATCTGGATCACCCGGACGAGCGGGGAATTGTGGGTTACCCCGGCAAACTGCGCACCGAAATTTCGGAGGAGTTCCCCAATTACGTTATCCCCGATACTGTTACCGATGCCGGCTGGTGGGATGTGCGCAATGGTCAGGAAGATTGGCCCACCGGCCAGGGCCGGGCTATTCGCGTAGCGCACCAGTTGCGCAAATGGGCTGAAACCGATGATACCATCGCCATTGTGTCGCACGGCGGTTTTATTGATGCGCTGATTAAGGCGCTCATCGGCCAACTGCCGGGCCGGGGGTTGGTGTATCACCATTTTAACACGGCCATCACCCGGCTGGATTTTGACCGGGACGGCCGGCTGCACGTGCGCTACATTAACCGTATCCCGCACCTGCCTTACGAGCTGGTGTCGTAGAGTTAGGCCCGGCGCGGCGGCTCGGGCTTTTCCAGGTGCTCAATCGCTGCGTCGATGACATCGCGCATGGCCAAAAGCTGTTCCTTCCAGGCGTTGCGCACGTGCCGGCCAAATTTCTCGCCAAAAATCTCGTCGGGATCAAAGTGTCGCTCTCTGCGACAGCCGTGCATATTTTCGGCAAACCACTGGCCAAAATCAAATTCTTTGAATGGCCCGTTATCGTGGGCGCGTTGAGTCATAGTTTGTCTCCTTTGAAAATAAAGTTGGCTAACCCTCACCCCCTACCCCCTCTCCCTCTGGGAGAGGGGGGATTTTTTTTCGCGGGTGGCGGCAGGCGCGTAGCGCCTGCCGCCACCCACATCTTTCATTCCCCTCCCCCTATCAGGGGGAGGGAGTCGCGCAGCGACGGGTGGGGGTTGAAAGATTTTCATTCCCTGTTGCTGTGTCGCTGGAACTGTTACATTCCTTTGAAATTACCGGAGTCCAAAACTACAGTCACGCTATAAGCGTGATCTACTCCGTTGATTGGATAGGTAGGGGCGCTTCGCGAAGCGCCCCTACGCTATTTAAAGAGAATATACCCGGCGGCGGGTTTAATTTCAAAGCAGGCGGGAAAGTTAGTGGAGCGGGCTGTTATCGTGCTGCTCGGAGAGCTGCCGGATGTAATTTCTGGCGTCTTTGTCGGCGGGGTTGGTAGCCAGAGCGCGTTTGAACCAGGCAATGGCCTCGTCTGTTTCGTGGCGGTCACGATAGATCAGCCCCAGGTTGTAAGCCACGTGCGGCGTTTGAGCATCGATGTGGTACGCTTTTTTGAAGGCATCGATGGCCTTGTGGTGGTGCTCATCTTTGGCCAAAATGGGATTGCCCAGATAGGCCGCGCCCAGATTGGTCCAAACCATCGGGTCGTTGGGTTCGCGCTGGCTGAGTGGTTCCAGCAGTTCGATGGCCTGCTGGAATTTTTTGCGCAAAATATAAGCGCCGGCCAAATTGAGGGTAACGTGATAATCGGTGGGGTTGAGCCGGTGGGCGCGCTCCAACAACGCGGCGGCTTTTTCGGCCTGGCCTTGCTGCAAGGCCTGTGTGCCCAGCCGCAACAAGGTTGCAAAATCGGAGTCGGGCTGGTTTTTAGGCGGTCTGCGTTTAGTCATAATCGTTGGCCGGGTCGGCGGGGGTTTCACTGCCGTAGATTTCACGTTCTTTCTGTTTGCGAATTTCCATCGCGCGGCGCAGGGCTTCTTCCTCGCCGTAGTGGTTGATGGATACCGAGGTGCGTTTCATTTTACCCGGCTCGGGACTCCAGGTGATTTCGTAAATTTCGTAACCATCGGGGTTGCCGCGCCGAGAGGATTTGCGCCGCCGCCGTACCCCCACCACGCCCGATGTATTGCGCGGGCTGAGACTGACCACTGTTCGCTCGCTGCGCGGCTTGCCCAGTTTTTCTTCGAGGGCGTTGCGGTAGATAACGGCTTCTTCCAGAGCTTCGCTTTGGCTGCCGTAGCGGGAGTCGCTAAAAAATTTGGCGTGCATTTGGCCTTTGAAGTAAACCCGCACGTACCAGCCATGCATCTTTTTTTGATCTGCGTCGATCCGGCTAATGCTTTTGTAGCCGCTGTCTGCCACGATTTTCCTCTGTGTTGGGTTTTGGAGTTCGGCTTTGGGTGTTGGCGTTTTAACTCACCCCCCATTGTAACCGAAACGGGGTTTGGCGGCAAGGCGTCTGCTTATTGAAAGCGCAGCACTTCGAGCGGGACGGCCCGATTGGCAAAACCAACCCCCTGCGGGTCGATTCCGCCGACACGTTCGTTGGAGTTGTTGTACAGCCCCACCAGCAGGGTGTAATCGCCCGGCGGAAAACTGGGCGGCAGTTCAATACGGTGGCGGTCGAGCTGAACCACGCCCGGCTCCCAACCGGTAACCGGCGCGGCGCCGTTGTTTGGCACGCTGTCGTGGCTGGTCACCAGTTCGCCATCGCTGTTGATGAGTTGGGTGAAAACGGTGAGGTTTTGGTTTTGCGGCTGGCGCGCCCGCCAATACAAATCAACGGTTACGGCATCGGATTGAATATTAACGTGATGGGTGAGCAGCTCAATGCCGCCGATGAAGCGGGCCGGCGGGATGATCGGCAGCGGGTTTGGCTCAAAGGAGTAAAGCGAGGCTGTGCCCAGCCCGTTGATGGTGTAGCTGGTTAGCTCTGTGCCGCGGCTTTCTACGGCCGTTTGCAGCCGTTTGCCCTGCGGGCCGGTGGGCAAAATCCAGACTCGCTGCTGCCCGTCCAGCAGTTGCGGAATGGTGAGGGTGGCGCTGTAGCCTTTTTGCTGGCCATCGGTGAGGCGCATATCAAATTTGTTTTGCAGGTAGGGGTAAAGCTGACGATAGGTAGCCTGATCACTGAGCAGCAGCCGCGATTTGGGCGACTCGGCGTGCAGGTCCAGCAGGCTGGTCATGATTCCAACCGGGGTATGGGTCAACTGCTCGTTATTCAGCGCGCGCACCGAAACCGGCAGCAGCACCAGCAGTATCAGCAGCGCCAGCCCGGCCACTGTTCGCGGCAGGTAGCGATGGGCGTTGGCCAGCCCGCCGGCGCTTTCTTTGAGCGGCCACAGGATCAGCCCAAATTCCAGCGCCAGCAGCGCCAACAGCAGGGTGCGGGCCAGCACCACTACCACCAGCAGCCAGGTTTCGTGCGGCAGCAGCACAAAATAGACCGGCTGCTCCAGCACGTTGAGGCCGGTCAGCACCAGCGCGTAAATCACGCCGCGAGCGTTGGGCATAAGCAGCACCATAAACGGCAGCAGGTACACCAAAAACTGCGGGCTGTAGCCTTTGTTGTATAACAAAAACAGGCTGACGGTTAGCCCGCCAAAGGCCAGCACGTTGCGCGATTGACTGTAATCGGCCTGGCGCAAAAAGAGCAGCAGGTAGCCCAGAGCAAAAGCGGCGGTAATGCCCCACCACGGCAGCCAGCTTTGGTGCGCGGCAAAGCCGGTTTCGGCCGGATTGAGCCGGTCGCCAAGGACGACGCCGAAGCCGTAGTACCCTTCCAGCAGCGCCCAAACCGTTTCCCAACTGGAACGGCCGGCCATCGAGCGGAAAGAGGCCAGCACCCACTCGGAGCCCCAAAACAGAAACGGGGCCAGCAACACAAACACGGCCAGCCCGCAAATCACCGCGTACAGCCCCACTTCGATGGCGGCCTCGCGGTTGTCTTTTTGATGCTGATACCACAGCCGCCGGGCAGCGATGGGCAGGGTAATTACGGGAATGATTTTAACCACAATGCCCACGCCCACGGCCACCGCCGAAAGCGAGCGGTTTTCGGCCAGCAGCCAGTCCAGCGCCAGCAGCATAAAGAACAGGGCCACGCCATCAAAAAAGCCGAGCATTGAGTAAATGGGGGCAAAGAGCAGGGCGTACAGCCACAACACCCGGCCGGTGGTTTCCGGGTTGGGATACAGGCGGCGGGCCAGCCGGCTCAGCAGGAAGAAGTTGCCCACCTCAAACAGCAAAAACACCCCGCCCATCAGCAGCACAAACCACAGCCGGGGATCGTCGCTCCACGGCGGCAGCAGCAGCGATAACCTGTACGCGCCCACAGCCAGCCACGGAATGAGCGGCGGCCATTCCAGCCAAAAATTAAAAAACGGGTGCAGCCCGTAATCAGACAGGGCGGCGATGCCAAAGTAGGTGTCAAAATCTGACCAGTCGCGGATAAAACCGCCGGGCCGCAGCAAAAACAGGGCCAGCACCCTAAACACCACAAACAGCGCCAGAATCAGGCTAAAATCGGCCGGGGCGGCAAAGATGGGCGCGGGCTTGGGCGGAACTTTGGGCGGCGGCTGCGGTTTGGGGGCCGGCGGTTTAACGGCGGCAGCCGGCGGCGGGGTGTCCGGAGCCGGCGCGGGTTTGACCGGCTCCAGCGGTTTGGTCGGGGCCGGCAGGTGGTCAAAATCGACTTCAGTGGGCAGGCCGGTGCGGGCTGCCTCGGCCAGCGCCCGTTTGACTTCGTCGGCGTCGGCCGGTTCAATGTTGGGCAACTGGCGGGTGATCAACTCTTCAAATTCAAGGTCGGTTTTGGCGCCGGCCTGGGCCGCCGCAAACAGCACCGCCTGAATTTCGTCTACCGGCTCGGGCGACGGTCCTTCGTCAATTTCCGGCAGCGAGTTGTTGGCCGCATCGTCATCGGTGGGCCGGGGGTCACGGTTGGTTCGCTCATCGCTCATCGCATTCTGCCTGTCCACAGTTTAAAGCGCAGGGCCAGCAGCGCCTGCGTGTACTGCGTTAAAATCGAAAGGAATTGCGTTTTGCTGTGGCCGTGCAGACGCAGCCGGTAAAATACCGGGATTTCCAGCATTTTGTAGCCGCGTTTGTGGGCCACCATCAGCAGGCGGATAAAATAGTCGCCGTAGCCGTAGTAAATCTGGTCGAGGTCCATGGCGAAGAGCTTGCTGCGGTCGATGGCAAAAAAGCCGCTGAGGTTGTCGTGGACGGGGGTGCCAAACAGAAGCCGGATGGCGTAATTATAAATGAGGCTGGAAAATTGCCGAAATTTGTCTTCCATACCGCCGGCCATCACAAAACGGGAGCCAATCACAATGTCGTAGTATTCCAGAAATTTGATCATTTGCGGCAAAATGGCCGGGTCGTGGTTGAAGTCGGTGTCCATAAACACCAAAATGTCGCCGGCGGCCCGCTCGGCGCCGTAGCGAATGGCGGTGGCCAGGCCGCGCTCGGTGGTGCGGACAAACAGCTGCACCCGGGAGTCATCGCCAAAATTGTGGCGCACGGCTTCGGCGGTGCCGTCCGGGCTGTTGTCGTCAACAACTACAATTTCGTAATCCAGGCTGGCGTCCAGCGCGGCAAAAATGGCCTGAATCAGCTCGACAATGTTGTCTTTTTCCTTGTACGTGGGCAGAACGATGGATGCTTTCATTAAAAATTATGAATTGGTTAGTGTCACAGAATGTTCGCCACAATGCACCTGGTCGTAGTCGGTAGCGGTGGCGGGTGGCAAGTGGCGCGTTTTTACCCGCCACCCGCTACTTGCAACTCGCCACCTTTTTAAGTGGCGAAAAACCAAAGACGCTAACTGAATTGTGAATTTTGAATTATGAATCACGAATGACGAATGACCAAAATAACCCTCACGGATTTTTGGTCATTCGTTATTGATAATTGGTAATTGATTACATGTATTTCCACAGGTCAAAAATAGTGCCGTATTGGCCGCCCATTTGTCTGAAACGGTGCTGGTCGGCGCGGGTGGGCACAGAATAGTAGCTGGCCTGGCTGTGGTCCTGCGGCAGGCGCGGCGGGTTGCCGGCCTCAAATAATTTGACGGCCCTTACCAGCATGTCTGCGCCAATCACGCTGCTTTTGTAACTGAGCGAGGTGACGGTATCGGTTGGCTCAATCTCAATTTTTTCTTGCAGCAGCAGATCGCCGGTATCAAATTTGGTATCGACCCAATGGACGGTCACGCCGGTTTCCCTGTCGCCGTTAACAAACACCCAAAAATAAGGCCACAGGCCGCGATTGCGCGGCAGCAGCGCGGGGTGAATGTTGAGCGTGCCGAGTTTGGCCAGGTTGATGACTTTGCCGCCGATGAATTGGTTGAGGTAGATGGACAGGATGAGGTCCGGCTGCCAGGCTTCGAGCTGGGCGCGGGTTTCGGGGCTGTTGACGTTGGTGGAGCCGATGACCGGCACGTTGTAAATGTGGCGCATGTCTCGCAGCGAATGGACTTTGGGCTGGCGGCCAATCAATTTCATGGCGATGGCCGTGGCCCGGCTTTGAAACAGCTCCAGCGCCTTGCGCCCCACAAAGCGCAGCCCGGCCTTTTGCAGCAAATAGAGCAGCGCCTGCGGCAGGCTCTTTTTGTAAATCAGGCAGTCGGAGCGGACAATGCCCACCACCTGCCCCGGATATTCCTTGAGCAGGCGTTCGGTCATCAGGTTAGAGTACAGGCTTTCGTAAGTTAAAATGACAATGCGCATTCGATTTTCGATTTTGGATTTTAGATTTTGGATTTACTCAAGCAATCCAAAATCTAAAATCTAAAATTGCTAAGGGTGTCACAAATGTAGTCAATCTGCTCGGGGGTGAGGGTGGCCCCGGATGGCAGGTTGATGCCGCGCCGGCCCAAATCCTCGGCTACCGGCAGCGATTGGCCGGTGTTGTACATAGGCAGGGTGTGGACCGGGTAAAAGAACGGGCGCGTGTCGATGCCGGCGGCGCGCAGCCGGTCGCGCAGCTCGTCGCGGCCCAGGCCAAACTCATCCTCCACAATCACCGAGTACATCCAGTAGACATTTTCGGCCCAGCCGGCTTGCGGCGGCAGCGTCAGACCGGGGATGTCGGCCAGCCGCCGGTTGTAGTGGGCCGCGTTGTTGCGGCGAATGGCCAGCAGGTCATCGATTTTTTCAAGTTGGGCCAGCCCAATGGCCGCCTGAATATTGGTCATGCGGTAATTGAAGGCCACTTCCGGGTGCCAGTAGGGGTTGTCGTTGTAGCGGCCCTGATTTTCCAAAAAGAAGGCGCGTTCGGCCCACTCCCGGTTGTTAGTGACAATGATGCCGCCTTCGCCAGTGGTGATGATTTTGTTGCCGTAAAAGCTGAAAATGGCGGCGTCGCTCAACCCGCCCACGCGTTGGCCGCGATAGCGCGCGCCGTGGGCTTCGGCGGCGTCTTCCAGCAGCAGCAGCCCGTGCCGGTCGGCGATGTCGCGCAGCGGGGCCATATCGGCCGGGTGACCGTACAGATGCACGGCCATAATCGCTTTGGTCCGCGGTGTGATGGCCGCCTCAACGGTGGCGGGGTCTATGTTCCAGGTGTCGCGTTCGGAATCGACAAAAACGGGCGTGGCGCCGGTGTAACGGATGCCGTTGGCGCTGGCCACGTAAGTAAGGCCGGGCATAATCACTTCATCGCCGGGGCCAAGGTTGAGCGTGGCCGCCAGCAGGTGAATGGCTACCGTGCCGTTAAAGGTGGCCACGCCGTATTGTGCGTCGCAGTAGGCGGCAAACTGCTGTTCAAAATCGCGCACGTATTTGCCCAGCGACGACACCCAACCGCTTTGTACGCATTCGGTGACGTATTTTAGCTCGTTGCCGGCCAGCAGCGGCTCGGCGACGGGAATAAAGGGGTGTTGTTGATTCAAGGTGATTCGCAATCCTTTGCTCTGGTTTCGGGCAAAAGCGATTTTTGTACCCCTCCCCCTGCCCCCTCCCCGTTGGCGGGGAGGGGATGATGTTTCGGTGACGGTTTGCGCGGCAAAGCCGCGCAAACCGTCACCGAAATTGGCCGGGGGAATGTGGGTGAGAATCGTTACCACTGACAAACAAACGGGAGACGGTTGAACGTCTCCCTAAACAGGCCAGAATCATAACCCGATTGGGGGCAAAAGTCAAAGCGATTAGCCAGCGCCGTTCCATCGCGCCAGCAGCGGCAGCAGTTCGGTGTGGCTGGCAATGACCGCATCGGGGATAACTTCGGTTTCGGGCGGATAGGCCTGCCCCATCGACCAGTCATCGCGACTGACGCCGACGTATTGCACGCCGCGCATGCCCACGCCCTGCGCGCCCAGCACATCGGTGCGCAGCAGATCGCCAATGTGAACCGCCTGCTCCGGCGCAGCGTTGAGCTTATCCAGCGTGATCAAAAAAGCATCGGGGTGAGGTTTGCTGCGGCCAATTTCATCGGAAAAGGTGAGCTGGGTAAAGTAGCCGGCAAAGCCATCGGTTTCCAGAATCTGGCGCAGCACCCGGCCCGGCGTGAGGCCGGTATCGGAGATGACGCCCAGCCGGTAACGCGCCGCGAGCGCGGGCAGCACGGCGGCGATTTCTGTCACCGGCTCCGGCGGCACTTCCAGCAGGCTGTTTTCCATGCGGGTTTCAATGTCGTGCAGATGGGTGGCGGGGATGCTCGTTTCCAGCGCCGCCAGCATTACGGTCAGCCATTCGTGGGCGCTGAGGGTGCGGTGCTCAATGGCCCAGGTGCGGCTCCAGGTATCGCGGGCCACACCGACCGCGGCCTTGATTTGCTCAACTGTAAAGGATTGACCGCTGCCACGTTCAATGTCGGCTTTGAGTTGATACAGGCGGGCGCTGTGGTCAACCGGCCGGTTTTTGTAGAGGGTTTGCCAAAAATCAAAAGTAATCGCGTTAATGCTCAACCTGTGGCTCCAAGGGCGTTTTTAATTTGATAGGCGATGGTGCGCGCCCGTTCCGGCGCGTCGCCAACGTAGTGGCTGGCGTCGAGCAGGTAGGTGATTTGGGCCAACGTTAAGTAGCGGGTGATGCGGTCATCGTTGAACAGGCGCTCGGCCAGCGGGTTGGGCCGGCCCTGCGCAATTTCGGCCCAGGCGGCCAGGCTGTGCTCGCGGATAATCTCGTGCATGTCCTGCCGGTCAGCGCCCTGCTTTACGCCGGCCATCAGCACCCGTTCGGTGGCGGCGAAGGTGCCGTATTTTTCAAGGTTGCGGGCCATGGCCGCTTCGTCTACCCGTAAATCGCGGATGAGGCGGGTGGCGCGGCGCACAATTTCGTCGGTGGCCAAAAAGGCGGCGGGCAGCACCTCGCGGCGGTTGGCCGAGTCGTCAAGGGTGCGTTCCAGCAGCGAGTGGGCGGCGTTATCCCAGGCCACGCGGGGCAGGGTGGCCACAAAGCGGGCCAGGCTGTCAATATTTTCGGCGTTGATGGGGTTGCGTTTGAAGGGCATGGCGCTGGAACCAACCTGTTTGCGGCCAAACGGCTCGGCCAGTTCCCCCAAGGTTGGCGCTTGCAGCAGGCGCAGGTCAAACGCAAATTTATAGAGCGACCCCGCCAGCCCGGCCAGGGCGTTGATCACCAGCCAATCCTGTTTGCGCGGGTAGGTTTGGGTGGACACCGGGAACGGTTCCAGATTAATGGCCGCCATAATTTTGGCTTCGAGCTGGGCGGCGCTCCACTGGCTGGCGGCAGTCGCGCCGGAGGCATCGCTGATGGGCGCGCGCAACAACTCTTCGTACGAGGCCGAAGTGCCGACCGCGCCTTTGAAGCCTTTGCCGCAAATGGCGTTGCGAGCGCGGCGCAGTTCGGCCAAATCGGTGAGCAGGTCAAAACCGTATTGGGCCAGCCGGTAACCAAGCGTGGTCGGTTCGGCGGGTTGCAGGTGAGTAAAGCCGATGATCGACGCGCCGGCCCAGCGTTCAATTTGCACGGCGGTTTCGCGCAGCAAGTCGGTTAGTTGGGCCAGAATCAAATCCAGGCTTTCGCGCAGGCGGAGGGCGTCGGCGTTGTCTTCAATATCCATTGAGGTTGCGCCCAAATGGATAATGCCGCCGCCCACCGGGCATTGTTCGGCGTAGGTTTTTACTTCGGCCATCAAATCGTGAAAGATTTCGGCTTCTATTTGATGGGCGCGGTCCACGTCGATGTCATCGGCGTGGGCGCGCAGGTCATCAACCTGGGCCTGGGTAACCAGCCCCATCGATTGTTGCGCCTCGGCCAGGGCAACCCACAGCCGCCGCCAGGTGCGGCGTTTGTGGGCTTCACTCCAAATGTGGCGCATGTCGTTGCTGCCGTAGCGCCATGAAAAGGGCGATAGATAGGTTTGGTGCGTAAATTCGTTGGTCATAGTAGCAGCAGTATAGCACGGGCCGCAAACAGCGGCAAAGTGATTGACGCCGCTGCTTGATGCTGATACAATGGCACAGTTTGAAAATTGCTGGAGGTACGGGAATGCCCAAAATTGAAAATTTGCCGCAAATTGACGGCGTACAGGTGGTCTCGTTTGACGCTTACGGCGACGACCGGGGCCGGTTTATGGAAACGTTTCGCAAGGAGTGGTTTCCGCAGCGCAGTTGGGACAGGTTGCAGTGCAACCGGTCGGAGTCGACGGCGGGGGTGCTGCGGGGGCTACACTATCATTTTGAGCAGGTAGATTACTGGACGGTACTGCGCGGCGCCATCCGGGTGGGCCTGTTTGACCTGCGGCCGGGGTCGCCAACGCGGGGCGTGGGGCATACGCTGCTGCTCAGCGCCGACAGTTTGCAGGGGTTGTATATTCCCATTGGGGTGGCGCACGGTTTTGTGGGCCTAACCGATGTGACGTTGTTTTATGTGGTGGATAATTATTACACCGGCAGCGATGAGTTTGGCGTGGCCTGGAACGACCCGGCGCTGGGCATTGACTGGGGTGTGGCTGCGCCCATTGTCTCCAAACGGGATGCCGGCAACCCGCTGCTCAAAGATATTCCGCCCGAGCGGCTGCCGGCTATTTAAACACGCTGCTGGCCCGGCGCGTGAGGTCGTGAATATCTTTAATGGGCCGGGCGGCGTCGAAAACCAGGTACAGGCCCTCTTCGCGGGGATGGGCGTGCGCGCCGCTGGCCAGCCGTAAATGCTGGCCGGCCACAATTTTGTGGCCCTTTCTCACGGCCATGTGGCCGGCAATCAGAGTGTGCTGCGGCGTATAATCCGCGGATAACGCCTGGAGCAGCGCCTCCAGAAAGATGCGGTAATCGCCGCTGCCGTATTCGGCTTCGTTGCGGGTAAACAGGGCTGGCCACAGCACCCGGAAAAAATCGGGGTGGTTGCTGGCAATAAAGCCGCGCAGCAGATCATTGTAGCGCGGATCGGCCGGGTCAGACACGGCGAGATAGTAGTTGGCCAGCAGATGATACGGTACCTGATTGTTGCGCTCCACAAAGCCGCGGCGCAGCGCCTCGGTATCTTCCCCGACCAGCGTCCGGTCGGCCCACGCTAAAATTTCCTGATGACTCCAGTTAAATAACTTGGGAGGCGCGCTCGGAACGCTGATGACCGAGGCCGCGCCAGCGTGGGTAAGGCTGATGCCGGCCCGGGTGCGAATATAAAATGGCAGCGAGTCAAACAGGGCCAGCACTTCCGCGCGCAGGCCGCTGCGGGTTAAACTTTTTTCAAAAGCGGGGGTGTACACGCGCTCGCCGCGAGACAGGCTGATGCCGTAAATGTGGGGGAGTTCGTGGTTGCCGCACAGGTAAATAACGGCGTCGCCAAAAGCCCGGCGCAAGGCGATGACATCGAGCACAATTTCCAGCGAATCGTCGTTGTCGGGGTCATCGGCGTGAATCAGATCGCCGGTAAACAGCAGGCAGTCGGCCAACCCCTGCGCCTGCAAAAATAAAAACCGGTCACGGTAGCGGCTGTAGGCATCCCAGTCACCATGCAGATCCGTTACAACCATTATCCGCCCCGCCTCCAGCGACCAGAGGCGGGGATAAGATTCAACTAGCGTGTACGGCATAAATTAAGTTGGCTCAATCTAAGATTTTGCTCAGGAATAGCTTGGTGCGTTCGTGCTGCGGGTTGGTGTACAGTTCGTTGGGTGTGGTATCTTCAATCACCCGGCCCTCGTCCATAAAAATGATGCGGTCGGCGGCGTTGCGGGCAAAGCCCATTTCGTGGGTAACTACCACCATCGTCATACCCTCTTTGGCCAAATCGAGCATTACATCCAGCACCTCTTTGATCATTTCCGGGTCGAGGGCGCTGGTTGGTTCATCAAACAGCATAATTTTGGGGTTCATGGCCAGCGCGCGGGCAATGGCCACTCGCTGCTGTTGCCCGCCGGAAAGCTGGCCGGGATACGAGTTGGCCTTTTCCGGAATGCCGACGCGGGCGAGCTGTTTTTTGGCAATTTCCACGGCTTCGGATTTTTTGCGTTTGCGCACTACCCGCTGGGCAATGGTAATATTTTCCAGCGCGGTCAGGTGCGGAAACAGGTTGAACTGCTGAAAAACCATGCCCACTTCCCGGCGCACGGCGTTGATATCTTTGGTGCGTTTGCTCAAATGGATGCCGTCTACCCAAATATCGCCGGCGGTGGGTACTTCAAGGTGGTTAATGCAGCGCAGTAGGGTCGATTTGCCGGAGCCGCTGGGGCCAATGATCACCACCACCTGCCCCGTTTCAATTTCCAGGCTCACGTCGTTGACCGCCTGCACGTGACCAAAATGCTTATCCATATTGCGAATTACAATCATTGCATTTGGGTTTAGTTGGGGATCAGTCATCGGTTTTTAACCTCATTTCCATGCCTTTGACGCCGAGCGACAGCAATATTGTCATGGTCAGGTACATAAAGGCGACCATGTTGTAAGTTTTGAGATATTCAAACGAGCTGGCCGAGTAGAGGCGGCCCAACTGGGTAATATCCTGCACCCCCAACGCCGACACCAGCGACGATTCTTTGAGCATGGCGATAAAATCGTTGCCCAGCGGCGGCAGCACGCGCCGCACCGCCTGCGGCAAAATAATGTGGCGCATCGCCTGAAAATAGCTCATCCCCAGGCTGCGGGCGGCCTCCATTTGCCCCCGGCCAATCGACTCGATCCCGGCCCGGAAAATTTCTGAGGAGAACGCGCCGTAACTAAAGGCCAGGGCGATGATCGCTCTGAATTCAAAGCCCAGTTCCAAGCCGGCCCGGCGGTTGCCCAGCATGGCCAAAATGTTCTCCGGCCCCAGCAGGCCAATGTTGGCCAGCCATTCGCCCAGAGCGTTGATACCGGTGACCACCATCGGGATAAAAACAAAGGCCACATACAAAATTGTGACCAAAATAGGCAGCCCCCGCATAATTTGAACGTAGATGGTGGCGATATTGTACAAAATGGCGTTAGACGACACCCGGGCCAGGCCGGTGATCAGCCCCAGGGTGATGGCAATGGCGTAGGCAATCAATGTAACCCGGATGGTGATACCAATGCCGGATCTGAGGAATTTAAAAATTTCCTGATAGGTCTGGTTGGTGGCAAAGTTTATCGCCAGCAGCACGCCGGCCAAAATAATGATCAGCAGCCACCAGGGCAGCCCGGACAGTGTGTCAGTAAATTTTATCTGAGGCGATGGCGCTTTTCTGGACAACTCGGAGTCATTCATATCCCTTCCCTATCTGATTGGTGATGTGGCTAAAGACGATGTGCAGGGTATACCCTGCACATCGTTTGATTTTTGCGTTTTTAGGCGAGTTTAGTTGCCATCAGCCGAGTTTTCGTTGCTGTCTTCAGCGTAAGCGCCGGGGCCGATGTCATCGTAGGTGATGGTGAATTTTTCGGTGAAGTACTTATCGGCGAGGGTCTGGAGGAAGCCATCGGCTTTCATCGAGGCCAGCGCGGCGTTGACCGGCTCAACAAGGTCGGAGCCTTTGGGATAGATGAAGCCGAGCTGGTCGCTGGAGAGGGAGTCGCCCACCAGTTTGACTTTGTCGGCGTTGGTGCCCTGATAGCCCAATCCGGCGGTTTCGTCGATGATGACGGCATCGACATCATTGGCAATGAGGGCCTGAACCGCCAGACCAAAGTCATCGAAGGGGCGGATGCGGTCAACCCCCACCCATTTTTCGGCGGTGTTGTAGTTGGTGGTGCCAATCTGGGTGCCGACAACCAGGTCGGGATTGGCTTTGAAATCATCGGCGGTGGCGAAGCGGTCTTCATCGATGCGGGTCAGGAGGCGTTGTTCGACGGAGATGTAGCCCTCGGAAAAGTCAACAACCTGAGCGCGTTCGTCGGTGATGGTGATACCATCGGCGGCGGCGTCAAACTGGCCCTGGCTGACGGCGGTGATCATGCCATCCCAGCGGGCTTCCACGTAATCGGGCACGCAGTTGAGGCGTTTGCAGATTTCGTCCCAGGCTTCGTAATCCCAGCCGGCCGGCTCACCGGTGGCCAGATCGATGTAGTTGAACGGCAGGTAGGCATTTTCAACGGCAATGCTGATCTTTTGCCCACCCAGATCAGGCAGAGGCGCGGCTTCGGCGGGCGCTTCCTCGGTAGAGGTTTGGTCTTCGGCGTAAGCGCCGGGGCCGATGTCATCGTAGGTGATGGTGAATTTTTCGGTGAAGTACTTATCGGCGAGGGTCTGGAGGAAGCCATCGGCTTTCATCGAGGCCAGCGCGGCGTTGACCGGCTCAACAAGGTCGGAGCCTTTGGGATAGATGAAGCCGAGCTGGTCGCTGGAGAGGGAGTCGCCCACCAGTTTGACTTTGTCGGCGTTGGTGCCCTGATAGCCCAATCCGGCGGTTTCGTCGATGATGACGGCATCGACATCATTGGCAATGAGGGCCTGAACCGCCAGACCAAAGTCATCGAAGGGGCGGATGCGGTCAACCCCCACCCATTTTTCGGCGGTGTTGTAGTTGGTGGTGCCAATCTGGGTGCCGACAACCAGGTCGGGATTGGCTTTGAAATCATCGGCGGTGGCGAAGCGGTCTTCATCGATGCGGGTCAGGAGGCGTTGTTCGACGGAGATGTAGCCCTCGGAAAAGTCAACAACCTGAGCGCGTTCGTCGGTGATGGTGATACCATCGGCGGCGGCGTCAAACTGGCCCTGGCTGACGGCGGTGATCATGCCATCCCAGCGGGCTTCCACGTAATCGGGCACGCAGTTGAGGCGTTTGCAGATTTCGTCCCAGGCTTCGTAATCCCAGCCGGCCGGCTCACCGGTGGCCAGATCGATGTAGTTGAACGGCAGGTAGGCATTTTCAACGGCAATGCTGATCTTTTGCCCACCCAGATCAGGCAGCGCGGCTTCGGCGGGCGCGGCTTCCGCCGCCGGTTCTTCCTGGGCAGCTTCAGCCGGAGCCTCGGCCTGCGGAGCCTCGGCGGGCGCGGCTTCTTCTTTGGCGGCCGGTTCTTCCTGGGCCGGCTGAGCCGGGGCGGCTTCTTCTTTGGCCGGCTCAGGCTGGGCCGCCGGACTGGCGCCACACGCCGCGATGACCAACATCAGCGCAACGAGCAGCAGGGTGATCAATAGTGAATTTCTCTTCATTAGTTTTCTCCTCCGGTCTTTAGTTTACAAATTAAACTACCATGCAATACTTGCACAAATCTTTCCGGAACACCTCCTGTGAAAATAAATATTAGTTGTCAATTGTGAATTGTGAATTGGAAGATTGCGAGCAACATTCTACATTTGGCCGGAAAATTTTGCAAAC
Source organism: Anaerolineae bacterium (assembly GCA_022071955.1). Classification (GTDB taxonomy): domain Bacteria; phylum Chloroflexota; class Anaerolineae; order 4572-78; family J111; genus J095. Next base: position 46,576 of record JAJVIM010000027.1, read on the forward strand.
CAAAATTTTAGCGGCTCTGTCTAAAAAAATGGTCAATACATCACGATTATCACAAATAACTTTTTTGATCGGCGTGAAATATTAAATAATTTGCGAAATAACCGGGTAAAACCCAAAGCTTGGTTTTTATAGAGGCCACCGAATTGCTTGCAATGGGTTTCACAAATCCTGCCTTATCCAGCTGGTTAGTTTTCCGGGGTAGATGTTGGGGGCGGCTCAGCCGGCTGGCTCAAATCCTGGCCGTACCACTGCAAAGAAAGTTCGGCGAGAGTCCCCTGCCGGTGGAGGCGATCCAGCACTTTGTTGATCTCGGCCAGGAGCCGGTCAACTTTTAGCCCGGCCTGCGGTGCGGCGGCAATGACCAGCGGCTGCGGCGGGAGTTTGGCGTCGTCACGCACAATTTTAAGCGGCAGTTTGCTTTCGGTGATGGCCTGTTCAAAAACGGGTGCAGGGCCAACAATAGCATCGACCCGCAACTCGCTGTTGGCCGCATCGGGCTGGCCCATTGCCCGGATTGCTTTTTGAACGTTGCTCAGCACAATTAACTGCACGTTTTCCGGGCGAGACGCAATCAGGGGTTGGCCCTGCACTGTGGGCACCGCTTCGGCGGGAGTGAACATTTGCTGGTAAACAGCGTGCTCAAATACGCCCACCCGCCGGCCGGCCAGTTGAGCCAGGTTTTGAATGTTGCTATCGGCGGGCACCAAAATGCCGGTGGGCATCACCGCGTAGGGGGTTGAGTAAAAAACGGGCGAGGCGGCAGGCTGGTCCAGCGGCGCCAGCGAGGCAATAGCGATGTCCCACTCGTTGCGCCAGTCGCCGGTGGCAATGACCGGCGGGTAGGCTTCAACCATTTCCAGCTCCAACCCCAGGCCGGCAGCGATGAAACGGGCCACGTCAACTTCATAGCCGTTAAGCGCGCCGCCAATGGCTGCGTTGGAAAAGCCGCGGAAGGCCGGCGGCGAAAATTCGGCTTCGGGCCAAACCCGCAGCCCAACCTTAAGTACGCCGTCTGCCAGCAGTTTGTCGATGAGGTCAGTGCCGTCGCCGGGTTGAATGGGCGCAACAAGCAGCGGGGTGGGGCTGGCCGCCGGGGTGGGGGTAGCCACCGGGGCCGGCTGCTGGCATTGGGCCGCCAGCAGGCTCAACAGCAAAATTAATCCCAATAGTTTGGCTTTTAGAGCCGCCATTGTTATCCATAATAAAGATGCCTGACCCAGGCTGAGTCAGGCATCTTTGTTTTATCAGTTTGGTACCGCTTGTTTATTTGGCGTCGCGGGCGCAGCGGAAGCCAATATCGTCGTTGGCGCTGGTTTCCGGCGGACCGGCGTTGCGGTTGTAGGTGGTAACCAGCTCGCCGTCTTCGCCATCAAACCAACCGCCACCGCGGTTTACCCGGTTCTTTTCGCCAAAGAAGGGGTCGGCATCGGCGGCCTGGCCGGGATAGGCCACAAAGTAATCGGCGGTCCATTCGCGCACGTTGCCGGCCATATCCTGCGCGCCATACGGGCTGGCGCCATCGGGGAAGCTGCCTACCGCCGTGGTGCCGCGGATGCCGCCTTCGTAGAAGTTGCCGGCAGCAGCGTTAAATTCGTTGCCCCAGGGATAGGTGCGGCCATCGGTGCCGCGAGCGGCTTTTTCCCACTCGGCTTCACTGGGCAGGCGTTTGCCGGCCCATTCGCAGTAGGCCTTGGCATCGTCCCAGGTAACGTACACAACCGGGTGATTGGGTTTGCCTTCAGCGGCGTCACGCCAGTTTTTGCTGCTGTGCTGTTCGGCGTAGCTCACAAAACTCGATTGGTCGGCAAACCAGGCGAACTCCTCATTGGTTACTTCAAAGCGATCAATTTCAAAGGCCGGCAGGTCAACATCGTGGGCTGGCCCGTTTTTGGGTTTGCTGCCATCCTGGCCCATTTTAAAGGTGCCGGCATCAACCGCGACCATGTCATCATACAGTGGGCCGGCCGGTGCTGGTTCTGCGGTGGGGGCAGAAGCATCGGCTTGCTGTTCGGGCGTGTCTTCAGCCGAAACAATAGGCGCCGGGGTGGGCGACGGCCGCGGGGTTGGGGTGGGCGGCGCCGGTTTGGGCGTAGGCGTGGCCAAAACTACGGGCGTAGGTGTCGCGGCAGCTTGCTGAGCTGCCTGGCCGGTATCGCCGCTGCCGCCGCTGGACGCGTTTTGGTCGGGGGGGCCGCAGGCCACCAAAAAAGCGGCAAACACCAGCGTTGCTACCAGTAATAAATTTTTCATTTCGCGATTCTCCTCCGCGGTTGGATTTTTTGGGGGTACAGGAACTCAGTATAACAAAGCTGAGGGTTGATGTCAAAACAGGTCTGCCAAGAAACATTCAAGGCTGGAGCGTGGTCAACGGGCGAAGCTGGCCGTCAACAATCTGCCCAAATGTGATGGATTTGCGAGGGTTGTGGGCCTGGTCAAAGCTGATAACGCCGGTAACACCGGAAAATGTCCCCGTCTCCAGAATTTTTGAAACAGCGTCTGGCTGCGGGCTGCCGGCCCGGGCTACGGCTTGGAGCAGCAGATTGGCGGCATCGTAGCCAAGGGCCGCCAATGTGTCGGGCGTTACGGCGTAAACTGATTTGTACCGCTCAACGAACTGGTGAACTTCTGGTTGGGTGGCTTCGGCATTAAATTGAAGCGGAAAACTGCTGCCCTGCAGCGCGGCCCGGTCAAGTTCCGGCGAATCCCAGCGGTCGCTGCCCAGCAGGTTGAGGCCGTGGCTCAGCACGCTCGGCCCCAACTGGTTGGCCGGCAGGGGCGCGGTGGGCAGGTAAACCAGTTCTGCGCCAGCCTGCTGCGCGGCAGAAATTAAATCGGCCGGGTCGGTTTGGCCCGGCGAAAAATTCTGCCGAAAGACAATTTCCCCGGCAAAAGCCTGTTCAAAGGCGTTGGCCAGGTCAGTCGCGTATGAGTCCGGGCCGGAGGTGATGATGGCGGCGCGCTGGAGTGATGCGCCGGCAAAGCGGGCGGCCAGTTGGCCCTGCCAGCCGGCTGTATCGCACACCCGAAAGACGGTGGGGCGAGTGCGGCCAGCGTTGTTTTGCGTTACCAGTGGGTGCGGCGCAGCCGGCGCAATCAGCAGCGCGCCCGCGGCGTCGGCCTCGATGGCCGCAGCGATGGCCGCTTCTGAGCAGAGCGGACCAAGCAGCAGAGTGTGCCCCTGGGCCAGCGCCAGCCGGGCGGCTTTTTGCCCGCCGGCAAAGGTGCAGTCGGCGGCAAAGACGGTCGGCTCAACCGGCTGGCCGGCTTCGTCAAAGGCCAGTTGCATGCCGTTGCGCAGTTGCTGGCCAAACGTGGCCAGCTCGCCGGAGGTGGGTAACAGAATGGCGACGGGGATGGCCGCTTCGGCCGGGGCGGCCGGCAGGGGCGGCATTTGCGGCTGGCAGCCGGTGAGCAGAAGGAAAAAAATCAGGGCTGCTACGAGCCAGCAGAGAGGGTCATTTGAAAATATTCGGATAGTCATTACAATATTTACCAGGGTTTCTCAATTGCCAATGTATTGTGCCCCGAGTATAATCACATCGTTAGTAAGTACCAAACTATGGAGAAGCGAACGTGCCTGAATCAAAGAAGAGAAAGAAAAAACGTACAAAAAGCTTTGGCCCGCCCTCATCAAAACAGGAATTATCGACCAAGAAAAAAGGGCTGAGCCGGCAGCAGATCACCATTTATGTTATTAGCGCTCTGGTCATTTTGAGTATGGCGATTGGGTTTATTGTCAGCGGCACCGGCCGGCGGGGAACCACGGTACCGAACACCAATAACAGCGCGCAAGAGTTTATTATCGCCACGCCGTCGCCGGCTAACGGTGAAGCCGCACCCGCCGAAACGCCGGCAGAACCGGCGGCAACCCAGGAAAGCTCGGGCGCTGGCCAGTAACACCTCACGATAACTGAATCAAAAAAGCGCGAGCGTTTCGGCTCGCGCTTTTTTTTGTGATTGTTGATTGTTTAGCCTACTGGCCGTAAACATTCGTGTAGCGATAATGCAGCTTTTCCACGTCTTCGGCCGGGATTTCATCGGGCTGGCCAATTTGCAGCGCCAACCACACGGTTTTGGCCACATCTTCGGTCATCACCGCGGCTTTAACGGCGGCTTCCGCCGTAGCGCCCACGGTGAACACGCCGTGGTTTTTGAGCAGCACCGCCGGCGAGGAGCCGATGGCCTCCAGCACCACTTTGCCAATCGCCTCGCTGCCAATGAGCGCAAAGCCGGCCAATGGAATGGGGCCGCCAAATTCATCGGCCTGGGCGGTGAGGTACACGGGAATCGGTTTGCCGACCGCGGCAAAGGCGGTGGCGTAGGGGCTGTGAGTGTGAACCACGCCGTTAACATCGGGCCGGTGGCGGTAAATATACAAATGGCTGGCCGTGTCTGACGAGGGTTTGAGGTTGCCTTCGATGATGTTGCCATCGAGGTCAACCACAACCATGTGTTCCGGCCCCAGTACCTCGTAGCGAATGCCCGAAGGTTTGATCACGACGTAGCCGGTATCGGTATCGCGCACGCTGATGTTGCCGCCGGTCCATTTGACCAGTTCGTTTTTGGGCAACTCCTGATGTAAATCGCTCAGTAATTGGCGCAAATCTTCTAACATAAAAAATACTCCTGCGGATTAGCTGGCCCTGATTTCGGCCTTCATTGCTTTGAGCCGTTTCATCACGTTATTGCCGCCGCGACCAAAGTAGTCGTGCAGGGTGACGTATTCGGCGTAGAGTTGATCGTACACGGCTTTGGCGGCGGGCTGAGGGGTGTAATGTTCGGCCCGCAGACTGGCCATTTTTTGGCTGGCCTCCACAATTGAGTCGAAGCCGCCGGCCGCTTTGCCCGCGGCCACCGCCCCGTGCATGGCCGAACCGACCGCGCCGCCCTGCACGTTGCTGGCAATGTACAGCGGCCGGCCGGTCACGTCGGCGTAAATCTGCATGAGCAGCGGGTTTTTGTTGGGCAGGCCGCCGGTGGTCACAATTTCTTCCACGGGCACGCCGTATTCCTCAAACGTTTCCACAATCATGCGCGTGCCGTAGGCCGTGGCCTCGATGAGCGCCCGGTAAATTTCTTCCGGTTTGGTGGCCAGCGTCGCGCCGAGCAGCATGCCGGTTAAATCCACATCGACCAGCACGCTGCGGTTGCCGTTCCACCAGTCCAGGGCCAGCAGGCCGCTTTCGCCGGGTTTGAGCTGGGCGGCTTTTTCGGCCAGCAGCTCGTGGATGTCGAGGCCGCGGCTATCGGCTTCCTGCTGGTAGGCGGTGGGCACGCAGTTTTCCACAAACCAGGCAAAGTGATCGCCAACGCACGATTGCCCGGCTTCGTAGCCAATCAGGTTGGGCACAATGCCGTCTTCCACGTAGCCGCAGATGCCGGGCACCAGATGTTCTTCATCGCCCAAAACCATGTGGCAGTTTGACGTGCCCATAATGATGACCATGCGGCCCGGCGTGGTGACAGTGCCCACCGGCACGGCCACGTGAGCATCGACGTTGGCCACGGCCACGGCCGTACCGGGCAGCAGCCCGGTCCAGTCGGCGGCCTGCGCGGTGAGGCCACCGGCTTTGGCCCCGAGCGGGTAAATATCGCGCGACATTTTTTCATCGACAATATTTTCCAGACGCGGGTCGAGCAGCCGGAAAAATTCGCTGGGGGGGAAGCCATCTTTTTTGGACCACATCGCTTTGTAGCCGGCGGTGCAGGAATTTCGTTTTTCTTCACCGGTGAGCTGCCACACGACCCAGTCGGCGGCTTCAATGAGTTTTTCGGCGGCGTCGTACACTTCCGGCGCTTCGTTTAAAATTTGCCACGCTTTGGGAACAAACCACTCCGAGCTGATTTTGCGGCCGTACTTGTCCAGCAGTTCGCTAAAAATCGACTCGCCGGCAATTTCGTTGAGCCGGTTGGCTTCGGGCTGGGCGGCGTGATGTTTCCACAGTTTCACCCAGGCGTGGGGGTTGTTGCGCCACTCCGGCAAAAAGCAGAGCGGCGTGCCATCGGCTTTGGTGGGCAGCATGGTGCAGGCGGTAAAATCGATGCCCAACCCAACGACATCGGCCGGGTCAACGCCGCTTTCTTTCAGCACGGCGGGAACGGTGGTTTTAAATACCTCGATGTAATCGTTGGGGTCCTGTAACGCCCAGTCCGGTTCAAGTTTGATGTTGGTGCCGGGCAGTTTTTCGTCGATGACGCCGTTGCTGTAGGCGTAAACGGCGGTGGTAACTTCTTGCCCGTTAGAGATGTCAACCAGCGCCGCCCGGCCAGACTCGGTGCCAAAGTCTATGCCGATGGCATATTTTTTGTTGCTCATATCAACCTCCGTTGGTTTAGAAAAATTTGTTTGAATGTTGGCTACAAAAATTCCAGAATGGCCGGCCGTCCCGGCGACTGGCCGTTGATGGTTACCGGGATAGTAGGCCAGTCCGGGATTGTGGTCAAGATTTCGTTGCGGCTGTCGCCCACCAAAATAGTGTCTTCTGATTTTGCGCCGGTAATGGACGGATAACTATTTGTGGTGATACACATTCCAGCCCAGATATTTGCTCATCGCTTCGTTGGCGGCGGCCGCCGTGAGCGACAGGTTGACGGCGGTGTGGTGCTCAAAGCCGTTTTCGCAAATGTAGGCCAGCAGCCCCTGCAAATTAGGCACTTTAACCACGCCGTAGCCGCCAAAAGTTTTGAGCGGGTCGTTGGTCAGTTCGCCTTCGCCCACGTAAGCGGTGATTTTACCGTTGAGGTCGTCGGTGGAGACGCGGCAGTAGGTAAAGGGATCGGCTTTAACCCGGCCAACCACGGTGCCAAAGGTGTTGGCTTTGCCCACCGTACCGGCGATAATTTCCTGATAATCCATCACCGGGATGTCGTCCGGGCGGATGAGGTCGCTGTTAAAGATGTCTTTGGGCAGGTTGGAGCAGTGGAAAATTACGCCTTTGTCGGGGTCGTCGCCGTAGTTGTTGTTCCAGTCAACCAGGGCGCTGGGCGTGCCGGAGGCCAGCGCCAGCACGTACATGCCCACCACGCCGGCAATATCGGTTTCACAGGCCGAGGGCATCAGTTTGTTGCTCATAATGCTCATAATGGTGCAGGGCACCACGCCAAAATATTCTTCCATCGATGTCCAGCATTGAATGGCGGTGGCGGCCAGATTTTGGCCGGTCATCCAGCGGTCAACCACAAAACCGAGTTTGGCCATTTTCAACAGCGATGCCTGCGGGATGCCTTTGGTGGGCACGTAGGCCATAATTTCATCGAGCTTGTTTTTGACGCCGGCGTCGCTGTCACCGAGCCGTTCAATCTGGCCGAACACTTCCGACAGGTCCAGCGTTTCAACCGAGATGCCGCTGTATTCCAGCAGTTTTTCGCTGAAGCGGACGGTGTTGAAGGCCGCCGGCCGCGCCCCGAGCGCGCCCAGCCGGGCGTTCTGCAGGCCGCGCACTACTTTGCAGGTGCTCACAAAGCGGCGCAAATCCTGTTTAAAGGCGTCGGTTTCGGGGTCCATCGTGTGCTGGCTGGTGAGGGTGAATTTAACGCCGTACTGGCGCAGGTTGTTGCAGGCCGACATTTTGCCGCAGAACGAGTCGCGGCGGTCGGCGATGGTCATTCTGGTGGCGTCGTCGGCAAAAGCGTGGACAAGCACCGGCACGTTCAGCCCGGCCCAGCGCAGGGCGTTGGCAATGGCTCGTTCGTCGCCAAAGTTGGGCAGAGTGACCAGCACGCCGTCAATTTCATCGCGATGTTTTTTGAACAGGTCGGCGCATTTTTGGGCGTCGCTCAAACTTTCGATGCTGCCAAAGGGGGTGTCTTCCGGTGACAGAGCGATGGCTTTAATGCCTTCGGCTTCAAGCAGGTTCAAAATAGTGGTGCGGCCGGTTTCGCAGAGATGGTTGGGGAAAAAGCCGCGGTTTCCAACAATTACGCCTAAAACGGGTTGAGACATAGTTTTTTTCTCCTGAGAACTAAATTAATGTTGTGATTATTAAACCCAGCGTTCCAGCCGTTTGATAATGGCCAGTTCTTCCTCTTGGCTGGCGGTGACAATCCATAAAAAAATGCCTTCCGGCCAGCCGCCAATTTCATTGAGGTTGGTCATGGTGGTTTCCTGATTTACAGGCCGGAGTACGGCGTATTCTTGATGGTGTTGACCATCGCCCAGAAATTTTCCAGGGGTGTGTCAAGTTGAACGTGATGGGTTGGCCCCAAAATCAGCCCGCCGCTGCGGCCCAGCGTTTGCAGCCGTTCCAGCACCTCGGCCTGCACCTGCGCCGGAGTGCCAAAGGGCAGGGTAAACTGCTCATCAATTGAGCCCCAAAAGCAGAGGTTGTCGCCGTATTTTCGTTTGATTTCGGCCGGCGACATCGATTGGGGTTGGATTGGGTTGAGCACGTCAAGCCCAATCTCGATGAGTTCGGGGATCAGCGCCTCAATATTGCCGTCGGAGTGGTAGGCCACTTTCACGGCCGGGTTGATGGCCTTCAGTTGAGCGATGAACTCGGCCATACGCGGCTTTAAATGGGCGCGCCACGTAGCCGGCGAAATGAGCAGTTGGTGCTGCGCGCCAATGTCGTCGCCGGTCCAGATCATATCGACGCCCATTTCCACCAGCTTTTTGGCGGCGGTCAGATGGTAATGAAAAGGAATATCAAACAGGACCTCGATCAAATCCGGGTTGAGGGCCAAATCCAGCAGCGTTTGCTCGTAGCCGCGCAAAGCCCAGGCGGTTTCAAAAATGGTAGTTACTGTTACGCCGACAATCCAGTAATCGTTTTTATAGGTTTTGATCACCCGTTCGGCTTCGGTGTACAGCTCCGGGCGAGTGGGGTCGGGCGGCTGGTAGCTGGCGATGGCCGCGTCGTTGGCCAGCGGATGGCCGATCATTTCAGTGTAGGTACCCGCGCCAAACGGTGTTTCGTAGGGCGAGTTACGCCAGGTAACGCCCCACTCGTCAACGTAGGTCAGGCCGTCGTGGCTGTAGGTGTCGCTGGCGTAGTAGGAGTTGGCCCAGCCCACAGACGTGAGCAGCATATCTTCGCCCAGTTCGCGCTCGATGGCGTAGGTGTTGCCGCCGCCGTGCGGGTTGTGCAGGTCGCTGTCGGCCAGCCCCAGCTCTTTTTTGAGCCGCGAGGCAAATTCCGGGGTAAAGCTGATCTGCATGGGGCAGCGGTCCGGGGTTTGGTGATTGAGGGTGGTCAGCACCCGATCGCGGTGGTTCATTGTTATCTCCGTATCAGCCCAGCCGTTTGCGCAGCCAGGCGTGCATGGCCACAGACAGAACGATGATGAGGCCGTAGATCAATTGGGTGTAAAAGCCGGTTAGCCCCACGGCCACAATTCCGGCTTCAATAGCGCCGATGATGAAGCAGGCGATAAACGTGCCTAAAATAGTGCCGGTGCCGCCAAACACCGACGTGCCGCCCAAAAATACCGACGACAGGGTGCGCATCAAATAACCTTCGCCCAGCGACGGCCACAGGTACGACACTTCCAGGCTGACCAGCAACCCGGCAAAAGCGGCGGCCACGCCCACCAGGGCAAAGGTGAGCATACGGGTGCGGTCGGCGTTAACGCCCATCAGCCGGGCGCTGTTCTCGTTGTCGCCAATCAGGTAAACGTGCGCGCCAAATTTGTGCCGGTTGAGCACAACCCAGGTGGCCACGCCAATCAGCACCATCCAGATAAATTGAGCCGGCAGATAGTTGGCCACGCGGCCCACCAGCAGGGTGTGCAGCCAGGTTTCGCGCAGCGGAACCAGCGTAGCGCCGGTGCCGTTGGTCAACACCAGCACCGCGCCGCGCCACAAAAACATAGTGCCGATGGTGGCAATGAGCGACGGAATGCCCAGCCGGACGACGATTACGCCGTTGATGGTGCCGATGACAAAACCAACGGCCAAACAGGCAATCAGCGCCAGCAGCGGGCTGTTGGTGGTCCCAAAAACCCACATAAAAGCCACCATGCCCACGGCCATCACCGACGGGAACGACAGGTCCATTTCGCCGGCGATCACCACCATTGTCAGCGGCAGGGCCATAATCCCAAAAAAGGGCGTGGTAGACATAAACGCGGCGTAGATCTGGCTCGATAAAAAGGTGGTGGGCGCGGCCACAATAAACAGCAGCCACATCAGCACAAATACGCTGATAATGCCCAGTTGCAGCCCGTATTTGCGGCCAAACAACTGCCAGCGGCTTTGCTGCACGCGCCGTCGATCACTCAGTGCTTGTGTTTCAGCGGGAATTGCCATAGTTACCTGCCTTAATCCAGACTACCCGTGTGGGCAACCTGGTACATTTTTTCCATTAATTCGTCAAGCGTAATATCTTTGGTTAAAAATGTGCCAGCGACGGTGCCGCGGTCGAGGACGACGACCCGGTCGGCAACTTCGTACACGTGGAACACGTTGTGGTCAATGAAGATGGCCGATTTACCGGCCGCTTTGATCTGCCGCACAAACGTGAGCAGTTTTCTGGTTTCGCTCAGAGCCAGCCCCATGGTTGGCTCGTCTAAAATAATCAGATCGGCTTCAAAATAGAGGGCCCGGACAATGGCCACGCCCTGCTTTTCTCCGCCAGAAAAATTTTTGATCACGGAATCCGGGGTAACCGCCGATGAAGTAAAGCCCATCGACTCAACCATTAATTTTTGGGTTTCAGACCGCATCCTTTTCACGTCGAGCAACCCCAATCGGGTGGTCAGTTCCCGGCCCAAAAAGATGTTGCGCCACAGGGTTTGCTGTTCGGCCAGCGCCCGCTCCTGGTACACGGTTTCCACGCCCAGAGCGCGGGCCTGAGGCACGGTTAAGTTTTCTGCTTTTTGCCCGTTAAAATAGATTTCGCCGCTGCTGGGCTGGTGATAGCCGGTGACAATTTTGATCAGGGTCGATTTGCCGGCGCCGTTATCGCCCAGCAGCCCAACGACCTCATTTTGGCCGACTTCGAAATTTACGTTGTGCAGCGATTGGACTTCGCCAAACGATTTGGCCACGTTTCGCAGCTCTAATCGATAGTCACTCATATAATACGTCTCCTCAAAACTGGGCTGCAGACCTCGCAGGTTTTTAGGCCTGCGAGGTCTGTGATTAGCTGGCCTGCCTAAAACAGGCTTACAAAATGAGTTTAACGGATGCCCTGGTTAACCAGGTCGGCCAGAATATCGACGTTGTCTTTGTGGGCAAAGCCGGAGCCGGTGTCAATGTGGAGGCCGGAGAAGCTGAATTTTTTAGCCAGGCAGATTTGCAGAATGGGCAGGTAGCCTTGCAGCCATTGCTGCTGGTCAATCACCAGGTCTGTCCAGCCGCCTTTGATGGCTTCCACGGTGGCGGTTGACAGGTCGAACCCGGCGGCGTTAATGTCATCCGGGCCTTTGCCGGCGGCTTTGAGGTAGGTTTCCAGGGTGGCCGTGAGCGCGCCGTGGTCGGTGACCACCAGCTTCACATCCGGGTGGCTGGCCACGTAGCCGGTAAAGGTGGGCGTGCCGGCAGAGGAGTCGGCGTTGGTGGCGCTGTCAATTTCCAGATAGTCCACCACTATGCCTTCTTCTTCCAGTGCGTCAACCACGCCTTTGGTGCGCTGGCCGCGGCCCGGCTGCGACAGCAGCCCCCAGACCATGGCCCGGTCGCCGGATTTGAGGCCAAAGCGTTTGATTGATTCTTTGCCCAGCGAGTAACCGGCCGAGTAGAGTTCGGCGCCCACGTAACCAAAACCGCCGGATTTGTATTTTTCTTCCAAAACGGGCAGGGTGGTATTTTGGCTGGTCACAATAATGCCCTGAGCTTCGGCATCATCCACTACCGGGCCAAAGGCGTCGTCGCCGGGGTGGCCCATAATGGCCATGCCATCGGGCTTGGTGGCCGCGCCTTCGGTAAACTGGCGCACCATTTTTTCGGGGTCCCAATCTGACCAGACGTATTCAACGGTCGGCCCCAGGTCTTTTTCGGCCTGGACGGCGCCGTTATAAACGGTGGTGGCAAACACGCCGCCGGGAGGTCCACCGGGGAAGAAGATGATCTTTACGCCACTGCACCATTTGCCGGCGTCAGCCTGGGCTGGCTCGGCCTGGGCTTCTGTTTGGGGCGCGGCGGCTTCTTGCTGCGGCTGGGCTTTTTCCGCCGGGGGCGGGGCGGCGGCCTGGCCGCAGCCCGAGATCAATATGCCAATGATCATCGCGCCAATTACCAACCAACCAAATTTCTTAAAGCTCATTATTTTCCTCCTACTTAAAACAGCATTGTTAAAAGTTGGTGTAAAAAACTGATCAACCGGTATCACAAGTTAAATTAATTAACCACCTCCTTTGAATATAGGATTCAGACAGTAAGTCGGGCTTTTAGCCCGACGATCACTGACGGGTACAGGCCATAAATACCCAAAGGGCACTTCGTCCAAAATCGTAAATCCAAAATTGGAAGTTAGTTCATTACGGAACTCTTTCTGACGACCAGTTGGGGTTTAAGAATGGTTATTTCCGGGGCCGGTTGTGAGTCGGTTTCAAGGATTCTGACCAGTTGCTCAACCGCCAGCCGGCCCTGTTCTGACAGGCCGTGCCGCACCGTAGTCAGTGGCGGGTAAAAGTAGTTGGCTTCTGGCATGTTATCGTAGCCGATAACGCCCAAATCCTGAGGTATACGAATGCCAAGCTGGTGCGCGGCCTGCAACACGCCCAGCGCCATCTGGTCGTTGCAAACAAATACGGCGTCCATTTCCGGGAAGGTGTTCAGTAGTTGATGCAAGCCGCGCTCACCGCTTTCGGCAGACCAGTCCCCTTCGAATATCTGCCTGTTTTCAAATTTTTGTAACGCATCCTGCCAACCGAGCCGGCGCTGCCGGGCCGCCACCCACAGTTGCGGGCCGCCAATCAGCCCAATGTGGCGGTAACCCTGGGCCAGCAAATGCCGGGTAGCCAGCGCGCCGCCGCCGCGGTTGTCGATGGATATGGTTGGACCAAAACTCAGCGTTTGCTCGCTGATGAAAACAATTGGCACCGGCAGCTGGGTCATTTTGTCCTGTTTCCAACTCCGGCTGTCGCCAATTTCTGTTACTGCCCAAACAATACCATCAACGTGCCACGAGAGCAATTCGTCAAGAATCTGGTCGCCGTTGATGTCTTCCGGGGGGTGGGCCAGGCTGAGATGCAGCGAATAGCCCAGTTCATTGGCGGCCTGCTCAATGCCCACCAGCCGCCGCACCGGGCCGTATTGGCCCAACTCGGCGATCACCACGCCCAGCGATTGGCTTCGCCGCCGGATCAGACTGCGGGCGATGGCGCTGGGTTTGTAGCCCAGGCGGTCGATGACCTGCTGCACTCGCTGCCGGGTTTCGGGCGCAACATCGGGCCGGTCGTTGAGCACCCGCGATACGGTTTGGGTCGATACTCCGGCCTCGTGAGCGACTTGTCTGATGGTGATTGGCCTTGGCAGTGACATTACCGGCAGCTACCTTTGCTAAAATTTTGGCGAGGCCCGTCTCTTTTTACAGAGACGGGCCTCGCTCAGCGGGTGAGAGTTATTCTTCGGGTACGGTGGGCAGGTCGTTGTCGAGTTCGGGGAAGCCAGCGACCGGTTCAGTCCAGAGTTTGCCGTCGAGGTAATCTTGCAGGTTATCGGGATTGACGACGACAGACGGGGTCAGGGTGATTTCGGGTACTTTCTCACCTTTGAAAACCTTTTCCATCGTATCGACGACGGTCACACCCATGCGGACGGGATCGACGCCGAGGGTGGCGGAGAATTTGCCATCTTTGAGCAGGTCGAGAGTGGGTTGGTTACCGTCGATGCCAACGGCGAAGAAGTCCTGATTAATGACCAGCCCGAGTTGCTCGGCGGCCAGAGCCGCGCCGATGGCCATTTCATCGGAGTTGCCGTAAAACACATCGATGTCGGGGTCTTTTTGCAGAGCGATGGCGGCCACTTCCGAGCCTTTGGTTCGCAGCCAGTCGGCGCTTTGTTCCCCGGCAATCTCAACATTGGGGCAGTTTTTGGCCAGCCCGGCTTTGAAGCCGCCGGTGCGGCGATGGGAGAAAATGGAATCGATGCCGAGCAGGATAAAGACTTTGCCGTCGGTGTCGGCGGCGGACATGCCGTGCTTTTTGGCGATGAGTTCGCAGGTATAGGCGGCCAGTTTTTCCGCGCCGCCCCACTGGTCGTAACCGATGTAGGATTCAACTTTTCCTTCGGAGAAGGGGGTGATGAAGTTGTGAGCCAGAATTGGCACGCCTTTATCATTGGCCGATTTCACGGCGGTGATGGCCGAGTCGGTGCCGATGGGGTTGATGGAGATGGCTTCGACGCCTTTTTCCAGTAATTGCTCAACGGTGGTCACAAAGGCGGCAAAGTCGCCCTCGGAGGCGGGGGCTTGCACGTCAATCTTCCAGCCGAGTTCGCCGGAGCGGGCGGTTGCGCCGTCAACCATCGCCACGTGGAAGGGGCTGGTCAGCGCCGGCGGCACAAAGCCCACGTATTTTTCGCCCACATCCATCATCGCGCCCTCTTCTTCGGGCACGGTCGGTTGGTCGTTGTCGAGTTCGGGGAAGCCGGCCACCGGTTCAGTCCAGAGTTTGCCGTCGAGGTAATCTTGCAGGTTATCCGGGCTGACCACCACCGACGGGGTCAAAATGATCTGCGGTACGTCTTCGCCGTTGAAGATTTTCTCCATTGTATCGACAACGGTCACGCCCATGCGGACGGGATCGACGCCGAGGGTGGCGGAGAACTTGCCATCTTTGAGCAGATCGAGGGTGGGCTGATTGCCGTCGATGCCGACGGCGAAGAAGTCCTGATTAATAACCAGCCCGAGTTGCTCGGCAGCCAGGGCCGCGCCGATGGCCATTTCATCGGAGTTACCGTAAAACACATCGATGTCGGGGTCTTTTTGCAGGGCGATGGCGGCCACTTCCGAACCTTTGGTTCGCAGCCAGTCGGCGCTCTGTTCGCCAACTACTTCAACGTTGGGGCAGTTTTTGGCCAGCCCGGCTTTGAAGCCGCCGGTGCGGCGATGGGAGAAAATGGAATCGATGCCGAGCAGGATAAAGACTTTGCCGTCGGTGTCGGCGGCGGACATGCCATGCTTTTGGGCGATGAGTTCGCAGGTGTAGGCGGCCAGTTTTTCCGCGCCGCCCCACTGGTCGTAGCCGATGTAGGCAGCCACGTCACCTTCGGAGAAGGGGGTGATGAAGTTGTGAGCCAGAATTGGCACGCCTTTGGCGTTGGCCGATTTCACGGCCGTAACCGCGGAGTCGGTGCCGATGGGGTTGATGGAGATGGCTTCGACGCCTTTTTCCAGCAATTGCTCAACGGTGGTCACAAAGGCGGCAAAATCGCCCTCGGAGGCGGGCGCTTGCACGTCAATCTTCCAGCCGAGTTCTTCGGAGCGGGCGGTCGCGCCGTCAACCATCGCCACGTGGAAGGGGCTGGTCAGCGCCGGCGGCACAAAGCCAACGTATTTTTCGCCGCCGGCCGCCGGGGCTTCGGCAGCCATGCCTTCTTCGGGCACGGTCGGTTGGTCGTTGTCGAGTTCGGGGAAGCCGGCCACCGGTTCAGTCCAGAGTTTGCCGTCGAGGTAATCCTGCAGGTTATCCGGGCTGACCACTACCGACGGGGTCAAAATGATCTGCGGCACGTCTTCGCCGTTCTTCAGTTTTTCCATCGTATCGACGACGGTCACGCCCATGCGGACGGGATCGACGCCGAGGGTGGCGGAGAACTTGCCCTCTTTGAGCAGGTCGAGGGTGGGCTGATTACCGTCGATGCCGACGGCGAAGAAGTCCTGATTAATGACCAGCCCGAGTTGCTCGGCGGCCAGGGCCGCGCCGATGGCCATTTCGTCGGAGTTGCCGTAAAACACATCGATGTCGGGGTCTTTTTGCAGGGCGATGGCGGCCACTTCCGAACCTTTGGTGCGCAGCCATTCAGCGGTCTGCTCGCCGGCAATCTCGACGTTGGGGCAATTTTTGGCCAGCCCGGCTTTGAAGCCGCCGGTGCGGCGATGGGAGAAGATGGAGTCGATGCCGAGCAGGATGAAGACTTTGCCATCGGTGTCGGCGGCGGACATGCCGTGCTTTTGGGCAATGAGTTCACAGGTGTAAGCGGCCAGTTTTTCCGCGCCGCCCCACTGGTCGTAGCCGATGTAGGCAGCCACGTCGCCTTCCGAGAAGGGGGTGATGAAGTTGTGGGCCAGAATTGGCACACCTTTGGCGTTGGCCGATTTGACCGCGGTGATGGCCGAGTCGGTACCGATGGGGTTGATAGAAATGTACTGCACGCCTTTTTCCAGCAGTTGCTCAACGGTGGTCACAAAGGCGGCAAAGTCGCCTTCGGAGGCGGGCGCTTGCACGTCAATCTTCCAGCCGAGTTCTTCGGAGCGGGCGGTCGCGCCGTCAACCATCGCCACGTGGAAGGGGCTGGTCAGCGCCGGCGGCACAAAGCCCACATACGTTTCGCCGGTGTCTGCGGCCGGAGCTTCCTCTTTGGGTTGCTCGGCGGGTTTGGCTTCTTCTTTGGGTTGTTCGGCGGGTTTGGCTTGTTCGGCGGGTTTGGCTTCTTCTTTGGCCGGTTCCGGCTGTGTTTGAGGGGCAGCGCCGCTACAGGCGGCCAGCAACAACAGCAGAACGGCTAAAAGCGCCAGAGTGATACTGCTTTGTTTTCTAAACATCCTACATTCCTCCTTTGGAAATAAATGGGTTGGGGCTCGATCATGCCCGGTTTTTATTGTTGCTCCGGCGTTGCGGCCGGTTGATCGCGTTAAGTGGAACTTTTGCTAAATATCGAAAAGCGCAGCCACGGGATTTCGCCGCGGCGGATCACGTCGATGGCCACAGCCAGCACAATAATGAAGCCAATCACAATTTCCTTGGCGTTGGAAGGCACGTCCATGTAAACCAGGCCGGCGTCAACCACCCGGATGATAAACACGCCCACCAGCGTGCCCCAGATGCCGCCCACCCCGCCAGACAGCGCCGTGCCGCCGATGACCACCGCCGCCACAGAGATGAGCGTCATATTGGTGCCGTTTTGGTACGCGCCGGATTGCAGCCGGCCCATCACCAAAATCCCGCCGATAGCCGCCAAAAAACCGCTGATGCCGTAAATGAAAGTCAGCACCAGATCAACGTTAATGCCCGACAGCCGGGCGGCGGTTTCGTTGCCGCCGATGGCGTAGGTGTAGCGGCCCAGTTTGGTGTGCTTCAACACAAACCAGACAATACCGTAAATAATCAGGGCGATGATTAACGGCATCGGCACCCGCACTGAACCAACATTGATCACCCCGGTGAGAAAGGAAAGGAAGGCATCTTTTTGAATGTTGATGCCCGCCCCGCGAGTGGCCACCAGCGCCACCCCCAGCAAAATACTGCGAAAGCCCAGCGTCACAATCAGCGGGTTCATTTTTATGCGGGTGATGAGCACCCCCTGAAACAGGCCGATGAGCATCCCCGCCGCCAGCGCAATCGGAATGGCAAAGTAGGAGGGCATGCCAAAGGCAATTTGCCCGCCGGCCACGTTGGTGCCGGCAATCAAAATGGCGGCCAGCACCCCGGAAAACGAAACCATCGCCTCCACCGACAGATCGATGCCGGCGGTGAGGATAACAAAGGTTTGCCCGGCAGCCACAACGCCAATAGCCGCCGCTTCAAGCCCAATCAGCATCAGGCTGGTAGGCGTGCGAAACGCCGGCGCAGCGATATACAGCGCCACCACCATAAACAGGAGCACAATCAGCGGCCCGGTATCGGCAAGAAATTTTCTAATAACTCCACCCACGGTATACGCGGGGCGTTTGGCCTCAAGTATGTCGCTCATTGGCTGTCTCCATTTATTCTGTTTGATGCCGGCTTGTCGGAGCCGGTGGCAAATTCCATAATTTTTTCTTCGGTGGCTTCGGCGCGGCTCAAAAAGCCGCCAATTGTGCCGTTGTGGATGACCATTATCCGGTCGCTCATACCCAAAATTTCCGGCAATTCAGAGCTGATCATCAAAATGGCCACTCCCTGCTCGGTGAGTTGGTTGATCATTTTGTAGATTTCCACCTTGGCCCCTACGTCAACGCCGCGGGTCGGTTCGTCAAAGATCAGCACTTTGGGTTCGGTGGCCATCCATTTGCTCAAAACCACTTTCTGCTGGTTGCCGCCAGACAGGTTGATGGCCAACTGGGTATCGTTGGCCACTTTAATGCCCATATTGTCAATGTAATACTTGGCCAGTTGGGCTTCCTTGGGTTGGCTGGTTACAAACGATTTGGTCAGCCGTTTAAGGATAGACATGGTGATGTTTTCACGGACGGGCATTTGCAAAAACAACCCCTGCTGTTTGCGGTCTTCAGTTAACAGGGCGATGCCGTTGTTGATCGCATCGCGGGGGGAGTTGACGGTAACTTTTTTGCCTTCAACAAAAATCGCGCCGCTGTCGATGGGGTCGGCCCCAAAAATGGCCCGGGCCAGTTCGGTGCGGCCGGCGCCCACCAACCCGGAAATGCCCAGCACTTCACCGGCGTACGCCGAAAAATTGATATCGCGCAGGGTTTTGCCCCGATTCAAGCCCTCAATTCGGAACATTTCTTTGCCGCGCGGCACCTGCTCTTTGGGGAACTGCTCAGACAGGTCGCGGCCGACCATCAATTTGATGAGTTTATCGACATTGAGATCAGCCGTCGGCTGGGTAGAAATATGCCGCCCATCGCGCAGCACGGTAGTCCGGTCACTCACTTCAAAAACTTCATCCAGGTGATGGCTGATGTAAATAACGGCCACCCCGTTGGATTGCAGTTCTTTGATAATGGCAAACAGTTCGTGGATTTCGCGGATGCTGAGCGCCGAGGTTGGCTCATCCATAATAATGAGGTCTGCTTTGTGGTGCAGGGCTTTGGCCACTTCAACCATTTGCTGGCGGCCAACGCCCAGTTTGCCGAGCGTCATCCGCGGGTCAATATCCAGGTGCAGTTTGGCCAGCAGGGCGCGGGCCTGGCGGTGCATTTCTTTCCAGTTGAGCAAGCCGCTGCTCTTGGTGATTTCGTTACCCAGAAAAATATTCTCGGTGACGGAAAGCTGGGGCACCTGGTTGAGTTCCTGATAAATGGTAGCAATCCCGGCATTTTGCGCCTGGCGGGTGTTGGTAAAATGCACCGGCTTTCCTTTAAAGATGATCTCGCCGTGGTCGCTGGTGTACACCCCGGACAGAATTTTCATCAGCGTTGATTTGCCGGCTCCATTTTCGCCCACCAGCGCCAATACCTCGCCGGGGGACACGGTCAGGTTCACCTCAGATAAGGCCAGCACGCCGGGAAATCGCTTGGTAATGGAACGCATTTCCAGGAGCGGTTGCATTTCTTCTTTGTGTTCAGCGTCGTTACTGTTTTTTTGGTCAGCCATGATCAATTACCAATTAATTTTTTAGGTGAAACTGCAAAAGAGAGTGTGACAGAGGGGGTTCTTGTTGGGCCAAGAATTTACTTATAACATTATGTTATCGTTCCCGTTATCGATAACGGGAACGATAACAGTTTAACCCAGTTCAGTTATTTAGGCAAATGACAAATGTCATTATTTGGGGATGACAATTGTCACCCCGGCGTAGTGTGGAAAAACAGGTGGTGGTTTGGCGTGGTTAAGGGGTAGTGCTGGCGCGGATAATCAGTTCTGGAGTAACCCAGGTGGTCATGCCGGTCAACTCCGACGGCTGTTCCTGTTCAATAATTTGCACAATTTTTTGAACTGCCTGCGACCCAAGGTCGCGGAGGTTGTGTTTAACCGTAGTCAGCGGCGGCCAGTAAAATTCAGACTCGGGCCGGTTGTCAAAGCCGGCCACGGCTAAATCCTGCGGCACACGGATACCGGTTTTGCAGGCCAATTGCAGCACGCCCAGCGCCATCTGGTCGTTGGCCACAAACACGGCATCCATAGCTGGATATTGCTGGCGAAGTTGTTGAAACGCCTGCTGGCCACCGGCGGCATCCCAATCTCCTTCGGCCCAGTGCGTTGCATCGGGGGGCAGCCCGGCCGCAGTCAAAGCAGTTTCCCAGCCAGCTTTGCGCTGCTGCGCTTCCCACCAGGTGAGGGGGCCGGTAATGTGGCCAATCCGCCGGTAACCGCGCTCCAGCAAATGCTCAACAACCATCTGCGCTCCCAAGTGGTTGTTCACCGATACGGTGGTTAAACCGGCGTAGGGCTGCATTGTTAAAAAAACAATGGGCACAGACAAATGCGGGTAGCTGTCGCGCAGCCAGGCGTGGTTGTTACCAACTTCGGCCACGGCCCAAATTACGCCATCAACCTGGCTGGCCAGCAGCGCGTTGGTAATGGGTTCAACGTTATCCAGATCAAAGCGGGGGAGTTCTTTGAGCAGCAGCGAATAGCCCATCGCTTCGGCCTGATCGGCAATGCCGTTGAGCGTGCGAGATGGTCCCCAATAACCCAATCCGGCGGTTACCACGCCCAGGGTGTGGCTTCGCTGGCGAATCAAACTGCGGGCCAGGGCGCTGGGGCGATAGTCTAGCTGGTTAATCACGGCCAGCACGTGCTGCCGGGTACTTTCGGCCACATCGGGCCGGTTGTTGATCACCCGCGACACCGTTTGGGTGGAGACTCCCGCTTCCTGGGCAACTATTTTGATGTTAACGCGTTTTTTGGGGCTGGGCATATCGGGCTGACCTGCTCGCTGTTCAAATTGTTATCGATAACATACTATCACGCCAGCAGACTGATGTCAATTTCAATCTGGCGGCAAATGCAACTCGGCCAGCGGGTTGGCCGGCAACCAGTATTGCGTTGATTTTGGCTCGCGCAAAATATGGTTATGTCTATTGCAATTTATGACGAGGTTTGGTACAATGGGGTTGTCTAATTCCCCTGTTTATGCAAAGCGCCAATTTGCTTTGTGCTTTGACAAACCTGCCACCTTGTTTTTGTGATCAACCGGCACATTTTGGCTTTTTTGACAGCTTCAAGGTTGAGCAGATAAACGTTTACGCTGTATTTCTAAATTAAATTCCTTATTAAGGTTCAGAAAATGAAAGATAATATTCAAGATTTTCTGCGATTTTTGGAAGTTGACAAAAAGTATGCCGAAAATACAATTGCTGCCTACCAAAATGACCTCACCCAGTTTCGGCAAAATATTCGGCAAAGCCAGGATGGCGAAGAAATTGAGGATTGGAACGATATTTCTCGCAACGATATTAATGAGTACATCGAATATCTCAAAAACAGCGGTTATACGTCGTCAACCGTGGCGCGCAAAGTAGCCGCTATCAAATCCTTCTTTCATTTTCTGCTGGCCGAAGGCGAGTTAAAAGACGATCCGACTTTTACCCTGGACTCGCCCAAAGTGAAAAAGCGGCTGCCCAAAGCTATTTCTCCGGCCGAAATTGACAAGATACTGCGGGCGCCCGCCGATGAAATCGGCCCCAAAGCCCAGCGAGACCTGGCCTTGCTGGAAATGCTGTATGCGTCGGGGATGCGCGTTACCGAGCTGGTTTCACTCAATGTTTCTGATATTACGTTTGATCCTAATAACCCCAAAAACGCTACGGTGCGGGTAAAAGGTAAGCGCGCCAGTAAAGAACGGGTTATCCCCATCAGCGGTGGTGTGGTTAGTACTTTGCAGCTTTATATTAAAC
Source organism: Anaerolineae bacterium (assembly GCA_022071955.1). Classification (GTDB taxonomy): domain Bacteria; phylum Chloroflexota; class Anaerolineae; order 4572-78; family J111; genus J095. The sequence continues at coordinate 68,181 of JAJVIM010000027.1, forward strand.
AGGCCCGCGAACAGTTAATCCACGACCCCAAAGAAGATGCCGTATTTTTGAACAATCGCGGCCAGCGACTCACTCGCCAGGGACTGTGGTTGATCATCAAGCATTATGTCGAAGTGGTCGGTATTTCCTCGCAGGTTACGCCCCATACCTTGCGGCACTCGTTTGCGGCTCACAAACTGAGTCAGGGTAAATCGTTGCAGGATATTCAAAAATTGCTGGGCCACGCTAATATTTCTACTACCCAGGTATACGCCCATCTTGGCCGGGACTCTGACTAGTTTTTGGCTGGGTTACGGTCAACGGGTTGCACATAACCCTTATTGGATGCAGAGATTCTCTGCATCTTTTATTTTGTGATCAAACTTTTAAGGAGAGGTTATCAATTGGCTTCCAAAGATATCTATTCCGTTGAAGAGTACCGGCAGGCGGCAGATTTTATCCAGTCCAAAACCGGCCACCGGCCCGAAATTGCGCTGGTGTTAGGCTCCGGCCTCAGCGCCCTGGCCGAAGAAATTGAAAATGCGGATTTTATCAACTATCGGGATATTCCCCACTTCCCATTTTCAAGTGTGGTGGGCCACGCCGGCCGGCTGGTGATTGGCCAATTGGCCGGCAAAACCGTGCTGGTGATGCAGGGCCGAACTCATTTTTACGAAGGCTACACTATTCAGCATATCACCTTTCCCATTCGGGTGATGCGGTTGTTGGGCGTAAAATTGCTGCTGCTTACCAACGCTGCCGGCGGAGTCAACCCCAATTTTCAGGCCGGCAACCTGATGCTGATCACCGATCACCTCAATTTTGTGGGTATGGCCGGCCAAAATCCGCTGCGCGGCCCCAATCTTGATGACTTTGGACCGCGTTTTCCAAGTATGACCCAACCCTACAATCTCGAGCTGATCAACCTGGCCCGCCAGGTTGCCGCCGAGCACAACCTCACTCTGCGCGAGGGCGTGTACGCGTTTGTGGCCGGGCCATCGTTTGAAACCCCGGCCGAAATCCGCTATCTGCACACCGTTGGCGCAGACGCGGTGGGGATGTCTACCGTGCCGGAAGTGGTGGTGGCCAACCACTGCGGGTTGAAAGTGCTGGGCATCAGCAGTATTACCAACGTGGCCGTACATCAGTTTGGCTCCGGTAAAGAAACCACCCACGAAGAGGTGCTGGAAACCGGCAAAATTATTGTGCCGCAGTTGATCACGCTGCTAAAAGGGCTGCTCCAGCGGATGAATTAAGGCTTTTGAGGAATTTGCTTCTATTACCCCCTATTTGTATACTCTACTAGTTCTGAACTACCTTTCGTAAACTAGAATGCGAAGCTTCTGATGCTAGAATTTCTCAGGCCAATTGTTATTTTTGACACCTGGCTTTACATTATTTTGGGGTTCATTGCCCTGTTTTTTTTGCGGATAATGTGGCTGGCCCGCCGCGACCGCGTCCGCTCAATTTTTTCACTAGAACGAGAAAGCGCCAGTGTCCGCATGACGCGGGCTTTTGCCGGCTTTGCCATTGTGTTGGTGATGATGCTGGGCGTTTATTATCTCAGCTTAATTACGCCAACCATTGTCCCGCCGCCGCCCGACACGCCCACCCCCACCCCGATTATCGCTCTGCCGCCCACGCCCACGCCGCCGCCGCTGCTGCCCACACCTACCCCCACCAGCACGCCGGCCCCGGTTGTCGCCCCTACGCCGGCCTTTGTTGATTTGCCAACGCCGACCGCGCCGCCGCCAACGCCGGATTTTTCGCAGGGCGCCGCGCCCAATTGCCCCAATCCGCTGGCCCGGATTACCCAACCCGGCGATGGAGCGATGGTTGCCGGGCTGGTGCAGATTGACGGTGCGGCCGCTACCGATAATTTTGACTACTACAAATTTGAATTTCAGGACCCCGGTACCGGCGAATGGGTGTTTGTGTCCCGGTTTGACAACCCGGTCCAAAATGGCGTGCTCGGCGGCTGGAACAGCGACACCGTGCCGCCCGGTGAGTACGGTTTCCGGTTGGTGGTGGTGGATAAAATTGGCAATTATCCCGAACCGTGCGCGATTCGGCTAAAGGTTCAATAAGATGGCTGATTTTCCCGAAACAGTCTATTGGTTGGCGTTGCTCCAGGAAAGCGGGCTGCGTTTAAACCTGCTCAAACCGATTGTTTTGCGCTGGTGTTTAACCGAAAATCGCCCCCTGTCCGAGCTGTTTCAATTGACCTCGCTGGACCTGTCGGCCACATTTGGCCTGCCCGATGCCGATGCCGACCGATTACTCGGTGTACCCAAAAAGCTGAAAATACAGGCCGCCCTGCTGGAAAAGTGGAAAAAAGAGGGCATCGAGCCGATTATCCGCACCGACAGCCGCTATCCACGGCGGCTGGCGTTTCATTTGGCCCCGGCCATGCAGCCGCTGGTGTTGTGGGCGCAGGGCAACACCCCCCTGCTCAATCAGCCGGCAGTCACTATGCTGGGGCAGGCGGGCAGCAGCCAGCCGGCCACCGAATTTGTGGACGAATTGATTGCCGTGCTGGAAGAGGAGCAGGTGGGGCTGGTGAGCGGCTACGCCCGCGGCCTTGATCGAACCACATTTGAAATGATGCTGGCCACGCCCCACGGTTTTACCGTCGCGTTGCTGCCGATGGGGCTGAGCGCCTTTGCCAAAACCACCAATAAACTGCTGTCGGCGGTGTACGGCGGGCGCACGGTGCTGGTCAGCCCGTTTGCGCCGGATACCCCGTTTGACGATAAACTGGCCGAGGCCCGCAACCTGCTGATTGACCATTTGGCGCTGGCGCTGTTAATTTTGGAAAGCGATGACGATGCCCAGGCGCGGGCCGTGGCAGCCATCAACCGCGGCCTGCCGGTGTTTGTGCGGCAGGACACCGCCGCCAACCGCGAATTGCTGGGCAGCGGCGCGCTGCTGCTCACCGACCCCGGTGAAGTGATCGATTGGGTGCAACAGGCGCTGGTTGATGACGCCATTCAGGAATCGGAGGATGAATCGGAGTTGGAGTCGATGCCGGCCCCGCCGTTGAACGTGGCCCCGGCTGCGCCCCCGCCCGCCCCGGATGACGACTTTAGCCTGCGCACCGACGACGTGCCCCCACTGGACAGCGACGAGGCGCTCAATTTGCTGGGGCTGGGCGGCGATGTGCCCGAAGTGCTGCGCCGCAAATTGGAAAAGAGAAAAAGCGAAGAGTAACCGCTACCGTTTTTCCTGCAACCACTTCCAGGCAGTGGCCGCCAGCGAAGCCGCGCCAATCGGCAGCGCCGCTTCGTCCAGTTGAAAGGTGGGCGTGTGGACAAAATGACGCTCGCTCCAGGCCGGATTGTGAACCCCCAACCGCAAAAAGCAGCCGGGGACGGCGTGCAACATAATGCTAAAATCTTCGGCGGCCATCATTTTGGGCGCTTCCAGCACCTGCTCCGCGCCGAGTAAATCGCGCAGCGCGCCGGCCATTAGCTGGCTGGCTTCGGTGTTGTTGACCAGCGGCGGATAGCCGCGCAGCACGTCTACCTCAACCCGCCCGCCCAGCGGTTCAATCACGCGGCAGGCCCGCTGTAATTCATCGAGCAAAAACTGCCGGTTTTCCGGCGTAAAACTGCGCACCGTGCCGGTCATCACCACTTTATCGGCGATGATGTTGTCTTTGACGCCGCCCTGAATGGTGCCGATGGTGATCACGCCTTCGTCAACCGGGTTCAGCCGCCGGCTGACAATCTGATGCACGGCCTGAATCACGTGCGCCGCCAGAGCGATGGTGTCCAGCCCCTGGTGTGGCCGGGCCGCGTGCGCCGCCGCGCCAAACAGCCGGATTTCAAATTTGTCGGCGCTGGCCATCATGGGGCCGGGGCGGGTGGCCACGGTGCCGGTGTTGAGCGCGGTATCCACGTGCAGGCCAAACACGGCATCCAGCCCGGCCAGCGCGCCCTCTTCCACCATGCGCATCCCGCCGGATTTACCTTCGTCATCCTGGTTTTCTTCGCTGGGTTGAAACAGCAGCCGCACCGTGCCCGGCAGCCGGCCTGCGCCGGCCAGTTGGCGCAGGATTGCCGCCGCCCCCAGCAGCATGGCGGTGTGGGCATCGTGGCCGCAGGCGTGCATCAACCCCGGCCGGGTGCTGTCAAACTCGGTGCCGTTCTGCTCGGTGATGGGCAGGGCGTCCATATCGGCCCGTAACCCCACCGTTGGCCCGTTACCGCCGCGAATAATGCCGACCACGCCGGTTTTGGCCACTTCGGTTTCAACCTCAACGCCCAAATCGGTCAGCGTTTTGCTGATGAGCGCCGCGGTGCGGGTTTCGGTAAACCCCAACTCCGGGTAGCGATGGATGGCCCGCCGCCAGTTGCGGATCTGTTCGTGCCGGGCCTTAGCCAGCGCCATAATTTCTGGGTTGAGTGCGGATGCGGTCATAGTGAGTCTCCCTGCGAGCGTTTTTGGGCTTCAAAGCGTTGGCCCCGTTGATAGCCGATAATGTAGCCGACAAAGCCGGCAAATATCGCCACCTGAACCGCCAGCACCAGCTTGTCAAACCAGTTATTGGTGGCGCTTTCGGCGGGGGCCGGGGCTGCCGTTACCGCCACCGTGACGACGGGGGCCGGCGCGGGTGGGGCCGGATTGCGGCTCAGATAAAAAGCGAATCCCGCCAGCACAATCATCGTCACCAGCAATATCCACGAGGTAATATTTTGTTGCCGGGTAAAAAAGGGCTTCTGATTCATGGGCTTTATTATCGATGGGTTGCGGGCGCGAGTCAAACCGGATAAGCTGGCCGGCGCTTTTTCTGTCTGGCGGCAGGCGTGGTAAAATGCTCGCCTATGAAACAACTCTACCGCTTTTCGATGTGGGCCGGCCTGATCTGGCTGGCGACGGGCTGCAGCCAGGTGACCACGCCCACGCCAAACGCTCAGCCAGGCCCAACACCCGCCGCCGTGGTTGAGCCGTTGGGGCCAACGGCCACGCCGCGGCCAACCTCAACCCCGCGGCCAGCCACGCCGATTCCCACCCCTACGCCAACCGTCACCCCTACGCCGGTGATTTACGTGATTCAGCCCGGTGACACGCTGCTCAAAATTGCCATTCAATTCAATGTGTCTACCGAGGCGGTGCAGGAAGCCAACGGCATTCTCGACCCGCGATTTTTGCAAATTGGGCAGGCGCTCATCATCCCCACGGCCAACGAGACCGCCGAGGAACAGCCCAGCCCCACGCCCACGCCGCTGCCGCTTAATGTGGAGGCCATCAATTTTGAGCCAACAAAGCAGGGGACGTTGTGGTGTTTGGGCGCGGTGCGGAACCCCGGCAGTGTGCCGCTGACAGAAGTTGTGGTTGAGGTGGCTCTGTTTGACGCCAACGGTGTGCTGCTGGCCCGCGAAGCGGCCTACACCCAGCTCGATGTGGTGCAGCCCGGCGAGTCTGTGCCCTTTGCCATGCTGTTTGAAACGCCGCCGCAAACCTTTGCCCAATATCAGGCGGTGGCTGTTTCTGGCGTGCCGCTGCTGGGCGATACCCGCTATTATTTTGACCTTGAGCCGTTTGATTTGCACGGTTCGCCGGAGGGGTTGGCTACTTACCGTATTACCGGGCAACTGCGTAACACCGGCGCCGCTGATGTTGAGTCGATCCGGCTGGTAGCCGTGGCATATAATGAAGAGAGCCACGTGCTGGCCCAGCGCCAGGCAGAGCTGGCGGTCAATTTGCTGCGGGCCGGGGCGGTCACTCCGTTTGAGCTTGATTTGATCATTCCCGCCGGCACGGTTGATCATTTTGAGGTGCTGGCTCAGGGTTTGCTGCCGGAGTGATTAACATAACGTGATTGACATATTGTTAACTTTGAGGTATGATAACGCCACCTGCAAAGTTTCCTTTTTCCCTGTATTTAGCCCAATCGGATGTTCCTGATGAAAGCTCCGATCGCTCAATTTGTGGCCATAATTGCGCTGACTCTGTCAATTTTTTTGATTGTTGACTTTGGGCGGCGGGCGGCGGCCAATTACCGGATTCAGCGCGAAGCCGACCAGCTAACGCAGGAAGTGGAGGCAGCCAAACGGTATCAAACCCGGCTGCTGGCCCAGCGTACCTACGCCGCCAGCGATTTGTACGTTGAAGAAGTGGCTCGCCGCGATTTGAAATGGTCCAAAGCCGGCGAAACGGTAGTGGTGGTCCAGCCAACCCTGGAAGAGCCGGTTGCTCCCGGACAGGGTGTGCAGGCGCAAAGCGGCGGGCGAGTCATCGCCACGCCTCAGCAAGCCTGGCTGGACCTGTTTTTTGGCAAAACTGTACCGCTTGACCATGCGCCGTAATTTGACACAACCCTCCTTTTGGATAAAATGAGTACTGCATTTGCGCTGATGTAGCTCAGTCGGTTAGAGCACGAAACTCATAATTTCGGGGTCGGTGGTTCAAGTCCACCCATCAGCACTTGGGAAACATCCCAGCCAATCTGAACCCTGCCAATTTTCTGGCGGGGTTTTTTATTTTTGGCGACTTTAACTCCCGCCAAATATCTGTCCCAGTTCGAGCAGGCTGGTGATGGTGGCGGTGGGGGCAATTTCCCAGGGATCGAAAATAGCCGCCGGCGAGCGTTGCACCCAGGCCGCTTTCATACCGGCCGAAATCGCGCCGATAACGTCAAACGGATTGCTGGAAATGAGCCAGGTTTCGCTACCGCCGGTTTGGGCCGCGCGATGAAAGTAGGCGTAGGCTGCCGGGTTGGGTTTAAACGTGCGAGCCGGGTACAGGCTAACAACATCCTCAAAGAAGGGCCGGATGCCCGCGGTTTGCAGCAGCGACTCGAGATCGGCCGGGTGGCCGTTGGAAAAGGCAAACAGCCGCAGCGACGATTGCCGCAGTTGGGCCAATCCGGGGGCAACATCCGGGAAGGTGGGCAAGGTTCGGTACAGGGCCAGCAGCCGTTCCTGAGCTGGCGGCTCCAACGTTATCCGGAATACCCGGGCGGTGTATTCCAGCGCCTGGCGGGTACATACCGAAAAATCGACATAATTTTGCATCAGCGCCCGCCGAAACGAGTATTCGAGCTGTTTGTCGCGCCAGGCGGCGGCAAACTCGGCAGCGCGCGATCCAACCTGCTCTTTCAGCGCGTCGGTAACCCCGGCCGTATCAATCAGTGTGCCATATACATCAAACGCAAAAAAAATAGTCATCTTGCTCCTTTCTGTTGCCATTCTTTTGCTGGTGCAATCACCCCAATTAAAAAGACCCGGGGGATAACCTCCGGGCCTTTTTTGTTCTATCGATTTAGTAGGGCGGCATTTGCGGCGCGGGCGCGGCCGGTTTTTCTTCCGGCAGATCGGTGATGAGCGCCTCGGTGGTTAAAATCATCGCCGCGATGGAGGCGGCGTTGTTGAGCGCGCCTTTGGTTACTTTGGCCGGGTCGATGACGCCAGCCTTGACCATGTCGGTGTATTGCTCGGTCATAATATCGTAACCAATGTGGCTGTTGCCTTTTTCTTTTTGGGCGCGGCGCACTTCCTGCACCACCACCGAACCATCCAGCCCGGCGTTGCGCATAATGCCGCGCATCGGCTCTTCCAGCGCGCGGCGCACAATGGCGACGCCGGTGGTTTCATCGGCGTTGCTGCCGGTCATCCCATCGAGGGCAGCCACGGCGTTAATTAGCGCTACGCCGCCGCCGGGCACAATGCCTTCTTCCACGGCAGCGCGGGTGGCGCTCAGCGCATCTTCCACGCGATGTTTCTTCTCTTTCAGCTCGGTTTCGGTGGCGGCCCCCACCCGGATAACGGCCACGCCGCCGGCCAGTTTGGCCAACCGTTCCTGCAATTTTTCGCGGTCGTAGTCGCTGGTGCTGGCTTCGATTTCGGCTTTGATCTGGTTGATGCGGCCCTGAATGGCGCTGTCTGTCCCGCTGCCGCCGACGATGGTTGTATCGTCTTTGGAGGCGACAACTTTGGAGCAGCGGCCCAGGTCGGCCAGAGTGGCGCTATCGAGCTTGCGGCCCATTTCTTCGGTGATCACCTGCCCGCCGGTGAGTACGGCAATATCCTGCAACATGGCTTTGCGGCGGTCGCCAAAACCGGGCGCTTTGACGGCCAGCACGTTAAACGTGCCGCGCAGTTTGTTGAGCACCAGTGTCGCCAGCGCTTCGCCGTCTACGTCTTCGGCCAGAATCAGCAGCTCGCGCCGGCCAGATTGAATCACTTTTTCCAGAACCGGTACCAGATCGGTGGCGGCGGAAATTTTCTTGTCGTAAATCAGCACGTAGGGGTCTTCCAGCACAGACTGCATACTATCCTGGTTGGTGATGAAATAGGGGCTGATGTAACCGCGGTCAAACTGCATCCCTTCCACGTACTCAGTTTCAAACTCCAGCCCTTTGCTCTCTTCAACGGTGATGACGCCGTCTTTGCCTACTTTGTCCATCACTTCGGCAATGAGTTCGCCAATCTCGCGGTTTTGGGCCGAAATGGAAGCGACGCTGGCGATTTCTTCTTTGGTGTTGATGGCAATGGCCATCTCTTCAATGGCTTTGCTGAGGGCGGCAGTTGCTTTTTCAATGCCGCGTTTTACGAGCATGGGGTTGGCCCCGGCGGCCACGTTTTTTAGCCCTTCGTTAACCATAATGTGGGCCAGCACAGTGGCGGTGGTGGTGCCGTCGCCGGCGATGTCGTTGGTTTTGGTGGCGGCTTCTTTGAGAAGCTGCGCGCCCATATTTTCGTAGGGGTCTTCCAGTTCAATTTCTTTGGCCACGGTCACACCGTCGTGGGTCACGGTCGGCGCGCCCCATTTTTTGTCAAGGGCCACGTTGCGGCCTTTGGGGCCAAGGGTAGTGGCCACAGCCTTGGCCAGGGCATCGATCCCGGTTTTCAGGCGGCGGCGGGCATCATCTCTAAAGGCAAGTTGTTTTGGCATAATTATTACTCCGTGTCTTTTTTAAGATTACTTTTCTTTTTACAAATAGACAGAATTTACAGGAGTTGCGGGATTGAAATAGTTAAAATCAAATCAATCCTGTTAATCCTGTCCAATATAAAGTACCAATTTAGAGTTGAAAACTACTTAAAACTCAGCACTCAAAATTAAAAACTATCCTTCAATAATGGCCAGCAGGTCGCTTTCGCGCATAATTAAATAGCTTTTGCTGCCCTGTTTAATTTCGGTGCCGGCGTATTTGGGGTACAGCACTTTATCGCCTACTTTTACATCGAGGGGCTGGCGGTCGCCTTTGTCGTTGCGAGCGCCGGGACCGGCGGCCAAAATTTTACCTTCCATCGGTTTTTCTTTGGCGGTTTCGGGCAAAACAATCCCCGAAGCGGTCATCGACTCCCGTTCGATGGGTTCTACCCATACCCGGTCGCCCAGAGGGCGCAACTTTAAGTCTGCCATAATGTCTTCCTCCTGAGAATGGTTTGATAGAGTTTTGTTCAAAATTAAACCCGAAAGAACCGGAGTACCTTCGGGTTTTTTGTTTGGCACGCCCTATTATGGCATGGGTTACGTTAGAAATATGTTAGAAGTTATCAGCATTTTTGGCTAATGTTACGGCAGATGATTTGCTGGCCTTGCCCAAATAGTTGCTAATGGCGCTTTCGCCAATTATAATTTTGGCTAACAACCCCTTTACCCCAAATACCGGCGAACAACAAGGGCGCAGCGAACACTTTTCTCTGCGCCTTTTTATTACCAGGAGGAGAGCCAATGCCCACCAATTACCAGGACCGAATTAGAGAGGATGTGCGGCTGCTGGGTAATATTTTAGGCGAAGTTATTCAGCAGCAGGCCGGGGTACCTATTTTTGAGCTGGAGGAGCAAACCCGCGAGCTGGCCAAAATTCGCCGCCGGGGCAGCGATGCCACAGCCCAGGCGCAGTTGATTGCGCTGGTTGGCCAGATGAGCCTGCCGGAACAGGAGCTGATTACCCGCGCTTTTGCCGCCTATTTTGAACTGATCAACCTGGCCGAGGAACATCACCGCGCCCGGGTGCTGCGCGAACGCGAGCGGCTGGCTCACCCCGAACCGCTGGCCGAATCGATTTTAGCCGCAGTGGCGGCGCTGCACCAGGCCGGCGTCGCCGAAGAGTCGGTGGCTCATCTTCTGGCCCGGTTGCACATTGAACTGGTCTTTACCGCCCACCCCACCGAGGCCAAACGCCGGACGGTTGTTTCCAAGTTGCGCCGCATCAGCCGCGCTCTGTACGACCGCGAAGTGCGCGATTTGCTGCCGGTTGAATTTGAACGACTGATGACCGAAATTCGCGGCGAAGTAACCGCCCTGTGGGTCACCGAGCAAAGCCGTACCACCCGGCCCACGGTTGAAGACGAAGTGCGCATGGGACTGTTTTATTTTAATACCACCCTGTGGGAAGTCATCCCCCAGATTTACCGGGAGTTGGAGAGCGCGCTGGCCCGCTACTACCCCAATTTGTCGCTGCCGCCCGATTTTCTCACGTTTGGCTCGTGGATGGGCGGCGACCGCGACGGCAACCCTTTTGTCACCAGCGATGTGACCGCCACCACCCTCTATTTTCACCGCCGCATGGCCGCCGAGCGGCATCACCGGCTGGCCCAACTGCTCGACCGGACGCTCAGTGTGTCCAGCCGGCTAACAGCGGTTCCGCCGGAACTGGACACGCGGGCCGGCGACGACTCCGCCGCCCGCTCCGATCACCTGGCTTATCTCAAAGAGCGTTATCCGTTTGAACCGTACCGCTTGCTGGCGGCCACTCTGGCCGCCGACCTGACGGCCGCTGCTGAAGATGACCGCTTAACCAAACCGGCCGGCGCGGCCAGCGACAGGGCAAACCAGTTGCGGACTCGCGCCGATTTGCTGCGCCCGCTGCAACTGCTCAACAGCAGCCTGCGTGCTGCCGGGCTGGAGGCCATCGCCGAAACCCACCTGCGTGATGCCATCTATCTGGCGCAGGCTTTTGGTTTGCACGCGGCCCGGCTCGATATCCGCCAGTACAGCAGCTACAACCGGGCCGTGCTCAGCGAACTGCTGCGCCGGCTCGGCATTAATGAAAATTACAGCAAACTGTCTCCTCCCGACCGGACCGCTTTATTAACTCGACTGCTGGAGGAGTGGCCGCCTGATTTGGAGCAACTGACCGGCCTTTCGGCGGAGGCCACCGAAACGCTGGCCCTGTTCCGGCTGCTGCGACGAGTGGTGGACGTGTACGGGTCCGAATCGTTGGGGGCGTACATTGTCAGCATGACCAACGGCCCGGACGATCTGCTAACAGTGCTGCTGCTGGCTCGCTGGACCGGCCTGTGCCTGCCGGCCGACGGTCGTCCGGGGGCGGGCATCGCTTTGGTGCCGCTGTTTGAAACCCGCGCCGATTTGCGGGCCGCCCCGGAAATTATGGCCGAACTGTTCACCCATCCGGCTTACAGCCGCCATTTGCAGCGGTTGGGCCAGCGGCAGATGATCATGATTGGTTATTCTGACAGCAATAAAGACGCCGGTTATATTACCGCCAAATGGGAATTATTTCAGGCGCAGGAGGCGCTGGTAGCCTGTTGCCGGCAGCATGGCATCGAGCTGACAATTTTTCACGGGCAGGGCGGCACCATTGCCCGCGGCGGCGGCCCGGCCAACCGGGCTATTTTGTCTTTGCCCGATGGCGCGGTGGAGGGCCAGGTGCGGCTCACGGAACAGGGCGAGGTGATCAACGAAAGGTACGGCCACCCGGTGATTGCCCGCCGTCACCTGGAACAGGTGGTCAATGCGGTGCTGCTGCGCGCCCTGCCCGGCAACAAAGCCAGCACCACTCCGCGCCAGGAATGGCGGGCCGCCATGGACGAGCTTTCGGCGGCCGGCTACCGGGCTTACCGCCAACTGGTGTACGAAACCCCGGAACTGCTGGTGTACTGGCAGCAGGCCACGCCCATCAACGAAATCAGCCAGATGCGGATTGGTTCGCGCCCGTCGCGGCGGGCCGGCGGCAGCGCCGATGTGGCCTCGCTGCGGGCGATTCCGTGGGTGTTTAGCTGGATGCAATCCCGGCACGTGCTGCCGGGTTGGTACGGCCTGGGGACGGCGCTGGCCGGGTTTGCCACCACGCCGGAACGGGTGCAGTTGCTGCGGGAGATGTATCGCCACTGGACATTTTTTCAGAACGCGCTGGATAACGTGCAGATGTCGCTGGGGAAAACCGATTTGGGAATTGCCCGGCTGTACGCCGAGCTGGTTACGGATGAACGCGTGCGCGAGCTGATTTTTGGCCAGATTGAGGCCGAATACAACCGCACCCGCGCCGCCATTTTGCAGATTACCGGGCAGCAGGAAATTCTGGATAACGATCCGGTGTTGCAGCGTTCTATCCGGTTGCGCAACCCTTATGTTGACCCGCTCAATTTTGTGCAGGTCAGTTTGCTGCGGCAGTTGCGTTCGCTGCCCAATCCTGACACGCCCGAAGCCGAAGCCATCCGGCGAGCCATCTTTTTAACCATCAACGGCGTGGCCGCCGGGTTAAAAAACACCGGCTAAAACGATTTCGGTGAGTGGCCGCTCGGCAAAGCCGAGCGGCCACTCACCGGGTTAAACTACTCAATAATCTCCACTTCCGGCACAATCACGCTTTCAAACACAATCGAACCTTCGCTGAAGTTGACGCGAATGGTGTCGCCTTCGCTGAATTCGCCGTTGAGCAGCGCCAGCGCCAGCGGGTCCTGCAACTCGCGCTGGATGGCTCGTTTGATGGGCCGCGCTCCAAAAGCGGGGTCGTAACCCACGTCGGCCAGATGCAGCCGGGCCGCGTCGGTCAATTCCAGGCTCAGTTTGCGGCCGGCCAGCAACTTGCGCAGATGGCCCAACTGGATATCGACAATTTGCAGCAAATCTTCCCGGCTCAGGTTGTGGAAAACAATCACATCGTCAATCCGGTTGAGAAATTCCGGCCGAAAATGCTGGCGCATGGCCTGCATTACCTTTTCCTGCCCGGCCTCAACGCCCAATTCCATAATGTGGTGGCTGCCAATGTTGCTGGTCATAATGACCACCGTGTTTTTAAAGTTGACCGTCCGGCCGTGGCCGTCGGTCAGCCGGCCATCATCCAGCAGTTGCAGCAGGGTGTTGAACACCTCCGGGTGCGCCTTTTCAATTTCATCAAACAGCACCACGCTGTAGGGCCGCCGCCGCACGGCTTCGGTCAGTTGGCCGCCTTCGTCGTAGCCCACGTAGCCGGGCGGCGCGCCGATGAGCCGGCTGACGGTGTGGCGTTCCTGGTATTCGCTCATGTCGATGCGAATCATGTTGCTTTCGTCATCAAACAGAAACTCGGCCAGCGCCCGGGCCAGCTCGGTTTTGCCCACGCCCGTTGGCCCCAAAAAGATGAAACTGCCGATGGGCCGGTTGGGGTCCTGCAGCCCGGCCCGGCTGCGGCGCACCGCGTTTGATACCACCCGGATGGCTTCGTCCTGCCCCACCACCCGGCGATGCAGCCGCTCTTCCATTTTAACCAGCTTTTCAACCTCGCCTTCCAGCAGTTTGCTCACCGGCACGCCCGTCCAGCGCGAGACGACTTCGGCAATCTGCTCGGCGTCCACTTCTTCATTCAGCAGCGAGCCTTTTTGCTGGTATTCGGCCAGCTCCCGCTGCTCGCGGTTGAGCCGGCTTTCCAGCTCGCGCAGGGTGCCGTAGCGCAGCCGGGCCGCGGCTTCCAGATCGGCGCGGCGCTCGGCCTGCTCAATTTCCAGGCGGGTGCGCTCAATCTGCTCCATTGTGGCGCGCATATCCTGAATGAGCTTTTTCTCGTTTTCCCATTGGGCCGTCAGCGCCCGGCTCTGCTCGTGCAGGTTGCCCAGCTCCTCTTCCAGCATTTCCAGCCGTTCCTTGCTGGCCCGGTCTTTTTCCTTTTTGAGCGCCTCGCGTTCAATTTCAAGCTGCATCACTTGCCGGTCAACCGTGTCCAGTTCGGTCGGTTTGCTGTCGATTTCGGTGCGCAGGCGGGCGGCGGCTTCATCAATCAGGTCGATGGCTTTGTCCGGCAAAAAACGGTCGCTGATGTAGCGGTGGCTCAACGTGGCCGCGGCGATGACCGCGCCGTCCTGAATCCGCACGCCGTGATGCACCTCGTAGCGTTCTTTGAGGCCGCGCAAAATGCTGATGGTGTCTTCCACGCTGGGCTGATCGACCAGCACCGGCTGGAAGCGGCGTTCCAGCGCGGCGTCTTTTTCCACGTGCTTGCGGTATTCGTCCAACGTGGTCGCGCCGATGGTGTGCAGTTCGCCGCGGGCCAGCATCGGTTTGAGCATGTTGCCGGCGTCCATCGCGCCTTCGGCGGCGCCCGCGCCGACGACGGTGTGCAGTTCGTCGATAAACAGGATGACCGCGCCTTCGCTGGCGGTCACTTCCTGCAGCACGGCTTTGAGCCGTTCCTCAAATTCGCCGCGGTACTTGGCCCCGGCGATGAGCGCGCCCATATCCAGCGCGACAATCTGCTTGTTTTTCAGCCCTTCCGGCACGTCGCCGTTGACAATCCGCTGGGCCAGCCCCTCAACGATGGCCGTTTTGCCCACGCCGGGGTCGCCAATGAGCACCGGGTTATTTTTGGTGCGGCGGCTGAGCACCTGCGTCACCCGCCGGATTTCGTCGTCGCGGCCAATCACCGGGTCGAGCTTGCCTTTGCGGGCCAGGTCGGTCAGGTCGCGGCCGTATTTGAGCAGGGCCTCGTAAGTGGTTTCCGGGTTTTGGCTGGTCACGCGCTGGTTGCCGCGGATGCGGGTGAGCGCCGACAGCACCGCGTCGCGGGTGAGGCCGTAGCGGTTGAGCAGGTCGGCCGCTTTGCCGCCGGAGTCGGTCAGCGCCAGCAGCAGGTGTTCGGTGCTCACGTAGTCGTCTTTCATTTTTTCGGCGGTCTGCTCCGCCGAGCGCAGAGTGTGGCGCAGTAGCGCCGCCAGCCCCGGCTGCGAGCCACCGTACACTTTGGCCGCGCCGTTCAACTCGGTTTGCAGGGTGCTGGTTAGCACATCCGGGTTTACCCCCAGGTGATGGGCAATCTGCGGCACCACACCGCCCTCTTGTTGCAGCAGCGCCAGCAGCAGGTGGCTCGGTTGAATTTCGCTGTGGCTGTATTCTTCGGCCAGCCGCTGTGCCTCAATGATGGCTTCCTGAGCTTTTTGGGTGTATTTGTTCAGGTTCATCGGTTCATCCTCCTGTGAGAATAGAGTTGGCTAACCCTCACCCCCCTGCCCCACCTGTGCCCCGCAGGGGTACTCTCTCTTTGGGAGAGGAGGGATTTCATTATTGTGGCTGACGGCAGGTGCGTAGCGCCTGCCGTCAGCCACATCTTTTATTCCCTCCCCCTGTCAGGGGGAGGGGTAGGGGAGGGGGTTAATAAATATTCATTGTGTGATGTCGTCATACTATCCGACTCCACCCGGTGTCGCCACAGGGCGACACGCTGACGCCTTTAACATAGCGCGCCAGTGTTAGAATTATACTTGATGAGTGTTAGAAAATGATATGCAACGGTGAGTAAAATGGGGCGTGGCTCAGGCCATCACGTTCAGTAATTTTGGCTGCGGCTGCGAATTGGCCGGCTGGCCGTTGCGGCCGTAATTTTGGAGCTGTTCCTGCTGTTGGGCGGCCAATTCCTGTTTGGCTTTGGCTTCCATTTGCCGGGCGCGCGCGGCCACGCCAAAATCCTGCGACGAGGGGCTGGCCGGAGCCAGCGCCGCTTTTTTGATGGTTTGCGCTTTTTTGATCGTCGCGGCCGGGTCATCGGCTACCGGGGTCACATCGATTTCTACCTCGCCGCTCACGGCGTAGCGCTGGCCGTCTGGCCCGGTTTTGAATTTGTAGGCGGCCCCGCCTTTGGCAAACGGCCCGGCCGCCGCCAGATGCGCCCGTTCGTGCTGGCGAACCTCGGTATCGCGTTTTTTCAGCGCCTCAACTTCCTGCTGTTCTTCCGCGGTGAGGTTGGCGGCGGATTTTGCCCCGGCCTGTTTTTGGGGCAGCGGCATTGGAGAGTATTCGGGTGTGGGTTTGTCAGTGACTGAAGAAATGCTGTCGATGGGCATCACAACCTCGGTTAATGGCTGTTGCTATTTTCGGCTGCGCCACAGAAAACTTTAGCGATAAAAAAAGCGCGATGGGCGGCAACTTAGCTGCCACCCATCGCGCCTGCAAAATCCGAGGGTGAGAAATCTACTTTTCCAGCTCGCGGAGCTGCTCAACCAGCCGCCGCTGCTCCGGCGACAGTTTTTTGGGGAGCTGCACGCTCAGCCGGGCGTACAGGTCGCCGTATTCGCTCTTTTTTCTGAGGTTCGGCATCCCTTTGCCGCGCAGCCGCATTTTTTGGCCGTTTTGCGCCCCGGCCGGAATTTTCAGCTTGACATCGCCGGAGAGCGTGGGCACACGCACCTCGCCGCCCAGCAGCGCGGTGTACAGGTCTACCGGCACATCGGTGTATAAATCGTCGCCGTCCCGCTCAAAGCGGTTGTCGGCCGCAACCTTCACTTTGAGGTACAGATCGCCGGCGCCGCCCAGACCGCGCGTGCCTTCGTTGCGCAGCCTAACTTTGGTGCCAGTGCTGGCTCCGGCCGGAATTTTCACCTCCAGGCGGCGACCATCTTTATTGATGATCCGGCTGGTGCCGCTGTAAGCTTCGGCCAGCGTGATTTCCAGTTCGTGCTCAATATCGCGGCTGCCGGGGATGCTCGGTTCGTAGCTGTAGGCCGGGCCGGCGCTCCGGCGCGGGTTGCCGCCGCCCATCCCGCCGAAAATGGCGTTGAAAAAGTCAGAAAACGAGCCGCCCCCGCCGCCGCCGCCAAACAGGTCGCTCAAATCTTCCGGCGAGCCGTACTGCACGTGTACGCGCTGGCCGCCGGGCGCGCCGCCGCCGCCGGCGTACCACTGCGTCCAATCAAAGCCGCCGGGCGCGCCCCCGCCTTGCTGCCAGCGGTTCCAGTTGGCCCCAAGCTGGTCGTATTTGGTGCGCTTTTGCGGGTCGCCCAATACCTCGTAAGCCTCGTTGATCTCTTTGATCTTCTCTTCAGCGCGGCTGTCGTCTTTGTTGACGTCGGGGTGATACTGGCGGGCCAGCTTGCGATAGGCGCTTTTTATTTCTTTTTCGCTGGCGTTTTTATTGACGCCCAGGATTTTGTAATAATCTCGGTAGTCCACGGGCAAGCCTCCACAAATAAATTATGGCACATTCCGGGGCGCGGGTAAAATTTACGCGGCCACAATCACTTTGGCCGGCCGCAGCAGTTTTTCGCCGAGCGTGTAGCCGGCTTCGATCTCTTCGATAATTGTATTGGCCTCGGCCGGGGCCGAAACCGCGGCCAGCGCTTCGTGCCACTGCGGGTCAAACGTCCGGCCCACCGTTTCAATGCGGCTGACGCCTTCGGCGGCCAGCATACGTTCCAGTTCGCGCTGAGTCAGTTCGATGCCCTGCCGCAGCGGTTCGGCCTGGCCGGGGTGATGGTTCAGCGCCCGGGCCAGGTTGTCGATGACGGGCAGCACCAGCCGCAGCAGCCGTTCCCGTTCAGTGGCGATGGCCTCTTCGGCGCGGCGGATTTGCCGCTTGCGAAAGTTGTCCATATCGGCCTGCTGCCGCCGGGCCAGCGCTTCCCAATCGACGGCGGGTTCTGCCGCGGCCGGTTTGGGGTTGGCCGGCGTCTCGGCCGCCGCGGCCGCCACCGGCGTATGATTATTGTACGCTTCCACAACCTTTACCGGTATCCGGTAGGCTGAACGTCGATCTTGAAATTGATGCATGGGTATCCCTCCAGGTCTGTGCCTGTTATCCACCCCAAGATACGACGGTTGTATTAGATTGCCGCTAGAACTTTGCTAGATTTATGTTAGCGGGCTATTCCAGATCACTGCCGCGTTTAACGGCGTTATCGCCAAAGCGCTCGCGGATTTGGTCGAGCGTTTGCTGGAGCTGCTCGTCGGCCTGGCGAACCGGGCTGTCCCACAGGCCCAACTGGTGGGCCGGAGCGTTAAAATTGCTCACGCCCACGCCGATCAGCCGCACGAGTTTGCCGGGCGGCCACACTTTTTCAAACAGTTCCAGCGCGGCGGCGTAGATTTCGCTGTCTAAATTGGTGGGGTGGGCCAGCGTAGACTGCCGGGTGAGGGTGGTGAAATCGGCCCAGCGAATTTTAAGCTTGACCGTGCTCCCGCTCAAATTATCGCGCCGCAGCCGCCAGCCGACCTGCTCGCACTGTTTGCGCAGCGTGTGCTTGAGCGACTCCGCACTGTTGATGTCGCGGGCAAAGGTGGTTTCCTGGCTCACCGATTTGGCCTCGTGTTCGGTTTCAACCGGCCGGTCGTCGCTGCCGCGCGCCCGCAGGGCCAGCTCGTGGCCGTGTTTGCCAAAGCGGCGGGCCAGGTCGGCTTGCGGCCAGCGGGCCACCGCCCCGATGGTAGTCAGCCCCAGTTCGGCCAGTTTGGCAGCGGTTTTTGGCCCTACGCCCCACAATTCGGGTACCGGCAGCGGGGCCAGAAAGGCGGCTTCGTGGCCGGTGGGCACCACGGTGATGGCGTTGGGCGTGCCGCCGCTGCGGGTTCGGGCCGAGGCTTTGCCGATGTTGTTGGCAATTTTGGCCACCAGTTTATTGGCCGCCACCCCAATGGAGCAGGGCAGCCCCAGCTCATTTTTGATCGTTGCCTGCAGCCGGCGGGCAATCGCTTCGGGCGGGTCGGGCAGGTCGGTTACATCCAGAAATGCTTCGTCAATGGAAATTTGCTCAACCAGCGGGGTCAGGTTGTGCAGCCGGTCCATCACCTGCTGCGAGACCGTGTGGTACAACTTGTGGTGCGAGGGCACAATCAGCAAATTGGGGCACAGGCGCACGGCGCGGGCCATGGGCATGGCGGAGTGGATGCCGAATTGGCGGGCCGCGTAGCTGCAACTGGCAACCACGCCGCGCTCATTGGGCTGGCCGCCCACGGCAAAGGGCTGGCCGGCCAGCGCGGAATTGCGCTGCTCTTCTACGGCGCAAAAAAAGGCGTCCAGATCAAGGTGCAAAATTTTTCGAGGCATCGAGTGTTGTCCGCCCGGCTGAAAAAATGGGCGGCTACTGCATCAGCGCAGCGCCGGCCTGCTGTACGGCGTGCAAAAAAGTGAGCAGTTGCGCCGCCGGGTCCGCGCTGCCTACCAGCGCCCGGTAGGGCAGAACCGCGCCGGTAAAGGTGGCGGTGTGCCAGTACGCGTCGTGTGGCAGTTGGGTATTGGCCAAACCAGCCGGCAGCGGGTAGGCGGTGATGTAAAAATAAGGCTCGGGGATGCCGTCATCGCCGGGGGCAAAACCAAAATTCATCTGCTCATCGGCGTACTCGGCGTTGGCCGGGTCCTGGCCGGGCACCAGCCGGCCGCTAAACCAGAGCAGCGCCAGATCAAAGTGATGGGGCCAGAGCTGCACCGGGCTGGTTTCCTGCCGCAATTCCCCTTTAAAACGTCGGAAAACGGCATCGATTTGGGACAGCGCGCGCCAGTACGTTTCAATGTGGGCTTTATTGTAGGCGCCGGCGGCTGTCTCGGCAAACAGATCGCGGCCAATGGCGGCCTCAATCCCCAGCGCCTTGAGCGACGACAGCGTTTCATCGTAAAAGCGCGCCGGCGATTGGCCGGACAGCGGCCGGTGGCACTGGTAGCCCTGGTGGGTGGAAATAATAAGGTGATGTCGGGTCAGGTCCAGCAGCACCTCAAAAATTTTGTCATCAGCCCAAATGGGGCCGGTGGTTATCCCGGTTGCGGCGGCAAACAGGCTGGCGTGATACCAGTGTTTTTGTTCGGGCAGGAGGGTTTGCCGGATTTTGCCTGCCAGCCGGCTGTAAAGGTGGAGCGTGTCCAGCGTGGGTTTTATCTCGGCCAGGGATAGCGCGGGAAAATTAAAAACAGCCATGTTGTCCTCCCTTGGTTGGCATACTGTTGGGCAATTTCAAAAAATAATTGGCCGGCGGTATTGTGATTGAGACGTGGGGTGGCGGAGAAAACTTACAAATCGGCTGTGACGCGGTGAGGGGGATGTTCACTGAGTATACCGCAGCGGCTCTGTTTTGCGAAATTGAATGAGCGATGAGGCTAACGGCAAATGAGCAGCGGCAGCGGCGATTCGCGCAGCACGCGGTCAACCACGCTGCCCAGCACCACTTCCAGCACCGGCTGAAAGCCGTAGCCGCCCATTACAATGGCGTCGCAGGCGTGGTTGGCGGCGGTGGTTAAAATGGCGTCGGCCACATTGCCGGTTTCGGTGACCAGCGTTGGCGCCGCGCCCTGGCTTTCCAGATATTTTTTGGCCTGCGCCAGTGTTTCGCCGGAACTGGTGTGGTTAATTACAGTTAATACAACCAGTTCCAGCTTTACCTTTGTGGCCAGGTAGGCCGACACAAACAGCGCTTCCTGGGCTTTGGGGCTGCCATCGAAGGCCACCAGCACCCGGCTGATGGCGTTAACCGGGCCGGGCACCGTTAACACCGGCCGCGGGCAGCGATGCAGCAGCGCCCGAAAACCGGAACTCAACCGCTGTAACGGCCCCGGCCCGGGCGGGTGAGCCAGATGCACCACCACCAAATCGGCAAAGCGCGCCCGGTCAACAATTACCCGGCTGATCGTCCCCGTTTCTACGGAAAAGTAGCCGGGGATGTCGGCCTGACGGCAGCGGGCCACAAATTCGGCCTCTACCTGGCGGCCGGCTTCAACCTGCTCCGGTGTGGCCACCACGTGCAGCCCGTAAAGCTGGCCTTTTTCCTGCCGGGCGACGGTCAGCGCAAAATCAACCGCGCTCCAACTGGCCGGCGCGCCGCTGATGGGTACCAGAATGTTGGCAAACAGGCGGTCGCTGGGCCTGAAATCGAGCCATTCTCGCCGCCACTGGCCGGGCGATGGCCCGGCGGCCAGGGCCGCTGGCGTAATGGCCCCCAGCAGCTTTTCTTCAACTTTGCCCAGTGTGCTGCCAACCCGTTCGCTCTGGCTGGCCACAAAATCGTTGGCCGCGGCAATCAAATCGATGTCCCAGCCCGTTTTAACCGCCAATTCACTGCGGTGCTGAAAAATCCACACGTACAGATCGGTTTCGGTGCGGCCGGGAAAGTCGCGCAGAATGCCACGCTCGCGGATCACCCGGACAACCGCCAGGTAGATGTCATCGGCCCAGCGCCGCACGGCTTCGGCATAAGGCAAATCGCTGCCGCTGTCGCGGTTCAAAATTTCGTGATAGGCCGCAATCTGCATTTCCAGCACCCAGTAGCGGCCGGGGGTGGTCATTTGAAAATTCGCGCCGGGCAAAATGTGGTCCAGCCGGGTCTTTTCCAAAAAATCGGCGTACTCGGCTTTGATGATAATATCATCCGGCGTGTCGGTGGGAGCCAGCGGCACTTTGGCCCGAAACTCGGTCACGTAGGCTTCGATGCCGGGCGCGCCCAACTCTTTGGCCACCGATACGCGGTGATTGCCGTCAACTACAAAATAGGCCTCGCCAATTTTGTACAGTTCCACCGGCGGCAGGCCGCTGCTTTCCAGCGCGGCGGCTTTAACGCTGGCCCAGCGCTCGCTGTTGTTATCGCGGCGGGGCAAAAAATTGCGGTTAAAATCGTGATAGCGGCCCACGCTGCCCACAATGGCGTCCAGCGGGACATCCCTCACCCCCAGCGAGTTACCGCCCTCCAGCCGGAACTTGCGGCGAATGTCTTCAAACGATAGCAAATCGATAGACTGGCCGGTAACCGTGGCCAGAATATCCTGCATCGCTGCCCGGCGGCGGGCGCGCCGGAAATCTTCCAATGAGGCCGGATAATAGAGTGAGTTCTCTGCCATTTTGGGTTGGGGTTTAGGTGCTCAAACTTTTTATGCTACAATTAATTGCAGGTAGCCCAATGAACAGTAATATAAATCAACCCAAACTCCCGTGCAAAGTTGAACCCTTTCAGTGGGCCGGCCCAAACGACCCGCTTTTTGCCGAAACCGGACTGGTTCACTGCGCCAGTATTCCGCCCCAGGCCACAGCCGCGCAGCCCGCGCCGCTGGTGGTGATGGTCCACGGCTGGGCCGGCGATGAAAGCTCGATGTGGATTTTTAAGCAAACGCTGCCGGCCAGTGCGGCGATCATTGCCCCACGCGCGCCGGTGAGCCTTGACAGCGGCTTTGCCTGGTTCAGTTACAACGGCTCGCGGGCCGCGCCGGATCGAGCCTCACTGGCGCGCGGGGTGAACACGCTGGATCGTTTCATCGACAGCCTGCCCCGCCACTATCCGGTTGACCCCGACCGGCTCATTTTGATGGGTTTTAGCCAGGGGGCGATGACCATTAATGCGTTTGTGTACGCCAACCCGGACCGGGCCATTGGCGTGGTCTCGATGGCCGGCGCGTTTCCGCCGGTGATTAACGGCGAGCCGTATTCCAACTGGCTGGCCGGGCTGCCGGTGTTTGTGGCGCACGGTAGCCGCGATGAGGTCATCCCCGTTGATTCGGCGCGCGAAACCCGCGATCTTTACCGGGCGTTGGGCGCAGATGTAACCTACGGCGAATATCCCACCGGCCACAAAATGCATTCGCAGGGATTGAAGGATTTAAAGCAGTGGCTGGCCATGTTTTTTGTGGACGCGTAACCAATGACGCTCAACGGCACCAGAGAAGCTTTTATCAGAGAACTGGAGCAGGGCGGCGCCGGGTTAAATCTGGCCCGGGCCGCGTTTTTAATGGCTGTTTACCTGGGCCAACCGTTCAACGTAAACGAATATCTGGCCCAGCTGGATGCCCTGGCCCGGCCACTGCAAGGGGCCATGCAGGCCAAAACCTCACTTGCCGACAGGCTCGACCTGCTCAACAGCTATCTGTTTGAGCAGCAGGGCTTTGCCGGCAACATGCAGGATTACTACCGGCCGGAAAACTCGTTTTTGAACCGGGTGCTGGATGAGTTAACCGGCATCCCGATTACGCTGAGTGTGATTTATTTGGAAGTGGGCTGGCGGCTGGGGCTGCCGCTGTGGGGCATTGCCATGCCGCGCCATTTTATTGTAGGCTACGGCTCGCGGGAGTCGCCCACGTATGTGGATGTGTTTAACCGCGGGCAGGTGCTGTCGCTCCACGATTGCCTGGCAATTGTCAATGTTGACCCCATCAATGGCGACACGTTCCGCCGCAAGTTTTTGAAGCCGGCCACATCCAAAGATATTCTGTACCGCATGCTGCTCAATCTCAAGCAAATTTACTTTAATAACAAGGATTGGGCGCAGGCTTTCAACACTGTCGAGCTGCTGACGCTGGTTAACCCGGCGCAGGTTGCGGAAGTTAAAGACCTCGGCCTGCTGGCGCTGCACCTGAACCGCTTGCAGGATGCCCTCTTTTACCTCAAACGCTTCCTTTTTTTAGCCCCCCACCAACAAGACATCGACTGGATCAAAGAACGGGTCGAATTAATTGAAGAACGGTTATTGCAATTGAATTGAGCGCGGCGGCGTGCAATTCTGCGATAACCTTAATATAATGTTTAGTACGTTAAGAGAGTGTGGCTGGGTCAGGAATCTCCCGCTCTAACTCCAATACTTTTCAAATAAGGGCGTCTGACATGTCATTCTGAGGCCGCAGACCGAAGAATCTCCAGTTTGTTGGCTTAATTGGGCTGCCAGGTGGAGGGATTCTTACCCTAAAGGGCACAGGTCGCTTCGCTCAGAATGACATAATTGTTATTTGAAAAGTATTGACTCTGACTCCTGATTCCTGACCCCTATTTTCACAGGAGGACATATGGCCAGTATTTCTGCGGAATTGGAAGCAAAGATTCAATCCGCGCCGGCAGACATATTTGACTTGATTGTTAAAACGCGGGGCGATGCCGGGCCGCGCCTGGATTGGTTTTCGGCGCACGGTATCAAAGTGACGCGCCAGTTTCGGTTAACGCCGGGCGTGGCGGTAACCTGCACCGGCGCGGCCGCCCGGCAGTTGTTGACGCCGGATTGGATTGAATCTGTTGAATTGGACCAGCCGGTATCGGCATTTTAGCACAGAGAGGGTAAACCATGTCCAGAATTGCCTCAGATTTGATGAAACAAATGAACGCGCAGCCAAACCAGGAGCCAATCCCGGTGATTGTGCGCCGCAAGGCCGGCTTTTTTACGGCGCAGGCGGTGCTACCGAGTTCGGCCACGGTGGAAAAAGCCTTTAACCTGTTTCCGGCCGAGGCGCTCAAACTGACCGCCGCTGAAATTGAAGAGGTGAGCAAGCACGAGGCCATCGAACAAATCTGGCCGGATTTGCCGGTGCAGGCCTGGCTCGATGTGTCGGTGCCCAAGTTGCGGGCGCCACAGGTTTGGGCCGCCGGTTTTAAAGGGACAGGTATCCGGCTGGCGATTGTCGATACCGGCATCGACGCGACTCACCCCGATTTTGCCGGGCGAATCAAGGCTTCCAAAAGTTTTGTGGATAACAACCCCACCGATGGCAACGGACATGGCACTCACGTGGCCAGTATTTCCGCCGGCAGCGGGGCCAAATCTGGCGGTAAATATGTGGGCGTTGCGCCCGAAGCCGAGCTGTACATTGCCAAAGTGCTCGATGCCAACGGCAGCGGTTCGATGAGCGGGGTGATGGCCGGGATTGAATGGGCGGTGCTGGACCAAAAAGTGCAGGTAATCAACCTGTCGCTGGGCAGCAGCGGCAGTTGCGATGGCACCGACGCGCTGTCAACATTGTGCGATGAGGCGGTGTCACAAATGGGGGTGGTGCTGTGCGTGGCCGCCGGCAACGAAGGGCCGGCCGCGCGCACGGTTGGCTCGCCGGGGTGCGCCCGGCAGGTCATCACCATCGGCGCGGTTAACGACTCCGACCAGATGGCCAGTTTTTCGTCGCGCGGCCCCACCGCTGATGGCCGGGAAAAGCCGGATATTGTGTTCCCCGGTGTGGGCATTGTCGCCGCGCAGGCTGCCGGCACGAAGCTTGGCCCGGTAGTTGCCGATGGCTATATTTCGCTGAACGGCACCAGCATGGCCACGCCGCATGCGTCTGGCGTGGTGGCGTTGATGCTGCAAGCCAACCCGGCGCTAAAACCGGCGCAGATTAAAGAATTGATGCTGGGGACGGCGGTCAATTTGGGTTTTCCGGCCAACGATCAGGGCAAAGGCCGGGGCGATGCCTACGCGGCCTATCTCAAAGCGGTAGAGGCCGGGCAACCCGCGCCCACGCCCGAACCGCCAACCCCAACGCCGGAACCCACGCCGGCGCCAACGCCTTCGCCCACGCCGGAACCCAGCCCGCAACCATCGCCGCCCGGCTGTTTGGCCAGCGTGGCCAGCCTGTTCAGCCGCAAATCGTAATAAAATTACGGCAATCAGCCGCAGCTGTAGCACCTTACTTAACCGTGGAACCAAAATTTTCTCGCTTTCGCCCCCTCCCCCAACCCCTCCCCCGCTTGCGGGGGAGGGGAGATTGGGGGGATGGGCCAAAATGTTACCACGGTTTAATACAGAGCTACCGCCGCACCGCGTAAATCGCGGTGCGGCTGATTGTTTTTACAGCCCCTGCGTTAAAATATCAAGAGCGCGGCTAACCTTGCCTTCGGCCTTCCAGTACTCAAACTTGGTGGTGTTGAGGTGCTCGGCGATGCCGCCCATTTGCCGCACCTGTTCCAGCATGCTGTCCGGGCCGCCGGGCAGTTCGGTGGTTTTACCATCCCACAGCACAATTAACCGCATCCGGTCGATGCCAAAAACCAGCGCCGTGTAGAGCGCCCAGCGCTCGTTGCGGGCGTACACGTTATCGCCGGCTTTAACCGGCCCCAGATGATCGGCTTGCAGCCGGATGGCAATATCGCTGTTGTTGCGCAGGGCGTAGTAGCGTTCCACCCATTTGTCGCCGGCGAAACTGATAGCCTCTTTAATGTAGTAGGCTTCGTCAAAGGGCAGGTGGATGTCGGCCCGAATGCCGCGGGCCAGGCATGCCTCTAAAAAGATGATGTCGCCGCCGGCCGACACGCCGGGGGCAATGGCCAGATCGTTTTTGCCGGCCTTGAACTTATCGAGCGCCCGGTCAATCCGCTCCCGCACTTCTTTTTCCATCGCCGGCGGAAAACGGGTTTCGGCCGCGCCGGGTTTGTCGAGCGGATGACCGGCAAACAAAAATACCTGCCCCGGTGCCTGCGGGCCGCTGGAGTCTTCGCCCTCTTCGGTTGATTTGATGCGGTTGATTTCTTCCTGCAACACGTCTGTGCCGGCCGCCACAAATTCCGGCCGGAAGTTGAGCGACTTGAGCAGCTCAAGTTGTCCCAGCGACGTTTTGAGGTTGTATACATTCTTGCGCGCCGCGGTGAGCGCCTTGCGGTAGGCCCGGGTAACCTTCTCCGGCGAATCGGCGATGCTCACCTGGAGTTCGGCCAGCGAAACCAGCGCCCAGTAATCGGTGGTGTTGTGCTGGGTGTTGTTTTCCAGAGCAAAATGGATAGCGCCTTTGAGTTTGGGCAGGTTTTCGCGGGTGGCCTCCACGTCGGGGTCGTCAATCACGTTGTAGGTTTTGGCCAGATAATCTATCAGCACCGAGCCGGTTAAAGCGTTGATGCCGGGGTAGTAATTATTTTGGTCGAGCCGGTAGCCATCGAGGTAGGTGTTGACCGATTTGACCAGCCAGTGCGCCGAGGCAAAGGCTTCGTCGAGCCGGGTTTTATCATCGGGTACGTCTTCCCAGGTTTCCATCCACATTTGTTTGTAGATGCGGCCCAAATAACTGGCGGCTTCAATATCATTGGGGTTGTCTTGCAGCAGCCGTTCCAGCTTAACAATGGCTTCGTCGGTGCGGCCCAGCCGGTTGAGGTGAAACGCCTCCTCTCGCCGAAAAGAGTTGTTGCGCGGATTGATGGTGAGACCGTGCCGGTACTGTTGCAGCGCCAGTTCAAAGCGGCCCATGCCCCGCAGAGCGCGGCCGGCTTCGCTGATGGCTTCTTCTTTGATGAGCGGGTTGCCGATCTCTTCGGTGAGCAGCAGCACATCGCCGATGCGTTTTTGGCGCTGGGCGATGGTTACGCGTTCGCGCCATTCGTTGTATTCGCGCCAAAAGCCGGTGGCCAGCGGCGTGCGCAGCGCCGAGCGGTCCGGCTCGGGCAGGCCATCGAGCAAGTTAAAAATGGGGCTGTGTACCCGGTCGGCGTCGGAGGCCCAGGTTTCGCGGGTAATTTTGGTGATGGCCTGCCGGTCTTTTTCCAGATGGTCGGTGTCGGGCCGGCCATTTTTATCGACGTGGTAGGGGATGGTGCGCACGTTAAAAATATCAAACGGCATATACGAGCGGCCGGACTGAATGTGAACCACGCCCCGTTTGCGAATGGCGTGGCGCACGCCCAGCTCGTAAAACACGTTGGCGTTGTCAATACTCAGGTCGGCAATCACCAGATCGGCCAGGAGTAATTCCTGGAACATATCGGTCAAAATGTCGCCGCTGACGCTTTCTTCATCGGCCCGAAACGACTCAAAGCCGGCTGTTTCCAGCGCCGGCCGGATGAGATCGCGGTAAATGGCGTCAAAATCCAGCCAGCGGCCATCGGAACCCTGTTTGCGGCCAAAAGGCATCACCACAAAAGCGTGCGGCAGCCCTTTTTTGGATTTGAACGGTTGGTGGTTGGCGGGTTGCTGCTCAACCACGGTCAGGGTGGTTTCTTTGACCTCTTTTTTGTCTTCGGCGCCATTTTCGGTGACGGTCACCACTTCGGCGGTGACAATTTCAAGGCTGGCTGGTTCAGGCTCGGCGCCGGAGCGGACGAGCGAGACGCTGGCGGGCAGCATCAGCACCTCGTCGAGGGCGTCGTTGCCCGCGCCGCGCAGTTCATCAACGGCGTGCCACATTTCGCTGGCGTGTTTATTGTAGGCGCTCCAAATCACTCTTTCTGTGGCGATGACCAGATTAAAAAATTCCTCGCTGGTTTTTTCTTCGGCGCTCAGGCTGCGCCAGCGGTCGCGGATAATGTTGAGGCCGATGATTAACTGGTTGAAATGGCTGATGGCGGCATCGAGCTGGCGTGGTTCCAGCCAGGCGATCAGCCCGGCGGCGGCAAACACGGTTACAGCCACCCAGGCATTGAACTGGCCGCCGATGGCCGCA
The DNA here is from genome assembly GCA_022071955.1 of Anaerolineae bacterium. Classification (GTDB taxonomy): domain Bacteria; phylum Chloroflexota; class Anaerolineae; order 4572-78; family J111; genus J095. Next base: position 96,178 of record JAJVIM010000027.1, read on the forward strand.
AAAAACAGGCTCAACCCGCCGGTAATTAACAGCCCAACCTGCAGTATGGTGCGGGTTCGGTGCGGCTGGTTGAGCGCCATAGAATAATATTTAATCTGGTTTTCCAGCCGGTAGGTGATGTAATCATCGGGCAGCAGCCGGGTGAACCCGGGGTCGCTGCCGGGATCGGCCGGGTTGTGATCGGGCGGCAGGGTACCGGTGTACGGTTTTAGAGTCAGCTCGCTGCCGAGGGTGTCGGCGATGCGGCGCTGAATATCGGTGAGGCGGCGGCTGAGCCAGTGATCGCGCTCATCGTGCCATTGCATCACCGTGCGGTACACGTAAATCTCTTTTTTGATCTCTTCGGCGGCGGCCAGCATTTCTGCGCCGGTTTCCTGCCACTGCGATTTGATGACCAGCGCCAGCAAAACAAAATTTACAATTAAAATTACTACCAGGGCAATACTAAACAGCGCGTGCAACGCGGTGGGGATAAACTGCGAAATATCGTAGCTGCCGGTAAACACGGCAAACACCACCGCGACCATGGCCAGGCCAATGGCAATGCCTTGCAGGTAGCGGTGCTGGTTGGTCGCCGTCTGTGCGTTGAGCCGAAATTCGGCGTAACGCTGCCAGGCCGAGTTTAACGCCGGCGACTCGATGTTATTGTTGAGTGGGTTCATATTGTTCTCACTTTTGTTGACAAGCCCAATATTTTTTACTACAGTGTCTTTTAACTCATTGGTGAAAGGGTATCAAAATGTTGTCAGAAATGCAATCCCGATTAAAAGCAAGCGTGTGGCGGGCCATCGCCCAGAGCGGTGTTGATGTTTCTGGCTTGCCGCAGGATCAACTGGATAAACTGGTGCAGTTGATCACCACCAACGTACTCACAGAAATTGACTCCACCCTGACTGAATCGGTGGCCAGCGGCGGGCCGGTTAATGACCCAGACGACGATGACGAAAAGGTGTTGTGGGAAGGCCGCCCATTCCTGTCGCTGAGCACCTATTACATCATCACTTCGGAACGGGTGCGTATTGTCGAAGGGATTTTTGGTAAAGAACGACGCGATATTGAACTGGTGCGGATTCAGGATATTGACCACAAACAAAACCTCACCGAGCGGACCTTGAACATCGGTGATATTTTTATTGCCAGCCACGACCGGAACGACCCGCACGTGGTGTTAAACAACGTGCCCAACCCGACCGAGGTTCACGAGATTTTACGCCGGGCCACGCTCAGCGCCCGCAAAAAATACAACGTCGGTTTTAGAGAAGAGATGTAACCGGGTGGTGAGGTTGGCCAATTAATCCGGTTCGGTGATGGCGGGCAGCAGCACGTGGAAGGTGCTCCCCTCGCCGGGGATGCCGTTGCTCTGCACGGAAATGGCCCCGCCGTGCGCTTCGACGGCCAGCTTGCAAAAAGCCAGCCCCAGCCCAACCCCGGCCGGACTGTTGGCCCCGTATTCTAACCGGGAAAATTTATCAAAAATGCGGGCCTGGTTGTGTTTGCTAATACCAGGCCCGTTGTCTGTTACGGCAAAGTGAAGTTGGTCCCCAGACAGGGTGGTAGCCAGGCTTACCTCAGCTTCTTCCGGGGCGTATTTTATGGCGTTGCCCAGCAGGTTAACCAGCACCCGCCGAATCAACCCATTATCGAGCCAAATTTCGGGGATGGCTTCCGGCACCGGTTCAAACGTAAGGCTGATGTCTTTGTTTTCGGCCTGGGGGGCAACTTGATCTTTAACTTCCTCCAGCAATTCGTCAATGCGGGTTAAGCCGCGCTGCAGCGGCACTTCGCCCTGCTCCAGCCGGCTCACATCCAGCATCGAGTCCACCAAATCGGTGAGCGTGCGGCCGGTGCGTTTGCCCATCTCCAAAAAGCGCATCAGGTTTTTGTCGTCCGACGACCTTTCAATCATCATCGCCACCAGATCGATGGTGTTGATCAGGTTGCCCAGCGGCCCGCGTAAATCGTGCACCAGCATGTTCACCAGGTCTTGCCGCATCCGCTCAATCTCTTTGCGCCGGGAAATATCGCGGCCCACCCATTCCAGCCGTGCCTTATCACCAAATTGAATGTGGCGCACCCGGATGTCCAGCGGCACCCGCTGGCGGTAGGCGTCGGTAATTTCCACCTCCACCGAGGCATCACGCCAAACCCGTAGTTGGTCAATATGCCCGCTCAGAAATGTTTTGAGCATTGGCGCAAAAAAGATAATGCTCAGGCCGGTAATGGCGTCTTTGGGGCGGCGCATAATCTGGCAGCCTTTGCGATTGACATTTAAAATGACCCCGTCGTAATCGGTGATCAAAATCATGTCGGTGCTGTCTTCAAACAGGGCCGAGTAGCTGGCTTCGGCCTTTTGCAGTTGGGTAACCGCCTGCGCGTTGGCCACGGCCGTGGCCGCCTGTTCGGCAAAGGCCGCCACCACTTTTACGTTGTCCGGGCTGTATTTGTTCACCTCGTAGCTATCGACGGTTAAAATGCCTACTACTTCGTTGCGGGCAATGAGCGGCGCGCCAATCCAGCTTTTAACATTGCGTGACGACGAACTTTTGATCCAGTGCGGCTCGGCGTCAACGTCGCCAATCAAAATGGGCGTTTTTTGAATGATGGCCTGGTAGTTGGGAATTTGCTCGTCAAACGGCAGGCGCACATTGAGCGCGTCGGTCATGTCGTCAAAGCCGCGCGCCGCCTGCACCGACAGCGTTCTTTGGTCGTCTTCGTATAACAATATGGAGCTGCTATCGTAATCAACCACCAGCGCCAGTTGCTCCAAAATCAGGCTGAGCACTTCGGCCAGGTTGAGCGTTGAATTGATGGTGTGCGCAATCGAGCCAAGCGACTCGGCAATGCGGCGGCGGTGTATTTCGGCGTGATAGAGGCGGGTGTTGGTGAGGGCAAAAGCTGCCTGGTTGGCGATGATGGTCAGCATGGCCACATCATTATCGTCAAAAAAGTCGGGTTCTTTGGCGGTGATTGTTAACACCCCCATTGGAACCTCCGGCGATTTTAAGATGGGCACCGAAACCGCGCTAAACGCGGTAACCTGTTCCGGGAGGATGGGGGGGCGATACCAGCGTTTATCGCTGGCAGTATCGGCAACCAGCGCGCTTTCTTTGTGACGCCACACCCAGCCGGTTAGTCCGGTGGCAAACACGGCCCGGGTGATGTCGGCGGGGTAAACTTGCTGCTCAGAATCGCAGATAAAAATACTGATTTCAAGCTCGCCGTGGTCACCAACCACAAACAGGCTGGCTTCGGTGGTGTTCATGGCGGCCACGGTCATGGTCAGTACATTCAACAACACTTCGTTGATGTCCAAATCCAGGCCGGCGTTAAATTCGCTGGTTACCTGATACAGCAGATCAAGCCGTGAATTGGGGCGTGACGAGTTGAGCGGCATAAGTGCTGGTGACCTTTAAAACGTGTTACTTTTCATAAACATAGCGGCCGGAAAATTAAACCCGTTTTGGCGCAGCCGTGACTCGCACCGGGGGCGAATGCCGCCCGGTTCGTGTTCGCCAATAATCCGGCCGTCCTGGTCGTCACCGCGGTCAGTAAAGGTAAAAATGTTTTGCAGGATGGCGTTTTCACCCTCCACCCCTTGAATTTCGGTGATGTGCGTGATCTTGCGCGAACCATCGCGCAGCCGGGACGCCTGCACAATCAAATCCACCGAGGAGGCAATTTGTTTGCGCACCACGTGAATGGGAAAATCCACCCCGGCCATCAGCACCAGCGATTCCAGCCGGTCAAAACAAGAGCGCGGGTCGTTGGCGTGAACAGTGGTCATGCTGCCATCGTGGCCGGTGTTCATGGCCTGGAGCATATCCAGCGTTTCGCCGCCGCGGCATTCGCCCACCACAATCCGTTCCGGGCGCATACGCAGGGCGTTAATCACGCAATCGCGGGTGGTGATTTGGGCCGGGCTTTCTGGCGTGGGTTTTTTGGTTTCCATGCGGATCACGTTTCGCTGTTTAAATTGCAGCTCGGCGGCATCTTCAATGGTTACGGTGCGTTCGTGTTCGGGAATGTAGCCGGATAAAATGTTGATCAGCGTGGTTTTGCCCGAGCCGGTGCCGCCCGAAACAATAATGTTGAGCCGCGACACCACGCAGGCTTCCAGAAATTTGGCCATCATCGGCGTGAGCGAACCAAAATTGATCAGATTGTCCATCGTCAGCCGGTCTCTGGAAAATTTGCGGATGGTAATGCTGGGGCCGTCGATGGCCACCGGCCGCAGCACGGCGTTTACCCGCGAACCATCGGGCAGGCGGGCGTCAACCAGCGGGTGCTCGGAGTCTGCCAGCCGGCCCAGCGGCCGCACAATCCGTTTGATAATCCGCTCAACGTGGTCATCATCTAAAAATTTGTGGCCGGTTTCGGTCAGCCGCCCTTTTTGTTCAATAAAAATGATGTACGGACCGTTGACCATGATCTCTGTAATTTTGTCGCTGCGAATAAAGATTTCCAGCGGCCCCAGCCCAAAAATTTCGTCGCAGACATTTTCGTAAAACTGCTCGGCGCTGATGTTGGCCGGCAGGTTGATTTTGCCAGATTGCAGCACCTGCTGGAATCGCTGCTTTACCAACTGCTCTCGCTCCGGGGTGCTTTCCAGCGGCATATCCAGCGGCACATTGGGGGCAATGGCCTTGCGCAGATTGTCGGCCAGCCACAGTTGCAGCCGCATTTGCTCGGCTCGCTCGTCGCTGATAAAGCCGCGCTGGATGGGGGCGTTGGCCGGTTCCGGTTCAATTGACCGGATCAGCTCATCGTCGGGAGCGCTGCTGGGTGCTTCTTGCTTTGTAATGCGGGGCATTTTTTGCGATTCGGTGGGCTTTACCCGCCTGAGATTCGATGCGCCGGACACGGTTTCACCTCACTGACACTGGGTAACTTAATTGATTATATCACATCTTGTGAATAGATTGTACTTGACCAAAAGTTAGAATTCCTGGTTATAACTATAAGGGATTCTGCGGGCCGGCGCATTAGCCTATTTTAACCATTGCTCGGCCAGCGGGTTGAGATTTTGGCCGGAGACACGCTCGGCGGTGGTTAGAAATGTTTGCGGCGTAGCGATGCGGTATTTGTTTTCGGCCAGATAACGCTGCAGAATTTGCCGGTACGGGTCATCGCCTACCTGCTGGCGCAGGGCGTTAAAAAAGAGCGCAGCTTTGCTGTACACCAGCAACTCGTAAGTGACGGGGTCAAAATCGACAGCAGGCCGGTCAACCGACCCATCGATGCCGCCGGCGGCCGCGCTTTGAAACGGAATATTCCAGCGGCCGGTGAGCAGTTCTTCGGCCTGACTCTGGCCAAAAACACCGCGGTAATAATCAAAGGCGCTGTACTCGGTGAGACCTTCGTCGAGCCACGGGGATTGATACGGGTTGTTGCCCACCAGCCCGTACCACCACTGATGCGCGGTTTCGTGGGCCACCAGCACCGTCAAAAAGTCGCGCTGGTCGGTGTAAAGGCTGTCGCCGATGAGAATCAGGCCGGCGTACTCCATGCCGCGATAGCCCAGCGGCGCTTCCACCACATCCAATTTAATGTAAGGATAGGGGCCAAAGGTGTCGCTGTACAGCCGCAGCGAGGCGGCAGCGTGGCCCAGCACAGCCCGGGCGGCGGCTTCGTGGCCGGGCAGATAGTACGAGGTAACCGTGGCCCCGGCGGCGCTGCTGCTTACCGTTTGAAACGGGCCGGCGATAACCGTCATATCGCGCAGCGGCCCGCCGCTGAGTTGCCAGGTGCGGCTGCCATCGGGGTTGTCGATGATGTTGAGCGTAACGCCGCTGCCGGCTACCAGCAAATCGCGGGGCAGGGTTAAATCAAGTTGATAGAGCGCCGCTTCGCTAAACTGTACATCGGCGTGCAGGGGCGGGTTGTCAAGCACCCACTGGCCGTTTTGCTGCACGGCCAGCATGGGAAAGAACCCCGGCAGGCTGAGCACCGGGCCGGCCCAGCCAAACAGGGTAAAATCGCCGCTGGATGACTCAAGCTGAGTGGTAAATTGCAAATCCACGGTCACCGGCCCACCGGGCGGCGTTGGCAGGCGGATGGCGGTGCCATCGGCCAGTGGCGCAATTTCAACCGGCGCGTCGTTGACCGCGGCGCGGGTCACCGTGATTGAGCCGGCGTAGTGGGGCAAATTGGGGTACAGCCGGAAAACAAGCTCCGGCCCCGCCGCCGGGACAACCACGCGCATCACGCCGGTCAGCGCGGTTTTGTCTTCCCTTAATTGTGCAGTAATATGGTAGCGCGGCAGCGGGCCGGCGGCCTCAATATCCTGCCGGGCCGCCGGCTGCAAAATTGCTCGATAGTGAAACAGCGGGTCGGTGGTTGGCGCCGGGGGGGCTAATCCCAACTCCACCAATCCCGCGCCCGGCCGGCAGGCCAGTAACAGTCCGGCTAATATTGACAAAAGCGTAACAAAAGACGTGCGTTTTCTGGAAGCGTAAGTAGTTGTCATTTGGCGTGACTCTCTCTGTTGATTATACTATTAACAGAGTTAGATAAAAAAGTCTTTTGACAACTCAAAATCTTTGTGATAAACTGAACGAGCTTTTTTCCGGGGGGAAATTCTTTGCTTTCCCCTGCCCAACCCTTACTCAAAAAAAGAGGTTCACTCCCGTGCCGATAGATTATCTGCCCATACTTATTTTATTAATTGTGTCGTTGATCATTGCCGTGGGTGGCTTGTTGATGCCGCACTTTATTGGGCCAAAAATCTACAACCAGGCCAAGCAGGAAGTCATCGAATCGGGCAAGCTCAACTACGGCGATGCCCGCCGCCGGGTGCCGGTGCAGTATTACATGGTGGCGATGCTGTTTATCCTGTTTGATATTGAAGTGTTGTTTCTGTACCCCTGGGCGGTGCTGTTTTGGGATTTAAAATGGTTTGGCTTGATTCAGGTAGGTATATTTATTTTGTTGCTGGTTGAAAGTTTTGTGTATGTCTGGAAGAAAGGGGTGCTGGAATGGGAATAGCGGTTGATATGCCTGTGCCGCAAAGCCTTGACGCGGCGCAGGGAAAAACAGGCAGTCTCGGCATCGCGCTGGCAAAGCTGGAGGATGTGGTTAACTGGGGCCGGGCCGGCTCGGTGTGGCCGCTCACCTTTGGACTGGCCTGCTGCGCCATCGAGCAGATCAGCGCCGGTATGTCTCGTTTTGATATTGCCCGTTTTGGCTCAGAAGTGTTCCGCGCCTCGCCCCGCCAGGCCGACCTGCTGATTGTGTCGGGCCGCGTTTCCAACAAAATGGCCCCGGTCATCAAACGCGTGTACGACCAGATGTCGTATCCCAAATGGGTTATTGCGATGGGTGACTGCGCCAGTTGCGGCGGGCCGTTCAACAATTACGCCATTGTCCAGGGCGTCGATAAAATTTTACCGGTGGACGTGTACGTGCCCGGCTGCCCGCCTCGCCCCGAAGCCCTGTTTTACGCGATGGACAAGCTGCGGGTCAAAATCAAGGCCGAAGAAAAACTGGGAATTAGAGAATAGTAACCTGTGAATGCCCGATTAACTTGTCCCCGCGCAGGCGGGGAAACATTCGGGCATGACGGCTGAACCATCGAAAGTTCTACATTACTTTGTTTGCAGCATACTAAAGCCCAATCCCTAACTTCTGAGGGAAACCGAATGACCGATTTGCTCGAAAAACTAAACGCCAAGCTGCCGGGTGTGGTCAAAGATCACACCGATTTTCGCGGCGAAACCGCTATCACCGTTGATGCCACACAGTTTCACGATGTGGCATTATTCTTGCGCAACGACGAAGACGCCCGTTTTGACCTGCTGGTTGATGTTTACGGCGTCGATCGCTCCCAATTGGGCCAGTCGCCCCGTTTTGCCGCCAACTACGAACTGTACTCCATTGCCCGCAACCAGTTTGTGCGGCTGGTGGTCAACGCCGCCGAGCCGGTATCGCCGGGCAGCAACGGTTTGGGCGCGCTACCGCACATCCCCAGCGTAACCGATGTCTGGCCCACTGCCGACTGGCTGGAGCGCGAAACCTACGATTTGATGGGCATTAATTTTGTGGGCCACCCCAACATGCGCCGCATGATGATGCCCGACAACTGGGTGGGCCACCCGCTGCGCAAAGATTACGCGCTCGGCGGTGAGCCGGTTTATTTTGATCACGACCGCGACAATCCCCGCTTTGCCCATTTGGGCAAGCCGATTATGTACGGCCCCTCGTTTGAAACCGAACTGCCGGAAGAGATGGACACCGAAGGCCACATGGTGGTCAATTTTGGGCCGCACCATCCCGCCACCCACGGCGTGCTGCGGCTGGCCACCGAGCTTGACGGCGAAGTTGTGGTTCGCGTCAGCCCGGAACTGGGCTATCTCCACTCCGGCTTTGAGAAAACCGGCGAAAACATCCGCTACGAAAAATTCATCCCCTACTGCGACCGGATGGATTACCTGGCTCCCATGAGCAACAATCTGGCCTATGTGCGCGCTGTTGAAAAGTTGATGGATGTACCCATTCCCGAACACGTTCACTACGCCCGCACCCTGCTCACCGAATTGCAGCGGCTGGGCAGCCACCTGGCCTGGCTGGGCACGCACGGCATGGACGTGAGCGGCACCGCCCACGTGATCAGTATGTACTGTTTCCAGGTTCGGGAGCGCATTCTGGATATTTTTGAGATGGTTTGCGGTGCGCGGATGACCACCAGCTACTTCAGCGTTGGTGGGTTGCGCTGGCCGCTGCCCGGCGCGTTTATGGAGGCTGTGCGGGCCTTTTTAAAAGAATTCAATGGGTATTTGCAAGATTTTGAAGAGCTACTTACCAATAACCCCCTCTGGCTCAGCCGGACCAAAGGCATTGGCCTGTTAAAGGCCGATGACGCCATCAAGCTCGGGGTTACCGGGCCGCTGCTGCGCGCCGCCGGGGTGGGGCTTGATCTGCGCAAGGCCAAACCCTACGCCGCCTACGCCGATGTGGATTTTGAAATCCCCACCGCCACCGAGGCTGACAGCTACGCCCGCTACGAGGTGCGCATTGCCGAAATGCGGCAAAGTGTGCGTATTATCGAGCAGGTGATGCAGAAAATAAAACCCGGCCCGTACCGCACCCACGACCGCAAAGTGGCCCTGCCGCCCCGCGAAGAAATTTCCACCAGCATGGAATCGCTCATTCACCATTTCAAACTGGTCACCGAAGGTTACCGCCCGCCGTTGGGGCAGGTGTATGAAATTACTGAAAACCCCAAAGGCTGGCTCGGTTTTGGCCTCATCAGCGATGGCACCGCCGTGCCGCACCGGCTGCGGGTGCGCGGGCCATCGTTTGTTAACCTGCAAGCCACCGATACGATGGCGCGCGGCGGCTTCATCGCCGATATGATCACCGTTATCGGTTCCATTGATATTGTGCTCGGAGAGGTAGACCGCTAATGGGCTGGACGCAAGCAGAACAACAAGAACTGGACGCCATTCTCAAAAAATACCCGGCCGACCGCAAACTGTCGGCGGTGCTGCCGGCGCTGTATCTGGCCCAGCGTGAAAAGAACTGGCTCGATGACGACGATATTGAGGCCGTGGCTGCCGCGCTCGACATCCCGGTAACCCACGTCCATTCGATCATCGGTTTTTACACCCTCTTCCGCAAAGAACCGACTGGCAAATATATGGTGCAGGTTTGCACCGATTTGCCCTGCGCCCTGCGCGGCGCGGAAGGTTTTTACAAACGCTTCTGCGAACGGATGGGGCTGGGGCCGCACGGCGGCACCACTGAGGACGGCCTGTTCACCGTAGAAGAAGTGGTCTGTTTGGCCGCCTGCGACAAAGCGCCAATGTGCCAGATCAATCTTGAATTTTTTGAAAGCCTGACCGACGACAAAATCGACGAGATTATCGCCTCGCTGCGTGAACAAGCGTTAAAAGGATAGGTTATGGGCAACGAACTACTGGAGAAATACGTCCTGTTCCGGCACCGCGATGTCGAGAACATCCATCAAATTGACGTTTACCGGGCCAACGATGGCTACAAGGCGCTGGAAAAGGCGCTCAAAGAGATGCAGCCAGACGACGTAACCAACGTGGTCAAAGCGTCCGGGCTGCGCGGGCGCGGCGGCGCGGGTTTTCCGGCCGGCGTCAAGTGGAGTTTCATCCCCAAAAATATTTCCCCCAAATATATTGTGGTCAACGCCGACGAGAGCGAACCCGGCACCTTTAAAGACCGCGAAATTATGACCTTTAACCCACACCAGATGATTGAGGGCATTATTTTAACGGCCTTTGCCGTGGGCGCGGCAGCCGCCTACGTGTACGGCCGCGGCGAGTTCCGCACCCTCTTTTTGGGCCGGTTGCAGGCAGCCGTGGATGAAGCCTACGAAAAAGGCTACCTGGGCAAAAACATCCTCGGCACCAATTTTTCGTGTGATCTGTACCTGCATTTGGGCGCGGGCGCGTATATCTGCGGCGAAGAAACCGCGCTGCTCAACAGCCTGGAAGGATTGATGGGCCAGCCGCGCAGCCGGCCGCCGTTCCCGGCTGTGGAGGGACTGTACGCCAAACCAACCGTCATCAACAACGTGGAAACGCTAACCAACGTGCCGCCCATCGTGCTCAACGGCTCAGACTGGTACCGCCAGTACGGCACCGAAAAAAGCCCCGGCACCAAAATTTTCTCGCTGAGCGGCCGGGTCAACAAACCGGGCAACTACGAACTGCCGCTCGGCGTGCCGATTCGCTATTTAATTGAAGAGTGTGGCGGCGGCATCATCGACGGGAAAGAAGTCAAAGGGATTTTGCCCGCCGGCGCGTCGTCGGCCATTATCGGGCCGGACAAGCTCGATACGACAATGGATTACGAAGCGATGGCCGCCGCCGGCACCATGCTCGGTTCGGCCTCGTTCATTATATTGGATGAAACGGTGGACGCAGTGTGGGCCGCCGAAAAGAACGTTAAATTCTTTAAGCACGAAAGCTGCGGCAAGTGCAGCCCCTGCCGCGAAGGCACCTTCTGGCTGGCCGGCGTCTATCGCAAACTGCGCGAAGGGCGCGGCAGCAAAGAAGATGTGCAATTGCTGGAAACAATCATCGGCCAGATGGAAGGCAACTGCTTCTGCCTGCTCGGTGAATTTGCCGTGCCCGGCGTGCGCACCAGCCTCAACCTGTTCCGCGATGAGTACGAAGCATTGGCCGTCGCTGAAAAAGAGACGGCGTCACAAAAAAGTCCGGTGCATACGCTGTTTTAATAATGATTTTGACTATATTGTGCGGGTTGCGGGGCGGCTCAGCCGCCCCGCAACCCGCACACCCCCTAACCCCCTTCTCCCCATTGGGGAGAAGGGGGTTAGGGGGATGAGGGGTAAAAACCTTCTCTGATTTGGATATAAACAAGGTTAACAACGTCTATGACCGATCAAGTAACGCTGACAATTGACGGTGTGCAGGTCACCGTGCCCAAGGGGACGCTGATTGTTGAAGCCGCCAAACGCATCGACAACGAAATTCCCGTATTTTGCTACCATTCCAAAATGGACCCGGTGGGCATGTGCCGCATGTGCCTGGTTGAAGTGGGCACGCCGGCCATCAACCGCGCCACCGGCCAGCCGGAACTGGATGACAACGGCCAGCCCATCGTTCGCTTTTTCCCCAAGCCGATGACCGCCTGCACCACGCCCGTTTCCGAAGGGATGGTGGTTAAAGTCAACTCCGAGGCGGCGCTGGATGACCGCAAAGCCGTGCTGGAATTTTTGCTCACCAGCCACCCGCTCGATTGCCCGGTGTGCGACAAGGGCGGCGAATGTCCCCTGCAAGACCTGACCGTGCGCCACGGGCCGGGCAACACCCGCTTTGACTACGAGGACAAGCAGCACTTCCCCAAAAAATATCCGCTGGGCGATCTGATCGTGCTCGATATGGAGCGCTGCATTATCTGCGCCCGCTGCGTCCGTTTTCAGGATGAAATCGCCCACGATCCGGTGCTGGCCGTGGAACAGCGCGGCCGCAACGCCCACATTGTCAGCTACTCCAACCCCACGTTTGACAGCCACTACTCCGGCAACACCGCCGACATCTGCCCGGTGGGCGCGCTGACCACCCGCGACTTCCGTTTTGGGGCGCGGGCCTGGGAAATGACCAACGTGCCCAGCGTTTGCAATCACTGCGGCGTGGGCTGCAACACCGTGCTCGGCACCCGCAGCGGCACCATTCGCCGGCTGATGCCTCGCCAAAATGAAGCCGTCAACGAAATCTGGATGTGCGACAAAGGCCGCTTTGGCCACCATTTTAACGGTAGTCCCAACCGGCTCACCCAGCCGCTGGTCCGCAAAAACGGCGAACTGGTCGAGACGACCTGGACCGACGCCCTCAAATTGATCGGCGAAAAATTCGGCGCAATTAAAGCCGAGTCCGGCCCCAACGCGCTCGGCGGGTTGGCCGGAGCGCGGCTGTCCAACGAAGATTTGTACGTGTTCCAAAAACTCTTCCGCGACGTCATTGGCACTAACAACATCGACCATCGCCTGGGGCTGAGCGCCGCGCTGGAAGATGATACCGCCTGCACCGTCGGCGTGGGCGTGGGCACCGATTTGGGCCGGGTGGGCAAAGGCGCCGTCATCCTCGTTATCGGCAGCGATTTGGACCAGGAAGCGCCCATTTTGTACCTGCGTGTAGCCGGCGCTGCCGTCAAACGCGGGGCGCACCTCATCAACGCCGGTGGGCGCAAAACCAAGCTCGATGCCCAGGCCAAAACCAGCCTGCGTTATCGCTACGGCGCGGCGGCGCACCTGGCCTGGGGGCTGGTAGCCGCGGTGGTGCAGCAGGGGCTGGTCAACCAAACCTTTGTCGATGGCCGCACCGTTGGCTGGGTAGAGTTGCAAAAATTTGTCAACACCCTCAAGCTCGATGACATTGCCGCCGTTACCGGCGTTTCCGTGGCCGAAATTGTGGCCGCAGCCAAAGCCTTCGGCGAAGCCAGCAACGGCATCATTCTGTTTGGGCTGGAAGCCGGCAACGACCCGGCGCTGCGGGCCGGGCTGGAAGCGCTGGCCCTGCTCACCGGCCACGCCGGCAAAGCCGATAACGGCCTCATCGCTGTGCTGCCGCACGCCAACAGCCGCGGCGCGGCGGATATGGGCCTTGTGCCGGACCGGCTGCCCGGTTACGCGCCGGTTGACGGCCCGGCGGGGCTGTCGGCGGGGCAAATGCTGGCAACCAACAGCGGCCTCAAAGGGCTGCTCATCGCCGGGCTGGACCCCGCCGCGGAGAGCGAGGCCTACAAATCGGCCTTGCAGCAGCTAGATTTTGTGGTGGTGCAGGAGCTGTTTTTGACCGAAACCGCGCAACTGGCCGATGTGGTGCTGCCGGCCAAAGGCTCCGCCGAGCGCGACGGCACCTTCACCAATCTGGAGCGCCGGGTGCAGGCGTTTGATGCCGGCGTGCCCGCGCCGGGGCAGGCTTGGGCCGACTGGCTGATTTTGAGCGGCATCGCCGGGGCGCTGGGCGCGGCCTGGGGTTTTGCTTCCGCCGATGGCGTGATGGCCGAAATTACCCGCACCGTGCCGCTGTACGCCGGGATGGACTTTAAAGCGCTCACCGCGCCGATTTCGCTGGCGCGCAAAACTTCGCACTACATTTACGAAGGCATGAGCTACACCGCCGATGTGCGCGAAGGCGTGCAGTGGCTCTCGCTGGCGGAAAACGAAGCGGCCAAAGTGCCGCTGCGCCCCATTGAACCTGCGCCGCTGGCAGATGGCAACGGCTTGACGCTCGTTGCGCCGCGGCTGCTGTACGACGGCGGCCGCCTGCTGGCCGAAGCCGAAGTGGTTCAGCAGCGGCTGGTTCAACCGGCGCTGTTGCTCTCCGGCGCGGACGCCGAAAAACTGGGCGTGACCAACGGCGACAGCGTGACCGTGTCGCAAAACGGGACGGGCGTGGCGCTGCCGGTGCTGGTCAACCGCGCCGTGCCGGTCGGCGTGGCAGTGGTAGCGCGCAACCTGGCCGGTCGCCCCGCCGAAAAGCTGGTGGGTCCCGCCGGACTCTTTACGTCGGTAACAGTGGAGAAGAGTTAGTCGATGGACGTACAGTTAACCATAAACCTGCTGGTTCACTCGATTGTGATTTTTGTGGTGGCGCTGGCGCTGATGGGCGGTTTTGCCGCCATGACCGTCGTCGAGCGCAAACTGCTGGGCCGTTTTACCATGCGTTACGGCCCCAACCGGGTGGGCAAATTCGGCACGCTGCAAGTCATCGCCGATATGTTCAAAATGTTGTTCAAAGAAGAGGTCATCCCCAGCCATGTTGACCGGGTGGTCTACCTGATTGCGCCCGGGCTGGCGCTGGTGCCGGCGCTGATGGCCTTTGCCGTGGTGCCCATCGCCTCCGCCCCGTTTGTGCTGCCGTTTGAGGTGTTTGGCTACACCATCACCATTTACCCGTGGATTGCCGACATCAACGTGGGGATTCTGTACCTGCTGGCGATTGGCAGTTTGGGCACGTATGGCGTGGTACTGGGCGGCTGGAGCAGCAACAACAAATATTCGCTGCTGGGCGGGTTGCGCACCAGCGCCCAAATGCTCAGTTACGAACTGCCGATGGGCGTGGCCCTGCTGGGCGTGATTATGATTACCGGCTCGCTGCGCTTCACGGATATTGTTGAATTTCAGGCGTCGCACCTGGGCGGCTTTTTGTGGCTCATTTTGCTGCAACCCGTCGCCTTTATTATTTTCTACATTTGCAGCCTGGCCGAAGCCGGCCGCGCTCCCTTCGACCTGCCGGAAACAGAAAACGAACTGATTGCCGGCTTCGCCACCGAGTACGGCGGGATGAAATTTGGCCTGTTTTTTGGCGCGGAATACGTGCACATGATCGTGGTCAGCTTTATCATCGCCACCCTGTTTTTGGGCGGCTGGAGCGGGCCATTTGCTCAATCGGTGCCGTTTTTGGGCATCATCTATCTGCTGATTAAAGTGGCGGTGGTTCTGTTTACCATGATTTGGGTGCGGGCCAGCACGCCGCGGGTGCGTTTTGACAAACTGATGAAATTCAACTGGAAAGTTTTGCTGCCGTTAAGTATTGCGAATGCTGTGGTCACGGCGCTGGTTTTGGCTGTAATCTTCTTTTAGACCTGAGTTCGGGGATTCTATTTTTAGACAGGATTAACAGGATTTTCGGGATAAAAAAATCGAGAAATTTGTCCAATCCTGTATATCTTGTCCACTTATCGGACTGAGGTTTTTAGAGTGATAGCGAGGTTTGACGGATGCTCAAAGAAGTAAAAGAGGTGGTAACGGGGTCGAGAGAAGTGGCCCGCGCGATGGGCGTAACCTTGAAGTACCTGTTCAAAAAACCGGTGACCAACCAGTTCCCGGATGAGCCGGTGGAAGTGTACCCGCGCTTTCGGGGGCGACACGTGCTCAAACGGTACGAGAACGGGTTGGAACGGTGCATCGGCTGCGCGTTGTGCGCGGCGGCCTGCCCCACCAACTGCATTTACGTGGAAGCCGCCGAAAACACCGACGACGACCGCCGCTCGCCGGGCGAACGGTACGCCAAAGTGTACGACATCAACATGCTGCGCTGCATTTTTTGCGGTTACTGCGCCGAAGCCTGCCCCACCCAGGCCATTGTGCTGGAGCACGATTTCGCGCTGGCCGAGACCAGCCGCTGGGACGCGATTTACACCAAAGAACGGTTGCTGGAACCGCACGACCCGCCGTACATCAAAATTCGCGGCGACGACGTGTTTGTGCCCAAAGAAACGTGGGGCAGCAAGTAGTCAACCTGAAATAAAAAGGAGTCAAAAAGCGTAGCTTTTTGTCCCGAAAGCTTTGCTTTCGGACTCCGGTAAACTTTTTACGTGAGTAGGGCCTATGCTCGGACAGATTATTTTTTATGCAGTAGCGGCCGTGGCCATTTTGGCCGCCCTTGGCGTTATCTTTAATAAAAACGTGGTACACAGCGCCCTGTTTTTGCTGGTAAATTTTAGCTCATTGGCCTTTTTGTATTTTTTGCTCAACGCCCAGTTTTTGGGGGTGGCGCAAATTCTGGTGTACGCCGGGGCCATTGTGGTGCTGTTTCTGTTTGTGGTGATGCTCATTGGCGCGGATTTGGGCGAGCCGGTCAAAAGCTGGGTCAACGGCCGGAATATTTTTCTGGCGGTGCTGGCTCTCATTTTGATGACCGTGGTCGGTACGGCCGTGGCCGAAAATCTGGTGCTCGGCCAGCCCGGCAGCGATATGACCCCCGACGCGGTGGCTCAGTTTGGCCAAACGGAGATGATCGCCGCGGCGCTGTTTACCAAATACACCCTGCCGTTTCAGTTGGTGGCGGTGCTGCTGTCGGTGGGGATAGTTGGCGTGGTCTGGCTGGCTCAGCACCAGCAGCGACAAAAGTTCCGGCAGGTAGTGGCTGTGCTCGACGCCGGTTGGGATGGCGAGTCGGAAAAAGTGAACTACGATATGCTGCGGGTGAACTGGCTGCGCCGGCCCAAATTGTTTGATTTTGACTGGATCGAGATTGTTCGGGCCAGCGATGAAGATGTAAACCGTTTTGCCGCGCAAATTGGCGGCGATGACGACCGCTGGCGCGGCCAGCGTTACCCGCAGATGGTCTGCGTGGTTTCGCCGGATTGCCACCTGTCGGAGACAACCCTGTTCAAACTCCGGCAGATGTTCGGCGAAGTGCAAATTTCTACCGTGGAGAGGGTGGGCGCATGATCGACCAAATTCCCCTGTCACATTACCTGCTGTTGAGCGCCATTTTGTTTACCATTGGCGCTGGCGGCGTCCTCATCCGGCGCAACACGCTGATTATTTTGATGTGTGTGGAAATGATGATGAACGCCGTCAACCTCACCTTTATCGCCTTTTCCCGTTATCTTGACTCGGCGACCGGCCAGATTTTTGTGTTTATGATTATGGCCGTGGCTGCCGTGGAAGTTGCCGTGGGGCTGGCCCTGCTGGTAGAACTCAACCGGCACAAAGATGCCGTGGACATCAACGAATTTAACTCGCTCAAAGGCTAAAAGTTGGGTGAGTGAAAGTGTTGGGTGAGTTACGTGAGTGTGTGAGCTTGGTGAGTTTTACTCATCCAACTCACCAAACTCACCAAACCCACCGAACCCATCTAACTCACCAAACTTGTTGGAGATAGTTTATGACGCAACTGATCTGGTTAACCATTGCCCTGCCGTTGTTTGGCCTGCTGTTTAACGGGATTTTTGGCCGCCGCGTTGGCCCGCGCGTGGTCAGCTACGTGGCCCCGGCGATGGTCGGGCTGGCATTTCTGGTGGGGCTGGGCGCGCTGTTTGAGTCGTTGGGGCGCGGCGGCGAGCCGGTCACGGTTAGCCTGTGGCAGTGGGCCACCATTGGCAGTTTCAGCGTGCCCATCAATTTGCTGGCCGATCCGCTCTCTATTTTGATGGTGTTGGTGGTGACCGGCGTGGGTTTTCTCATTCACGTGTACGCCACCGAGTACATGGTTCACAAAGACGATCACGGCCACGCTCACCCGGACCGCGATTTTGCCCGCTTTTTTACCTTTCTCAACCTGTTCATCGCTTCGATGCTGGTGCTGGTGCTGGGCGATAACTACCTCCTGATGTACGTTGGCTGGGAACTGGTCGGCGTGTCGAGCTATCTGCTGATCGGTTTCTGGTTTGACCGCCCGGCGCAGGAGCAGCCGCCCATTGATTTGGGCGAGGGTGCGCAGCCGGTCAAACTGACGCCGCTGCTGTCGCCGGCGGCCTCCGGGATGAAAGCCTTCATTGTTAACCGCATCGGCGACGTGGGTTTTGCGTTGGGCGTATTCCTGATTTGGAGCACCTTTGGCACCCTGCAATTCCACGAAATCTTCGCCAACGCCGAGGCCGTCAGCGAGGCCATGCCCACGGTTATCCCCTGGATTTGCGGCCTGCTGTTCATCGGCGCGATGGGCAAGAGCGCCCAACTGCCGCTGTACGTCTGGCTGCCCGACGCGATGGCCGGCCCCACGCCGGTGTCGGCGCTCATTCACGCCGCCACAATGGTCACCGCCGGGATTTATATGATTGTCCGCAGCAACGCGCTGTACTCGCTGGCGCCGGGTGTTGGGCTGACCATCGCCTTTATCGGCATGCTGACCGCCCTTTTTGCGGCGACGATTGCGCTGGTGCAGGTTGACCTCAAACGGATTCTGGCCTATTCCACCATCAGCCAGTTGGGTTACATGTTCTCGGCGGTGGGCGTGGGCGCGTACACCGCGGGCATGTTCCACCTGACGACGCACGCCTTTTTCAAGGCGCTGCTCTTTTTGGGCGCCGGCTCGGTGATGCACGCCCTGCACGATGTCATCGACATCCGCCGTATGGGCGGCTTGAAAGACAAAATGAAGATCACCTGGCTTACTTTTTGGGTGGGCAGCCTGGCGCTGGCCGGTTTCCCGCTGATGTCCGGCTTCTTCTCCAAAGACGAGATTTTGGCCAAAGATTTTGAAGCCTCGCCGCTGCTCTGGTTTTTGGGCATTGTCACCGCGGCGCTGACCGCGTTTTACACCTTTCGGGCGGTGTTTGTGGCCTTCCACGGCCAGCCGCGCGATAAACATTTGTACGACCACGCCCACGAAAGCGGCCGGCCCATCAGCTTTGCGTTGAGTTCGCTGGCGGTGCTGGCGGTGCTGGGCGGGCTGCTGGGTTTGCCAACGTGGCTGGGACTGCCCCACGCGCTCGATGGCATGCTGGAGCCGGTGTACGAATACATGCACCATGCCGAAGAGCATCACCTGTCGGTGGCGCTGGAAGCCGGCCTCATGGCCACGTCGGGCATTATCGCCATTTTGGGCATCGCCCTGGCCTACTATTTTTACGTGGTCAACCCGGCCCTGCCGCAGCAACTGGCTCGCCGTGTGCGCGGCCTGTTCAGCTTTTTGGCCAACAAATACTGGGTCGATGAACTGTACGACGCCGTGTTTGTGCAGCCCGGCCTCAAACTGGCCGACACGCTGGCGCAGGGTGTGGACAAGCTGTTTATTGACAATGTACTGGTTGACGGGCTGGCGCGCGGTATTGGCCAGATTGGCGGCGGCCTGAGCAAACTGCAAGATGGCTACGTAACCAATTACGTGCTGGCCACGTTCATCGGTGTGCTGGTGATTGTTAGCTACTTCTTTTTGAGGTAATTGAATGATACTCACGGCGTTAATCCTTATTCCCATTATCGGTGCGGTGCTGATTGCTTTTGTGCCCCGTGACCGCGCCGACGTCATCAAAAATATGGCGCTGGTTGCATCGCTGCTGGCGCTGCTGGTGTCGCTGCCGCTCTATTTCAATTTTGAGGCCGGCGCGCCGGGCTATCAGTTTGAAGAAATCTACCCCTGGATTCCCGCCTTTGGTATCAGCTACCACCTCGGCATCGATGGCCTGAGCCTGTTTTTGGTGATTTTGACCACCTTCCTCACTTTCATTTCGGTGCTCAGCTCCTTTTCCGCCATCACCGAGCAGGTGAAAGAATATTACGCCCTGCTGCTGCTGCTGTCGGCGGCGGTGGTCGGCGTGTTTGTGGCCCTCGACCTGTTCCTGTTTTACCTGTTTTGGGAAGCCAGCCTCATCCCGATGGCCCTGCTGATTGGCCGCTGGGGCGGCAAACGGCGGGTGTACGCTTCGGTCAAGTTTATTCTTTACACGATGGCCGGCAGCGCGCTGATGCTGGTGGCCGCCATTGTGGTTTATTTGTGGGGCGGTACCTCCGATGTGCCGGCGCTGGTCAATAATTTGCAGCTCCCGCCCGGTTTGCAAGTGTGGCTCTTTTTTGCCTTTGCGCTGGCCTTTGCCGTGAAAGTGCCGCTTTTTCCGCTGCACACCTGGCTGCCCGCCGCTCACGTTGAAGCACCTACCGCTGGCTCGATTATGCTGGCCGGGGTGCTGCTGAAGCTGGGCACCTACGGCTTTCTGCGCTTTGCCATCCCTTTGTTCCCGGAAGCTGTGCCGTTTTGGACGCCGCTGCTGGTGGCGTTATCGGTCATCGGAATTTTGTACGGGGCGCTGGTGGCGCTGGCCCAGGAAGATGTCAAAAGCCTGATCGCTTATTCTTCGGTGGCGCACATGGGCTTTGTGGTGCTGGGTATTTTTAGCGGCGGCCAGCAGGGCATGAGCGGCGCGGTGCTGCAAATGGTCAACCATGGGTTGAGTACCGGCATGCTCTTTTTTATGGTCGGCGTGCTGTACGAACAGCGTCACACCCGCCTGTTCAGCGAATACGGCGGCATTTGGGTGAAGGCGCCGGTTTACGGCACGTTCTTTTTGCTGGCGGTGTTCGCCTCGGTGGGCTTGCCCGGCCTCAACGGCTTTGTCGGCGAGTTTGTGATTTTGCTCGGCACGTTCAGAGTCAACTGGATCGCCGCCGCGCTGGGCACGTTTGGGATTGTGCTGGCGGCCTGGTATCTGCTGGTGGCCACGCGCAAAATGCTGTACGGGCCGTTGAACCCGGCCAACAATAATCTGGTCGATATGAACCGGCGCGAGCTGTTCATCGCCGTGGCGCTGATTGCGCTCTGCTTTTTGATTGGCTTTTTCCCGAATATTTTCTTCAGCCAGATCAACCCGGCTACAGCCGGTCTGGCCGAACTGCTCGACAAAGCAACGCTGCTGGCCGGACGATAGGCCATCAGCCTGTAATTTTTTGACGCAAGAGACGGAGTTCCTATGCCCATAGAATTTCCAGCCCTCAATTTTGCCGCCGTTGGTCCGGTGGCGGTGGTCATCATCAGTGCCTTTGTGGTGATGTTTCTGGAACTGTACGCCCGCGACAAACGCGTGCTTGGCTATCTGAGTCTGGCCGGGTTGGCCGTGGCCGCGGCTGTGACCTTTGGTTTGTTTGACCGCATGGCCGTGCCTTCGTACCAGAGTATGTTTGTGAGCGATGGCTTTGCGCTGGTGCTTAACCTGGTGTTTGTGGCCGCCGCGGCGCTATCGATTTTGATTGCGCTCAGCTACATGGGCGACCGGGGTTTGCAGCGCGGCGAATATTACGCACTCATCCTGTTTTCAACCTCCGGGATGATGCTGATGGCCGGCGCTACCGACCTGATTATTGTGTTTATGGGGCTGGAAGTGATGTCGATTGCCCTGTATGTGCTGGCCGGATTTAACCGGCAAAAGCTCGGTTCCGGCGAGGCCGGGATGAAATATTTTATTTTGGGCGCGTTTGCGTCGGCCTTTTTCCTGTACGGCGTGGCGTTGGTGTACGGCGCTACCGGCACCACCAACCTCAACGAAATTGGGGTTTGGTTTGCCGGCACGGGCAACGGCCTGGCCGACCCGATTGCGTTGGTGGGGCTGTCGCTGCTGCTGGTGGGCTTTGCTTTTAAAGTGGCGGCCGTGCCGTTTCAGTGGTGGACGCCCGATGTGTACCAGGGCGCGCCCACCTCGGTGACGGCGTTTATGAGTGTGGGGGCCAAAGCCGCCGGGTTTGCGGCGCTGCTGCGGGTATTGATTGTTGCGTTTGGGCAGGTGTTCACCGTAGACTGGCAGATTGCCGTGGCCGCGCTGGCTGTGCTAACGATGACCGGCGGTAACATCGCTGCCCTGGCGCAAAAGGACATCAAACGGATGCTGGCCTATTCCAGCATCGCTCACGCCGGTTATATTTTGGTGGGCGTGGCCGCCGGTTCTGTTGATGCGGTGAAAGCGGTATCGTTTTATCTGCTGGCCTACACTTTTATGAATATTGGCGCGTTTGCGGTGGTGGCTGTGCTGGAGCGACGCAGCGCTATCAGTGCCTCAATTGTGGATTACGCCGGGTTGGCTGGTCGTAAACCGGTGCTGGCGCTGGTGATGCTGCTGTTTATGTTCTCGCTGACCGGCATTCCGCCCTTTGTTGGTTTTTGGGGTAAACTGTACGTTTTTTATGCCGCGGTTAATGCCAACCTGACCTGGCTGGCCGTTGTGGCCGTGCTCAACAGCGCCATTTCGGCGTTTTATTATTTGGGCGTGGTGGTGCAGATGTACTTCCGCAGCGCGCCGGAAGATGCCGCAGCGCCTGCGCCAATTACCATCAGCGGTCCGATGGCTATTGCGCTCGGCGTGGCGGCGGTCATCACCGTAGTGTTTGGGCTGTGGCCCACACCGCTGGTGTCGCTCACGTCGCTGGCGGTGTTCGGTTAAGAGAGTTTGGCAAGATTAGCCGGCAGACTCCGGGTATAAAATGTGGCAGGTTTCGCTGTCACATTTTTATTTTGGGCCAAATATAATCTTGCCAGAAATTAAAGACTCTTGTACCATTACTTAACCTAAGTTGCTATCGATTGCAAAGATTTTCTTTCAGGTAATTGAAGGAATTATGAGGCGCTGCCATGCCCGATCAACCTCCGCGCAAACTCAAACGACTGTCGCCCCAGGAGCAAAAAATCAAGATTTTGTACGTGGAAGACGCGGCGGTTATCCGCGATACAATTGCCCGGCTGCTGGAACTGAAAGGTGGTTATAAAGTAGCCTACGCCAAAAACGGCAAAGAGGGCGTTGACATGGCGGTGAGCTGGAAACCAGACATTGTGCTAATGGACCTGCGCATGCCGGTGATGGACGGATTTAAAGCCATCCGCGAAATAAAGACTAACCCGGAAACCCGCCATTTGCCGGTTTTTGTGGTATCGGCCTGGAGCGGCAAAAAAGAAAGAATGAACGCCCAAATGGTCGGCGCCGACGATTATTTTGTAAAGCCACCCGATATTGATAAACTCTCAGAAGCGATTGACGCGGCGGTGGAAGCCTCAAAAAAACGGCAGGGATAGAGTTTAAGCCAAGTTGAAAAATTGCGTGTTCTTATAGACGGTGTTATAATTGCCCTCGTTCTCGGGTGCGTAGCTCAGCTGGTTAGAGCGCACGGTTCACATCCGTGAGGTCACTGGTTCGAGTCCAGTCGCGCCCACACAACAAAAACGGGGCAGATTTTATCTTTTTCGATAAAATCTGCCCCGTTTTTTTATGCTTTAGCCGGTTACTGGTTAATACGGCCGCTCCGTTGAATGCCTGTGCGGCTTTTTGGTTACTTTTCACAAACCGTGCGCATTGTTAAGTGGTTCGATATAGGCAATGCCAATGGCCAACCCAACTTATCTTGCTTCTGAATAAGCCACCCGAAAGTATAGGGCAAAGGAAAGAGTGTATTCCCAACTTATTTCGGATGGTATGGCACAGACACGTGCCGCGTCTTCAGGAGAGATACTTGTTGTGGTTGAGAAAAGAATGCGGCAAGACGCGCAGCCAGTTTGAAGCGCTGGCCGGTCAGAGGATGCGCTGGTTGGAGGAGGAGATCCGGCTGGCCCGGCCCGGCATTGTGATGCGCCCGGCCAACGAGCAGATTCCCTGGCCACACCGCCACCGCGAGAAGTATATCCGGCGGCGCGGGAGATTGTGCGGCGGTTGGTGGGGCTTAAATCAGGTTAAGTGGGGCCGGCCAGCCCCCGCCATAATTCTCAGTAAGGAAACGACTCGTTTCCAGTAAGGGTTTGACTCGTTTCTAGTAAGGAAACGACTCGTTTCCAGTAAGGGTTTGACTCGTTTCTAGTAAGGGCGGGGATGACAAAACATAAGCTTGTGACACAAAACATAACGATTGGTACAAAACATAAGTTGGGGATTTTTGGGGCAAAAAAGTGGTTGGCGGGATAAGCGAGCGGTGATCGACGGCAGGAGGAGCGCCAGGGCTGGGTGGGATGGCATACGACCGCGGTCAAAACGGGGCTGACGGGCTGACAGCAGACAGGGAGCAGCAACCGCGCCTGTCGGCCAGGCCGGCGAAGTGAAGTTGGTTCGACTGTGGTTGACCCGCAGCGGCGCGCCTCACCCACCCCGCGGCTAATGAATAGAAACTGCGGCGGGTCAACCCCGGATTGCTCAAGCCGCCCGGTCACGCAGACGGTGAACCGCCCGCAGGTTGATCAGCACATAAATCAACGTCGTCTGATTGGCAATGGCCCGCTGGTTACGCAGCCGGGGCTGCTCAATGCCCAACTCGGTGGCCTGGCTGTTGATCCGCTCGGTGGCCGAACGCTGCCTGTACAGTTTTTTGTAAGCCGCGCTTTTGCGATCCAGTTGGTAACGCAGGCGCGCGCCGGGTGAGATCCCCATCTTCAGCAGGCAGCCGCCGGTGGGCCACTTTTTGTGGTCGATGGGACAGTTTGCGCCGGTCGGCTGCGGATGCAGCAGGGGGCAACCATACCGGCCCATCTGCTGCGGGACCAGTCCGCGTCGATTATTAAAGGTGGACAACAACGGCTGCGACAGACCGGCTGCGCACAGCGGTAACCCCTCGGCATCAAACTGACGGTTGAGCGGGTTGCGCTCAGTGGCCGGGATGGCGGCAAAGCCGCCGGCCTGGTGGAAATAGTCAAAGACGTACCAGGCCTCAAAGCCGGCATCGAGGGCACCAAAGGGCGGTTGAAAGCCAAGGCGGGCTTCGGTGGCCGCCATTAGCGGGAAAAAGAAGGTGGTGTCGCCCTTGTCGAAGGTCTGGGTCAGTTCGGCCAGCACAAACTCGCCATAGCCGGGTACTTTGGTGGTCACGGTACCGCTGTTGTAGCCCCAGAAATACTGGTCGCTGGAGAACTGGGTGGCCCGCTTTTGCTTGCCGCTGGCGGGTTGATCGGCTGATTTGGGCTGCTGGTTGGACTTCTTTTTGCAGCCGAGTTTGCAGTCACGGTCGGCTTGAGGCTGGCGGGTTTTATCGAGCCGCTCGCTTTCCTTCAGCCAGGCTTTGGGGTTGTTCTGCTGCACCCAGGCCACGATATGTTTGGTGTCCATCGAGATTTCCTGACCAAAGTTGACCTCTGGCGGTAGTTCACGCCGGATCAGATCGATGGTGCAACTGAGCAAAAACTGAAGCGCCGCATTATCCAGCTCGCGCAACACCCGGCCCAACTGCTTGCGAGAGGGAACACTGGCCTCGACATCGAAACCGTGGCGGGCGAATGAGTCGGCCTCGAGCTTGAAGCCCAGCAACCAGACCAGAGCCGGATGCTCGATCAGATAGTCTCGCAGGCCGCTCATATACTTCTTTTGTTCGTGCAGTTTGACCAGATAGGCCGCCACAAAGGGGGCGCGCGGCTGAGGTTTGGGGCCGGGCCAGGGCCGATGCTCGGGCCGTTCCGGGCAGTTGTCCCAATCCAGCGGCCCCAGCAGGTGCAAATACTTCATCGCCACCGGACACTGATGCACAAACTCGGGCAAGTTAGCTGGGGCAGCCGCCAACTGCGATAAATTGGACCGCTCCAGGGGGACAACACCCACCGACTTGTCTTGCCGGCGAGGCCGCCAGTTGACGGTTGGCAGAGAGAAACTTATCATGAGGTTGGTCTCCTTGTTGCGGGGTGGGTGTTTGGCGACTCCATTATCCCCCAACAGGAGACCATTTTTCAAGAGGAAAAAGCTGGCCCCAATTGTATGTTAAGTGCCGCTGTCGACGTGAGGGCTGGTTCTGGTTGGCCGATGGCCGCTGCAATTTCTGGCACCCGTTTTATGTTTTATGCCGTGTTGCGCCAGCCTGTTGACAGACACGAAACAGGCCAGAGGAAATGGCAGGATAAGAGAAAAACAGGTATAGACTGGTCTTTAAACGCACGCTGCCGGTTGATTTTTACTCACATTTTAGTGTAAATTCTTTTTTGGACTTGACAGCGGGTGGTCGGCTGGTATAGTTGTCGGTGACACATAGGGTGCCTGGGAGTGCGCGATTGATGCCATTCGCAGCCTGGACATTAACGCTATTGTTGCCCGGATGAGCCAGGCCAGGGGAGAGAACGCGCCTCAAGGATAAATAGAGTTACGCCGTTGGTGTATTGGCAGAAAAGCCGGCAAACCTGAAAACGCAAACAAGGTAATCCTGAAATGGCAACGCGAAGAAGCACGCCGATAAAGTTGGAAAATATTGAACCGCAGATGTGTTCTATCCATACCCGGTATGAGATTTTGAGCCGGGTGCCATTCTTTACGCAGCTCGCGGCCAAAGAGGTGGCCAAGGTTAATGAAATGTTTCGTGAGTATGGCTACAAGCCTGGCGAGTCAATTTACTTTGCCGGCCAACCGGCCACACACCTGTATGTGGTGGCGGTTGGCCACGTTAAGCTGGTTCGCCATACATTGAGCGGGCAAGATATTGTGCTGGATGTTCTCACACCGGGCGAGTTCTTTGGTACCCTGTCGGTGTTGGGCAGCGAGCTATACCAGGATACGGCCCAGGCGCAAACCGATTGCTGTGTTCTGGCCATTACGGCTGACACGTTTCAAACCGTGCTGCAACATTATCCGCCGGTGGCGTTAACCGCGCTGAATATTATGAGTCTTCGCCTGGAGCAAGCGCATGAAACGGTCAGGCAGCTCAGCGCCCATTCGGTTGAACAGCGCATTGCCGCGGTGTTACTGAAACTGGCCCGGAAAGTTGGCAGCCAGCAAGCCGAGGGACTTCTTATTCAGCTTCCCCTTTCGCGCCAGGACCTGGCGCAGATGACCGGAACTACCGTCGAAAGCGCCAGCCGGGTGATGAGCCAGCTTCAAAAAGAGGGATTTATTCGCACCGGCCGGCAGTGGGTGGCTATCACCAACGCCGCTGAACTGGAGTTGATTGCCGGCGGAGAATAACTCACACCATCATCCTCAGGTTACACAAAGCTCCCGCCTTGATGAACGCATCAGGGCGGGAGCTTTTTTATTTGGCTGCACTTAATTGATTTAAATCATACAACAGTGGCCCGGTTTTTGATAGAGTAGAGGCATCAAACAAATTCAACAGAAAGGAGTGTTGCCAAATGAAAACCATCTTACGCAGCCAGGAATTTTCCTGTCCCTCTTGTGTGGCCAAAATTGAAAAGGCCCTGCACAACCTGAACGGCGTTGAAGAGGCCAAAGTGTACTTCAACACCGGGCGAATTGTGGTTGAGCACGATCCGGCCCTGGCCAGCCCCGAAGAACTGGTCAAAACCATCAAGACCACCGGCTACGAAGCCAAAGTATCACCATTTTAAGTAATCAAACCAAATAACCTGAAACGCTCAAGAAAAAAGGAGAAAACAACTATGTTACAGCAACTAAATCAATTTGGTCTCAGTGTCAAAGGCTGGATGTTAGCTCTGGCCCTTGTAGCCGGAGCGGCGCTTTTGGTGCAGCCAGCTCCGGCTCAGGCTCACTGTGATTCCATCAATGGGCCGGTGGTTACGGCGGCCCAGGCGGCGCTTGAGACCGGTGACGTAAACCTGGTTCTGCCCTATGTTAAACCCGAATACGAAGCGGAACTGCGTGCTGCCTTCCAGCATACCCTTGAGGTACGTGAGTTGGGAACTGAAGCCAAAGAGTTAGCGGATCACTACTTCTTTGAAACGGCGGTCCGACTGCACCGTATTGGCGAGGGCGCTACCTATTCCGGGCTGAAAGCGGAAACTGATCACGGTCCAGCTTTAGCCGCTGCCGATAAAGCTTTGGAGACAGCTTCTCTGACCGAGGTCTATACCCTATTGGATCAAGCCATTAAAAATGGGGTAGCCCAAAAATATGAGGCCGTACAAGCTGCCCGGGCCAGGGCCGCCGAGGTTGGTACGGTTGAAACGCAACGCGAACGGGCGGAAGCCGAGCTGATCTTTGAGAAGTATGTTTACAACCTGTATAACACTGCCCAAGACCAGGCTGTCTCAGCCGAAGGTGGTGGCGAGACTCACACCCACGGCGGAGAAAAATAGAGTAGGTCAATAATGGTGACGGCCCCAATTTGGGGCCGTCACCATAAGGAGATGGTCTCATGAATATGATTAAAACCTGGTACAACAACCCAATGAAACGCCGCCAACTGCTAACAATGGTCAGCGGGGCGCTTATCCTGGCGGCGCTGGGGGGTGATTATCTGGCGGGATTGGCCGGGCTACGCTACGGCCTGATGTTTGCCGCGGCGCTGGTGGCCGGTTTCGATATTGCCCGGCGGGCCTGGCATGCCCTGCTCAACCGGCACATCAGCATCGAACTGTTGGTCACGATTGCCGCTGCCGGTGCGCTGATCATCGGTGAGGTTTGGGAAGCCGCCGCCGTCACCTTTTTATTTATGCTGGGCGCTTACCTGGAGGCCCGTACCCTAAACCGCACCCGGCAAACCCTGCAAGGGTTACTCAACCTGGCTCCAACTACGGCCATTGTTATGCGCGCCGGGCGGCAGGTTGAACTATTGCCCCACCAGGTGGAACCCGGCGACACGGTACTGGTTAAACCCGGCGCCAAAATTGCAGTAGATGGCACGGTGCTTGATGGCCGGGCCACTGTGGACGAAAGCCCCATTACCGGCGAGTCGATGCCGGTTGAAAAAAGCGCGGGGACGCAGGTGTACGCCGGCACGGTGAATCAGGATGGGTTGCTGCACGTGCGGGCTACCGGCGTGGGAGCCGATACCACCCTGGCCCGGATTATTCGCCGGGTAGAGGAAGCGCAGGAAGAAAAAGCACCCACCCAGCGCTTCATTGAGCGTTTTGCCCGCTGGTACACCCCGGCGATCATCAGTCTCAGTGTGCTGGCATTTTTGGTCACCTGGGATATTGAGCTGGCCCTGACCCTGCTGGTTATTGGCTGCCCCGGCGCGCTGGTTATTTCTACGCCGGTTTCGGTGGTCGCCGGGATTGGGCGGGCCGCCAAACAGGGCATTCTTATTAAAGGTGGCGAGTATTTGGAGAACGCCGGCAAAATTACGGCCCTGGCTCTGGATAAAACCGGCACGTTGACCCAGGGTAAACCGCGCTTAACCGACATCATCACTTTGCAGCCCGTGCCTGTGCCGGTGGGCGGCCCGGAGTCTGCCGCCGGTTTGGCTGTCTCCGCCAACGGAAAAGCGCCGGGCCGCTGGACTCCCGCCCAGCAGGAAGTGCTGCGCTGGGCCGCCATTGCCGAAGCCGGCTCAGAGCATCCATTGGCCCGCCCCATTGTGGCCGAAGCCGAAACGCTGGGCCGGATTCCTTATGAGGCCCGGTTTGACACCTGCACCGGGCGCGGCGTGCGTGCTGGCTATCAGGGGCACGTTATCGGTGTGGGCAGTCAGGAGTTGATGGCCGAACTGGGTGTTGGGGTTAGCCTTGAAACCGAGACGCACCTGGCCCGGTTAAAAGCCCAAGGCAAAACCGCCGTGCTGGTGGCCCTCGATGGGCTGGAGTTGGGCGTTCTGGGCATTGCCGATGCGTTGCGAGACACAGCCCCGCAGGTGATCCGGCAGCTCAAAGATATTGGGCTGGAGCGCATTGTGATGCTAACCGGCGATGACCGGCGCACGGCGCAAGCCATTGCCAAAGAAGCCGGCCTGACCGAGGTTTACGCCGAACTGCTGCCCGAAGACAAGCTTGAGGTTATTCGCCAATTGCAGGCAGAAGGGTATGTGGTGGCAATGACAGGCGACGGCATCAATGATGCTCCGGCTCTGGCCGCCGCCGACATCGGCCTGGCGATGGGCGCCGCCGGCACCGATGTGGCCCTTGAAACCGCCGATATCGCCCTGATGGCCGACGACCTGTTGAAGATACCGGCGGCCATCGGTTTATCCAAAGCCACGCTGCGCAATATCCGCCAGAATGTGGTTATTGCCCTGGTGACGGTGTTCGGATTATTGGCCGGGGTGCTGCTGGGCCAGGTTCATATGGCCGGCGGTATGTTCATCCACGAGCTGTCGGTGTTGATTGTGATTTTGAACGGCATGAGATTATTACGGGTTTAGCGGGCCGTTCTGTTTTTTCACCGGCACGTTCTTATAACCCGGCGATCATCAAATTCAGCCGCCGCCGGAATCCTTTATCGCTCAGGTGTTACGCTCAACGCAGAAACCCGGGCGATTTTTATTGCCGGTTGGTTCAGGAGAATGAGCAGCCGCGAAAATCGATAAAAGTCGAAGAAATTTCGGCCCAGATATTGTACGCTGAGGTTGTGAGAATAAGAGTGCGGGTTAACTCACCTGCACGGAGGCGCACTATGCTTAAACTATCCCTGGATTTCAAAGAACAGATGGCTGAGGCCAGACGCATTCAGATTTTGATGGGGGCGGCCCAGGTCTTTTCAAAAAAGGGCTTTCATCAGGCCACTACCAAAGAGATTGCCGCAGCGGCCGATGTGTCGGAGGGGACGATTTACAACTACTTTGCCAACAAACGTGAGTTATTAATCGCGATGATGGAACTGCTGGCCAGGTGGTCGCTTGAGGGGATTGTCCGCGAGAATCCACCCGATGATCCAAAAGAATTTTTAACCACCCTGCTCCGCGATCTTTACCAATTTTTGCGGGAGCGCGGCGATTTTGCCGCGCCTGTTCTGGCCGAAATCTTTACCGATGCGGAACTGCGCCAGGCACTCTATCGCCAGGTTGTTCATCCCCTGGCTGCCTATACAGAAAGATTTCTAAAAACTCACACCCCCCCGAGCAGCAAGCCCCACACAAAAAATATCATTGGGGCTTACGCCACAATGGGGGCAATCCTGCTTAACTTTGTGATTAAAGCAAACAACCTTGACCCCCGCTACAGCCAAATTTCTGCTGAGGCCATCATTGAGTGGATAGTTACTCTGCTGTTGGATGATCTTTACGCCAGGCAAGAGCTGGTCTGGTTGGTAAGCTAATTAGTAATGCCCAGTTGGGAGGTATGCAATGTTTCTCAGAACGTTAAGTTTAATGCGCAAAGAATTTATTCACATTATGCGCGATCCGCGCACCCTGGCGGTGATGATTATCACCCCATTGATGCAACTGATTTTGCTGGGTTACGCGGCCAGCACTGATATTGATCACTTGCGTACGGCTGTTTACGATGGCGACAAGAGTCAGCAGAGCCGCCATCTTATTGAAGCCTACCAGTCTTCCAATTATTTCGATGTCATCTACTACGTTGAGCAAGAAAACGACATTGCCTATCTGCTTAATCACGGCGATGTGTATGGGGCGCTCATCATCCCGGCCGGATATGGTCAGGACATTGTCGCCCGCGATTGGGCCGACGTGGGTTTTGTCATCGACGGTTCCGATCCAACCGTGGCCGGCGCGGTTTACTCTTCTGCCCAGGCGGTAGGGCAAGCCTACTCTACCAACCTGGTTCGGGAGGATTTTGGTGCTCTTGTCAGCCGCAGGCCGGGCGTCGAAGTGAGGCCGCGGGTTTGGTACAACCCGGATATGGAAAGCACCTACTTCACCATCCCCGGCTTGATGGTAATGGTCTTGTTTCTTTTTACTACCCTGTTTACCTCTTCTTCCATTGTTCGGGAGCGAGAGTTGGGCACTATTGAGCAGTTGATTGTAACGCCAATTCGTTCTATTGAGCTGGTTGTGGCCAAGGTGGCGCCTTACGTACTGATCTCGTTTTTCATTATTCTGGAAGTATTGGTGATTGGTGTTTTACTCTTTGGCGTGCCGGTGAATGGCAGTGTAGCCCTCCTGCTGGGGCTATCGGCCCTGTTTTTGGTCACGGCATTGGGCATCGGTATTTTCATCTCAAGTATTGCCAAGAGCCAGCAAGAGGCCCTGTTGATGACCTTTGCCACGGTGTTGCCGACCATCTTTTTGAGTGGTTTCTTCTTCCCTTTCGACGCCATGCCGCAGTGGCTGCAATGGCTCAGCCACGTTATCCCGGCTCGATACGCCCTGCAGATTGTGCGCGGCATTATGCTCAAAGGCGTTGGGGTAGAGGTTTTGATGGAACAAATTATCGCGGTGCTGATCTTCAGCGCCGTCATCATTACGCTGGCCGCAACTACCTTTAAAAAGAAGCTGGACTAAATCAAATTAGTGGCAGATGAAAGATAGAAAGGTGATCATTGAATTAAGCGAACATGATGCCCGGCAACTGCTAAAACTGCTTGAGCACCAGCTAAGGCATGAGGATAAAATCTGGCACTCGTACTGGACCCGTCTGAGCCAGACTATCCAACAGAGCATTGAATACGCTTACAGAAATGACCCATAAACCTGTTAGGCAATATCCAGACACAATCCAATTTGAGGCATCGGATGGAAGGCAGCAGACAAATGAACGAAAACGAAATGATCATTAAAACAGATAAGCTGACCAGGCAATTTGGCCTGGTGGTAGCCGTAAACAATCTGGACCTTGAGATAAAAAAGGGTGAGATTTTTGGCCTGGTTGGGCCAGATGGCGCCGGCAAAACCACCACAATGCGGCTGCTCTCGGCCATTATGGAACCCACCGCCGGCAACGCGACCATCGCCGGGTTTAACCTGCGCCAGCAGCCGGAACCCATCAAAGAACATATTGGTTACATGGCCCAGCAGTTTGCCCTGTACGGCGATTTGACCGTGCTGGAAAATATCAACTTTTTTGCCGACGTGTTTGGCGTGCGGGGGAAAAAGCGCGCTGAGCGTACCGAACGCCTGCTGGAATTTGCCCGCCTCACCGAGTTCACCAATCGCCCGGCCGGACGCCTCTCTGGCGGGATGAAAAAAAAGCTGGGCCTGGCCTGCGCTCTGATTCATGAGCCTACTATTCTTTACCTGGATGAGCCGACCACCGGCGTTGACCCGGTTTCCCGACGCGAGTTTTGGGATATTCTGGCCAACCTGCACGTAGAAGGCACCAGCATCCTGGTCAGCACACCCTATATGGACGAAGCGGAACGCTGCTCGCGAGTGGGCCTTATGTACGGAGGGCGGCTGGTTGAGCAGGGTACGCCCAATCAAATCAAAAGGCTCATACAGGGTCAACTGATTGAATTCAGGCCTGAGTCCGACCAAATCCACGGGGTGGGGCTGTTACGGCAGGCCAACCGGCTACTGGCTACGCAAGAAGGGGTGTTAGAAGTGCAAACCTATGGCGACCTGATACACCTGTTTGTAGACAACATTGCCCACCGCCGGTTACAACTTGAAACAGCTCTGGCCGCAGAGCAGATCAACATGACCGATTTCCGGCAGACAATACCCCGCATGGAAGATGCCTTTATTTCGCTCATCAGCAAGATGGACGGGGAAAAATTATCAAAGGAGGTCAGCCACCAATGAATCATCAGGTAAACCAAAACGGTCCGGCCATCGAAGTGCGGGGTCTAAGTAAAATATTTGGCACCTTTGTGGCCGTTAACAACATTAGTTTTACAGTGCCGCGCGGCGAAATCTTTGGCTTTCTCGGGCCAAACGGAGCCGGAAAAACCACCACCATTCGTATGTTGCTGGGGATGTTGGCCCCAACTGCCGGCACCGCCCGGGTAATTGGCTATGATGTGGTCAAAGAAGGAGACGCCATGCGTAAACGAATTGGCTATATGACCCAAAAGTTCAGCCTGTACAACGACCTGACGGTGGAAGAAAATTTAAATTTTTACGGCGGCGTTTACGGCGTACACGGTCAAACCCTGCAGGAGCGCAAGGAATACATTTTGAAAATGGCCGGGCTGACCGGACGGGAACGGGAGTTGACCCGAAATCTCTCCGGAGGCTGGAAGCAACGCCTGGCTCTGGGGGTAGCCATCATCCATGAACCGGAGGTGTTATTTTTGGACGAGCCGACCGCCGGCGTCGATCCCATCTCGCGCCGGGCTTTTTGGGAACTCATCTACGACCTGGCCGAGGCAGGCACCACCATTCTGGTAACTACCCACTACATGGACGAGGCCGAACATTGCCAGGAATTGGTTTTTATTCAGCGCGGTCATCTGGTAGCCCAGGGTTCGCCGGAGCAAGTTAAAATCAGCCAGATGCACGGTGATGTAATTGAGATTGATTGTGACAATGCCGGCCTGGCCGTGCCTCTGTTGCGCGATTTAAACCTTTTTGCCGAGGTAGCCTTGTACGGCGCCCTCGTTCACGTGGTCACCGATAAGGCCAATGAGCATATTCCAATAATCAAAAATACGCTGGCCGCGCATGGGCTGGATGTTACTTCAGTTGAACGGATTGCGCCCTCGCTGGAAGATGTGTTCATTTCCAGCGCTCGCGAGGCGGAAAAGGTGTTGGGCGTTAGATAGATGCAGTAGCCAGCGGTTAGTCCTTAGCAGGTTATTGACTGCTGAATTTTGGAGGTAAACGATGAAGCAAAAAATAGGTCCTATTCTCATAATTTTGTTGGCTGTTGGCGTGGTAAGTGGTGGATACGGGTATTTCTCCCGGTATCCGGCCCAGCTTACCCGGCTTCAACTCAAATTTGGCCTGATCAGTAAAGACGAAGCTACCGGTGTGTATCGCGTTTCCGGGTACATTGAGGCGGATGACGTTAACGTTGAAGCGGAAACAAAAGGTCGCATTACTCGCTTGCTGGCCGACGAGGGTGATTATGTTTGGGCCGGCCAGAAATTGGTTGAGTTGGACACAACCCTGTTAGAGGCGGAAGTGGCCCAGGCTCAGGCCAAAATCGAAACAGCCAAGGCTCAACTGGTAAGAGTAGAAGCTGGGGTGAGAGCTGAAGAGATTGCCAAAGCGGAAGCGGCTGTGGCTGTGGCCGAGGCCAGGGTTCAAGCCGCCAACACCCAGTGGCAAGACGCCATCGCTCTGCGGGATAATCCGCAGGAACTGGAGATGCAGATTGACGCAGCCAGAACCGCCCTGCAATTAGCCGAGCTAAAAATTGACTACGCTATTCCATTGAAAGATGCGGGTGAGGCCGTTTGGGATTTACGCCACCAGCAGTGGGATTACGCCCAGGACGAGCATCGCAAATGTGGGAGC
The DNA here is from genome assembly GCA_022071955.1 of Anaerolineae bacterium. GTDB lineage: Bacteria > Chloroflexota > Anaerolineae > 4572-78 > J111 > J095. Next base: position 130,775 of record JAJVIM010000027.1, read on the forward strand.
AACCCAATGACCGGCCAGAAAATGTGCATGACCTTTGAATTGACCGAGGGTCAGAGACAAGATTGGGGCGTGGCCTGGAATTACGCCGGAGCCAATATGTGGGCGGCCTGGGTTGACCTCAATAGCGCGGTTGTTGAACGAGACGATACCGAAACTATCCTGAACGGCCTGTTGCAGTTGCGGAACGACCCGCAAGAAGCCCAGATCAAGGTTACGCAAGCGCAGGCTGCGCTCCAAACTGCCCAGGCTGAAGTTAAAATAGCTCAAGCCCGGCTGGCGCTGCTGGAGGCCGGCCCCCGGGCCGAGCAGATTGCCCTGGCCCAGGTTCAGGTTCGGCAAGCTGAAGCCGGCCTGGATGCTCTCCAAGTTCAGCGTGAGAAATCGGTCTTAATTGCCCCGCGAACAGGTTGGGTGGTTGACCGGGTGGCCCACGAAGGTGAAATGGCTGCGCCAGGCATTCCCTTGCTGACCCTGGCCGATTTAGCCCAGGTTAAACTGACTGTGTACGTGCCGGAGCCGGATATTGACCTGGTTGCGGTTGGTCAAGAAGTAAAGGTGTTTGTAGATACCTTCCCGGGTGAACCGTTTCCCGGCACCGTTACCTTTATTGCCGCTGAAGCCGAGTTTACCCCCAAAAATGTGCAAACTAAAGAAGAACGGGTTAACACAGTCTTTGCGGTCAAAATTAGCCTTGAAAACAAAGACCAACGCTTGAAACCCGGCATGCCCGCCGATGCAATCCTGTCGGGCGGGTCTGAACTTTGATTGAGCTTTGTCATCAGCCCCAGTTATTGATGACTGCCAGAGAGGTGAAAAGATGAAAAACTACATTATTCTTGTGATCATAGGTTTAGTTGTGATTGGCGGCGGGTACTGGTGGTTTAATCAGCCCACGGCGGCCGCACGGGAACCGGCCACAGGTTCTGATATGTTGGTTGGTTCCGGAACCATCGAAGCCGAAACAGTGGCCATCACTGCCGAGTTGGGTGGCCGGGTGGTTAACCTGAGGGTAAATGAAGGTGACCAGGTAAAGGCCGGCCAAACTCTGGTTGAATTAGACAAGGCCGATCTACTGGCCCAACAAATGCAGTTGGAAGTGGCCCTGGTAAAGGCCCAGGCTAATCTTGAGCTGGTTAGCGCTCCGCCCCGGTCAGAAGATGTGGCTGCAGCCGAGGCCCAGTTAACCCAGGCCGAAACGGCCCGGGACGGCGCCAAAGTCACCTGGCTCAGGTTCAGAGAGTTGGTGGCTAACCCGCTTGAACTCGAGGCAAAAATCAACCAGGCTAAAGCCCAGGTCACCCAGGCTGAATATAGCCTGGAACAGGCAAGAGTAAACCTGAAACGGCTGGAGATTGGCGCCGAAGCCACCGGCCGCAGCCAGGCCACAATTCTGGGCGGCAATGAAGGGCTGGTGCAGCATCAGGCAACCCAGTATCAGGTGCAGGCCGCCCAAACGGGTGTTGAAATGGCCAAAACGGCTCTGGCTGGCGCTCAGAAGCAGGTTCAGCATTTGGTTCAAATTCGTAATAACCCCCTGCCGATTATTGTGCAGGCCAACGCGGCCGAGGCTGCCTATCGTCAGGCCGAGGCGGGAGTGCTGGCGGCCCAGGCCAATCTGGAGGCGGTCAAGGCCGGCCCAATGGCGGAAGATGTTAATGTGGCCCAGGCCCAGGCGCACGAAGCAGAAAAGGCGGCAGCAGCGGTAAAAGTCCAACTGGCCAAGCAAACACTCTCTGCTCCCCGGGCGGGTCTGATTAGCAAAAAGCTGGTGGAAGAAGGTGAGCTGGCCAGCCCCGGAACAACGCTGCTGGAACTCAGCGATATTGAGACGGTAGACTTAACCGTTTACATTCCAGAAACCCAGATTGGCCGGGTTAAAATTGGCCAGCCGGCTCGGGTTATCCCCGATGCGTACCCCGACCAGTTTTTTGAGGGCTTTGTCAGTTTTATCGCCCACGAGGCCGAATTTACGCCCAGAAATGTGCAGACTCAGGAAGAACGAGCCAATCTGGTTTTTGCTGTCAAAATCACTCTGAACAACGCCGACCATCGTCTTAGGCCGGGAATGCCAGCCGATGCGGAGATTTTGCTCACGTCTGCTGGGCGCGCTGCCGCTGCACCCTCACCCGTGGCAGAGGTGGAAGCCGAACCTACTCCCACCCCAACACCAATTAGCGCTGCCCCCACCGTAAAACCAACGTTAACCCCAACTATACCCGCAACATCACAAGTCAAGGTTGTTGCCTGGGCGTTGAATGTGCGCAGCGGGCCGGGGGTTGATCAGCCGGTCATCGCCACCCTGGCTCAAGGTGACATCGCCCCAATTTTGAACACCGACCTGGCGACCGGCTGGCTGCTGGTTCAGTTGCCCAATGGGCAGGCAAGCGGCTGGATTACCGGTGGTTCCAGTTACGTAGCTGTTATTTCCGCCGAAAAGCCCCAGCCCCGTTCAACTGCGCTTAAATCCGCGCCCATCAGTACCGCCACCCCGGTTTTCGCTACAGCCGGGCAAACACGGCAGGTTGAGGTGGTTTCAGCCGGGTTGAACGTGCGGAGCGGCCCGGGCACAGAATATCCGATAGTGGCAACCCTGCTCAAGGGATATACCGTCTCTGTTACCGGGGTAGACCCAATCACCGGCTGGTTGCAAATACCCCTGCCAGGCAGCGGGCAAGTTGGCTGGATTAGCGGCGATCCCATCTACGTGGCGTTCAAATAACTACGGGGGCGCACTGCGGTGCGCCCCTTAAAGTGTGGTATCAAAACAACCTTAAAGAAGCCACCGGGCCTATAGCCGAGTGGTCCCAGGCAGCACATACCTCAAACAAATCGCTGTGCCGGCTCACTCCAACACACACACGGTGTGGCGACGGCTCAACCGAGCGCCTGAAAAGCCCTGATTTTGGGGCAGGTTGTGGCCATACCCCGGGCTATTGGCGTTTGGTTAGATATCCTTGGAGTGTAGCTCTATTAATGAGGAGACAATACTATGATCTCAAATAACAATTCAGTGGTCAATAACCAGGCCAAACGGCTTTTTGAGAGCGGTTCAATTTATCCCGAGCAGGAGAATGGGCTACCTGTAAAAATAAGCCGGGGAATGACAATTTTGACAAGTGAAGGGTGGGAAGCCGGCAAGGTGGCAGCGGTCGTTGTTGATAACGACAGCCAAAACGTGACGCATGTCCTTCTCACCCGCTCGCGTTCGGTGCCCGATTATCGCCTGGTGCCGGTAAATCTCATCAAAAAGCTGGATGAAGAGGCTGTCTTACTCGAGATTTGCCATCATGCCATAGAAAACTTACCCGGCCGATAAACAATCTGATGCTATTCTCATTCCAGGAAGATTGTCACATGGGCAAACAGGCTGGAAGGGGGTCAATTATGTCTGGTGAATCACCTAACCCATTAATCGATTTACAAAAGATTTCATGGCTTAAGGCGTTGGATCAGCCTGGCTGGGATGAACTATTAGCCGCCACGCAACTGCGCTCCTACAACCGTGACGAAGTAATTTTCTTGGAAGGGGATCTGCCCGAGACATTTTATGTAGTTCAGCGGGGATGGGTCAAGGCGGTCAAGCTTTCGCCGGAAGGGCGCGAACAGATTTTAGACTTTATAGGGCCGGGCGGACCAATCAATATTGCCCCTGTATTTGCTGAACAACCTCTGCCGGTAACCCTCGTGGCTCTGGAAGCGTCTGCGTTGTGGGCTATTGAGCAGTCAACCCTGTTAGATTTACTGGATCGTTACCCGGCAATGACCCGGATGGTGATCCGGGCTTTGGCCGGCCGTTTGCTCTACACCGTATCGTTAATAGAGGATTTGTCTTTACGCTCGGTCACCGCTCGTTTGGCCAAGCTGTTATTGCTACGGTTGGACGAGGGCGAACAAACCGTTATCTCACGCCGGCGGTGGGCCACACAGGCTGAGATCGCGGCCCGGCTGGGGACTGTCCCTGATGTAGCTCACCGCGCCTTGCGCAGTTTGGCAGACGAAGGATTGATCCGGATGGACCGCCAGCAGATTGTGATTCTGGATTATGCGGGTCTGACAGTTAAAGCCCAATTGTAGTTGGCCAACAAGCAAGTTAAGCACGTCCAGCCATTGCCTCAACAACGCAAAACGCCGGCGAGAAAAAATCGCTAAAGGTGGCCAGAATACCAGGAGTAATGGAACAGTGGATGTCATTTGACTCGATTTACCCAAGAAAAAGGTGCGTTATATGTCTTCAAAGCCAAAGCCTATCATTTTCATATTTGAAAAAATCACAAAAGGCCAGCTCAGCCGCGGCATCATTTTTGTTTTGATGATGACAGTTATTTTGATCTTCTTACTCTTGCCACCTGTCTCGCTGGCGGACCGGTTGTTGAATATTGGTTATCATCGTGTGGGCCCGGGAAACGGGGTTATTAGCGACTCTAATGGCGAACAGATTATTGTTTTGTTAACTGGACTAAAACGTTCACTCTGGGTCAAGTTAGAGGTTGTGTCCGGGGCGATGCTGACAGCCGATGATACCCTGTTCACCGCAGGTAAAAATATCCCGCCTGATCTGAAGATAAGCGGGCCTGTTTATCACATTCAACACCGCGGGGACTCTCCTGCGGCGGCTAAGCTTATTATCTCTGTTCCCGCTGGCGTTGGCCCCCTGCACACCCTGGATTTATACACCTGGAATGGTGAAATATGGGCTTGGCTCCCCAACCGCAAAATTTCCGCAGGAAACGTAATTGAGGCCGAGTTAGATTTTTTGCCTGAGACCGTTGCCATCGTGCAATCAGGCAATGTTGGTGAATTTGGCCAACGTCAGCCAGCGACATTCTTGCCTGGCCTCTTTACGGAGATGGGCCTTGAATTAAATCCTCAGGAGTTTCTATTAAATAACAATGGTAGTCTTATCGCTACACCTGTGAAAATACCACCAGAGATCAAAGAATCCGCCGTAACTATTATTCCGACCATTCGCAACTGGAACGACCCGCAGTCTATCCTGTCAAACTCAGTCAACAATTTGCTGCGCAATCCCGAAGCCCAGCAACGTCATATTAAAGCGATTGTTGAAATAGTCCAACGCAATACATATCAGGGCATTAACCTTGACTACCGCGGGATTGATCCCGGGTTGCGCCAGGAGTACACGGGCTTTCTTACTCAACTTCGTCGCGCCCTGCCTGACAACACATACCTTTCCGTTCAGGTCGATATGCCTCGCCCGCTTTCAGCCGGCGAAGATATTTCAAGCCCTTACGATTGGCAGGCCATTGGCCAAACTGTAGATTTTGTCAAAGTTCCCACCTCGCCTGACCCCAGTGCATTTGCGCCGGGGGGCGAAATGGAAACGATGCTCGATTGGGCCGTTGGCCAGGTTAATCGATCAAAATTGCAACTGCTCTTTCGGGTTCATAGCGTCGAGCAAATAAACGGAATTACTTATGACCTCAATTACCAGCGGGCGTGGGTGCAAGCAGGAGAGGTGAAGCTGGTTAATGACTCAGATACCTTCAACCCCGGCCAAAAAATAGAATTTACGCTATCGGCTCCATCAACCTCAACCGGAGTTCAGATCGATGACGCCACCGGGACTTATTGGTATGCTTACGTGGATGAGAAGAACCGGCATCACACCGTTTACCTTGAAAACGCAGCCGGCATTACCGACGCGTCGCGACTGGTCGCAAAATACAATCTGCATGGCCTGGTGTTTCAAAACCTGCCTGACAGCACCAACGGCGATCGCCCCTGGGAAGTTATTCAGCGTCTTCTCACCTCGAATGATCCTCTGCTTGAAAGCCAATACACGCTGGTTTGGCTGGTACAAAGACAGGATGGCCGGGTGATGGCGGAGAAAGCCGTTGACCTGACCAACCCCAACTTCGTGTGGATCGCGCCGGAAACCGGTGGTGTTTACGATGTGGCAGCCAGCATTTTTTCAAACCAGAAGGCGGGAATGGCGATTCCCCGGGGAAGCGTGAGGGTGTTGGTGACCACGCCCACCCCCGGCCCAGCATCAACACCCTAACCGTGCCAACGGTCGCTCGCTATAGCTCCCGTTAAAAAACGGGTTGTTTTGGGGCGGCATTCAAGCCGATTCAGCAAATAAGCGATCTCACGTAACCGCACCAAATATTGATCTTACCAACCCAGACAGGGAACAGATTATGAAAATCTCTAACTTGAAGCGTTTAGTTTGGATTTGGGTAATGGCTCTGTTTGCAATCCTGTTTGGCTTAATGACTGTTATCTCAAGTGATTCAGGGTTATTGAACCAGATAGCCAGGCAGATTGCCGGCATTTATATGCCGCTTGTGATTTGGTTTAACTATGTGGCCGGTTTTGCTTACATAGGGGCCGCAATTGGTTTGTAACTCATCCAGAATGGTCAATGTTGCCCAGTTTGATAACCGGCACGGCACTCATCATTATGGTTGTATTTAGAGTCCAAACGCGGCTGGCTATCGTGTGCCAGCATCTCAATCAAATTTTAGAAAATTTATCGTAGATAAACAAAGCGAAATCGGAGTTCGCAATGGGTGTCATTCGTTACAAAATTTGGTATGACCTGTGGGAAAATAAAGGTCGCACCTGGCGGGTTGTAGCAATCATCGCCATTGGCGCCTTTGCCATTGGCGCCATTTTGGGCGGCAAGGAGTTTATTAATCTTGATGTCGCCAGCACCTGGCATGCCACTAATCCTGCCACCATTGGCCTGATAGTGGAACCGGCTGTAGGTAACACTGTTATTGAAAGCCTGGAGAACCTAAAAGAAGTTGACGTAGTGGAAGGCTGGTTTCAGGATACCACGGTGCAGTGGCGGCGCACCCCCACCGACCCATGGCAACCAGCCACGTTGGTAGCGTTGGACGATTATGAAGAGCAAACCATCAGGTTGGTTACTCTAGATAAAGGCAGGTGGCCCCAGCGCAAGCTGATGGGGGTGCAGCGCGGCTTCGAAGTGGGCGCGGGGGACAGCTTCTACCTGAAGATCGATGACAAAATAAGGCAAGTTGAGGCAAATGGGGTATTGTATAACGCCGCTCACCCTTCGGCTTTTCTATCAGCTGAACCGATGTTCTTTACCACAAGTGAACGTTTTACCCAATTAACCGGCGAGCCAAATCGCAGCCTGATTCTGGCCACCATTCCGGATTTCAGTGAGGTCAGGGTACAGGCCGCAGCTGATTTGCTGCAGCAGGACCTGGAAAAACAAAACATTGAGGTAAAACCAGCGATGTCCGCACCGGGTGGGTTTAAAACCCGCACGGCCCGGCCCGACCAGTTTACTAATCAGGATGCCCTTGATAGCATCTTCTTCATCTTAAGCATAATGGCTGTGGCTATGTTGATTTTAGGGTTGTTTCTGGTTTACAACACCATAAATGCTATCATCGCCTATCAGGTTAGCCAGATTGGGATGATGAAAGCGGTTGGGGCCAGAATTCACCAAATATTATTGATCTATTTCACACTGGTGTTGGTCTACGCATTTTTGGCGCTACTGATTGCCGTGCCGATGGGGACGCTGGCCGCCCATGGGCTGCGGACAATCATGGTCAAGCGGGTAGGGATGATCCCCGGCCCTTTTGCTATTTCCCAAACTGCGGTTGTGGTTCAAACCGCCATTACCCTGTTAGCGCCACCACTGGTCTCGTTAGTACCGATTTTAGGTGGTGCGCGTGTAACGGTGCGAGAGGCCATCAGCACCTATGGGGTGGGGCGAGCATCCGGCCTGCTTGACCATTTACTTGCCAAACTTCAATTTATTCCTCGTCTGGTCACGCTGACCATTAGTAACACTTTTGCCAACAAGAAGCGGGTGCTTTTTACCCAGCTCAGCCTGGTTGGAGCCGGTGTAGTTTTTATGATGGTCATGAATACCCGCACCACTCTTACCTATACCTTTGATGACGCGCTCCTGTCAATCTACCAGGCTAACGTGATGCTCGAACTAAAAGATGAAGCCCGTATCAGCGTTATCGAGAGAATTGCCACACGTCAGCGGGAAATTAAGGCAGTAGAAGTGTGGGGTGTAGCCAAAGGGACCGCCCGACTCAAGGGGGCCGCAGCCTCAAACGAGGATAACAGTATAACCCTACGGGGAATACCCGTTCCCGCCGCCACTTACAGCCCGGTTATACGGGCCGGACGCTGGTTGCAACCTGGAGACGATTATTCGGTTGTTTTAAGCAATGAGTTGGCCGCAGAAATGGGGGTAGATGTAGGTGATTGGATCACGATTGATATTCCCACCCGGCGAGAGTCGCACTGGCATGTAGTGGGTTTAGTGTTTGAGCCGGTAGACCAGGAGTCGGCTATTGTACCTCGCGATACGCTGCTCAAGGAAATAGGGCAGGTAGGGCGGGGCACATCAATCAAGGTGCAAACCTGGGCCATCGATGCAGCAACCGAGGCGGCGGTAGCTGATCAACTACGCAGCCGATATGAATCGCAAGGTTACGAGGTTTTAGCCAGCAATCAGGATACTGCATACCGGCTTGTGGCGGAACGCTCCCGAAAAATGGCGTTGTTGTTTATTATCTTAACCGGTATGGCCTCAATGACGGCCATTGTTGGGGCCGTGGCTCTCAGCGGCACGCTGACCATCAACGTTCTGGACCGAACGCGGGAAATCGGCATTATGCGAGCCATCGGAGCCTCGGCCTGGGCGGTAGCCGGGCAGTTTATAGGTGAAGGGTTGATTTTGGCCTGGCTGAGCTGGCTGCTGGCCATCCCCTTGAGTATTCCGGTGGGACGTATGGTCATCAGCACCCTGGCCCGGGTGATGAATATCGAGTTGATCTATCAGATCTCCTTCGGCGGATTTCTGTACTGGCTGTTCATTGTAACTATACTGGCTGTGATTGCCAGTTGGTTTCCAGCCCAAAAGGCTGCTCAGACAAGCGTACGGGAAAGTTTGGCTTACGCCTAACATACACGCCACCACTTGGTAACGGCAGAGCACGGCCGTATTCAGAATTACAAATTTCACGAAAGGAATCGGACATTAATTTACTTAGTTTGTGTTTTGACAAGATACTGCGGGCGAAGTCGACTTGGTCAGATCCAGCTAGCTCAAAGCCTGGCAAAAGCAGAACGGCGAGTGTGAGTGTGGGATATCAGCCAGCCTTGCCGGGCGCCCTTCGGCTTTCGGACGCCTGAAACTGCCCCGGCCGGGGTGAACCGGTCCCAGCCAGTCCCGGCCAAGCCGTCGCTGTTTGAGTGGCGGCTGGAGAAGGCAAAAAGCCGGGACGGACAGTCGTCCCGGCTTTTTTGGGGTTGGATTCACTCCAGTACCCTGGTTCGGTTCTATATTTGCCCGTGTTTAACTTTTTTTCTTACTAAATATTGTGACAAAAGTCACATACTGTCTCTGCCATCTCCAATATACTGATGGTGAAGCCTGTAAAATTGTCCCCACAGGCAGTTTCTTGCCAATTTTAATCTCAATTGGTAACTACTGAGCCTCTCCCTCTCCCCGGGCGCGATAAGCGGGCAAGACGATGGCCAGTAGTTACCCCAATAAAATAGTTTTGAACCTGGAGGGTAAATTGAACTATGTTTGATTTAAACAACGTCGACTCAACCTTGGTACTTTTCGGGCAAACTATGGCCTACACATTTTATAGTATCGCCATTATCCTGGTAGTTGGCTGGTTTGGCTGGAAAATCACAACCGAAAGCGCCAGTAACAAGGTCAACCCCACTCTGTTCTATTCTTTTGTTGGGTTTCTCACCGTTTTAGGGATGTCTTTGCATTTGATTACTGCGCAAACAATTCCCTGGGTAGAGATGGATTTAAATCGATCTGACTTTACGCCTGACAAAGTTTTCGATATTACGGTTAAAGATCACAAATTTCACCTACCCACCGAAAAATTAACCATCGATTGCCGGGACACCGTGCTGTTCAATGTAACTTCAGAAGACCTCACCTATGGGTTTGGATTATTCCGACAGGATAATTCAATGGTATTGCAGATGCAGGTTGTCCCGGGCCACAAAAACGATATATTGTGGCAATTTAATAAACCCGGGGTTTACAACATCCGTTCCACCGAATACTCAGGTCCTAAAGGATTCAATATGATTGAAAAAGATGCGGTTGAAGTTGTTGGTTGTCAGTAAATTCCTAAAAACAAAAATTACCATCTAACCGAAAGAAACGAGATTAGATAATGACCTTTACACAAACATTAATAAATGGGCAACAAGGCTTGTTTAAAGCGCAAACACTAACTCCCATGCAAAAACTCACCCTGCGGTTTGTAGTTGTTGGCCTGGTCTATTATGGGTTTGCCGTTGTTGAAGGCATGATTATGCGGATTTACCAGGTTAATCCTATCCCGGTAATTGATGCAAACCAATATTTTGCTATTTTAACCGCCCATCCATTAGTGGGTATTTTTGGTTCAACGTACTCGATTGTTTTTGGCGCCTTTCTGTTTTTGGTGCCTTTTTTAATGAAGAAACCTCTTTGGAGCTTTAAACTTGCCAACTGGACTTTCTTGCTGTTGGCAATAGGCACATTTGTATTCTGGTCGGCGGGTTTTGTTTCGCATTATGCTCCACTATACACCCTGTATTGGCCCTTGCCCGCCGATTTTAGCCAGTTTAATCCTTTGGGGGGAGCAGTGTTTATTACAGGAATTGCACTGGTGATGGTAGGCACCGTCTTTTTTGTAATTAATGTTTTCAAGACTATTACTTATACACCGGTTGGCTGGCCACAACAACCGGCCGGAGCGCTATTGGCATCAGCAATTGGGTATAGCGGTTTGAAAAATTTATTCAAAAAAGATAAAGACGATCATCTAGTAGCTCTACCGGTGGCGGCTGTTGCTCGAGGTTCTGTCGACGTTGCCCTCAACTCCGGAATCATCTTGTTTACCGGTGTCCTTATTCTGATTTATATGGTCGGCGCTTTGCTGGGTTTTGACCTAAAAGAAACCGCTATCGATGCCCTGCTGTATAAAAATTGGTTCTGGTGGGGTTTGGACCTGATTGCCGATGGGTTGGTGCTAATCTTTGTTGCGGGAACCTGGTATTTGTTGGCAACCTTGATTACCGGCAAAAAACTTTTTATGGAAAATTTTGCCCGTACTGCCTTGCTGGTTGAACTTGTTGTTTCCTGGACCGTCTGGTCGCATCACCTGCTTTCTGACCAGGCTCAACCAGCTATATTAAAGGTTATATCCGGTGAAATGGTAACTGCTTTTGAGTTAATAACTCAAGGCCTGGCCTTTTTCATCACCCTGGCCACCCTTTGGAGTGCAAGGCCACTTAAACTTACAAATGAGTTAAAATTTCTACTTGGTGGCTTGTTAGGGTTTGCTTTAGGCGTGCCGGCCGGCATTATGCAAGCGGATGTGGGCTTAAATAGAATTTTGCATAATACCCAGTGGGTTATCGGGCCTCACGTCCATGTTGCCGTTTTGGTTGGTTTGACCATGACTCTTTATTCTGCAATCTATCTTTTGTTTCCCATATTAACCAATGGCGCAAAATTGTATAGCCAGAAGTTGGCTGATTTTCACTTTTGGGCGCACCTAACCGGCGGTGTGGGGATGGGGGCGTTTATGGGAATGGCCGGGTTACAAGGAATGTTACGTAGAACAATTTATTTTGAGGGTGAATTTAGCCTTTACATGATATTGGCCGCTTTGTGTGGAACATTATTGCTGCTTGCCTTTCTGGCCTTCTTTTTCAATATTGTCATGAGTGTGGGGTTAAAAGGAGTAATCGGTATATTTTACAGCCCTTCAAATTCAGATAAAGAAGAATTAATACCTGTAACTGCATCATAAAGTACAAAACTGATAAAATTTCCAGTTAACTGTTGATTCACATAAGATAACTTAAGTTTTGACCTATTGCATCATCCAGGCTTAAACTTCGGATAAAGACGTTTGAGTTTACAACGGGCATCATCGATCTTGAACTGCCAATCAACGCTACGCTGTTTGTCATTGGTTTGAGTGGCCCAGGTCGCAAGCTCTTGTTGGAGGTCTGAAAGATGACCGAGTCGCCGACCTTGCAAACACTGTCGGGTCATCGCACTCAATTCACACTCAGCAATATTGAGCCAACTGCCGTGTTTCGGGGTGTAGATGAAATCAAGGCGCTTGACATAAGCTCTGGCCACGGCTGGTTCAAATACGGTGTGAAATGCGCCTTTGGTATGGGTGTTGAGATTATCCAGCACCAGCGTAATCCGTCGTCCGGCATAGCGTGTATCCAGCAAATGCGCGACTTCCAGCGCCCAATCTTCCTTGGTGCGGCGGGGTCGGACGGTGACTTGCCGAAAGCCTGACAACGGCTCGGTAAACATAAATATGCTGGCGGTGCCATTACGTTCATATTCGTAATCAACCCGTTGACCGTGTGTTTTAGTGGCTGGCAGGGGCAGCCGGGTTTCCAGTAGCAGTTGATAGGGTTGTTCATCCATACAGAGTTGGGGTTGTTCTGGATTGTAGGGCTGGGCATACACCTCCAGCACTTCTTCCATCCCCGCCACAAACTCTGCATCCTGATCGGGGGGAATGACCCAGTAGTCAATCAGCCGTTGAGTCATTCGGTTTTTTTCAAGGTTTGACGTACTGTTTCCGGGCAAATGTTTTCGACAATTTCCAGGGTGACTAACTGGTCGGCCAGCAGCTTAAGGCTCCAGCGACCATAACCGGGTGGCGGGGGACCCAGCCTCAAGGCGATCAGTTTGGCTTCTCCCACTCCATCAAGTTTACGGGGTGTCGGGGGCGTTTCTCGTTTTTTACCATTAAGGGCCAGGTCGAAGCCGTCAACCACCAGTCGTTCCTGCAGCTTTTCGACAGTGCGCGGGCGACAATTGAAGGCCTCGGTCAGCACCGTCGCGGTACGGTCAACCTGCCGTTGTCGGCGACGGCGCTGCTGATACCAGGCTTGCCGGCTCAACCCCAGCCAGCCGCAGATGGCCTCGACCGTCATCCGCTGCGGGTACTCGGCTCGGCGGGCTACCGCCTGCGTGATGACCGCGTGCCGTTCTTTTTTTTCACCGGCTCACCGCGTTGTTCCAGCACCGTGATCGTGCTTTCCAGCATCAGCTTGTCCAGCGACAGCTGGGCCACCAGTTTTTCCAGCGCGGCAATCCGTTCTGCCTGTCGCACTTGTGTTTCGTCTGCTTCGGTCGTATTTCCGTGGGTCATCGGGGTCTGGTCTCCTGGTTGTGGGCTGAATTGCTTGAGCCAGCGCCGGATGGTCGGTCCTTGCGGGATGCCGTACTTCCGCTGCAAGGCCGCAAAAGTCGCACCGTGCTCATATTCCTGCACCACTTGTCGTTTGAAGGCCAGACTATACTTGTTTTGCTCTTGACTTGCCATTTCCCTTGTCCTGTTTTTAGTCTGTCTCTGTAAATTTTATTCAGGACGGGTCATGTTCTTTGGGCAGCATTCGCGGAGTCTGGCAACTGTTTGCTCGACGTCATATCTACTTATCGGTTTCATAACTTGCTGTCTACTTGGTTAAACGGACACTCTGGTTGGACTCCGTGATACCGGTAAGCAGAGTAATTGGTTCCCTCTTCACATCCGTGAGGTCACTGGTTCGAGTCCAGTCGCGCCCACACAACAAAAACGGGGCAGATTTTATCGAAAAAGATAAAATCTGCCCCGTTTTTTTATGCTTTAGCCGGTTACTGGTTAATACGGCCGCTCCGTTGAGTGCCTGTGCGGCTTTTTGGTTACTTTTCACAAACCGTGCGCATTGTTAAGTGGTTCGATATAGGCAATGCCGATGGCCAGCCTAACTTATCTTGCTTCTGAATAAGCCACCCAATAGTACAGGGCAAAAGAAAGAGTGTATTCCCAACTTATTTCGGATGGTATGGCACAGACGCGTGCCGCGCCTTCAGGAGAGATACTTGTTGTGGTTGAGAAAAGAATGTGGCAAAACGTGCAGCCAGTTTGAAGCGCTGGCCGGTCAGAGGATGCGCTGGCTGGAGGAGGAGATCCGGCTGGCCCGGCCCGGCATTGTGATGCGCCCGGCCAACGAGCAGATCCCCTGGCCACACCGCCACGGTGAGAAGTATATCCGGCGGCGCGGCAGGTTGCGCGGTGGCTGATTGCTACAATTTCATCAATCAGCCGGGCAAGAATGTCATTCTTCTGTAATAATTCGGCAATAGATTTGCAAGAAAAATCGGTTATAATCTCAACATGATCCCATTTGAGCGCCGATAGACTCGAAGTGGGCTGCAGCGCAATTATTCAGCGAGCCAGAATGGATATGAGTGTAACCACAGCGTTGCCAGGCTACAATATTCTCGAGGTGATGGGGGAAAGTGCTGGGGAGGCCCTCTACCGTGGCCACCGGCTGCTGGATAACACGCCGGTCTTGCTCAAGGTTCTGAAAGCCGATTACCCGAGTCCAAAAGAGCTGGCCCAACTCAAACGCGAGTATGAGCTGACTACAGCGCTGCCGGTCGAGGGTGTGGTCCAGGCGCTTGGCCTGGAAGAATATGACCACCGGCCGGTCTTAATTCTGGCGGATTTTGGCGGAAACCCGCTAAGTCGCCACCCCCGGCTTCATCATTTCGAAATATCGACGGCGCTCCAGCTGGCAATCCAACTGGCCCGAACTCTGGCTGATATCCACCAGCGGAACATCATCCACAAAAACCTGACGCCCCAGAATATTTTATTTGAACCTCGGACGCAACAGGTCAAAATCACAGGCTTTAGCCTTGCTTCGCAGCTAACCCAAGAGACCCACCCGGCCGGCGATCCCCGGCTGATTGAGGGTAACCTGGCTTACCTCTCGCCGGAACAAACGGGCCGGATGAATCGCGTCATTGATTATCGCGCCGATTTCTACGCCCTGGGCGTGATTCTCTATGAATTACTCACCGACCAACTACCGTTTAAGCTCGATGATCCCTTGCGCCTGGTTTATGCCCATATAGCCAAGGAACCCATCCCGCCTGTTACGCTCAGGCCCGATCTACCGCTGCCGCTCTCCAGCCTGATTTTGAAACTGCTGGCCAAAATGGCCGAGGATCGTTATCAGAGCGGCTACGGCCTTAGCTTCGACCTGGCCCATTGTCTTGAAGAGTGGCAAGCCGCCCGGACGATCAACCCCTTTAGCCTGGGCCGGCAAGACATCTCCGACCGATTCCAGATTCCGCAAAAACTCTACGGGCGTGAGCCAGAGCTGCAAACCCTGCTCGCGGCGGTAGAGCGGGTGTACGGAGCCTCAACGCCAAACCAGGCCCAGCCAGCGACTTTACTATTAGTCACCGGCTACTCCGGCATTGGCAAGTCAGCTTTAGTTAATGAAGTGCATAAACCGCTGGCCCGGCAAGAGCAACGCGGTTACTTTATTACCGGTAAATTTGACCAGTTTGAACGTAATATTCCGTATGGGGCCATCATCCAGGCCCTTCAAGATCTGGTGCAACAACTCCTGACCGAGCCTGAGGCCGAGGTCCAGCGTTGGCAGGATAAATTGCTTCAGGCCCTGGGGGCTAATGGCCAAATCATCACCGAGGTTATTCCCAAAGTTGAGTTGATCATTGGTCAGCAGCCGCCGGTTCCGGCCCTCCCGCCGGCAGAAGCTCAGAACCGTTTCACGCTGGTCTTTCTACAGTTCATTCAGGTCTTTAGCCGCCCGGAGCAGCCGCTGATCATTTTTCTGGATGATCTGCAGTGGGCCGACTCAGCCACGCTGGACCTGTTGCCCTTGCTGGTTACCAATCCTCAACTGGGTAATTTACTGGTCATTGGCGCTTACCGGGATAACGAGGTACAAGCCGCCCATCCTCTGCTGCGGACTCTGGCTGACCTTGAGCAAACCGGCGCTCGGCTAAATCGAATCACCCTCGGTCCGTTAGACCTGACACACGTAAGCCAATTTGTGGCCGACGCCTTACAATTGGGGCTTGACCAGGTTAAGCCGTTGGCCGAGCTGATCCTCCAAAAAACAGGCGGCAATCCATTCTTTTTCATCCAATTTCTAAAGTCTCTCCAGCAAGAGGGGTTAATCACGTTTGACTACTCGCATGGCTGCTGGACGTTTGATCTGAACGGGATACAGCAGCGCGGCTTTACCGATAACGTGGTTGATCTCATGGCGACTAACCTGCAAAAACTCCCGGCTGCAGCGCAGCAGGCGGCCAAATTAGCCGCTTGCATCGGCAATCGCTTTAACCTGAGCACCTTGTCTGTGGTCAAGGAAACCTCGGCTGACCAGGTCATGGCCGATTTATGGCCGACCGTACAGTCGGGGCTAATTGTGCCGCTGGGTGGCGCCGTGCAGTTGGTTCAGCGCCCAAACGCCGATACAACCCCGGAAATGGTCTACCAGTTTCTGCATGATCGCGTGCAACAAGCCGCCTATGCCCTGATTCCGGACAGTCAAAAACAAGCCGTTCATCTCAAAGTGGGCCGCTTGATGCTGCAATTCGCCGACAAATCAACCCGCGATGATCGCTTGTTTGAGATTGTCAACCATTTGAATCAAGGGGCGAGCCTGATCGGCGAGCCGGCTGAACGGATAGAATTGGCCAAGCTCAACCTGGCGGCTGGCCGCAAAGCCAAAACCTCGACGGCCTATGGCCCGGCGCTGGATTATTTTTGCACCGGCGTGAGCCAATTGGCGGCCAATAGTTGGTCCTCGGAGTATCAACTCAGCCTGGCCCTGCATTTTGAACGGGCCGAAGCTGAATTTCTAAATGGCAACTTTGAGCAGGCCGAGCAGGTTTTTGAGATATTGCTGCGACACAGCCGCTCAACGCTGGATCAAGCGGAAGTCTATAATCTAAAGATGCTGCAATTTGAGATTATGGCCCGCTACGACCAGGCTGTCCAGGCCGGGCGGCAGGGGTTGAGCATGCTTGGCATTGAACTCCCGGAAAGCGCAGCCGCCAAACAAACCGCCCTGATCGCCGAGATAGAGCGCATTCACGAGCAGTTACAACTAACGCCGATTAGCCAACTGATTGAACTGCCGGTGATGTCTAAGCCAGAGGTCAAAATGGGGATGAAGTTGTTGATGACAATGTGGGCCCCGGCCTATATCGCCGCCGACCACGACCTCAGCGATCTCATTTCGGCCACTATGGTTCGATTATCCTTGTTGCACGGTCACTGCGAGGAGTCGGCCTATGGTTATGTCACCCATGCCATTACGGTTGGCACAAAATTTGGCGATTACAAATCTGGCTATGATTTTGGCCGATTGGCCTTGCAGGTCAATGAGCAATTTGCCGACCGGAAACTGCGGGCCAAAATCCAACATATGTTTAGCTGTTTTGTAAACCTGTGGCGTGCTCCGCTCAAAAGCTGTTTTCCTTACGCTCGCGAAGCTTACCGCTGTGGGCTGGAAACCGGTGATCTTGCTTACGCTACCTATGGCGCCTTCCACAGCAGTTGGTACACCTGGTTGTGCAGCGGCCAACTAAGCTTAGTGGACCAGGCCTGCCACGCCAATGTTGCTTTTCTCACCCAAATCAAAAACTACAGTTTCGCCGATGCCCAGCGGGTAATCTGGCAGTGGAGCTTGAGCTTGCAGGGGCTGCCGGCCCCTGATAGCGCCCCAACCGAAGCGAGCCTGGACGAAGCCATCTACCTGACAACCTATCAAAATGATCCGTTTTTTCAAACGTTCTACTATGTCACTAAATTGCAGTTGTGTTACACCTTTGAGGATTTTAAGGGCGCCAAAGCAATGGGAGAACAGGCCGAGCGTGTTGCGCCCAGCCTAAACGGCACAGTGTGGAACGTCATCCTGTGCTTTTATTACGCTCTGACCTTAACCGCCCTATACCCGTTGGCCGACGCATCTGACCGGGTGGCGTGCGAGCGCAAACTGGAAGATCTCAAACAAAAAATGAAACAGTGGGCCAACAACTGCCCGGCCAACTTCCGCCAGTTGGACCGGCTTATCGAGGCGGAATCGCTAAAGCTCAAGGGCCGGGATGATGAGGCTCGCGAGCACTATGAGCAGGCCATCTGGACAAGTCGCGAGAACGGTTTTGTCCAAGATGAAGCCCTGGCCAATGAATTGTTTGCCAAATACTGGTTGTTTAGAAAGCAGGAAAAGCCGGCCCGGCATTACCTGACCGAGGCTCTGTTCGCTTACCGGCGCTGGGAAGCCGAGGCCAAAGTTAAAGATTTGGAAGAAAGGTATCGTAATTTGTTGACCCGCTCTGAATATGCAGACAAAGATACGGATGTCACTATCACCACCACCGAAGATCGGGCGCTTGACTTGATGGCCGTTATCGAAGCAGCCCAAACCCTCTCCGGCGAGATGAATCTGGAAAAGCTGCTCAGCAAATTAATGCAGATTGTGCTGGAGAATGCCGGGGCGCAAAAGGGCTGCCTTATTTTGAAAAACGGCGAACACTGGACCGTCGAGGCAACCAGTTCGGACCAGCCAGATAGTATCGTTGTTGGCCACCCCACCTCAACGGAGTCTGAGCAACATTGTGCCTCAGCCATCGTCAATTACGTCAAAAGAACCAACGAATATTTGGTTATCGATGATGCCAGTCACGATGAACGCTTTAGTCACGATCCGTATGTGGCCCGGCACCAACCCAAATCGATCCTCTGTTTGCCAATATTGAGACAACAGGAACTTAGCGGTATCTTGTATCTTGAGAATAATTTGACCGCCGCCGCCTTCTCTGCCAATCGAATTGAGGTCGTGCAGATTCTGGCCTCGCAAGCGGCCATTTCAATCGAGAACGCCCGCCTCCACGGGCAGATGGAGCAAGAGATTGCTGACCGGCGGCACGCCGAAGCAGTGCTACGGGCCATCACCGAGGGTACGGCTGCGGCCACTGGCGGTGACTTCTTTCGCTCGCTGGTACGGCATTTGGCTAAGGCGCTCCACGTCCACTGCGCCTTTGTCACGGAATGTACCGATGCGACTCTGACACGAGTGCGCACCCTGGCCTACATTGAAGAGGGTCAATTTCAAGAAAACTTTGAGTATGATCTGGCTGGCGCTCCCTGCGAGCGGGTGATCAGCGGCTCAACCTATTTCTGTCCGAATCAGTTGGAAACCCTGTTCCCAACCGAAGTTGGTATGGAGTCTTATTTGGGTGTGTCTTTAGTTGACTCAACAGGTCGGATCATTGGCCACCTGGCCGTTATAAATGACCAACCCATAGAAATTAATCCCCAACACCATACCTCAATTCTACAAATCTTTGCCGCCCGGGCCGGCGCTGAACTTGAGCGCATCCGGGCCGAGGAAGCGCTTCAACAGGCCAATGAGGCGTTGGAGCAGCGAGTGGAAGAGCGCACCGCAGATTTGAGCGAAAGTGAGGCCCGCTACCGGCACCTTTTTGCTCAAACTCAGACCAACCTGGCCGAAAGCGAAGCTCAGGCGCGCCGGTTGAATTTACTCAACGACATGAGCCAACAGATTAACCGGGCTATCACTGAGGATGAAATCATCAAAGTTGTAGCTCATTACAGTCCCCTAATTCTAAACACCGAGCGAGCCAGTGTAGCCCTGCTAACCGAAACAAATGACAGCCTTGAAATTTTTGTACTCGAGGGCAAAGGAGACGTAATTCCGGCCGGGACAAAACTGCCGGTGGCTGGCACCGCCTTAGGAAAAGTGGTGAGGGAAAAACAGTTGCTAAACGTTCCTGAGATTCAGGCTACTGACTTTCTGGATTTTCAAAAGTTGGCCGAACATGGATTTCAATCCAGCATGATTGCGCCTCTGCTTACCGGTGGCGAAGTTATCGGCACCCTGAATGTAACTGAAAGCCGGCCCAAAGCCTACCAGCAGCGGGATGAACAACTCATCATTCAGATTGCCTCGCTGTTGGCCTCAAATGTGGAGAAGATTCGTCGCAACCAGGAGTTGCAGCAGGCCAAAGAAGCAGCAGACAAGGCACGGCAGGCGGCTGAAATGGCCAGTCGAGCCAAGAGCGAATTTCTGGCTAACATGAGCCACGAATTGCGAACACCGCTCAACGGTATCCTGGGCTACGCCCAAATTCTCAAAAAAGATAAAGGTTTGGACAACCAGCAACAAGAGCGGGTCGCCATCATTCAGCGCAGCGGCGAGCATCTGTTGAACCTGATCAACGATATTCTGGATTTGTCCAAGATTGAAGCCCACAAAATGGAACTCCAGCTTGGTGACTTTCAGTTCCCTGATTTCCTCCATAACATTGCCGAAATTTGCCGTGTCTCCGCCGAACAAAAACGACTGTCTTTTAAGTTTGAAGCCGTTACAACCTTACCCGGCATCGTCCGAGGCGATGAGAAACGCTTACGGCAAATCTTGCTCAATCTCCTGAGCAATGCGGTCAAATTTACCGAACAGGGTGGGATTGTATTCACCGTAGGCTATCAAAAACAAAAAATCCGGTTTCAAATCGAAGATACCGGCATCGGCATTCCAGCGGATAAACTGAGCCAAATCTTCGATCCGTTTCAGCAAGTTAGCATCCAGAAGCATGCCATTGAAGGCACCGGCCTGGGCTTGGCGATCAGCCAAAAGTTGGTTGAGGCCCTGGGCGGCGAATTACGGGTAAAGAGTAGGCCGGGCGAGGGCACGGTTTTTTGGTTTGAGCTGGATTTACCGGAAATTTCAAATGGAGTTGAGGTTAGCCCGGCCGAGGAGCGGGCTATCGTTGGCTATGTTGGGCCACGGCACAGCATTTTGGTGGTGGACGATCGGTGGGAGAATCGCTCCGTTTTGGTGAACTTGCTTGGCCCCTTAGACTTTGACCTGATTGAAGCGAAAGATGGGCGTGAGGCCCTCAATCAGGCGGTCGAGTTCCAGCCCGATCTAATCTTGATGGACCTGGTTATGCCGGTGCTGGACGGGTTTGAGGCAACCCGCCAGTTGCGACAGCTACCGGAGGCTAAAGAGGTTGTCATCATTGCCCTGTCGGCCAGTGTCTTTGACCATACTCGCCAGGAGTGCCTGATTGCTGGCTGTGATGATTTCATCGCCAAGCCTGTTCGCAGCGTTGAACTCTTGGCCAAAATTCAGACACATCTGGGATTGACCTGGATTTATGAGCCACCCAGCGACGCCCCAGAGATATTCCATGCGGCGCCACCCTCTGCCCCCTATCCCCTGCCTCCCTGTCCCCCGCTGGAAGAGATGTTCCAACTACTTGATCTGGCCAGGCGCGGTGATGTTCAGGCTATTCTGGCCCGGTTAGAAATCATTGAACAAACAAGCGATGAGGTTCGCCCCTTTGTGACCGAAATCCGTCGGTTGGCCAAGACCTTTCAAGTCAAACAAATCCGTGAATTTATCGACAAATATTTGGAGTGAGTTGATGGTAGACCGGAACAGGAAAGGCACGGTTTTGCTGGTTGACGATCACCCCACAAATATTGGGATACTGTTGGATTATCTGAGCGAGGCCGGCTTCAAGGTACTCGTCGCTCAGGATGGGGTGAGCGCCCTGGAACAGGTGGCCTACGCCCCGCCCGATATCATCCTCTTGGATGTTATAATGCCCGGCATTGACGGCTTTGAAACCTGTCGCCGGTTGAAGACAAATCCGGCTACTTGCGATATTCCGGTACTTTTCATGTCGGCGTTATCCGACACCGTTGATAAGGTCAAAGGGTTTGAAATTGGAGCGGTTGATTATATCACCAAGCCCATTCAACACGAAGAAGTCCTGGCCCGCGTCACTGCCCACCTGACCATTCGCCAATTGCAGCAAAGCCTGGAAACAAAGAACAGGCAACTGGCCGCAGAAATCGCCGAACGCCAAAAGCTCATTGTTGAGTTAGACGCCTATGCTCATACTGTCGCCCACGATCTTAGAAATCCACTCAGTTCCATCTTTGCTCACGCCGAGTCGCTGCGGGAACCCTGGTTAACGCACGAAGAGAGCGAGTGGGCCATTCAGAACATCTTGTCCAGCAGTTCTCAAATGAACAACATCATCAAAGCCTTGTTGCTTCTCGCCAAAACCCGTCAAACCGAGGTAAAGGGGCAACCGCTGGATATGGCCAAAATTGTCGATCAGACCCAACGACGCCTGGCTGCACTCATAGTTGAGTGTCAGGCCAAACTGATTTGGCCTGAAACGTGGCCCACGGCTGTGGGGCACGATCTTTGGATTGAGGAAGTGTGGGCCAACTATCTGGAAAATGGGCTCAAATATGGCGGCCGGCCGGCCTGCCTCGAGTTGGGCGCGGAAATTATACCCAACGGCTTTATCCGTTTTTGGGTCCGAGATAATGGATTGGGTCTTTCCCCGGAGGCCCAGGCCCGATTGTTCACGCCCTTTACCCAACTGAGCCACGCTCCGGCTCAAGGTTACGGGTTGGGCCTATCGATTGTGCAGCGAATTATTGAGAAACTGGGCGGTCAGGTAGGGGTGGAGAGCGAAGGTGTGCCGGGGCGAGGGTGCATTTTTAGTTTTACCTTGCCGGCCGCTCCGGTGGAACATTCAGCTCTGTAACCATCGAGAATAAAGAATCCGCAATCCAAATTCCGCCATCGGGTTAAACGCTGTCCGACGAGAATTTATACCCCACACTCCAGACCGTTTGAATATACGTGGGTTGATCCGGATCCGGTTCGATCCGCTGCCGGAGGCGGCGAATGTGAACCGTCACCGTGTTGGTATCACCGTAAAAATCATAACCCCAGACCTGATCTAACAGTTGTTCCCGAGTAAAAACCTGGCCTGGATGGCTTACAAATAACCACAGCAGATCGAAGTTTTTTGCAGTTAGCTCGACCGGCTGCCCCTTGACTGTGACCGTTCGAGACTGGGGATCGACGGTCAGATCCCCCACCGTAATCACAGACGACTGAGCCTGAGCGGCTGGCTTGTCGCTACTCCGCCGCAGGACCGCCTTTACACGAGCCACTAACTCTCTGGGGTTGAAGGGTTTCGTGACGTAATCGTCGGCCCCTAATTCCAGGCCTACAATCTTGTCCACATCCTCCGCCCGCGAGGTGAGCATAATAATTGGCACATTGAGCTTGGCCCGCGCCTGCCGGGTCACTTCCAAGCCGTCCAAGCCGGGCATCATCACATCTAAGATCATCAGATTGGGAGCGGCGCGTTCAATCGCTCGCAATGCCGCCGCCCCGTCGGCAACTAACTCAACCTCAAACCCCTCGCGGGTGAGGTAAAGTTCGACCACTTGCCGAATACCGACCTCATCATCCACAACCAAAACACGTTGTTTGGCATTCATGGCCGTACCCCCCTTTTTTGTCCGCCCTGACCCTTAGTCCATAAGTTGATTCCGGGTTTTTTACATCCGTTCTCTCGTTCCCAAACTCAGTTTAGCAACCAGAAAGCCTGCTACATATTTACGCAATTCTGTGCTTAGCGCCCCATTATATTACCAACCTCAGAAAATGTTTAATGAGGCTGTGCAAAAAATGTCATACTTCTGTTATTTTCCCACAACTGTTCTGCAATGTTTTTATTTTATTCTGAGATTAATGATGAAACTTACAGTTTTTTATCTTATTTGAGTGTAGAAAGGAACTAAACTATGAGAAATTTAAGTATGACCCAAGGTGAGTCCGCTTTTCAGGACAATCTGGCTGCCGGCAGATCAATCGCAGTTGGCCATAAGATGCAGATGATTGGTGAAATCGTTACGCGCTACGGTTTGGTGTTGGTCATAGGCTGGATCGGGGCTATGAAATTTACGGCCTATGAAGCCCAAGCCATTCAACCCCTGGTGGCGAACAGTCCCTTTATGAGCTGGGTCTACCAGATCTTTAGCGCCGAAGCTTTCTCCAGTCTGCTTGGCATTGTAGAGATTGCCACGGCGATCTTGATTGCCTTGCGGCCCGTCTCGGCCAAAGCTGCGGTCGTTGGCAGTGTTCTGGCCAGCTTTACCTTCCTGACCACGCTTACCTTTTTGTTCACCACCCCCGGCTGGGAACCAACCCTGGGCGGCTTCCCGTCGCTGTCGGTTGTACCCGGCCAATTTCTCATCAAAGACATTGTCCTGCTGGGCGCTTCGATCTGGTTATTGGGCGAAGCCCTGCGTGGAAAAAGCTGACAGGGTTTGGTCTGCTGACAGACTCGAACAATCACAACATTAATTTGATGGAGAAACCGTATGATGACGCATACCACCGAACACGAACGTCTGGCTGCTCATCGAGCCGGTCAAGCTAATTGGAAATTGTGGGGACCCTATCTCAGCGAGCGAGCCTGGGGCACCGTCCGCGAGGATTACAGTCCCTCGGGCGAAGCCTGGGATTTCTTCTCCCACGACCATGCCCGGAGCCGGGTTTATCGCTGGAACGAAGACGGTCTGGCCGGCATCAGCGATCGCTCTCAGTACCTGTGCTTTGCTCTGACCCTCTGGAATGGGCGCGACCCGATCCTCAAAGAACGGATGTTTGGCCTGACCGGCTCAGAAGGCAATCACGGCGAGGATGTTAAGGACTACTACTTCTATCTCGATAGCACGCCAACCCACAGCTACATGAAAGTGCTTTACAAGTACCCCCAGACCGCCTTTCCTTACGCGGATATTGTCGCCGAAAACCGGTACCGAGGCCGCTTTGACCCGGAATACGAACTGCTCGACGCCGGCGCTTTTGCCGAGAATCGCTACTTTGATGTCTTTGTTGAGTATGCCAAAGCTGATCAGGCCGATATCCTGATCAAGATGACGGTCGTTAATCGCGGCCCGGAACCGGCCGAGTGTTATCTCTTACCCACCCTCTGGTTCCGAAACACCTGGAGTTGGGGCTACAATGCCGGGCCAATGGGCGATGTGCCGGGCAAACCCTGCCTGGAACAAATTACTGCGCCAAAAGGCGTCGCTGCCGTGCAGAGCCGCCATCCTGCGGCCGGGAACTACTACCTTTACGCCGAACAACCCGTCGACCTGCTCTTCACCGAAAATGAGACCAACGCCGAGCGACTCTACGGGCTGCCCAATGCTAGCCCGTACGTTAAGGACGCTTTCCACCACTACGTGATTGACAGGGTGAAAGAGGCGGTCAACCCCGATCGGCAAGGCACAAAGGTCGCGGCCCTGTACCGCGAGACTATTGCCTCCGGCAAGACTCGAACGCTGCGCCTGCGCTTGTCAAACGCCAGCCAGGCCCGCCCCTTCCACAACTTCGACCGCACTTTTGCCCAACGTCAGGCCGAGGCCGATGAGTTTTATACCGCTGTTCAAAACCCGACTCTGCCGGAAGACGAACGCCGAGTGCAGCGCCAGGCGTTAGCCGGCATGCTCTGGTCCAAACAACTCTTTTACTACGACATTGAGCAGTGGCTCAGCGGCGATCCCGGCACTTCCTCCCCGCCGGCCTCGCGCCGGTACGGGCGCAACCACGAATGGGAGCACCTCAACAACTTCGACGTCATCTCGATGCCGGACAAGTGGGAGTACCCCTGGTACGCCACCTGGGATTTGGCTTTCCATTGCCTGCCGTTAGCGTTAGTCGATCCGGAGTTTGCCAAGCGCCAGTTGGAATTGATGACCCGCGAGTGGTATATGCACCCCAACGGGCAGTTGCCGGCCTACGAGTGGGCTTTTGGCGACGTCAATCCGCCGGTTCACGCCTGGGCGGTTTGGCGGGTCTACAATATCGACGCCAACCAAACCGGCCAACCGGATCGTGCCTTTTTGGAAGGATTGTTCCATAAACTTCTACTGAACTTCACCTGGTGGGTCAACCGTAAAGATGAAGATGGCAACAACGTTTTTCAGGGCGGCTTCCTGGGGCTAGACAACATCAGTGTCTTTGACCGCAGCGCCATGCTGCCGACCGGTGGCCACATCGACCAATCGGACGGCACGGCCTGGATGGCCGCTTTCTGTTTGACGATGTTAAAAATTGCTCTGGAGCTGGCCAGGGAAGAACCCATCTACCAGGACCTGGCGACGAAATTCTTTGAACACTTCCTGCGCATTGCTCGCGCAATGGCCAATATCGGCGGCGAGGGGCACCGGTTGTGGGATGAGGAAGACGGCTTCTTCTACGACGCCCTGCACCTGCCTAACGATACAATCATTCCAATTAAGGTGCGCTCACTGGTTGGGCTGCTGCCGCTCTTCGCCGTTGATACGCTTGAGCCGGAAATCCTGGAGTCGATGCCCGATTTCAACCGGCGGCTACACTGGTTTATCAACAACCGACCTCACCTGAGCGGCAATATGGCCAGCATCGATCTGCCCGGCGCCGGTCAGCGGCGGTTGATCAGTATTCTGACCCGCGACCGGTTGGTGCGCGTTTTGCAACGGATGCTCGACCCGAATGAATTTCTGTCCGATTACGGCATTCGCTCGGTTTCAAGATTTCATCAGGCCCATCCCTACAACTTCTACGTCGATGGACAAGCCCACACCATTAGCTATCAACCCGCCGAGTCCGAGAGTGGTCTCTTTGGCGGCAACTCCAACTGGCGCGGGCCAATCTGGTTCCCCATCAACTTTTTGATCATCGAAGGTTTACAACGCTTCCATCACTACTACGGCGACGATCTCAAAGTTGAGTGCCCAACCGGTTCCGGGCAAATGATGACCCTGGGCGAGGTGGCGACTGAACTTTCCCAACGCCTGATCCGCCTCTTCCTGCGCAATGGGCGTGGCGAGCGACCTATCTACGGTGGCACGCGACGCTTCCAGGACGATCCCCACTGGCGCGATCACATTTTGTTCAACGAATACTTCCACGGCGACAACGGGGCCGGGCTGGGGGCCAGCCATCAAACCGGCTGGACCGGTCTGGTCGCCAAGTTGATTCAGCAAGTTGGCAGTACAACTCATGAAACTTATGGAGAAATAAACCATGAAAGGACTTAAAGGAAAAAACGTTTTAGTGACCGGCGGCACGTCCGGTATCGGCCAGGCGATTGCAGTCTATTTTGCCAAAGAAGGGGCCAATGTGGCCATCAACTACCGCTCTCGCTCCCAAGAGGCCGAAGAAACCCACGCCCAAATCCACGCCGAGTCAGGCCAGCCCATGCATGACTTAATGGATGAAATGGAAGAAAGCGGCGGCCGGCATGTCTTGGTCCGGGCTGATGTATCCGTTGAAGCGGATGTGGTCAGCATGGTGCAGGAAGCTGTTGACCAACTGGGCGGGCTGGACATTTTGATCAACAACGCCGGCATTCAAATCCCGGGCGACTCGCACGAATTGACGATTGACAGCTTTGACCGGGTTCTAGCCGTAAACTTGCGCGGGGCTTATATGTGCGCCCGCGAAGCGATCAAGCAGTTCCTGGCGCAGAACAAACCGGGGGTGATCATCAATGTTTCCAGCGTCCATCAAGAGATTCCTAAGCCCCGCTTTTTGAGCTACTCGGTTAGCAAAGGCGGCATGCAAAACCTGACTCGCACGCTGGCTCTGGAATATGCCGGGCGCGGCATTCGAGTGAACGGCATTGGCCCGGGCGCAACCATCACCCCAATCAACCGGGCCTGGGTTGACGATCCAGCCAAGAGCGCCATGGTTTATGAGCACATTCCTATGCAGCGCGCCGCCGAGTCCGAAGAGATGGCTGCGGTCACTGCTTTCCTTTGTTCGGATGATGCGGCCTACATCACCGGCCAGACGATCTTTGTTGATGGCGGACTGACGCTTTACGCCGATTTCCGCACGGCATGGTCATCGGAGTAACCATTTCTGTGCAGGAGCGATGATATGGCTCAAGAATCGCGGCAACCGTCGCCGTATGGCCCGGACGACCAGATAGGTATGCTGAATGAAATCACCCCGCTCAAGGTGGTAGAGGCGGCTCGGCTCGTCCGGCAAGGCCGGGTCTATGACCTGGCCCACGTGCTGGATGAAAAGGTACCGGCTTTTCCCGGCCGTACCTTTCGCCAGAGCCTGACGACCAGCGCCCATCTGCTCAATCGTCGCCGGCCCGATGCCGGCGCGGCCGGCTGGGGAGCGAATAACGTCAACTGGATTGTGGAATTAGTGTCCAGTACCTCGCAACTCGGCACTCATCTGGACGCCCTCAATCATCTGCAAATCGGCGACCGCTGCTACAACGGCCATACCTTAACCGACTTAGCCGAAGAGTGGGGCACGAATAAGTTGGGCATCGAGACCGTGCCCCAAATCATCACCCGCGGTCTCCTGCTAGACATCGCCAGGCTGCACGGGCGGGAACGCCTGGAGCAAGGCTATGTCATCTCGGTGGCAGACGTAACCACCGCGCTCAAACGGCAAGAGGTGCAGGTCAAACGGGGGGATGCGGTCTTGTTCCACACCGGCTGGGGCGATCTGTGGATGCAGGACAATGAAACCTACCTTTCCGGCGAGCCGGGGCCGGGCATAGACGCAGCCCTGTGGCTGGTTGAGCAGGGCGTGGCTCTCACCGGCTGCGACACCTGGAGCTTTGGGCCGGTGCCGCCCGAAGACCCGGCCCAGCCCTTTGTTGTGCCCCAAACCTTGAATGTGCGCCATGGCCTGTTTATCGTCGAAAACCTTTCGACTGCGGCCCTGGCTCACGACCAGGTTCATGAGTTTATGTTGGTTCTAACTCACGCCAAGCTACGCGGCGCAACCGGCGCGTGGGTGTCGCCAGTGGCAATTGTGTAACTATCAAAGGAGTTTGCCGAACCAGGGGTTCGACACTGCGTTGTTAAACATCAAAAACGAAAATACAGGGGGACACCCCCACGCTCCCCAACCTACGGCGCAATTTAGAAAGGAGTGAAAACCATGAACGCAAATAACCATTATGATGTCATCATTATCGGCACAGGGGCCGGCGGTGGGACGCTGGCCTACAAGTTGGCCCCCTCAGGCAAGCGTATTCTGATCATAGAGCGCGGCGGTTACCTGCCCCGGGAAAAAGATAACTGGAGCACACGGGCCGTCTTCATCGAGGGTAAATACAAAAAAGAAGTCTGGTACGACCGGAAGGGCAAGGAGTTCCACCCCGGCCAGCACTACTACGTTGGCGGTAACACCAAAATGTACGGAGCGATTCTGTTCCGCCTGCGCCGCGAGGATTTCGGCGAGATCCGGCATTTTGGCGGTATTTCACCGGCCTGGCCAATCAGCTACGATGATCTGGAACCGTACTACACCGAGGCGGAACAGCTTTATCAGGTTCATGGCGAGCGGGGCAGCGACCCCACCGAAGCGGAAGCCAGCGGCCCCTTTCCCTACCCGGCCGTTAGCCACGAGCCACGCATCCAGAAGTTAAACGACGACTTGCACAGCATCGGGGTTAAAGCTTTCCCCCTGCCCGTTGGGATCATGCTCAACGAGGCACTGCGCCACCAAAGTCCCTGTATTCGCTGTGACACCTGCGATGGCTTCCCTTGTCTGGTTCACGCCAAGTCCGACTCCGAAGTCGTTGCCGTACGGCCGGCCTTGCAGCATAACAACGTTACCCTCCTCACTCAAGCCAAAGTGACAAAACTGGAAACCGACTCTACCGGCCGGCAGGTAAACCGGGTGGTGGTTGAACGGGATGGCGCGCCAGAAAGCTACTCCGGCGATGTGGTGGTTGTCTCCTGCGGGGCGGTCAACTCGGCTGTGCTGCTGCTCCAATCGGCTAACGATAGGTATCCGCAGGGGTTGGCCAATAGCTCCGGGGTGGTAGGCCGCCATTATATGGCCCATCTCAACACCGCTTTTCTGGCCTTATCCAGGATTCCTAATCCCACGATTTTCCAGAAAACCCTGGGCATCAATGATTTCTATTTCGGCAGCCATGACTGGGATTATCCGCTGGGCCACATCCAGATGCTGGGTAAATCCAATGCCGAACTACTCAAGGCGGAAGCGCCGGCCTTTGCCCCCGGTATTACCTTGGACTTTATGGCCAAACACGCCCTTGACTTCTGGCTGACCACCGAAGATCTGCCCGACCCGGAGAACCGGGTGACCGTTGACCGTGAGGGGAAGATTACGCTGGAGTACCGTAACACCAACGGCGAAGCGCACCAACGGCTGGTTAACAAGCTGAAGCAAGTGTTGCACGGCATCCATTGCGACTCCAAAACCTGCTACTGTGACAAGCACCTCTTCCCACGCTCGATCTTCTTAAATCAAATGATTCCACTGGCCGGGGTCGCCCACCAATGTGGCACTGTTCGTTTTGGCCACAATCCGCACAGCTCGGCCCTGGACGTCAATTGCAAAGCCCACGACCTGGACAATTTGTACGTGGTCGATGGCAGCTTCTTCGTTTCCAGCTCGGCTGTTAACCCGGCGTTGACGATTATGGCCAATGCCCTGCGGGTGGGCGACCACTTATTGGAGCGGCTAAAGTAGCACGTTATGAACCCTGAAGTGATTGTCGGCACCATCCAGGTGATCCTAGCCCCGGCAGTAATGGTGACAAGTTGCGCCATTTTACTGGGGGGCATTCTGGGCCACTACACCGGCATCAATCAGCGGTTGCGAGCGATGGCCCAAGAGCGGCTACAAATCTTACGGGCAAGTGGCGCTTCAGCCAGTACTGATACTTTGGCAACCGAGCGGCTGGACGAAATTGATACCCAAATACCTGATCTGATTGATTTGTATCAACAGGTGCGAAATGCCATCCTGGCGCTTTACCTGGCCACCGCCATTTTTTTGGCTGATATGTTGATCATTGCTTTAGCCGTTGTGGTCAGCCTGGATTGGCTGGGGGTTGCGAGCCTGCTGGGGTTCCTGATCGGTACAACTACGCTGCTGTGGAGCATTCTGTTGATGGTTAGAGAAATTTGGGCGGCAAACCGGGCTACACAATTTGAGATTACGCGAGTCTTGAACTTGAAATAGGTAGGGCCTGGCTCTAAACGGTTGTCAATCAGAAAGGAGGTGGGGTCTATTAGCCGAAAAGTCTAACGTGTCTTCATCTTGATTACTGGCAAACATTCGTACCATTTGTTACGAATTGTACCCTCAATAAAAAACTGGAGTCCAAAAGCTCCGCCAAACAATTTAAAAAGGAGAAAACATGTTTCACAAAAACGGTTCAAACTGGACCAGATTGGTCGTCATCGGAGTAGTGGCGCTGGTTGGCCTTATCATCGTTAGTGGGGTAGCCACCGCCTCATCCAACTGCAGGAAGGTCAACGGCAAATTGGTCCTAAATGCAGACACCACCGGCGCGTACAGGGGCGACATCAAGGGGACTTCTGCTTTCACCGCAGATGGTTTCCCCAGCGATACGGGTGTAGAAGGTGTAGTTCTGTTAACCGGCAGCAATGCTATCCATACGGCTGATGGAGACTTGATGACCCGAGATGCCATCGTCCTCAACGCCAATCCGAATGGCAAAGGCGAATTTGCCGAACTGGATACGGTCATCAGCGGCACCGGGGCTTGGGCGGGGGCCACGGGTGTTATCCAGGCCACCGGAACGTTTATCTTTGGCGTCGGCGGTGAAGGTGACTATTTCGGCGAAATTTGCACTGAGTAAGGACATGTGAACATCCAAAGACCTGTCAGGGTGTATCGTATAAACCCCGACAGGTCTTTGGGAAGCTGTTTCAGAAAATAACTACAGATTGGTGAATGGATTACGGCGACGATTGGGCGAAATTAATTCTGACCGCAAAATAAATAAGTGGTTGGTAACTCATCCCCCAAAAAGCCGTGGCCCTTGAGGTAGACCATCATCTCTTGTTGCTTTGAGG
This sequence comes from Anaerolineae bacterium, assembly GCA_022071955.1. Lineage (GTDB taxonomy): Bacteria > Chloroflexota > Anaerolineae > 4572-78 > J111 > J095. The sequence goes on from JAJVIM010000027.1 coordinate 162,346, forward strand.
GGAGAAATACAATGAACCCAAATGCGGTAACCCAAATTGCCCGGCTGCTATCGCAGGCAGGATCGGCCCACCATCAATACGAGCAAACCATCCTTAAAGGTGTTTATGACCAAGAGTGGCCGGCCTGGTATGCGAATTATGTCATCGAACACGGCCTGGCCAACCTCTTGAACCAGGAGGTAACGGCCGGCCAAATTAGTCAATTTTTCATCGAGAGTTACCAAATCTACCGGAAGGAAGGTAGCAACCTGGGTTGGGTTGACTATACCGCCCAGCAACTGGTCGAAAAGTTTTGTTAGGCACTGCCAGGAGGATTAAACCATGATGCCACTTTTTGATTTTGGCCGCGAAGTGTGCAGCCACCTGGCCGCGGTTGAAGAACGCGAATGGCTGGTCACGAACGGAATCGGCGGCTTTGCCTCGGGCACAATTGGCGGTTTATTGACCCGCCGCTACCACGGTTTGTTGGTGGCCGCGCTCAAACCGCCGCTGGGGCGCACCCTGTTGGTCACCAAACTTGATGAACTCGTAACCACTGATGGCCAGGTTTACCCCCTGCATACCAATCGTTGGTCCGGTAACGTGGTCGAGCCGCGCGGCTTCCTATACCTGGAGCGTTTCCACCTGGAAGGAACCACCCCGGTCTGGAGCTACCGCCTGGCCGAGTCTCTGCTGGAAAAACGAGTTTGGATGCAGCCCGGCGCCAACACCACTTACGTGCGCTACGATTACCGTCAGGGCCAGCGCCCCCTGGTGCTGGCGTGCAAGGCCATGGTCAACTATCGAGATTACCATTTCAGTACCCACGCCGGCGACTGGCAGATGCAAATCAACCCCATCGCTCATGGCGTCCAAATCATCGCCTTTGATGGCGCCACGCCCTTCTACCTGTTGAGTGACCGGGCCGAAGCCGTAGCGCAACACGACTGGTACCGAAACTTTTGGCTGAGCGTCGAAGCCTACCGCGGCCTCGACGCGACGGAAGATCATCTGTACGCCGGCTTATTCCAGGCCAATCTCCACCCGGGCCAGTCGCTAACCATCATTGCCAGCACTGAGCCAAATCCCAATCGGGATGGCCAATCCGCCTACGCCGAGCGACAAGCCTGCGAGCAGCAGTTGATCGGGGCTGCGGCAGGAATAAAAACAAAGTCGAGCCCGACCGAGGCAGCACCTGCCTCCGCAGAACCGGATCTGTCGGGCCTGGTCCGGCATCTGATCCTGGCCGCCGATCAATTCATCGTCCGGCGCGCCATGCCCGATGACCCCGACGGTCGCTCGGTCATTGCCGGCTATCCCTGGTTTGGCGACTGGGGCCGCGATACGATGATCAGCCTGACCGGTCTGACTGTGACTACCGGCCGCCCCCAGGTTGCCCGTAGCATCCTGCGCACCTTTGCCCGTTTTGTGGACCGAGGCATGTTACCCAATCGCTTTCCCGACGCCGGTGAAGCGCCAGAGTACAACACCGTTGACGCCACGCTCTGGTATTTTGAAGCCATCCGCGCTTACCACGCTGCTACAAATGATGACGCACTCCTGGGCGAACTCTGGCCGGTGTTGCAGGAGATCATCGACTGGCACCAACGCGGCACGCGCTATCGGATTCAGGTCGATCCGGCGGACGGCTTGCTCTATGCCGGCGAGCCGGGGGTACAACTGACCTGGATGGATGCCAAAGTCGGCGACTGGGTTGTTACGCCGCGCATCGGCAAACCGGTAGAAGTCAACGCTTTGTGGTACAACGCCCTGCGATTCATGGCCGATACAGCCCGCTGCCTGGGCCACCCGGCCGAGAGGTATCAAGCCGCCGCCCAGCAGGCCGAAACCGGCTTTGCCCGTTTTTGGAACAAAACGCTCAACTACTGTTATGACGTGCTGGATGGCCCGCAGGGCCACGAGGCCGGCCTGCGTCCCAACCAGCTCCTGGCCGTCTCGCTGCCCTATAGCCCTCTCAATCCATCCCAACAGCGGGCAGTGGTCGATGTTTGCGCCCGACATCTCTGGACTTCGCATGGCTTGCGCAGCCTGGACCCTCGTGAGCCGGCCTACATAGGCCATTATGGCGGCGGGCCACTTGAGCGGGATGGGGCTTATCATCAAGGCACAGTCTGGGGCTGGCTGATCGGACCCTTCGTCAGTGCTCATCTGCGGGTTTACGGTGATCCGGCGTTGTCTCGAATTTACTTGACACCGTTTCTGCGAAGTCTCTTCAGCACCAACGTGGGCAACCTCAGCGAAATCTTCGACGGCGACCCACCGTTTCAGGGTCGGGGCTGCCCGGCTCAGGCATGGAGCGTGGCCGAGGCCCTGCGAGCCTGGCAGGAAATAAACTGCTTTAAAAAAGCTTAACTTACGGGGGCAAGCATGAACAAATATCTTCGACGCGCTATCATCGGTTTGCTGGCCGGCCTGGTCAGTAGTGCGGCCCTGGTCGCCACTATAGAGCCGGCCTGGGTCGGCTTTGTCTCAGGATGTCTGACCGGGCTGGGGTATGCTCTGGCTTTTCGACCGTCAGCCCGTGCCTATGTTGATAATATGATGACCGCCGCGGCGTTGGGTATCCCGCTCTGGGCTGTTGTCATGGTCATTATCCTGCCTTGGCTGGCGGGTCAGCCGCCCCAGTGGACGGCTGAGGGGATGCGAACGTTGTTCCCCGGTCTGATAGGGTGGGTGCTCTTCGGCGCCGGTTTGGGATTGATGACCCAGGCGCTGAACGACCTGGTCTTCTGGCGGTTTGGGCCGGAGTACAGCCCGGCGCCACCGTCCGTAACGCCCAGGCAGATTGTGATTCTGGGCGGCGGCTTTGCCGGCGTGACAACCGCTGAAAAGTTGGAGCATTTTTTCGAAGCAGACCGATCGGTAGCCTTCACCCTGGTCAGTGAGAATAATGCTCTGCTGTTCACGCCTATGCTGGCCGAAGTCGCCTCTAGCAGTCTGGAGCCAACCCACATCAGCAGCCCCCTGCGGACCAGCTTAAAGCGGACCACTATTGTCCGCCGGCGAGTGGCCGCGATCGACCTGACCAAACGATTGGTCCATCTTGAGCCTGATCCGATGGCCAGTTCCGCCGAACGTAACGAATTGCCCTTTGACCACCTGGTGCTGGCCTTGGGCGCTGTGTCCAACTATCTGGGTTTGGCCGGCGTTGAGGAAAACTCGTTTGACTTCAAAACACTGTTGGATGCCATCCGCATCCGCAATCATGTCATCGATTTGTTTGAGCGGGCCGACCGCGAGCCTGATCCGGCGACGCGGCAAGCCATGTTAACCTTTGTGATTGCCGGTGGCGGCTTTGCCGGGGTGGAGTTAGCCGGTGGGCTCAACGATTTTGCCCGTGGGATGCTGATCTACTACTCCCACATTCCACCGGCCGAGGTGCAGGTTATTCTGGTTCATGCCCGGGATCATATTCTGCCGGAGTTGAGCGAAGCTTTGGGTGACTATGCCCTGGCCCGCATGACCGAGCGTGGCGTAACCTTCAAACTGAATGTGCGGGTCGCCGCGGCCCGGCGCGGCCTGGTCGAGCTCAGTTCGGGCGAGGAAATCCGGACGGATACGCTGGTTTGGACAGCGGGAGTCAAACCAAACCCGGTCTTGCAAAGCCTGGCGATACCTTTGGATAAGCGCGGCGCCATCCCGGTTGGCAGCACGCTCGCGGTGGCTGATTACCCCGGTGTGTGGGCACTCGGTGACTGCGCCGCCGTTACCGATGGGAAGACCGGTCAGCCCTGTCCCCCGACGGCTCAATTTGCCCTGCGGGAGGCTTACACCCTGGCTCACAATATTCACGCCAGCGTATACGGCCGCCCGCTTAAACCGTTCCACTTTGATGCCATCGGCGCGCTGTGTGTGGTCGGCCATCAAACAGCCTGCGCCGAGATCAAAGGGTTGCGCTTCTCCGGGTTATTGGCCTGGCTGATGTGGCGGGCAATTTACCTCTCTAAGTTGCCCGGTCTGGAGCGCAAAGTGCGGGTTCTGGTGGATTGGCTGATTGAACTCTTCTTTCCCCGGGACATTGTGCAGACCATCGATTTCAGCGGTCGAGGGGCAACTTTGGCGGGCAGCCACGCCAGAGCCGCCGACGCGGCTCCAACTCTCGCTCAACCCGGCGGGCAGCCTGTCGTTGAGCCGGTTGACCAGCAGTTGGGTGAGATGGTTAAACTTTAGACAGGATCGTTAGCTTGATTGAATAACCGATGTGGAGGTAGCTGATGTCTTTTCTTTTTACAAAACAGGCCTGGGTTTGTCTGGTTGTGGGCGCGCTAGGCGGGGCGGTCTGTCTGGCTTTGGGGCTGTCCTCCTGGGTAACCGGCATTATCTGCGGTGGACTATACGGGCTGCTCTTTGCCGGGCTGGCCGGGGAGCGAGCAGTCAGCCCGGGGGCGGGGATGCTGTGGGGGCTGGCTTACGCCTGGCTCTTGTGGCTGGTGGGGCCGGCCGGTCTGTTCCCCATTCTAAGCGGAGCCACGCCAACGATGGGCATGCTCGATGCTGCCCAAGCCCACTTTCCCGAGTTGGTAGCCTATCTTCTCTGCTTTGGCTTGCCGCTCGGCCTGACTCTGGGAATTTGGGGCAGTTTGCGGCCGCAGCCGGGGCTGGCTCCGTTCAACTGGCCTCATGGCCTGGTGGCCGGCGGGCTGGCGGGGATCGCCGGCGGCTGGGCCTTTAGCTACTGGATGGCCCAGGTCAACTTTTTCATCATCGTCGCCAATCTGGTAAATTCAAACTCGCCGCTGGTGGGCAAAGGCTTGCACTACCTGTTTGCGATGATTATTGGCGCCAGTTTTGGGTTACTATTCCAACGAGATGTGCGTGGCTTTGGCTCCAGCTTTAGCTGGGGCATAGTTTATGGTCTGGTGTGGTGGTTTTTAGGCCCGTTGACAATTTTGCCCCTGTGGTTGGGCCAACCGGTTGACTGGTCACCCGAGCGCGGCAGCGCCTTGTTTGGCTCGCTGGTGGGCCACATTGTTTACGGCCTGTTTCTCGGCTTGGTCTATGCCATACTTGACCGGCTGTGGATCGCTTTCTTCGTCGAAACCGATCCGATTCACCGCGAAGTCGAGGGGCCGGGCGCGCGGACGCTGCAATCCCTGGGCTGGGGCGCGGTCGCCAGTTTGAGCGGCGGTCTATTGTTCAGCCTGATTATGGCTGCCACCGGCTTTCTGCCCAAAGTGGCCCAACTAGTCGGGAGTGAGTCGCCGGTTTTGGGATTTGGGGTGCATCTGGTCATTAGCACCCTGATCGGGATGAGTTTTGGTTTGCTGTTTCACTATGAAGCGCCTAACTTGGGGTCAGGGGTGGTTTGGGGGCTGGTGTATGGCCTGGCCTGGTGGTTTATTGGCCCCTTGACCCTGCTGCCACTTTTGCTCAGAGCGCCGCTGGCCTGGACGACCGAAGCCGCAGCGGCAGCGCTGCCCTCCTTGATCGGGCATTTGATTTACGGGGCGGCCACGGCCGCAGTCTTCATGCTGCTAGAACGTCGCCATCAGAACTGGCTGCGCCTGGACCCACGTCTGGCGGCCCGCGAAGCCCGCCGCCTCCGCCCGGTCGGGACTCCCGCGCCGGCCGTTTGGCTCTTCGTTTTGGGTTTGGGGGTGCTACTGCCCGTACTGTTGGTTAGTTGAATCAAGAGGATTTAACAGATCGACAAGCGGCCAATGTGGTGCGAGGCGGACTCACCTAACCTGTAATGAGGGCGTGGGCACAGGAAGTAAGCTCTTCGGCCAGGGATTCATCGGACAAAATCTCGCCGGTGATGGTCTCAAGTTCGAGTGACCAACAACGCCAACCTGTTCACGAGTCGGAGATGTGAAAACGTTAAGCCCCGCACAAGCCGGCCGATTTTCGGCCGGCTTGTGTGTTTGTTTTGACCTGGATCAAAATCGGAGATATGCCACCATTCCGCACGGCATCCCTTTCAATGGAGGTACGGTTTATATTCACCGCCGTTAATAAACAGGGCTGGAGCCCGCATCATCAATATTCATTTAAGGGACCTTCCCTTACCCCATGACATCTCGCTTTACCAGGGTCAACTCGTTTCCTCCATTAGCCAAGGGACGGTAACGTAGCTCATCTATCGCCTGCCTGATGAACGGGATACCCAAACCACCGGGTGGGCGGAGTGGCAGCGGAATAGATGGATCAGGCGGTGGTACCTGAGTTGGGTCAAACAGAGGGGCTTTGTCCCGGAGGCACACCCAGAGATCAGCCTCTTTTTGACCAATGTCCAATGTCAGCGGTCCAGCTTGACCTTGATAGCCGTGGATAACAATATTCGACACCGCCTCATCAACGGCCCTCCGTAGCGCAGCAATAACGCTCGCCTCCAAACCAAGCTGGCTGCCGGTTGCCTCGATAAAGTGACGGATATCGGCTAAATCCTTTTTTTCGATGACCCTTGACAAAGAGGCAATAATCGGCATGACACCTTCGTTACGGAGTGTTAGAGATTTCCAAGATTAAACATATTTCGTATCCAAAAACCTTACAGAATACGCAATACAGAATACGAATTTAAACGATTTATTCTATTGTAGCAGCTTCAAAATGAAGCAATTGCTGTTTTCCGATTGGTGTGGATCTCCAAAAACATATCAAAGCCTGACATTGATAAAACACTTGCCACGTCACGAGAGGGGTTAAGCAGTTTAAAGTGGGCTGATTTGTGGGAACCATCCCTCAGACCCCGTTTCATCGCTTCATCAGCCTCCGGCGTTGTATCTCGGAGCATATTGAAAATGTGGTGAAAGGCCTGTAGCCCGGTACTGGCCACGTATTTAACCTTAGTCAAATCTAGCAACAGGTTGCGCATCCCGGCCTGGTGAGCTTCTTGAGCCTTGGCCTGTAGCTCTTCATAAGAAGAGACGTCAATATCTCCTTGAATTGCAAAGACGGTCACGGGAACGCGCCCTTGCTCTTGGGAAATCGTAACTTGCATGGGTGATGCCATTGTTACCCTCCGTGATCCATTTTTATAAGGTTTTATCCATAAACAGCAATTATAGCTGGCGTTTAACAATTAACAAAGTTATACCATCCAAAGGAAGCGTGCCCTGGATAAAATTGTCAATCGCCTTTAATACCGCTTGACAAACTTGTTTCGCACGGCTCCCAGCGTTCGCCGTGACAATGGCCTGTAGCCGTTCCTGACCGAACATTTGACCGGCTCCATTCGTCAACAGCATCGGTTTATGGACATCCAGTTAAGGATCAAAAACCATCGTCGATTCCCTGTCTGCCCTGGCTCAAATCAAGTAACAGTGCCGTTGATTATCGATGGGGCTGTGTATATGCACAAAGGTTTCGGCCACCATCAGTATGGTAAATGATGCCTTCATTTCAGCCATTAGAAAATGGTCGTTGTCTGTGGAGCTTTGGTTGAGGCTGCACTTTTCATATGTTCATACGAGAGGTGGAGTCTACCTGTGAACCTATGTTTAACCCAGTTTCAACCTCCTTCGGGCCGATAATCCGGCCCTGGTCCTGAGCAATCAACTGGTTTGGTGCGTTGACATGGTTTTCACCTCTCCGACTCGTGAACAGGTTGGCGTTGTTGGTCGCCTCGAACTTGACACGTCATCTACTGGTCAGATACGGGAGACATATTTGAATTCAGGGGTTGATGGTAGAAGCCACGACAGGGTGGGTTATTACGCCTGCGCCGTTTCTTTAAGGGTTGCTACGTTAAGATGCAACTCATTTAAAGCCAGAGCGATGTCTGCCAGTTTGTGGTAGTTGCTGGCCAGTTCCAGTTGCTGGGCGGTGTAGCTAATTTTCTGAATACCCAAATTGGCGGCAGACCCTTTTAAACTGTGAGCTAATTTTTTCAATAGAATGATGTCTTTTTGGTCAACGGCCCGGTTGATTTCTTTAATCCGCTGGTCAATATCTGCTACAAATAGTTGTAACAACTCGGTGTAATCGGATTCATCCAGCCCAAGTCGTTCCAATGCCGCTTCTTTGTCGATTACCGGTAGGGTGCCGTTGGACGCGGTCGGGGGGTGCAGGTTAGCCTTTAACCGGCCATTTTCGGCAATGGTTACTTGATGGCCGGCATGGCTCAACATTTTGTTGGCTAATAAGCGGTTGATTTCGTTATCTTCTACCAGCAATATTTTTAGCCCGGTCTCTGATTTGCCATTTGAGGGTATGGGCGGCATCGGAGTGACTACTACAGCGCGGTCATCGGAGTTGGCCCGGTAAAGTGCATCCTGTATCGATTTGAGTAGTTGCGATTGTTTGACCGGCTTGGTCAAATGGGTTGTCCACAATTCTTCATTTTGGGAGGCGGTATTGTGCAGGTTGTCAACGGATGTTAGCATTATTACCGGCAGTTCCCTGAAGGCTGGATTCCGCCTGATAGCCTGTAATACCTCCAGGCCGCACATTCCCGGCATCTGCATATCCAGCAGAACAAGGTCAAAGGCTTTGTGAGCCTTAGCCGCAGCCTCCAGCGTGGTTAAAACTTCCTGGCCGTTATCAAGGGCTGTCGGCTGACATTTAAATTTTTGCAGGATTTGCGCCAGAATTTGCCGGTTGATGGGGTGGTCGTCAACCACCAGTACGCGCAGGCTGGCCAAATCTGGCCAAGGCGTTCGTTCAATCACGGTGCTGTTGGTTTGGCGTAAAAGGTTGAGCGTAAAATAGAAAGTTGTACCAACGCCCAGCTCACTCTCAACCCAAATGCGGCCACCCATAGCCTGTACCAATTGTTTGGCAATGGCCAGGCCCAAACCGGTGCCACCAAACTGGCGGGTTGTAGAGCCATCGGCCTGGGTAAACTCATCAAAGATTAACTCCAGTTTATCGGCGGCAATGCCAATACCTGTATCCGCCACCGAACACAAAAGCTCAATATGCCGGTCCGTTTCTGCCTGTTTTTGAATGGTGACTACAATTTCGCCCCGGCTGGTAAATTTAACCGCATTGCCAATGAGATTAACCAGCACCTGCCGAATACGTAATGGATCGCCAAGCAGGTTGGTAGGCACATCGGGCTGGAGGTTAAGCACTAATTCCAGCCCTTTTTCCGACACCCGGCGGGCCATAATATCGGCGAGCAGATCGATCACCTGGCCAAGATCAAAGTTTGTTTGTTCCACAACCAGGCGACCGGCCTCGATTTTTGAAAAATCAAGAATATCATTGAGGATGCTTAATAACGTTTCGGCCGAGGTGCTGGCTGCAGTTAAAAATTCTCGCTGTTCAACGCTGAGGGCTGTATCAAGGGCAAGTTCAAGCATACCGATAACGCCGTTCATCGGTGTGCGAATTTCGTGGCTCATGTTGGCCAGAAATTCGCTTTTGGCTTTGTTGGCTTCTTCAGCGGCTTGTTTGGCTATAGCCAGCTCTTGCCGGCGCTTTTTTTCAAGTTCAAACTCATGTTCCAGTTTGGTTTTGGCTGCCTGGAGTTCTTGCTTTAAATTGGAAAAGAGTTTGGATTGAGCCTGTAGCAGAATATCGATGTGAATTAATCGATGAGTGGCATCATCATGGGTAACAACTATTGGTTCGTATAATAATTCTGCCGGACGATTGAGGGCCAGATCTGCGGCTTTATGAATGGGAGTGGAAGCCGGCAAAATTAGGGGAGATGCGCTAAAATCCTTGAGCATCATAATCACTGGCCGCTTCATATAGACCGATACACCGTAGAGTTGGCCGAGCTGTTCAAAAAAGGCGCGCCGGGAGAGCACGCTAATTACCCGCCGATTAGAAACAATTATTACACCGCGTAGGTCGGGTTGTTGGCGAAATTTTTCGGCTACGTCCTGGCCCAGGGTGAGGCCATTAACCGTAAAATCCTGGGCAGGAAGGTCAGCCAGGGTTGAGTTTAGTGAGAGCGTGTGTTGGTGCAGTGATTCCATAGTGTGTAATACAGCTCCTGGTTTCTGGTCGAAGGAATTGGTAAATGATCAAACACCCCCTGTATGTTCGGTTATTGGTTACTCTACAGTGGTTGCACTTTTGAAACTTCGTTCAAAATAGGACACATATTTACACAGAAAACACAGATGAAGCCAAAAATTCTTAAGAAAATCTGTGTAAATCTGCGAAATCTGTGGCCTTATTTTAAAAGTGCAAAGGTAGTGGTTATTAAAGAACAGTAAAATTGTTGTTAAATCTTCTTAAAGCGAATAAGTTTCATATCAGCATATAAGCTGTTTTTGGGGTTAATTTTTGCTTCTACTGCCGGCTGATCAAATTCAGCAAAATTGAGCCAGATAGTTTGTTTCTCAGCCGCAGGCGGTGATGCCCAACTAACATGCCACCCATCACAGGCACTACAGTGCCACCAGCCAAATTCGCTGCAAATTGGTTGAGCCGGGCACCGGTCACACTGATTTTTGTGGCAATGCGGTTGGATTTGACCATCAATTTTGGCTGCAGTTTCACGTTGGGTAACGGGGCAGTATTTAATGCGACTTAACAGGTTAAGTTGATTAAACAAAGTGTAAACCTTTCTGGGGTACAGGTATTTTCCAATTCGGATTGTTATATTCTGGCGCCGGTTATCTGGCGGGCTTCGGCGCGGTTGAACACTATGGGTAACTTGCGCAGCATGCTCCCGATTTTCCAGGTGGTTCCACCTGGCCGCACCGTGTTCGTTTGAATGGCTGCATACAGATCAGCGGCGCTGGTGCCCGGAAACCAGGTGAAGGCCTGCCCCACCGTGTAGGGAATATGCGAATCGCTGTTGCCCAGCGCCGGCAATCGCTGCCCAAAACGGTTGACCAGCGTCGCCCAGATGTTACCGGGAATACTGAGCGGGCAGCCGTGGCGGGTTTCAACGGCATCAAACGGCAAGCGCCGGATGGCGTTATGAACGCTCTCCATCCCGCCGCCAAAGGTAAAGGGATGAACAGCCACAGCCAACCCGCCCTGGCGGTGGACAGCCTCAATCGCTTCCAGAGCTGTGGCAAAATACGGCAGGTCGGTCTGTAAAAACAGCCCTACTACATCACCCTGACCGGTAGTAATTTCCTGGCCAACAATCACCTCCAGGTTGGAGTGACTCTGGCGGGCGTAATCCCGGGCAATCATTGCCCCGGTTATGGTGTCGTGGTCGGTAATGGCCACCACATTTACTCGAGCCGTTCGGGCGATAATATCGATGGTTTCTGGTGGGGTCATGTAGCCATCGCTGAAAGTGGTGTGGATGTGCAGATCCGCTTTTGACCAGACTGTGGGTTTCACAAAGACGGTGGCTGTGGCAGGCACCGGTATGTTTGCTATCATTCTATCCCTCTGGATGCGTTGTTGTGTGATTGGTAGAACAAATTTTGTTTGCTTTATTTTAGCAGGAGTTGTTTACAACTTTTTTAATGCTTCGTTAACGAGAGGTTAAGAGTCGGTCAAAATATTTTAACCGGAGCGGGATTTCAGGCCGGCCAAAAGCTGTACTGGTTTTTGAGGCAATAAGGAGGTTGCCAGCTTCTGGAACGCCTCCCCTTGTATTGATAGACATCGAGTTTAAGGTCAAAAGCAGAAGTCACTGCATTTTGGTCACCAGCAGTTGTCAGATACTATCTGCAAACTATCAACATCCCCCATTTGCGCCATTCGAAGAGCACAAATTATAAAAAGCAGCCAAATGTGGCATCAAAGTCAAGCGTAAAAAGACTGGCTGGAGTGAACAACGTCTCTTTAAGGTTCTATTCGGTTGAGTGTGTGTTTGTTTGTCCTACGAATTTCTGAATCTGTATTGACAACCGCCATAACCTGTGTTATTCTTATAGATGTCTATACGTCTATAGGTTAATCACTCAAATGAATCCACTACCCAAAAACGGAATCCCTTTTTACATCCAAATCAGAGAAACGCTGCGCGAGCAGATTAGCCGCGGGCTGCTTGAGGCGGGGCAAAAATTGCCCGCCGAAGATGAGCTGGCGGTTCAATTTGGCGTGAGCCGGATGACGGTGCGCCAGGGATTGGCTAGCTTAATTGACGAGGGGCTGCTGTACCGGCGGCACGGGATGGGCACGTTTGTGTCCAACTCAAATGTTGAACGGGACCATCGCCGCCTGACCAACTTTTTTGAAAGCTGCCGGCTGGGGGGCAAGGTGCCGGGGGCGCGGGTAACTAAATTTGAAACCATCCCGGTGAGCCAGGCGGTTGCCGAGGCGCTGAATATCAACCCGGGCGAGCCGGTTATCAGGATTACTACCCTGCGCACAATGAACGGCAAGCCGGTAACCTTGCACGATGCCCAACTCCCGGTGGCGCTGTTCCCACGGCTTAAAACAGCCCATCCCGCTGAACTGGGGCTTGAGGAGCGCCACGTTTGGGAACTGATTGAAAGTTATGGCTATTCACTCTCTCACGTAACCGAAAGGCTGGAAGCCCAACTGGCTGATGAGCAGTTGGCCCAGACGTTAGAGGTAGCGCCCGGTTCGCCAATTTTGTATGGAGCGCGGGTGCTCTACGCGGTTGATGGCACCGCCTTAAAATATGCAGATTGTTATAATCGGGGAGACAAAGTGTCGCTAACGGTTAATCTGTTGCCTTAGCCGGAAATGCCCGACAGCAGATAACCTGGAGAATGTCGGAGAAGTAGCCATTTAAAGAGACAGGCCAGGCTTTTTGCCTGACCTGCATGGGTGAGTAATAAGCAACTCGATGATACTGCGGCCACAGTAAATCGAGCGGACAGGGCTGCCTTTTGTGACAGAGCCTGCCTGTGCGCCTACTCATTTTTATTTTACCACACTCCGACGCGAAAACCAATCAACATGGAGGTGCTAAATAAAATTTACCTGGCTTTAAACAACTTGGCCCACCGGCGGGCTAACCCAAACCGGATCACAACAAATTTAATAATTTCTAGCAAACACAGTTTCGTTTCGGAGGATAATGATGTCTTTAATAGCAGTTTTTGTTGCATTTGCAGGCGGAATTTTTGGCGCTGCCGTTGGCGCTTTGGGCGCTTTTGTAATGTTGGGCTTTCTCATTCTGGTGGGGGTTGCCGCCCAATCCACGGGCGGGGATCTGATGAGTATTCCGTTAGGGCCGGCCTTTGGCCCGCACGTTGGCGGCTTTGCCGCCGGGGTGGCCGCCGCGGCTTACGCCGCCAAAAAAGGCAAGATTGATACAGGGCGCGATATTGTTTCGGCGCTGATGGGTGTAAATAGCCCGGATGTGCTGCTGGTTGGGGGCATTTTTGGCATTGTTGGTTACATGCTGAACTGGGCATTTGGTCTGGTCGGCTTTGCCTGGACAGACACCGTGGCGCTGTCTGTAGTGGTATCGGCTATCATCGCCCGCGTGCTGTGGGGCAACGGTGTTTTTGGCCAGGTTAAAGCGGGACAGGCTCGCTACGCGCCCCGGCCGGATACGCAGTGGTTACCCTGGCAAAGCAACGTTGGCCAGCGCCTGATGATCGGTTTGGGGGCCGGTGTGTTGTCGGCCTATCTCGCCATCCTGATTGGCGCGGAAAATGGCGGTGTTGTACTGGGCTTTGCCATTTCGGCTATCAGTTTGTCGCTGCTGGGGCTGGGGGTAAAAGTTCCGGTTACGCATCACATCACCTTACTGGCCGCCGTGGCCGCCACCGCCAGCGGCAGCCTGATTTGGGGCGCGGTGTTTGGAATGGCCGCCGGCATTGTTGGCGAATATATGGCTAACACCTTTCTGGTTCACGGTGACACCCACATCGACCCGCCGGCCTGCACTATTGCCGCCCTGACCAGCGTTTCTCTGCTGTTGCAGGCGCTTGGGGTTTACGGCGCTTACAGCAACTACATTGCCACGGTAATTTTGGCGCTGCTGCTGCTTTCTGGCGGGTATGCGTCGCTGCGGCAGCCCAAAATTGGAACAGCGGCTAAAGCTTCGGCTTAATTTCCATAAAATCCACCGTTATCCGTTGCCAAATTAATACAAACACAGGAGTTTAAAATGACAGAGAAGTTCATTTTAGTCATCGATGAAGGCACAACCGGCACCCGGGCGCTGATTATTGATCAGAACAGCCAGGTAAAAGCCCAGGCCTACACCGAATTCACCCAACATCACCCGGCCCCGGACCGGGTGGAGCACAACGCCAACGAAATCTGGGACGCTACCCTTAAAATGATGCACAACGCGCTGGTTGACGCCGACATTGCCGCCGGTGATATTGCCGCCATCGGCATTACCAACCAGCGGGCCACCACCGTAGTGTGGGATAAAACCACCGGCGAACCCATCTGCCCGGCGATTGTCTGGCAAGATACCCGCACCGCCGCTTTTGTGGAAGAAATCCGCGCCGAGTGGGCCGACAAGGTGTATGGCCGCACCGGCTGGGCGCTGGCCCCGGTTTACTCCTCGCTGAGTTTGCACTGGATTTTGAACAACGTTGCCGGCGCAAAAGAAAAAGCAGCCGCCGGCGAGCTGGCCTTTGGCACCATCGACTCTTGGTTAATCTATAAATTGACCGGCGGCAACGTGCATGCTATTTCCGCCTCAAACGCCTCCGTTACCGGCTCTTATGATTTGATTAACGGTGAATGGTACGCCGAGTGGCTCAGCTTTTTGGGCATCCCGCTTTCCGTTTTCCCGGAAGTGGGCGACGACTCCGGCCAGTACGGCGTTACCGATGCCAAACTGTTTGGCGTGGAAATCCCCATTACCGGCGCTATTGCCGACCAGCACGCCGCCCTGTTTGCCCAGGGCTGTGTGGAGCCGGGCACGGTTAAATGCACCCACGGCACCGGCACTTTTCTGGATATGAACGTGGGGCCAAAAGTGGCCATCTCCCAAAACGGCTTAAACACCATTATCGCCTGGCGGATGAACGGCGAAACCATCTACGGGCTGGAAGGTTACGCCGCCGTCACCGGCTCGGCGGTGCAGTGGCTGCGCGATGGCGCGGAGATGATTGGCAACTCGGCAGAAACCGAGGCGCTGGCTACCGGCGTTGAAAATAACGGCGGCGTTTACTTTGTGCCGGCGCTAACCGGCCTGTCGGCCCCCTATTGGGACTCCTTTGCCCGCGGCATGATCATCGGCATTACCCGCGGCACCCGGCGCGAGCATATTGTGCGGGCCACACTGGAAGGGATTGTGTACGCCACCAAAGACTTTTTGGAAACCATGCGCCGCGATTCCGGCGTTGATATTAAATCCATCAAAGTTGATGGCGGGGCATCGCGCAACAACTTCCTTATGCAGTTTCAGGCCGATATGCTGGATGCCGAAGTGGTGCGCCCGCTGGTAGCCGAAGCCACCAGTTTGGGCGCGGCTTATATGGCCGGGCTGGCCGTGGGCTACTGGTCATCGGCGGCAGAGTGCTTTGCCGGACAGCAAATTGACCGGGTATTTCAGCCGGCCATGGCCGCCGGCCAGCGAGACAGCCTTTACACCGACTGGACCAAAGCCGTTAAACGCAGTATGGGCTGGGCAAAATAGCCCGGCGTTGGCCCTCTGTGTCCAAATTATTTGGGCGCAGAGGGCGCGCAAGGATGCAGAATTATGAAAAGAACTTCGTTACAAGCGTTAGCGGGGCAAACCTTTGACCTGCTGATTATTGGCGGCGGGGCCACGGGGACCTCAGCCGCGCGCGATGCGGCTCTGCGGGGGTTGTCGGTGGCGCTGCTGGAAAAGAACGATTTTGGCTCTGGCACCAGCAGCCGCTCAACCAAGTTGTTTCACGGCGGTCTGCGCTATCTGGAAAAGTTTGAATTTGGCCTGGTGCGAGAAGCCTGCCGCGAGCGGGAACTGATGCTGACCCTGGCCCCGCATTTGTCTCACCCGCGGCCCTTTATCTACCTGCTGTACAACGGTTACCATATGATGTTCAAATGGCTGCCCGCCACGCTGCTTATGCTTAATGCCGGGCTAACCATGTACGATGCCTTTTCCGGCAATCCGCGGGAGCGCCATCACAAAATTTTAAACAAGCAGAAGCTGCTGGCCATCGAGCCGCAGCTTAACCCCCACGGTTTAAAGGGCGGCGGCTACTACTACGATTTTTTAACCGACGATGGCCGCTTTACCATCGAAACAATGAAAGGCGCTTGCGCTGCCGGTGCGCTGGCCGCCAACTACACCGCGGTAAAAGGGCTGGTGCAAGACAACGGGCGCATTGCTGGCGTGGAGGCGGTTGACCTGCTCAGCGGCCAGGAGGGAGTCATCCGGGCCAGGCAGGTGATCAACACCACCGGCCCCTGGACCGACGAAATCCGCTTTATGGAGCAGGGCGTCAAAGACAAAATGCTCAGCCCCACCAAAGGCGTGCATATTGTGCTGCGCAAAAAAGATTTTCCGCTCAACCACGCCGTTTTCCTGCAATCGCCGCGAGATGGCCGCACCGTGTGGCCCATCCCCGCGCTGGACAGCGACCTGGTTTACATTGGCACCACCGACACCTACTACCAGGACTCGTTTGACCACGTGGTAGCCACCCACAACGATATTGACTACCTGCTGGAAGTGGCCAACTTTACCATCCCCGGCTGCAACCTGGGCTACGAACACATCGTCGGCACCTGGGCCGGGCTGCGCCCGCTGGTTAAACCGCAGGGTAACCTGGCCGCCAGTTCCGTTTCGCGGGAGCATGAGATTTTTGTCAGCCCCAACGGCTTGCTGAACATTGCCGGCGGCAAATTGACCACCGCCCGGGTCATGGGTTACCAGGTGGTAGATAAAGCCATCGAACTGCTGGGCGAGAATTTTGGCGTGCGCGGCCTGCCGGCCACCAAAACCGCCACCGAGCCGCTGAGCGGCGGCGACGCCCGCGACATTGAACGGGCCAGACAATTGGCCCCCGGCGTTAACCTGCCGGATGACGTAAAAGAGCGATTGCTGGCGCACTACGGCGGCAACTTTACCAAAATTGCCGGGCTGGCCGGCGCCGATGCCGCCGCCGCCCGCAGTTTGGGCGGCCACAAACTGATTGCCGCCGAGATTCGCTACGCTGTAGAAGATGAAATGGCCATGACCGTAACCGACTTTTTCACCCGCCGCGCTTCTATTTTTTACTGGACGCCGGACGGCGGGCTGGACGTGGTTGCGGACGTGGCCGCCGAAATGGGCCGCCTGCATAGCTGGACACCCGCACAGACGGCCCAACAAATTGCTGCTTACCGGCAGTGGGTTGCGGCCAACCGATTTCAACCCGTACCCAATTGAAAGGATTCCTCATTATGACAGAAATAAGCTGGCTTGATGGCCTGAAAACGGTCATCGGCCCGGAAAAAATTACAGTTGACGCTGCCGCCATAGCCCAGCACAGTTACGATGTGTGGCCGGTAGCCGCCAAATGGAAAGGGCAGGGCAAGCAGCCCTACAAACCAGAGGTAGTGGTGCGCCCCACCTCCGCCAAAGAAGTGAGCGATGTGCTTAAATGGGCCTCGGCCAGCAGGGTGGCGGTTACGCCGTGGGGGCTGGGGTCTGGCGTTACCGGCGCGGCCATCCCTTCGCGGGGCGGCATTTCGCTGGATATGGCGGGCATGAAGCAGGTGATTGCGCTGGACGAAACCAACCTGATGGTGAAGGTGCAGGGCGGCAAACTGGGTCTGGAACTGGAAAATGAACTCAACGAGCGCGGCTACACGCTTAACCACTCGCCGCAATCGCTGGATCGCTCCAGTGTGGCCGGCTGGGTGGCCACCCGCGCCATCGGCCAGTTTTCCTCCCGCTACGGCGGCATTGAGGATTTGGCAGTGGCCTTTACCGCCGTGCTACCCACCGGCGAGATCATCGAAACCAAATTTGCGCCGCGCGCCGCCGTTGGCCCGGATTTGCGCCACGTCTTTATGGGGTCAGAAGGCACGATGGGCGTGATTACCGATGTCACCCTGAAAATCTTCCCGCTGGCGGAACACCGCATCTTTGAAGCGCTCAGGTTTGACAGCGTGGAAGCGGGCGCCACGGTAATGCGCCAATTTATGCGCGTGGGGCTGCGTCCTTTTTTGGTGCGTTTTTATGATGTGGACGAAGCCAAACACGCCATGCAGGATAAAAGCTTTGATAGCTGCGTGATGTTTTTGGGCTTTGAGGGCGTTAAAGGGGTAGCCGAAGCCGAATACAACGCCGTAATGGACATCTGCGCGGCGCACGGCGGGCAGAAAATTGGCCCCGCCGCGGTAGAAGCCTGGATGTGCCGCCGTTTTGATTTCTCAACCGTGGAAAATCTTTTATCGGAGCCGGGCGGCCTGGCCGAAACCATTGAAATTTCTCATTTTTGGGATGGCATTCTGGACACGTACTATCAACTGAAAAAGGCGCTGGCGCCCTACGCCGACGAGGTACTGGGCCACTTTTCGCACGTGTACCCGCAGGGCACCTCGCTGTACGTCATCCTGCTGGGCCGCGTAGAAAGCGACGCCGTGGCTGAGGCCAATATTCTGAAAATCTGGGAAACGGCCATGAACATCTGCCTGGAAACCGGCGCGGCCATTTCTCACCACCACGGCGTGGGCATGGCCCGCGCGCCGTACATTCGCGCCGATCTGGCCTCAAGCGCGCTGGTGCTGGACAAGGTTAAAACCGCTATTGACCCCGCCGGGGTGATGAATCCCGGCAAACTGGGGTTGAATCGCGTCGGCAGCTAAGCCCGGCCTTTTCCCCGGATTAAAACGAGTTCCCCTTATTTCATTTTGGGGCGTTATCATTTTAATTAACGCTTGCGGATTTTTTCTCTCAGATAAGCCGGAGGCCAAATCCTTCGGTTTATCCTTTATTAAGGATTGACCAAATATGAATAAACCGGTTATCTGTTTTGATTTTGACGGCACGCTGGTTAACGAGCAGGGTGTTATTCACCCCCGTGATGTAGAAATTTTACACAGCGAAGACCGGGCTGTCTTTATCCCGGCGACCGGCCGCCCGCTGCACGCCGTAAAACATGCTTTCCAGCGGAATGGTCTGTTTTTGGGCCGGCCAATCCCCTTGCCAATGGTGCTGCAAAATGGTGCGGTAGTCTACTATCCCGATGAAGTTTTGCACCGGTACGTCCCGTTCTCGCCTGCTGAGCAGGCAAAATTGCTGGAAATCAGCCGGCGGCACCGGCAGATTTGCGGCCTGTTGTTCGGCGTAAACCGGGTTGAGATCATGTGGCCCAATCCGGCGGGGCTAAAAATGGTTAAACGCTTTGATTTGGATGCGCAGCCGTTCAATGAAACGACAGACCACTACACCAAGTTAACCTACATTTCCGACTCGCCGCAGGCAATGGCTGAGTTTCTAACTGAAATTGAACCGATGCCTCTTGAAAAATTCTTCTCGCTCCCTACTGTATTGGAATTGACCAAACCTGGCATTGACAAAGGACGAATGCTGATCGGGTTGCTTACTGACCTGGGCTTGCAAACTTCTCAGATTATTGCTGCCGGAGATGGCGAAAATGACCTGCCTATGTTTGAAGTGGCCGATGTGTCGTTCTGCCCGGATAACAGCCCGGCGTCTATCAAGCATCACGCTGATGCGGAAGTCAACATTGCCGAAACAGGCTTGTTAGCCCCAATATTGGCCAGGATGGATTTTAGTCGCCGGGCTGCCGGCAGTCCTGCAAAAATCCGATAAAAACTTTTTAACAAACAGCCGTAGTCGTGATATTCCGAAATCGGTTTCCATTTTTGTCAGACTCAACAATGACCAATGTCGCGTCCCACTATTGTCGATGTCGCCAAAGTGGCGGGGGTTTCCAAAGCCACCGTCAGCCGCGCGCTCAAAAGTGTTGTTTACAGCACAGCGGCTCACGGGCATGGTGCAGAGTAGTAACTGGCAGTGCTGGGATAGGACTCGCTGTGCTCGTTGTACACCGTGACAAAGTAGGCCGAGCCGCAGGTGTGTGTGCCATCGGTAAAGCGGGTTTCCGAGGCGGGCAGTTCGGCCGCTATTTCATAGTTAATGGTGCCGGCCTTGGCCCGATAAACTCGATACCCCCCGCTGTCACCGGCCGGTAATGCCGCATCCCAATGCAGCACCGTCCCTGATAGCTCAACGTTGCCGCGCAGGCCGGTAATCTGGGGTAAGGCCATCGATGCCGCCAATAGCGGTGGGGTGCTGGTTTCGGGTAGCGATGTGCTACCTGCGCCACTTTTTACAATCATAGGCAAATAGGTGAAATGTGAACCCGGATTTGTTACCGCGGTGCCGGTTACAACAACAGCAGTTGTGACAAAATCAAGCCGGGTATTGGGGCAGGGCGGTTGCGAAACCGTCATTGTAATGGTATGTGTGCCGGTAGTGGTAAAGCTGTGGTCTACAAATTCGCCCAGCGCCGTCGAGCCGCCAAAATCCCAGGTGTAAGTGATGCCGGCGGAATGTTCATCCCATTGTTGGGTGGCTCCCCAAAACCTAACAGATGTGCCGAGCGTAATCGGTGGGGCCGGCTGTACGGTGGTAATGTAGGGGTCTTCTGGCCAGATGCAACTAATATTTCTAACCCGAAACGGCGGGCTGGTAGCCCCGGCAATGACGCGCTGGGTGGGGCCGGCAATCTGGTTAACCAGCGAGGGCGTATTCTGCTGGCTAACCGTAATCCGAAAACGCACGTCGTCGCTAACGGCTTGATTGGGGTTGTTACCCGTCATATCCTGGCCAGCCAGCCATTGAGTGGTGTAAGTGAGGCCGCGCCGCGAAGGGGTGAGCAAGCCGAGCGTGGGAGTAACAGTAGCGTTGTACCAGCGGCCGCCGCCATCGAGCGAGTACTGGTAGCGGGTAATTTTTAACTTATTTCCGGTTAGATTGCTGTTAAATTGGCGGGACGTATCCGGGTCAAAGGCAGAAATCACAATAGGCACGGTGAGGGTTGAGGAGATGGCTTTGTTGCTGCGCTTAAAAACCTGATCGGGGTTACCCGGCTGGCGAATAGATACGTAAGGTGGAGTAAGAGGCAGCAGAACCCGATCCGTAAAATCGGCAACCTGATGTGCCGCGGCCACGGTGGTGTTTTCGTAAATACCGTTGGGATCGTTGACGGTTTCCTGGCTTAACGACAGGTCCAGGTCGCCGTCGTAATCGTAATCTATCCAGCGCAGAGCGGTGGTTTTGTAATTGGCGGCGGCTTCCCACAACCAGACCAGATTAACCTGAGAAATGGTGCTGCCCAGATTGTCGTAAACCTGGTCTTTTTGATTGAAGTTACCCACGGCTAAATCCAGATCGCCATCGTTATTCCAGTCACCCCAGGCGACACTGGTGGTATCGCGCGCCACAGCCGCCGTCCAGACCAGGCTCAAGGTGCCGTTATTATTCTGATAGAGCTGGTTAGGCTGGCCGTAACGCCCCACGGCCAAATCCATATCGCCGTCGCCGTCGTAATCGCCCCAGGCCACGCCCCGGGCCGCCGATACAGACAGCGTTTGGGCCAGGGCAAAGCTGTCGTAGGCGGTGTTGCGGTAAATCCGCACGCCCTGATCGTTATCGGCGGCGGCCAGATCGGGCAGAATATCGTTGTTGAGGTAACCCCAGGCGATGTTGTGGGTAGAATCTGCCTGCGGCGACTCCCAGGCCGGGTTGGGGTTCAGTGTGCTGCCCATGTTAATATAGAGCCGGTTGGCATCGCCGTTGTTGCCCACAACGAGATCGGGCCGGCCCAAATTATCCTGATTGATGTCGGCAAAGAACTGGCCGTATGTATTGTCTGATGGCGTGGCAATCCAGGTTGGCAGCGCAGAAAATACCCCACTGTTGTTGCGGTACAGGAAATTTCGGCCGTTAGGCCCCAAAATCATATCCAGATCGCCATCCCCATCGACATCACCCAGCGCGGCGCTGCGGGCCAGCGGATTGGGGCTAAAGGACGTTGCGCCAAAAAAGGTGCCTTCGCCGGTGTTGTGGTAGAGTTTGGTGGGGCTGTTTGTGCCGTACAGCAGGTCAAGGCTGCCATCATTATTCACATCGCCCCAGTCAATGCTATAAGACACAAAGGACGACACCAACCCTTTGGCAAACTGCTGCAAAAATGGAGCTTTGTTGCTAAAAATCCAGTTTTCGGCCAGGAAGTTGGTAAAAGCGATGTCGAGATCACCCTCGTTGTCAAAATCAACGCCGCGAATAGCCATTACCGGCCCTTTGCCGGCAATGGCCAAACTTTGCAGCAGCGAGAATGCGCCGCCGCTGTATTTGTAAATTTGAGGAACGTTGTTGGCCTCGGCCACAATTAACTCAATTTGACCGTCGCCGTCAAAATCGGCCCAATCCAGCGCGCCCACCGGATTGGGAGTGCTAACCGAAAATGCCAGCGCAAAACTGCCGCCATCATTGCGATACACCCGCCAGCCACCGTAAGCAGTTGAAATAAAATAGTAGCGTTCAGAAGAATAAGCCACGGCCAGGTCCAGGTCGCCATCGCCGTCGTAATCGCCCCAGGCTAAATCCTGGGCAGAAGTGAAGTTCTCCGTTGGATTGAGGACGTTTTCAAGCTCAATGTAACTGGCACTGGCCAGCACACCGGCGTTGTTAAGGTATACTCGCAGCGTGCTGGTGACATCGCCGGTAAGATAATCATCATAATTAAATCCCACAGCCAGATCGGGATCACCGTCGTCATCCACATCACCCCAGGCGGCGCTGTGGGCATTGGGAGTGTCATCGTAGGGCGGGCCGAGCAAACAATAGCTGTCGGCGGTGCTGCCGGGGTCGCTGCGGTTGAACTTGCCGGTTTGGTCATTTTTATACAAATGCACGGTGCAACCGCCCCAATAGTTCAGCATTGCCAGATCGGGGTAGCCATCGCCGCTAAAGTCGGCGGCGGCGGCCCGCCAGACGCCATCGTTGGTGTCAAACTGGTCATATTCGGCAAAGGCATTGCTGCCGTTATATTGATAAAGGTAGTTTTTGCCGGTAAACCCGTAACTTCCCCCGTTGGGTGTTGAACTGCCGGCAAAGGTATATTCCCCGCCGACCAACAACTCCAGATAACCGTTGCTGTTGCCATCAAAATCGGCCCATTGCACACTTTCTGCCGGGTGAGCGCTGCCATTCCAGAGCATTTCAAATTGACCCTGCCCTTTGTTGCGGTAAACAAATACACCGCCGTCCCAGGAAACCAGAGCCAGGTCCAGATCGCCGTCGTTATCAAAATCACCCCAATCCATATCCGATGTGCCGCCCACCGGCCCGCTTTTGGTGCACAATTCTGGGGCCGCCGACAGGGAAAAATGGCCCAGTTGCTCGATGGGGCGCTGGGCGACAGTGGTGATTAATTCCAGGGGGGTACTAAAATCAGAACCCGGCGTGTTGTCGGTGAGTTTGTAAATGAGCGAGGCCTGGTTGCTGAACTGGCTGCCCACCGGCTGGCACAGCACTTGCGCCCTAAATTGCAGACTTAGAGGGAATGTTTGGGGTAAGGCCGAACCGGAAACAAACGTCCATTTTACTTTGGTTGGCTGCGAAATCACCACCGTGCCGCCGCTGCGAATGGTAACGGTGGTGGTGGTCACCTCGATGCTGCAATTGCCAACTTGGGTGAGGCATTCGGCGTTGGCTAAAACTCCGGCCGGAAGCAGGTCTTCAACGTAAATTTCTTTGACGCTGGCGCCGCTGTTGGCAATGGTCAGGGTGTAAGTGATCCAATCGCCATTGTAAACGGTGGTGGCCCCGGCCTGCGCAATGGACAAACCGGCATACAGCGGCCTGGCCGGCGGCGCAGGTGCATCCCCGGTTTGGTTTGTAACACCGATATCGGCTTGAGCCGGAGAGATGGTGGTGAACGTATCCCACACCGGCAGCCATAGCAGCAAGGTTGCAGAAGTTATAATAAGAAATTTAACGGTGTTTTTATAAGAGATCATGGTTCACACCATTGGTTGTTGACTACGGGCAGGCTGTGCTATACCAGCTATTTAAACTGGCCGGCGATTCAAGGCTGCTGCCGGATACATTTTTATAAACGGCCACAACGTAATAACCTCTCCCGCAGGTAGGGGTTACTGAGTCGACATATTGTTTGGGACTGTCTGCGGTGAGCGTGCTTTCATTGGCAATCACGCTGTAACTGCCGCCCGGCACCGACGCCCGGTAAACCCGGAAACCCTGAATGGTATCCTTGTTGGGGTCGCTGTTCCACTGCCACAAAATAGTGTTTTGGCCGGCAGACGTATTTTCTACCCCGGTGACGGTGTGCGGCGGGTCCGGCGGCGGCGGATCAACCACAGTCACTTCAATAGAGGTGGTGGTGCGTTTGCTTTCGCTGTTTTCGGCAATCAGGCGGTAGTTTCTGGTTGTCCCCGCATTGGGCACCGTTACCAGCAAAACCGATTGGCCGGAGGGGTCAACCTCAGCCGATGCACCGTCATCGGGTACAAAAGTGATTTTGGCCGCCTGATTCACTTCCCACTCAAAAGTGACGGTGGTGTTTTCCTGCACCTGATACCGGCGCGGGTTGCTGCCGCCCTGGTCAACCACTTTGGGCGAGCCGGGGGCAGAAATTACAAACCGGTTGATGGTGGCCGGTGGAATGGGGGTGGCCGTGGCCGGCAAAGGCGTGCTGGTGGGGGCCGGCGTAGTGGTGGGCGTCGGTTCGTTAACGGTGATGTCCAACGTGGAGCTGGTCTTTTTATCCTGATTGTAGGCGGTTAAAACAAACAGGGTTGAGTCAGATACGGTCATCGTCAGCGAGCCTTCGCTGGGCTGGCCGGTGATGGGGCTGTTTAGCGTTGGCCCGCTGACCTCAACATTGGTCACTTCGCCCGAAACGGCCCAACTGAGCTTCACCTGATCGGTTGCGCCTTTGAGCAAAATCAAGCTGGTGGGGTCGCCGGTAAAAAATTTGATCTGCGGCGCGTCCGGTTCCGGGGTGGCGGTGGGGGCCGGCGTTACCCACACGGTGATGCTTTGCGGTTTGGCCGCCGATGGCCCATTAGAGGCATTGAGCACGTAATTGGTGGTTTCCAGCGGCGCCTGGCTGATGGTTTGCGAGGCCGGCAGGCCATCGCCAATGCCCAATACGCTCACCTTGTCTGTGCCATCTACGGCCCATTCAATGGTGGTGCTTTCGCCGGCGACAATGGCGGGCGGGTTGGCAAAAAAGCTGACAATGGCCGGCGTTGGCAGCGGTGTGGGTGTTGGCGAAGCCACTTTGATAATAAAGGGATCAGACCGGATGGGCGTGGCAATATAGGGGTTGCTGGCTTCCAGATAGTAGGTGGTTTCGCGGTCCAGCGGGCCGGTATCCAGCGAGCCGCTGCTGCCCGGCAGCGGTTTGGGATTGCCATCGGCCTGGTTGATCAGCGCAACCGAATCAGCGCCCTCAACCTGCCACGAGAGCAGCACATTTTGGCCGGTGACAATAGCTTCTTTATCGCCGCCAAAGGCATTAATTATCGGCGGCACGGGCGTGAGGATGATAGATACCGTGCGCGGTTCTGCGCCAAACCAGGTGGGGTTCAGCCGCGAGAGCCAGTTATCGGCTTTGAGTTGATAGCTGGCGTTGGCGGTGGGCACCACGGTCACGCTGCCTTGCGGGCTGTCGAGCGCTTCCGCCCCCAGTTCGGGGATGGTTAGCCGGGCAAACGGTGAACCCTTCCAGTTTAACGTGGCCGATTGGCCGGCCACCAGCACTTTTTTGGTGGAGCCATCGACATTGAACATGTTGATGCGCGGTTTAAAGATGATTACAATCAAGACCATCAATATCAAACCAAAAAGCAGCAGCAGCAGCGGCCCAATCAGCGGCGCGGTTTTTAACCGGCCCAGCATTGAGCGCGGTGATTGCGTGCTTTCTGGCATAGCGGTGGTAATGGTAAACGGGTAGGCGTGTTTGCGCAGCGATACCAGCTTGCGCGAGTGCGGCGAGATCAGCAGCGGCAAGGACAGAGTTTGACTCGGGGGGATTCTGAATTCGGCCAGGTTAGCCAGGTTGACGTTTTCGCCCGGCACCTGAAACTCAAAATTGCAGCCCCGTTCGTCGTCGCGGCCATCAACCTGAAACAGCGCGTTGCTGTTGCCTTTGTTGGTAATGGCAATTGAGGCTTCGCCGGAGCGTTTGAACCACGAAATTGATTGCTGGCGCGGGGTGATTTCGCCCACAGAAAACTCGTAGTAGGGGCTGATGTTGAGTGTTGCGCCCCGCCGGCTGATGCGCCCCGGATAATTGTACGAGGTCACTGCCAGGGCAAAATGATGCGGCCCGGCCAAACTGCTGGGCAGCCGCGGCGGCGTAACGGTAATGGTAACGGTGGCCCGGTTGCCTTCGTACAGGTTAACGTGCGGCGGTGAAATAGTGACCCATTCTTCATCCAACCCTTCCACGCGGGTGGCGAAAGTGGCTACCAGATCGCCGCCGTTGATGATGGTTAGCTGGTAGGTGGCGGTTTGCTCAACCTCTACCGCGGCCTCGGCGGTTAAGCGTTCGGTGACAATGATGTCATCTTCCTGATCCGCCACCGGAGTCAGATACCGGCCTTCCGGCTGCCTCAAACCGCTCCGGGCGGCATCCGGCATAGTAATGGCGCTGGCCGGCGCAACCACCGGCAGATTAGCCGGGGCGGCCACCGGCAGAGGCCGGGGTGCGGGCCGCGCGGGGGGAGCGGCAACCGGCATCGTTGCCGGGCGAGCCGGTGGCGGAGTTGGTTTGGCCGGTGGCGGAGTCGGTTGAACCGGAGCAGAAGCCGGTTTAGCCGGAGCCGGCGGTGTTGGGGCCGGAATGGTTACCGTTGGCGCCGGTTTGGCCGCCGTTCGCTGCGGGGCGGCGCTGGTTTCAAGCAGGATCAGCGTGTAAGAACCAAACTCGATGTGGCCCATGTGCGGGACGGGCACTGCCTGTTGCAGCGGCAGCGGGCGGTCGCCCAACCGGGTGGTTTCCGGCGAGCCGGTGACCAGCATCAGTTGATACGGTTTTTCGCGATGGTACAAAATAGCCTGAAACGGCGCAACTCCAGGGCCGGCAATGACAATATCATTTTCCGGGTGCTGCCCAATGTTGGTAAAGCCTCTGGCCGGGTTGAGCACGTAAAACTCAACTTCTCCGTTGGGGCCAATAATCTCTAGTTGATCCATAAGACGGTGTGCCTTTTCCTGATTTTAGGTTGAATACCCCTACCGGTAGCTCTGCATTAAACCGCGAAACCAAAAAATTCTCGCTTTTACCCCCTCCCCCGACCCCTCCCCCGCTTGCGGGG
>JAJVIM010000009.1 GCA_022071955.1 Anaerolineae bacterium
GGTACAATTCCCACACATCATACCTTTTATCCTGATGACGAACGAGTTTTATCTTGGCTTTTGTGTTTAGTCCCCGCAATACCAATAGTTCAGAAATATCCACTGTTACCTCCAGCCGCCCAACGCCCCGTTTCAGCGGCGGCCCGATGGCTACCCGGCCAAAAGACAATTTCACATCTGACACCGCTTCACCGGCGAGAGTTCCGCCGATTTTACACCCGGCTCGCCAGCAAAACCAACTTCACTTTGACCCAAACTCAATAAAAACCGTGCCTGGGCCGTCCGCTGCAAACGGCTTGTTAGGCAGGACAACCAACCCGATTGACCGACCGCCCCCGCCGATAAAATCCGGCCCCGGCGACACTGACCCGACTACTCAACTCCGGTTATTTTTCGCAACGTTGCTAACGGCGACTCCGCGGCCAACGCAGTTCTTTCCGGCCGCCGAACCTGCTTGCTCAAACGCGACCCCAGTACCGCCAAACCCGGCTACCCTGACCCGATTCTTCGTGCCCGGTTTTTTCGCGCCCGGTCAAAAACCAACTTCGGCCCCGACGACATTTTTCCCACACCCGGCTCCGAGTTTGCGGGTGGATGGGTTTTCGCCGCAATCAACCCGGCTGTTCGAGCGCGAACCGGCGCGGCGCTTCGGCGGCTGGCCCAGCAATTGAGCTGTACTTCCATTTCCGCCAGCGAACACCACTGCTGAAAACAGGCGCGGCGCCTGCGCTGGTAAAGGCGCGGGCAGTGTGCCGCGCTGTTTGCGGCTGACTGCCCGCTCCCAACAAAATACGAATCCTCCGAGCCGTTTACCGCCTCGCCCACTCCTGCCTAACGCCCGCAATAACGCGCCGAATGACTCCTCCGCCAAAAAGTGCGTCTTGCGCCTAAAACCGTGATTCAGCGGTCGCGTTAATTGCGATTGTTGGGCCGTTTTTTACCCCACTGCTGCCCCATTTGCAAAACCAGCTACCGCCCGATGGCCACCCAAATTCACCAACTACCACCCAAAACCGGGCTTCTTTTTCAACGAACCTGTCACGAAACGTCGTTTTAAATATCCGCTTCCGCCTAAATTTTACACTACTCTCGCGAACACTCCGCCGTCGTCTGTCTTTTTAATTTATCGGTTACGCCCAAATATTGAATCTCGTTCCCGAATAACAACCCAAAATACTGCCTCTAAAAATATTGCCTCAACCCAGTACCGAATTTCGCCCCCGAATAATTGCCCCAAAAAGATGTCTTTTTTCAATTTGCGGCGCTCGCTCAAAACCGAATCCCGATTCCAACTTCTCGCCGCCCGATGGCGTTTTTTTCTGCCCCACAAACCCGCCGGTTTGTTTTTCAACGAACCTGTCTCCGGCAGCAGTTTTAAAAAATTACCGCTTCGCCCAAATATCGTGCTTCTTTTTCAACGGGCCGCCGCGCTTTTTGTCTTTTGATTTTCTCCAACTTACGCCCAAAATCGGGCTTCTTTTTCCGCAGCACAACCCGCCGATTTCTTTCTTTTAAATTACCAGCTCTGTTTTCACCGCAGTTTTACGCTTTTCTTTAGCGGCCCAACGCCGCCTATCACACGATTGCGGGTTAGCACAGTTACTTTCGATGCAAAAATGGCGCCGCTGGCCCAACCAATTTCAAAAAACGGAAGGGTAGCAATTCGTGTGCATGGGCATTGTTATATGCTATTTACTTCTCAGATCATAAATATCTTCAGGCTCTTGACCTATGTAACAAAATTGGATTGTTCTCTCTAAAATCCTAAATCAATGCCGGCTGGCCCCCCTCCAACAACCAAATCTTCCACTTCACTTCCATCTAAATTAGCTCGCTGTATCTTGTCTGTTCCTGCGTCCGTCCAATACATTTTACCCGCGCTTACATGTAAAACAATATGAGCAGGACTAGATAGACCAGTAGTAACCAAATCCTCTATCTCACTCCCATCCAAATTTGCTCGCCGGACTTGATCTACTCCATAATCGACCCAATATATTTTGTCTCCATATTCATCCACTGCAATACCTGCTGGATAATTGACATCATCTATGCCGATGATCAGATCCTCTATTTCACTCCCATCTAAGTTTGCACGTTGTATTTTCTCCCTAATATCGACTGTCCAATACATCTTGCCCGCTGCTATATCCAACGCAATACTAATTGGTTGTACTAATCCAGTGACTAAATCCTCTACCTCGCTTCCATCCAGATTTGCACGTTGCACTTTCCCCGTACCGGAATCGACCCAATACATTTTGCTTTTGTCCACATCTAGCGCAATATCGCGTGGAATAAATAAACCGGTGGTCACCAAATCCTCTACTCCACTTCCATCTAAATTAGCTCGCTGTATCTTGTTTATCCAATGATCGACCCAATATATTTTGCCGCCTTTCGTATCTACAGCTATTCCGTCTACACTACTCAAGCCAGAGGTTATTTTTTTGATACCACTTCCATCTAAGTTAGCCTGTAAAATCTCATGGGGACCACCACTTACCCAATTTGTCCAATATATTTTTGAGGGGGGTAACTGATTATTAATAACAATGGGAAGATAAATTGTAAAAGATGATGTGCTAGTAATACTAAACTGGTCTTCAAGATAAATTCTGTCACCTTCGCCGCTAGAATTTTGAGCAATTGTATCATGTAAGAGTTTGGGAGATGAACTGCTGACATACAAGCTACCCCCGAAAGTGTCAATAAAAAAATGTGAGCCAGTCGCATAGGTAGACTTCGGTTGAATGACAAAAAACTCTAGGATAATGAATTGAGTTATTAATAAAGCAAAAGCCAAGAAAAAGCAGATTATAAGTTTTCTCATTTTTTACTCGTTCTTTGTATTGAAGAAAGCATATAACGCCCGCAATAACGCGCCGAAAAGCTCCTCCGCCAAAAAGCGCGCCCTGCGTTAAAAACCGTGATTCAGCGGTCGCGTTAATTGCGATTGTTAGCCCGCTTTTTTGGTGCTATCACCAAACCGATTTTCAAAATCCCGTTCTTTCACGGTGACGATGTAAATATTTTGAGGCAGGTAGATATTTTTCTGGTAGTCTAAATTGCTCTGTTAGATTTAAAATTAAATTTATCAGTTGGCTTTCGCAATTATTCTTTTTCAGTATTTGATACTTGTCAGATAATGCAAAATAACCAAGTTCAAAAAGTGAATCGTGAAACTTACAAAAACAGATCACGTTTGATAAATCACCGCGACCTTCAATATCATCTGTCCATCTCGAAATATGGCTGGCAATAAGGAATTGAGGATTATTTATGTCACATAAAGCACACTGATAATTATAGTTTTGCAGTGTTAATTCTCGAATCCTCGCTTGACCTCTTCGTTGTCGTGTCAACGCTTGGCCATCACCGGCTGGAACAACACCAAGTTGTAGTTTTCTTTGTTCAATAGCCAAGTCAATTGCTTTATCTGATAAATCTACTTCTTCAATATTGATAGGCATATCTAATAACAGATAAACACCGTCACTTACAAAATGTAAAACATCTTCAGTACGTAACTCTTGAAGAATACGGCTTAATGTTTGTGATGGTGTGGCTCCGTGAGAGTTCGTATCGTGTACAATTTGATCAAGTTCTTCATCAATCAATTCCTGACGAGTTACCTCTCGTGTATTATGACGAATAGAGAAACGATGAAGTGCTTCGAGTACAGCATCGCGCCAAATCATATCATCACCTTAAAAAATCAATGTGAACTATCATGAAATCGCTACAACCAGCACATTAGCGGGCTAACAATTATTGAACCACGCCATATAAATATAGATGGTGAAAATCGGCTATCTACATCTATATGGGATTTTGGCTATCCACATCTATATAGGTTTGCTATATACATTTATAAAGCTTTTACCCGGCTGGCTCAGGCAACTTTTCTTCGTCCAGGATCACCACCCGCGCCTTTAGCCCCAACTTAACGGCCTGCCGGTAAGGTAATTGCCACACCTTTGGCCCGGCCAGCCAGACGCCACCGGCGTTTTTTACCCGCCGGGCAACCTCGATCTCGCCCCAGGCCACCAGCACCCCCACCAACTCTTCCGGCGGAATCCACTCCGCCTCATCGATGATCAATTCCACCGTTTTATAGCGCCGCTGGCGGCCCCGATCATACCGATAGCGCACACACACCAGCCGGTCGCCATATTTATCTGCCAATTTCTTGGTGCCCGGCTGCCCCGGCAACAAGGTTAACCTGGTTTGCATCACTCTTTTTTCCGTTTTGCTGCCCTGATTCCCGGCTTATGTCAATCTCATGAGCCTGCTACGGTGACCGGGGTATGGTATTCTGGTCGCAACTTAGCCCCGGAGGTTTGTATGTCTGACCCAAAATCACCCAAATTGCTGGACCGGGTTCGCCACACCCTGCGCCGGATGCATTACGCCTACCGCACCGAAGAAAGCTACCTCTACTGGATCAAACGCTTTATCCTGTTTCACCACAAGCAACATCCGGCCCGGCTGGATACGCCTCAGATCGAAGCCTTTCTCACCCACCTGGCTGTAAAGGGCCAGGTCAGCGCCGCCACCCAAAACCAGGCCTTCAGCGCCCTTATGTTTTTGTACAAACACGTGCTGGAGCAGGAGCTCTCAACCCCGGTCAAGGCCCTGCGCGCTCAGCAAAAGCCGCGCCTGCCGGTGGTCCTGTCTCCGGCCGAGGTTCAGGCTGTCATCAGCCGCCTGACCGGTGATTATCAACTGATGGCCCAGCTCCTCTACGGCAGCGGCCTGCGCCTGATGGAATGTGTTCGCCTGCGGGTCAAAGACCTCGATTTTGAGAGCCGCCAGGTTATCGTTCGCCGTGGTAAAGGCGACAAAGACCGGGCGACCATACTGTCCCAGCGCCTGGTTGAGCCGCTGCAAATCCATCTGCGCTGGGTGCGCCGCCGCCATCAGGCTGACTTGAGCCGCGGCTACGGTTGTGTTTATCTGCCCAATGCGCTGAGCCGCAAATACCCCAACGCCTGCCGCGAGTGGGGCTGGCAGTGGGTCTTCCCGGCGGCCACTCTGGACACCGACCCGGCTACCGGCCTGACCCGCCGCCATCACACCGATCCCTCCGCCCTGCAAAAAGCGGTCAAGGCCGCCGTCCGGCAGGCCGGTCTGACCAAATCGGCCTCCTGCCACACTTTCCGCCATTCGTTTGCCACACACTTGCTGGCGGCCGGATATGACATCCGTACCGTGCAGGAATTACTGGGCCACAACAGCGTTGAAACGACGATGATTTACACCCACGTGCTCAACCTGGGCGCCCGGGCGGTCCACAGCCCGCTGGATGGCTTGTAAACCGACCGGCTACACAAAAAAGCGCCGCTCCAATTGACGGAGCGACGCAAATTCGTTAAGATCACGGCTGTAGCTGATGGGCGTCCGGTTCGCCGATTGGCCCGACTGAAGCCCTGCTCTCCGCAGGGCTTTATATTTTTGGTGTCAAGTATAACACACCCAAGACACAATTTCCAGCCGCAAATGTCACCAATTCAAGATGACATTTGTCATATTGAAACCACCGGGTGATGGTCCAACTGGCACCGGATGCTGACTCCACCGCCCGGTTTTACCTGGATGGGGCTATCCCGGGTGAGACCCCTCACTGCAAGTTAAAGTGATCGCCACTGCAAGATAAAGTGAACACTCACATTACGAGTAGAGAGTGCAAACGCCGCCAAATTAAAACAACCCTTTCACCTTGCCGGTCTCAAAGTCAATGTCTACGTCCATAAAGGCCGGGCGGCTGGGCAGGCCGGGCATGGTGCGCATTTCGCCCAGGAGCGGGTAAATAAAGCCGGCTCCGGCGCTGGCCCGTACCTCACGGACCGGCACGACAAAGCCGGTGGGCCGGCCCTTTAGCGACGGGCTGTGCGACAGGCTCAGGTGGGTTTTGGCCATACAGATAGGCAGGTTGCCAAAACCGGCCTTTTCAAAACTTTTAATCTGCTTTTCGGCGGCGGCTTCATAAGTTACGCCGTCTGCGCCGTAAATATCCATTGCAATCTTTTCAATTTTCTGCTTGATGCTCCATTCGAGCGGGTACAAAAACTGGAAGTTGCTGGGTTTTTCACAGGCGGCCACCACCGCTTCGGCCAGTTCCATTGCGCCGTCACCGCCTTCGGCCCAGTGATCGCTCATTACGGCCTGCTCGGCCCCGGCTTCAACGGCCAACCGTTTAACCAGCGCCACCTCGGCGTCGGTATCGGTGGGGAAGCGGTTCACGGCCACCACCGCCGGGATGCCAAACTTCTTCACGTTTTCAATGTGGGCGGCCAGGTTGGCAATGCCCTTTTCCAGCAGTTCCAGGTTTTCTTCGGTGTAGGCGCTATCGAGCGGCCGGCCGGCCACCACTTTTGGCCCACCACCGTGCATTTTCAGCGCCCGGATTGTGGCTACCAGTACCACCGCGTTGGGCACCAGCCCGGAGTAGCGGCACTTAATGTTAAAGAATTTCTCCATGCCGATGTCCGCCCCAAAGCCCGACTCGGTGACGACATAATCGGCCAGTTTAAGAGCAATCTGATCAGCAATGATGGAGCTGTTGCCGTGGGCAATATTGGCAAACGGTCCGGCATGCACAAACGCCGGCTGCCCTTCCAGGGTTTGCATCAGGTTGGGCAAAATGGCGTCTTTCATCAGCACGGTAACGGCTCCGGCTACGCCCAAATCTTCGGCGGTGATCGGATCGCCGCTGGTATTGAGCGCCACCACCATCCGGCCAAAGCGTTCGCGCATATCCTGGAGGCTGGTGGTCAGGGCCAAAATGGCCATAATTTCTGAAGCCACGGTGATATCGTAGCCGCCTTCGCGCGGAATACCCTCGGCGCTGCCGCCCAGCCCCAGCACAATTTTGCGAATGGCCCGGTCGTTAACGTCAACCACCCGGTTCCACTGGATGTTGTAGGGGTCAATATTCAGCCGGGTCAGCCCCATCTGCGCCAGTTTGGCATCAGACATGCGGCTTTCGTGGTAGAGGCGGGCGTCAACAGCCGCCGCCACCAGGTTGTGGGCGGCGCTAATGGCGTGAATATCGCCGGTGAGGTGCAGGTTAAAATCTTCCATCGGGATAACCTGGCTGTACCCGCCGCCGGCAGCGCCGCCTTTAATGCCAAAGGTTGGTCCCTGGCTGGGCTGCCGGATGCAAATCATTGAGTTTTTGCCAATTTTGCCCAGCCCCATTGTTAAGCCCACGCTGGTGGTGGTTTTGCCTTCGCCCAGGGGGGTGGGGGTGATGGCCGTCACGTCGATATACTTGCCCTGCGGCCGGTCGGAAAACTTTTCCAGTACATCTAGGTGTACTTTGGCTTTGTATTTACCAAACAGTTCCAGATCATCAATGCCCAACCCCAGTTTCTCCGCAATCTGCAGAATTGGAATGGGTGTAGCTGCCTGAGCAATTTCAATATCGCTGGGTACCGGTTTCTTGCGTTCTAGGGTCATTTTCCTATCTCCTTTGATACATTGGTTACCTGCCCACCACATCTTTGTGATGAGTTTCTCATACGGCCAATGATACTCTCCTCGGCCAACCTGCGCAAACGGGGTAATAGTCAGGAATAACAATTAATATGGGGGGCCAATGTTAGCGTAACCGCAGAGAACGCAACGAGGTAAATCTTACGCGGACGTTTCATCGTGCTGCCAGCGTTTGAGCGCGGCTTTGAGCCAATCCGGGGCGCGCGCCATATCCGGCTGGGGGTCGGTTTGAGTCATCTCCGCGGCGCGCTGTTGCTGCCGGGCCAGCGAACGCACATCCC
This sequence comes from Anaerolineae bacterium, assembly GCA_022071955.1. GTDB lineage: Bacteria > Chloroflexota > Anaerolineae > 4572-78 > J111 > J095. The sequence goes on from JAJVIM010000009.1 coordinate 7,782, forward strand.
AGTTAGCCCGCTCGGCATCGGTGGTGGCCGGGTCAACCTCCCACACCCTAAAGCGATGACCATCGGGCACAATCTGGGTACCATATTTTTGCGGCTGACCCTGCATCATCAGCCAGCGGTCGAGCGTGGCGGCGGTAAGCCAGCGCGCCGGGCGATGCCCCATTCCAGCCGATTTTTGGGCCAGTTGGTGCGCCTGCTGCACTTCGTCAATATTCCCGCCGTGGTGCAAAACCAGCGCCGCAAAATAAAGATTTTCGGCAGAGAGGGCAGGGCCGGCTGCGGCCACAATGTCTCTCACCCGCTGCCGGCGCTGTTCATCCCGCCGGCGCAACAGCCGGTAGGCCGGCGTGTCAACCGGCGGCGGGTTTTTACGCTCCTGCTGATCGGCCCGAAACAAAGCCAGCAGTTCACGGGAAAGCGTATCGTTGGTCATCGCTTCGCCTCAAAAAAGTTTTTGAGAAAATCTGTGTAAATCTGCGAAATCTGTGTCCTGATTCCAAAAGTGCAAAGGTAGTAATGTCATTTTGAGGAGTGCAGCGACGAAAAATCCCTGAAGATTTTGCTGCCTCCCGGCTATCTCAAAGATTTTTCGCTCCCGTTGGTCGCTCAAAATGACATATCACCGAGAATTTGTTTAAGTTGGCTTAGTACAGGAATGCGTTAATCAATTCCGGGTTTTGTAGAGGCGAAGCCACTCGGAAAGATGGTATGCTGCAAGATCATCTGCCCTCCGAGTGGCCTCGCCCCTACGCGGTACAATTCCTATCCCGGAACGAACTTCTGCATTCCTGTACTTAGTTTGCCCTATAATCTTGGCGAGACAGGCGAAAGCTGGTATAGTTAGCGGCTGTGCAGAAACACGGATATTTCCTGGCCATGTTCATAACGATGACCTCGCTGGCGGGTTGCGCCGGGCCGGTGGCGCAGTTGCTGGCCACCCCCACCCCTACCGAAACCAGCACGCCCACGCCCACGTGGACACCGCAGCCAACATTTACAGCCACGGCGACACCGACCGCCACGCCGACGGCTTCGGCCACCTTTACCCCTACCCCGCCGCCAACATCAACGCCAACCAGCACGCCCACGGCTACCGAGACTCCCCTGCCCACAGATACGCCGCCGCCCACGCCCGTACCGGCCACGCCCACCCCCACCGAAACCCCGGCTCCCACGCTCGATTTTAGGATTGCCAGTTGGCGGTTGTGGCCGCTGGCGCTCAACAGCGGCTGCGCCAAAGGTATGCACGAAATCTTTATTACCGTGCTGGATGCCAGTGGTGCGCCGCTGGACAACGTGATTGTCGGCGATAGCTGGAACAATGTTGAGGTAATGAGCGGCCAAAAAGGGCCGGGCAAGGCTGAAATCGACCTGTGGACCAACACGATGGAAATTGTGGTGAAACGCGATGCGGTGACCGGCCAGGAATACACCAGCGAAATCAGTTTCCCCTTTAGCTCATATATGACCACCATCCCCAACCATTTGATGATTGAGGCCGGCTACTGCGCCAACGATCTTGAATGCGACTGGAAACGCCAGAACGAGTCGTACTACTGCGGCGGCCATTACAGTTGGGAAGTTATTTTTCAGAAAACTCACTGAATGCTGTTTGGTGAGTACTTATAATAAACCTCACCTCAATACTGAAATTAATTATCCCGGGCAATTTCTATTGTTGATTTTGGTCATCGGGTGCTCCATTGGCCTTAATAGCAATTGTATCAATTTCAAGCAGATAATCTGCTCCGGCCAACCCCTCAACAACAGCTCCAGTAATGGCCGGTTTATGATCCCCTAAATAATCTTCCGCCATCTGCCAAACCAGTGGGAACAAATCGGGATGACGTACCAGAACTGTCATGCGCACGATATCATTAAATGTAGCCCCAGCAGCCTTTAAAACTTCAGATATATTTTCAAAGACGTATCTTACCTGACCGGTAGGGTCTGAAGAAGGCCATACAGCCCCACTGACATCATGCGGAGCTTGCCCGGCCAAATAAACAACATTATCAATAACAATACCGTGCGAATAATACGTGGTGGGCTTATGCACGGTTTCCGGGGAAAGCATCTGTCGAGGCATATTAAATCTCCTATTGAAATTCATCTGATACAGCAATGGCTTCAACCTCGAGAGCATACTCAGGATAGGCTAATCCTACCACTACAGCAATGGTCATAGCCGGGGCATGTTGGGCAAAGAATTGTTCTTTAACGTTCATTATTATCGGGAGGTCGGCTGAATTTCGGGCAAAAATATTGAGCCTTACTACATCATCAAAACGCATTTCGGCCTGATGCAATACAAGGGACAGATTGTAAAATGCCCGTTCTGCTTGTTGTTGCACATCACCTATGCCAACCAGGCGCCCTGAAGCATCACGGGCAGTTTGTCCGGCTGAGTAAAGAACTGGCCCAACTCTAATTCCATGGGAATAATAGCTGACTGGGCGGGGTGCACCTTCGGGAAGGAGTATTTGACGAGACATTACCTAATAAACCTTAATCTATAACCGCGATGCCGTCTACCTCAAGCAAAGCGCCTTCAACCGGTAAGTCACGTACAATAGCCAGAATACTTGGGGCGCGGTGCTGCCCAAAAAATCGGTTGCGCACTTCCATAGCCGCCGGACGATATTCCAGACTGGTCAGATAGGTAGTTAGCTTTACCACATCATTAAGAGATGCTCCAGCCGCTGCGAGTACAGCTTGCAGATTTTTAAAAACCTGCTCAGCCTGAGCTGTTGGGTCGCCTGGCCCCACCAACTTGCCCGATTGGTCCAGCGGCAGTTGGGCGGAAATATAAACTGTCTTTCCAGCCACCAGGGCATGGGAATATGGCATTATCGGCGCGTGAACGTTTACAGGGTTAATAAAAGTTTTGCTCATCAAATCCTCTCTGCAAAAAATAAAGTTAACTCTCTATTAATAGATAATAGCATTCACAATCGCAGGTCTGGCTTCACCGGATCTGCTTAAAACAGTTATAACAAGAAGGGCGACGTATTCAGATTAAGCCCCCTATTTGGTTGCCTAAAGAATAAACGCCGCCCTTGTTTCAGTTCACTTATAATCAAATTGTTACTACTGGGGCACAAACTCGTTGGTATAATAGGTATCCAAGGGCAACTCTTGTTCAATTGCCTTGGACTCGTAGAGAGGCGTCAGTGTGCTTTTCCAGTCTTCCTCGGCCATCCAGCCAATGGGATTGTCCTTGGTAGCTGGACTGTGAATGAAATCGAGGGTCATCTTCACCTGATCTAACAGGATGTCTCTGGGCTGGCTGGCCAGTTCCTCAGAACGCTTGGTAACTGCATCAACTGCTTCGTCGGGATGTTCCAACGAATATTTATATCCATTAATTACCGCCGTCACAAAACGTCGCACCAGGTCGGGGTTTTCACGAATGGTGTCCTCATGAACGATAATCCCATTGGCCAACGTATTAAAGCCCCAATCGCCTGGAACCAAAATATCAATGGGTTTATCACTCAGGGCACGAATTTGGGGCAACTCATTGTTCACGTAGACAGGCAATACGTCTATCTTTCCTTCAAGGAAAGCTTGATTTTTGGCTGCCGGGTCTAACTGAATAGCCTGTACTTTATTAGTATCAATTTCCCACTTTGCAGCAAAGGAGGGATAAATAACAGCAAAAGCTTCGCCTGGCGCAAGCGCAATAGATTTTCCCTCCAGGTCTTTTGGTTCTTTAATATTTTTGTCGGCGAAAAAGGCTAAAGCCGAAGGGTTTTTCTCCATTAATCCGGCAACCACCTTCACCGGCAATCCTTTGCCAATGGCAATCGCAACCGTCGTTAAATTCAAATAGCCAAAATCGTCAGATTTATTGCCAATGAGCGGCACTACGTCCCCGGAGCCTTTACCTTCCAGTAGCTCTACTTCAATATTTTGTTCTTTAAAGAACCCTTTGTCGGCTGTAAGAACCAACGGGGCAAATTCTGCCTTCCAACGCCAGGATAAACGCAAAGTGACTTTATCCATTTCAGCAGCCGGGGCCTGTTCGGGTTTGGAGGCTGATTCCGCTGCCGGTTTTTCTTCGGCACCAGAGGAAGCTGGTTGTTGAGATTGAGCAGGTGCTGCTGCTGGCGCCGCGCCGCAGGCCATAACAAGTATGGCGACGGTTACCAGTAAAAGTAATAAGGCAAAAATCTTACCGCCCTGATGTTGCCTTTTCAAAGGTACCAACAGTTTTTTTACTTTGGGGTTCACCTTTCTCTCTCCTTTGGTAATTCACAAGACTACTCATTTTTGAAATAATTATTGACGGGTTTTCAGCTTATGCTCCTGTTGCGCCTCCTTTCACTCAAAGCCGGTTAACGATCTCTGCGGCACGAGGTAGCAGGGTTGTGGCACTCAAAGGGTCGTGAACTTCAATAGTCAACCCATCCAGGCCGTAAGTTTTAAATAAATGGTGTAGCGTATTGGCATTGTCATCTGGCGTACCTTCTAGAATAAAGTGCTGCAGAAGCTCATCGCTCACAAGGTGAGCCGCCGCTTGTGGCCCCTTTTCTGTCACCAATCGGCGCATTTCGGCATTGAGTTCCGGTGAAATGCCCAGTTTGGCTTTGACATGTTCAGCTGAGTCTACCAAACGATAAACGGTACGCATTCGAGCTGACTCCCGCGACGCTTCGTCGTAGACTAACGGCACAGCGTATTGTAATTGGACTTTACGTCCACCCGCTCTTTCGGCGCCAGCACGAACGTGTTTTACAACATTCTCTAACTCAAAGTGGGGGATTCCATTTAACATTACTACGTCTGCCAGTTCGCCTCCCAGGGCCAACATCTTTGGCCCTCGGGCTGCCCAGTGTAACTCAATGTCAGCGCGAACAGGAAAATTTAATCCGGCTTCTTTCAGTTGAAAGTGATTACCCTGGTAATTCACGGCTGCTCCTTGCCATAAACGTCGGGCAATCGTTGCGGCTTCGCGACACATTTGGAGCGGATTAGTGCGGGTTAACTGGAGCGGTTCTAAAGTGCGTGACCCGCCGGCCCCTAAACCCAGAAACGCCCGTCCGCCCGAAAACTCATCCAGGCTGGCAATGGAAACTGCCGCCACTACCGGATGCCGGGTGTAAGGATGGGTGACACCAGGTCCCAGATGAATTTTGTTGGTAGCAGAGGCCAATAGAGTTAGGGTAACATAAACATCCCGGCTAAAACCCTGGTCAGCTACATAAACATAAGAAAACCCTAAATCTTCTGCCTGTTTGACAATTTGGATCAAGGTTCCAGGTGGGGCATCGGGATTCATGGTGATCCCAGTCTTCATAGTTGTCCTCTCCAGGCTCAATACTTTTTAAATAACGATTATGTCATTCTCTGAGCGAAGCGACCTGTGCCTGTCAGGGTAAGAATCTCTCCGCCTGGCAGCCCAATTAAGCCAATAACCTGGTAATTCTTCGGCCTGCGGCCTCAGAATGACGGGTCGGACACCCTTATTTGAAAAGTATTGTCTCTAGGCTTTAATATTTGCCCTGGCAACCAGGCTGCTGGCCGCTCTCTGAGCCTCAGCCAGCAACCCGGCCTCATCAAGATTGGTTAACCTTCCCTGCTCCATAAGAACTTGTCCGCCAACTATAACGGTTTCCACGTTTTGCTGCCCACCAGAAAAAACTACCGAGGCCAGAGGGTTATGAACGGGTACGGTTTTAGGGCTGTCCATCCGCCAGACAGTCAAATCTGCCTGATAACCGGGGGCGAGTTGGCCCAAATCTTGCTGTCCCAGAGCCTTTGCCCCCCCAACTGTGGCCATTCCAAAGGCTTCAGCAGCGGTAAAAATAGCAGGACTCCCCTGAATGGCTCGCTGCCCCAGAGCCGCCACTTTCATGGCTTCAATCATATCTTGACTGTTGTTACTGGCCGCTCCATCGCTGCCCAAACCGATGGTTATCCCTGCTTTACGCATGGCTACCACTGGTGCAATACCGGCGCCCAAATACATATTGCTAACCGGATTATGAGAAACTTTTACGTCGGCTTCGGCCAATAAACGGATATCCTGCTGGTCCATCTGCACGCAATGCACCGCCAGTAGCTCAGGTCCCAGTACATCCATTTCAGCCAGCCAGGGAATTGCCTGCATACCATCACGGGTAGACGTAATCTCGTTATCGAAGCCTGTCTCATTGATGTGTAAAGAAAGAATCAGGTGGTGGGTTCGAGTAAAGTCAGAAAGACGACGAAGTCCGTCTTTTGATAAACCGCGAAGACTGCTCGGGGTCAGAGCCAGATTAATTCGTGCTTTCCCTTCGCCCTGTATCTGATTGTAAAAGCGGTCGGCTTTATTCAAACATTCAGCCAGGGGCTGGATAAAGGCCGGATGAACCCCAAACTCACGTCCGGCATCATTTAACCCTAACCCTAACCAGCCCCGTAAACCGATGTCAACAAAAGCCTGCAAAACAGCTTGATGGAGTTTGGGGTCTTGCCAGGCATAACTGTATTCAAAAACAGTGGTAACACCCGAATGTACAGCTTCTATTAAACCAACCATTGCCGACAAATAAGCATCCCGCCCGGTCATAACCAGAGCAGCGGGAGTTGTTACCTGCTGTATCCAGGGCCGTAGTTGTAAACCCTGACCTAATCCCTTTAGAAATGTCTGAAAAAGATGGGTGTGAGTATTGATAAATCCCGGCAAAACTAACCGGCCCGCTCCCCCATACCGTAAAACTGATGGATATTTCTTGATCAAGTCATCGGATGAGCCAACCTCCAAAATGCTGCCATTGGCAATGACAACCGCGCCCTTATCAATAATCTGTTCTGGCGACACTACCACCCAATCGCCATAGACCAGATAATCGGCTTGTAAGGGAGAGGTTACATGGTCCATTTTGACATTTCCTCTTGATCGGCGATCCGCCAGGGGACAAATACTCGCTCTAACACTTCAACAATGAAGAAAAAGATAATACCCAGAGCGCTTAATGCAATAATCCCCGCAAACATAAGAGGAGTATCCAGATAACCGTTAGCCACCACCAACAGATAACCAAGACCTTTGTCTGCAGCAATGAATTCTCCAACGACTGCGCCAACAACAGCTAGCGTAATGGCAACCTTTAACCCCCCAAAGATATTTGGCAAAGCAGTAGGCAGGCTAATCTTCAAAAAAGTTTGTATCCGGCTGGCCCCCATCGAGCGTACCAGATAAATCATTTCCGGCTGTGTTTGTTTCAATCCAACGACTGTGTTAATCACAATAGGGAAAAAGGCAATAAGAAAGGAAACTATAACTTTGGGCATTAGCCCAAAACCAAACCAAATAACCAACAAAGGGGCAATGGCAATTTTCGGGATTGTTTGCGAGGCTACCAGCACAGGGTAAAAAATGCGCTCTAAAAATCTTGAATAGTAAATAGCCATACCCAACGGAATACCCACAATAACACTCAGCAGAAACCCCAAAATTATTTCCCAGCCTGTAACCAAACTGTGATTAAAAATGTTAGAGGCCTGGTCTATCAATTCTAAAATAACCAGGCTGGGGGCGGGTAAAATATAGGTCTTAATTCCGGCAACTCTAACAAATAGTTCCCAAAAACCAATCCCAACCGCAATTGCCAAAATGGGATAAGCGTAGTCCTTTACCCGAATATTACTTTTTGCCTTGCGTTTTGTGGTCTTTTGAGCCTCGGCGGTCATCTCAGCCATAGTACATCTCCACAGGTCTAATCTTCAACCAAAACACCCTGAACCTTAAATATTTCTCGAATATGACGATTGTAATTGGCAAACTCAGAGGTATCGCGGATAGAGAGGGGGCGGGGGCGGGGCAAATCAATGGGGATGACTTCAACAACGCGCCCAGGTCGGGCCGACATCACCAGAACTCGATCTGAAAGGAAAACTGCTTCAGGAATGCTGTGCGTTACAAAAAAAACCGTTTTACGACTTTGTTCCCAAATGTGGAGCAAATCCAGGCCCATTTGGTCACGAGTTAACGCATCAAGCGCCCCAAAAGGTTCATCCATTAAGAGTAAAGGGGGATCATGTACTAAGGCCCTACAAATGGCAACTCTTTGGCGCATTCCGCCCGATAGTTCACGCGGGTAACGCCTTTCAAAATCAGTCAGGCCAACTCGTTGCAATAAGTCCAGAGCCGTTTGCTCAAAGTCAGAAGATTTAAGGCGTCGTATTTCAATCTGTAAAAGCACATTATCCAAAACATTACGCCAATCCAATAACAAATCGCGCTGAAAGACAATGCCGAGATCAGTATATGGCTTCAAAACTGGTTGGTTACTAATTGTAATAGTGCCTGTCGTAGGTTTTGTGAGGCCCGCAATAAGCATAAGCAGGGTGCTTTTGCCACAACCGCTAGGGCCTAAAATGGAGAGGAATTCACCTTCAAAGATATCTAGATCAATGACATCTAAAGCGTGAACTTCCTGATCAGCCGTCAGATAAATCTTATTAACATTTTGAATCTGGATAAGGGGAGAATTAATCATTTAGCAATACCGATTCTTTCAGGGGGACAGCAATCAGTCAATAGCCTACGTCCGTTTTACTCAACAACTGATTACAGACTCAATGGCAAGACTTAAATTGCTTGCGGGTGCAGTTTAATCAAGTTATCAACATTGATACTCGTTGTTGTGCCGAATCGAATTGTTTGGCAGCCAACACGAAGGTGATTGCGAGGCAGACGATAACATAAATTTACCTCATTGTCAACTGAACGTTCGATGCCAGTCCTATTGCAGAATCGGTTAAACCAACCGGCACACGCCGGATTCCTGCCGGTGATTCAGCCCGATTCAGCACTGCCTTGCGAGTAAATCACAGGCTGAAACACCAGCTTTGCTCAGAGCAAACCAAACTTTGCTCGGAGCAAACCAAAATTTGCTCGGAGCAAAAATATTTTTGCTCGGAGCAAACAAAATTTTCCTCAGAGCAAACAGACAAAACCCAGTAAGGGTTTAGTCCAAACACACTGTAGATCAGCTAGATTTCCAGTGGGTCGTCGGGGTGATCGCTATCCCACACGGCCTTAAACCCGGCGTCGGTCAGGTTAATGTTGGCTTTGTTGCAGATAATGCCGCTAAAGACGCCGCTGGCGTTCAGTTCGTGTTTGATGCTTTTATCAACGCGCAGGTTGACTTTTATAGTGCCGTGCCGGTCGATACTGGGGGTGAAGGTGCCAATCCCCGGCAGTTTTACCGGCGTACCCTGCGCATTATAGTACAGGATCGCCTCGCTTAATTCCTGGAGCATCATCATTACTTCACTTCTTTGCAGGCCCGTGCGCATGGCCATCCAGGCGGCAATGGAGTTAAGGTGGGCAGTGTTGGTCAGCTCCAGCTTTGGCCCGTAGTCCCGGATTGCATCTAAAAGTTGTGCCATAACTGACTCCTGAAGGGTAGATTGGGGATGTAATTGTGCCCTCAGTTTAACAGAACAGTGGCTTCCGGCCAAACCGGTTAGCCGGCGCAGGGGGGATTAAGATGACCGGCACTTTGAAAGTGCCGGTCATCTTGTTTCTGATACTCTCTAATCAAGCGGCCTAACATTCTGCCGGAGTAACAGCTACGCGTTGGAGCTCACTGCAGGGATGCGAGCACATTAATGAACGTCTGAGTAAGCTCACTCGTTTTGTCCGGTAGTCCTGTCATCTGCGCTAGGCGGGGACAAGTCCCTGAAGTGATAATCACGCCATCTTGAACGACACCAGTGCCTTTATAGATTCCTCCGGGAACCTCATTCACGAAATCGGCTCCGACAGCAAATTGCTTACCTTTCATAACGCCGGCGTCACTCAAGATTCCGACACCGCTGTTTTGGGCAGCTACCGGCTTTCCCAAGGCCGCTGCTTTTCCTACAATCTCAACCGCCTCAGAAGGTTTATCCCCAAAGGCGGTCGACATACATGGCACTATGATGCCGGCGTAATCATCTACTTTGACATCAGCCAATTTCATGTCCGGTCTTACAGTTTTGGCGCCACCCACCAGAGGCTGACCCGAAGCCGAAGCCACTATAACCTTATAGCCCGCACTCTCAAGCATACTAATCATTACACCAACTTCTTTGGTTAGCATAAGTTCCATGTCGTTCGATTTTTCAAGCATGATGAGAAGGATTTTAGGCGGAATTGTAGTTAGTGCCGACGGTACCGACGTCGCCGCAACCGCGCCGCTGCTCATATCTGACCAGACTTTGCCATCATAATGCAGGACTGAGCGGAAATCCCCTACGGCAAAGATATCGCTGCCCGAACTCCCCCACATATTTATAAAGGGTTTGCCTGTGCTGCTCATAAGCGACCAGGCCTGGCCGTCATAGTGCAGGATGGCGCCATCGCCTCCGGCAGCAAAAACATCACTGGCCGAACTACCCCACAACCCATCGATTTCTTCGGTCGTTCCGCTTTGCATCGGCGACCATGCCTGGCCATCGTAATGCAGGATGGTGCCATTCTCTCCGGCGGCAAAAACATCGTTGCCCGAACTGCCCCAGACCGGGCCAAGACCATTGGCCGTACCGCTGTTCATAGCCGTCCAGGCTTGGCCATCGTAATGCAGAATGGCGCCAGCATCACCCACGGCAAAAACATCGGTAGCGGAACTGCCCCAGACGCCAAAAAGATATGCGCTTGTGCCTAACCCGCGCCGCTCCGGGTAAGTCAGCGGCTTAACCGGCCAGCCGCTTTGCATCGGCGACCAGACCTGGCCGTTGTAGTGCAGGATGGTGCCATTCTCCCCCACGGCAAAAACGTCGCTGCCCGAACTGCCCCACACGGTAATGAGAGTTTTATTGGTGCCACTATTCATCAGCGACCAGTCGTTGCCGTCGTAATGCAGAATAGTGCCGTAAGCCCCAACAGCAAAGGCATCCTCGCCGGAGTTACTCCACACGCCGTCAAGCCAGGGTAGCGTGCCCTGGCTCATTGTTGACCAGGCGCGGCCGTCGTAATGCAGGATCAGTTTGCAGCAGTTGCCATCGTAGCCCACAGCGAAGACATCGCTGGCCGAGTTGCCCCAGACCGCATTCAGCAGGCTGCCAGCCGGCATCAAAGCCTCGACAGTTTGTGACGGCGGGGTTAGCTGAGCCGCGACCGCCGCCGGCATACCGCTGCTCATCGGTGACCAGGCCCGGCCATCATAGTGCAGGATGGTGTTATTGTCACCCACAGCGAAGACATTGTTGCCCGCCCCGGCCCAAACACTCTCAATATCGTTACTGGTGCCGCTGTCCAGTTTTGACCAGTTTTGGCCGTCGTAATGCACAATCGTGCCGTTACCGCCCGCAGCAAACACATCGCTGCCCGAGGTACCAGAGATGCCAGCCCACATGTCAGCGGTGGTACCGCTGTCCATTGATGACCATTTGCTGCCGTTGTAATGCAGGATAGTGCCGCCGGTTTCGCCGGTGACAAAGACATCGCGGCCTGAACTGCCCCAGATACCCCATAAATCGTTTGAACCACTTTTCGTCCGCGACCAGGTTTTGCCATCATAATGCAAAATGTTGCCATTGTCCGCAACGGCGAAAACATCACGGGTCGAACTGCCCCACACGGCCAGCAACCACGTGTACACGCCACCGTTATCCATTGGCGACCAGGTTTGGCCATTGTAATGCAGAATGGTGCCCACGTTACCAACGGCGTAGACATCATTGGCCGAGCTGCCCCAGATACCCAACAAGGTGCGATTGGTCCCGCTGTCCATCAACGACCATTTACTACCGTCATAATGCAAAATGGTACCGCCGTGCCCAGCGGCAAAGACATCGCTGCCTGAACTGCCCCAAATGACTCCGAGCCAATCAGTGGCGGGGGCGTCCATTGGCGACCAAACGTGGCCGTCGTAATGGATAATCCTGGCCACACGCCCGCTCTCATCACCCTCCATCAGCTTGCCTTCGTAGCCAACAAGAAAGACATCGCTGCCTGAACTGCCCCAGACGCTGGTCCACTGGTATTCTTGCGCGGGCAGGGAGTTGGTCGGTTGGAAAGTAGGGGTTGGCTGAGTTGTGGATGTGGGTAGGAGCAGGGTCGGTTGGGGAGTGGAGGTTGCCACCGGAACCGCAGTCGGAATGTCGGCCAGCGCCACCGAAGTGGGGGGAACTGTGGCCGGCGGCGCGGTCGGTTGAACGGCTGGCGCTGGCGCACAGCCGCTCAAAGCCAACAAAAGCAAACAGATAACAATGATTCGCTTAAACATAGACGTGCCCTCCTGTGGCAAGACCAGAACACAAACACCGGCCTGAACAAGATATTCAGGTCAGATGGTGTGACCGATACCTGGGGGCAGGATAGCAGACCAGTTGGGCAGGCCCGTGGCAGCAGAGGCAAGAGAGCCAGATCAACAACAATAGTCAGAAAAAGTTGTGGACAGGGTCCGGCAAAACTGGGGTATTCCCGGGGAAAACAGGGGAAAGGTCAGGAGATCGAGCAAGCAGATGGTGCGGAGATACACAACATCCACGCTGATTCTAGCACATATACAGTTCGCTTGTCAATGATTTCACAAATCAAGCCCAGACTATAAGTCCACCTCACCTGATAATTTGCTTGATATTTTCTCCGTAGCGCCTTATAATCCAGAGACAGCTTCTGTAAAACTTATCACAAACAAAATTAAGGAAGAGTCGCTATGGCTTTTGATCCATTGCTGCTGTCAAGGATTCAGTTTGCTTTTACCATAATGTTCCACTATTTGTTCCCACCGTTAACCATTGGGCTGGGCATTATTATGGTGGGCATTGAAGGTATGTACCTTAAAACCAAAGACCCGCAGTACGAGGCGATGGCCAAATTCTGGACCAAAATTTTTGCCATTAATTTTGCCATGGGCGTGGCCACCGGCATCGTAATGGAATTTGAGTTTGGCACTAACTGGGCGGCCTATTCCCGCTACGTTGGTGATGTCTTTGGCTCGGCGCTGGCCGCCGAAGGCGTGTTTGCCTTCTTCCTGGAGTCCGGGTTTCTGGCGGTGCTGGTATTTGGCTGGGATAAGGTTTCGCCGCGAATGCACTTTTTCTCCACAGTAATGGTGGCGCTGGGCAGTATTTTCTCGTCGATCTGGATTGTGGTGGCCAACTCGTGGATGCAAACGCCGGCCGGCTACCAGATTGTAGGCGAGGGACTGACCGCCCGTGCCGAAATTACCAGCTTTTGGGCGATGGTCTTTAACCCGTCCAGCGTGCCGCGCCTGCTGCACGTGTGGGTGGGGGCTTTAATTCTGGGCGGCTTTTTTGTGCTCTCTATTTCAGCCTTCTACATTCTCAAAGGCAAACATCTGGATTTTGCCACCAAAACTTTTAAAGTGGCGCTGGTGCTGGCCACCGCCGGCTCGCTGCTGGCGCTGACCACCGGCCACTTTCAGGCCGATAACGTAGCCCGCCATCAGCCGGCCAAACTGGCCGCCTACGAAGGCCACTACCAAACCGGGCCGGCCACGCTTTACCTGTTTGGCCTGCCCTCTAACGAGGAACAGACGGTGCGCTATGGCGTTGGCCTGCCGGGCGGGCTGTCGTTTTTGGTACACTGGAACTTCACCGAGCCGGTTACTGGCCTCACGGAATTTCCGCCGGATGACTGGCCCAATGTCCAGGTAATCTTTCAAACCTATCACCTGATGGTGGCGCTCGGTATGGGCTTCATCGGGTTAACGCTGCTGGCCTGCTTTTTGTGGTGGCGCGGCCTGCTGTTTGAGCAACGCTGGCTGTTGTGGATTTTTGTGTTTGCGGTGGTGGGGCCGTATCTGGCCAATGAGTTGGGCTGGGTAAGCGCAGAGATGGGCCGCCAACCCTGGATTGTGTATGGTATGCTGCGCACCAACCAGGCCGTATCAGAGTCGGTAACAGGCGGAATGGTCGTGTCATCGATTGTAATGTTTGGCTTGATTTACCTGCTGCTGTTTGCGGTGTGGGTGTATGTGCTCAACAGCAAAATTCAACACGGCCCGGAGCCGGTGAGTTTGCCGCCTGCCGCCACCACCTTTGATAATTTAGTGACCGCCGCGGTCAGCCGGAGCAAGCCCGGCCTGGGCGATTCTTAGTTGATAAGGAAAAGCGAATGGATCTGAACATTCTCTGGTTTGTTTTGCTGGGTATTTTGTTGTTTGGCTACACTATTTTGGACGGGTTTGATCTGGGTGTGGGTATGCTGTACCTGTTTATTGGTAAACGGGACACCGAGCGCCGGCTGCTGCTTAACTCGATTGGCCCGCTGTGGGATGGCAACGAGGTGTGGCTGGTAACGTTTGGCGGGGCGCTGTTTGCCGCGTTTCCCATTGCCTACGCCAGCGCCTTTTCCGGCTTTTATATTCCATTTATGCTGTTGTTGTTTGCGCTCATCTTTCGGGCGGCGGCCATTGAGTTTCGGAGCAAGAGCCAGGCCCGGCTGTGGCGCACGGCGTTTGATGTAGCCTTTGCCCTGGCCAGCACACTGGCCGCGTTTTTAATGGGCGTGGCCGTGGGCAACACCCTGTGGGGCATCCCCATTGGCGAGCGTGGCATTTACCAGGGCACCGTGTTTGATCTGCTTAACCCGTATTCGCTGCTGGTGGGCCTGTTTACGCTGACGCTGTTTGCCATGCACGGCTCCATCTTTTTGTACCTCAAAACAGAAGACGAGCTGCAAACCCGCCTCAAAGGCTGGATGTGGCGCACCTTTGGTTTCTTTTTGATCTTCTATATGCTGGTGACCATTTTTACGCTGGTGGCCCGGCCAGAAGTTACCCGTCATTTTCAGGAATACCCGCTCGGCTGGCTGGCGGTGGTGTTCACCGTGCTGGCGATTGCCAACATTCCCCGCGCCATCTACCTGGAGCAACCGTTTTACGCCTTTCTGTCGTCAATTTTCACAATTCTGGGACTGCTGTTTTTGTTTGGCGTGGCGCTGTTCCCCAATATGATCGCCAGCAGCCTGGACCCGGCCTATAATTTAACCATCTACAACGCGGCCTCATCAACAAAAACCTTGACCGTAATGTCCATTATCGCGGTGGTGGGTATGCCGCTGGTGCTCACTTATACGGCCATCATTTACTGGACGTTCCGGGGCAAGGTGAAACTGGGCGAGTTCAGTTATTGAGCCGCAAAAAAAGAGGCGAGCCGCGGCTCGCCTCTTTTTTAGTCTTCCACGTTGAGCACTTCGTAAATCATTTCCGGGTACGACTGCCCCTTAAGCTGAATATCTCCCAGCGAGCGGGCTTCAATGTATTCCTGCACCATATGGTAGGTGATCTGGCTGATGAGGATTTGCCCGCCTTTGGCGTTTTCCTGCAACCGCTTCACTCTATTAACGGCATCGCCAATAACGGTGTAGTTCATCATTTGGGGGGTACCCACATTGCCTACCACGGCATCACCAATGCCCACGCCAATCCCAAAATCCAGGTGGTACTGCGGCGGCAGCCGCCGGTGCAGTTCCTTCACCGCCCGGCTCATTGCCCAGGCCGCCCGCACCGCCCGGATGGGGTGATCAGACTGAGGCAGCGGCGCGTTAAAAAAGGCCATGACGGCATCGCCCATAAATTTATCCAGCGTGCCTTCCCGGGCCGCAATGGCGTCTGCCGCAACGCGCAGATACTGGTTGAGCAGTTCAATCAATATTTCCGGCGAAATCCGCGAGCTGAACGCGCTGAAGCCGCGCACGTCGGCAAATAAGATGGTGCAGGTTTGGCGCACGCCGCCCAAACTGACCCGTCCCGGTTCGTTGAGCATTTGGTGAACCACAGACGGGGCCACATACCGCTCAAACAAACCCCGAATCTGTTGCTTTTCCCGTTCTTTGGTGGTTTGGATCTGGCGCACCAACTGCATATTCTGGATAGCGATCGCTGCGTAGTCGGCCAGCATACCCAGCAGCCGGTTATCGTGATAGGTAAATTTGCTGCCTACGTCTTTGCGGATGCTCAGCGTGCCAAACGCTTTTTTGCCCACCTGAATCGGCACCGACAGCACGGTTTCGCTGATCTTTTCGATGGTTTTGCCGTTGCCGCCAGCCAGGGCGCCGGTGTTCAATAATTTGGTGTGGCCGGGACGGTCGTGTTCGCCGGCGCGCTGGCGGGTTAACTGCTTTTTAACCCTGCCGGTTCCCGAATCTACCAGCACCAGCGTACACTCTTCGCTGCGGGTCACCATCAGCACCGCATCGATAATCCGCTCCAAAAGCTGGTTAGGATTCATCAACGCCGTGATGGATTTACCCACTTCGTTCAGCGTGTTAAACTCTTCCAGGCGCTGGGTTAGCTGCTGGTTGGCCTGCATAATCCGGCGGGTCAGCGCCTCTTTTTCTCGTTGCAAGCGCGTGACCGACAGCGCATTTTCAATGGCGGCCAGCATAGTTTTGGGGTCAAACGGCTTCATAATGTAGTCGTGTACCCCCAGGCGGAACACTTCAACGGCTATTTCTTCAGAACCGTGGGAAGTCATCAAAATAACCGGGGTTTTGTTTTGGTGCTTGTGGCGCAAACTGCGCAGCACTTCCAACCCGGTCATCCGGGGCATTTCATAATCCATTAAAATGACATCCGGCAGAGTATTTACGGCTTTGTGCAATCCCTGCAACCCGTCGACAGCAATATCGACCTCAAACCCGTTAGGCTCCAGAACGTATTCAATTAAAAAATCTCGGACCTGACGACTGTCGTCGATAACGAGGGCGCGTAACTTATTCATAACATCCTTCAAGCGGGGGTCGACAATCTATCACCCATCCCTGATAGTATTAAATAACACTCTTTTATGCTATCCCCCATTGTTGCTATTAATATTATCGGCACTTTTGTAGCCAAACAATAGCGACCAGCGCCACATTTCCCGACGCAATGGCGGCTTTAAATTTAGCCAACTGCTGCAATTGTGGCAAATAGGGAACACACTCTTTTGCTGTGAGCGTTCGGAAACCCAAAAATCGATCAGATGTTTCCAAATCGCTCCCCGGGATAGATAACAAAAAGCGGCAGATTGCTCCGCCGCTCTGGTAAGTTCAAACTTTGGCTGGCTGCCGGTTTAATTGAGCCAGGGATTGTAAACAGATTGCGGCCCCAACATGCCGGGGATACTGCCGCGCGCCATATAGTCGCCAAGGGTGATTACAAAAAAGATAATCAGCCAGAAAAACCCCACCCCGGCCACAATCCAGGTTAAGCGGCTGCTGTATTTAAGGTGCATAAAAAAGGCCATAATCAGCCCGGCTTTGGTCACCGCAATTGCCAGGGCGATGAGGTTGTTAAACACGCCCAGGTTAATAAAAGAAGCGCCAACCGTAAGCGCAGCAAGCACCATCAGCGCGCCAAAAACCATCAGGTAAATTCTAACCGGTACAATATGGTGAGTGCCGTGTTCTTGTTCCATTGTTTTGTCTCCCTGGTTAGCCAAGCGTTAGATAACGTTCAATCAGATAGTAAAGCGGGAAAATAAATACCCAGGCAATATCCACAAAGTGCCAGTACAGGCCCACCATTTCAACCGGATCGTAATTGAGCGAGTTGTAGCGGCCCATGATCGCTTTGATCAAAAAGTAGGTCAGCACGCCCACACCAATAATCATATGGATGGCGTGCAGGCCGGTGGTGGCAAAATACAGGCTGATAAAGAGCTGCACATGGTTGCCGTTTGCGCCGTGAAATTCAAAATTTGGCCCCGGAACCAGATGGTGGGCAAATTTTTCGTAGTATTCTACCCCTTTAATGCCCAGAAAAACCGTGCCCAACAAAATAGTGAGGATCAAAAACATTACCAGTTTGCGTTTGGCATCCGTTTGGGCCGAATGCACGGCCATAGCCATTGTGAAACTGCTGACCAGCAGGATAACCGTATTGATTGAGCCGAGCAGCAGATTCAACTCGTGGCTGCCTTCGATGAAGCCTTCCGGGTAGGAAAAGCGGTACACAACGTAGGCCATAAACAGGCCGCCAAAAAACATCACTTCTGTGGCCAGAAACGCCCACATCCCCAGCGCGTTAACTTCGCGCTGCTGGTCGATATCGTGAAAATACGGGGCAACAACTGCGGTTTTATGCGCCACTCGGCACCTCCGCTGTCTTGGTTTCAGGATAAGCATAGGCTTCTTCGGTAACAATGGGCGTTTCAGCAAAGTTATCGTGGGGCGGCGGTGAACTGGTTGTCCACTCTAACCCGGCAGCACCCCACGGGTTATCTTCGGCTTTTTTGCCCACAAACAGCGACATCGTCAGGTAGATGAGCGGCAAGAGATACCCCACAGCCATAATGGTTGAGCCGGCGGTAGAGGCCACGTGGTAAATCTGAAACTCCTCCGGGTAAACGTGATAACGGCGCGGCATCCCCATATAGCCCATAACAAACTGCGGCAGGAAGGTAAGGTTAAAGCCAATAAAAATCAAAATGGCCGATGAAATCCCCCAGCTTTCGTTGTACATGCGGCCGGTCATTTTGGGCCACCAAAAATGCAGCCCGCCCAGATAGGCCATAATAGTGGCCCCAACCATCACATAGTGAAAGTGGGCGACCACAAAATAGGTATCGGTCACGTGAACATCAACCGCCGCCGCCCCCAGAAACAGGCCGGTCAACCCGCCAATGGTGAACAGGCCAATAAAACCCATTGCGTACAGCATAGGCGTTTTGTAAATGATGGTTCCTTTGTACAGCGTGGCCGTCCAGTTAAACACCTTAATGGCCGAAGGAATAGCCACAAAATAGGTGAGTATGGAGAAAACCAGGCCGGCGTAAACCGATTGGCCACTGACAAACATATGGTGGCCCCACACTAAAAAGCCCAACAGCGCGATAGCCAGGCTGGACAGGGCGATGGCTTTGTAGCCAAAAATCCGCCGCCGTGAGAAAGCCGTGATCAGCTCGCTGATAATGCCCATCGAGGGCAGAACCATAATGTACACCGCCGGGTGGCTGTAAAACCAGAACAGGTGCTGAAACAGGATGGGATCACCGCCCAGCGCCGGGTCAAAAATTCCAATGCGGAACAGTCGTTCAACGCCAACCAGCAGCAGGGTGATTGCCAGCACCGGCGTACCCAGCAGAATGATGATGCTGGTAGCGTAGTGCGCCCACACAAACAACGGCAGGCGGAACCACGTAAGGCCCGGCGCGCGCATTTTGTGGATGGTCACCAAAAAGTTGATCGCGGTGAAGATTGATGAAAAACCGGCGGTAAAAATCCCCACCGCAGCCAGAATAACCGCGGTGTTGGCATAAGTGCTGCTGTAGGGGGTGTAAAACGTCCAGCCGGTGTCAACGCCGCCCAGCACCACCACCGACAGGGTGAACAACCCGCCGATCATATACACGTACCAACTGGCCAGGTTTAACCGTGGAAACGCCAGGTCTTTGGCCCCAATCATAATCGGGATAAAAAAATTGCCCATCGTGGCCGGGATCGATGGGATCAGGAAGAAGAAGACCATAATTACGCCGTGTAGCGTAAAAGCCTTGTTGTAGTTATCATTCGTGAGCAAGTCACCCTGCGGGGTTAACAGGTCAAGGCGAACCAGGCCGGCCGCCACACCGCCCAACGCAAAGAAAGCAGTAATGGAAATAAGGTAGAGAATTCCAATACGTTTATGGTCGGTGGTTAACAGCCAGGATTTTATACCGTAGGCCCAGTTTAAATAATTTTCGCTTGGCTTCCCAAGCTTGACAGGTGGTGAAGATACTGTCATTGATTGTTTCCTCCTTATTGAACCCCTTTGATACCTACTGTGTGTTGCTCAACGATTTAATATAGGCCACTAATTGCAACACGCCGCCTTCGCTGATCACTCCCTGGTAAGAGGGCATCACCGGTTGATGACCGGCTACAACTTTGGCTTGCGGATCAAGGATAGACTCGCGCAGGTAGACTTCGTCAACCAGCGCGGTGCCGCCCCCTTCGAGCTGAACTTCTGTGCCAAAGATACCCTCCAGCGCCGGGCCAATCCCCGTACCGGACGCCAGGTGACACGAGCTGCAACCGTTGTCGTTAAACAGGCGCTTGCCGGCATCCACCATCGACTCGCTGGCCACATTACCGCTCAGCCAGCGCTCGTATTCCTGCTGGCCCATTGCCACCACCTTGCCAATCATCTGTGAGTGATCGGTGCCGCAATATTCGGCGCAAAACAGGTGATATTCGCCGGGCTGAGTGGCCTGGAACCAAAGCGTGGTGTATCGCCCCGGCAACACGTCCTGTTTGAGCCGGAACGCCGGGATGTAAAAACTGTGAATCACATCCTGCGAAGTCATAATCAGTTTCACCGGCTGATTGATGGGCACATGCAGCTCGTTGATTTCACTTTTGCCCAAAGGATGTTGAATCTGCCACATCCACTGCTTGCCGATAACGTAAATTTCCAGAGCGTCATCGGGCGGGCGGTTGATGTCGTAATAAACAAACGCCGACCAGCCAAAAATGCCCATCGCCATTAAAAATGGGATAAACGACCAGCCAAACTCAAGCGCCATACTTTCGTGCAGAATATTGGAGCGGTCGGTTTTGGCGCTGCGCCGGTAGCGAATGCCAAAGTACACCAAAAATACGGCAATTAGCGTTGCAAACAGAATGCTAAGGGCAACCAGCGTAAAGTAAATCGAGTCAATACGGGCAGCCATTGTGGATGCTTGCTCAGGGAAAAATGAGAAATTATCCATGTATGTTCAACCTCACCTCAAAGAACTGCAGATTAACAAGTAAGTGTTAGACCGGCCGGGGTGATGATTTTTCGTGATCCCGGCGAACCATAAAAAGCACTACGCCCCCCACTATTACCACCGTGGCTACCCCAATAATCCGAATGATATTCATAATGGCCAGGGTGTATTCCCCGGACACCGGATCGTAGTGGTAACAGGTGAGCAGTAACTGGTCTACCGGAGAGCCAATTTTGTTGGCGGCCGCTTCAACCAGCCCCAGCCGGAGCGTTGTGGCCGGAAATTCTATCCCGTAAAAGTAGCGGGATACCCGGCCATCTGGCGTTAAAATTACCACCCCGCTGGGGTGAGCATACTGATCAATTTCAGCGTCGTAAACGTATTTAAAGCCGATGGTATCAGCCAGTTGTTTAATGTTGTCTTCCTGGCCAACCAAAAAGTTCCAGCCATCGGTTGAGGTGGAGCGCCCGTAATCCATCATCGACGCGCGGCGCTTTACCTCGGCAATGTCCGGGGTTTCACCGGGATCGATGCTGACAATGAGCACCTGAAAATCCTGCCCAACGGTAAAATCCAGTTGTTTCAGGCTTTCAAACAGCCCGTTGCGCACCAGCGAGCACAACATGGGGCATTCGTAGTAGCCCAAATCCAGAATGATGGGTTTATCGCCAAAATAGTCACCCAGGGTGACGGCTTTACCGGTTGAGTCGGTAAAGGCCAGATTGGCCGGCACTTGCGCATCAAGTTTTTGCTCAAACCTTACCTGGGTAATAATGTCTTGTGGTAAGGGTTTCTGGGCCAAAACCGGCGTCGCCCAAACCAACAAGACTAAAACAATCCAAAAAACTTTAACTTTGAAAGGTATCATAACTGACTCATAGAGCCGGTGACCTACTTGGGTGGTTCGCCATCCTCCGGAGTAAGCAAAATGATGGCTTCATCGATGGGCACCCGGACGATACCGGCTTCCTGGTTTACCCAACCGTAGGAGGTTAGAGTTTTATTTTCCTGAGCGTGCAAATCAATTAATTGCTGCTCGCCGGTTGTGCCATCGATGGGGTTGGGTTGCAATCGGGGCGCGGGCGGCGTGGGCCTAACATCAAGCAGCGGCAACGGGGTTGGCCCCAGAGCTTCGCGCCGGGTTTCAAGCCCGCCCAGAATTACGGCAAGCAGTCCCATTGCCCCAACTGTTACCACCAAAATGAGAACCGCCGCACCGGCCAGCCAGGCGAGTTTTAGATCTTTCTCTTCGTATTCAACGCCCTCATTGGTGAGCGGCACGTTTTCGTGTTCAGTCATGAGCAGCGGCCTCCTTTAATTGCTTTGCGGGAGTATGGGTATCGTTGTGAGCGGTTTCAAACCGTGGATCGTGCAGCGGCAGCAGCGATTTCCCGGCCAGGTATCTGATAAACAACCACACCCAAATGCCGCCAATGCCGGCTACTGTAAAAATGCTCATCCAGTTAAAGTAAAAGCCTTGCGGATAAAATGTCGGCATCAAAATCCAGTACAGGTCGACAAAGCGCATCAGCAGCAAAAACAGCGATAGCCCAATCAACAGGTTGACGTTGCGTTTGTTTCGGCGAGACAGGAGAATGAGGAACGGAACAAAAAAGCCAAAGGCCATCAGCACTATTGCCGGGAACTGCCAGCCGTTCTGCGAGCGAATGAAGTAAAAGGTAATGGTTTCTGGCAGGTTAGATGACCACAAAATGAGATATTGGGAGAACGAAACATAAGCCCAAAACGAGACGAAAGCCAGCAGAAAGTTGCCCAGGTCGTTAAACATAAAAATGGTTGCTTGCTGCCCCAGGGCTTCGTCGCGCTGCGACATGTAGCGGGTGAACAAAATGGAGGCGGCGATAGCGAAAATGGCCGCACCGGAAAAATAGATGACGCCGTACATGGATGAGTACCACATGGGGTCGGTACTCATTAACCAATCAAAGGCGGCAAAGGTTGTGGCCAGCACAAACAGGATTATACCCAGCGCACTGAGGTTTTTCAAGCGAATACTTAAACGCGGTTCGGCGGTTTTATCCTGTTGCAGCGACCATTTGTTGAGCAGGTAGGCCAGAACACTCCAAATGACAAAATAGAGCACGGTTCGGCCAACAAAGAAGGGGACGTTGAGCCACCAGCCGGCTTTGTAAGACAGCACGTGAGATTCGGCCACAAGCTCGGGGTTGGTCCAGGGGTAGAGCCAGGGCATGCCCACAAGAATGGGGATAAAAAACAGGGCCATCACCGGCAGAGTCATCGCACCGGTTTCCAGAAGACGGCGAATAGTGAAGCCCCATTGCCCGCCGGTAAGCTGGTGGATTAGCAATACCCCCATACAGCCCAGCGCCAGTTGCATCCAGTAGGCATAGCCCAACAGGTAGGCCTGAAAAAACTGCTCGGTGCTGAGCGCCGCGCCACCGGCGGCCACAATGATTCCAACCACGCCAACAAGTATTGAATTTCTTTGCAATCGCTTTAACTGCGGGTGCAGTTCTGTGTGGTTCATGCTGTACCTTCCATACAGGTTGTTACTGTAACTGAGACTCAATTTGCTGACGTACGTCTGCCGGCAAGCTGTCAAGGTGAACATTTTGGCTGTATTGCAGCGCCCGAATGTAGGCCACAATGGCCCAGCGATCGTCCGGGTTAATCCGCGAGGCGTAGCCATACATAACGCCAAAGCCGTTCGCCATCACGTCAAAAAAGTAGCCGTCCGGCGAGTCAACCAGCCGCGGATCGTGGAATGAAGGGGGTTTCTTTAACCCCCGCTGCACAATCATCCCCTGGCCGTCGCCCACCCGGCCGTGGCAGGGGGAGCAGAAAATATTGAAGCGTTCCTGTCCGCGTTGCAACGTGGCGCGATTAACCGTAATCGGCATTTGCTGCACATATCCCGTTTCGGTGATTTTGCCGGTGTAATAGATGGGGTCTATTTTAATTTCACCCCAGTGGCCGCGCGGAATGGTGTTGGCCGGAATTGGCCGCGCCGACATCCCGTCGGCCCACATAGCGCTGGGGTCCAGCGGCTCGTAGCGGGGTTGAACCCGCATGTGCAGCGGCACCAGATCGCAGCCGGCCATTAACAGCACAGCGGCGGCCAAAAATACAATACTCGGGATACTTTTTAGGGTTAGTCTGTTATTCATAAAGTGCTTTCCCTCTTGGAATGTCACTCGTATACTTTGGTGGCTGGGTCTTGCTCCACCTCGTAAACGCCGTCAGGCCCCAAACTCTCCAGAAATGCGCGGGTCTTGGCCAGATCAAAGCGCGGGTCGGTTTGCATAATGCACAGGAAAAATCGGTCTCGTGAGGCCAGTTGAAACCGGGGCACGCTGAAAACCGGGTGATAGGGCATGGGCAGGTTATTCAGGGCGATCATCCCAACCACACCCAAAATACCGGCGCCCAGCACTGCCATTTCAAAAGTGATAACCATAAACGACGGCCAGCTATTTAACGGCCGCGCGCCAATATTGAGGGGATAGGCAATCACCGAAGTCCAATATTGAAGCAAATAGCCGGTAATGCCGCCGCCAAATGCCCCAAGCAAAACGATGTAGGGCACCCAGTTGCGTTTGATTCCCAACGCTTCAGACAACCCCTGAATGGGGAAAGGGGTATAGGCATCGATGTGCCGGTAGCCGGCCTGGTACACCTGCCGAGTTTTGGCTAGCAACTCGTCGGCGTCGCTAAATTCGGCCATCAAACCAAAATAATCAGGACCGCTAGTTTCTGCTGCGCTCATACTTTCACTCCAAAAATTAGTGGTGGGACTCTTGATGATGAATCATTTCCTGCATCTCAAACACCGAAATCATCGGCAGCGTGCGCACAAAAAGGAATAGCAGCGTCAGGAACAACCCCAGCGAACCAAACATTAACGACAGGTCCCAGCGGGTGGCGCTGTACAGCCCCCACGATGTTGGGAGAAAATCGTGGGTGAGGCTGACGATCACAATCATAAAACGCTCCAGCCACATGCCGGTGTTGATAATGAGCGAAATAATGAACATCAACCACATATTGGTGCGTACCCGCTTAAACCACAGAAACTGGATGGACACAATGTTGCAGGCAAACAGGAACCAGATAAATGGCGCGTACGCGCCGGTTAACCGGTAATTCATCATCGAAACTTCGTAAATGTTGCCGCCATAAAAACCGGTAAAAAATTCGGTGGTGTAGCCGTAGCCCACAATCAGGCCGGTGGTTAGCAGCACCTTGCCCATCACGTCAAAGTGGCGGACGGTGATCATATCTTCAATGTGGTAAATTTTGCGGATGGGCACCAGCAACGACACCACCATGGCAAAGCCGGAGAAAACCGCGCCAGCCACAAAGTAGGGCGGCAGTACCGTGGTGGTCCAGCCGGGTACTTGCGAAATGGCAAAGTCGAAGCTGACCACGGTATGTACCGAAACCACCAGCGGCGTGGCAATGGCCGCCAGCAGCAAATACAGCGCCTGGTGGCGATCCCAGTGGCGGGCGGAACCGCGCCAGCCCAGCGACCCCATCCCGTACAGCACTTTCAGCACCGGGTGTTTGGCCCGGTCGCGCATACCGGCCAAATCGGGGATAAGGCCCACGTACCAGAACAAGGCCGACACTGTGGCGTAGGTGGTAATGGCAAATACGTCCCAGGCCAGCGCGCTGCGGAAGTTGGGCCACATACCAAAGGTGTTGGGATAAGGCATAATCCAGTAAAAAACCCACGGCCGCCCCAGATGCAAAATGGGGTACAACCCGGCGCAGGTAACAGCAAACAGGGTCATCGCCTCGGCAAAGCGGTTGATTGAGGTTCGCCACTCCTGGCGCAGCAAAAACAAAATGGCCGAAATGAGCGTGCCGGCGTGCCCAATCCCAATCCACCACACAAAGGTGACAATGGGGATGGCCCAGGCCACCGGCATATTATTGCCAAAAATCCCGATGCCGGTGGCAAACAGGTAGGCCACCGAAATCAGGTACATTGTCAACAAAATTGCGCCCAAACCAAACCCAACCACCCAGCCGAACGGAGTTCGAACATCCAGCACAATGTTGCTGATCTTTTTACTGATTGAATCGTAATTGTGGCCCGGTTCAAGAATATGGGCATCGGCCGGTACCGGCACATCCTGAGATTGGCTAAGTTGCATATGTTTGCTCCTTGCTGGCAGTTAAACCGCCTGGGTGATGCGTTGAATTAACCGTGCTGCTCGGCTGCGGCGCCGTTTTCGCCGGCCAGGGCCGGATGCGGATTGGTCAGTTTGGCCAGGTAGGATGTACGCGGACGCACGCCCAGTTCAGTGAGCACGCCATAGTTGGTTGGCTCCTGTTTGAGTTTGGAAACCTGGCTGTTGGGATCGTTGGTATCACCAAAAACAATGGCTTTGGTGGGACAGGCCGCCTGGCAGGCGGTGATCACTTCACCTTCACGGATACGCCGGTTTTCGTTTTTGGCGGCAATCCGGGCATGGCTGATACGTTGCAGGCAGTAGGTGCATTTTTCCATAACGCCGCGCGTTCGGACAGTTACATTGGGGTTGCGCACGCCCTTGAGCGATTCGGTGGTTTCATCCGAGTAGTGCAGGTAGTTGAAACGGCGCACCTTGTACGGGCAGTTGTTAGAGCAGTAACGGGTTCCGATGCAGCGGTTGTAAACCATCACATTCAACCCTTCGTGATCGTGAACCGTGGCGTTGACCGGACAAACCAGTTCGCACGGGGCCTGCTCACAGTGATGGCACATCATTGGCTGTTGATAGGTGTGGGGGTTTTCCAGATCGCCTTCGTAATAGGTATCAATCCGAATCCACTGCATTTCACGCCCCACCAGCACCTGGTCCTTACCGACCACCGGGATGTTGTTTTCGGCCACACAGGCGGCCACGCAGGCGTTGCAGCCGTTGCAGGTGTTCAAATCAACCACCATACCCCAGGCGTAGCTGTTGTAATCCCACTTTGGCAGCAGCGTCAGGTTGGGGTCTACTTCGTGCTCGCCAATGTGCTGCACAAATTCGGGGTCTTTCTGGTACATGGCCAGCGTACCGGCCCTAACCGGCTCGCGGCCTTCCATATTCCAGTGCAACTGGGTGGAAGCCAGGCGGTAGGTGTCGCCGCTTTTGCGCAACGTTACCCCTTTGCCAAACCACGGCGCGGTAGAGGTACGGATACTGTAGGCGTTTGCCCCGATGCCATTGCCCACCCGGCCCACGCGCTGACGGCCGTAACCCAAAAACATGGTGGCAACATTATCGCCCTGGCCCGGTAAAATCCAGACCGGCGCATGGATTGTTCGGCCCTCGTAATCAACCACCACTACATCCTGCGAGGCCAGGCCGAAAGTCGCGGCTGTATTTGGGCTTAACAATAGCGCGTTATCCCAGGTGAGTTTGGTAATCGGTTTGGGCAACTCTTGCAGCCAGCCGTTGTTAGAAAAATGCCCATCGTAAATGGTGGGGTCTGGCCGAAATACAATTTCCAGCCCTTCGCCATCCGCGGCAGGTTCCTGCTGCAACGCCGATGTCAGACTGGCCAAATTGGCCGAAACCGTTTTGACCGGCAGCGCGGTATTAGCCACATACCCGTTAAACAGAGACTCTTTCCAGGCCTGATCATCAATTCCCTGGTCAGTCCAGTATTGGCGCAGCAGATCGTATTCGGTGGCATCGGCCTGGCCCAGCATCACGGCCATCATTTCAACCGAACTTTTTGTCGCCGGGTAGAGCGGCTCAACCAGCGGCTGGATGAGCGTAGCGGTGCCATCGTAGGCGCGGGCATCGCCCCAGTTTTCAAGATAGTGTTTGGCCGGCACGTGCCACTGGCACAATGCCGATGTCTCATTTTCATACAGGCCCAAATGCACGCGGAACGGCACTTTTTGCATCGCCTTAATAAAGTCCAGATCGGCCGGGGCAGAATAAACCGGGTTGGTCTCCAACACCACCAGCACGCTAACCACGCCGCTGGCCATATCCTCGGCCAGTTGGCGCAAATCGTCGGTTTGGTTGGCCGGCGCGCTCACCAGCGACTCGGTGTGGACTACGGTGCTGCCCACGTTGCCCAGCTTTTCATTGATAGCGTGCGCCAGGGCGTGCACCAGCCCCGGTTGGCCGCTGCCGGCCACCACAAGGCTTTCACCGGGGTGGGCTTGTAAATCTTCAACAACCGCAGCCACCCATTCGGCCGAAACTTCCGGCAGGTCGGCGGGTGCGTCAACACCCACTCCCAATTGGGCAGCGATGGCCTGGGCCACGGCTTTGATTTTGGACGATTGCAGCGGCAGGCGGTGATCGGCCAGAGTGCCGGTCGTTGACGGCGTGCTTTCAACCAGGTACAGCCGGTTCATATCTGATTTATCCCGGCGCAACCGGCGCGCTTCGGCAAAATCGTGAGCATAGCGCACATCGCCAGCGGTACCGGGGGCCATAAAATCGGCTTCCAGCGAAACCACAATTTTGGCCCGGTCAAACCGGTACACGGTATTAACATCCTGCCCAAAAGCCAGTACCGCGCCATCGTACACGTTGTCACGGTTTACGGGGTCGTACTGAACAATTTTGGCGTCGGGGTATTTCTCAACCAGCGCCCGCAGTTGCGAGGCCAGCAATGGCGAGGTAACTGTGCCGGTGAGCACTCGCAGCCCACCGCCGCCGGTCATACCCTGCGCCGCAACTTCAACAATGAAATCACCCAAAAATGAGTCCCAGGCACTGACCAGCCCGCCGTTGGTCACCGTTTGCGACCGGTCGGGATCGTACAGGTTCAAAATAGAGGCTTGAGCCAGAGCATTTGTGCCGCCCAGGCTGCCGGGATGGTCCGGGTTGCCTTCAATTTTGGTGGGCCGGCCCATGTTGCTTTCGGCGACAATGCCGGTGGCTACACCGCCCAATTGAAACGCGGTGGCAAAAAACAGCGGCTGCCCCGGCACAACCTCTTCAGGGGCTTTAACATACGGCACAATCTTTTTGGCCGGTTGCGGTGAACAGGAGGCCAATCCCCCCAACGCCAGCGAAGCGCCCATCAACTTTAAGAAGTTGCGGCGGCCAATGGGGTTTAACCACTGGTCTGCACCCTGAGGAAATTCGTGTTCTAAAAAGTCTTGAAACTCTTCAGTTTCGGCAATTTCTTCCAGACTGCGCCAATATTTTTTGCCGTTGGCCTGGGCCAGGCGTTCTTTAATGGCTGGTAAATTGAAGTTTTTTCTCATAGAACCCCGCTTAACGATGACAGATTGAGCAGTCGTCCAAACGGCCGACTTCAATTCCGTATTCTGCAACCAGTTGCGCCCCCAGCGTGGCCTGATCGGTCCCTTCTGGCGGCTGGTATCCCATAGTGGTTATTTCGCTGTTTGGTCTGAGGTAATTTTGCGGCGCCCGGTGGCACTGCAAACACCACTGCATTTGCAGGGTATTGGCTTTGGCCACCAGAGGCATGTTATCAACCCGGCCGTGGCAGCTTTCGCAACCAACGCCGTTATTTACGTGAACGCTGTGGTTAAAGTAAACAAAGCCGGACAGATTGTTGACCCGGTTCCATTGGAGAGCAGTTTGGTTTTGCCAACTGGCTCGTACCGGCTCAAGCATGGGGGCTTCGGTCCAAACCTGCGAATGGCAGCTCATACAGGTTTCGGTGGGCGGCACGTTGGCAAAGGATGATTCGTCTACCGAGGTGTGGCAATAGCGGCAATCGATACCGAGCTGACGAACGTGATGCAAATGGCTAAACGGCACCGATTGTTCTACCGACACCCCGACATTTGTCATAAACGGTGATTGTACAAAGTAGTACCAGGCACCACCTAAAGCCGCCACCAGTAGACCCAACCCAATAATGGAAGCTTTGGCAATGGTGTTCATACTAGGATGAAAAGTTTGCTTCATAGCATGCCCTGTCCTTGAATGATGTTTACCATTGTGTTACAAAACTGTTGCAGTGAGGGAAATAATCTCGCAAACGAGACCCCAACCTCTTGTCAATTTTTGGTTTACAAAATATGGAATAAACCGGGAAAAAACTGTACGGCAGCTTGTACAGTAGGCACCGCTACCGGGGTTGTAGCAGATTACCGACACCTTACTGACCCACAACACCAACGCAACATCCTGGAAGCGAGTTGTCTGGGGCAGCAACATTTTACACTATACACACTTTGTTAGTATTTCAAACCGAAAGTCGGCAATTGTGAACTGTGTCACCCAAACTGCGGCCAACATTTTACCAAAAAGTGGTTTGTTCCTGAAATTGAGTAAACGGACAAAAAGTTGTGGTAGGCATTAGCGGGCATAAAAATACACTATTTTTTAGTATTATGCAAAATTTAGTTTTGGAAATTTTGTAGAAAATTGTATAAAAAATGCCACTCAAAGACCAGTTGTATTAGGATAAGTTATGGCCTGTTACCCTGTTAGCGGGATTTTTGACGCAGACTTTAACGGCTGGCGGCTTAAAATCAAACTAATTCAGTACAATCTTTTACTTTTTAATTCCTTTGCTTCGGCCGCACCGGGTTAAAGGAAATACCTACCGCCCAATGGGTTGTTGGGCTGCGAGGCCACGTTTTCACACACGCGCCACTTGTTTTTATTGGCATAAGTAAATCTTTTACCATCTCATTAACGCTGATGAAGTCTTTGGGCTGAATAGCGTTAATTGCCGCACAATTCACACAAACTGGTCGCTTTAATAGAGGCGTGGCAGTGGGTGGTTTCGTTGTGAACCCAGTCAAAGCCGGCGCAAATTGCCAGCGCGCACAGCCGGGGATAACGGTCGTAATCTACCGGCAGGGTGGTCAGATCCACGGCTCGGCCCTCGTAGTGCAACGAGTAACGAGTAGCGGGATTGGAGTCGGTCGGATCGTGCGACAGCAGCGAATCGTAAGCATCGGTGATGCGGAGTTGAACAGTGCCGCCCCACTCGGCCTGTACCAGTTGGTTGAGCCGGGTGAGCGGTTGAACCATAGCCGGATGAACCAACAAATCTTCCGAATCAAAAGGGCTACTCTCTTCTTTTTTATAAATGATTGAGGGATCAAGTTTGCCGACCAACCGGTTATAGGCGCAGGAATCGCGGGTAACGTGACATTCCATCCGGCCAACGGCCAGGCTTTCTCTGATGTCATAATCGCCATCCCGGGAAACATGCTGTTCGGTGGGCAAATCCGGGAACTGACAGATCGGCGGAGGTTGAACACCTGCTGTCATTACTCTAAACAGGAGCGGGTCTGACCTGGGACTGAGGGTGGGCCAGACAATAGGGGTGGGGCTGGGGATGGCCGTAGCCGCGGGCAGCACAACCATTACCGGCGCCGGCGGCGATGAAAGGTCAACCTTAACGCACGACAACATTGCCGCCGCTATTGCCAGCAGCCCAACCAGCCACCCGCGCCCCCCGTTTCGCATCAATTATGCTCAGTCTGCATTGTAACTATCGGGCCGCTCAAATGAACCAACCAGCCAGGTTTTACCCGGCAGCCACGGATACCATTTTTGGCCTTCGTGGCTGGCGCTGAGCACGTAGGCTCCTTGCGCCGGCTGGCCTTTGCCAGACAGGCTATACTCGTAGGTCATTCCGCTGGCCGGCTCGCCGGGGTGGGCGTTAACCAGCAGGCGGCCATCCTGAGTCCAGCGGGGAGCGTCCAGGTCGAGGTCGCCGGGGTGTTCCAGATAAGTTATTTTGCCATCGGCCAACCGCAATACCACCACGCCTTCACACGGTTTACAATATTTAACTTTGTACCCCACCACAAATGCCAGGTAATCGCCATCTGGCGACCAGACGATGTTGCCAATGGGACCAGAGTCGGCTGAATCCTCAAACCAGATGGTGCTGAGCGCGCCATCAGTGGTGATGGTATAGAGCTTAATTCTTTCGGTAATTGCGATCTGATCGCCCCCCGGAGAGACGCTTTTGCTCACCGGTGGAACGAGCAAATGACCGGTCAGGCGTTTGTAGGCCGGCATATCGTCAACAAACTGCCGCGGCGCGCTAAAAACGGCGGTTGGAGTGCCTTCGGGCACAAGCGGGCGTGGTTGCAACACGCCGGAGGTTTCGGTACCGGGCAACATCAACGCTGCCGTATCGCCGCCGGCAATACTGATCGTGGGAACGCCCGGCGTACCCCATACCATCAGCGAGGGAATAGTGACCACCGGGACTTCATCGGACGTGTAATTGGTTGAGACCATATTGCCGGCAACCCAGGCAAAGGTACCGTCGCCGGCCGTTACCAACCACCAGGTTGAGTCCTGGTTGCGGCCAACAATCAGCGCGCTGTTGCCGTAAGCCAACTCACCGACAACATTGTAATCGGTGCCGGGGCCGCTGCGCAGGTTGGTAGAACTCTGATCGGCGACCAAAAATGGCGGCGGGGTGGGCGTGGCTGTTGGCGCCTGGATGACCACCGCTGAATTGTTTGAGCGCAAAAATTCCAGCTCGCCTTGCAGTAACTGCACCTGCCCAATGAGCGAATCGATAACCGGTGAAGTAGGGGTAGGCATGGCTGTAGCCGCGGCGGTGGGCGTGGGAGTGGTAACAAAAACAACGTCTTGCGAAACGCCAACTGTGAAAAAGTTAGTCAGGCCGCAAACCGCACAAACCAGTACTGTAACACTCAACAGGCCGCAGGTTGCCGCCAACCCCAACTGGGTGCCGCATCCCCCCACCACCAGCTTGCCAAAGTTGCTGTTCCAGAACGGGTTCATCAGTCCCACCAATCTTTCAGAGAACGGGCATCCATAAAGGTGCCGTTGTCTCTAATGGCCACCAGCAGTTTATCGGTAGCGCGGCCGATGGGTGTTGTCAGGGTTAAACCGGGCAGGTTGTTGCCTTCGCTCTCGCGGAAAGCTTTTACCAGATTGGGATCGGTTTCAAGGCCAATCAGGTGCATGGTATACCCTTTAACCACATTCCCGCGCCGGGCGTAAACATAGGTGATACTGTCTTCATCGGCGTAGAGAACGGTGGCATAAATATTGCCGCCAAAAATATCTGTATCTGTGGGTGGAATGTAAATTGGTTTGCCGGGCGTAGTTTTTAACTGAACCAGAATGGCTTTGCCATCGTTAACCAGGTCGCTCTTGTCATTTTTGGCCCAATCCCAGCCATGTATACCGTAGGCCGCAATGATGTTGGGTTCAAATACCTTGCTGAATTTGGGCGTGTTGGGGTCGCTGCCCGCGCCACTGATTTCGACCAGTTTCGCGTCGGCAGCGATTTTTTCCGGTGTGCGCAGTTTCAGATTCAAGTCGCCGTGTTCGGCCGCAGGACGACTTTCGCGCTCACCTTCAATGGGAATGATTTCAAATGTGTTGTTAGAGATATACGGCGCGGCAACTTCAACCTGATCACCGGCGGGAGGCAGATGGGGTGGTGTGTCTGCGGCGGTGGGCGTGTTAGCCGGTGGAGGTGCAGCCTGAGCTGCCGGCGCCCCCTGTTTGGCCGGGTCTAACGGAACGGCAGCAGCGGGTGTGTTTGTTGGTGGCACAAACGCGGCTGCTTCTTCTGCGCCACCGGTGGCAATCGCTGAAACAGTGGCGATTTGCGCCTGCACCTGGGCGTTGGGCGGCACCGGTGTAGCTGTGGTAGTTGGTGGCGGCAGCAATGTTGGCTCGGGTGATGGCTCGGTGGCGATGGTGGGTTGCGCGGCAATTTCTGGCGTAGCGGTTACTACAATAATCGCGGGCATTTCGGGCGGTTTCTGGCTAACGGTAATTTGCAGATTAGACAATTGCCAGCCTAAATAGGCGTTCAGCGCCAGCGAACCGATCAACAATACCAGCAACACCATCGACAAGACAATAGTGAAGCTTAGCGTTATCCCGCCCAAAAACCAGAGCAAACAACCGCTGCTGGCACAGCCTTGCGTTGACGGGTTTGGAATTATTTCGTTATCCATTTTTACCTGCCTCTCCCCCTGAAAACATTGGTTAACATCGCCACCAGCCGCCGCGGCCATCCAAACATATTTTGATGGTTTGGTCTTCCAGACTCAGGGTGATGGTGTTCACATAATCGCCCTGTTCCACCACGGTAAAAAAGGTGACGCTGCTGGTTGCTCCCGGCGGCGGGCCTGATCCCGGATAACCGTAGTAACACGCCTTTACATTTTTACCGTTGACCGTGGTAAAGCTGATTGGCCAATCATCCGGCACTTTTTTATCAGAATTATTGGTTAACAGCAACTCAACATTAAATCCCCGATAATACGGTTTAGTGTCGTCAAAATCGCCGGTTTGCCAGGCGGTGCATGGGTCGCCTTTGTCCCAACCCCAGGGTTCCTCGTAGCGATGCTGATTGCCAACAGCAAGTTCGTACAGGCCGTCATCTTTGGGGATAGGCGAGGCCTCTTTTACCACCACCGCGTCGCCAGTGTTAGAGGGTTGGCCCACCGGCTGGTTGCCATACTCCAGCCCGGTAATCAACCATTGGCCATTTCGTTTTTCCAGGGTGTAAACCGCATAATCAGGATAAAGAATGCCATCCATAATTGTGCCTTTATGGGTTACCATTGCCCGGTCACCTTCAATTTGAACAGCGGCAGCCACTAACGAGATGGAGGATATGCCGGATGAAAAAAATGCCTGGTAACGGCGGGCAATGTTGGGCCAGCTTTGCCAGGTGGTATCATCGGCAAAGTTTTCCGGAGTGCCGGCTCGGTCAATGATAACCGCGTCTGGGGCATAAATACTCTGTAACAGCGCCAAATCCTGAGTGACGGCCCCGCGGATTTCGTTATTAATCGTTGTCTGGATTTGATCAACGTCGGACAGGGAAAAAGACGTTGTAGCTATTGGAATGGGTGTAACCACAATGGGTGCTGGCGTTGCAGGTGGTGGTTGGGGCTGTTGAGCTTGAAGCGTGGCAATTACTGCCGCATCCACTGTTGCCTGAACATTGGTGCCAG
Organism: Anaerolineae bacterium; assembly: GCA_022071955.1. GTDB lineage: Bacteria > Chloroflexota > Anaerolineae > 4572-78 > J111 > J095. The sequence continues at coordinate 42,292 of JAJVIM010000009.1, forward strand.
CTTGTTGGGTTGCGGATACTGCTGTATCAACTGTAGCCTGCAAATTTACTGCCGGCGCTCCGGCAATGTTACAGGCTGCCAAAAAAAAGATTAATAATGAAATAAAAAGGCTAAAAGATACTCTGTGTCCAACGGTTATTTTTTCTGATTGGGCCATCATCTTTTAACCTATATTTCCCGGTGAACACAGGACAATTTGCAGAGTGATATTAAGCGGATGTCTTAACTGTTTCAGTTTTCCAAATCTTAACACATTTTCTTATGAAAAGCAAGGAATAACTATGACAAGTTATTATGTCACAATTGTTAAGGTCACCGGTTTTTCCGGCGGTGACCAGTACCAAAGTTTATAGAAATTGGATTGCACATTGACCGGGCAAATGGTATAATTTTTTTCGTTAAAAGATTTAAATGGCCGTTTAATAACAGTTCGCTGCTAACCCCGTAAAGCGATAGCACTTTAAAATCTCCGGTAAATTTGTGGTATTTTTATGACAAAACCAAAAGTTTTGGTGGTAGATGATGATTTTATGACGTGTAATCTGGTTGAAACCGTCCTTAAAATGGAAGGTTACCAGACTGCATCTCTCAATCGGGTAGAAGGTGACGATGTACTCAAAGTGCTTGAGCTTGAACGCCCCAACATTATCCTGCTCGATTTTCATTTGGGAAATCAGGAAACCACCAAATACGTTCAAAAGATCAGAGCCAGCGAGCGCTGGTTGCATCTTCCCATAATTATGACATCTGCCATCGATTATCGCCGTATCTGTTTAAAGGCCGGCGCGACTGATTTTTTTGTCAAACCCTTTAAATGGGAAGAAATTACCGAACGCATCAAATCAATTTTAAATAACTCAATTTATCAGGAAATATAGTTCACAGTCAACCAAAGCCAAATCCAACAGAGAATTGCTGGATCGAGTTAAACATAAAAAGTCCCGCTTTATTGGCGGGACATTTTAATTACCGACAACTCTATTTCAAACGATACGGTTAGTTAATCCGGTTGGCAGCACTATCGGGGGAGCCTGATGAACAGTTGTTTTTCTTTACCAAGCCATAATTTCAACATAAGACAGCGTTAGCTTTATAAAGGCAAGTCCGAGCAACCTCTTAAACGAAGACCGCAGTACTATAGCCAGCTACAGGCGAAAAGGTTACTGACCATACACCTGCGGCTATGACGCGCTCGTGAATATTAAATTACACAAAGCGGAGATGTGTGGTAAAATGAGTAGACTACCCGCCTATTATTCCTTATTCCATTTAAGAGGTTTATCACTGTGGCCCGAAAGCGGCGGAACAGCCGAAATACAATGAACTGGTACAGATCTGATTTACATATTCATACTCCTGCATCGAGCGATTATCAGGACCCCAAATGCACATATCTTGACATTTTGCATACTGCCGAGGCCCGTGAACTTGATATTTTGGCTTTTACCGACCATAATACGGTAAGCGGCATCAGAAAACTTCGGGAAGAATTACGAGAATTAGAACTTTTAGAGCAACTCAACCGCATCAAACCAGACGAACAGCTAAAACTCAATGAATTTCGCCGCTTGCTGGATAAAATCCTGTTGCTGCCCGGCTTTGAACTAACCGCGACTTTGGGTTTTCACGTTTTGGGTATTTTCCCCCCGGAAACAACATTAAGAGAACTGGAACATATTTTATTGAGCCTGCGCGTTCCGGCTGAAAAGCTGGACGAAGGCGCTACCGAAGTTGGCGCTACCGTTGATGTGCTCACCGCCTACCGGATCATCAACGAAGCGGGCGGGCTGGTTATTGCCGCCCACGCTAACTCATCGCACGGCGTGGCCATGCAGGGCTTTAATTTTGGGGGGCAAACAAAAATTTCATACACCCAGGACCCCAACCTGCACGCCCTTGAAGTTACCGACCTGGAAAGCAAACGCCGGCGCACTACGGCTAACTTTTTTAACGGCTCAAAACCAGAATACCCCCGCCGTATGCACTGCATTCAAGGCTCCGATGCGCACCGCTTAATTAAAGACCCCGTCGACAAAAATCGGCTGGGCATTGGCGACCGGGTTGTTGAAGTTTATTTGCCAGAAGTCAGCTTCGACGCGCTCAAAGCGTTATTTCTGGGCAACGATTTTTCCAGAACACGCCCGTTTCGTCCGGCTCAGGCGCCTTTTGATCACGTGGCCGAAGCCAGAAAAGAAGGCATTAATATTGTTCAGTCTTTTCATAAATCGATGACCCGGCGTGATGGCCATTTATACGCCGTGTTGTGCGATATTTGCGCCTTTGCCAATACCAATGGCGGCACCATCTATGTAGGGTTATCAGACAACCCGCTCGAGGCGGTGGTGGGCGTAACCAAACCCCAAGAAGCCGCCAATATTATCAAAGGCGAGGTTGAAAAGAAAATTACGCCGCCGCTGGAAATTGAAATCGATCAACATCACACGCTGGGCCAAAAAGTGCTGCAAATCAACGTGCCGGTTGGCGATAACCCGCCGTATGTGATCGACGAATATAAAATCTACGTCCGCGATGAAACCGATACCAACCTGGCCGTCCGTGACGAAATTGTGGCTTTGGTTAAACGCAGCCTGCTAACCAAAGGCGAACTCCAGGCCAGTATCAGCCCGGAACCCGCCGGTGAAGTCACATCAATTGAAGAAACTCCGCCCGAACCCAAAACCGGGGTTGAAATTGTGCTGAGCGAAACGCGCAACGGGAAAAATTTTTACAGCGTGCGAGATCTGCGCAACGATAACGTTGTTCACAACGTTACCCGCCAATCTGCCAGAAAATTGTGGCAGTATGCCCTCACCCAGCATGAAACCAACGCCGTTGATGTTAACCGGGTGGAATGGATCGGTGATATTGGCTTGTGGAAAAAACACAAACGCGGCGGGCAAACCCGGTACGATCTGGTGCAGCGCGGCCCGGATCAAAAATTGCACGTGTACTACGGCGTCACAGAAAACGGTATTCACGGGCCGTGGATGGCGCTGATTGATGACAGCGAGAATGGCGGATAACTCGCCAGATAATTAACAATGAATAAAGTTGGCATTTTAACCATCAGCGATCGCGGCGCGGCCGGCGTTTATCAGGATAAAAGCGGCCCCGTGATCCGCCAAATTATCACCGAAAAACTCCACGCCGAGGTGGTGCAAACCGCCATCATCCCCGATGAATTGGAAGGTATAAAATCGACCCTGCTGAAATGGACAGATGAGGACAAACTGGATCTCATTCTGACCAGCGGCGGCACCGGCTTTGCCCCCCGAGACGTTACCCCGGAAGCCACCCGGCAGGTCATTCACCGCGAGGCGCCGGGGTTGGTTTTTGCCATGCTCCGCGATAGCCTGGCCGTTACCCCGCACGCTATGTTGTCGCGCATGGTGGCTGGCATCCGCCACCAAACCTTGATTATTAACCTGCCGGGCAGCCCCAAAGCCGCCCGTGAAAATCTTGAAACCATTCTCCCCGCACTTCCCCACGCTTTGGAACTGCTCAAAGACGATCCGGCAGCAGCACAACATCACTAAAACAGGAGATACTCTATGAGTTCAGACTGCATTTTCTGTAAAATTGCCGCAGGTAAAATCGGCGGCCCGCCGGTGTATCAGGATGAAGCCATTACCGCATTTAAAGACATCAACCCGCAAGCGCCTGTGCATATTCTGCTTATTCCCAACAAACACATCAGTTCGATGAACGAAGCCACCGCCGAGGATGAAGCACTGCTGGGCCAATTAATGAGAACCGCTGCCCAAATTGCCCGCAACGAAGGTTTAGGTAGCGGCTATCGGCTGGTGGCCAACACCGGCCCGGATGGGGGGCAATCGGTGTTCCATATTCACCTTCACCTGCTGGGCGGACGCCGCATGGCCTGGCCTCCCGGTTGATCACCCACCCACCAACCGCCCGCCATTCGTCATGTATTTTTTACCCAAATCTTTTACAATGGAAAGAAACCCATGAGCCTGCTAGAAAAAATTAACGCTGACCTGAAAGAGTCGATGAAAAGCGGAGACAAGTTCCGCACCGAAACCATCAGAAACCTGAAATCGGCCATCAAATATGCCGAAATTGAGGTCGGCGGCATGCTTGATGATGCCGGCGTTCAGGCGGTTTTGGCCAAACAGGCCAAACAGCGCCGCGATTCAATTGCCGAATTTAGCAAAGCCGGCCGCACCGATCTGGTTGATAAGGAACAGGCGGAATTGGCCCTGCTTGAAGCCTATTTACCCGAACAACTTACTGCCGATAAAATAAAAGAAATGGCCCAGGCTGTTGTTACCCAACTGGGCGTATCTGACGCCAAAGGAATGGGGCTGGTGATGAAAGAATTAATGCCCCAGCTTCAGGGCCGCGCCGATGGCAAACTGGTGAGCCAAATTGTCCGCGAACTGTTGGCCAGCTAATCGATTTAAGTTTAATGACAGCAACTAACCGAACCGCTACCACGCCCCATAGATTAATAGCTCCTTATATAATGAAGGCAATCATCATTGTTGCCTTGTTTGTGCTTGCCGGCGTGCTGGTGCTGGTTTACCAGTTTGCCCCAACAGATGTGGTCGATGTGCATTTGGGCGAAGTAGCTACAATGTCGATTGCGGCCCCCCAGCAAATCTCGTATGTTAGCGACATCGAAACCGAAACGGCGCGCGAACGCGCCAGAAGCGCAGTCTCCACCCAATTTACCCCGCCGGACCCCAGAGTGGCCCGCCAGCAGGTAACCCGGCTGCGCAAAATATTTGAGTACATGGAAACTGTCCGGGCCGATCCGTATGCGTCGCTGGCCGACAAGTTTGAGTGGATTGACGCCATCCCCGATATAAACGTGCCGGATACGGTCATCGACCAGATTCTAATTATGGACGAGACCAACTGGGCCGCCGTAAAAAAGGAATCGCTGCGGCTGCTCGACACCATTCTGCGGGATGAAATCAAAGAAACGCAGGTGCTGGCCAAGCGCCGGGAACTGCCCAACAAAGTGGCGCTGGATATTCCCCAGGATCAGGCCGATGTGATTGTCGCTATCACGTCTGATTTGATCAGGGCCAACACCTTCCCCGACGAAGCCAAAACAGAAGCTGAACGGCAGGCAGCCGTCGATGCCGTTGAGCCGGTGGTGGTCACAATTGAGGCCAACGAGGTGGTTGTGCCCGCCGGCCGGGTTATCGGCGCGCGGGAACTGGAAAAGATTGAGGCGCTGGGGTTGCAGCAGCCAAAATTTAGCTGGATCAGGGACTTTTTTGCTCCGGCGACTCTGGTTGTTGTCTTTACCATTGTTTTTTGTATTTACATGGTCCAATACACGCCCAAATTAATCAAAGATGCCAAACGGCTGATTCTGCTGGCGTTGCTGGTGCTGGTATTTTTGATCATCGCCAAAGTGCTTATTCCCAACGGGGTGGTACTGCCCTACATGTACCCCATTGCCGCCCTGACCATGATGATCGCAGTACTCATCGACGCCCGGCTGGCTTTTATTATCGCCACAATTATGGCGTTTCTGTCGGGCTACATCGCCACCGAGCGGCCGGAAGAGCTGGTCATTTATTTGCTTTTCAGCGGCTGGACCGGCATTCTGGCGTTGGGTCGCCGGCCGCGCATCAACAGCATTCTTTGGGCCGGGATGTATGTGGGCCTGCTTAACACCATCATCATCACCATTTTCAACGCCGATTTCGAGTCGATTTTTGGTAACGGCAGTGTTGGCCAGTTGATGTTGTTTGGCGTGTTAAACGGCATCTTTTCATCGGGGCTGGCGCTGATTGGCCTGTTTGCTATTGGCAACCTGTTTGGCCTCACAACCTCGGTGCAATTAATGGATTTGGGACGCCCCACCCAGCCGCTGCTGCGCCAATTATTGCTCAAGGCTCCCGGCACCTATCATCACAGCCTGATGGTCAGCAACCTGGCCGAACAGGCCGCCGAACGCATTGGCGCCGACTCGCTGCTGGTGCGGGTGATGGCTTACTACCATGATATTGGCAAAATGCAGCGCCCCTATTTTTTCATTGAAAACCAGCCCGAGGGCATGTCAAACGTACACGAAAAGCTGGACCCGCAGGTTAGCGCCCAAATCATCATCAGCCACGTCACCGATGGTCTGGACCTGGCCAGAAAATACCGCCTGCCGGGATCGCTGAAAAATGGCATTGCCCAGCACCACGGCACAAGTCTGGTTAGATTTTTCTTTTATCAGGCAATGGAAGCCGCCAAAGAGGGAGGTACTGAAGTGGACGAGGCCAAATTTCATTACCCCGGCCCCAAACCTCAAACCCGGGAAACCGGCATACTGATGCTGGCTGATGTTTCTGAAACAACCGTGCGGGCGCTCAAACCTCGCTCCGCCGCCGAAATTGATGAAATTGTGCAAAAGGCCATCACCCACCACCTCGATACCGGCCAGCTTGACGAGTGCGATTTAACTATTTCAGACCTGCACAATATCCGCCGCGCTTTTGTGGATATTTTGCAGGGTATCCACCATCCGCGCATCAAATACCCGGAACAGGTTAAAGAGGAAGAACAACAGGCGGCGCAGGAAGCAGCCAGCAGCAACGGCAAAGAGCAGGCCGGCGCGCCCACCACCGAAACTACACCGGCCAGCGACTCTTTAAAATCCGTACCCGGCTCACGGGTAGTTCGACGAGAGTAAGCCAATGGAAATTTATGTAGACATCGATGAACCGTTTGTCGCCAAAATAAACGCCGACCGCCTTCATGCGGCCGTGCTGGCCACACTCGAACAGACTCGGGCCGGGGGATCGAGCCTGGCTGTTTCGGTGACTGATGCCGATACGGTGCAGGAACTCAACCGGCAGTATCGCGGAATTGATGCGCCCACCGATGTGTTATCGTTTGAAAACACGCCAGACCCCGACTTTCCGCAGATGCCCGCTCCCGACCTTTTGGGGCATTTGGGCGATATTGTGATTGCCTACCCGGTTGCCGAAAAACAGGCTCAGGCCGGCGGCCACACCCCAATGGACGAGGTGCTTTTGCTGGCCATCCACGGGACACTCCACCTGTTGGGCCTTGATCATGACACCGCCGAGTCAAAAGCGCGCATGTGGTCGATTCAGTCGGCGGTATTGGGCCAACTGGGGCTGGCGCACGTTCAACCCACCGAGGCGTAAAAGGGTGGCCGTGTCCAAAATCAATCGGATTCAGAGCTTCCAATATGCGTTTGAAGGCATTGGGCACACACTCAAAACACAGCGCAACGCCCAAATTCACGTCGCTGTGGCCGCGGTGATCGTGCTGTTTGGCCTGTATGTCCGGTTAAACCTCACCGATTGGGCCATTTTGACGCTGACAATGGGCTTTGTTATTTCCGCGGAAATGCTCAACACCGCCACCGAAGCCGCGATGGATTTTGCCACGTCGGACTTTCACCCGCAGGTGAAAATTGTAAAAGACGTGGCCGCCGGGGCGGTGCTGGTAGCGGCGATTACTGCCGTTATTGTGGGGTTGCTCATTTTGGGGCCGCCCCTGTTCCAACTGCTGCGCTCATTCATTGGGGGCAGCCTTTAAAAATCCATGCCGAAAACCGTAACTTGCCAAAGCCGCAAGAGTCAGTAAAATAGCCTGTACTCAGGCCACTAGCTCAATTGGCAGAGCAACGGACTCTTAATCCGTGGGTTCGGGGTTCGATTCCCCGGTGGCCTATTTCAAAGAAGTCTTATTCTCAATCAAGCGGCTGATGCCGCTTTTTTTGTTACTTTTAGGAGTTACGCAGTTCGCTGTATGTCACTCTGAGCCGAAGGCGACCTGTGCCCTTTAGGGTAAGAGTCTCCAATTCGATCTAAATCAGAGATTCTTCGCTCAGAATGACCTCAACTGCGTAACTCCAAACTTTTTTACTAAATTGACGGAACCAAAATTATCTGTTAATCTGGTGTCAAATAACCCGCGGTTGCCTCTTTTTTCAATTTTGCGAAATCTGCGAACAATTTAACGTTCTATGGCAGAAAGATATTGGGAGGGTCCAATGATCCATGTGTACGGTACACCCCAAATGCAGCCAGACACCATAAAACCGGTGCCACAATATTCCAAAACTTTTAAGGTGACAGCCGGATTAATCCTGGTTGTGTGCATTGCCGCGCTGGCCAAATTTCTGAGCGTGTGGGGCCACGATTACCTGCTCAAGGCGCAGGACAGCATTTGTGACAGGTTGTGGCTGAACGAAAGCCGGCGGATGTCCTGATCACGAGTCAAGGTTGAGGGGTTACCGGGTGAGCGGGGCCAGTTTAATCTCAAAGACTTTGGGCCAGAATTTCCCGGTTATGAACAGGCGATCGGTGGCGGCATCGTAGGCAATGCCGTTGAGCACGTCCACCGGTTCGGTCAAATCGGCCGGGGTGAGCAGCCCGTCGAGCAGAATCCAGCCCGTCACCTGGCCGGTCTCGGGATTGATCCGGGCGATGGTGCTGGTTTGCCACACATTAGCAAATACTTCGCCGTTGATATACTCCAACTCGTTGAGCCGCACCACCGGCCCACGCTGATCGAACACGTGCACCCGGCCAATTTCCTGCAACGTGTCCGGGTCCCAAAAATAAAGCGTGTCGCTGCCATCGCTCATGATCAGCCGCCGGCCATCGTGAGTAATGCCCCACCCTTCCGTTGGGTACGAAAATTCCTGTATGATTTCAAACGTATCTTTGTTGTACACAAAACCGCGCCCGGCTTTCCAGGTAAGCTGGTATAGCCTGTTCCCCAGCACGGTAATCCCCTCGCCAAACAATTCGGCAGGCAGATTGATCATCTGTAACACCGAGCCGGTTTCAACGTCCACCTTGCGCAGTGTAGAACGTCCGGTGAGACCGGTGCCTTCGTAAAAAATCCCGTCGAGATAAATTAATCCCTGCGTAAACCCGTTACGGTCGTGCGGAAAGGTGTTGACCACGGTGTAGGTGTACACCGTGAGCGGTTGCAGCGCCGGCGCTGGCGTCAGCCGCGGTGATGGGGCAGCGGCCGGAGTCGTGGCCGGTGTTTGGGTGGGCGTTGGCGGAACTGGCGTGGCTGTTGACGCGGCGGGTTGGGTAGGTACTTCCGCTGCGGATTTGTCGGAGGCGGGCGCTGCGGCGAAAGGCACAAAAAACAGGCCCACCATCACCACCCCCAAAACCAGCGCCAGTAACAATTTTTTGGTTGATGGTTGCACAGTGACGGATCCCGAATAATGAGTTTGGTCAATAAAGAGCAATCATGCGCGTTTGGACACGTTTTGTCAAAACATTTGCAACACCTGCACTGCGACCGCAGGGAGAGCAGGCGCAAGTGTTCGCTATTTTCGGCCGATGAGCTTGACCAGCCCGGCCTGGAGCAGTTGCCAGGCGGCTTCAATGTGTTCGGCCTCGGTGCGAATGCTGCCCACCGCCAACCGCAGCGTGAACTTGCCGTTGAGTTTGGTGTGAGTCAAAAACACTTTGCCCGTGGCGTTGACCGCATTCATCAATTCTTCGTTTAATTTGTCCAATGTCGCTTCATTTTGAATGCCCGGCGGGTTGGCCCGAAAGCAAATGGTGGTCAGCGTGGCCGGGGCCAGCCGCTCAAACAGCGACGACTCATCAACCCACTGGCTGAACTGCTGCGCCAGTTCAATGTGCCGCCGGATGTGGTACTGCAAACCCTGCACCCCGTAATGGCGAATCACAAACCACAGTTTGAGCGCCCGGAAGCGCCGCCCCAACGGAATTTGCCAGTCGCGATAATCAAATACTGCACCGGATTCGGTGGCCTGGTTGCGCAGATATTCAGGCAGAATGCTGAGGGTTTTGATCAGCGCCGCCCGGTCGGCCACAAAAAAGCAGTTCAAATCAAAATTGGTGAACATCCATTTGTGCGGGTTAAACGAGTAGCTATCGGCCAGTTCGACGCCGTTGTTAATGTACCGAAACTCCGGGCAAATGGCCGCGGTGCCGTACATGGCCGCGTCGATGTGAAACCACAGGCCGTACTCCCGGCAAATCTGACCAATTTCCGGCAGCGGATCAACGGCCGCCGACGAGGTGGTGCCGACCGTGCCGCACACAAAAAAGGGCAGCAGTCCGGCCGCCAAATCGCGCTCAATCTGGGCTTGCAGCGCCTCGGGGCGCATGGCAAAGGTCTCGTCAACTTCAATTTTGCGCATATTTTCACGGCCAATGCCGGCAATGAGCAGCCCTTTTTCCAGCGACGAATGCGTCTGGCTGGAAGAATAAGCCACCAGCCGCTGGCTCAGCCCGTGCTCGTTGCTGGCAAAGTTGGTAGCGCGCTCGCGGGCGGCCAAAATAGCGGTCAGCGTGGCGCTGGAAGCCGAATCCTGAATCACCCCGCCGCCGCTGCCGCTCGATTTGAAGTGGCCGGGCAAATCCAGCATATCGGCCATCCAGTCCATCACATGGGTTTCCAACTCGGTGCAGGCCGGGCTGGTAGACCAAAGCATACCCTGCACCGCCAACCCGGACGAGAGCAGATCGCCCAGCACGGATGGGCCGGAACTGTTGGCCGGAAAATAGGCAAAAAAGTTGGGCGATTGCCAATGGGTGATACCGGGCATGATGATGCTATCGACATCACCCAGTATTTGCGCAAACGGCTCGCCCTGTTCCGGCGGCGACGGCGGCAGTTGGGCGCGAATTTCGCCCGGCTGCACCGCCGACAACACCGGAAATTCTTCAACGTGCTCGTAATAATTGGCAAGCCAATCGATAACGGCGTAGCCGTGCCGGCGGAATTCGTCGGGGGACATGTGGTAATTTTTTTGCTGGCTCATCATTGCTCCATTCGAAAATAGGTTTGGGGGGTGTAATTCTTCAAATTTTACTCCCGCGCCGGAGAGAGGCAAAATCTCGCCGGCTGCCGGCTGCCGGGATTCTTAAACTCCTCTTAAGTTTTCCTTGAAATAAACTTAAAGACAGCGCACCGCCGGGTGTGATATGCTGTTGCCATAAAATTGACAACCCGCCTGCCGCCAAGGAGGTAAACTTAATGAACACCGCCACCATTCGCCAGCTCAACGAGCAAATTGCCGCCGAAGCCATTTTCTTAAAGGATTTACTGGTCGAAATCAACAAAGTGATGGTTGGCCAGCAGGCTCTGGTTGAGCGCGTTCTCATTGCGTTGCTGGCCGATGGCCACATTTTGCTGGAAGGCGTGCCCGGTTTGGCCAAAACGTTGCTGGTGAAAACCGTGGCCCAGGCCATCCGGGCCGATTTCTCGCGCATTCAATTTACGCCGGATTTGCTGCCGGCCGATCTGGTTGGCACCCAGATTTACAACCCGCGCAGCGGTGAGTTCACCATCCACCAGGGGCCGCTGTTTGCCAACCTCATTTTAGCCGATGAAATCAACCGCGCCCCGGCCAAAGTGCAGAGCGCCTTGCTGGAAGCGATGCAGGAACGGCAAATCACCATCGGCGGCACAACCTACCACATGGAAAAAATGTTTTTGGTGCTGGCTACCCAAAACCCCATCGAGCAGGAAGGCACCTATCCCCTGCCGGAAGCCCAGGTTGACCGCTTTATGCTCAAAGTGATGGTCGATTACCCCAAACCCAACGAAGAACTGCTCATCATCGACCGCATGACCGCCGCCACGCTGCCCGGCGTAACGCCGGTGGTCGCGCCGGAGCAAATTCTGCGTGCCCGCGAGATGGTCAAACAAATTTATGTCGATGACAAGATCAAGCAGTACGTCTTGAACCTGGTTCTGACTACGCGCAATCCCGGCAACAACGGCCTCGGCGATCTGCGACCGTACATCGCTTTTGGCGCGTCACCCCGGGCCGGCATCAGCCTGGTGCAAACTGCCCGCGCTCACGCCTTTATCAATGGCCGCGGTTTTGTAACGCCGGAGGACATAAAAAATGTAGCGCCGGATGTCCTGCGTCACCGCGTCCTCACCAGCTACGAAGCCGAAGCCGAAAACATTACCAGCGCCGACATCGTGCAGCGCATTTTAGATTACACCGACGTTCCCTGATGCTGACCACTGAATTGATGAACAAAATTCGCCACATCGAAATCCGCACCCGGCGGCTGGTCAACGACAGTTTTGCCGGCGACTACCACGCCGTGTTCAAAGGGCGCGGCATGGAATTTGACGAAGTGCGCCCCTACCTGCCCGGCGACGAAGTCCGGGCCATCGATTGGAACGTGACCGCCCGCACCGGCCTGCCCTACGTTAAGCGCTACGTTGAAGAGCGCGAACTGACGGTGGTGTTGATGGTCGATGCCAGCGGGTCGGGTGATTTTGGTTCGCAGCAGCAGTTTAAACGCGAACTGGCCGCCGAGCTGGCCGCGGTGCTGGCCTTTTCGGCCACCACCAACAAAGACAAAGTCGGCCTGCTGATTTTTACCGATAAAATTGAGCTGTATATTCCGCCGCGCAAAGGCCGCAAACACGTGCTGCGCCTTATCCGCGATCTGCTGGCCTTTGAACCCGGCGGCCACGGCACAAATCTCCGGCTGGCCCTCGACTCAATCAACCAGATTCTCAAGCGGCGCAGCATCATCTTTTTGATTTCAGATTTTCTGGCCAATCCGGACTCCTACCGCCAGCAACTTTACATCACCAACCGCAAACACGATGTCATCGCCGTGGATTTGAGCGATCCGCTGGAATCGAGCATGGCCAACGTGGGGCTGCTGGCTTTGGAAGATGCCGAAAGCGGCGAAATTATTTGGGTTGACACCGCCAGCCGCGAGTGGCAGCGCAATTTTTCGCAGCAAACCCGCCACTTCAACGCGGCCAAAAGCCGGGCGCTGGCCAGCGCCGGCGTCGATCAAATTGGCATCGCCACCGATCAGGATTACGTGAAAGCATTGACCCTCTTTTTTCAACAACGGTCCAGGCGATTGCGCCGCTAATACGGAACGCGCCATGAGCAAACCAAAACGCCTGCTTTTTATCTCGATCATTGCGACTGCGCTGATGCTTCTGCCGGTCCTGCCGGCGCAGGCGGCTGGCGGCGTGCAGGCCAGTCTCACGGCCAGCCACAGCGAGCTGACCGTCGGCGACCCGGTTGAGTTGACCCTGCAAGTTACCCACCCGGCCGGGACACAGGTGATTATCCCCAAACTGGAGCAAAGTTGGGGCAATTTTGAGGTCCGCCAACAGGGGCCGGCCCAGACCAGCACCAACCCCGACGGCACCGCTACCACCCGCCAAACCATCAGCGTGACGCTGTTCCGGCCCGGCACATTTGAAACACCGCCGCTGCCATTTTCGGTGACGGATGCCGGCGGCCACACCACCAACAGCACCGCCGCGCCAATTTCGCTCACGGTGACGCCGGTGCTGGCTCCGGGCGATACCAGCCTCAACGATATTCGCCCTCAGGCCGATATGAAAATCCCTTTCCCGTGGCCGGCGCTGCTGGGCGGGCTGGCCGCGGCGGCGGCGATCGCAGCGGTCGGCTGGCGCTTTTTGCGGCGGCCTCACCGCGTGGTTGACAGCCGTCCCCCCTACCAGGTTGCCCTCGATGAACTGAACCGTATTGCGGCGCTGGGACTGCCCAACCGCGGTCGCTTCAAAGAACATTACAGCCGGGTTACCGATGTGCTGCGGCTTTATCTGGAAACCCAGTTTGGCCTCAACGCCACCGATCGCACCACCACCGAACTCAAACAGGAGCTGGCCTACACCGCATTGGCCGTTGACCACGTAGTCCGCCTGATCACCCTCTTCGCCGAGGCCGATCTGGTAAAGTTTGCCAACGCCGCGCCCAGCCTGGACGAAGCCGGGCAGTTACTGGCCGAGGCGCGCCAGTTGGTGGAACAGACCCACACCCAACCGGACGATACCGACTCCACCACATTGCCCATCAACACCCGCCGGCCCGCGGAGGCGCCTCGATGAATTTCAGGTTTGAGTCGCCCTGGATTTTGAGCCTGTTGCTGTTGCTACCGCTGTTAGCCGCCTGGCCCTACTTCACTAAACAATGGGCCAAACCGGCCGCCCTGCGCTACGCCGATGTAAAAATGATCGCCAAACCGGTGGCGTCGTGGCGGCTGTTAGGCCAGCCGCTGCTGGCGCTGGCGCGAGTGACCATTATCGGGCTGGTTATTTTGGCGCTGGCCCGGCCGCAAACCGGGCAGGCCCGCGAAATCATCAACGGCAAAGGGGTAGACATCGCCCTGGCGCTGGATATTTCTGGCAGCATAGCCTCGCTGGATTTTCAGCCGCAAAACCGGCTGGAAGCGGCCAAAGGCGTCATCGGCGATTTTGTGCAGGAACGGCCCTACGACGAAATTGGGCTGGTGGTATTTGCCCAAAACGCCTTTAACCAAAGCCCGCCCACCACCGACCACGAAGTGTTACAGCGGCTGCTGGCCCAAACAAAACTGGCCACAGATCTGGGCATCGATGACGGCACGGCCATTGGCATGGGGCTGGCCAACGCTGGCAACATGCTCAAAGACTCCAGCGCCGAAAGCAAAGTGATCATTTTGCTGACCGACGGGGTGAACAATGCCGGCCAGATTGACCCCATTACCGCCGCCGAAGCGGCCAAATCGCTGGGCATTAAAGTGTACACTATCGGGATGGGTAAACCGGGGCAGGTGCCGGTACCGGTGCAGGATATTTTTGGCCGCCAACAAGTGGTGATGCAGGAAAGCACGCTCGATGAAGCGACGTTGCAAAAAATCGCTCAAATCACCGGCGGCCGCTACTACCGCGCCGTCGACAGCCAGGATTTGCAGAAAATTTACGGCGAAATCAACAGCCTGGAACAATCGAACATTCAAATTGAGCGGTACACCCGCTACCGGGAATGGGCGGTGTGGCTGCTGGTTCCGGCGCTGCTGCTACTGCTGGCCGAACTGATTCTGCGAAAAACGGTTTTCCGACGGCTACCTTGAAACACAATTATGAAGGATGAAGGATGAATTGTTCTACTCGCCACCCGCTGCCCGCCACACACAAAATCTTCATCTTTGGCATCGGTCCGATAGCGAGTGATTGACGCCCTTATTCCAAGGAAAACAGTAATGTCATTTGCCAACCCGTTCTTTTTATACCTGCTACCGATTTTGCTGCCGCTGCTGACGGTGTTTTTGATTTGGGCCGGCCGGCGACAACGCACCGCGCTGAACAAACTGGGCAACCCGGCTCTGGTGCAGCGATTGACCGCGTCGGTGAACTGGCCCGGCCGGCGCTGGCAATCGCTGCTGTGGCTGGCGGCGCTGGCCACGCTGCTGCTGGCGATGGCCCGGCCGCAGTGGGGCACGGAAACCAAAGAGGTTAAACAACATGGCATTGAGGTGATGGTGGCGCTGGATGTATCTAACAGTATGCTGGCGCAGGATATTAAACCGGACCGGCTGAGCCGGGCCAAAATGGAAATTGCCGAGCTGATGAACCGGCTGGGCGGCAATGAAATTGGGTTGGTGGTTTTCTCCGGGGCCAGTTTTATCCAGTTTCCGCTCACCTCCGATACCAACACCGCGCTCACTTTTTTGGACAGCGCCCGCCCGGAGGTAATTTCCAAACCGGGCACCGACGTTGGCGACGCCATTCGCACGGCGCTGCGCGGCTTTGATGCCGAACGCCCCAGCCAAAAAGTCATCATCCTGATTACCGATGGTGAAGCTCACGACACCGCCGTTTTTGACGCGGCCAAAGAGGCCGCCGACCAGGGCGCGCGACTGTACACCATTGGTTTTGGCTCGACGGCCGGCGAACCGATTCCCCTGCGCGATGCCGCCGGGAATGTGACCGGCTACAAAAAGGACCAAAACGGACAGGTTGTCATCTCCAAACTTGACGAAGCGACGCTGCAAAAAATCGCTGAAATTGGCGGGGGGAAATATTATCACGCCGGCGCAGACGGCAGCGAATTGGCGGCCATCGCTGCGGAACTGGACGCGCTGCAAAAATCATCGCTGTCTACCCGGGTTGAAACCTGGAGCATTGAGCGGTTTCAGATTTTTTTGTGGGCAACGTTGATGGCGCTGGTAGCCATCGAACTTATTCCCGACCGGCTGCGGCAGAAAAGCAGCAAGCGAGCGGCAATGGGCCGGGCGCTGCTTTCAACCGGCGGCGAAAAATAGGTTGCAGCTACCTGCCCCACACTTTTAAATCAAAATGGTCAACCGCTTTACCCTGTGCGCCGGCGCAGAGCAGCAACGGCACCGGCTCACCGCCGGCCAACTCATCAGAGTCGAGCGCGTCGTAATCGGCAAAATTGATTACCCGGCCATCTCCATCGTACAGCACCAAAGCGACAACCAAATATTGTTCAAGCTCATCAACCGGCCCGGTGATTGCCCCGGTAACGCAGTACGAATCGCCGTCGGTTTGATTGGCCAGATCAGACACCTCAACCCCCCGGTGACGGATGCCTTTGGCGGCGCTACCCATTGCCCCCAAATTTGCGCCATCGCTCTGGCCGCTGAGCACAAAAGGAATACTCTCGCCGGCGTCCACGTAATCGATGGGCCAGGAGTCGTAGTGGGTTGCCGCGCCGGCGGCAATAAACCACAGCTCGCGGGTTGAGCCGCTGGTGTTGGTCAGCATCCCGTACACCCTGTTGCCATCAACCCGAACGCCGGCAAATGACCAGTTGGTATCAACCGGCGTGGCGGTAGCGGTTGGCAGCGGCGTGCGCGTGGGCCGAGGCGTTGGTGTGGACCAGGCCGTTGGGGTGGCCAACGCCGCTCCCGGCGGTGGGTTAGCCACGGTAGCAGTAGCCGTAGCCACATCCGTGGCCAGCACAAAGGGAATACGGGTTGACGTTGGCAGGTAGGGCGGCGGGGTGCGGGTTGGCGGGCGCGTGGACGTGGGATAAGTATTGCGCACGTAGATTTCGTTATCAATCATCTCGTCGGTGATCATTTCAAGCGTGGGTTCGGCCGGAATCGACTCATCGGCGGGTTCGATGGTGAATTGCGGCCCGGCCGGAGCCGGTGCGGCAGCCTGCTGCGAGACTGTCGGCGGCGGGGCCACAGCCACAACCGTGGCCGGCAGGCTATCAACCTGCACCAACTGGGTGGTAGCCCGGGCCGGAACCGGTGTGGGCGGCAGATTGACGGGCGCAGCCGCCGGAGTCGGCGCGCCGCCGGATTGCACCAGCGCGGCGGTTGGCGTGAGCGTGGGCAGCGGGGTGCGGGTGAGCGTGGGCAATGAGGTGCGGACGGCGTAAGGATTGGCCGCCAACCCCAGCGTCCGCTGGAAGATAAATTGATTGAAAGCGCATACCGCCCCAAACAACACCAGCACAGAGAGCGCCAAGGCCAGTTGCACCACTGCCCGCATCAGGCGGACAGCGGGATTGGGCGGCGGCTGGCGGCGGGCAAATTGTTCGGGTTGATAAGTGTAGCGTGGCATTGACCTGTGTCCTTCCCTTTACGCGGAACCGGGTAAAGGGGGAGGGAGCGAGCTTGCTCCCTCCCCAATTCAGGCAAACGGGCTAAACTTACTTGGTTGCAGCCGACGCGGGCGGATCGGTGTAGGCCGAGACCCCATCGGCGTTGAAGGCTTGCACGCGGTACCAGTAGGTGGTTTTGCGGGATAACCCGTTGTCGGTGTAAACCGTCTGGTTGATCCCAACCGAGGCAACCCACGTCCAGGTTGCGCCGCCATCGGTGCTGCGTTCAATGTTGAAACCCTCTTCATTGTTGGAGTTATCCGTCCAGCGCATTCGCAACGAGGTGCGGTCTCGCCGGATAATTTGCAGGTTTGAGGGCGGCTGCGGAATTTCACCGGGCGTAACCACCGTTACCTGATTGGACGGCGCGGAGCGCACAATGCCAAACGTGGGGCCGGCATCCAGGAAGGCGACCACCTGATAGCTGTAGGTCATCTTCGGCTCAACCGTGGTATCGCTGAAACTGGTTGCATTGGCCGGAGCCTGGCCCACGTCAACCCAGGTTGCGCCGCCATCGGTGCTGCGCTCAACGATAAAGCCGGTTTCGATGGTAGCGTTATCGGCCCAAACCAGATCGATCTGGGTGGTTGATGCGCCCCACACGTCCAGGTTAGAGGGTGCGGCCGGCGCAACCGGCGGCGTGGTAACCGTGGCTACCGGCGAGGGCAACGAATCTACGGTGACGGGCATTGCAAACACGCGGTACGAGTAGGTAAGGAACGGCTGCACGGTCAGATCGCTGAAGGCCAACACATCGGCCGCGGTCTGGCCAATATCGAGCCAGGTTACGCCGCCATCATCGCTGCGCTGGATGCTGTAGCCGGTGAGGGTACCGGTGCCGGCATCCCAGGCCAGGTCAACCTGCTGGCCGCTAACGGCAATCGCGGTGAGCATGGTGGGTGGGTTGGCCACGCCGCTGGTTTGACCCTGCGCCGGCAAACTCCAGGTAGACATACCCGAGGCGTTTTGAGCCGCGACGCGGTAGTTATAGGTCATGCCCGGTAAAACGGTGGTATCGGTCCAGATGTTGCCGCCGTTGGCCAGGCCGGGTGTCTGGCTGGGGATGGTAGCCACAGTCACAAAGTCGGCCACAACGGGCACATCCTGCCGCTGGATCACAAATTCGGTTTCGTTTTCGGCGGTGTCAATCCAGGACATCGTGATGGCGTTGGGTTGAGCCGGTGGCACAAAGCGCAGGTTTTCGGGCGGCAGCGGCAGGTCGATGGGGGTAGTGATGAGCACCGCCGCCGAGCGGGTGCTTTTGCCTTTGGCGTTGTAGGCCTGCACCTGATACGAGTAGGTTTTGGCCACGTTCAACGCCTCGTGGCGGAAGGTGGTATTGTTGCTGCCCTGAACAACGGCCAGTTTATCCCAACTGGCGGTGGCGTTGCTTTTGCCGTAGCGCACCCAAATAATGTACCCTTCGGCGTCGGATTGGGGTATCCAGTTCAGATCGATGGTGAACGGATCAACCACAGAAGCCGAGACACCGGCCGGGGTAGCCGGTTTGGCCGGCACGCGGGTATCGGCGCTGGCCGACAGGAAGGGTTCGCCTTTGCCGGTGAGCAGCCAGGCGGCGTAAGCAATGCCGCCCCAGTTGTCGCGCAGCGGCTGGCCGTCCATATCGGTCATTCCATCCAGGCCGATGACATCGCTCAGGTAGTTGGGAGTGAGCGGGTAGTTGGGTTCGTAGATGCTGGGCGGGCCTTCGGGGCGCACGGTGGAGGTATCGCTGTTTTTCAGGTGCTCCATAAACTCGCGGTTGTGGGTTTGCCAGTACACTTCGGCGCGGGCATTCAGATCGCCGCAGGTGGCCACACTTGCCGGCTTTTTGAAGCGATAAACCACAATATCGCGGTTCAGGCCGTCGGGGTAGCGGGCGGGGTCTTCGCTGGGCAGGTAGGTGACCGGATCGTAGGTGATGAACTTGGTCCCGTTGGCGCTGTAATCGGCGTAGGAGAAGCCTTTGGGCGGGATGCGGTTGTCGAACAAAATGGTGTCATTGAGCAGATTGGGTGATGGGGTGCAGCCGGTAGCGGTGCAGGTGCCGGTTACCTTTTCATACACCATCACCGCGTTATTGTCCGGGTTGCGGGCATCGATAATGCGCGACACGGCCCGATTAAAGGGATGGGTGGCGTCGGTGCTGAGCATCGCCTGCGCTGAGTCGTACACGCCGGACTGGTAGGCAAGGTTGCCCTGGCCATCGGTTACTTCCAAACTCAGCCACATGCGGCGGCCATCGGGGTAGCCGGAGGGGATGCGGTGGCCGGTGTTGTTGTTTACCCGCACCCGTACCTGGCAGGCGGTGCCGGCGGTACCAATCGGCTCAACGGCATCATTGACAATGGCGGTGGTAACGGCATCGTTGAGGCCAACTTCTGAGTTGCGTTTGGCCCGATCCCACATTGTGCTGCGGTCAGACAGCATACCGGGGAAAACGCGGGTGTCGTTGCCGGTGGGCGCGCCAATCACTTCCAGATCGACTTCAGGATAGAGGATTTTCATCATATCCGGCAGATCGCGGTTAGAGCCGTTGAATTTGTGGAAAGCGGTGCCGCCGGTGGGGTTGCGGTCTTTGGCGTAGGGGAACCAGCCAGTCAGGGTGGGGTCCGGGTTGAGCGAAACCGCCGCATTATCGGCATATTCGTGTTTCATGGTGGGCATGTGGCAATCCTGGCAGCGCTGGAAATCGGCCGAACCTTCGGTGCCAAAGGCGCTGAACTTCCACTCGGTGTAGGTGCGCTGCTCGGGCATGCCGTGGTTGAGCACCGGCACGGTCAGATCGTGGCAGGAGCCGCAAAACTCGGACGAGCGGATAAATTCGCCGTCAAAAGTTGGGTGCTCCAGCGAGATGGACTGGGCCTGATAATCCGGCACGCCATTGACCACGGGCGGGCCGATGGGCACTTCAAAGTGGATGGGGGTGGAGCCATCGGGGCTGATGGCTACCATTTGGCCGAGCACATTGGTTACGCCGGAAGATGGCCAGCCGGGCGGGTAAATGCCGTAAGTTTGACCGGTGTAGTTGGTCAGCGTGCCATCGGTTTTTTGCATTGGCACATCGCTAAAGAACATATCCACCGACCCCGGATATTTGCCGCCGTAGGTCATGCCATCGTTAATTTGCAGGGTGGTGTCGCCGTAGGGCATACCTTCTTTGGGGCCTTGCGGAAAGTCGTTTCCGGCGTGCGGCCAATCAGAAATGCCGGCCATCATTTTCCAAACCGGGTCATTTCTAAACTGGTCGCCGAGGCCAAAGGCATCTAATTGAGCCGCCATCTGGGGGTCTTTAACGGTGACATTGCCGATAACCCGGTGGCAGAACTCGCACATAATGCCTTCGGTATCGGTGGAGGCCAAAATACTCTGGAGCATGGTACTGCCATCGGCCGCACCGCCCAGTTGCGGGTCAAAGCGGCCGGAGTACCAGCCATTGGGGCTGTGACAGCGGAAGCACATATTGCCCGCACCGTCTTCGCCGGTAAGCCCTTTGATGGTTTCATTGACAATAACCTGATTGGCCCGGAAGATGGGGTCACGGGCGGCACTGGCCATGCTGGTGCCGGCCCAGTTGCCAAAGTGGCCGGTGTTCTGGTCGATGGAGCCGCCGTGGCAGGCCGCACAGGTAACCACAAACTCAAAGACGTTGTACGGGGCAGGCATGGTAATGTTGGCCAGTTCCTGCTCCTGGGTGCCGGGGTTGGGCACGGTTCCGCGCGGCGGGGTGCGGTTCGGGGCGTCGGCGTGAACCACGCCCGCCAACAACAGGGTCAACAAAAAGGCTAAGCCTACCCGCAGCCGAAACGGAGAATAGATATGATTGATGATTTTGCTAAGCTGTGTCATGGTGATCCCCCTACTTCTGCGCCGGCCAGCGTTCAAGTTCAAGGAAAAGTTCGCCGTTAAAATTCTTGTTCAGGGTTAACGTGCCTTCGCCTCTGGACCAGCGGCCATCGGCCGGCCCCATTGGCAACAGGGCCAGCCCGGTGAATCTGGCCGGGTCCGTAGCCGGGTTAAAATCCAGCTCGGCTTTAAAAACGCCCTCAATCAGTTCTGGCACGTAGCGAGCCCGGTTGGGGTTTTTAAAGACTTTTTCGTTGGCCAAAATCCATTTGCCCTGAACGTACCAAACGCCGGGCTTTTGGCCGGGCATCTCTTTTTGGGGCGAGAAAGCAGTAAAGCTCAGCTCAAATTTACCCACCGGCACCAATTTGGCTTTGGATTTAGCCAGCGCCTGGATGGTAAATCCGCTGGTCAACGTACCTTCTTTCGTGTCAACGGTTTGGCCGGGGTCAACTATCTGTCCCTGGGTTAATCGCCAAATAACGGTTTCCTTTTCTGTGGGTGCTTTTTTTGCAAATGGGGTGGCGGCAAACGCAGACGCCGAAAAAACTACAGCTAATAGTGTGCCTATGGCAATGATGATCAGGTATTTTCTGCCTGGCATAAAGTGTGTCCTCCTGTTAACTTACAAATTGCCTGAATACACAAAAATGGTCTGGTGTGGCATAAATCGATACGCAAAACCTCCTTTTGAGTGCCAACAGTTCTTTTATGGCCCGAAGTCTCTTTGACCCATTTTTTTTGACACAAACAGGATACAATGAAAGTGAGGCGGGCACATCCGGCACAAGGCGAGAATCCCCCCCCGTCGGCCAGCCGGATTTTTGTTCCGTTAAGCGACCGGGGCTGCACCTGGTCAGGTGACCAGGGTAAAAGCAGGAAATTTTTGGGCACTCAAACGTTTTGAGGCGTTACGGGGAAAAGTGACGACGCGCCGTGGCCGGCAGCAAGGCGAATGGTCTCGGCCAATTGGGCCGCCGAAACATTTTTAGAGAGGCAGTAACGGGCCCCTTCGTGCAGCGCGTGCTGCACGAGTTTGTCTTCGCCGCCGGTAGTTGTGAGGATAATTATTTGGGTTTGGGGGCAGTAGTGATGAATCACCCGAGTAGCTCGCAGGCCGCCCATTACTGGCATCAACAAATCCAGCAGGACAACATCGGGGTTAAGTTGCCGGCAAAGTTTAACCGCCTGTTCCCCATTAGCGGCTTCGCCCACCAGTTCCAGATCGTTGTAAGCCAGCAAAAACAGCCGGAGACCGTTCCTGACAATTGGGTAGTCATCTGCAATCAGAACCCGAATACGGGCATCCGGGGTGTAATTAATGAGCGTTGACACGGTTACCCATCCCTGCCCCCCTACCCTCCACAATACAATAAAAACTCCCCTGCTGCATCCGGCAGCGGGGGAGACTCACACCTGGTCAGGTGATGGGTTTTTTGCCCGGTCACACGAGGGGGGTTATTTATTGCGGCGTTTGGCAGCAGCACCGGGGGTGTCAACAAGCTGGTGTTCCCAGGCCACAGCGGCGGCTTCGGCCCGGCTGCTAACGCCCAGTTTGTCTAAAATACTGCTCACGTGGAATTTTACGGTTGACAGCCCAATGGTCAGTTCTTTGGCGATATCGGGGTTGGTTTTCCCTTTGACCATTAAAGTCAACACGTCTAATTCGCGCGGGGTTAAATCCTGGCCGGGAGTTGGCGGCTGAATTGTAGCCTGAATCAAAGCCTGGGTGGCCTCGGGGGCCAGAGTTGGGCGGCCGGCGTAGACCGTTCTGATCGCCTGGGCCAGGTCATCCGCCGATACGTTTTTGAGCAAATAGCCGGTTGCCCCGGCCTGCAACGCCTCTTGCACCAGCTCGGCTTCCTGAAAACTGGTCAAAACGATGATTCGGATGTGGGGCCAGCGGCCGATGATCCGGCGAGTCGCTTCGGCCCCATTGATGCCCGGCATCATCAAGTCCATCAGAATCACATCGGGCTGGAGGAGATCCTGGCACAGCGACACGGCCTCTTCACCGGAGGAGGCCTCGCCCACCAGCCGCAAATCTTCAAAAGCCATCAAAAAAAATTTCAGACCGGTACGCATTACAGCGTGGTCATCTACAATTAATACCTTGATTGGTAGCGAAGCCTTGCTATAGTTGTGCACTGGTTTTTTCATTGGGTTATGCACCTGCTGCATAGTTAAATACTTTGCCTATTAATCAGTTTGCGGCCAAACCACTCCAACTTCCGTGCCCTGGCCAATCTGCGATGTTACCTTTAAAGTTGCGCCAATCGCCTGGGCGCGCTCCTGCATAATACCCAAACCGAGGTGCCCGGCAGGGATACCGGCCAAATCAAACCCCAGCCCGTTATCCCGAACAGTCAATTCTACTCGATAGGCCGGGCTAACGTTGTCTGCTGCCGGGTTGAGCGGTGCGTGCGTAAGTTTAACCCGCACATCATCGGCCTGAGCGTGTTTGACAATATTGTTTAACGCCTCCTGTGCAATGCGATACAACGTAACCTGCACGTCTGACGGCAGCACCGGCAGCGGGGTTATATCTAATTGGATGGGGATTCGGGTCCGGCTCACCATGGCGGTAACCAACTGCTGGAGCAGTTCGTCCAGCTTGGAGTCGGTCAGAGCAGACGGTCGCAGTTCCAGCAGCAGCGTCCGCATTTCCGCCAGTGCGCCTTTGGTTAGAGTTTGCAGTTCAGCCAGGCAGAGTTCGCCCTGATCCGGGCGATTTTTCCACAAAATGGGCAACACTTCGGCGGCCAAACTGGCCGAAAACAGAGTCTGGCTCACCGCATCGTGCAGGTCTCGAGACAGACGCTGCCGTTCTTGCATGGTGGCCAATTCCTGAGCCTGCTCGTACAGGCGGTGGTTTTCAATTGTAACGGCTACCTGGTTGGCAAAGGCCTGAGTTAATTTGATCTGTTGGGGAGTGTAATAGTTTGGCCGGTTATGCCGAATCTCCAACACCCCAATTGCCCGGTCTTTGATAGACAGCGGAATCCCCAGCCACGAGCGTACCTGCTGGCAATCATTGCTCATCAGGCTATCCATTGTGGAATCAAAAATCCGGGCGACCACCGGCTCGGCGCGAGTATCGGCAATAATCACCGGCTGCTGTTCTTGAATAACCTTTTGCCAGATTGGAGTTATTTCCAGCAGCAACGGAAACTGTTCGCCGCCGGTTAACGGCAATGATTTGCGGCTGGCTAATACAACCAAAACGTTTTCCCTGAGGCTATAAACCGTAGCGCAGCTATAATCAACCACAGCTTTGAGGCTATCCAGCACCAACTGCAACCGAGGCTCTAATTCAAGCGTAAGCGCCAGGTTGCCAGAAATTTCAAGCAGGGTGGAAAGCTCCTGAGTGCGTTCCTGCACCCGCTGCTCCAGCAATTGGTAAGCCTGCACCCGTTCGGTAATATCCTGTTTAATGGCGATAAAGTGGGTGATATTGCGGTTTTTATCAAGCACAGGGGTAATAGTTTGCCCTTCGGTGTAAAGGCTGCCATCTTTACGCCGATTGACCAGCTCGCCGCTCCACACCTGCCCGGCCAAAATTGTCTGCCAAAGCCGGTCATAAAACTCCGGGGGCTGCTGGTTGGATTTGAGAAAGCGCATATTCTGGCCAATGATCTCTTCAACTTCATACCCGGTCATTGTGGTGATGGCGGGGTTGGCCCAACGCACAATACCTTGCTGGTCGGTAATAATGACGCCGTTGGCGGCGGCCTGCAAAGCGGTGGTGCGGAGCCGCAACCGCTGCTCTACTTTTTCACGCTCCTCAATTTCTGCCCAAAGCTCCTTGTTGGTGTTGGCCAGTTGCTGCGTCCGCTCGCGCACCCGCACTTCCAGTTCAAGCCGCGCCTTCTCCAGCGCAGCTTCGGCCTGCTTTCTGGCGGTAATATCCTGAATGATCCCGGTAAAGAAGACCTCGCCCTGCATATTCCAGCTTGAAATTGAAAGCTGCAACGGAAATTCTTCACCATTTTTGCGCCGGCCGGATAATTCGATGGTCGATCTGACCAGGTTTGAGGTTTTATCTTTAACGGATTGAGAAAGGGCCGATACGTGAAAATGTTTCAGACTGTCTGGAATCATCAGAGTCATATTTTGGCCGGTAACCTCTGCCGCCGAATAGCCAAAAATGGTGGTGGCAGCCGGGTTCCAAAACATAATTTGGCCGCGGTCATCAATAGCGATAATCGCCTCGTTGGCGGCCTGCACCACAGACCGAAAACGCGCCTCGCTGTTTTCCAGCGAGCGCATGGTGCGCGTATTTAACAGCGAGATGGCCACCAGTTCGCCAAAAGCGGTGGTCATCCGGCCATCGTTTTCAGAAAAGCCCAGTGGTTTGTTGATCAGTGCCAAAACGCCCACGGCAATACCCTTTACCACCAGTGGGGTCAACAAAATATTCCACTGGTCGTCAGTTGCGGCCAGCTTGTCATTTTCGTGGTGCTCAAGGTAGTTAAAAACAGGCCGGCCGGTTAAATAAGCTTGCTGGGTTAATTCTGCAATCAACGGTGATGATTGAAAGGTTGCAAAGCTGTGGCGATTGAGCGCATCTTCAAAAACAATCTGATGGCTGGTTTTGTCGTCGTCACCTAACAAAGCAATATAGCCACCGCCAGCGCCAACGAGGTTGCTGCAAATCAGGAAAATTTTCCGGGCCACATTTTCAAAATCGTGGTGTTCCAGCACGGCCCGAGCGCCGGTGAGTAACCCGGCAATTTCCACCTGCCGTTCGCGGGTTTCGGTCAGCGCCTTGCGCAAATCTTCCTGCAAATTCTCGTGCTGGGTAATATCATGAACCACCAGCACAATACCGGCCACTGCGCTGCTGTGCGCAATTGGGGCGGCGGCAATAAGAACAGTCCGGCTTGCGCCGTTTGCGCCGCTAACCGTGTAACGTTCCCCGGCCACCGGCTGCCCATTCAACACTCGCTGCACGGGTAAATCCTGCGGGGCCACCGGGTTGCCATCGCGGTAGCGCAGCCGCAGCCGTTCAGCCAGCACGTTGTGATGAGTTCCCACCATATTGAAGCCAGCAACCAAAATGGCCGAAGGGTTGGCTTTGCGGGCGACCCCAGCGGTATCGAATACAATCACCCCGTCGGACATGGCCGCAAATACCGCATCAAGTTCATCGGCGCGCTGTTTGGCCTCAATTGCCAGAGCTTCGGCCCGCTCCCGTTCCTGTTCAACCTGGGCCAGCAGCCGCTCGCGCTCCTGCTCCACCCGTTTGCGCTCATTAATCTGTTGCTGAAGAGCCACGTTGGTCTGCTCCAGCGTTGCCGTCCGTTCTTGAATTCGTTGTTCCAGGTCTTCGTGAACCCAACGCAGTGCTTCTTCGGCCTGTTTGCGGATTGAAATATCCCTCAGAATCAGGGTGATCGAAGGCTTGCCATCCCGGACAATGGTTGACACGCTGACTTCAGCCGGAAATTCGGTGCCATTCTTGCGGTGGGCAATCCATTCAATCTGGTTTTTTTGCGTTGTCTGCCCGCTGCCGGGGTTAAGCAGCTTTTGAAAGTAATCGAGCCGGTCTGTAGCCAGCCGCGGCGGCAAAAGGAGCGTTACCGCTGAGCCAATTGCCTCGTGCGCTGAATACCCAAATATCCGCTCGGCGGCCTGGTTATAAACAACGATGGTCAAATTGTGGTCTGTGGCAATAATGGCATCCGCAGCGGTATTCAGCAGATTGGCCAGTTGTTGTTCACTGACGTGGCGCTCAACTTCGGCCTTTTCCCGTGCGATAAACTGTCGGCCCAGCACAAAATACAAAAACACAACTGTGAAAACAATCAAACCGAGGTGAAATTCCAGAAAACGGGTGTGATCGGTTGTCAGCAGATCAAAAGCCAGGTCTAACGTTAAAATGATAAAACCGGTAACGGCCGCCGAGATCAGGGCCGGCCGCGATAAAAACTTTCCCAACTCTATCTCTCCAAAAAGAGGTGTGATTTTTAAAAGGTTGAGAATGATGGGTTAAATCTCAGCCACTGACCGGGGAATGCAAACATTTGCCAGAGAGCACCGGTAACCGATTCAACGATTCCTGCATTTTTTTGGCAGATCGGCATGATGTTCTCTGGTTATGATATTTAATATACACAAGAAAGCAACAGAAAAATCATTAAAAAACAGTTAGAATAATCATCCGGCCCGGCAAAAAATTACTCCCCCTCTGCGCGTTTCCGTTCAAAAGAGGGGGAGTAGTCAACAAGAAATTTATTCTTTCCGCGCCAGCGGGTTTTCAAGCCGCACGGCGTTGGCCTTGTACTCCGGTATTTTGGCGATGGGGTCAAGCGTGTGGTCCTGCGTGAGAATATTGGCCGGCGCTTCTTTCCAGTGGAACGACAGGAACACGACCCCCGGCGGCACCTTATCACCGATGCGGGCCTGGGTGCGCACCTGCCCCCGCCGGCTGACAATCCGCACCTGCCCGCCATCTTTCAGCCCGACAGCCTCGGCGTCAGCGGGGTTGATCTCGGCGTAGCCACGCGGCTCGCGCCAGTCCAGCCCTTCGCTGCGGCGAGTCATTGTGCCGGTGTGGTAATGGTACAGCACCCGGCCGGTGGTCAGAATCAGCGGGAAGTCGTCGTCCGGCTGGTCGGCGGGCAAAATAACGCCCACCGGGAAAAACCTGCCCCGCCCCCGGCTGAAGTTGCCATCGCGGTGCAAAAATTTAGTGCCGGGATGCTCCGGCGTGGAACAGGGCCAGCACAGGCCCTCGCCGGGCAGCCGGGCGTGGCTGATGCCGCCGTAAATCGGCGTCACTCGCGCGGCTTCGTCCATAATGGCGGCGGTGGTGGGATACTGCCAGTAACCGGCCACCCGCGAGCGGCCCAGCCGTTCATCGAGCTTTTGCGCAATCAGGCCGATGATTTGCCAGTCGGGCCGGCTTTCGCCGGGTGGCGGCACAATCGGCCGGAGCAGTTGCACCCGGCGCTCGGTGTTGGTGAAGGTGCCGTCTTTTTCCAGCGAAGCCGCCGCCGGCAGCACTACATGAGCCAGTTGGGCCGTTTCGTTCAAAAATATATCCTGCACAATCAGCAAATCCAGTTTGCGCAGCGATTCCTCAACGTGGGTCAGGTTGGGGTCGGACAGCATGGGGTTTTCGCCCATCACGTACAGCGCCCGCACGTTGCCCTCGCCGGCAGCGTGCATCATCTCCACCACCGTCAAGCCAATCTCGCCAGGCAGGTCAGCCAGCCCCCAGGCAGCGGCCACAGCCTGCCGCTTCGGAGCATCGGTCACTTTTTGGTAGCCGGGCAGGACATCCGGCAGGCCGCCCAAATCGCAGGCGCCCTGCACGTTGCTCTGGCCGCGCAACGGGTTGACCCCGGTAGACAGCTTGCCAATTTGCCCGGTCAGCAGCGACAGGTTAGCCAGCATGTGCACCAAATCGGTGCCGTTGCTGCGCTGGGTGATGCCCATCGCGTACATTATGGTCGAGTGGCCGCGGGCGTCGCCGTAAATCGACTCGCCAGAATTCCTTTCGCCGAGGGCGTACAGCCGGGCGGCTTTTTCGATGTCTTCGGCCGGGATGCCGGTGGCCAGTGCGGCGACTTCGGGGGTTATTTCGGCCACGCTTTCGCGGAACGCCTCAAACTCTTCGGTGTGCTGTTCGATAAAATCGAGGTTGGCCCAGCCTTCACGGATGATCACGTGAGCCATCGCCAAAAAAATGTAGATGTCATCGCCCGGTTTGGGTTGCAGGTGCAGCGTGGCGTGGTCGGTCATCGGCACGCGGCGGGGGTCGATGACGATCAGGCTGGCTCCTTTTTTGACCGCCCGCACCACCTCGTAGCTGATCACGGGGTGCGATTCGGCGGTGTTGGAACCGGTGATGAGGATGCAGTCGGCGTCGCGGATTTCGCGGATGCTGTTGGTCATCGCGCCGCTGCCAAAGCTCGTCGCCAGACCGGCGACAGTGGTGCTGTGTCACAACCGGGCGCAGTGGTCCACCGAGTTGGTGCCGACCCCCGCGCGGAAAAATTTTTGAAAGAGGTAATTTTCTTCGTTCGTGCAGCGGGCGGAGGTTAGCCCGGCTACGGCGTCCGGCCCATCGCGCTGGATAATGCCGGCCAGTTTGTCGGCGATAAAGCCGGCGGCGGTATCCCAACTGACCGGCGTAAAGTCATCGAGCTTACCCTTGCCTTGCAGCACCGTTTTGTCTGACAGTTCCCACGGCTCATCGCTGAGGCCCAGCTCAAAAGCCACATCTTTGCGCAGCAGCGGCTGGGTCAGGCGGTCCGGCTGGCTGACAAAATCCCAGCCAAAGCGGCCTTTAACGCAGGTGAGCTCGCCATTAACCGGCGCGGCGGGATGACCCTGCGCGTACAGAATTTGTTGACCCCCTCCCCGGCCCTCCCCCTGAGAGAGGGAGGGAGTTAAGGCGTATTCCAGCTCGCAGCCTACGCCGCAGTAGCCGCAGATGGTGCGTTTGCGCGCCAACTCCCACTCGCGGCCGCGGCCAATGCGCTGGCGCGGCAGCAGCGCGGCGGTGGGGCACACCTGCACGCAGCTCCCGCAAAACACGCAGCTCGATTCGGCCAGCGGCACGTCAAACGGTGTGGCAATATAGCTGGTGAAACCGCGTTCGGCAAAATCGATGGCGTTGGCCCCGACCACTTCATCGCATACGCGCACACATTTGCCGCACATAATGCAGTACTGGTAATCGCGCACAAAAAACGGGTTGTCATCAAAATAGTGAGGGCGCGACAGCTCAAAATCAAAGCTGGTCTGCGAAACGTTGTACTGGTAGGCGTATTTTTGCAGATCGCACGCGCCGTTTTTATCGCAGACCACGCAGTTGAGCGGGTGATCGGAGACAAACAGGTCGATGATGTCGCGGCGCATTTCTTCCAGCGCTTCGGTGCGGGTGCGGATGACCATGCCCTCGGCAACGGGCAGGCCGCAACTGGGGGTGGGATTGGGCCGCCCATCTATTTCTACCACGCACAGCCGGCAGCCGCCGGACGGCACCAGTTCGGGATGGTAGCACAGCCGGGGAATGTCGATGCCGTGGGCCAGCGCCGCTTGCATAACTGTCGCGCCGGGCACGGTGGTGACGGGTTGGCCGTCGATGGTAATGTTTGGCATAGAGAACTCCATTTGTGACGCGTAAAAATTACAGGTCGCGCATTTATATTTACAAAAATATCTAATGTTCCCCTCATCCCCCAACCCCCTTCTCCCATTGGGGAGAAGGGGGCGAAAAGATTTTGGGTGTGGTTTTGGCCGGCTGCGTCGGCCAAAACCACACCCGTTCGATCTAGCCCCCTCCCCAAAAATGGGGAGGGGGTTGGGGGAGGGGTAATTGAACCAAATTACGCATAATCGGCAGGTGGCATCAATTCGAAACCAACCGTAAATACTCATCCTCAAAATAGCGCAGCGTGGTCAGTACCGGGTTGGGCGCGGTTTGGCCCAGGCCGCACAGCGAGGTTTTGCCAACGGTAACGCACAACCGGCGCAGGTTGTCGAGATCGGTGGGGGCGGCGCGGCCGGCCAGAAATTTTTTGAGAATGTTCAACATTTTGCGCGTACCCACCCGGCAGGGCACGCACTTGCCGCAGCTTTCGTCCTGCGTAAAGCTGAGAAAATAATGGGCCATGTTGACCATCGATACGGTTTCGTCCAGCACAATCATCCCGCCGGAACCCATAATCGCGCCGGTGGCCCGCAGTTCGTCGTAATCGATGGGCGTATCGAGCAGCGCCGCCGGGATGCAGCCGCCGGATGGCCCGCCCAACTGCACCGCTTTGAGCGCCCGGCCGCCGGCGCAGCCGCCGCCGATGTCGTAGATCAGTTCGCGCAGCGGTGTGCCGATAGGCACTTCCACCAGCCCGGAGCGTTCGATGGCCCCGGCCAGCGCAAATGCTTTGGTGCCGCCGCTTTTTTCGGTGCCGAGGCCGGCAAACCAGCCCGGCCCGTTCAAAATAATGCTGCTGATGCTGGCCAGCGTTTCTACATTGTTGATATTGCTGGGCTGACCCCACAGGCCGCGCTGAGCGGGGTAGGGCGGGCGCATGCTGGGCATGCCGCGCTGCCCTTCGATGGAGTGCATCAGCGCGGTTTCCTCGCCGCACACAAACGCGCCGGCCCCTTCTTTAATAACAATGTCAAAATCCATACCGCTGCCCAAAATATTTTCGCCAAGCATGCCGTATTCGCGGGCCTGCTGCAGCGCCAGCCGCAGAGCATTGACCGCCAGCGGATACTCGGCCCGAACATAAATATAACCACGACTGGCTCCGGTGGCGTAAGCGGCAATCAGCATTCCCTCCAGCAGCCGGTGCGGGTCGCCCTCAATAGTGGCCCGGTCCATAAACGCGCCGGGGTCGCCCTCATCGGCATTGCAAATGAGGTATTTGGGCGTGACCGGATTTTTGCGCAGCAGCTCCCACTTGATGCCGGTGGGAAAACCGGCCCCACCACGACCGCGCAATTTTGAGTCCTTTATGGCCTGCACCACCGCTTCGGGGGTCATTTTGATCGCTTCCAGCAGCGCCTTGTAGCCATCGTGGGCCAGGTAGTCGTCAAGCGAGTGTGGATCGATGATGCCGCACAGTTGGGTGGTCACTCTGACCTGTTTGCCCAAAAACGGGTAATCGCTGCGGTCGGCGCGGCGGCTGATAACCCACTCCGGCGAGACGCCGCGGCTACCCGCGCCAAAATGCTGGTCGAGCAGCGGGGCAATGCGCTCCGGCGTAACCGGCCCGTACAGCGTCGAATCACCGTTTTGCGCCACCTCGATTACCGGCTCGCGGTGGCTGGCCCCCAGCGAACCGGTCTGTTTCAGCTCGACCGGCAGGCCGCGGCGGCGAATAGCGGTTTGCAGCGCCACAAACGTTTCCTGCGCCCCGGCGGCCAGATCGCTGGTACTCATACCGATGCGGATGGTTGTGGTCATCGTGGCACCTCGCAGTTGCGGGGACCCATGGAACAATATGTAGAAAATTCCACGCGAATATACTGGGAGTCTATACTCAAAAATAATTGGCTCATTCGCCTGTCTCCTCGTGCAAATGCAGTAGCGCATCGACGGATTTAGCCGGCGTCATGCGGGCGTGGGTGCGATCGTTGACCACCAGCACCGGGGCCAGGCTGCACGCGCCCACACAGGCCACGGTTTGCAGAGTAAACAGGCCGTCGGCAGTGGTTTCATCCTCACCAATGCCGAGGTGGGTTTTGAGCTGCTCCAATATTTCCTCGGAGTGGCCCACGTGGCAGGCGGTGCCTTTGCAAACGCGCACCTGATAACGACCGGGCGGCGTCAGTTGGAACAGGTTGTAAAAGGTGACCACGCCATAAATCCGGCTGAGAGGGAAGCCGAGTTGGTGGGCAGTGTGTTCGAGCTGTTGGCGGGGGAGATAACCGTAGTGGTGCTGAATTTCTTCCAGCACAGTAATGAGGGCATCGGGCTGGCCGCGATGGCGATCCAGTATCGCTGCCAGTTCCGGTGGGGGAACCTCTACCTGGGCGTCGCCCCGGTAGACGTGTTTTTTCAAAGACTTCTTCGTCCGTAGTTCCATCGGCGGAATTCCTTAAAATTTGAATTGGGGGTTACTAACCTCAATTTGAAAATTTCTAAAACAGACAGGATTAACAAGATTTACAGGATGAAAACAAGAAAAATCAAGTTAATTCTGTAAATCCTGTCTGATTATCGAACTCAGATTATTAGCTTTGCGGGTAACGGAACAGGCATCACGCATCACGTTTTACATTATCACAGATGAGTTGCAGGGGGTAGTGTCAGGTGTCCCCAAAATGGATGACAAATGTCACCCGCCCGCCTGCTCCAGCCGCCATTCGGTGAGGCTTTTGAGCGCGCCGGTGGGGCACACACCCACGCAGTTGCCGCAGAACACGCAGGTTGTATCGGGCATGTCTTCGCCAAAAAAAGTGGCCACATGGCTGGCCGCGCCGCGTTTGCCCCAGGTCAGGGCGAAGGTGTGCTGCACGTCGTTAGCGCACACCTGAATGCAGCGCCAGCACATCACGCATTGGGAATAATCGCGGATGTAAAAGGGGTTGTCTTCAAACACGTCAAACCGGCGTTTGAGGCCGCCGGCAAAGCGGGTGACGTCCGCGCCAGCCTGTTGGATGTACCGCTGGATTTCCGGCGCGTCGTGCAGCTCCACATGCGAGGCCAGCAGTTCGAGAATGACTTTGCGGCCGGTGCGCACCCGCTCGGAATCGGTGCGCACCACCATGCCTTCTTTTACAGGGACGACGCAAGCCGGCTGGAGGGCGCGCATCTTTTCCACCTCCACGGTGCAGAGGCGGCACACCGCCGGCGGCGTCAGCGCCGGGTGGTAGCAGATGGTGGGAATATCGATGCCCGCCGACTCCGCGGCAGCCAGAATGGTTGTACCCGCCGGCACGGTCACTGTTTGATTATCGATGGTGAGGGTGACTTTATCGCTCAAAAAAAACCTCCACAAGTGGTGTGAAATTCGTAATGCGTAATCCGTAATTTTATCATGTTACGCATTACGCATCACGAATTACGCATTTCAAGCAGCTCCGGCCACCGTTTCACCGCATCGACCGCCGCCCAGCCGGCAGCCTGGCCGAGGCCGCAAATACTGGTGTCGGTCATTACCCGGGCCAGCTCCAGCAGGGTGGCCACGTCATCCGGCTGGCCATGGCCGTGCTGAATGCGGTGCAGAATTTCGGCCTGGCGCTGGGTGCCAATCTGGCAGGGGTAGCACTTGCCGCAGCTTTCGTGGGCAAAAAACTCGGCAATGCGGGTCAGCGAGTCGCGCAAATCCACCGAGTCGTCAAACACCAGCACCGTGCCCGCGCCAATGGTGCCGCCCACCTGCTTAAAATCCTCAAAAGTGATGGGTGTTTCCAGATGTTCCGGCTTAAGGAAGGTGCCCGCCGCGCCGCCGGTTAAAATCCCCTGCAACGTGCGGCCTTCGCGCAGCCCGCCGGCCAGATCAAAAATAAGATGGCGCAGCGGCACCCCAAACGGCACCTCGTACACGCCGGGCCGCACCACCGAGCCGCTAACCGCGAACAGCTTGGTCCCCGCCGACTCTTCGGTGCCGAGGGCGTTGTACCAACCCCCGCCGTGAATAATGATGCTGGGCACTTTGGCCAGCGTTTCCACATTGTTGATGGTGGTGGGCCGGCCCCACAGCCCGTGCGTTACCGGAAAGGGCGGGCGCAGCCGGGGGAAACCCCGCTTGCCTTCAATCGATTCCATCAGCGCGGTTTCTTCGCCGCAGACGTAAGCGCCCGCGCCGCGTCGCAGGGCAATCCAGCAGCTAAAACCGCTGCCCTGAATATTTTCGCCCAGCCAACCGGCCTGTTCCAGCGCGCGGATGGCGTTGGCAAAGCGCTCGTAACCCAGCCGGTGCTCGCCGCGCACGTACACAAAACCCTGCGCCGCGCCCACGGCGTAGCAGGCAATCACCAGCCCCTCGATCACCCGAAACGGGTCGTGGTCCATCAGCACCCGGTCTTTAAACGCGCCCACTTCGCTCTCATCGGCGTTGCAGATAACGTGGCGCGGGCCGGGCGGGTTATCGGCGGTGTACTGCCACTTGAGGCCGGTGGGAAACGCCGCGCCGCCGCGCCCCACCAGCTTGCTGGCTTTGATCCGCTCGATGACTTCGGCAGGGGTCATCCGGCGCAGCACGCGGCGCAGCGCGGCCAGCCCGCCCTGGGCCTGATATTCGGCCAGGCTGGCCGGATCGACCATTTTGACGTTGGACAGCGCCACTTTGACCAGCCCACCCACCCGCGCCGACTGCTGATTGTGGCGCGGCTCGTTGAGCAGCAAATCGCTGATGCGGCTGGGCGTCAGCTCAAAGTGACGGGTTTCGTTGACCAGCGCCGCCGGGGCGTGGTCGCACAAGCCCAGGCAGCGGATAGGTTCGATGGTGTATTCGCCATCGGCGGTGGTCTGGCCGGCTTCAATTTGCAGGTGACGGCAGACGGCGTCCTGCACCGCCTGCGAGCCGGCCAGGGCGCAACTGGCGTCCTCGCAAATGCGGATAATCTTTTTGCCCACCGGCTCGGTGTAAAACATCGTGTAAAATTCGGTCACGCCGTAGACATCAGCCAGCGGCAGCTTGAGGGCATGGGCAATGCGGCTGAGCGCCGGGCGCGGCAGCCAGCCGCCGTAAATGCGCTGGGCTTCGTGCAGAATTTCCAGCAGCAGCGATTGCTCCGGCACGTCGTGGCCCCACAGCGGATCGCGGCGGGCCAGCAGCGCCTCCAGCGCCCCGGCCTCCGGCGAAACCGGGCCGACGTCGGCCCACAGCGCTTCAACCCAGCGGCCAAGCGGCTGGCCGTTGGCCACGCCATCAGCCAGGGTGAGGGTATATTTGCGGTTCCAATCGAGCGCGGCCAGCTCGTCGCCAGCAAAGGTTTTGTGGTCCTTAAGCCGGGTGGCGGTAAAGAGGTGGTAATCGTTCAGCAGGGCCAGGCGCGGGCCGGGGTCGGCGGCATCCAGGCCGGGGATGGCGGCGGCTTCGCGCAGGCCGGTTTCCACCCACACATCGGAGCGCAGGGCGTTATCGGCGGCGTGGTCGGCAAAGATTTTCAGCCAGTACAGGCTGGCGCGGGGAGCGGCGCCGGCGCGCAGGTCGGCGGCAAGTTGGGCAAGGGTCATTTGGGCGTTATCCTTTGCAAGTAGTTTCTCAGCGCGCCTGTCCGCTTATGGCCCAGGCGCGGGCAATCAGGGTGATGGAGCCATCGGGCTGGACGGGCAGCATTTTTTGCAGCCGCTCTTCAAGCGCAGCCCGCTGGTCCGCAGCCAGAGATTTTACATAGCCGGGGGCCGGCCCCTGCTGGCCCAAAAAGGGCTGCCAGAAATCGTTAAAATCCTGAAAAGTTGTGGCCACCTCAAGTGGCGTTTGGGCGATGGCCTGCAACCCGGCCCGGTTAAAAAGCGATTCAAGCGCCGCCGGCTGGCACAGCGGAAAACGCGGGCCTTCGTCAAGGGGCGCTGCTGCCGGGTTAAGCGCGACGGCGGCGTCCCAGAAATAGCGCAGCATTTCCATTTTGCCGGCGTAATCCCACACGTATGCCGCCACGCGCCCGCCGGGGCCGGCGGCGCGGGCCATTTCACCCAGCGCCGCGAGCGCATCCGGCATAAAATTGAGCGCCAACCCCGATACCACTACCTCGAAATCGCGGCTGTCTACCGGCAGGTTGAGCGCGTCGCCCACCCTAAAGTCGGCCCGCTGGTCTGGCACGGTGTGCCGGGCAAACGCCACAAACGGCTCCGCCGGGTCAACGCCCACCACGCGGGCCGGGGCAGCCCGGGCCAGAATGGCGGTGGTCAGCGCGCCGGTGCCGCAACCCACATCGAGCCAGCGCCGGCCCGGCGGCTCGTTAAGCCAGGCCAGAAATTCCTGCGCCACAAACCGGCTCCAGCGGCCCATAAAATTTTCATAGGGCGTGCCGCTTTCCCAGGGATCGGCAGATTTCGTCATCGATACCCCCTTTACGGGTTGAGGCTACGGCCAACCCGTTCCTCATTTTGCGGATTGTTTGTTCTTATAAAAAGAATGACAAATGACCAGGGACAAATGACCGACGGTTACACCGTCACCGCCGTTATATCTTTAATGGTACCGCGATCTTCCAGCGGGATGTCCGCGCCGGCGCGCGCCGGGATTTCGGCGGCGCGGGTAAGCTGCACCCCGCAGACCTTGTAATCGGGAATTTTGGCCCGCTTGTCAATGCGGTTGTCGGTGAGCACGTTGGCCGCGGCTTCGGCAAAGTGGAAGGGGATGAAGACCGTGCCCTCCGGCGAGCGGCCGGTGACCAGCAGCCGCACCGTAATTTTGCCCCGCCGCGAAGCGACATCGACCCACTGGCCGGTTTGCAGGCCCAGCCGGGCGGCGTCGTTGGGGTGCAGTTCCACGGTGCATTCCGGCCAGATGTCATCGAGCGCGCTGGCGCGGGTCATGGTGCCGCCGTGCCAGTGGTACAGCACCCGGCCGGTGCTGAGAATAAAGGGATAGTCGGCGTCGGGCAGTTCGCTGCCGGTGCCAAACTCCACGGCAAAAAATTTGCCGCGCCCGCTGGGAAAGTCATCGGCAAAAAGGTAGGGCGTGCCGGGGTGGTCAAAGGCGGGGCAGGGCCAGTGAACGCCGCCCTCGCGCTCCAGCCGGGCGTAATCAATGCCGCCAAAATCGGGCGTGAGCTGGCGCATCTCCTCCCAAATTTCAGACGGGTGCGAATAGTCCCAGCCGGCGGACGAGAGGCCCAGTTCGGCCTCCAGCCGTTTGGCCAGATCGCAGATAATTTGCCAGTCGGCGCGGGCTTCGCCGGGCGGGTTGATGGCCCGACGCACGCGCTGCACGCGGCGGTCGGAGTTGGTGAAGGTGCCGTCCTTTTCGGCAAAGGCGGCGGCGGGCAAAATCACGTCGGCAAAAACGTTGGTTTCGTTAAAAAAGATGTCCTGGGCCACAAAAAATTCAAGCTGCTCGATGGCCTCCTGCGCGTGGCGCAGGTTCGGCTCGCTCATCAGCGGATTTTCGCCCATCACCCACCAGCCTTTCACCTGGCCGGTCAAAATGCCGTCGACCATTTCGGTGACAGTGAGGCCGGGTTGGGCCGGCAGGCGGCGGGCCGAGTCGCCATCGAACCAGAATTGCTCAAATTTGGCGCGGATGCCGGCGTTGGTCACGCTCTGGTAGGCGGTGAACACGTTGGGCAGCCCGCCGGAGTCTGAGCAACCCTGCACGTTGTTCTGGCCGCGCAGCGGGTTAAGGCCGGTGCCGGGCTGGCCGACGTGGCCGGTCATCAGCGCCAGGTTGGTGAGGGTGAGAGTGTTGTCGGTGCCGTGGGTGCTCTGGCTGATGCCCATGCCCCAGTAAAAGGCGGCGCGCCCGGCGGTGGCGTACATGCGGGCGGCGGCGCGGATGTCGCTGGCCGGCACGCCGCTGACAGACTCGGCCCACTCCGGGGTTTTGTCCTCCAGGCTTTCAATGTACTCGGAAAAGCCCTCGGTGCGCGCGCCGATGAAATCCTGGTTCATCAACCCTTCTTTAACAATAACGTGGGCCATCGCGTTGAACACAGCCACATCGGTGCCGGGTTTCTGGCGCAGCCAGAGCGCGGCAAAGCGGGTCATTTCGGTCTGGCGGGGATCAACCACAATCAGTTTGGCCCCGTTTTTGGTGACGGCGTCTTTAAGAAACGTGCTGATCACCGGGTGGGTTTCGGTGGTGTTGGAGCCGACGACGATGAAGCACTCCAAATCTTTCATCTCGGCGATGGAGTTGCTCATGGCGCTGGAGCCGATGGCCAGTTGCAGGCCGGTCACGCTGCCGGCGTGGCACAGCCGGGCGCAGTGGTCCACATTGTTGGTGCCCAGCACGCCGCGCATCAATTTTTGGTGCAGGTAGTTGTCTTCGTTGGTGGCTTTGGCGCAGGCGTTGGCGGTAATGGCATCTGGCCCGTAGCTCTGGCGAATGCGGGCCAGTCCCTGGGCGGCGGCGGTAAGCGCTTCGTCCCAGGTGGCCTCGCGCCAGTCGGCGGGGAATTGGGCGGCGGTGCGGTGGCCGGGCCGCGGCGGCGTTTTGCGGATAAGCGGGGTTTTGAGGCGGTCGGGGTGGTGCACGTAGTCGGCCCCAAAGCGGCCTTTGACGCACAGCCGGCCGTAGTTGGGCGCGGCGTCAAACGGGGCATCGATGCGGAAGATGTGGTCATCTTTTACATTGAGCAGCACCTGACAGCCCACACCACAGTACGGACAGGTTGACCGGACAACACGGTCAGCTTTCATCGTTGAAACTCCTCTATTGATCTACGATTTTAGAGTTTGGATTTACGCTCGAACAGGTAAATCCGGCATTAGCAAGTTTGCTGAGGTATGTTGAAACTGTAGCAAACTATCGGGCAGAGGTCAAATTATTGGGGCAGATGAACCAGTGCAAAAGATTCTAACTATTTTCAAATTCAACTCACATCAACTTCCGATTGTTATAGATTAAAATTTGATGAGAAAAAACAAAGGGATAAAAATGAGCCAAACTAACCCAACCAAACCGCTGGCCAGCCTGTCGCTGGATATGGACAACCAATGGTCGTATATGAAAACGCATGGCGATCCCGGCTGGGAGACGTATCCGTCGTATCTGGATATTCTGGTGCCCCGCGTGTTAAAATTTCTCAACGAGCGCAATCTGACCATCACTTTTTTTGTTGTAGGGCAGGATGCCGCGCTGGAGAAAAATCACGAAGCGATTAAAGCCATTGCCCGGGCCGGCCACGAAATTGGCAATCACTCCTTTAAACACGAGCAGTGGCTGCACCTGTATACCGAGCAGGAAATTGACGCCGACCTGGCCAGCGCCGAGGAGCACCTTGAGCGAGTGACCGGCCAGCGCCCGCGCGGTTTTCGTGGGCCGGGCTTCAGCCTGTCGGCGGCCACACTGCAAGTGCTCTCTAAACGTGGTTATATGTACGATTGCTCCACGTTTCCCACCTATCTGGGGCCGCTGGCGCGGGCCTATTATTTTATGACGGCCAAACTCACCCCGGAAGAAAAAGAGGAACGCAAAAAGCTGTTTGGCACGCTCAAAGACGGGCTGCGCCCCAACAAACCCTATCGCTGGAATCTGGCCGGCCGCGAATTGATTGAAATCCCGGTAACCACTATGCCGCTGTTCAAAGTACCCATGCACGCCAGCTACATTTTATATTTGAGCATCTATTCCCGCGCCCTGGCATTGGCCTACTTTAAGACCGCGCTGACCATGTGCCGGCTGAACAAGGTTCAGCCCTCGCTGCTGCTCCACCCACTCGATTTTTTGGGCGGTGACGATGTGAAAGAGCTGGCCTTTTTCCCGGCCATGAACCTGCCCGCCGAAAAGAAACTCCAGATGATGAGCGACATTTTGCGGCTGTACAGCCAGCACTTTACTCCGGCATCTATGAAACAGCACGCTCTTGAAGTGAGTCGCGCGGTTACGTATCAAACTCTTGAACCTAATTTTGAAACCTACCAGGCCTGATGAACTGCCCTATTTGCGATCAACCCACTCAACCGATCTTTGAAAAACACGGCTACTGGATTCACGAGTGCCCGGCCTGCCGCCATCGCTGCGTGAACCTGACTACAACCCATACGCATGTCAGCCAGGTTTACGGCGACGATTATTTTACCGAGGGCGGCGCGGGCTATTCCGATTATCTGGCCGAGGCGGAGTTAATTACCGCCCATGGCCGGCGTTACGGCCAGATTTTAAGCCGGCATATGCCCCCTGGCCGGATACTGGATGTCGGCGCGGCCGCCGGATTCATCCTCAAAGGCATTGGTGAGTCTGGCTGGAGCGGGGTGGGACTGGAGCCTAACGCCACCGTGGCCGAGTTTGGCCGCACCCGGCTGGGTATGCAAATTGAGGTGGGCGCGTTAGAAGATTTTCGCGGCAGCGAGCAGTTTGACCTGGTCAGCATGATCCAGGTAATTCCCCACTTTTATAACCTGCGGCAGGCGCTCGCGGCGGCGACGAAACTCACTCGGCCCGGCGGCTACTGGCTGATTGAAACCTGGAACAAAGATAGCTGGATGGCTCGCATCATGGGCCAAAACTGGCACGAATATAGCCCGCCCAGCGTGCTCCACTTTTTTTCACCGCAAACGCTGGCGGCATTGGTTAAACAATTTGGCTTCACGGAAGTTGCTCACGGCCGGCCGGCCAAAAAAATCAATGGCGGCCATGCCAAATCTTTGCTGCAATACAAATTGAAGAGTCTGCCATTGGGCAAACCGGCTGCCCGGCTTTTGAACCTTGCGCCGGACAACCTGGCCATTCCATATCCCAGCTATGATTTATTCTGGGGATTGTATAAGTACAAGTAAAACGATTTCTTATTCAAACAACCCGCCTCTTCAAGTTATTTGATTTGGTGGGCCGGGTTTAGAGAGAGCGATGTTAAGAAAACACCGGGTCATTTTTGGCATTTCATTTTTGCGCACATTCTGCGAGTATTAATCTTATTGACTGTTTTCTTGGGGCTGGTATTTACCTTAAAATGGCGAGACTGGTCCACCGCAATTGTATTGATCTTGCCAATTTGCATACATCTTGCTTCTGTCTTTTCGATACACGGTCATGAAAGAATGCGGATGACAATCGAGATTTGCCTGATATTGCTGGCAGCTTATACGCTGGTAACTCTTTACAAAACTTATTTCCCAAAAAGGTTATGCTGCGGAAGAAGCTTGCTTTGAATTCTATTAACATTTTATCGCAGCCAGATTAGAACAACGATGAGACTTAACAAGCTACTAACAGTTTGTCAGCTTTTTGTTAAACTGGAGGGTAGTATACCCTCTATCGGATGTCAAACTGTCCTGGAATGTTATTTATGAAGAAAAATTTTTTCCAGTTAACCTATTGGAAGCCAACAGTCCTGCCATTTGAATTGAAAAACTGGTATGCCGTTATTATGCTAGTGGCGCTTGGTTTACTTGCTTATGGTTTGTGTTTATCTACACCGGCATTATTTTCTGACGATTGGGCAATGGCAGTCAGATGGAATATTGAAGATACTTGGCAGTGTCCAAACTGGATGCAGACACGACCACTACGAGCGTGTTACGATGTGATGTTGTATCAGGCGTTTGGGCTTAATATTTTTGCTTTTTATATTGTTACAATTATTGTAAACATTCTGATAGCTATTGCGTTCTATTTTATTTTGGATGACTTACTACCCTCCAATTTTCGTCTGTTTAACATTATTGTGGCCGCATTATTTTTGATATATCCTTCTGACTATACACATGGTTGGTTAGCCGCCACCAGTGTAAAATTTCCGGTACTACTTTTCCTTATCAGTTTCTTGCTTTTAATATATTTCTGGCGACGCGGGTGGTGGTGGCTTTGGGGTGCAAGCATGTTACTCCTCCTCATATCGTTGGGATTTTACGAACTCCATGTCGGTTTGGTTCTATTAAGTTCTTCAATTTTATTTTGGCTTGCCCGAGATCGACCGCTGAATCATCGTCTGGCAATTTTAACACCCTTAATCATTGTAATCTTGTTTGTATTCTGGTTTATGTTTGGCACCAAATTGGTGGGAATTGTCCAGATTTACAGTTCCGATCTTGTAACTATATCCCCACAGATTGTAATTCCTCGTATGATTTCTGGCTATCGGATAAGTCTACAATGGGCTTGGACTGAGGCCCTTCTTTATTTCTTTCCTGGCCTAACAAACTACAGTTCTCGCACAAACTTGAATGCAACGATAGTATTTGTGCTGATACCATTGTTGGTTGTTGTTCTTGCCAGTTATGTGGCACGACGGATTTATTCAACTGATAGTTTGGGCATCAACTCGACCAAAGTTAAACAATGGGAAGCGATTACAGGTTTTGCCAGTATCGGGTTGATCGGCCTGGCTATTATTGGCGCTGGTTATATCCCTGTAATCAGTGCATTTGATGTGTGGGTTGATTACGACATTTCTCGCTATAACAGCCTGGCCAGTATTGGCGCAGCCTTGGTAATATGTTCACTATTGGCCATTCTGGCAACTTACCTATCCCACACTGGCCGTCAGGCCACGTTTATTTTTTTAGCAGGAATACTGCCTTTCGTCACACTGGCTCTGTGCGCGCAACTTTCGGTTCAGCAAACCAGATTAGTGGCCTGGCAGCAACAAAAATCAATTTTATATCAATTGTTTCAGTTAGCACCTAACTTAAAAGATGATACTGGCGTATATATCTTTGCATCCAGTTATCCAAAAACACTCGGCCCCCGGCCTTTTACCGATGGGGGATTGGGGTTAGGAATGACATCGGCTTTAACGATGCTATATGGGAATAACAGCCTGCATGGCCTATTCCATTACGGTGATCCTTCTAAATATTTCACCAAAGAAGGTATCATTCGAGAAGGACTGGGTTTGATATTGGGTA
The DNA here is from genome assembly GCA_022071955.1 of Anaerolineae bacterium. Lineage (GTDB taxonomy): Bacteria > Chloroflexota > Anaerolineae > 4572-78 > J111 > J095. The sequence goes on from JAJVIM010000009.1 coordinate 85,428, forward strand.
ACCCAAGTCCTACACCTAAACCAGACCCAACTTCAAAAGTTCCCCTAGTAGACGTACCGGTTCTTATCCCTTATGAGCATGTGGTTATATTTGAGTACCAACCTCAAAATGGTCAATTAACCTTACTCAAAAAACTTCCAGCCGATTGGGTAAGTGAGTTAGGCTTTAACCCTGATTTAGGGCTAGACCAAATTATCACTGCCCCATCACCTGACACTCACCTGCGCTGGCTGGTAAAATAGCTGCTGACCCATTTGCAAAAAAGGTATAAACCAATGTCCCAACATTTCCTTTCCCACCCCACCGCCGATGTATCACCGCAGGCCAATATTGGTCCCGGTACAAAAATTTGGCAGCACGTTCAGGTGCGAGAGGGCGCAACTCTGGGCGCTAACTGTATTTTGAGTAAAGGTGTTTACGTTGACGCCGGGGTCGTCATTGGCAATAACGTAAAAATTCAAAATTACGTTTCCATTTATCACGGCGTTACCATTGAAGATGGCGTTTTTTGCGGGCCGCACTGCGTATTCACCAACGACAAGGTTCCCCGCGCCATCAACCCCGATGGTTCCCTCAAAGCCGCTGCGGACTGGATTGTCTCGCCCACCCTGGTCCGGCGCGGCGCATCGATTGGCGCTAATGCCGTGATCGTGTGCGGTATCACCATTGGCCAGTGGGCGCTGGTTGGCGCCGGCGCGGTGGTTACCAAAGATGTACCCGATTACGGCATTGTTTTGGGTAACCCGGCCCGGCTGCGCGGCTTTGTTTGCCCCTGCGGTGGCCGTTTAACATTAGATCATCAGACCCAACAAAAAACAGTTGTGGCTCGTTGTGATACGTGCAATCAGCAAATCGCCATTTCCGGCGAAAATTGGGCGCTTTTGAGTCAAAATTCATAACCGGCAGGCAAATCGGGCTGCCGGTGTTGAGCACCCGCAGCACATTCAATATGAAAGTTTTTTCATAAATCTAACTACTTCCTAATAATATTTACATGTCTTTACTATAAAAATCTGATATTCTGACCTCATAGTCAATTTTCTATATATCAAAACAGACAAGGTTTATGAATACACAACCCACCCCACTCAACGTAGGAGTCATTGGTGTCGGAGCTATGGGTCCCCGCCATTGCCGCATTTTCTCAAATCTCCACCTCACCCAACTGGCCGGGGTTTGTGATCTCAACCCCATCGCGGGAAACAGAATCGCGCAACAATTCCACGTTCCCTATTATGCCTCTGTCGACGACCTGCTGGAACACGTTGACGCGGTCAGCGTGGCGACGCCAACACCATCACACTTTGATATTGCCATGCGCTGTATAGCCAAAGGGGTACACGTGCTCATCGAAAAGCCAATTGCAGCAACTCTGGAGCAGGCGCACCAGTTGGCCCAAACCGCCGCAGCAAACAACTTGGTGGTTCAGGTTGGTCACATTGAAAGATTCAATCCCACCTATCTGGAACTAAAAAATGTGGTCGAAGACAAGCGCATCGCCGCCATTAATATGCGCCGCCTGAGCGCCTACCAGGCCAGCAATACAGATGTGGATGTAGTGCTGGATTTGATGATTCACGATCTTGATCTGGTTTTGGACATGGTCAACGACACTCCCGCCGCCATTGCCGCCCACGGGTTGAGCGTTTTCACCAACACCATCGATCATGCCACCGCCCAACTTAGCTTTGCCAATGGACCGCTGGTAACGCTAACGGCCTCCCGAATCACCGAACAAAAAATCAGAACAATCGAAGTGACCACGCTGGACTCTTTTGTTGAAGCCAACTTACTCAACAAAAGTGTTACCGTCCACCGCCGAACAGTGAGCGAATATCTGGCCCAAAACCAAAGAGAGGTCAAATATCGGCAGGAAAGCATTATGGAATGCATCCACGTGCCGGCCATCGAGCCTCTGTTTTCTGAGCTGGATCATTTTGCCAACTGCATCATCAATGGGACACGGCCGCAGGTATCCGCCCGGGATGGATACCTGGCCTTAAAAATGGCCTTCGATATTCGGGATGCAATTAACAGGGATTTGCCACACCTTGAACGTCCCCTTCAGCAAAAATCGATGGCCGTGCCGGTACTGGTCTAATTCCACGCAACGGGAGGGTTACAGTGGACCTTTCAATTGTTATTCCTTGCTACAACGAAGCCGACAACGTTAATAAAATTCAAACCGAGTTATTTCCGGTGGTTAACGCTCTGGCTGAATCGCGTACTGTTGAAGTCATTTTTGTTGATGACGGCAGCCGCGACGACACCCACAAAATTTTCTGCGAAGCCTTTGGCGCCTACCACTATCCCGGCGTGACCATTCGGTTTGAACAGCACGAGGTAAACCGGGGGTTGGGCGCGGCCATTCGCACCGGCTTTGCCGCCGCCACTGGCGACACCATCGTTACCACCGACAGCGACGGCACCTATCGCTTTTCAGAAATCCCCACGCTGCTGTCGTACCTCACTCCAGAGGTGGATATGGTCACCGCCTCGCCGTATCACCCCCAGGGTGGAATTGCCGGCGTGCCGGCTTATCGATTGGTACTCAGCAAAGGCGCTTCGGCCATGTACCGCGTCCTGGCCGACTGGCAGATTCACACCTACACGGCGTTGTTCAGAGCCTACCGCCGCTATGTTACCGAAGATGTGCCGTTTGAGTCCAACGGTTTTTTGGGCGGCACCGAACTGATGATCAATGCCATCAGAATGGGCTATCGCGTTGCCGAGTACCCTACCGTGCTGTACTCACGGGTGCATGGCACATCCAAGGCCAAGCTGGCCCGCACCATCAAATCGCACCTGTTGTTTCAGCTTTTTGTGGTGATGCCGTGGCATCCCTACGGCATGCTGTTGCAGGGCAGCGACGAGTGCGTTTACTTGTACACAGATTTTCAAAAACGGCTGTTCCCCTCGCCCGAAGTATTTTTATCGCACGGCTATCACTGGGAGCAGGTCGTTAAAGTTAGCGACAAATACCTGGCCCAACTGGTCAGCGGCCCGCCGCTGACATTTAAAGATGGCGCTTTACTCAAATCGCCAGACAACACCATCTTTTTTATTGAGCACGGCAAAAAACGGCCTTTCTTATCCGCGCCCGTTTTTGAGGGGTTGGGGTACCAGTGGAAACATGTTTTGCCCGTTACCGATGCGGTCCTGAACGCGGTTGAAGATGGTGACGAAATCAACTTACTGGGCAGCCACCCCGACGGCACCCTGCTGAGCACGACCAATGACAAAACGGTTTTTCTGCTGGAAAATGGCAAAAAACGGCCCTTCAATACCAAACAGGCATTTTTATCGTGGGGCTACAAATGGGATCAGGTTGTAAAAGTTACCCCGGCAGAACTTGACCAGTATCCGCTCGGGTCGTCTGTTGCGCCCCAGAAAAGCTTTTTCCAGGAACGCGGCCAACTGACCAGCCTGCAGCCTGAAACCAGCTACACCCCCCGCAAGCTCACCGGGCTGGGGTCGGCGTTGTACTGGGGCTTAACCCGGCAAACGGCGCAGTTTAAATTGAGGTTTTAACACTCTGGTTGATCGCAACCCATCAATTAAAAAAACATCCGGCGGATGCGGTTATTCCAAAAACCACATCCGCCTGTTATTGAAACCAAACCGGAGCCAGTATGAAAATCATTTCTATTGTCGGGGCGCGGCCCGAATTTATTCAGGCCACGCCGGTGAGTCAGGCTTTACGGGCCAACGGCGCCCACCATGAAATTCTGGTACACACTGGCCAGCATTACGATTATTTGATGTCGCAAACGTTTTTTGATGAGCTGGGCACGCCCGCCCCGGATTACAACCTGGAGGTTAAATCTGGCTCGCACGGGCAGCAAACGGCGGTAATGCTGGCCCGGCTGGAAGAAGTGTTCACCGCAGAAAAGCCCGATCTGGTCATCATCCGCGGCGACACCAACTCCACGCTGGCCGGCGCGGTGGTTGCCAGCAAAATGGGCATCCCGCTGGCCCATATCGAAGCCGGCGAACGCAGTTTTGACCGGCGCATGCCGGAAGAGATCAACCGCATCATTTCCGACAGCGTGGCCGACATACATTTTTGCGCCAGCCAAACCGCCCTCAAAAATCTGGCCGCCGAAGGCATTACCCGCTCGGCGCACTGGGTGGGCGATGTCATGCTCGATGCCGTGCTGGCCAACCGGCACATCGCCGCCCGCAATTCAACCATCCTGCAAAAATTAGAGGTTGAGCCGGGCCAGTACGCGCTGGTTACCGTTCACCGGGCGGCCAACACCGACGACCCGCAGCGGCTGGAAGCCATTGTCACCGCGCTCAACATTGTGGCGGAAACAGTTATTTTCCCGGCGCATCCCCGCACCCGGGCCGCGCTGCAAAAAATAAACGCCAGCTTTGAGCCGAACGTCAGAGTCATCGATCCGGTGGGCTACTTTGACATGCTCACTCTTGAAGACAACGCCCGGCTCATTGCCACCGATTCCGGCGGCGTGCAGCGCGAGGCCTACTTTTTGAAGAAACCGTGTTTAACCCTGCGCGACGAAACCGAATGGACCGAAACCGTGAGCGCCGGCTGGAACAAGCTGGTGGGAGTTCAGCCCGATGAGGTTGGCCGGGCCTGGTTTGATTTTTCGCCGCCCGCCGAACAGCCGCCCATTTTTGGCGATGGCGCTGCCGGCAAGCGCATCGGCGAGATTATTTCCAGCCAGCCCGTTATTTTTGGACAACCCCGGCACTGAGAGAGGACACGCACTTATGACCGTTTGCATTATTGGCGCCGGCATTATGGGCATCAACCTGGGCTATTTTTTGGCCAAACAGGGCGTTCCCGTTGAAATCTACGAAGCCTCGGACTCAATGGGCGGGCTGGCCGGCCCGCTCACCCTCAAAGATGGCACCGAGGTAGACCGCTTTTACCACACCATTCTCTCCAGCGACAGCCAACTGCGCCAATTGTGCCGCGAATTTGGCCTTGAGGATCAGCTTCGGTTTAAAGAAACCAAAATGGGCTTTTACCACGAGGGCAAAATCTACTCGATGAACAACGCGGTTGAGTTTTTGCGCTTTCCGCCGCTGGGCTGGATCGACCGCTTCCGGCTGGGCGTTACCATTCTCGCCGCCCAACTGGTCCGCGATTGGCAAAAACTGGAAGGCGTTAGTGTTGAAGAGTGGCTCATTAAGTGGGGCGGGCGGCGCACCTTTACCAACATCTGGCGGCCGCTGCTCAAAGCCAAATTTGACGGCGGGTTCGACAACGTGCCGGCTACCTGGATTTGGTCGCGGCTGGTGCGCATGAAATCCACCCGCGAGGGGGCCAATCAAAAAGAAGAAGCCGGCCACGTGATTGGCGGCTACATTACCCTGCTCAAAGCGATGGCGCAAACCATCGAGCAGGCCGGCGGCAAAATTCACTTGAATACGCCCGTGCAAGAAGTGGTCATCAGCAATAACCAGGCGCAGGGCATCCGGCTGGCCAACCAGACGCTTGCCTTTGACGCGGTGGTAGTCACCTCGCAAACGCCCATTTTTCAGCGGCTGATCCCCGCCGCGCCGGCGGAATACCACCACCTGCTGAACAGCATCGAATATCTGGGCGTAATTTGCCCCATTCTGGTGCTCGACAGGCCGCTCACCGGCTACTGGACGCTCAACCTCACCGATGACAGCACGCCTTTTACCGGCGTCATCGAAACCACCGCTTACATTGACCCCCAATTTGTGGGCGGGCATCATCTGGTGTATTTGCCCAAATACACCGCGCCGGGCAGCTCGTGGCAAAAAATGACCGATGATGAAATCAGAGAGTTGTGGCTGGTCAACGTTGAAAAAATGTTCCCCAATTTTGACCGGGCCTGGATTCAGGATTTCCCGGTGAACCGCAGCCGCTATGTTGAACCGCTGCACCCGCTCAACTCGGCGCACCTGATCCCGGACATCGACACCCCGGTGGAGAATCTGTTTTTGGCCACTACCGCCCAGATTTACCCGGCCCTCACCAACGGCGAGTCGGTGAGCCGGCACGCTCAGGAAACCGCCCGCCGCGTAGTCCAGCATCAGGCCACGCGAACGCCCCGGCCCATTCCCGAACCGGCGTAATATACGATTCTTAATTGGCCTCAAAATCTTTTAACGCCAACCGATACTGCCGGGCCGGTACCGTGCCCAATTTTACCGGGTGGCGGCCGGTCAGCGCCTGCACAATTTTGGCCACGTGTTCGTGGCTGTTTTCAATGAATACCCGGTAGCGATCCTGCCGCTCACCGGCGGTGGTGGTGCCGGCCACGTACAATCCCGGCACGTTGGTTTCCATTGTCTCCGGGTTAAATTTGGGGATGCGACGCGGCCCTTCCAGCTCAACCCCGGCCGCTTCAAACAGCAACATATCGGCCCGATACCCGGTGGCCAGCAACACAAAATCGGCGGGGTGAACAAACTGCTCGTCGCGCACTACCGATTGCAGCACCACCTGCTGCGGTGTAATCTCCACCGGCACGGTTTCGGCGTAAAATTTAATGTTGCCGTTTTCAATTTGAGCCACCAAATCCGGCCGGATGTGCTCTTTAACCCGGGCGCTGAACACCTCGCGCCGGTAACTCACCGCCACCTCGGCCCCGGCCCGCCAGCAGCGCAGCGCCGCCTCTACCGCCGAATTTTTGCCGCCCACCACCAACAGCCGCCGCCGAAAATAATCGTGCGGGTCGTGGAAGTAGTGGGTTACGTGGGGCAAATCTTCGCCGGGGATGTGCAGCCGGTTGGGCTGGTCCATATCGCCTTTGGCCAGCACCACCGCCTTGGCCCGGTATTTGCGCGAGCCGGCCAGCGTTTCGGTATCAAGCCCAAAACCGATGTCGTCGCGCTGCAGGCCGGTTACTTTTTCATACGAGCGGATACACAGGTCAAACTGCTCCACCACCCCACGCAGATAGGCCAGGTATTCCTCGCCGGTAATGCGCCCCTGATGATTGTTTTGGATGGGCACACCGGCAATGGCAATCCGCTCCGATGTGCTGAAAAAACTGGTATTGCGCGGCCACCAGCTCATGGTGTGGCCAATCTGGCGGGCGTCAAACTGAATATAATTGACTCCGGCCAGCTTCAGCGATACAGCCAGTTCCAGGCCAATGGGGCCGGCGCCAATAATCGCCACGTCAAACATTGCGCTCTCGTTGCTTCCGTCCTGATTCATGAACTCACTCGACTCCTGATTGTGTTTGGCAGTTGCAGAATTTAAATTATCTCCAAAAACTGCATTTGTTTCTTCTCGTTTCTATTTTGTCACTCCCGCGAAAGCGGGAGTCCAGTCATTTTTGGATTCCCGCCTTCGCGGGAATGACGTTTTGGGATAACTATTTTTTTGGGTACTACCTTTGATTCGTCTCGCGCCAAATTGTACCGGATTGCGGCCAAATTCAAAAAATACCACCCAACTTTGCCGGCTGCTTTTTCGACACAATCTGTTCTATGATATAATGCGCGGCTATGAAAGCTCGCTTAAACGCTGCAACGCGTGCAGATTGGTGGCTGGGCGCGGCTGTGGGGCTGGCCGCGCTGGCGCTGTACAGCCAAACTCTGGCGCCAACCGTACTCCAGGCCGATGGCGGCGAATTTCAATTTGTACCGTGGCTGCCGGGCATTGCTCACCCCACCGGCTACCCGTTGTATGTATTGCTGGGTTGGGTGTGGACGCACGCCCTGCCGTGGGGCAGCGTGGCATGGCGCATGAATTTGCTGTCGGCGATGCTGGCCGCGCTGGCCGTGAGCCTGACCTACGCCGTTACCCGACAAATTCTGGCGCAGACGGCTGCCGAAGCGCCAACCGCCGGCCAGCGAGTCATTGCGGCCGCAACCGCGGTCACATTCGCTGTAACCGCCACATTTTGGAGCCAGGCCATCATCGCCGAGGTGTACGCCCTGCACACCCTGTTTGTGGCGGCCATCATCGGCCTGGCATTAAACTACGGCCTGCAAAAAAAAAGCGTCTACAGTTATCTGCTGGCGCTGCTGTTTGGGCTGGGGCTAACCCATCACATTACCACCATTTTGCTGCTGCCGGCGTTGCTGGTTTATTTGTGGCTGGCCAACCGATGGGCCGGGCCAGAGTCATCGGCCTTCGACAAAATCAAATGGCTGGCTGCTCACGCCGGGCTGGCCGCGCTGCCGCTGCTGCTCTATCTGTACCTGCCACTGGCCGCGCCAAACACGCCGTATGCCACCCTGCATTTGAGCGAATCGCAGCCGCTGGTGTTGTACGAAAATTCGCTGCGCGGATTTGTGCAGCACGTGACCGCCACTGTGTTTACCGGCGAGGTTCGGCCGGCGGCCGTGGGCGCGGAGCGTTTGGCGCTCACGTGGCAGCTTTTGCGCCAGCAGATTGGCTGGGCCGGCATTTTGCTGGCCGGGCTGGGGCTGGTGGTGCTCTGGCAGCAGCGCCGCGACATTTTGGCGCTGACCGGCCTTGGTTTTATCGCTATTGCCGGGTTTAACCTGATCTACTTTATTGGCGATGTCTACGTGCTGTTCATCCCGGCCTGGCTGCTGGTTTGCCTGTGGCTGGGTGTGGGCGCGCTGAGTGTGGCACACGGGCTGGCCCGCCGTTTTGTGCAACGCAAACTGGGCGCGCCGGAAGAATCGGCGGTGGGCTACCTGACCGGCCGGCTGAAGCAAAACATGCTCGGGCTGACCACGGCCGGGTTGTCGCTGTTTTTTTTTGCCCTGCCTCTTACCCTGCTGGCAACTCAATTTGATACCGTCACTCAGGCAGCAAATATTGAAGCCGAACAACGCTGGCAGCAAATTCTGGCCGAACCGCTGCCGCCGGCGGCAGTGCTGCTGAGCAACGACCGCAACGAAATGATGCCTATGTGGTACTACCAATATGTTGAACATCGCCGCCCGGACTTACTGGGGCTTTTTCCGCTCATTGTGCCGGACCCGGCCTTTGCCACCGTGGGCAGCGTGCTGGACCAGGCGCTGGCTTCGGGCCGGCCGGTGTACCTGATCAAACCGATGGACGGGTTGAGCCTGAAAGCCAACCTTTCCCCGGCGGGTACGCTGGTGCAGGCCACGCCGCTTACCGGCCAGCCAGCCATCCCGCTGCCCAACCAGATTTTTGCCTCCGGCGACGAGCGCATCCGGCTGCTGGGCTACGATCTCGCGCCCACTCCGGCTGCGCCCGACGCGGCGCTCACAGTTACCCTTTACTGGCAGGTTATGTCGCCATTGTCAACCGATACCACCAGCACCGTGCAACTGCTCGATGGCAGCGACCAGCGGGTTGCTCAAAGCGATCACCGGCCCGGCGGCGATTATTACCCCAGCCACTTGTGGCAGCCCGGCGAAATTTTGCGGGACCAGCACCAAATCCAGCTTCCGGCATCGATTTTACCGGGGCGGCTGCGCCTGCTGGTGGGGTTGTATTCGCAGCCGGAACCGGGCGTGATCGTTGGCCTCGGCAGCACCTCAGAAATCGGGGCGGTGACCGTTGACTAGGCTCAAACACAACCCCGAACGCATGGCCTGGACCGTGCTGCTTACTTCGTTCAGCATTTTCTGTTCGCTGGTGGTGCTGGTGCCGGTTTCCATTTACTGGTACGCCGTCAACGCCAGCCAGCCGCTCTCCGCCGAATTAACCTCGGTGCGCGGAATTGTGCTGATTGACAACGCCAACGGCCAGCCCACCACCTCCATTACCGATGGCAGCACCGTTTCATTTGCCGAAGATTTTGCCGCCGTCACCGACGAAACCTCGCAGGCAATCATCACCTTTGCCGACGACAGCAGCTTAACCCTGTACGGCAACACCAGCATTGTGCTCACGGAGTCGCGCCAGCCGCGCTTTGGCGTCAGCCCCAACCCGGCCCGGATTCAAGTTGAGGTGAAAAAAGGGCGCATCCGGGCCACTGCCGCCCGCAGCACCGATGATTTATCGTTTGAGGTGACCACGCCGCACGCCGTGGCCGAGTTAGGCCAGGGCAGCTACTCGGTTGAAGTAACCACCGCCGAAACGCAGGTTACCACCCGATTTGGCTCGGCCACGCTGACCAGCGGCTACGACTCCATCACCCTGAGCCAGGGCCAGCGCGCCCTCGTTGGCGTCGATACGCCGCTGTCGCCGCCGCTGCCGGCCGCGCAAAACCTGCTGCAAAGCAGCAGCTTTTCGCCCACGTTTGAAGATAATTGGAAAACCTACACCATCACCCCCATCGAAAGCGTCACCACTACCGCTGCCGTGGTCATTTTCCAAAACCGGCCGGTGCTCAATCTGCGCAGCGAAGGCCAGGACAACATTCACTCAGAAGTTGGCGTGGTGCAAACCGTTAACAAAGATGTGCGCGATTACCAATCGCTGCGGGTATTTGCCGAAGTCCGGCTGGTCAACCAGTCGTTGCCGGGCGGCGGGCAGCTCGGCTCAGAATTCCCCATTATGCTGCACGTGGCCTACAAAGACGCCAGCGGCAACGACCGCGACTGGTTTCACGGTTTTTACTACCAGCCGCCGCCGGAAAACTACATTTTGTACAACCAGCCCGATAACTCCAACGAACGCATTGCCCGCTTTTTGTGGTACCCCTACGAGTCGGTTAACCTGCTGGCCTCGCTGGGGCCGGCCAAACCGGTCTACATCAAATCGATCCGCATCTATTCCTCCGGCTGGATTTACGATGCAATGGTGGCCAATATCTCGCTGCTGGCCGAGGAGTAACCGTGGCCAAACGATTGCCCAATTGGCCGGGCTGGTGGGCGCTGGGGCTGGCCGCAATTTTGCTGCTCTACGCCGCGCTGAGCCTGCCCCAGCTAACCCTGCCCGGTCTGCACTACGACGAAGCCTTTGAAGCGGTACCCGCGCTGCAACTGCTGCTCGGCCGGCCGGTAACCGCCTTTCGCGGCAGCGGGCTGGCGCTGGGCGGCACCCTCTTCCCGCTGATGACCCAGGATTACATTGGCGCGCTCAACCTGTACGCCGCCCTGCCGTTTATCGCCGTGCTGGGGCCAACCCCGGCCGCACTGCGGTTAATGTCGATTGGTTTTGGCGCGGTCACGCTGCTGTTCACTTTTGGGCTGGCTCGACGGCTCGCCGGCAGCTACGGCGCGGGGCTGGCGGCCGCGCTGCTGCTGGCGGTGGACCCCACATTTATCTTTTGGAACCGGCAAGGCGTGTTTGTAACCAACATCACCGCCACAATTGGCGTGGCCGCGGCCTACTGCTGGGCGCGGCGCTGGCCGGCCGGCTCGGTTGGCTGGAGCATCGCCGGCGCGTTTTTGCTGGGGCTGGGGCTGTACGCCAAATTTCTCTTTTTGTGGCTCATCTTTGCGCTGGTGGGCGCGGTGGTGCTGCTCAACCTGCCGTGGCTGCTGCACAACCGAAGCCAACTGCCGGCGCTGGCCAAAAAATTTGCCCCGGAAGCGGCGCTGGCCGCCGGCGCGTTTTTGCTTGGCTGCTGGCCTTTGTTAGTTTACAACCTGCAAACCGGCGGCACACTGCTCAGCATCAGCCAGAATGCCGGCACCTCTTACTACGGCGTCAACAATCTGAACGTGATGACCAACCTCGCCGCCCGGTTGGGGCAGTTTGTGTTAGTGCTCAACGGCGGGCATTTGTGGTATTTGGGGCGGGTTATCGCCAACCCCATCGCCCCGATTGGTTTTGGCGTGCTGGTCGTATTAATAGTCATTTTCGCTATGCGAAGGCAATCGATCCTGCAAAATCCCGGCCATTTCTCCTCCGCCAAAATCGGGTTGTTTCCGCTGCTGGTCATCGTTTTGGTGATTTTGGCCAGCATTGGCACGGTGTCGGCGCTGTGGGTGACTCACTTTGCGGTTTTGATGCCCTGGCCGGCGCTGGCGCTGGCTGTCGGCGGCTGGTTTGTGCTGCAAAACCAGCCGCGCCCAATTTTGGCGGGAGTGAGCATCGGGCTGGCTGCGCTGGTTGTTTCAAACCTGATAACCGTGGCGGCCTATCACCGGGCGCTGGCCGAAAGCGGCGGCCTCAGCGCCCACTCGGACGCCATTTACGATTTGAGCCGCTGGCTCGATGAGCACGCCGCCGGCACGGTGGTGGCGATGGATTGGGGGCTGGCCGCGCCGGTGGTCTATCTGACCGACGGCCGGGTCAACGCCGTGGAAGTATTTGGCTACCAGTGGCAGCCCGACGCCCAACTCACCGGGCGGCTGGAAAATTTTATCCGCCAGCCGGAAACGCTGTACCTGTGGCGCGCCCCCGACGAAATCATTTTTGATCGCAGCAGCCAGTTCAAGGCGCTGTACCGGCCGCAAAATCTGGAAGAGACCATCGAAGAGGCCTTTTACGAGCGCAGCGGCCGGCCGATTTTGGGCGTTACCCGGCTGGTGGCCACAGGCACCGCCGCCAATCCACCCCGGTAATCGCCCGGTAAATTGACTTTGAGATTGCAACTGGGGTATATTTCAACGAGGAATCCAGCAATGACCCACAAACTCCTCACCCAAAATCTAATCACGCTCAACCAGATTGTTGAGTCGTTGAACCGGGCGGTTGACGTGCGGCAGGCGCTCGATTTTGCGCTGGTCCGGCTCATCGATTTGATGGGGCTGGAAACCGGCTGGATTTTTCTCAGAGACGAAACCGCGCAGAATCGCTGGGCCGGCAAGGGCTACGTGCTGGCCGCTTACCACAACCTGCCGCCGGCAATGGGCATCAACCGGGCGCGAGCCTGGAAAGGCGGCTGCGACTGCCAGGCTTTGTGCGCCCGGGGTGCGCTGACGGCCGCTTTTAACGAGGTGCGTTGCAGCCGCCTGCAAAACGCCCCCGGCGAGCGGCACGAACTGGCCGTTCACGCCTCGGCGCCGCTGCGCGCCGGCGACGAAATTTTGGGTATTCTCAATGTCGCCGCCCCGGATTGGGAGTCGTTTAGCGAAGAAGCGCTGATCCTGCTGGCCAATGTTGGCAGCCAGATTGGCATTGCTCTGGAACGGGCGCGCCTGTTTGAAATGCTCAAAGAGCAGCGCATTCATGAACAGGCGGTGCTGCTGGATTTATCGAACCAGCTTTTGAGCCGCCCCAAACTGGAAGAATTGATGGCCTATCTGGTTGAAGAGGTGCCGCGCCTGCTGGGGGTTGACGCGTGCGCCATTTTATTGCCGGACGAGGACGACCCGTCGCAACTGGTTTTTTCGGCGGCCAGCGGCTGGATTGACAACCCGGTCACATCGCAGCGCTGTGTGCCGGCCACCGAGCGTAGCGGATCGGGTTGGGTAATGCTCAACCAGGAACCGCTGCTAATTGAGGATTTTGAAAACGGCGACCCGACGCCGTGGAACGCGCCCTGGTTTTATAACGAAGGCTTTCGGGGGCAAACGGTTGTCCCGCTGATTGTTGAAAGTCGCTCAATTGGGACGCTAATTATCAATTCCAGAACGCCGCGCCGGCTCAGCGACGACGAACTCAATTTGCTGCAATTGATGGCCAACCAGGCCGCCATCGCTATTGAAAACGCGCGCCTGCATCAGGAAGAGATCAAACGGCAGCGCATGGAAGATGAACTGGCGGTGGGCCAGCAAATCCAGCTCAGCCTCCTGCCCAACGGCCACCCGGAGGCCGACGGCTGGGATTTTGCCTCCATTTACCAGCCCTCGCAGTTGGTGGGTGGCGATTTTTACGACTTTTTCCAACTGGCCGGCGACCCCAACCAGCTTGGGTTGGTCATTGCCGATGTTTCCGGCAAGGGTGTGCCGGCGGCGCTGTTTATGGCGCTGAGCCGCTCGATCATCCGCACCAAATCGATGAGCGGGCGGCATCCGGCCGGGGTACTGCGCCGGGCCAACACGCTCATTTACAAAGACACTCGCTCAAAACTTTTTTTGACCGCCTTTTACGCCACGCTTGATCTGCAATCCGGCTGGATGGCCTATTCCAACGCCGGCCACAACTACCCTATGTGGCTGCGGGCCGAAACCGGCAAAGTGACCGAGCTGGTGGCTCGCGGCACAATTATGGGTGCGTTTGAGCAAATCGATCTGGAAGAGTCGGAGATCGATATTGCCCCGGGCGATATGATCATTTTTTACACGGATGGAGTCACCGAGGCAATGAATGCCAAAGAGGAATTATTTGGCGAGGAGCGGCTGCAAAGCGTCATCGAGGCCCGGCCTCACGCCGGCGCACAGGAAATGCTCGATGCGATTGTGGCCGCCGTGAATGAGTACACCGACGAAACACCGCAGGCCGACGATTTCACCATTTTTATTGTGAAACGGCTGCCGGAGTAACACGATTTTCAACCGCTCACGCGTTTAGCGAAGCTGTTGGGCCAGCAGTTCGACCTACTTCCGGCGGGGTTAGCGGAGGCCGGTAGTTGATGCTGGAATAAATCTTATCAACCAGATCATCCTGGTCAAAATTTTTCTTTTCGATGATGAAACTGGGCGCAAAACGATAGGCCGACAGCCGTTTTAACCACTCGCTGCAGCCGCTGACAATAATGATTTTTACATCCCGATGCCAGCGCCAGATTTGCTCGGCCAGCCGCAGCCCATCCATATTGTAGGGCACGCCGGATAAATTAACATCAAGAATCAGCACATCGGGCCGGCAGCATTTGGCCTGGCGCAGGGCATCGCGTGGATTGGCCGCAATCATCACATTAAACGGCTCATCGCGCAAAAAGCGGCGGAAACTCCGCTGCCAGCTTGGGAAATCTTCGATCACCAGAATATTGTACTGTTGGTTTTTGGGCACAGATTGCAAACTAGTCATCTTCTCCGCCTTGTTGTTCCAGGCTGTTCAGCCCGGAAATCGGTAACCTCACCAAAAATTTGCAGCCTCGTTTGACGTTATTAACATATTGAATTCTGCCCCCCCAGCGCTTCAAAAAGGTGTCGCACCACCACAGGCCGTAGCCAAGCCCATCTTTACGGCCGCTAACACCCAGTTTGAAAATATCCGCGGGATCGAGGTGTTCCGGCAACCCCGAACCGCTATCCTGCACGGTCACCAGCACCCACTGGCCATCTTTTGACAGCCGGCTGGTAAATTTGATCACGCCACGAACCTGATCTTTCATCGCCTGCAACGCATTGTTGAGCAGATTTTCAAAGACCAATTCCAGTTGATGCGTAGCCAGAATGGGCGGCACCGGCTGCAAATCTTCGATGATGATAGCGTTGATCATATTAGACCGTTTTTCTTGCAGCACGTGCAAAATACACTCATTTACATCAATGAGTTCCTGCTCGGAGGACTGGAACGGTTTTTTAATGTTTTCGGCCATCGCCAGGGTGGCATCGGCATTGGTCAGCATATCGACCAACATCTCGTTTAGTTCAGCAAACTTGAGTTTATCCTGTGCATGCTGGCGCATCATATATTTTAAATCGGCCCGGATAGCGCCAACCCAGTTGTTAATACTGTGAACCATGTTGCTGGCCATATCACCCATCGCCACCACCTGAGACACGTTGGCCAACCGTTCCCGGATGTCGCGTTCCGTTTTAAACTGATAGGCGTTGCGGATGGCAATTGCCGCCTGAACAGCAATTTGCTCCAGCAAATCCAGAGATTGCGAGTTAAATACCTCATCCTGTTGGCTGGCGATATTCAACACACCGATTAGCTCGTTATTGAGCGAAATTGTGGTGCCCAGCAGCGACCGCGGCCCCGGCCCGATATTGGCCACCGCCGGCGGAGAATTATCTCTCAGGTAGCGGTTGTTTTTTAACAGCAGTTCCTTTATCTGCTTTATCTCTGGCAATGGCTGATGGTTGAGCAAATCAACCAACCCCGGCTGCACAATGCATTGCGAGTCGCCTGTTTCTGGGTAACTGACCTGCTGCACCAGATCGGTGGCGTATTTGCCGGCCAGCACAACCTGGCTGTAATCCGCGCCGGTTAGCTCCAACACACCGTTAAGGATATGCCTTAGCACAATTTCCAAATCCAGCGAAGAATTAATCATGCGCTCAATGCGGCGCAACTGCTCCAGCTCGGCTTCCCGCCGCTGCAAACTCTGGTACACCTGGTGGTAGTGAATTGAATTTTGCAGAGCGATGGCGGCGTGGGTGGCAAAAAAATTCAAAGAGTCCAAATCGGTGGCAGAGATTTCTTCTTTCTCTGTTCCGGCGCACAACACGCCCAAAACTTTGTACTCTACTTTCAACGGGATTGTGGCAAATGTTTTTACCCGGCAGCTTTCTTGAATATAAGCGCACAGGTCGTGATCCGCCACCGGCTGAAACAGGTCGTGGAGTTTGTGGGTTACATTGGCCGCGCCCGTTAAACAGGTTTGCACCGCCAGATTCTTGCGATCTTCCGCCAGCGAAACGGACCGGCCAATAATCTGCACGCCGAGCAACTGCTCGGCCAAATCCCAGTTTTGATGGTGATAGAAATCGCTAAACGCGATGGCCTGCACCGGCAGCGTCTGTCGTTCCTCATCAACAACCGCCAGGACCGCGGCAGTATATTCCAGTCCCTCAACCACACCGCGCACCACTTTATCAAACACATCGTGGACTCCCCCGGTTTGAGACTGGAGTTCGGGCACAATGTGGTGCATGTGCGCCACTTGCGAATATATTCGGGCGTCGGCCTGGCTTCTGGCAGCCTTTTCATGTTGGAATGCCCGGCCAATGGCTACAGCCAATTGTGAGGCCAGCATTTTAAAAACTGTGGTGACCTCTGGATCATCAAACGCATATTTTTCCTGGCAGCCAATACTCAGCACCCCAACAATGCGGTCATCCTGTTGCAGCGGTAAATGCAGCTCAGATCGAACGGCGGGATTATCGGCCGGGAAAAAACCTGGCTCGTCAACCGCCAGATCACCAATGCAAATCACCGCTTGCCGCCGGGCGGCCCGGTGCGGCAGGCTGGCAAAATTATCGGGCAGGCAGCTCTGCGTGGCCTGGGGTTGACCGGCGGTAGACTGAATTTTCAGCATAAATTTCTGCTGGTCACTGTCAAGCAGTTGCAGAGTCACCTGATCGTAACCCAGCTTTTGGCGCAGCAACTGGGTGGCGGTTTCCACCAGTTCATCCAAATCGGCAATAGCACCGACCTGGCTGGTAATTTCGGCGGTAACTTGAATCAGCGTATCGAGATTGAGTTTGAATTGAGGCGATGTTAAAACGTCATCCTCGACTAAAGTTTCATCGCGCATTGTGGCATCCGGATTAATATTGTGGTTTATACTTTAACTTTTTTAACATTTTTAACAGCCATTATAACATACTCTTTATGTCGATTACAAGACGCCACATATTGTGGTAACTAACCCGGTTTATACAAAATAACGGAGGTAACTAGACATAACAAAAATTTACTTAACATAATTATTTTGCCATAACAACAGATTTTTAAGGCGAATTGGGCCATTAGCCAATTGATTACCGTTGCAAACCGGTGTTATAATGGGGTACTTGTGCAGCGTTACCGGGGG
The DNA here is from genome assembly GCA_022071955.1 of Anaerolineae bacterium. Classification (GTDB taxonomy): domain Bacteria; phylum Chloroflexota; class Anaerolineae; order 4572-78; family J111; genus J095. Next base: position 102,821 of record JAJVIM010000009.1, read on the forward strand.
AATCAATGACAAACTCAATCTCAAACTGTCCTCACTGTGGCAAAAAACTTAACCGGCCCGATGCCTCTTTTTGCACTAACTGTGGCACGCCCCTCAAAGCGCCCGCCGGCAGCGTAATGCCGACCGTCCACGGTGGTTCGCTGGCCAAAATTGTGGTGCAAATTCCCGGCGAGGAAACCCGCGAAGAATTTCTCCCCAAAGCCAAAACCACGCTGGGCCGCAGCCCGGCTAACACCATCCAGGTGCTCTCGCGCATTGTTTCCGGCCAGCACGCTCTCATCGACCTGACCCGCAACGGCCACACTATCACCGATTTGAACAGCACCAACGGCACGTTTGTTAACGGCAAGCGGCTCGCGCCCAACCAGCCGCATCTGCTGGCCGCCAACGACATCATTCGCTTCAGCGACTCGCTCGGCAATTCGGCCAGCCTTACCTACTTTGCCCCCTCGGGCTTCTCAGACATCCTCAACGTTGACATTACCCGGCCCTTCACCCTGACCGAGCCGGTGGCCTACATTGGCCGCAACCCGGAAGCCGCCTTTGCCCTCGATCACCCGGCTGTGTCGTGGTACCACGCCCGGGTCCGCCGCAAGGGCGATAGTTTTGCCATCGAAGATTTGAGCAGCCACAACGGCACGTTTGTTAACGGCACGCAACTGCACCAGCGGCAGGAACACCAGCTTGTTCGCGGCGATGTGGTCCAGATTGGGCCGTTCAATCTGGTTTACCAGGGCGATGGCTCGTTTGTGCCATTTTCCGCGGAACGCAACTTTCGGCTGGAAGCCATTCAGCTTGAAAAAAGTTACACCGGTGGCCGGCTGCTGGCCCCGAAAAGCAAAACCGTCCTCAAAAATTTTGATCTCGTCATCAACCCCCGCGAATTTGTGGCCGTGGTCGGCGGCAGCGGCACCGGCAAAAGCACGCTGCTCAAAGCCATCAGCGGGGTGAGTCCGGCCAGCCGGGGCACAGTGCTCATCAACGGCGATAACCTGTACACCAATTTTAGCCTGTACCGCACCTTGCTGGGCTACGTGCCGCAGGACGACATCATCCATTTGGAGCTGCCGGTAAAACCGGCCCTCCGTTACGCCGCCCGGCTGCGCCTGCCCGACGCCGCCGAGTCCGAAATAGAAAGCCGCATCGAGGCGGTGCTGCGCAAAGTGGGCCTGTCTGAACACACCGACACGCTGGTGCGCGACCTGAGCGGCGGCCAGCGCAAACGGGTGAGCATCGCCGTGGAATTGCTGGCCGAACCGTGGCTCTTCTTTTTGGATGAACCGACCTCTGGCCTGGACCCCGGCCTGGAAAAACTGATGATGGACACGCTGCGCCAGCTCGCTGATGAAGGCCGGACAATTGTGCTGGTAACGCACGCCACCCACAATATTTTGAGCAACTGCGATCAGGTGGTGTTTATGGCCCCCGGCGGCCAACTGGCCTATTTTGGCCCGCCCGATCAGGCCACCACTTTTTTCGGGGTCGATGACTTTGCCGATATTTACACCCGGTTGGCCCAAACACTCGCTCCCACCGAGGCCGCCGCCGTGCCACCGCCCATCGAACCTGAATTTAAACAGGCTGCCCCCACCACCGAAATTGCGGCCGGGCCGCTGTGGGCCAGCCACTATCGCAGCTCAGCCTATCACCAAACCTACATTGCCAACCGCCAAAGCGGCGAGGTGGCCCGCCCGCTGGCCGCTTCCGCCCGCCGCGCCACGCTCGGGCTGCGGGGGCAGGTGCGCCAGTTTGGCGTACTCTCGCGCCGCTACCTGGATTTGATCTGGCACGACCGGCTGAGCCTGGGCGTGCTGCTGGCGGTGATGCCGATCATCGGCCTGTTACTGCTGCTCATTACGGATAGCGGCGCGCTGGTGGGCCACACCGCCGCTCAGATTGAGGCGTTTCTGGCGGCGGACGGCATCTACACCGTGGCCGATCAGGCCCAAACGCTGCTGTTTATGATGGCGCTGGCGGCCAATCTGCTGGGCGTGTTTGGCGCTTCGTTTGAAATTATCAAAGAGGCGGCCATTTATCGCCGCGAGCGAATGGTCAATTTAAAGCTGCTGCCCTATTTTGCTTCCAAATTTGTGGTGCTGGGCGCGTTTGCCCTGCTCCAGTGTTTGCTGCTGCTGGTGGTGCTGGCGCTGCACGCGCGCTACCCCGGCAGCGGGTTGATGGTTTGGGCCCCGCTGGAATATTACTTTACGCTGGTGTTTACCGCCCTGGCCAGCGTGGCGTTGGGGCTGTTCCTGTCGGCGCTGGCGGCCTCGCGGAATGCGGTTATCTACCTGATTTTACTGGTGCTCTTTGCCCAGATTGTCTTTTCCGGGGCAATCTTCCGCCTGTCGCCGCTGGTGCAGCCGCTATCGTGGTTCACCATCACCCGCTGGTCGCTGGAGGCGCTGGGCGGCAGCACTCACATGGCCGCCCTCAACGAGCAGGGGCGAGTACGGGTTGAACAGAAAGTTGATTTTGGCCGCGGCCAGCAAAAGGTAGTACAGGATGCGCCCACCGCGCTCGATTTTTACATTTCTTATCCGGCTAACGCCGCCGGACTGCTCTCGCGCTGGCTGTTTCTGTGGACGCACACCGCTTTGTGGAGCGGGCTGGCGTTGTGGTTACTAAAACGAAAAGACCAAATTTAAGCTGAGGTGACGCATGAATCGTCAAATGATGGTTACCGGACTCGCTGCGGCGCTGGTGCTGCTGCTGGCGGGCGCGGGCGTACTGCTGTACGGGTTGTCGCAAACAGAAACAGAGTCGCCGGCGGCGACATCCGCCTTTGGCGACATTCCCAAAGTTAAAGTAACGCCGCCGCCCGCGCTGGAGGACATTGCCGCCGATGTTCGCGCCGATTACCCCGAGTTGGCCAAGTTGCTGGAAAACCCGGAATTGAGCACAGTTTACAAAGATTTTTACCTGGCCTACCAATCCGGCGGCGAAGAAACGGCGCTGGCGCTGGCCCGGCAGCGCGGCATTTTAAACGCCGATGACCAACTGGTAATGACGCTGGTGCTTGACAGCGAAGACAGCGCCGGCCTCATCTCCCAAATTGAAGCCGAGGGTGTACTGGTCACCGGCAGCTATAAAAATCTGGTCAGCATCGCTATTCCGGTGGAACTGATCCGCACCAAAGCCGAAACCGAAGCCCCCAGCGATATCATCGACCGGATTTCAAATCTGGAGCACGTGATCCGGCTCGAACTGCCGCGCAAGGCCACCGGCTACCAGCAGCAATCGATTTTGGGGCAGGGCGTGGGCGTAACGTTGGCCGGCAACTGGCAGGCGCAGGGTTTCACCGGAGAGGGCGTCAAAGTGGGCGTGCTCGATTTGGGCTTTGCTGGCTACCGCGATTTGTTGGGTAGCGAGCTACCGGACAGCGTCACCGTTGAAACGTTTGGCGATACCACCAATTTTGCCAACGAGCCGCACGGCACCGCCTGCGCCGAAATTGTCCACGAAATGGCCCCGGACGCCGAAATTTTTCTGGCCTACTACGACGGCACCGACCTGGCCTTTGGGCTGGCCGTGGATTGGCTCAAGCAGCAGGGGGTTGACATCATCTCCAACTCTACCGGCAGCGTCGGCGTAACGCCGATGGATGGCACCGGCTTTTCGGACGAGCAGGTTGACGAAGCCCACCAGCAGGGCATTTTTTGGGTCAACGCCGCCGGCAACGAAGCCGACCGCCACTATCGCGGCCAGTTCACCGACACCGACGGCAACACCATCCACGAATTTTTCCCCGATACGGAAGTCATCCCTTTTATTCCGTTTGGGCCGGGTTATGAAACCAGCATCATCCTCAGTTGGAATGACTGGCAAGCCGTCGATCAGGATTACGATTTAATTTTGATGGACCGCGACGGCAACGTGCTGGCTAAATCTGAGGATACGCAGGATGGGCAGGCCGGCGCAATCCCCGCCGAAGGTTTTTTTTACGAATTTGAAGACAACGAGATTTACCTGTTGAGCATTGAAAATTACGACAATCTGGCTCGCGGCGACGCCACGTTTGACCTGTTTATTCAGAATGGCGATTTTCACCCGGATTATCTGGTGCCGGACCACAGCCTGAGCAGCCCCGCCGACGCGCGCGGCGCGTTTGCCGTCGGCGCGGTTTACTGGTCCGACGACGCGCTGGAAACGTACAGTTCACGCGGGCCAACCACCGATGGTCGCATCAAGCCCGACATCGCCGCGCCGTCCGTCGTCGATAGCGCCTCGTATCGGGATGAGGGGTTTAACGGCACCTCGGCAGCCGCACCGCACGTGGCCGGAGCCGCGGCGCTGGTGATGCAGGCGCTGCCGGAGTTTAAAGGCCAGCCGGATGAGCTGGCGGAATTTTTAAAAGCCCGCAGCATTGATTTGGGCGACTCCGGGCCGGACAACACTTTTGGCGCGGGCCGGCTCAACCTTGGCGAATCGCCGCAAAATGCCGCCGAACCGGAAGCCACCCTGCCGCCGCTAACAGAAGGCGTCAACCTGCAACCCACGTCTACGCCGCGGCCGATCGCGGATGTAGGCCTGCCCGCGCCGGTGGGGTTGCCGGGCAACCGGCCGCCGGCCGCTCCCTCCGGCGAAAGCAGCGGGAGCAGCCTGGGCGTGGTAGTAATTGGCGGCCTGTGCCTGATGTGCGCCGCCGGATTATTGTTTGTCGGGATAATTATTGCCGCGGTTGTGGTTAGCCGCCGGCGGTAGTCAAATCAGGGCCGAGGCTGGCCCAGGTGGCTTCGGGCCAACTGCCGCACCTGGGCCAGCAGTTCATCCTGCTCGTACAACCCCTTTTGCAGCACACGTTCCGCCGAGTTTTCCAGCAAAGCCCGGTCGGCCGGGGTCAACTCTTTGGCGGTTAAAATAATGATGGGCAGGTTAGCCCAGCGCTCGTTTTTTCTGAGCTGGCTGATAAACTCAAAGCCGTCCATTTGCGGCATCATCAAATCTAAAATAATCAGCGCCGGTTGGATTTGGGGCAGCATATCGAGCGCCACCCGGCCATTGTCGGCCTCGGCCACCTGCCAGCCTTCCTTTTGCAGCACCCGGCTCACCAGCGTGCGAGTTGGCGGGTCATCTTCAATCACCAGCACCTCGCCGGGCCGAGCCGGCGGCCGTTGATATTTGCGCAGCACGTGGATCAGCTTTTCACGGTTGACCGGTTTGGTCAGGTATTCCGATGCGCCAAGCGTAAATCCTTTGCGCCGGTCGTCTACCATTGAAACCATAATCACCGGAATATCGGCCAGGTCGGAATCGGCTTTGAGCGCGGCCAGCACATCCCAGCCGCTCATATCGGCCATAAACACATCCAGCGTGATCAACAGCGGGCGTATTTCCCGGGCCAGTTTTAGCGCCACCGCGCCGGAACCGGCCACAGCAACGGCAAACCCCTCTTTGGTCAGCAGCCGCTCCATCAACTCCCCAACGGCCGGGTCATCATCTACTACCAGCACCGGCGAACGGCCGTCGGTGGCGACAGGCAGGCTTTTAATTGGAGCATGCCGCGCAGCGTTAAACGCCACCCCACCCGTCGCCCGGTAAGCACTCACATCTGCCGGCAAAATCATAGTAAAGGTCGATCCCTGGCCCGGCTGGCTTTCTACGCGAATAGTGCCGCCCATAAGCTGGCAAAAGCGGTGCGTGATGGCCAGCCCCAGGCCGGTGCCGCCATATTTTCTGGTCGTTGATGAGTCGGCCTGCGTAAATTCGTTAAAAAGCTGCCCCATTTGCGCCGCCGCAATACCAATGCCGGTATCTTTTACCTCAAAGGTGATAACCTGCTGCCGGTCCGGCAAATCAAAGTAGGGTTGGCCGCTGGCATCGACCAGCGGCGGCGTTTGGCGGGCCACAGTCAGTTCGATGGAGCCGTTGGAGGTGAATTTGGCCGCGTTGCTGAGCAGGTTAAACAGGCCCTGCTGCACTTTGGTCACATCGGCAACCATAACGCCAATTCTGGGCGGACAATTGACCGCGAGCGAGTTTTGGTTTTTCTCCGCCACCGGTTTGATAGTGGTGACCACATCGTTGACCAGCCGGGCAATCTCAATTTTTTCCAAAAAGACATCCATTTTGCCGGCCTCAATTTTCGACAGGTCGAGAATATCGCTGATCAATTTAAGCAGATGGCTGCCGGCGGTGTTGATCTTCTTTAAATCGGCGGCAAACTCGGCCAGTTGTAAATCCTCGGCATCTTCCGAGAGCATTTCACTGTAGCCGATAATGGCGTTGAGCGGGGTGCGCAATTCGTGGCTCATGTTGGCCAAAAATGCGCTTTTGGCCTGGTTGGCCGCTTCGGCGGCATCTTTGGCCTGCTGGAGCAGCACTTCTGCCTGGCGGCGCTCAATGATTTCCTGCTGAGCCTGGTTGTACAGATGAGCGTTATCAATGGCCAGCGCGGCCAAATCGGCAAAGGCTTTTATAAATTTGGTATCGGCCTGGTCAAAGAAATTCGGCTCCAAATGCCCAATCGACAGCAGCCCGGTGAGCCGGCCAGAAACCAGCAGCGGCACGCCGAGCCAGCTCTTCACCGGAACCTGCCCGGCTTCGGGCCAGTCAAAAATCTGGCCCGCCTCAGAAACCACCAGCGGCTGGTGAGCGGCCTCAATCTGTTGCAGGTAGCTGTTTTCTGACAACCGCGTGGTCAGGCCGATGACTTTTTCCGGGTGGGTCACGCCCCAAACGGCCACAACTTCAAACAGATCGTCCTTTTGCAGCAAAACCAGAGCCGTATCGTAATACACAACCCGGCCAAGTTGAACCAAAATCCGGCGCAGAACATCGTCAAAATCCAGCGATTCGCCAAATACCGCCGCGGCATCGCGCAGAGTATCGGCTTGCAGCCGGGCCAGCCGCTCGGCCTGATAAACGTGGGCGTTGGTTACGGCGATGGCGATTTGATGGCTCAAAACCTGGCAAATGGTCTTTTCTTCTTCCGTAAAATAATATTGCTTTTTGATGGAATCCAGCCCAATTGAACCGATGGGCTTGCCTCGCACAACCAGCGGCGCTATCAATACAGATTTTACGCCCAGCGCCTGTAATCCGGCTGCATCGGCCAGTCTGGGGTCGTCTGGCACGCTGTGGCTGATAAAAATATCGGTGGTATCCAGCGGTAAAAACCCCACCGGAATAGTTGAATTTTCCAGCGAGCTTGGTGGGTATTCGGCGACCAGTTGGCCGGTTTTGCCATCGGCGTTGAAAATAACAATGCCGCAGTGATCAACGCTGATCAGCTCCACAAACGCCTGGCAGGCTTTATTGAGCACTTTGGCCAGATCGAGCGAGGTGTTGAGCGATGCCGAAATTTCCTGAATACGCTGCCACTGCGCCGCCCGCCGGGTTTCGTCATGCATTTTGGTACGCTCAATCCCGTGCAAACGGGCATTTTCCACGGCAATGGATACCAACTGCGAAAATCGTTCCAACAGATAAAGCTCTTCCGCCCCAAAGGTTCGGCTGTTTTTATGGCCATACCCCAGCCCCAAAACGCCCACCACCTGCCCGCCAGATTTGAGCGGCACGCTGGCGGTTGAACGCATGAGTGGCCGCAGCGCGGCGGGCGACCAGTCCGGCCAGTTGCTGGCGTTATTCCCGTCCGGCAGTTCGGCCGGGCCGGCCGGCGCAATTTCCCGAGAATGGGCCGGCAGCCCGTAGGCCGCCCGAAGTTCAATTAACTGCGAAGTTTCGTTGATCAACCCGATGAAACCGTAATCGGTGTTGAGCATTTGCGCCGCCCGCGCCACCCCGGCCTGAAGCAGGTCGTCCAGGTCCAGCCGGTTAACCAACCCCAAAGTAGTATCGTGCAGCACGGCCAGGTAGTTATTTTGTTTTTGAACCTGTTCCAGCAGCATGGCCCGTTCCAGCAGGCGCTCGGCCAGCCGCTGCCGCAGGCGCGTCCCCTCGATGGCAGCGGCAATTTGCCCGCACAACCCTTCCAGGGCCACCTGGTCGGCTTCGGTCAGCATTCCCGGCACATCACTCTGCACATCGAGCACGCCTAAAATGTGTTTGGGGTCATTAATCACCGATTCGCCGCCCGCCGCCGACACCAGCCGGCGGATTTCGTCGGCCACGGCCGCACAGAAAGGATTGGCCAGGTTGATGGTCAGCACGCCCAACCGTTTGCCCGATAAATCGAGAAAAACTGCCGGCGGCTCGGCACCGGAATCGGCGACAAATTGGGCCACGTTTTCAGCCGTAATCAACCGGCCCGGAATCTCGGTAACCGGGGCAAACGGCTGGTGATTGATGGCCATGGCCAGCGTTTGCACCAGCGCTGCGGCCAGCCGCCGGGCCGGCACATTCACCGTGGCCTGGTATGCCCCGGCTTCGGCAACGGCGGTAACTGCGGCGTGAATACCATCGATCCCGCCCACAAAAAAGCGCTCGGGGTCGTTTTTGCCAACCGTGATCACCGCCTGATAAGCGCCCAGCGCGCCGGCATCGTTAATGCCAACAATCATATGCAAATCGGGGTGCTGCCTGAGCATCTGTTCGGCCACGGATACGCCCTGGTTGGTATCGGCGGCCAGTTCGCTGCCAACCAGGGTGATGTTGGGGCCAAACGTGTCGCGCAGCCCGGCGATGATTCCCTGCTCGCGGTGAACAAATCCCTGATTGACGGCGTAATTGAGCAGGCCAAATTTTAGTTTCTGATCGGCCGGCACATGACGTTTGGCCCAGCTACCGGCCGCTTCACCGAGCAGTTTTCCGGCTTCGTAATTGGCAACATGCACCAGCGCCGTGGTATTTCCCTCGCCCAAATCCAAAGTGGAGATAACCGGCAACTCATGCTGAAGGGCCAACCTGGCCAGCGGCACAATCTCGGCGGCGGCAATGGGGCTGACAATAACCCCATCATATTTGTTGGCAATAAAATGCCGAAAAACCGACTTCTGTACCTCAACGCTTTCGCGGCCCAGTTTGATGGGCACGGCCAGTTCGGCCCGCGTGCGGGGCAGCAGCGATTGGGGCTGCCAGTTGGGATCGGCCGCGGCATTAAGCCGCAGCACCGATGAACATGTCAGCGCCGCCATGCCGGTTAGCCCTTTGCCCAGCGGCATGGCGTGCCCGCCGGTGGTCATTTTCAGGCCGACATCGCCGTAGCCGGCCACCAACTTTAACGATTGCGACTCATCATCGTAGCGCAGCAGTTGGGTGTGATAATAGCCAAATTGATTCTGAATTTGGGTAACAACGCGCTGGTACAGCGAGGTTAAATCGGCGGCGGCGGCGATATCCTGGGCAATCTGGGTTGAGGTTCGAATTTGGCGGTTGCGCTGTTCAAGCAATTCGCGCAGTTCCCGTTCCAGATGTTTGCGCTCGGTGATGTCTCGGCCCACGCCCACCAATCCGCTGATATTGCCGTTTTTATCATAAAGCGGAATTTTGGTGAACAAAACCCACAGCATTTTATTTTGGGCGCGGGACTCCACCTGTTTTTCCCGATTAATTATCGGTTGACCATTTGCCAGAATTGCCTGGTCTTCCCGGCGAGCTTCAGCGGCAAATTCCGGCAGAAAGAAGTCGGCATCGGTTTTGCCCGTTACCTCATCCTGCAACCCCGCGCCAATCAGCGCGAGGTAGGCTGAGTTGTTTAATACATACTGGCTCTGAGTATTTTTAACATAAATGTAATCCGGCACGTTATTGATCACGGTAAGCAGCAGTTCGTGTTCTTTACTCAGCGCCGCTTCCATTTTGAGCCGGTCGGCGATTTCACGCCGCAAAATAGCGTTGGCCTGCGACAGCTCAACGGTGCGCTCGTGAATACGCTGTTCCAGCGCGTCGTTGGCCTGCTGCAACGCGTCCCGGGCCTGTTGCACACCGGAGAAATCTCTGACAACCAGCACCAGCGCCGGCTGGCCCTGGTAGGTAATATGAGTGGTTTTAATATCAACCAGGCGTTCGAGGCCGGTCGCATCTACCGTCATCGTTTCACCGTGGTACGCTTCGCCCTCGGTCAAACGCCGCAAATCCTGCTTGATGGCCTCGCGGTGGCCCGAGGGCACCCAATCGAGCAGACTCGCGCCAACCAACTCGTTGTGAGGCAAACCACCCAACCGGCGAGCCGCCGGATTGGCCTCCAAAATATTGCCGGCGTGATCCTGTACAAAAATGGCATCGGGCGAGGTTTCAAAGAGGTGTTTCAAAAAACTCTCACGCTCTTCCAGCTCGGCCACACGCCGGCGAAGCTGAGTCAGCTCATCGCTCAATTGAGTACCGGGTTGGAATTTGTTAGTCATGGTGTGCTCCAGTTACAACGGGGTAACGCAAACCAATAGTACGGCCAGATTTCTCACATTGTAGCATAAAAGATTTTTTTGTGGCCAGTGTGGGTGTGATTTGTCGGTAACCCGCTCCACCGTTATAATTGAGCGGTTATATCTGCATTGGCGCAGCCCCCCGGCTGGCCAATTTTTTTTTGGAGGAGAAAATGAGCATTTCCAATTTACTCAACAACAAGGTGGCCATTGTTACCGGCGCCGGGCGGGGAATTGGCAAAGCCACAGCCGTTTCCCTGGCTCAGGCCGGCGCGGCGGTTGTACTGGCTGCCCGCTCCGAAGGCGAAATCAACGGCGTTGCCAGCGAAATCAAGGCTGCCGGCGGCCGCTGCCTGGCCATCCCCATCGACATCAGCGATATGGTTCAGGTTGACCACCTGCTGGTTTTAACGCTGCGCGCATTTGCCCGGGTAGATATTTTGGTAAACAACGCGGCTATGGTGCAGCCGTTGGGCAAAGTGTGGGAAGTATCACCGCAGGCCTGGCAGCGCTTGCTACAGGTTAATTTGATGGGCCCGTATTTGGGCGCGCGAGCAGTGCTGCCCCACATGCTCGAACGCGGCAGCGGCCGGATTATTAATGTGTCATCGGCCGCCGCCGAATCCAACATCACCGGCGCCAGCGCCTACAACAGCAGCAAAGCCGCGCTGGAACGTTTTAGCGGCACGCTGGCCGCCGAGGTGGCCGGCAGCGGGGTGGTAGTAACCACCTTTCGCCCCGGCATTGTTGATACCGCTATGCAGGCCGAAATGCGCAGCACGCCGGCCCAGCGCTTTCCCAAAGTTGAGCTGTGGCAAAAATGGCATCAAACCGGCCAGCTTCGGCCCGCCACCGATCCGGCCCGGGCGATTTTGTGGCTGGCCAGCCCCTACGCCAGTGAAGCCAACGGCCAACTATTCAACCTGAACGACGAAGACTTTGCCCGGCGCATCAACGCGGATTTGGGCCAGCCAGAGGAGCTATAACTTTTACTTATCAACCAACGTTGACAAAGCAGCCGGCCCTCAGTAAAATATGGCTCCCCTTAAACCAACTATGTATTCAAAGAGGAGTAGAACCCGATGGCATTCGATAAAATTGTGGTCCCCCAAGATGGCGAAAAAATCACCGTTGTTGGCGACAAATTAAAGGTTCCCGATAATCCAATTCTGGCGTTTATTGAAGGCGACGGAATTGGCACCGATATTACCAAAGCCAGTTTGCGCATTTGGGATGCGGCGGTGCAGGCGGCTTACGGCGGCCAGCGCAAAGTAGCCTGGATGGAAATTTATTCCGGCGAAAAGGCAGCCCAACTGTACGACGGCAACTACATGCCCGATGAGACCTTTGATGCCATGCGCGAATTCATTGTTGGGATCAAGGGGCCGCTGACCACTCCGGTTGGCGGCGGCTTTCGCAGCCTCAACGTTACCCTGCGCCAGGTGCTCGATCTGTACGCCTGCGTCCGGCCGGTGCGCTGGTATCAGGGTATCCCCAGCCCGGTCAAACAGCCGGATTTGATCGATATGGTTATTTTCCGCGAAAACACCGAAGATGTGTACGCCGGAATTGAGTACGAAAGCGGCAGCGACGAAAACAAACGGCTGGCCAAATTCCTGCGCGAAGAATTGGGCGCTCGGTTCTTTGAGGATGCCGGCATTGGCATTAAACCCATCAGCGCCTTTGCCAGCAAGCGGCTGGTGCGCAAAGCCATTCAATACGCCATTGACTACGGCATTGACAGCGTCACTCTGGTTCACAAAGGCAACATCCAAAAATTCACCGAGGGCGCGTTCCGCAAGTGGGGCTACGAACTGGCCAAAGAAGAATTTGGCGATGTGACCATCACCGAGGACGAACTGTGGGAACAATACAACGGCAAACAGCCCGCCGGTAAAATTTTGATCAAAGACCGCATTGCCGACATCATCTTCCAGCACGTGCTGCTGCGCCCCAAAGAATTTGGCGTACTGGCCACCATGAATCTCAACGGCGACTACCTGAGCGACGCTCTGGCCGCGCAGGTGGGTGGGCTGGGCATTGCCCCCGGCGCCAACATCGGCGACTTTGTAGCGCTGTTTGAAGCCACCCACGGCACCGCGCCCAAATACGCCGGAATGGACAAAGTAAACCCCGGCAGCCTGCTCTTCTCCGGGGTGATGATGCTGGAATACATTGGCTGGCGCGAAGCCGCGGACCTCATCCGCAACGCGTTTGAAAAAACCGTCACCGAAAAAATTGTGACGTATGATTTTGCCCGGCAGATGGAAGGCGCAACCGAAGTAAAAACCAGCGAATTTGCCACCGCGGTCATCAAAAACCTGTAGTATTTAACCGAGTTAACCGTAAAACGCCCGTCTTCCGTAGAACGGGCGTTTTTTTTGCGTCGATTTCCCGTTTGGTGAACGTTGGAAAAATGTGCGCAGAAAGTTTTGTTTCAATCAAGTAGCGCCGCGCCGGCTGTGGTAAACTGGATCATAGTTGAGGAGGCGCTAATGGCTATTAATACGATCAAAAAAAGGCAGATTGCTGCGGCAGCCCTGTTTGCCGCCGAAAACATTCCCGGCGTTGACAAAAAAACGCTGCGCCGGCTGCTGGAACTGGTTGAAGTTTCGGGAGAATTCAACTGGATTACGCGGCAGGAATTACTGGAAAAAATGCGGCTGCTGCTCAAGTACATCCCCGGCAGTTGCCGTTTTTCGCTGCTAATTCTGGCAGAACTGCTGGAGGCCGAACTATCGGCGTTTCAACCGGCGCTGGTACTGGCCCCGGCCGGGTCGTGTTAACCCATTGAAAATTTTACGAGGCGGCGGCTTTGGAGACCGGCGGCTCCGACGACGACGGGGCTGCCGGTTCCGCCAGTTCGGCGGGGTTGGCCGGCGTCGCAGCGCGACGCTTGCGGGGAGTTAACCGGGCGCTGACGACTTTGCGGATACGGGCGTCTTCTTTTTCCTGAGATTTGAAATAATCAGAAGCAATTTCGGTTTGGCGCTGGCGCAGCGCCAGAGGCGCAACCATACGCAAATCATCGAGCGTAACCTCGAGCCGGCCATCGGCGGCGGCCAGCGCCCGCCCGGCCTCAAACAGCGTCATTTCGGCGCGATGGCTGTCAATTTTTAGCTGCTGAATCCAGGCCAGCCCGGCCGATTCCACCTGCGGGGTCAATTTTACTTTGGGCAACAAAGCACGAGCGGCAGCCACTTCGGCCTGCGCCGCTTCGGTTTCGGCGGTCCAATCCATCACAAATTTGTAGGGCTTGTTATTGTAAGCCACCGCCCGCCGGTAAATCTCCAGCCGTTCTTTGGCCTCGGTCACGCCCCGCACCAGTACCCGCAGCCCAAATCGATCCTGAATCTGCGGGCGCAGCAGCCCTTCTTCCGGGTTCATCGAGCCAACCAGCGTTAACCGCGAGCGGTACGTGGCCGACATCGGCCCGCGGCGTACGGTGTACTGCCCCTGCGCGGCGGCATCCAGAATGGCGTCAATTATGGTCCGGTCGAGCAGATTGACTTCATCAATGTAAAGCATATTCTGATCGGCCTGGGCCAAAATGCCGCGCTCCAGCAGCACCTTGTTTTGCTCCAGCGCAACCCGCTCGTTGATACCGCCGACCACGTCTTCCAGCCGGGCGTTGAGCGGCAATTCCACCAGCTTCATCGACTCCGGCGCGGTGATCGGATCGCCCATGCCCAGTTTAGTGGCGCAGCTTTTGCACACGCCCTGCATGCCGTACAGGTACAAATCCTCCGGTTCACAGCCGTATTCGCAGGTGCTGCGCTCCACCACCGGCATCAAATCGACCAACCCCCGCACGGCCGTGGTTTTGGCCGTGCCGCGCGCGCCCACCAACAGCACGCCGCCAACCGCCCGGTTAATCAAAGCCAGCATCAGCGCGATTTTCATTTCCGTTTGGCCAACAATGGCCAGATACGGGTAACGCAGGTTGCTGGCCTGCCCGCGATCGGCGTGCCGTTTGGCGGCGTTGAGTACCGCTACCGCCGGGCCGCTGCTGTACAAAATATCCAATAGTTGGGATTTACGCTTGGCCATTAGCCGTTTGCCTACGCCGGTTTGGGCGGAATCCGTAATACCTGGCCGGGACGAATGACGCTGGGGCTGGATAACACATCCTGATTGGCTTCAAAAATGAGCCGCCACAACGTCGATACACCGTAAAACTGCTGCGAAATCCGTGAGAGTGTGTCGCCGGGCTGAACGGTGTAGGTTGGCCATTGCGGCGGCGGTGCGGGTTCCGGCTCGGGTTCGGCGGCGACCAAAAAGCGGAGGTTTTGGGCCACCAACTTATCGAGCGTGTCCTGGGCCGCCGTTGGGTTGCCGGGAATACGCTGCACCAACAGCGCGCCGCCTTCGCGCAGCCGGGCCAACTGGCTGCTGCTGATGGCCTCTTCATTGCCCACGGCGGTTACATATTTCCAGCGGCCCACCGCCTGCCCAGCGGCAAAACTGACATCGGGCTGGAATTTCCAAATGTAGCCCAGCGCCGCGTCCAAATATTTATCGGTGTCCGGCAGCAAAATAACGTGTTCGCCCTGGCCTACCTGTGGTTGCCCGGCGGGCGGTTGAGGCGCAGGCGCGGGTTTATCGAGTTCGCGCAACTTGTCACGCAGGACGGCCGGAGAAAAGTTCAAACCGGGGCAAACGGTGCTGTTGCCGGCCAGTTCACGATGGCCGCGCACGTTTTCAATGGAGATGTTGTATTTTTGGCGCAACTGCTGCACCAGCGCCACCAGCGCGTTGAACTGAGCTTCGCTGGGACGGGTGTACTGGTTGGGGATGGGCTGGGTGCGGCCGGCGGCATCCACGTAGGTGCGGTTTTCGGTAAACCAGCCGGCCATGCAAATGGCCAGGTAGTGGTTGTTCCAATATTGACCAAACTCCAGCCCTTCGGAGTTGTCCGGGTCTTTGAAGCCGGCATGGTAGGCCGCTATTTTTTCGTCGAGGGCGTACTCAACCTCGCCGCTGCCGGTGATCACGTAGTTGTAACCGCCGTGCGACCAGCCGTTGGTGCGCACATGATAATCAAAAAAGGTGGCGGCATCGCCGATGGGCGCGCCGGTGAGCCGGTTGGCCGTGGCCGAGTGATGCACTCCAATGCCCAAAATCGGGCCGTTGCGCTGCCAATCCTTGTAGTTTTGATAGTTGGGCATCTGCGCCCGAACATCTTTAATTGTTAGCTCCATCTGCCTGCCTTTTGTAAAAATAAGTTAGATGAGTTGGGTGGGTGAGGTGAGTGATGAGTTTTAAGTTTTGAGTTCGTGTTGCGAGTGGCGTGTTGCGGGTTCAAGGTTGCAGAGTCGCAGGGTCGTAAATTCGTAATTTCGTAGATTCGTTCATTCGCAATTCACCACCGGTCATCCTCTCTTTAATTTTACATAGACCGGGGCTAAACGCAAGCGATAGTTGACATAAACAGCAATTCTCAGTTTACCCTCACCCCCCAACCTCCTCTCCCAATGGGAGAGGAGAAATTAAATATCGGCTGTGGTTTTTGGCCGCTTCGCGGCCAAAAACCACAGCCTTTTCATCTCGCCCCCTCCCCGCAAAACGGGGAGGGGGTTGGGGGAGGGGGCAAAATCGGCATTCAATAAACAATATCCCCCTGCACAAAGGCAGCGGTACGGGGATCAACCGGGGCGTGAAAGAAGGTGTCGGTGTTAGCAATTTCCACCAGCCGGCCATCCAGAATCAAGGCGGTGCGATGGGCCAGCCGTTTGGCCTGAAAGATGTTGTGGGTAACCAGCACCACGGTAGTGCCGCGTTCCCGGTTCACTTCGGCCACAATTTGCTCGATGAGTTTGATATTGTACGGGTCAAGATTGGCCGTCGGCTCATCGAGCAGCAGCACGTCCGGCTCAATCACCAGCGCCCGGGCCAGCGCCACCCGCTGCGCTTCGCCGCCACTCAGTGTTCGCGCCGGGGCATCGGCCAGTTCGGCCAGCCCGACTCGCTGCAGGGCTTCGGCCACCGCCTGCTCGCGGGTGTAGGAATCTTTGCCGCGCAGCTTTAAGCCGTAGGCCACGTTAGCCGCCACCGAACGATTGAGCAGTACCGGCCGCTGAAACACGGTGGTTACGGTGCGGCGCAGTTCCAGCGGCGGCAACACACCGTTAAACCGGGCCTGTCGATAGGTTAAAAAGCCGCCGGCCGGCTCCTCTAAAAAATTCAGATGCCGCAGCAGCGTGCTTTTGCCGGCGCCACTCGGCCCGACCAACCCCAAAATTTCACCTTCAAAAATTTCGAGCCGGTCAATTTGCAGCACGGTTCGGCCATTGTACGCCTGGGTCAGGTTGTTCACCGTAAAAATTGGATTTTGCCACATCATACTCACCTCATTACGCCGACGAAAAATCTTTGCCTTGCAGCCGGATCATGGCCAGGTTGATAAAAAACGAGATCAGCAGCAGCACCGCGCCGAGCGCCATCGCCAGATCAAAATTACCTTTGGCCGTTTCCAGCACAATGGCAGTGGTTAGCGTGCGGGTTTTGCCTTCAATGTTGCCGCCCACCAGAATAACCGCGCCCACCTCTGAAATGACCGAGCCAAACCCGGCGATAATGGCCACCACCACCCCTACTCGGGCTTCGGCCAGAGTGGCCAGGGTGGCCTGCCAGTCTGTTGCGCCCAGCGACACCAACTGTCGCCGCAAATTGGGATCAACGCCCATTACCGCGGCCATTGTAAAACCGGCCACCAGCGGAAAGGAAATGATCACCTGGGCCAGAATAATGGCTCTGGGGGTAAACAGCCAGCCCAACTGCCCCAATGGACCGCTGCGAGACAGCATCAGATATACAAACAAACCAACCACTACCGGCGGGAACCCCATGCCGGTGTACAGCAACGCCGTAACCAGCCGCCGGCCCCAAAAGCGTTTGAGGCCCAAAAACGCTCCAAGGGGGATGCCAACCAGTGTGCTAAAAAGCAGCGCCACACCCGATACGTACAGCGAAAACCAGATAATTTCGTACAGGGCGGGGTCAAAACTAAAAATCAGCCCAAAGGCCTGCACCACCCCCTGGAGCAAATCTTTCATAAGTGTCTACTGCTGCTTGGCCGCATTCCAGGCGGCGGAGTCGGGGATAAACAACGATTGACCAAACTCGGCCACGCCAAAGTCGGCGATCAGTTTTTGCGTTTCCACCGAAGTGATCCAGTCGATGAAGGCCTGCGCCCCGGCAAAATTAACGGTGGGATGCAGTTCCTGATTCACGGCGATCACCCCGTAGGGGTTGAACATGCGCGAATCGCCTTCAACCACAATTTCCAGGTCGATGCCTTCCAGCGTGCGGGCCAGATAAGTGGCGCGGTCGCTGAGGGTGTAGCCCTGCTGCTCGTTGGCAATGGTCAGCGTAGCGCCCATCCCCTGCCCCACAGACTGGTACCAGTCGCCTTCGGGGCGGACAAAGGTTTTATCGGCGCCGCTCATGCTGGGCGCATCGATCAGGGTGACGGTGGTGGCTTTCCACAAATCCTGTTCTTTGGTGTGCGTGCCGGAGTCATCGCCACGAGAAATAAACGGGCTTTGCGCCGCAGCAATTTTTTCCAGCGCAGCGGCCACATCGGTCATCCCTTTGATACCGGCGGGGTCGCTGGCCGGGCCGAGCAGCACAAAATCGTTATACATCACATCCTGGCGATTGACGCCGTAGCCGTCGGCCAGAAACTTGTCTTCACGGGCGCGGGCGTGGACCAGCAGCACATCGGCATCGCCGTTTTGGCCCAGTTCCATAGCCTGGCCGGTACCCACGGCAATCACTTCAACACTGGCGCTGTATTTTTGCTCAAAATCCGGCAGAATGACCTTGAGCAGGCCGGAGTTTTCGGTACTGGTGGTGGTGGCCAAAACCAGCCGGCCAACCTGAGGCGTTTCGCCAGCGGCGGCCGGCGCTTCCATCGCGCCTTCGGCCATGGCCGGCATTTCCATAGCGCGGTTGAGCATCGCTTCGGCATCGGCGGCGCTGGGCAGGCACAGCTTCCAACCCGGCTCAATCACATCGACATTTTCAATCGTGGCAAATGTGTCGTCAACCGCGTGTTTGGCGTTGGTAGCGTCGGCGATGGCCGGGTAGGCCAGCACGTCACCGTAGGCTTTTTCGGCAATTTTGCTGAGCCAGTCATCAGCCTGAACAACAGCTTCCTGCTCGCAAACCACGTCACTTTGCAGCGGGGGGGCAGCCAGCGCCGCAGTTTGAAACACAAAAACAGAAAGTACAGCCAGCAACAACAATCGATGGATTCTCATATGAGGTCTTTCTTCTCCCTTTGGAATTTTGTTTGGTTATTTTTTAACACGGCGATGCCGTGCTGAACCACAATTAAGTTACGGCCGCACCCACTCCACCGCGCCGGTGGCGTCAACAATATAGCCGCCGAGCGCCGCAATTTTTCGGCGGGCGGGGCTGGTTACCAGCCAGTTGGCCAGCGCCTGCACCGGCGGGCGCTGCCACGCTTCGATGGGAATGGCCAGATCGTAGCGCTCGGTGGTGAGCGGGATGAATTGCAGCCCGTAGGTAATGGCCGCCGATTCAACCAGCAGGCCGGTATCGGCCTTGTTTTCAACCACTAACCGGGCCACTTCTGAATGGGTTTGGGCTTCAAGGCTGTAGCCGGAAAGCTGCTCCGGGGCAATGTTTAACCGGCGCAAATGGGCATCGAGCCAAACCCGGGTGCCGGCGCCGCGCTGCCGGTTGGCAAAGCGGACATCGGACCGGGCCAAATCGGCCAGCCCGGCAATGTGGCGGGGGTTGGCCGGCAAAACGGCCAGTCCCAACCGTCTATGGGCCACAGTTAGCAGCGCCACCTGCTGGCCGGGCAGCAGCCGCCGCACAAACGGCGTGTTGTAGGTATCACTTTCCTCGTCCCACAAATGGATGCCGGCCAGATCGGCCCGGCCGTCGGCCAGGGCCATCAGGCCGCCCAAACTGCCGGTAAACGATAGTTGCAGAACAAAATCGGGAACAACCTCGGCAAAGTGGGTGGTGATTAACGCCACAGCGGGATCGTGGCTGCCCACAAAGCGGAGGGTTTGTTCCGGCCAGTTGGCGGTTTGCTGCTCAAGGGTGCGCCAGCGTTCCAGCGCCACCCGCACGGCCTGTTCGGCTTCGGCCTGGGTGTAGCCGGCGGTCAGCACCTCCAATAAAAAAGCTTCGGCGCGATGGATGAGGTTGGCCCGGCGCAGCGGTTCGGCCTGTTCCACCGGTTCCGCCGCCGCCACTCGCGTGCCCTGCCCGGCCCGGCTCACCAGCACCCCTTCCTGGGCCAACTGTTCGTAGGCGCGTTGAATGGTGCCCACGGTACAGCCCCAGCGTTCGGCCATTTCCCGCACGGAGGGCAGCCGGTCGCCGGGGGTGAGGGTTTGGTTGAGAATATCTTGCCGGATGTTGGCGGCAATTTGATGGTAGAGAAAGGTTTTGCTCATCAGTATAACTGTATAATTAAACGCCTACAATTATACTTTAGAGCAGAATGGAGTCAATTTTTGTGGAGTTGGGAGGAGTCAAAAAAGCAGTACGGGTTTTGTGACAATTTGCGGGGGTTAATTCAGCAGATTGCGTGTGCCCGGCGGGTCAAAGCATACACGCCCTTTAATCGGAGAAAAAACTTTCGCGGAAGCGCTGGGCGATGACGGCGTCAAGGCCGGTGGTAAATTCGCGGAAGCGGCGAATGTAATCGAGCGCGGCCGGCGTAAGCTGCGAGCCGCCGCCGCCTTCGCCGCCGGTTTGGGTATCGATCAATTTCACGCCGAGCCGTTCTTCGCATTCGTGGATTTTGTCCCAGGCGCGGCGATACGACACGTTCATTTTGGAGGCCGCCGCCGAAATCGAGCCGGTTTCCTGCACGGCTTCAAGCAAACGAACGCGCCAAAAACTCAGCACAACCTGCCCGTCTTTTTCAATCCAGATGTTTGCTTTGTGAATCATCAATTTGCCGGGGGAAAACTGGGCCAATAAAACAAAACCGCCGGTCAGGCGGCTTCCTCTTCTTCAAGCAGCTTGTTGATTTTGCCGAGCAACTCTCGCACTACAAACGGTTTAACCACGTAATCGTTAAACAGGTGGGCGTAGTTTTTTGTCTCCGACTCGTCTTCGAGGTAATGGCGAGCGGTTAACATAATTACCGGCAGGTGACGGTGCTTGTCGCTGGATTTGATGGTTTCCAATACCTGCCAGCCGTCCATACCGATCATCATAATATCAAGCAAAACCAGGTCGATGGTGTCCCCTTCTTTTTCAAGCAGGTCCAACCCTTCGGCGCCGCTGTAGGCAAACAGCACATCAAACCCTTCCCGTTTGAGGATGAGCTTTCCGAGCGTGACCATTTCGCGGTCATCATCTATCATCAAAATCCGGTTCGGCATGACAAGCTCCTTTTGTCACACTATTGTAGGCTGAGTATAACATAATTATCCCAAAATTCAAAGCAATCAAATCGATTGTACAACGATGAAACGAGTGATAATCATACGGTTGAGGTATTCTGGCGAGGAGGCTGGCGGGGGCTGGCCCCAATATGGGTAAAAGCCGGTAGTTATGCATTGCCTCGATAGCGCAAGGCCAGCATGGTAATGTCATCAGATTGGGGCATGCCCCTGGAAAAATGAGCAACGGCGTCGGAGAGGGTTTTGATGACCAGGGTAATGTCGGCGTTGGGTGGCACTGATTGCAGGGTGGCGCAGGCCCGGTCTACGGAGAAAAATTCGTGCTGCGGATTCTCGGCTTCGGTGACGCCATCGGTGTATAAAACCAGCATGTCGCCCGGCTGAAAGGTGTGCCGGGCAACCTGATACTGGGCGGTCTCGGTGATGCCCAGCAAAATCCCTTTGGGGACAGCCATCAGGCTAAACGGACCACCGTTGCTTGAGAAAAAAGGCGGATTATGACCGGCGTTCATATAAGTTAGCGTGCCGGTTGTCACATCAAACAAACCCATAAACAGGGTGACAAACATGCACTCATCGTTGTTTTCACACAACAGGCGGTTGACTGTTGGCAGTACTGTTTCAAAGGGCGTATCTTTGACCATGCTCATTCGCAGCAGAGTTACGGCCCTAACCATAAACAGCGCGGCCGGCATCCCTTTGCCGGAAACATCGCCAATGGCAATGCAAATTGTATTTTTATCCACGGCGAAGGCATCGTAAAAATCGCCGCCAACCTCTTTGGCCGGCTCCATCATGGCGCAAACATCAACCTGGGGATGGTGGGGCAAGAGTGGGATTTCCTGTGGCAAAATGTTGGCTTGAATATTGCCGGCGGCCTCAAGCTCTTTTTGTAGATGTTCGTACCGCAACTGCTGCTCCAGCGATTGGCGGATAACCTCATTATCCCGGCGGGTGCGGTTGGTGAGCACTCGCAACAGATTTCTAACCGCATTGGGCAACTGAATAAACTTGTTCCAAAAAATATCTTCCGGCACAACAATCAGGCTGCTGGCTTCGTCGGCAATCACAAAAGCCGACGTGCGCCGCTCTTCAATCAGCGACATCTCGCCAATACATTCGCCGCGGGCAATGGGAAAGCTCATTTGCGAATCGGCCTTATCCAGATATACCAACAACCGCCCCGAAATCAGCAGGTAAAGGTGGTGGTTTTCCTGGCCCGGCGAAATCAGAATTTCCCCTTTTTGCAGGTGCCTAACCGAACATTCGGCCAAAACCGGCTCCAGCAAATGATACGGAATCTCGTGAAATAGATTGTACTCGGAAATAAAAGTGTCAGCCGTGGCAAAAGTGTTGATAACGGAATTGCCATTCGCGTCATCTGCCACGGGTATGGTTTCGGGGGACTCGCGCGGTCCATCATCAATTTTTTGTAGAGCCATAAGTTTTGTTGAGCCTTGCAGTTACGCCAAATTAAATCAGTTGAGCTAAACACTGTGTTGGGAACTACGGGTTGGGGGGTCAAGCCCAAAAATCAAGGTTAATATATTTTGATTGTTCCTGCGTTTGTACTGAATTTTGTCTGTGTAACTCCGCAAAAGATGGATACCCAAACCGCCAACCTCAGCTTCGTCCAATGTTCCCGGAAGCTCGACGCCCTTGTACCGGGTTGGGTCAAAAGGCCGACCTTCGTCAATCAGTTCCACTGCAAGATGATCTGGCCGATACGTTAGCTTGACGCTGATCTCGTGCTCAGCGCCGGCCTCAAACGCATACTCAATAATGTTGGTCACGGCTTCGGTCAGGGCCAACTCCAAATGGAAGGCCTTTGCGGCGGGTAGGCCGATTTCGCCGGCCAGCCTGTTGATCCATTCGCTGAGCTTCACCAGTTGATCAAGGTTATTTTTGATAACAAGTGTAGAGGACACAGACTCTACATGCGGTGATTGTAATGGGGTCATCTGCCGCCTGAAATGTTGCTGGACGCGGTTAAACCGCTAATCGACCACTGCCGCTTTGAGACTGGCGCAGGCGGCATCAAAATCATCGTAAATGGGCACAAGTTCGCCAATGCCGGCAATGGTTAACGCCTCTTTGACCAGCGGAACCGGTTTGTACAGAACCATTTTACCGCCACGCCCGGCCAGCGATTTGGCGTTACTCAACAAAACCCGCATCCCAAATGAAGCAATAAACTCAACCCCGGTCATATCAACCAGCACGGGCGCTTTTTTGGAAGCAGCGTGAACTGTGAAAGCATTTTCTATTTGGTTTGTGCCCGGAATATCCAATCGCCCGGTCAGTTTGATCTGTTTAATGCCGTTGTCGAGGTTGGTCACTTCCAGCTTCATTTTTTGTTGCTCCTTGTTTGACTGTTGATTTTGAACTGCCAAGAATTATAAACGATAAGTAACTTCTTCCCCTTCCCCCTGAGGGAGAAGGGGCCGGGGGGTGAGGGGACTGAGTAGTTGCAACGATAACAGGGTTAAATGGCCAGCGTATCTCGCGGGCGCAGCCGCAGGGCAAACTCTTTGAGCTGGGTAAAGCTGTACGGTTTAATGAGCACCAGGTCGGCGTCGTCACGCAAAAACTGGGCCATGCCGGGGTCGGCGGTAGCCACAATTACCCGGGTGCGGGTTAGCCGGTCATCGGCTCGTATCTGGCGCAAAATCTCCCGGCCAGACACCTGCGGCAGGTGCAAATCCAAAATTACAATGGCCGGCACAGTGGCCGCCAGCCGATCCAGCGCCAGCAGGCCATCAGATACAACTTCGGCGTTATAGCCGGCCATGGCCAACGCCTGAGACGCCACCAGACACAAGGTTTCGTCATCTTCAATAACCAGGCCAAACGGCCTTTGTTCAATGGTCATTATGATTCCTCCGGTGCGGCTTGCAGCGGCAAAGTTACGGTAAATTTACTGCCCTGCCCTACCGCGCTATCCAGCGAGATTATCCCGCCCATTATTGAAGTAAGTTGTTTGACAATTGATAACCCCAGTCCCGTCCCGGAGTGGCCACGCGTGAGCGAGCGGTCAACCTGACCAAACGGCTCAAATATCAGCGTATGCGCTTCCGGGGGAATGCCCGGCCCGGTGTCTTTTACAACAATGGCCCATTGGTCGGCAGCAGGGCAAAACAGGCGCACCTGCACCGAGCCGTGTTCGGTAAATTTAACGGCATTGCTGACCAGATTGAGCAAGATTTGTTCGATGCGAAATGAATCGCCCAACAGACTGGCCGGAACTTGTGCATCCACGTCAACATGCAGAGCAAGGTTCTTTTGTTGAGCCGTCACCCGCACTTTGTTAATGGTTTCTTCAACCACTTTGTGGGGTGAAAAAGGGTGGATGTTTAGTTTGAGCCGGCCCGCATCCAGCTTGGCCTGATCCAGCAGGTGATTCACCAGATCGGTGAGATAGAGCGTATTTTTAATGATCTGCCCGGTAATCTCCGTCTGCGGCTTTGAAAGCGCGCCGTAAACCCCCACCTGTAACATTTCGGCGGTGCCCAAAATGCCGCCCAACGGCGTGCGAAGCTCGTGGCTAACATTGGCCAGCAACTCCGATTTGAACCGGCTGGCATCCAATGCCTGGTCCCGGGCAATAATGAGCGCATCCTCTATTTGCTTACGGCGGGCAACTTCGGCGGTGAGGCTGTCGTTGGCCCAGGTTAGTTCTGCCGTGCGCAGGGCAACCCGCGCTTCCAAAGCCTGGTTGGCCTGCCGCATTTCATCCTGCAAATTGCCCAGCAACCGAGATTGGGCAATCAGCAGGGTGTAAACATCTACCAATCGATACTGGCCCGGCGCCGACTCAAAAATGATCGGTTCGTAAACAAAGGTGGCCGGTCGTTCCAACGCCAGCCGGGCAGCGTCGATCACCAAACAATCTGCCGAAAGCAGGAGCGGCTGCCCGCCAATGGCGCGCAACACCAGCCTGATTGGCCGGTTGAGATAAACAGCTACCCCGTAAAGCTGGCCCAACTGCTCGTAAAATTTACGACGAGAAATTACTCCCACCGCCCGACGATTTTCAAGAATAGTAACCCCCAGCAAGTTTTTACGGCTTTTAAAAACCGTGTCAACCTCTCGCACCAGGGTGTCAACATCAACCTGAAAGGCGTAGTGCGGCAGTTCGGCCAGGACAGAATCAACAGTAAGTGGCGTGTGTTCGATTTGCGAGATGTGGTTCAGCAGCATGTTACTGTTAAGGCTCAACGAAGTACCTGGATTAGCAAAGGTAAAAAATTTTTAACAACAAAAAGGGCTGACCGGGTGTGGTTTGAACACACCCGATCAGCCCTTGATTCTCAGTTTTGGCGCCTGCTGTCACGGCCAAAACGAAGAGCATTCAAACAGCCAGTTCACGTCGGTTATCGAGCCTATTGTCTATCAAAAAACGCCGGATGTCAAGTAAAACTTTTGGCCTGCCTGAAACTCCGCGCCGGTTAAAATATTTTGACCGACTCTTAACCCCTCGTTAAAGAAGCATTAAAAAAGTTGTAAACAATCCCTGCTAAAATATAGCAAACAAAATTTCAACCGCGCCGAAACCCGCCGGATAACATGTCAACATTCTAACCTGTACCCCGGCGCACCAAACGGCTACCGGACCATCCGAGGTACGCTGAGATGCGAATTGCCTTTTTTACCGAAACTTTTTTGCCCAAAATTGATGGAATTGTCAACACCCTGACCTATCTGCTGGATTATCTGGCCCGGCGCGGGCACCAAAGTATTCTGTTTGCGCCCCAGGGCGGCCCAATGAGGTACGCCAAAACACCGGTGATCGGCCTGCCGGGGCTGCCCTTTCCCCTTTACCCTGAGCTGAAGCTGGTTTCACCCCACATTAATGTTAGCCGGATGCTCAACGCGTTTCAGCCCGATCTGATCCACGTGGTCAACCCTTTTTCGTTGGGAATTATTGGGTTGAAACACGCCAAAACGCTCGGTATTCCGTTGGTTGCCTCGTACCACACCGATATCCCTGGTTTTGTAAGCCGATGGGGTTTTGGTATGCTCGAAGAACCTTTTTGGCGATATCTGCGCTGGCTGCATCAGGATGCCGATTTGAACCTGTGTCCCTCAACCGTCACCCAGGCCGAATTAGACCGCCAGGGGTTTGCCCACACCAAAGTGTGGAGCCGGGGCGTAGACACTGAAAGATTTGCCCCCAAACATTACGCCGAGTGTTGGCGCCGCCGTTTGTGCGCTCATCATCCCAGCGCGCCACTGCTGCTTTACGTGGGCCGGCTCTCGCCGGAAAAACGGATTGACTGGCTCCGGCCCGTGCTCGACGAGATACCCGGCCTCAACTTAGCCATTGTTGGCGATGGGCCAGCCCGAGCGGATTTGGAAAAGTTGTTTGCCAACACGGCCACGGTGTTTACCGGCTATCTGCGCCACCACCAACTGGCTCAGGCTTACGCCACCGCCGATATTTTTGTGTTTCCGGCCGCCAACGAAACGCTGGGCAACGTGGTGCTCGAAGCAATGGCCTCGGGGTTGCCGGTGGTTGCCGCCCGGTCCGGCGGGGTGCTGGATCACGTGATTGAAAATGAAACCGGGCTTTTCTTTGACCCCGAAACCCCGGCCAGTCTGGTTACGGTTGTCAACCGGTTAGTGCAAAATGAGCAGTTAGCGCACAAATTGGGCATTGGCGGCCGGCTTGCCGCCGAACAAAAAACCTGGGAGCATGTTTTTGACGGTCTGCTGCATGATTACGCTGCCGTGGCGCGCCGCCGGGTTCCCGCCTTTTCTCTGGTAGCCCTTGGCGCCAGAAACAGGCTGTAAGTAAAGCCCCCCAGAAATTGCCTCTTGACAAACAACCGTTTTGCCTGTACTATTTTGAATGAACATTCAATTTAGGTAAAGGTATCCAAAATCAATGGATCGCGTCGAAGACAAACGCGCCGCCATATTAAACGCCACATTGCGGCTAATTTCACAAAATGGGTTTCATGGCACGGCAATGTCGATGGTGGCCAAAGAGGCTGGTGTCAGCGCGGGCATCATCTATCATTATTTTGACAGCAAAGATGCTCTGATGGATGAATTATACAGGCACATCAAGCGCAATTTTGGGCAAATGATCAACGAGAGTTTCGATCAGGCGCAGCCGTTGAAAATCCAGATTCGGGAAATTCTGGGGCAGATGATCAGATATTATATCCATCGCCCGCTTGAGTCGGCTTTTTTAGAGCAATATACCCGTTCGCCCTATTTCAGCTCGGAAATTGAGGAGGAAGTTGGCCAGTACTACCTGCCTTTACTTGAGTGTTTTCAGCGCGGCCAGCAGGAAATGATCCTTAAAAACCTACCTGCGCCGGTAGTGCATACCCTGACTATGGATGTAGCGACGGCATTGGCCCAAAAACATGCCGCCGGTTTTCTCACCCTCACCGATGATTTGATTGAACAAATTATCGATGCTTGTTGGGAAGCGATCAGGCAGTAAATTTTTTTGTCAATCAAATTGAATGAACATTCACTTTATAGAGGAGCTTAAAAATGAGTAAAAAAGTAGCGTTAGTCACCGGCGCGTCATCCGGGATAGGCAAAGCAACAGCCAAACAATTGCTGCAGGATGGACTGGTGGTGTATGTGGCCGCCCGTCGCCTTGAGAAAATGAAAGACCTGGCAGAGCTGGGAGCCATCGCGGTCAAAATGGACATTACCAAAGAAGAGGATGTTGTCGCTGTGGTGCAGCAAATTAAGCAGGACCACAGTGGTGTTGATGTACTGGTAAACAATGCCGGATTTGGCTCGTACGGGGCGATGGAAGACACCGCCCTTAACGACGCCCGCTACCAGTTTGAGGTCAACCTGTTTGGCCTGGCCCGGCTTACCCAACTGCTGCTGCCGGACATGCGCGAGAAACGCGCCGGTAAAATCGTCAATATTTCTTCGATGGGGGGAAAGATATACACGCCGCTGGGTTCGTGGTATCACGCCACCAAACATGCCCTTGAAGGCTGGAGCGATTGCCTGCGGCTTGAACTGGCCCCCTTTGGGATCGACATCATTGTCATCGAGCCGGGCCTCATCACCACCGAATTTGGAGACGTGATCTCCGGGCCGCTGCTGGAGAGATCGGGCCAGTCTGCCTATGCGGCACTGGCCAAAGCCGTTGTATCCGCCACCGGGAACTCATATGAACAAGGTGGAGGTTCATCGCCGGTTGAGGTTGCCCGCATTATCTCAAAGGCGCTCAAGGCCAGAAAACCCAAAACAAGATACGCCGTTGGCAAATATGCCAAACCCCTCATGTTTGCGCGCAAATGGTTTGGCGACCGCATTTTTGATAAAGTAATTATGAGCACCGTAAAACAAACAGACAGCCCTAAACTCGCTTTGCAGAAGTAATCCTCAAACAAAGCTAAACACTCACAGCCGCCACAACTTAATAAGATGCACAAAGTTGAATTTAATTTCACATTGTTGAATTCACTCTTGACAAGAATCAGAATGTGCTATAGAATGTGATTCAAATCCGTGAATACAAATTCAACTTTGTGCAGAGGATGCCATGGATGACGATCGACTGGAACTTCTGGGACAGGTAGCGGTTTGGTACTACGAAGATAACATGGATCAAACCGAAATAGCCGAGCGTATCGGTAAATCCCGTTCAATGGTGTCCCGTATGCTCAATGAAGCCCGCGACCTTGGGTTAATTGAGGTAAGAGTTAAGTTCCCGTTGAAAACCGATGGTGAGTTGGAAGCAAAACTGTGCGAGGCATTTAACCTTACGCACGCCCGTGTGCTGGCAGATCCCCCTGCCGATTACTCAACCCTGTTACGGCGATTGGGGCGGCTGGGCGCTTATTATCTGCAAGACCTTTTACAGGACAATATTAAAATTGGTATTGGCTGGGGAGCTACTTTACACCAATTGGTAAAAGCCCTGCCCAGTACATCTTTAAAAGACGCGCTGGTCGTTCAAACAATGGGTTCAGTTGGCCGTGGCGACCCCATGATTGATGGCGCAGAATTGGCTCGCTGGCTGTCGCAAAAGTTAATGGCCAAACTCCACTTTTTGCCCGCCCCGTTGATTGTGGCCAACGAGGCAATTGCCAAAGCCCTGTTGAACGACCCGCTAATTTCCAACACCCTGTCGCTGGCCAGGCAGGTTGATATTGCCCTGGTTGGCATTGGCCCGATTGATTCTCAACTTTCCGGATTGTACCGTACCGGTTATCTCACCGATGCCGACGTTGAAAAATTTACCACCGATGGAATAGTAGGTGATTTAATGGGTCGCCTGCTGGACATCGATGGGAACCTGTCTGATGTTCATTTGAACCGCTGCGTTGTAGGGCAAGACCTGGAATCTTTAAGGCATGTCCCCCTGGCCATTGCCATTGCCGGCAACGTGATGAAGGTGCCGGCAGTGCTGGCTGCGCTACGTAGCGGCTGCCTGAACGTTATGATAACCGATGCTTTAACTGCCACAGCAGTTTTAGAAGCACAATTAAACCAAATATCAGCTCAACCACAGCCTATTCTCGTCCCTAGCTAAGCTAACCCACTTCTACAACCCAAAACAATCGTTATCCAGTTTTCCGACAACTGGCCCTGGCTTCGGATTGCCAAAAACTGGAGCCAAATTTTGTAATTGAAGAAATTACCAGAGGAGGTTACGGAAATGCAGCTTGTTTTTGATAATTTTACAATTTTTCTAATTGGGTTGGTGGTGATGTGGTTGTTTCAGTTTGGATTGGCCTATTTTCAAATGCGCCGATTCTACAGACGAATGGTCCAACTCAAACGGACCGGGCTGACCGCTGTTGGATTGTGCGGGAACCAATATAAAGGGCGGGCTTACGCCGTATTAACCATCGATGAAAACGACCGGGTAGTTCATGCCGAAAAATTCTCCGGCTGGACCGTTTTTGCCAACCTTAAGCCGGTACCAGAAATGCAGGGTCTGTCGTTGGAAGAAGTTTTGGTCGATGCCACCCGTTTACCGGTATCCCAAAAATTACAAACAGCGTTCAACAACGCTGCTAAAGATTTAAAACTGGCGCGTGAAAAACAGCTGACCACGGATAAGCAATTAGCCAACAACCTTCAATTTGCCTGATTTTGCCCACAACAAGCAATTGAGAGGGGTGGTCACGCTGTAAATATATTTGAGAGGGGAGGTATTGGGTACCGGATTAACTTATTTGTATGGTCTGACGCTGTTATACCTAAATTTTCAAAGTTGAAATTACTCAAGGAGGCACGAAATGTTAGATGGTTTGGTTTGGCTGGCCGAGCATTTTATCGGCATGTTTCAACAGGGTGGGCAGGTTTTTACCAGTCTGGTTACCGGAATTGTTCCGTTGTTGATTATTCTGCTAACCGGCGTTAATGCGCTGGTGGTCTTAATTGGAACGGAACGGATTGAGCGTGTGGGCGAGTGGGCCGCGCGTGACGGTTTGATTTTCTATCCGATCCGCTATCTGGTTTTTCCAGTTCTGGCAGTTTTCTTTTTGACCAACCCAATGGCCTATACTATGGGACGTTTTTTGCCAGAAAAATACAAACCGGCTTTTTACGATGCCGCCGTCTCTTACGTTCACCCACCGCTGGGTATTTTCCCGCACATTAACCCCGGTGAACTCTTTGTTTGGTTAGGCATTGCTACCGGAATTGAAACTCTGGGGTTGTCTGTGGTGCCGTTGGCGGTGCGCTACCTGTTAATTGGGATGGTGGTAATTTTCATCCGGGGTATTGTCACCGAACGGATCACGGCGATTATGTGGGCCAGAGAAGGCACCAAAACGGCAGCGGCCGCCACAGCGTAACAACGGTTATCAAAAGACAAAGGAGTTGAAAAATGAGAAGCTTTATTACAAATTTGGGGCGAAGTGTTGGTAAAGTTGTTGGCGTGCTCTATCAGGCCGGCCGGGAATCAATTGATCAGGTTCTCAAAAATATCCTGCCGTTTATGGCCTTTATCGCGCTGGTCATTGGGATCATTCTATATACCGGCATCGGCGATTGGATTGCCAATTTAATTGCGCCTTTAGCCGGGAGTTTGGTGGGGATGCTGATCATCTCAATCATCTGCGCCATTCCCATTTTGTCACCCCTGCTGGGACCGGGCGCGGTAATTGCCCAGGTGGTGGGCACGTTGCTGGGCAGCACGTTGATTGCCAACGGCTCCATTCCGGCTCGCTATGCTTTGCCGGCGCTGTTTGCCATTAACCCCCAGGTAGGCTGCGACTTTATCCCCGTTGGCCTGGCGCTGGGTGAAGCCGAGCCGGAAACGGTAGAAATTGGCGTGCCGGCCGTATTGTTTTCCCGGATGATCACCGGACCTATCGCCGTAGTGCTGGCTTATCTGGCCAGCTTTGGCCTGTATCCGGGGTATTGATCTGGTATTTTAAGAAAGGAGTAATGGCATGGGTTTTTGGGACAAGGCAAAGAAAATCTTAATTGGAGAACCTCCGGCTCCCAAACCAGCAAAAAGCACAGCAGCCGATGCACCGGCTCCGGCCGCTGCACCAATGCCCGAAACAAGAGCATCGTCGGGTTCCGGTGAGTACAAGCGGGTTAGGATTGAGCGCGGATCACGCGGCTGGGGTGGACCGCTCGTCATCGAACCGACATCGGAAAAGCCGTTGATCTACTGTGTAACCGGCGGCGGGATTCACCCGGTGGCCCAACGCATCGCCGATTTAACCGGCGGCACAACTTTTGACGGCTTCAAATCAAAAGCAGATTTCCATGAAATTGCGGTGGCGGTGATCGATTGCGGCGGCACGGCTCGCGTGGGGGTGTACCCTATGAAGGGGGTACTGACCGTAGATATTCACTCAACGTCACCCTCGGGGCCATTGATGAAGTACATCAAGGAAACCAACTTCGTTTCCGGCGTTACTGTTGACACCATCATCCCGCTGGACGACTAGTGCAATTGTGGGGGAAACATGTGCCTCCCTCTCCACGTGTTTCCCCCCATTGCAGCCTTTAGGATAAGAAATGAACTCTGTCAAATACGAAACCAAAGTAAAACAGATTGGGCCTTTGGCTCAGGATTTTATGGATGCGGGTATTCTGGTCTTCTTTGGGATGAATGCCCCCGAAGAATTAACAGAATTTGCAATTTTACATGAGCCTATTACCCAGCTTCACCAACCGGTAGAAGCCGGCGATTCGTTGATTGTTGGCGATACATCTATCCAAGTTTTGTGCGTTGGCGAAGTAGCCAACGAAAACCTGGCCAATTTGGGCCACTTTGTGGTGAAGTTTAACGGCTTCACCGAACCGGAAATGCCTGGCGATATTAGTGTGCCGCTGCAAGATAACCTGCCAAACATTGAACCCGGCATGGTTGTTAAATTTATTGGCGGAAACTAATTCTGGCTCTTGCCTTGTGAACTATTATTAAGAAAGGTGTACCATGACATTATATAATGAACTCAAAGAGTACGAACGGGCAGGCAACCGAATTAGAGTGGGCCTGGTCGGTTCTGGGCAAATGGGCGAAGGCCTGGTCTGCCAGATGGAAACTATGCATGGCATGCGGGCCTACGCCATCGCCGATGTTATTCCCGGCAGGGCCATGCAGGTATATCAATCGGCCAGAGTCCCCCTTGAGCAAGTGGTTGAAACCGATGATGTGGGCCTGGCTGCGCAGGCCATTGCCGAAGGCAAACGCGTGGCCACCACGCAATCGTCACTTTTAGCCAAAATCCCCAACCTCGACATTATTGTTGAAGCCACCGGCGTGCCAGAAGTCGGCGCACGGGTCGCCATCGACGCGATTTTGGGCCGCAAACATGTGCTGCAGATGAATGTTGAAACAGACGCTACGGTGGGCTATTACCTGCGCCAAATGGCCAACGCGGCTAAAGTTGTGTACACCCTCACCGCCGGCGACGAGCCGGGCACAACTATGGAATTGTTTGATTTTGCCGCCAGCCTGGGGTTTGAAGTAGTGTGCGCCGGCAAAGGCAAAAACAACCCGCTCAACCGGGCCTCAAACCCGGCCACAGCCGCCGAAAAAGCCAAAGCCCAAATGATGAATCCCAAAATGCTGGCCTCGTTTGAAGACGGCACCAAAACAATGGTCGAAATGACCTCGCTGGGTAACGCCATTGGTTTTGTGCCGGATGTGCGCGGCATGCACGGCCCCAAAGCCACCCACCAAACCCTATCTAAAATTTACGTGCCCAAAGAAGCCGGCGGTATCTTGAACCAGACCGGCGTGGTGGAATACGGGCTGGGCGTTGCCCCCGGTGTGTTTGTGGTGTTTACTACCGATCACCCCAAACTGGCTCGCGACCTGAAATATTTGAGCATGGGCGATGGCCCCTATTGGGCATTATTCCGCCCTTACCACCTCACCAGCCTGGAAACACCCATTTCCATTGCCCGGGCCGTTTTAAAGGGCGAAACCACCGTCGCCACGGATCGTCCGCCGGTGGCCGAAACCATTACCGTGGCCAAAAAAGATTTAAAAGCCGGCGATGTGATTGATGGCCTGGGCGGCTTTTGCGTGTACGGAATGATTGAGCGCGCCGACGTGGCGCGGCAGGACAACCTGCTGCCGCTGGGATTGGCCCCCGGCAGCCGCCTGCTCAATGATGTGCCCATGGGCACGCCGCTCACCTACGCCGATGTCGAACTGGACAATTCGCTGACCATTTTGCATTTGCGCCGCTTGCAAGACCTACAGGTTCAAAACGGCAACGGCAATTGACCGCATCGATTTACGATTGTCGATTAAGAATTATAAGGCCGGCACGATGTTTGCAGCATACAAAAATTTAGTCTGGAGCGTGGTCAACCTGGTAAACAGCCCCCGCGGGCGCACCTACCACCAGCAGAGAGACCGGCTGCTGCTCAAAGGCCAGGAGCGCCGGCAGTTTGTGGCCGCGGCCGGGCAAATTGTGGCCAACCGGTTGGCGCTGGGATCGCTGGGCGAACTCAGCTTGCGATTAGCGGAAAACACGCTGGCCATCACCGCGCCCAACAGCCACCTGGCCCATCTGGCAGAAACAGACATCGTCACCTGCCCCCTTGCGCCGGACAAGCCAGACAACACAGCCGCCGCACACCTGGCCTGGCACCGGCTGATTTACCGCGAAACTTCGGCGCAGGCTGTTTTACTGGGGCATCCGCAGGTTACCATTACGCTGGCCAATGCCGGGCAGTTGCCAGACGCACAACTGATGCCGGCCATGTGGGCCAAAATTGGCGGCGTGGTGCTGCTGGCCGAGTCTGAACTTTTACCGGCAACGCTGGCCGGACAGCACGTGGCGCTCATCCCGCAGGTTGGCGCGCTGATTTGGGGCAGTTCACTTGAAGATGTATTGATCCGGGCCGAAGCCCTGGAATATGTGAGCCAACTTACCGCCATCGCCCGTCAGCTCAGATTGACATCGGCGTCGTCTTGAATGAATAGTAGTCGAGGAGGATAATTATTATGGTAGAAACAACTATTACGGTTAAACATAAAGTTGGATTGCACGCCCGGCCGGCGGCGGTTTTTGCCAAAACGGCGCAGGGCTTTCAGGCCGATATTATGGTGAGAAACATTACCCGCGATACCGCGCCGGTCAACGCCAAAAGCGTGATCAACCTGTTTAAAGCCGCCGTTGGCCAGGGTCACAGCATCCATCTGACAGCCAACGGCAGCGACGAAGAATCGGCGCTGGCGGCGCTGGTGGGGCTGATTGAAGCCAACTTTGGAGATAAAGAGGAATGAAACGGTTAAACGGCATCGCCGCCAGTCAGGGTATTGCCATTGGCCCGGCTTTTGTTTACCGGCCCGAGCCGCTTGCCTTCAAAGAGCAGATCATTCAAAATCCGCCGGCAGAAATCAACCGGCTGATTCAGGCGGTAGAAGCCGTGCAGACGATGCTGATTGCCCTTGAAGAGTACACCCAACAAGCCATCGGCGAGAGTGAGGCCAAGATATTTGAAGTCCACCGCATGTTTCTGGCCGACCCGGCCTTTGCCGACGAAATCAAGGCCATTATCGAGCAGGAAAAGCTCAACGCCGAGGCTGCCGTTGACCGGGTTTCTACCGAGTTAATGGAACAATTCAGCGCCATCGATGATGAATATTTTCGCCAGCGCGCCGTTGACATCAAAGACGTGGCCCAACGGCTGATCCGCCAATTGCTGGGGCTGGAAGAAACCACGCTCGCGTCTTTAAAATTTCCGTCCATCATCATCGCCAACGATCTGACCCCATCGGACACCGCCTCGCTCAACCGGGATATGGCCCTGGGCTTGTGCACCGAAATTGGCAGCAGCACCTCGCACACCGCCATTTTGGCCCGCAGCCTGGGTACGCCGGCCGTGGTTGGGATTGGCAAGCTGGAAATTTCATCCGGCACAACGGTCATCATCGATGGCCAAAGCGGCGAACTCATCATCGACCCCGATGCCGAGACGCTGGCAGAGTATCAAACCCGCCAGCAGGCGCGACAGCGCATTCGCTCCCGGGAAATTGCGCTGGCGCAGCAGCCGGCCATCACCACAGATGGGCATCAGGTAGAAGTTGTGGCCAACATCGGCAGCGTGGTTGAAGCTGAACAGGCCCTCAAAATGGGCGCCGAAGGCGTGGGGCTGTTGCGCACCGAATTTCTCTTTTTGCAGGGCGACACCCTGCCCTCGGAAGAGGAGCAGTACCGCATTTACCGCGCTATCGCCGATGTGTTTCAACAGTTGCCGCTGATTGTGCGCACGCTGGATGTTGGCGGCGACAAAGATATTCCCAGTATCGATCTGGCCGTTGAGCAAAATCCAATGTTGGGCCAGCGGGCCATCCGGCTTTGTTTGGCCCGACCGGAAATCTTCCAAACCCAGCTCCGTGCCATTTTGCGAGCCGGCCACGAGCGCAACGTAAAAATTATGTTCCCGCTCATCGGCTCAGAAGAAGAACTGCACCAGGCGCTGGAGCAGTTAGAATTGGCCAAGGCTGACCTGCGCGCCCGCAACCTGCCCCACGCCGAAAAGCCCGATGTCGGCATTATGATTGAGGTGCCATCGGCGGCAGTGCTGGCCGATGTGCTGGCCCCGCAGGTTGATTTTTTCAGCATTGGCACCAACGATCTGGCCCAATACACGCTGGCGGTTGACCGCACCAACGAAACCGTGGCCCACCTGGCCGACCCGCTGCATCCGGCGGTGATCCGGCTCATCCATCTGGTTATTCAGGCGGCCCACCGGCACAACAAATGGGTGGGGTTGTGCGGCGAAATGGCCGGCAGCCCGCAGGCGGTACCGCTGCTGCTGGGGTTGGGGTTGGATGAATTTAGCATGGCCGCCGCGTCTGTTCCTTCGGTGAAAGCGCTGCTCCGCACCCTGTCCAAAATGCAGGCGCAGGAAATTGCCCAACGGTGTCTGGAATTGCCCAGCCTGCAACGCGTGCGCGACTTTCTACAAAACAGCCCCGTTTCTGCCGCGGCTTAAGGCTAAAGGACGGCAACCGGCATTACTGGTAATTAATCGCCCACCACCATAAAATTACAGCGACAGCGTGAACCGCTGGCTCATTGATAGACAACGGCGTCATCGGGCCGATTTTGTTTGCAAAAACAACAGATTACGGTAACAACCCACTACCCTCATCCCCCCGGCCCCCTTCTCCCTGAGGGAGAAGGGGGAGAAGAGAGTTTTGGGTGTGGTTTGGGCGGCGGAGCCGCCCAAACCACACCCGTTTAATCGCTCCCCCTCCCCAAAAAATTTGGGGAGGGGGTTGGGGGGAGGGGCAAAAAACGCCAATTTTTGACACCTGGCCGCCCCTGAACCCCAGCGGGGGATGGGGGAGCGTTGTTACGGATTATGATGATAATTGAGGAGGACTCCCACCAATGAAATTAAAAACAACCAAACAGGAAACCCAGACCCAACTTGATTTAAACGCCGACCAACTGCGCGACATGCTTTACAAAATGCATCTGGTCCGCGCTTTTGAAGAAGCCGCCTTTGACCAGTTTGCCGCCGGCAAGGTTCACGGCACCATGCACCTGGCGGTTGGCCAGGAAGCTACCGGCGTGGGCACCATCGCCGCGCTGCGCCCGGACGACCAGATTGCCTCTACCCACCGCGGCCACGCTCACGCCATTGCCAAAGGGCAGGATGTGCGCGATATGATGGCCGAACTGCTGGGTAAGGCCACCGGCGTTTGCCTGGGGCAGGGCGGCTCCATGCACATGGCCGATCTCAACCTGGGCAGCCTGGGAGCCAACGGCATTGTAGCCGGCGGCATTCCGCTGGCGGTTGGCGCGGGGCTGAGCGCTCACCTGCAACAAAACAACAAGGTTGTGCTCTCCTTTTTTGGCGATGGCGCCAGCAACAACGCCAACTTCCACGAAAGCCTGAACATGGCCGCCATCTGGAAGTTGCCCGTAGTTTTTATCTGCGAAAACAACCAGTACGCCATGTCGATGCCGGCCAAAAAGGGCGTCTCCGCCACGCGTATCTCTGACCGGGCGACCGGGTACAACATCCCCGGCGCAACCATCGACGGCATGGATGTGCTGGCCGTTTACGAAGCCACCCATCATGCTGTGGCCCGCGCCCGCCGCGGTGATGGGCCAACCCTGCTGGAACTGGTCACCTATCGCTACAAAGGCCACTCCAAAAGCGACAAGCAGCTTTATCGCAGCAAAGAAGAAGTGAAAGAATGGGAGTCCCGCGACGCCATCCCCCGTTTCCAGAATTGGCTGGTAGCGCGGGGCTTCATTACCGAGGCCGAAGGGCTGGCCATGCAGGCCCGCGCCGAGGCCGAAATTGAGGCGGCCATCGATTACGCCGACGCCCAGCCCGACCCCTCGCCGGCGGATATGCACAAAACCGTCTACTACGTTGAACCGGAGGCAGCAGCTAATCCCACCAAAGTGCTGCCAGCCTGGATCAAAAACAGTTTTGGCCCCAACACACCCATCAACCCGCCGCCCGGCGCGCGAGAAATCACCTACGCCGAGGCGCTGCGCGAAGCGATGGATTTGGCCCTGGGCCACGATGACAACGCCTTTTTGATGGGCGAAGACATCGGCCTGTACGGCGGCGCGTTTGGCGTCACCAATGGCCTGTTTGAAAAATACGGCGCGGAACGGGTGCGCGACACGCCCATCTCAGAAAACTGCATTGCCGGCACGGCCATTGGCGCGGGGATGACCGGCATGCGGGCCATCGCCGAGATGCAGTTTATGGATTTTGTGACGCTGGCGATGGAGCAGATTGTGCTGCAAGGGGCCAAAATCCGCTTTATGTTTGGCGGCAAAGCCCACGTGTCGATGGTGCTGCGGCTGCCCGCCGGCTCCGGCACGGGCGCGGCGGCGCAGCACTCGCAAACGCTGGAAGCCTGGTTTGTCAACGTGCCGGGGCTGAAGGTGGTGATGCCCAGCACACCCTACGACGCCAAAGGCATGCTGCTGGCGGCCATCGCCGATAACAACCCGATTATGTTTGTGGAAAACAAGCTGCTTTACAAACGCTCCGGCCCGGTGCCGGAAGGGCCGTACCTGGTGCCGTTGGGCCGGGCCGACATCAAACGCCCCGGCAAAGACCTGACCATTGTGGCCACCAGTATTATGGTTTCGCGGGCGCTGGAAGCCGCCGGGCAACTGGCCAAAGAAGGCATCGACGTTGAAATTGTTGACCCCCGCACCCTCAAACCGTACGACGCCGCGACCATTGTCAATTCGGTGAAAAAGACGGGCCGGCTGCTGGTGGCCCACGAAGCGCCGCTGCTGGGCGGCTACGGCGGTGAAATTGCGGCGCTGGTGGCCCAAAGCGAGGCCTTTGCCTACCTGGAAGCCCCAGTAGTGCGCTTGGGCGGCGCGGACGTGCCGGTGCCCTACAACCGCGATCTGGAACGGGCCATTGTGCCGCAGGTGGAAAACATTGTGACCGCCGCCCGCGATTTGGTTGGCTACCGGATTTAGGAGGCACAGCGTGGCTAAAAAAGTAATTATGCCCAAATTTGGCATGGACCAGGAAGAAGGCACGGTCGCAACGTGGCTCAAAAAAGAAGGCGACGCCGTTGAAAAGGGCGAGCCGATTCTGGAAGTGGAAACCGACAAAGTTAACATGGAAGTTGAGGCCAACGCCGACGGCATTCTGGCCGGCATCAGCGCCGGCCCCGGCCAAACCGTGCCCATTGGCCAGGTGATTGCCTACATTTTGCAGCCGGGCGAAGAACTGCCCGCCGCAAAATCGAAACCGGCCCAACCCGCTGCTGCCCCCGCGCCATCTGCCGCTGCTGCGCCCGCGCCTGTCAAAACCACGCCCGTGGCCGAGCGCGTGGCTCAATCGCACGGCATCGATGTGCAAACGGTAACTCCGGCCCGCGCCGGCGAGCGCGTTACCCGCGCCGATGTTGAAGCGCGGCTGCCGCAGCCGGCGGAAAATAACGGGGCTATCCGGGCGGTGCCAGCGGCGCGGCGGCTGGCCCGCGAGCTGGGCATCGATCTGGCGCAGGTCAGCGGCAGCGGCCCCGGCGGGCGGATTCAATCCCACGATGTGCAGCAGGCTGCGGCGGCCGCCCGCCAGCCCGCGCCGGCTCCGGCCAGCGCGCCGGCGGCGGCTCCCGGCGAGCGGGCGGTTGGCCGCCGCGTGCCGCTCACGGCCATGCGGCGCATCATCGCTGAACGGCTCACCGCCAGCGTGCAAACCATCCCGCAGTTTACGGTGAGTATGGACGTGAATGTGGAACGGGCGCTGGACATGGTGGCCGATTTGCGCGCCACGTCTGGCGACGTGAAAGTTACGCTGACCGCCTTTTTGGTAAAGGCTTGCGCCTGGGCGCTGGGGCGGCATCCCGGCGTCAACGCCAGCTACGGTGCGGAAGCCATCACCGAGTGGGCCGACATCAACATTGGCGTGGCGGTATCGGTGGAACAGGGGCTGCTGGTGCCGGTGGTTCGCCACGCCGATGAACTCGGTACGGTGGAAATTGCGGCCCAAATTACCGATCTGGGCCAGCGCGCTCGCGCCGGTAAATTGCAACCGCAGGAAATGCAGGGCGGCACCTTCACCATTTCTAACCTGGGTATGTTTGGCGTAGACCACTTTACGGCTATCATCAACCCGCCGGAAGCGGCCATTCTGGCGGTGAGCCGGGCGGCCAAAGTGCCGGTGGTTACAGAAGATGACCGGGTGGAAATTAAGCAGATAGCCCGGTTAACGCTCACCGCCGATCACCGGCTGGTGGACGGGGCCAAAGCCGCCCAATTTCTGGCCGATCTCAAACAGGCCATTGAGCGCCCGGGAGTATTGTTGTAATCTAGCGACGCAACTGCAAAGCCCCGCCCGGTTGATAACCCGGTGGGGCTTATTTTTTCTCCGAACCTGTCCCGCTTAATTTTTGGCAGTGGTTAAGTACAAGTGATGAACCACGTCATTGCGAGCCAGCAAAACCGGCGAAGCAATCCAAAAATGAGATTGCTTCAGTCGCGACGCTTCTTCTCAATGACAACCCATCACTGACTGTGTTACCGCTATCCAGATTTGCCGCGGTGAGCGGAAGTCACTTGATGGTCACCACGTAGTTCAACTCGGCGTACTCCACGCCGGCCGAGTTACGCAGTTGATTTAACCATGCCGGCTCCTGACCGCAACCGCCGGCCAGTTTCTGCGCGGCAATTTCAACATAACTGCCCTGGCTAGAAAAACTGGATTGGCTGCCGGCAGCGGCAGCCGCAGGGCAGCGCCCGGCGGGTGTTACACTGTTTGCTGGCAAAAGAAGCAGAGATTATAATTGGCGGGGCCAGTCGCCGAGGCGCCCTGCCGAAACACATTCGCGGAGCCAGGTCGATGAAGCCGGGGTGAAGATCAATAAATCAAATTTGCCCATTACTTGTGATTTAATTCACCCTGACCAAGCAAGGAGCGAAGAAGGATGAAGATTAAAGCCGCTGTTCTACACGAATCGAATACACCGTTCAGCGTTGAAACGGTCGATCTGGCCCCACCCCGGGCCGGCGAAGTGCTGATAAAAATGGTCGCGGCCGGCGTTTGCCACAGCGATTGGCATCTGGTAACCGGCGACACCCAACATGCCCTGCCGGTGGTCGCCGGCCACGAAGGCGCGGGCGTGGTTGAAGCCGTGGGCGAAGGCGTGTTGCAGTTGAAACCGGGCGACCACGTGGCGCTCAACTGGGCGCCCAACTGCGGTAGTTGTTTCTACTGCCTGCATGATCGCCCCAGCCTGTGCGAAACTTACATTGAGCCAATTTGGGCCGGCACAATGATGGACGGCACGCCCCGGCTGTCGCAAAACGGGCAGCCCATTTATCATTTTAGCGCCACGGCCTGCTTTGCCGAATACACCGTGGTGCCGCAGGAATGCTGCGTTAAACTGGACAAACATGTGCCGCTAACCATCGCTGCGCTGGTAGGCTGCGCGGTCACCACCGGCGTGGGCGCGGTGCTCAACACGGCCCGGGTCAAACCGGGCAGCAGCGTGGTTGTCTTTGGCGCGGGCGGGGTTGGCCTGAATATTGTGATGGCCGCCGAACTGGCCGGCGCCAGCCGCATCATCGCCGTGGACCGGACCGCAGCCAAATGCGACCTGGCCTGCGATTTTGGCGCTACCGATGCGCTGCTGGCCGGGCCAGAAGTTATCACCACCATCCGCGAACTGACCCGCGGCCGCGGCGCGGATTATGTTTTTGAAGCCATCGGCCTGCCGGCGGTGCAGGAACAGGCCTTTGAGGCGGTGCGCCCCGGCGGCATGCTGGTGCTGGTCGGCCTGTCGGCGATGGGTAGCGGCACCAATCTGCCCGGCGCGGTCATCGCCCGCCAGGAAAAAACCATCACCGGCTCGTACTACGGCACGGCCAACACCGCCCGTGATTTCCCGCTGATTGTCGATTTGTACCAGCAGGGGCTGCTCGATCTGGACCGGCTGGTCACAAAAACATACTCGCTCAACGAGATCAACCAGGCCTACGCCGACATGCTGGCCGGTGAGTTGGCCCGTGGCGTGATCACGTTTTAGGCCGGTCTTTGCATTTGCCCGTCAATTCAATTAAGATTAGCGCAGTTTGAAACACGGAGGATTAAAAATGGCTGTCTCGCCTGATCTGCTAGAAATTTTACGCTGCCCGTACTGTGTTAGCGGCCCCACCCGCAAAGCCGGCGACGATCCCGGCCGGCTGGAACTGGTTAAAGGTACCTGGCTGGTGTGCCAGGAACCAGACTGCGGCCGCAAATACCCCATCAAAGAAGACATCCCGGTAATGCTGATTGAAGAAGGCGACAAGTGGATTGACACGCCGGTGAGCGAACTCGCCGCCGACCCCGGCCCGCTGGTTGAACCCACCGAGTACGTGCCGGTGCCCCGCCCCAGTGATTTTGGCACCAGCCGCCAGGGTTACGACCGGCAGCGACTGGCGCTCCTGCTGCTGAGTATTTTGGGAGTATCTATCCTGATTGCCGGATTGGTTTATTTGCTCCGCCCCAGTGACAGCTCCGACGCCTGAGTGTTGCCCGCCAAATAGGGGCGCTTCGCGAAGCGCCCCTGCATTTGCAAATTTTGTAGCCCGACAGTCACGCTTGCAGCGTGACCTGCTCTGCTGAGTCAGGAATCTCCTACCCTCACTCCTAATTCCCAGTTCTTGACTCCTATTTTCGCAGGAGAAACCCCGGTTGTCCGTACTACAGTTACACAGCCTGGTCCTTTACAAAAATGGGCCGGCCAAAATAATCCAGTTGGGCGACAAGCTGGACATCGAGCTGGAATCCGGCAAAACCATCAGCGTGCGCCCCAAAGATGTCACCCTGCTGCATCCGGGGCCGGTGCGAAACCTGTCGGAGTTGCAGCCGCCGCCCGGCGAAGTTAAAACCGCCTGGGAGCTGCTTGCCGGCGAAACCAGCTCGCTGCCGGAATTGGCCGAGTTGATTTTTGGCGACTTCACCCCGGCTTCGGCCTGGGCTGCGTGGCAGTTGATTGACGCCGGGCTGTACTTTCGCGGCACGCCAGAGGCCGTTACCGTTCGCAGCGCCGCGGAAGTTGAAAAAACTCAGGCCGAACGCGCCGCCAAAGAAGCCGAAAAACAGGCCCGCGCCGATTTTATCGAGCGGGTGCGGGCCGGCCAGATTATCCCCGCCGACGGCTCATATTTAACCGATGTTGAAGCGCTGGCCTACGGCTTGCAGGATAAAAGCTGGCTGCTGCGCGAGTTGGGCCAGCCGCAATCGCCCGAAACCGCCCACGCGCTGCTGCTCAAACTGGGTTACTGGGCCGACACCGTCAATCCCTACCCACAGCGTTTCAGCCTGCCAACCGCCCCGCCGGAGCTGCTCCTGCCCCAACTGCCCGCCGAAAACCGCCTCGATTTGACCCACCTGCCCGCCTTTGCCATTGACGATGCCGGCAGCACCGACCCCGACGACGCCATCAGCCTTGATGGTGACCGGCTGTGGGTACACGTTGCCGATGTCGCGGCGCTGGTTCCGCCCGGCAGTCCGGCCGATATCGAAGCGCGCAGCCGGGGCGCCAGCCTGTACCTGCCGGAAGGCACCGTGACCATGCTGCCGCCGCAGGCCACCGCAATGCTGGCACTGGGGCTGGCCGACGTTTCGCCGGCGCTGTCGTTTGAGCTGATTATCCAGCCCGATGGTCAGGTTTCGCTGGCGCAGGTTGCGCCGAGCCGGGTGCGGGTGCAGCGCCTGAGCTACGAAGAAGCGGAAACCCAACTCGATACCGCTCCTTTTAACCATCTGTCTGAGCTGGCCCGCCTGTTTTTTGAACGGCGACTGGCTGCCGGCGCCATCGAACTGAACCTGCCCGAAGTCAAAGTTCGCGTTGATCATGGACAGGTGGCCATCAAACCGCTGCCGCCGCTCCGCAGCCGCGATGTAGTGCGGGAAGCCATGCTCATGACCGGCGAGGCGGTGGCTCGCTTTGCGCTGGAGCAAAATATCCCGCTGCTGTTCAGCACCCAGGATGCACCCGACGACGGCGAATTTCCCGACACGCTGGCCGGTATGTTCGCCCGGCGGCGCACGCTCAAACGCAGCCAGTTGCGCGGCGTGCCGGCCCCCCACACCGGGTTGGGGCTGGCCGTTTACGCGCAAACCACCAGCCCGCTGCGTCGCTACGCCGATTTGGTGGTGCACCAGCAGTTGCGGGCCTATCTGGCCGGCCAATCGCTCATCAACGAGGCCGACGTGACCGAGCGCGTTGGCGCCGCCGAAGCGGTCGTGAGCAGTGTACGCCAGGCCGAAAGGCTGTCTAACAAACATTGGACGCTGGTCTATCTTGCCCAAAATCCCGGCTGGCGGGGCGATGGCGTGCTGGTAGAAAATTCAGGGCGGCGGGGCCGGGTACTCATCCCGGAACTGGATTTGGAAACCCAGCTCCCGTTGCCGGCAGACCTGCCGCTCGACAGCCGGATGCCCCTCATTTTTCAACACGCCAACCTGCCCATGCTGGACTCTTATTTTCAAGTAGCCGAAAGCTAACCACCTCCGGTTGATGTCATAAAAATAATGTGACAAATGTCACTACCTAAATAAGAAACTCTTTGCTATCATAGTGGCACCTAAGTTTCTTACCAGGCGGGGCCAACCACATACAATGATGTAGGGTTGTGCCAGGTTCAACGACGAGTCTGCCGCCCTGATAGTACCAACAAAAGACCCCATGCCTCCTCCCCTTAGAGCCAGAGCCTCCCTTTTTAAGGGAGGCTCTGATGTTTTAAATGATGACTTGCTTTTTAAACATCCCCACTTAAAATATCGGCACATCCAAAAATTTTAGCGGGGGACAATCTATGGAGATTAAAGTTTACGCAACGCTGCGCCCGATTGTCGGCGGCCCAAGTGTAAAACTGAACGGCGTTACCGAAATGACCGTTGAGCAGATGCTCAACAGCCTGTATGCCAAATTTCCAGACCTGCGCCCGGAACTGTACAAAGGGCGCGACGACCTGCACCCGGCCATCCATATTTTGGTCAACGGGCGCGACATGCGTTATCTTGACGGAGTGCAAACCAAAGTATCGGCCAGCGATGAAATCCGCATCTTTCCGCCA
Organism: Anaerolineae bacterium; assembly: GCA_022071955.1. Classification (GTDB taxonomy): domain Bacteria; phylum Chloroflexota; class Anaerolineae; order 4572-78; family J111; genus J095. The sequence continues at coordinate 147,479 of JAJVIM010000009.1, forward strand.
GTGGGCGGAGGTTGCTGATGAAGTTGACCTACGGCGTCCCGCTCTGGCTGATGAAAAAATATCTGGCTGACATGGGCGCCACCGAAACCACCGCTAATGTGATGACCGGCGACGGCTGGCAGGCCAGTATTCAAAAAGCAGAGCCGTTTAAAATTGGTTCGCTGGTGGCCGGCCGGATCACCGTTGAATTTTCCGGCGAACCGGGCATTTTGACCGAACTGGTAGAAAAACTCCATTTGAAAACAATGCGCGGCGGCGGCTAACCGTTCCCGGCGCTAACAAAAAACAGCCGCGGCAAAAATGCCGCGGCTGTTTTTTGTTAGTTGGTCAAAAAGCTGCCGGGTTAAAGAATATTCAGCTCTTTTAACTTGGCTTCTGGCACCACGCCATTTTCCCAGCCGCGAGCCTTGTAATATTCGTCAAGCATCTGCGGCAGTTCAGACACGTGGCCTTCTGAGCCGGGCATCGTGCTGGCTTCTTCGGTGAAACGTTTGGGCAGGTAGTCCGAGCCTTCGCGGAAGCCGGCCAGGTTGTTGTAGTAGCGCTCCAGGTTGTAGATGCGCTCGCCGCATTGCAGCATTTCTTCGCTGGTGTAATTGAGGCCGGTAACCGCATTCCACTGCGCGGTGTATTCATCCATCCCCATTGCAAACGCCGAGAACTTGCACAGGTCAAACGAGTCAGAGACCGCATGCACATCCTGGAAAATCTTAACCAGACCGCCTTTGCCTTCCCAGGCCAGCGGGTCAACTTTGAGCGAACCGAACGGCATCACGCCCAACTCGGCGGCCGGGGTGTAGGCCCGCAGGTGGCAGGCGCCGCGGTTGCTGGTGGCGTAGGCAATGCCCATGCCCTTTAAGCCGCGCGGGTCATACGCCGGAATCGCCTGACCTTTGACATCCATCGAAAGTTCCGGGTGACCCCAGGCCTTGGCCGCGCGCGCGCCACCTTCGGCCAGTTTGGCGCCCACACCTTCCCGCCGCACCAGTTTGTGTACGGCATCGACCATGCCCTGGGTATCGCCCCAGGCCAGCTTGCCATCGCCGTTGGTGTAACCGCGCTGGCTGGCTTCCATATACACGGCCAGGGTTTGTCCAATCTCAATGGCGTCAAAGCCGTAGTCATTGGCCAGGTTGATGATATAAGCCACCGCGTTGATGTCGTCATTGCCGCAGTTGGCCCCCAGCGACCAGGCCGGTTCGTATTCCACACTTTCCATGTGAACTTTGAACGGCCCTTCGGTTACTTCCACTTCTTTCTTGCAGGCCACCGGGCAGGCGTGGCAGGTGGGTTCGTCCACCAAAATATTTTCGCGAACAAATTCACCGGAAATTTTTTCGGATCGTTCCGCGCCAAAAGCGGTAAACTGCGAGTTTTTGGCCGGCAGTGCGCCGATGCTTTCGGTGATGTTCATCAGCACGTTGGTGCCGTACACACTCAAACCGCCTTTGCGCGGCGAAGTAATGTTTTCTTCGGCCATAATTGTACTGAGCGCGTGCTTGCGAGCTGCTTTGTCACCTTCTTTGTTGGCCGGAGCAGGTTTGCCTTTTTTGTCACTCTTGATAATGATGGCCTTGAGGTTTTTACTGCCGGCAACCGCGCCAGTGCCGCCGCGGCCAGCCGCACGGTCGTCAACGTTAATCCAGCAGCCAAAGCGCACCAGGTTTTCACCGGCCGGGCCAATGGCCATACCGTCCACCGCGCCCTTGCCCCCTTTGGCCGAGCCGCCGTGCCGGCCGCACAAGGTATTCAGCGTTTCATGCACGCCTTTGCCCCACACATCAGAGGCATCCATCAGCGTTACTTGCCCATCTTCCACGTAGGCGTACACCGGCTTGTCGGATTTGCCCTGGAAAACCAGCCCATCAAAACCGGCCCATTTCAGTTTGGCCGCGGTCCAGCCGCCCATATGTGCATCGGTGACGGTACCGGTGAGCGGGGATTTGGTAACCACGCACAAACGACCGCTCATATTCACATCGGTGCCGGTGAGCGCGCCATTCATCACACAGAGGATATTATCAGGTCCCAGTGGATCAACATCCGGGCCATTGTCAAACACATATTTTACGCCTAAACCACGAGCGCCAAGATATTTTTTTGCGTCATCCTCATTGATGGGCTTGTATTCAATGCTTCCATTGGACAGGTTAATCCAGGCAACTCTATTTTTAAATCCACCTAATGCCATTGATAAATCTCCTTTGATTAATATTTGTCAAGATTTTACCGGTAATTGTCGGGGCTGCTACCCCCGCCTGCGAGTCAGCGCCACTACCTCCCATTTACAAAAATAAAGCGGCGCTATGTTAAAAGGACATAGCGCCGCTTGGGGTCAAAATTTGTTCGGTGACGAACGTTTGAGGGGTACAACAGATTTGTCTTACATCATCGAGACAAAATAGCAAGCTGTAAACCTCCAGAAGTGTTTAAATTATAGCATTAAGTTTTGTACTCTGCCAAATATTCAGGTTAACCGTGGTTAATTTTTAAGGTTATGATTTGGGTCGATTTGGCAGGCTGAGCAGCCAACGGGTTATTATAAAACAAACTATAAATAATTGCCTCCAACTTTATCCTGTGCTAGACTCAGACCCGCAGGGTAGCAGGCGGCAAACTTTTGTCCCGGCTACCCTGATATTTTGAACTCTCGCCCTGCTTGTGGCCAACAAGGAGGAAACTGTTGGAATTACGAAAAATTGTACTGATTCAACCGGGCCGCGAAGGCAAAATCTTTGGTAAAGCGCCGGCTACCCCTTACACGCTGATGCGCCTGGCTTCGCTGGTACCGGATGACATCGATGTGGAAATCTGGCATCACGACTGGGAGCCGGTGGAACCAAAACTGCGCACTCTAGGCAAGCACGATCTGGTGGGCATTACCGCCAAAACGCTGGAAATTGAGCAGACCGAACAGTTTGCCGCTATCGCCCGCCGGGCTGGCGTGCAAACCATTGTAGTGGGCGGCAGCCACGCCACGCTGATGCCGGAAGATGTGGAACGCTGGGCCGATGTGGTAGTTACCGGCGAAGCTTACCGCACCTGGCCCAAAATCATTCAGGATTTTATCAACGATACCCTGCAACCCCGCTACGATGACACCGAATGGGCCGATCTGTCCGGCGTTGCCCCGCTCTCGGACCGGGTGATCAAAATGACGGATGAGCGCCGCCGTTTCTGGACGCCGATGATGGAAATCACCCGCGGCTGCCCGCGCAACTGCTCGTTTTGCACGGCCATCCGGGTGAGCGGCCAAAAAATGCGCTTTCGGCCGGTTGAAGAAATTGTCGAAGAGATTGAGCGGCGCAACATTGACCGCTTTTTCCTGACCGACGACAACTTTGGCCTGGCCTTTGCCATTGACCCCGATTACGCCGAAAAACTGTTCCTGGCCCTGGAAAAACTGCCTCTGCGCGGCTGGACCACCCAGGCCGAAATGATGGTGGCCAAATATCCGGAGCTGCTCAAACTGGCCAAACGGGCTCACCTCGACAAGTTGTTCATTGGCTTTGAGTCGGTCAACCCCGATAACCGCCGCGAGTTGGGCGGCAAAAGCAAGGGCCAAACCAAACAATATTTTGAGGCCATCCGCGATATTCAAAAGCACGGGCTGGGCGTGGTCGGGCTGTTCGTTTTTGGCTTTGACTCCGATACGCCCAAAGTGATGTGGGATACCTGGGAATTTGCCCGCGCCGCCGGGCTGGATAGCCTGAGCACCACCGTTCTCACGCCCTACCCCGGCACCCCCTTCCGCGATCAGCTTGTGCAGGAAAACCGGCTCATCCCCGACAAAACGTGGCGCTACTACGATACGGCCCACGTTACCTACTACCCCAAAATGATGTCGGTAGAGGAATTTGAACGCGAATACGACCGGGTCTGCCGCGCCATCTACTCGCCCCTGCGAATTGCCCAGCGCGGGCTGCGCGCCCTGTCTCGCCACCCGCTGCGGCGCATGCCGGCCAAAGCGTTTGGCAGCTTCAGCACCGATTACGGCTACCGCCGCACCTTTGCCTGGCGGCACGCTTTTTCGTCCCAGTAATTTTGCCATCTGCGCAAAAAAAGCCCCGTCACACATCGACGGGGCTTTTTGTTATTTCCAGGTAAAGTGCCGGTGCTCGCTCTCCGGGCTGATGGCCGTGCCAGAGCCATCGGAATTGAGCCGTTCAACCACTACAAACCATTCGTACAGGTTGTCGGGCGGGTCAATCTTTTTGTAGAGCTGCAAGGGCACCACCCACTGCGGCTCTTTTACATTGGCCCCGCCGTAGGTTATCTGCCCATTGTAGCGATACATAATCCTGACAGCGTACTGCTCGTCTGCGGCCAAATCCGGCACGGGTTCCCACTTGAGCAGCACTTCATTGATGCCGTCGTAGCGAGTGCCGTCATCCGGCCCCAGCAACTTGAGCGAGTCGTACTTCATAGCCGGAGTGGCCGTAGCTTCCGGGGTCGGCGTGTCCGCCTCCGCGGCGGGGGCGGCGGTGGGCGGCACAGTAGTAGCCGTGGGCGTGGGCACAGGCGTGTCTGTTGGCGGCGGTTCCGTGGGCGGGACCGGGGTAGGAGTTTGTTCGGGCGTCGCCGTCTCGGTGGGCAGCAGCGTTGGCGTGCTGGTGGGCGGCAGCGTGGCCGTAGCCGTTGGCGTGTCAACCGGCGATACCGGCGACTCAAACACCGAACTCTCCTCCGCCGTAACGGGCGCGACCGGCGTTTCCAGCAACTCGGCCGGCAGTTCAACCGGCGCTGGCGCCAGCCCCAGGCCGGCCAGCAGATCGCCGCCAGATTCGCTGGTGAGCAGGTAGTAACCGCCACCCGCTCCAACGCACAGCACACAAATCAGCACCGCCGCCAAAACCCCGCTCAACGCCACCGGCAGGGTGGCCGAACGCTGGGCCGGCAGTTTACCGCGAGCCGGAGTTCGGGGCGGTTTGGCCGGCAGGGGCCGGGCATGTTTTTGCGGAGGCAGCGGCGGTGGTTTGATCGGCGGCTGTTCCGGCGGAGCCGATTCTCTTTCAGCCGGTTGCGCCGGCTGTTCCTCCACCGCAGCCGGCGGTTCCAGCGGCGGCGCTGCCACAAGCGTCTCATCGGCATCTGCGGGGGGTTCAACCGGGGGCGGTTCGGTTGCGACCGGTTCCGGCGCGGGTTCGGGCTGTATTGGCGTGGTGACCGGCAACCCGGCTTCTGACAGCGACGTTTGTTCCGGTTTTTGTTTGACAATGGATGGCGCGGGCGGTTCGTCTTCGCGCTTGCGCACCGGCTTTGGCGGCACCCGCGGCCCAAACGGACGCGGCGGGAAGGGCCGGCTGTCGGACCCCGATTCCGGGGAAACCTCCTCCGGGCCAGACTCCGGCGGGTTGGGCAGCGGCGTTACCGGCGGAAACGGCATACCGCCTTCGGGCGCAGTGGTTGGCGGCCGGGAAAAGGGCCGCGGCGGCCCTTCCGGCGGGCGATCCATCTCCGGCATCGATTGGGGCGGCGGCGCGGCGGGCGGCCACACCGGCGGGCCGGGGCGCGGCGAGCTGAACATCGTTTCGTCCGCGGCCGGCGGTTCGGGGGTATCCGTCGCCGGTTTGGGCGCGGCGTGAACCGTTCCCACCACGGCCTCAATGTAATCCGCGGTCAACCCATCGGATTCATCACCGGGAAAAAGCAAATCGGTGACCGAATCGGGGCGGGCTACCAACCAGCCAACCAGCGCCCGGTGCACATCCAGATCAAGCTCAATTTTCCGGGTCTGATCGCTGCCGGCCGGAGAAAAGCTGATATGGGGCGATTTGCCGGCCAGGTGCAGATCGGCCAACCGCAGTTGGGCTATCTCTTCCGGCAAAAGGGGGGTGTTGCTGGCCAGTGTTCTGAGGGTTTTTTTCAGAATTTCTACTGACGATGGTTGTTTATCCATAAAAATCTGCCCGGCGACTGCCCCGCCGGGGACCTCGCTTCTGAAAATTTGACTCTCCGATTCTACCAGTTTTAACCCGAAGAGCAAACTTTACATTTTCTCAGGCTTTGCGCGTGCCGTGGCGGCGGGGTATAATCGGCCTGTTAATCTGCGGCAAGGGGGACGGCCATGCAAACGGACAACACATTTGAGATCATCGTGCTGGGCGGCGGTATTGCCGGCGCGGCCACGGCCAAAACACTGGCGCAGCGCGGCGTCCGCGTGCTGCTGATTGACCAGTTTGAGCCGGGTCACGACCGCGGCAGTTCTCACGGCGATGGCCGGATTATCCGGCTGGCCTATCCCGAGCCAATTTACCTGCAAATGGCCCGGCTGGCCTATGCCGGCTGGGAGCAACTGGCCGCCGAAGCCGGCGAACCGCTCACCCGGATTTCCGGCGGGCTGGATTGCGGCCCCGTTGGCAGTTCCAACCTGGCCGAACTGGCCGCCAATTTTGAGCGCCACGGCGTCCCCTACGAGCATTTGTCGGCGGCGGAAAGCAACCGCCGTTTCCCGCACTTTCACCTTGAACCGGGCAGCGAGGCCATTTTTCAGGCCGATGCTGGAGTTGCCTTTGCCACGCCCGCCGTAAAAGCGCTGTGGCGGCTGGCCCGCCAGTTTGGGGCGGCAACCGTCACCGGCCAGCGCATCGAGCAAATCATTATTGAAAACGATGGCTGCCGGCTGCGCAGCGAGTCGGGGCAAAGCTGGGCTGCGACGCGGCTGGTAATAACGGCCGGCGGCTGGCTGCCAAAATTGCTGCTGCAGCTCAACCTGGCTCTGCCGCTGGCTGTAACGCAGGAGCAGGTGATGTATTTTCCGGTTAACGGCAGTCTCAGCCACAGAGCCGGCGACATGCCGGTGCTGATTGACCACCACCACACCCCGCAATTTTACGCCCTGCCGCAAATTGAAATTCCCGGCGTGAAAGTGGGCGGGCATCACACCGGCCCGCAAGTTAACCCGGATCAGCGCCCGCCCGTTGACGAGCGCAATGTGGCCGCGGTGCAAGCGTTTGTGAGCCGCCGGTTTCCCCGCCTGAACGCTAACGCCCCCACCCGGGTAACGCGCTGCCTGTACACCACCACGCCGGATCATCACTTTATTCTGGACCGTCACCCGGAACTGGCCAGCGTGGTTATTGGCGGCGGGTTTTCCGGGCACGGGTTTAAATTTGGACCGGCGCTGGGTCAAATTCTGGCGGCGCTGGCGCTGAACGAGCCGCCGCCGCTGGCGCTGGACACCTTTGCCATCCGCCGGTTAACCCATCCCACCCAACTCGATGCCCGCACCGGAGCCTGACTCGCTACTGTGAAAAAACAATCACTGCTGGTGATAACCGCATACCTGCTGCTCACGGTGGCGCTCACGTGGCCGGCGGCCCGCTACTTAACCAGCGCCATCCCCGGCGACGGTTTTGACGGCTGGCAAAATTACTGGAACCTGTGGTGGGTAAAGCAGGCGCTGCTGGTTGAGCGCACCAGCCCCTTTTTTACCGATTATCTCGATGCCCCCAGCGGAGTCAGCCTGCTGTTTCACACGCTCAACATTTTTAACGGATTGTGGACGCTGCCGGTGCAACTCAATTTTGGGCTGGCTGTGGCCTACAACGCGGTGGTGCTGGTCAGTTTTGCGCTGGCCGGTTTTGGCGCGTATCTGCTGGCTCTCTACTCGCTCAGCCGGATTTTCCCGGCCGGCCGCGGCCAACGAGCCGCCGCCTTTGTGGCCGGCCTGATTTTCACGATGTCGCCGTTTCATATGGCCCACCTGCTGGGCCACATGCAGGTGTTCAGCATGATCTGGCCACCGTTTTACATTTTGTGGCTGCTGAAAACTCTCCGCCCGTGGCAGCCGCCGAGCGCCGCCCCATCGCCGCGTCTGTGGCGCAACGCGGCCATCACCTGCCTGTTTTTGATTCTGGCCACGCTGGTCGACTGGTATCATACCCTGTACCTGCTGCTCTTTACCGGCGTCACCCTCATTTGGGTGCTGTGGCGCAACCGGGGTGAAGCACTGGCTGCGCCAAACTGGCGAACCAACAATTTTTACCGGCCCATTTTGGCAACGCTGGCTGTGGGCGCGGGTTTTGCGCTGGCGCTGTCGCCGCTGCTGGGGCCAATGATCCGCGATGCCAGCAGCCGCCCCGATTTGGAAACCGGACTGGCTCAAAATATCGCGCTGTCCGCCGACCTGCTGGCCTTTGTGCTGCCTTCGGAAATGCACCCGCTGTGGGGCGCGTGGGCCAAATCGATAGCCGCCGCGTTTACCAGCACTACTTCGGAGCGGCTGGTTTTTGCCGGATTTGTGCCGCTGGCGCTGGGGCTGGTCAGCCTGACCACCGGCTGGAAACACGCCGCGGTAAAATTTTGGGCGCTGGCGCTGGCCGTGTTCGGCTTGCTGGCGCTGGGGCCGTACCTGCACATCGGCGGGCAGATTGTGAGCCTGGGCGGCTGGCGGCTGCCGCTGCCATATCTGCTGCTGTATCACACCGTGCCGTTTATCAATTTAACCCGCTCGCTCAGCCGCTACGATTTGATGATTATGCTCAGTTTGGGCGTGCTGGCCGCGGTGGGGCTGGTCTGGCTCAGCGCCAAATTGAAACGCCTGCCGGCCAACGGGCTGGCGCTGCTGGCCGCCGGGCTGGTCTGTTTTGAATTTTTAGCCGCGCCCTACCCGGTTTCGCCCATCGACATCCCCCAATTTTATGCCGACATCAGCGCCGACCCCGACCGTTACACCATCGCCGAACTGCCGATGAATTGGGACCGGCCCACCCCGCTGCTGCACCAAACCGTTCACGGCAAACGGCTGCTCACCGCCTACACCTCCCGCGACAACCCTCACCTGCTCGCACCCAAAACGCCGGTGCTGCAGCAGTGGCGCAACCTTGGGCCAGACATCATCAGCCAGCCGCTGGCCGAAATCGCTCCAACCATCTTTTACGATTTTAACCTGCGCTACATCGTACTCGATTACTGGCAGATACCGCCCGGCCCGGAACGCGACGCCACCGAAAAGTGGCTGGCCGCGGCGCTGCCCAACGCTGCCCCGGTTTATGACGACGGCCGGTTAAAGGTATATCAGACTCCGCCCAAAACCGATACCCGCCCGTACCTGAGTCTGGGCCAGGGTTGGAGCGATCGGCTTGAGAGCGAACGTGAACTCGCTACACGAAAAATCGACCCGAAAGGCGCAGAGCTGTTTGTCCATCATCCCCCCGCCGGGCAGCCGTTCACGCTCGGAATTACCGCCGCGGCGGAAACGGCCGGCCAATCGCTGCGAGTGCAGGTTGACGACGCCCCCGCCGGCGTGATTGACCTATCGACCCAACCACTCACGGCTGAGCTACCCCTGCCGCCCGGCGACGGCTCGCTGCTGAAACTGCGCCTGCTGCCAACCGACCCCGCCAACACGGTGAGCGTTAGCCAGCTCACGCTCAAGTTTGACTAAAGTTTTGACAACTGCTCAGAACTTAACATAATATACAGTAATCATTTGTAACTACTCAGCCGTCATGCCCGAATGTCTTTATCGGGCATCCACTGAAAGCCAAAACGGTGGATTCCCGCTAAAAGCACGCGGGAATGACATCCAGAATGGTGCGGCTGAGTAGTTACAATCATTTTAACGAAAGCGGATCACGCAATGCCCATCCCGCCCCGAAAAATCTTGCTGGTTGCAGCCGCCCTGGCGCTGGCAACACTGGCCTGCAGCCTGAGCGCGCTCTCGCTGGGCCAGCCGCAGCCCACCGTCACCCCGCTGACGCTCTTTAGCGTGCCGGCCGCCAGCGCCGGCGACGGCCTGACACCGCTCAACCGCTACCAGACCAGCCTGTCGCTGGAATTTGAGGGCAAACGGAACGGGCAAACCTCGGCCGGAAAAATTGAGCAAACCGCCGACATCGACCGGCAAAATGTGGCGCTGCGCCAGCAGCAAACCATCGACGCCGTGATTCCCAACCGCAAAAACAGCGCCAACGCCGTTGATTTTGTCAGCGCCGGGGGGGCGGTATTTGTAAGGCAGGATGGCACCGCCTTTTGGTTTGAACCAAAAATTGACCAGCCGGTGACGGGTGAAGAATTTGGCATTTTGCCGCTGGCCGGCCTGCTGGTGCTGCCGCAAACGGTGACCGTCGCCCCAAAATTTGAGCAACTCGATGGCGTTAACGTGCAGCAGTACCAGTTTACCGAAAAGGACCTGACCAGCCCGGAGTTAATCTTTAAACAGGCCAAAGGTGCGGTGTGGCTTTCAACCGCCGACAACACCGTGCGCCAGTACCAGATTTCCGGCACCGTCCGCGCGTTGTCGCCGGCAGCCGGTGCGCACCTGTTTGACGAAGCGCAACTTCAGCTTCGCTATCGGCTAACAGTTGACGCCCCGCCGCTGGCTCCGCCGCCCGCCGCCAGCGAAGCCATTCCGCCGGCGCTGGCCCAACTGCCCCGCCTGCCAGATGCGCACATCACCGCCGCTTATCCCGCCCTGCTGGAATATCGCAGCGTCATCAGCCCGGTCAGCGCCACGCTTTATTATCGTAGCGCGCTGCCGCCGCTGGGCTGGACAGAAGTCATCACCTCAATTTTTAACGAAAAAGCCCGGCTGACCTTTGACCGGCCCAAGGAACGGTTGTCGGTTATTATTACGCCGGCCGAAACTCCACCGCAGATAAAAATAGTGGTCAATTTGGAGCAGCGGCCGTAATCGATGGGGCAAATGATTTTACCTGTAACCCAATTTTGGGTATACTCTTTTTAGTTTTAGCGGGCTGCTGGCTGGTCTTGAAGGAAGGATCAAATGACGCAAAGCAACAACTCCGCGCCGCGCGTGTTGTACGTGGAAGATGACGCCAATTTGCGCTACACCCTCTGCAAAATGTTAGAATTTTTGGGGTATCAGGTTAACTCGGCCGAGAATGGCCGCGATGGTGTGGAAAAAGCCAAAAGTTGGCAGCCAGACGTCATTTTAATGGACATCAGAATGCCGGTAATGGATGGCATTGAGGCGATTGGCGTACTGCGCAGCGACCCCGACACCGCCAGCATCCCCATTTTTATGCTGTCGGCCTTCACCGATGCCAAAACCCGCCAGGCCTGCGAAGCCGCCGACGGTTTTTTTACCAAGCCCCCCAATATGCAAAAAATCGATGTGACCATCCGCAAAATTCTGAACAGTAAAGGCGGCTGATGGCCCTTACCGGATGGGCAGCACAAAGCTGAACTTTGCCCCGTGACCGGGGTCGCTGGTGGCCCAAATTTGGCCGTGGTGCGCCTCGATAATTCTTTTGGCAATGGCCAGCCCCAACCCCGAGCCACCGGTTTCGCGGCTGCGGCTCTTTTCGCCGCGATAGAACTGGTCAAAAATAAAGGGCAGGTCTTCTGGAGAAATGCCTTCGCCGGTATCGATCACATCCACCTGCACCCCCTGCTCGGCCAACCGGGTTTCAAGGGCAATCTCGCCATTTTCCGGGGTGTGGCGCAGCGCGTTTTGCACCAAATTGGTAATCACCCGCTGAATTTTCACCATCTCGGCTTTGATCAGCGGCAAATCCTCGCAGAAAATACCCCGGATTGAAATATGGCGGCTGTTGGCCTGGGCCTGCATCGACTCAACCACATCTGACAGCAAATCATTAATATTGACCGGCTCAAGTTCGAGCTGCACCTGCTCGCTTTCCAGCCGCGATAGTTCAAACAGATCGTTGATCAGGGTTGATAAATTTTTGATTTGCGCCTGAATATTGCTGTAGTAGCGCCGCACCATCTCCGGCTCGGAAACCACGCCATCGTGCAGCGCCTCTATCATCGCCCGGATTGAGGTGATGGGCGTGCGCAAATCGTGGCTGACGGCGGCGGTCAGATCGCGGCGGGCGCGCTCCAGCGCCTGCTGGCGGGCAAAGGCCGCTTCCAGTTCATCGGCCATCACGTTGAAGGCGTTGGCCACGCTGTAAAGTTCGTCAATTTCTGTCAGATGTACCCGCCCCGAAAAATCGCCGGCAGCGAGCCGGTTGGCCCCGGCCTGCAACTGCGCCAGCGAGCGGTTGATGCTGCCGGCCAACAAATAGCCAAACGACGCCGACAGCAAACCGGCAAAAATGAGCAGCAGCCCCAGCAGCAAAAAATCGTGCCGGGAGACAAACATCAACTGCGAGGTGACGTAAATATTGATGATAGCGATAACGATGCCCAGACTGTAGGCCAGCAGAACTTTTTGCCGGATTGAACGCAGCCAGCGTCGCCCCACCAAAAAAATCAGGTAGCCCGCCACCAGCGAGGGGATGCTGGAAGTGAGCAAAAACTGGAGCAGATCGCGCAGGTCGCCGGGGGGGGCCTGCATCACGTAAATGGCAATGGCCAGCGCCGCCACAAAAGCCACGCTCAGCCCCAGCAACGTAGGCCAGATTTCTCGCCAGTTCAGCTTTTGACTCATTGGGGATGGTCCGCCGCAAATTTGTAGCCCACGCCCCAGACCGTCAAAATGTATTCCGGTTTGGTCGGCTCGTTTTCCAGCTTTTCACGCAGCCGGCGCACGTGTACGGTAACGGTGCTGGCGTCGCCGTAAAAATCAAAGCCCCACACATTATTGAGCAACTGGTCGCGGGAAAAAACCTGGCCGGGATGGCTCATCAAAAACCAGAGTAGATCGAACTCTTTGGCGGTCAGCGTAATTTCCCGCCCATTTTTGAGCACCTGCCGTGTGGTGGGGTTGGCCGATACCTGCCCGGCGGTAATCGGCGCGCGGGGTTCGGTTTGGGGTTTGGCCCCGGCGCGGCGCAGGACGGCTTTAACTCGCGCCACCAGCTCTTTGGGGCTAAAGGGTTTGGTGATGTAATCATCGGCGCCCAATTCCAGGCCAGAAACGCGGTCTGTTTCTTCGCCTTTGGCGGTGAGCATGATGATCGGCACATCAACCTCGCCCTCGCGCAGAATGCGGGTGATCTGCTTGCCGCCCAACACCGGCAGCATCAAATCGAGGACGATCAGATCGGGCAACTGCTGCTCGATGGCCGCCAGCGCCGCGCCGCCATCGGCGGCCACCTGCACATCGTAGCCTTCGCGCTGCAAGTATAGTTCTACCACTTCGCGGATGTTCGGTTCGTCGTCAACAACCAGAATTTTGGGGGACATTTTTCACTCGCCAACCCTACATATTTTCGGCCAGCAGCGCCTTGATGATCTCTTCCTGCCGGGCGTAATCGCCTTCGCCAATGTGAATATGGCGCACGTTGCCGGCCTTGTCAATAAAATATTTGCTGGGCCAGTAACGCTGGTTAAACGGCGCTTTGTAGGCCTGCCAGGTTTGCCAATCGTTATCGATGGCTACCGGATACTGCACATCGAGCCGCACCAACGCCTCTTTCACGTTGTCCAGTTCCCGTTCGTAGCCAAATTCCGGGGTATGCACGCCGATGATAACCAGCCCGTCGTCGGCGTAGTTTTGGTGCCACTCCCGCAGCGATGGGATAACGTTTTTGCAATTGTAACAGCCAAACGTCCAAAACTCCAGCAACACCACTTTGCCGTGCAAATCGGCCAGTTTGAGCGGCGGCGAATTGAGCCAAACCTCGTTAAACAGTTCCGGCGGCGTGCCTTTAACCGGCAAACTGGCCAGCAACGCCTGCTGTTGAGGGGTGGGACCGGCGGGGGCTAATCGGGCCAGTACCTGCGCCGAGGTCAGCGCCGGGATAAAAAGCGTTTGCCCCGGCGTAATTTCAGCCGGGCCGGCAATCGGTTGGTAGCGATCATTTTCCGTAGCGCGGGCGTTGGTGGCATCGATAATGATGGGCGCAGCCGCCGGTTCGCCGTAGAATTTATCGGCCAGCCGAGTGAGTTGGTCATCGAGCTGCACCGTGTAATCCTGGCCGGCCGCCGGCGAAGCAGCTCGCGCCGATTGGGCTATCAACCCAACCACCAGCACCAATCCCGCTAAAATCAACAATTTCGACATCAGCTTCCCCTTTCTGCTATTGTAGCATAGTGTAGGGGAAAATTATTACGCAATTATTTCAAACCAAAAAGACCCCGCCGGCGGGCGAGGTCTTTTCAGATTGCGCTGCAATCAGTGCGAGCGGATAATCAGGTCAAAGTCGATGGGCTGGCTGTAGTCGTTGCGCACCCGGACAAAATAGGTGGTGTTAGACACCAAATGGCCGTCCCAGCGCCAGGTGTGGGTGTCCGCGGTTTCGTCGGTTTCGGCAAAACTCCCGGCCCCAAGCGGTTTCATCTGGTCGCCGGTGCCGCGCCGCCAGATTTGCTGCATCTGGTAGGGATAAATTTCAACATTCACGTGATGGGCCAGGTAACCGTAACCCGGTTTGTGGATCAGCTCGATGATGTACGGCAGAAAATCATAGCTGTCCGGGTTGGTGTTGGGGGTGGTAAAGCTGTACCATCGATCCTCCCCGGCGAGCAGATGGCCGCTGTTGCTGCCTTTTTGGGCCACCAGCGGCGAGCCAATATCCTGCCCGGTGGGCGCGGCCGGCTCTTTGAGCGCCGCTTTGACTGGTTTGACCGCCGGTTCGCCCAGCTCGGTGTTGGTAATGTCGCCGGGGATCATGTGGTAATCAATCCATTTGTTGGTGCCGTTGATCAGTTTCACGTAATACTGGTCGCCATCAACCACGGTGCCGTGCCACAGCCGTTCGCCGGTCATGTAATCGCCATCCCGCGAAACCCACTGCCCGGCCCCAAAATGCTCCATATCATCCGGCGTACCGCGCGCCCAAATAGGGTATTGGCTGCCGGTGAACACCTCAAAAGTGACGTAACGGGAAATATTCGGTTCGCCGGGGGTAAAAAACATCGTAATTGAATAATTTTCAATCAGCTTGCCATCGACCTTGCCGGGGGTAAAAGTATACCAGTGTTCGGTTTTGGGGCCGAGGCGGCCGGTGTTGGGACTATCCAGCAAATGGAGCGGCCGGTTGGGGTAGATACTTTCACCGCTGTTGGGATCAGGCTCCGGCTCGACAGGGATGGCGTCGGCCACCACGGCCGGCGGTTCTTCGCTGCCGCCGCCGGGTTCAACCACTTTGGCCGGCGCGTCGGGGTTGGGATTAACCGGCACAGCCGCGGGCGCGGCGGCCGGCGCGGAGCTGGCCAGCGTGGCGCTGTTGCTGCCCGGCAGCCAGCCCAATCGAGCCGCCGACATCAACCAGGCCGCGGCTTCCTGCGGGGGCAACCCCTGAATGGCCTGCGCCGCCAACAGCCAACTGGTTGAGGCCGGCGAACCATCGGTCACGTCAACGGGCAGCGCCGCCACTATCGAGCTTTTGGCCGGCTGTTCGATCAATTGATTCGGCTGGCCCGGCACGCTCACCGACGCCGGGATCGCGCCGGCGGTGGTATTGGCCGCGCCGCCGGTCATCGACATAAAACCGTCAAATTCGGGGCGAGACTGGCCCAACGCGGTTAACCGGAACTGCACCGGGCTGGGCGACAGGTTGAAAATGCGCACGTAGTAAACGTCGTTGGCGGCTACCGGTCCGGCCCAAAAACGCTCGCCCGTGTTCACATCAAAATCGGCGCTGGCAGGGGTGCCCAACCCCAGGCTGTCAACGGGGCCGCTGCTATCCTGCAGCCAACCTTCGACCTGTTTGAAGGTGAAGACCTGAAAATTGACCCGATTGGCCACGGCCACACCTTCGGCCCCAAAGTTGAGGCTGAGAATGATGGAATTGTAGCTGGGGTCGCCCAAATCCATGCGGCTGTAGGCGTACCAGTATTCCTGGCCGGGGTCCAGGCTGCCGGTGTTCAAACCGCTCACCAGCAGGTCGGCGGCGTAGGGGCTGCCGCCCACGTTGCTCTGGTAGGCCAGCGCCGGGATACCGGTTAACAGCAGCACGGCGGCAACCAGCAGAATGGCGGTTAGTATCAGTTTCTTTTTAATCATCATCAACTCGCTTCCTTCTAAAAAAATCAAGCGGCTGCCGTAACATACGGGCAGCCGTGGCCAAGTTTCACAACTTCAAACGCGTGTTCCCGGTGAAAAACCCATTCCCAGGCCAAATCTAGCATACTTTAGCCGATGCGTCAATTTTGCGGCCAAAATTACAGGGCTACGCCAGCGCCACAAACTCCGCCGAGTTGGTATCGGTGTTGTAGATGGCGCAGGTGGGCGCGCCCTGCCAGCCGAGCACTTCGCCGGGGTTGAGCCACAGGCAGTTGCCAAATCGCTCCTCGTGCTTTTGATGGGTGTGACCGGAGAACACGGCGTCGTAATCGCCAGTGCGGGCCAGGGCTTTGGCGTAAAAGGGATAATGGGTGACGGCGATTTTGCGGCCGCCGAGTTCCAGTTCGGCGTGTTCGCCGTGCAGTTTTAAGTTGGGGTACTGGTTTTTGGCCACGTTTGAAATAGCAAACCGGTCGCCATCGCCGTTGCCAAAAACCACGTGAATATCGCCGGCAAAGCCGCCGCCCATTTCACGGGACGGAATAGGCGAGCAGAAATCGCCGCAGAAAATGAGGGTGGTTGCGCCGCGCCCGGTAAACAGCGCCAGCGCCCGGCGCAAATTTTCCAGATTATCGTGCACGTCAGAAAAAACACCGATCAACATGGGTCGCCTCCATAAAATAAAGACATCTGTGAAAATAGCTTCTCAATGTCACCCTGAGCGTAGCGAAGGGTCTCAATGTAGGGGCGGTTCGCAAACCGCCCCTACACCAAATTTTCAGCCGTCCCACAGGGAGGCTTCGCTCTGCCGGGTATGATTATTCCTTTGAACCCTGATTCCTGCCTCCAAAAGAGTCTAACATTTTATCGGTGGCCTGTAAAATAGCGCGGGCAGGCCGGTAACCGGCCTGCCCGCAGAGAGGATCGAGTTAAACAGAGGGAAGAGATAATACGGCCAACCACGCCGCTTCTATCATTTTATCAATTAAAACAGGGGAATGAGCTGATACACTCCGATAAAGGCCAGCAATAACGAAAGACTGGTCAGTGTGGCGATAGTCGCCGCCGGAGGGTCAATATGAGTGTCGCCGTGATCGTTGAGGCTGTTGCCCCAAAATTCGCCCACCAGCGCCCCCAAAATACCAAAGATTGCGCCCCACAGTAACCCGCCGCTGGCAACGGTGGCAACTGCCGCCGGCAGCGAAATGTGGTGCGTCGCCGGAATTTTCAAGCCCATAATGGCAAAGATCAGGCTGGCGGCAGAAAAGCCAAAGCCCAAAATCGAGCCGCCGTTGTTAACGCCCACGCCCACAACCAGCGCCGCCGAAAACAAGCCAACTCCCAGCCCCAACACAAGGTTTTGCATCAGGTTATTGGCAAACGCGGCGTAGCGGGTTTGGCCGTTGGTCACTTTGCCCATCACCCCGGTTTTGCCCCAAATCAGCCGCACAATAATGCCGGATGTCGCCACGGTCAGGGCCACGGTATCGGTCCAGGCAAAACCGACCAGCCCAAACAGCCAGTTAATCACATAGCCCACCAGCCCAAACAGCCCGCCGATCAACAACACATCAGGGTGGTTAAGCATCAACCCGACCCCCACATTTCGGCCGGAATCCAGCTTGCCGCGGCTGGCGGCAAACCCCGCCGCCGCCACCCCGGCGGCAAAACCGCCAACGTGCGGCCCAAAATAGCCAAAAGCCACGGTGCCGAGGAAATCTCCACCGCCGCCCGCCGCCTGAATGGCGACGCCAACCAAAACCAGCACCCCCACAAAGGCAAAAGCCGGCACAGCGCCCAACGATGCCCCAAAAATTCCACCGCCAAAGGCGATCAGTAAATTAGTTAAGCTGAACATAGTTCTCCTTTATCTCCATTGTTAAAGTTTGATGACTAATTGGTAAAACTCAGTACAGGTCGAATGGGTGTTGCCCCTTCCCGCCAAGACAGGCAGGGCAATGAACGTCAATGTGTGGTTGTCGCTTTCTTTCTGCTCTCCTTGTGCTGTTATATAATAGATTTGGCCCAAAGCCGGGCCGGCAAAACATTGTGAATTGGTGATCACCTCCTTTGAAAGCAGGATTCAGGAGTCAGGAATTAGGGTGTGTTCCTACAAATTTTCACTCGCGCCGCCGGGTTCAACTCCTCCGCAAATAAAAGGGATGTGCTGCGTAGAGGCATCTCCTGGAATATCTCTACGCAGCACTATGAGAGGGGAGAACGTAAGGGCAAATTATTGCCCCTCAGCTACCTTACTGCTTATGATAAGGGTGAGCGGCCGGGGTAAGTCCGAAAAAAGTCTAAAGAAAGTCCAGGTTTTTTGCCGGGCGGGGAGCACCGGCAATCAAAAGAAACCCGTATGACCAAATCACTCACACCGGAGACCATAACCTATCAAACCATTCGGCAGATGTTTAAGGATTGGGACTCGCTCAAGGCGCTGGGCCAGCACCCGCTGAGCCGGCTGCACGTGGTTGAGCAGCGACAGCAAGCTTCCGGCTACACCGCATCGCCTGCCGGCCGGGGGCTGGCGCTGCGGGAGGTGCTGACCTCGGCTTTGGAGCAGTTGAAGCCGGCAAACACGCCGCCGGACCCCGCCGAAAGAAGCTGGCGACCGTACCTGATCCTCAGCGAACAACAAATCAACGGTCGCAGCCCGGAATGGGTTGCGGCGCAGCTCCACATTTCGCGCGGCACCTATTTTTTGGAACAGAAACGGGCGCTGGAAATTGTGGCTGATACGCTGCATAAGTGGGAAGAAGAAAGCCGCAACACGCCGGCTGACGCCCCACCGCTGTCGCCGCCGGCAATCCCGTTTTTGGCTCCCCCACGGCCCACCCAGCCGGTCATCGGCCACGCCGAAATTCTGGGCACGCTGAAACAACACCTGCTCAACGGGGCGACCATCGCGCTGAACGGGCTGCCGGGCGTGGGCAAAACCACACTGGCCATCGAGCTGGCCCATCACCCCGGGCTGGCCAAACATTTTGTCGATGGTATTTTGTGGGTGGGGTTGGGCCGCCAGCCCGATGTACTGGCGCTGCTGGGGGGCTGGGCGGCGGCGCTGGGGTTGTCGGCGCAGGCCATTGCCAGTTACGCCAGCGTCACCGAGCGCGCCGCGGCGGTGCGCTCGGCCATCGGCCTGAAACGGATGCTGCTGGTGATAGACGATGCCTGGCAGGTGGAAGCCGGGCTGGCCTTTAAAGTTGGCGGGCCAAACTGCGCCCACGTGCTAACCACCCGCCTGTCTAACGTGGCGCTGGATTTTGCCGGAGACAAGGTTATAAAAATCAACGAGCTGGAACCGGGCCACGGGCTAAATCTGCTGGCCCATTTTACGCCGCGCCTGGTTGAATCCGCCCCGGCCGAAGCGGAAAGGCTGGTGCGCTCGGTGGGCGGGCTGCCCCTGGCTCTGATTTTGATGGGCGGCTACCTGCGCAAACAGAGCTACAACGCCCAATCCCGGCGGGTAGCCCAGGCGCTGACTCAACTGCAAAATGCCGAAGCCCGGCTGCGGTTGTCGCGCCCGCAATCACCGGTAGAGGCGCACCCCGCGCTGCCGTTTGAAACGCCGCTGTCGTTGCAGGCGATGATTGGCCTCAACGAGGCGTTTCTCACCCCCGCCGCCCGGCAATCGCTGCGAGACCTGTCGCTGTTTGAACCCAAACCCAACACCTTTTCAGAAACGGCGGCGCTGGCCGTGATCAGCGGCTCGCCCACCGACCTTGACCAGTTGGTCGATCACGGGCTGGTGGAGAGCGTGGCCTTTGAGCGCTACACCATGCACCAGACCATCGCCGATTACGCCGCGCTGCAAGGGCCGGCCGGGCCGGCCAGTGAGCGATATATCGCCTACTTTATCCGCTTCATCACCGATCAGGCCACCGATTTTGTGGCGCTCGACGGTGAGCTGGCCAATCTGGTCAACGCGCTTGACCGGGCTATCGCCGCCGGCGCAGATGAGTTGTTTCTGGAGGGCATTGCCGCGATATACCCATTTCTGGAAACGCGGGGGCTGTACCCGCTGCTGGAACGTTTTCTCAACCACGCGGCCGCAATTTCAGAAGCCGCCAACGACCGGCCCGCGCTGGCGCAGAATTGGTACAATCTGGGCGAGATAAATGTGAAACGCGGCGATTTTGCGGCGGCCAAAACGCATCTGCTCAAAAGCCTTCAACTGGCCCGACTGGCAAAGCTGCCTCTCATCGAAGCCGACAGCCTGTTCCAACTGGGGCTATCGTGCTGGTACGCGGCCGGGAACGCCGCCGGCGGCACCGCCGATATTGAGCGCGCGCTGGCGGTGTACCGCCAGTCAGGCTGCAAAGAAAACGAAGGCTACGCGCTCAACGGGCTGGGCTTTATTCACCAGGAACTGGGCAACTATGATCGGGCCATTTTCTATTTAAAGCAGGCGTTAACCGTTGGCCGGGAGAATGGATTGACCCGGGTGGAAGGCTGGGCGCACTTTAATTTGGGGCAGGTTTATCTGCCCATTGGTGATTTTTACCGGGCCAAAGACCATTATCTGGAATGTCTCCAACGCTACCGGCAGCTCGGCGACCTGCGGGGCGAGGGCTGGTTGATTTACAATTTGGGCCGCTTTTACCGCAAGGTTGGCGACTACGAGCAGGCTCGGGCTTCATCTGAGCAGGCGCTGGAAATTTTAGCCGGCATCGGCGATAAGTTTGGGATGGGTTTTGCCATTCACAATTTGGGGTTGATCGCGTTTGAGCAGGGCCTCGACGCCGCGGCCGTTGCCCACTATGAGCGCGCCCTGTCGGTGTTTAAGGGGATCAACTGCCTCACCGGCTGGAGTCAAACCTGCCACAGTTTGGGCCTCCGGCTGCGGCGGCACGGCGACTACACCGCCGCCCGGCGCTATTTTGAGCAGGCGCTGCAAATGCGCCGTGACATCAACTATAATCGCGGCGAAAGTATGACCCTGGCGAATATGGGGCTGGTCTTCCATTATCTGGGCGATGACTCGGCCGCGCTGCTGTATTGCCAGCAGGCCCTGGGCATTGCCCGCGAGTTGGGCGCAAAACCCACACTGGCCTACGTGCTCACCCTGTACGGGCACGTGCTGACCGGGCTGGGGCGCCTGGCCGATGCGGCCGAGGTGTATTTGCAGGCGTTGGTGCTCCGGCGCGAGCTGGGCCAGCCGCACCTGACTCTGGACCCTCTGGCCGGGCTGGCCGATGTATTTTTGGCGCAGGGCAATCTGCCGCAGGCCACAACCTACGTCAACAAAATTTTGAGTCACCTGCCGCCGGAGCAGAATTCATCAAACCCAATATCCGGTTTGGTGGGCGCAGATGATCCGGCCAGAATTTTGCGGGTTTGCCAGGCCGTACTCCGGGCCGGCGACGACAGCCGGGCAGCGCTGATTTTGCCCGCCGCAACCGTCTGTGCCGGCGCAAAAGCTGAGAATTAGCCGGTGTTGTACAACCCATCGATTATGGTATAATGAAATTCAATTCTTGGGGGAGAACGAATCCGTTGGGTTACAAGTTAAAGTTTGTCTTGTCTGATCTGCACATCGGCGCCCGGAACACCGGCAAAGCTGCGTCGGGAGTTTCCCCGGCGGCCAGGTTTATTGACTTTTTGCACACTATCCGCCACGAAAGCGAACAGGATGATCGGGAAATCGAACTGATCATCAACGGTGATCTGTTTGCCTTTTTGCAAACCCCGGCGGTAGATAATTTTGACCCCAACGCCATTTATCCCAAAGAAGCCTACCTCGACTCGTCGGCAGAAGCCTCCATCAAACGGCTCGATATTATCGCCGAGTTCAACCCGGATGTGTTCAACGCCATGAGCGATTTTCTTCAGGTTGAAAACCCGCAGCGCCGGCTAACCATCATCAAAGGCAACCACGACATCAATTTATTTTGGCCGGGTGTTAAAAACCGGCTGCGTGAAATTCTGGGGTCGTCCGGCACGCGCGCTTCGCTGCTGCGCTTTGCCGATGAATTTGTGAGCCGCGAAAAAATTTACGTGGAACACGGCCACCAGCGCGCCGAAAAAATGAACGGCTACCACGACTCGTTTGACCCGCGCGCCGCCTCCAACCCCACTCAACTCCACTACCCGGCCGGCGCGCGTTTCACCATCGACTTTTTGAATGACGCCAAACAGGAGTGGTGGTTTGTTGACCACATTAAACCGGTCACCGCACTCATCTGGTACGCCTTTTACTGGAATTTTGATTTTGCCTGCCAGGCGCTGGCCAGCTTTATCCGCCACACCCCCTCGCTGGTGGTGAGCGATTTGAGTATGGCCGAAGGCACGCTCACCACGGCCACTCATTCGCTGCTGCACGAGCTGGAGGATGCCGCCGCCCGCCGCGATCTGGCCGACAAATACGCCCAAAGCCCGGCCTTTCGCCGCGAATTTCACCAGCACGTCCAGCAATATCTGGACGACGCCGTGATCGACAACAAAGGCGAAGCCGCCTTTCACTTTATTGAGGTTGGCGACAACCCGCTGGAAATGGCTCACGCCGACCAGCAGCGCCAGCGGGCTATGCTTTTTGCCGCCGCGCAAAAACTGGCCGATCCCGACAAAGCCCGCGTTATTGTGTTTGGCCACACCCACCAGCCGATGCAAAAAAAGTTGAGCCACGGCTGCATTTACGTAAACACCGGCAGTTGGGTTGAAGACCTGTCTGACGCGCCGCCCGAAACCTGGCGCGCCCTGTTCAACGGCGTGCTGCCGCCCGGCCACGCCAACCGAATACTGCCCTACGCCCGCATTGAATACGACGCCGACGACAACCCCTCGGTGCAGTTGTTGTATTTTGAAGGTTAGCCGGTTGCCCCGCCCATGACGCTTGAACTCAATCAGGTTGCTCCCCAAATCAAAGCAATGGGCCAGAGTTTGGCGCAGCTAACCACCACCCGCAGCGAGGCCCTCGACGTGGCCCGCCAACTGCTCACCCGCTACGCCGCCGAATTTGACCAGCTCAGCCAACTGGTTGACCGCGCCGAACAGGTGCAGGAAAAGCAGCGTTTTGCCTGGGTTGGGGCCGCCCCCACCCACGAGGCGCTTGATCGGGCCTACCCCTTGCCCGCCTGCCCGGAGCAAATCACCGTGTTGGCCAGCGACGGCTCCCAAATTTACCCCGACCCGCACGCCATCGCCCTCTACTATCTCATCAATGTGGGCGTCATCATTTACCGCCACGGCTCCAACCAAAAACCGGTCACCCACAACCATTCGCCCCGGCTGGTTTTTGACACCGAAGACATTCTCGATGAGCAGGGCCGGTTGATTTCCGCCGGCGAGGTGAGCGTGCAGCGCGATCTGGCCGAATTGGAGGCGCTGGTGCAGCACACGCCCGCCGCCGCCGAACCGGTGGTGGCGCTAAAGGATGGCCAGCTCACCCTGCGGGTCATCGATTTGCCGTTTGACCAGCAAAAAATCTATCTCGACCTGTACCTGGCGCAGCTCAACGCCCTGCGCGAATCGGGCGGGCTGCTGGCCGGCTACATCGACCGGCCGCGCAGCACCTTTGTGCTGGCGCTGCTGCATCTGGCGCTGCTGGAAATGGCCAACATCAGCGAGGAGAATTTGCGGCGCACCCCCTTCCGCGCGCTGACCGACCGCGACCTGTTCGACTTTTTGGGGCCGGGCGAGCGCAGCGCCGTGTTTGCCGTGCGGGCCAAAGGGCTGGAAAAATACAGCGAGTCCGGCCACGCCATCCACTTTTTCTACCTCAACGTGGCCGGCAGCGAACAAAACTCGATGCTGGCCCGCGTCGAAATTCCGGCCTGGGTAGCGGCCAATCCCGTCGCGCTGGATACCGTGCATGCCGTGCTGGTGCGGCAGGCGCGCATTACCGGCAGCTACCCCTACGTGCTGGCTCGCGCCGATGAACTGGCCGTCATTTTGCCGGAAGAGCGTGAGGCCGTGGAAATGATGCTGGCCGTAGAAATGCGCCGCCACAAACTCAGCCCGGAGCTATCGTGGAAACAACAAAACAAAAACGCCTATCGAGCACCCAAAGAGAGTTTTAAATAATGGTTCAATCACTCACCATTGGCTGGGTGCTGCGCGCCAGCACCGCCGGATTTGTCGTCGGTTGCCGGGTGTTGCAGCCCAACGTGCCCCAATTTGGCGATCTGGTCAAAGTGCCGCTGTACGAGGCCAGCATTTTTGGCCTGATTTACGATGTGCAGGTGCGCGACGACCCGGCCGTGCGCCAACTCATTTTGGCCGGCGAAATGGAACCGGAAGCGGTGCTGGACCAGCGCGAAAACCGGCTGGTGCCCATTGAAATTGGCGTGCTGGCGGTGGGTTACCAGCAGGGCAAACGCATTTTTCAGGGCTTGCCGCCGCAGCCGCCGCTCAGTTTGGACACCCTGTTTTTGTGCGACAGCGGCGAACTGCGGGCCTTTACCGCCGAGCTGCATTACCTGCAACTGGTGCTCAACGCCCGCCAGCTTCCCGCCGACGAACTGCTAGTGGCCAATCTGCGCCGCGCCGCCGACGCCCACCCACCCGAAACCCGCCGCCAGTTTCTGCTCAACGCCGGGCGGCAGCTATCGCGGCTGCTCAACCGGGATTTGATCCGGCTCGACACCATTTTGCAGCGCATCAAACCGTAATAAGTGACCGGCACTTTAACTGACCCATCGCCGTCATTAAAGCGTTAATAAGTGCCGGTCACTTTAAAAGGATACACCGATGGATTTTACCCCGCAGCAACTGAAACAACTGCTGGCCAGCGGCCAACGCCCGCTGTGGCTGGCCAACGTTGATTTGAGCGGAGCAAACCTCACCGGCGCCGATCTGGCGCAGGCGCGGTTGCAGCGCGCCAACCTGGCCGGAGCCAACCTGGCCGGAGCCAATTTAAGCGGCGCTGATTTAACCTACGCCGATCTGACGGGGGTCAATTTAAATGAAGCCAACCTGACCAATGCCGTGCTGAGCGGGGCCAATCTCACCGGCGCGGTGCTGGTGGGAGCCAACCTGACCGACGCCGACGTGAGCCGGGCCACGCTGACCACCGCCGATTTGAGCCGGGCCGCGCTGGTGCGGGCCAACGCCAGCGAGTCTAACCTGAGCCGGGCGGTGCTGGCCGGCGCGGACCTGTCCGCAGCCAATCTGGCCGAGGCCAGCCTGGCCGGAGCCAATTTGAGCGGGGCGCGGGTGAGCGGCGCGTTGCTGCGCGAAGCCGATCTGACCGGAGCCAACATTGATGGGGTTGAGCTGGACTCCGCCAATACCGAACTGGCCGTTCTGCCCGATGGCGAGATTGACGCCTGAATTAGGCCGGCTGCTGAATCAGTGTGCGGATGGGGTACGGAATATTGATGCTTTCGCGCTCAAACGCAGTTTTAATCCCCTTCACCGCCGCGTCGAGCGCGTCAAAATAGCCGGCTTCGCTCACGTCAATCCAAAAATAGAGGGTGGCGTTGATGGAGCTGTCGCCAAATTCTTTGAACACCGCAAACGGGGCGGGGTCAGCTTTAATGCCGGGCACATCGTTGGCCACTGCCAGCAGCAGCGCGTGGGCTTTGTCCAGATCAGTTTCGTAGCACCCCCACATCCAGGCTGATGCGGCGCCGTTCAATTTTAGAGTAGTTGGTAATCGGGTTGCCGTACACCTGCGCGTTGGGGATGATCACCAGCAGGCCGTCCCAGGTGCGAATAGTGGTGCTGCGGATTTCGATGTTGGTGACGGTGCCGGCATAGCCGCCGGCCTCAACCGCCTCACCGATGTCAAACGGCTGTTGCAGCAGCAGCAGCACCCCGGCCACAAAATTCTCGGCGATATCTTTGAGGGCGAAGCCAACGGTAAAACCGGCAATGCCCAGCCCGGCCACAAAGCCGGTCACATTAAAATCAACCGCCGACAGCGCCCAGATAATGCCCAGCACTAAAATTGAAATCTGGGTGACGCGGGCCAGTAGCAGCGACACTTCGGGGTCGGTTTGGCGGTGTTGCAGCGCCCGCCGCACCAACTGAAAGCAGATTTTGGCCAGCAGCAGCGTCAGCGCAAAAATGATCAGCGCCACAATCAGTTTGGGGGTAAACAGGATAATCTGTTCAAACAGCGCTTGCAGGGGAGTTAGTTCATCTAAAATATTTTGCATAATTTAATTCCTCCGGTTGGTTGGGATTGGATAGGTTGACGCGCCGGGGGTATTATTGTAAGGCTTTTGGCAGATAATTCAACCCGCAGAAAAGGTTAAGCAGAGTTCCCCATCCCCCTAACCCCCTTCCCTCGGGAAGGGGGAATATTTGAGGGGTGTCGGGGCCGCGGTATTGCCGCGGCCCCGACACCCCAGTTTTTCATCCCCTCCCCCAAAATTGGGGGGGGGGCAGGGGGGGGGGGTTTGAC
>JAJVIM010000006.1:0-58913 GCA_022071955.1 Anaerolineae bacterium
CGCGCCGCCTTCCAGTTGAAACCCACTGCTGGCCAGTTGATCGTGGATTTGCCGGGCGGTGCCGGGCAACTGCCACAGCTTGGAATTACCGTCAAAGCGGCGGCCATTGATTTGCTTGACAGCGGCCAGCATCTCCTGAAACGCGCCGCCAATCACGTTGTACAGTTTGCCTTCAATCTGTACCCGAATACGGTCTTGTTTGTCAGCCATAATTTCTCCTGTAAAAATAAACGGATAAGTAGGTCGGGCTTGCAGCCCGACTGTCACGCTGCAAGCGTGACCTACGCCCAATGCTTTTCAGATAAGGTTTTTGTTTGACCCTCACCCCCTGCCCCCTCTCCCTCTGGGAGAGGGGAAAATCTTTTTTGGCGTGTTTTTTGGCGGCTTTGCCGCCAAAAAACACGCCGTGAAACTTGCTCCCCTCCCTGTAACGGGGAGGGGGTTGGGGGAGGGGTAAGCTAACCCCCGGCCATTTCTTATGTGAAAAGTATTGGACCTACGCCACCTGCAAAAACACTTCGGCGGCGGCGCGAAAGAGCAGCACATGCCGGTAGGCCAGCGCCAGCACATTTTTATCGTACCCGCCGCCCACCACCGTGGCCACAGGGTACCCCTGCCGCATACAGGTGTGCAGCACATATTTATCCCGCTCAAACAGACCGGCGTCGGTGAGCGACAGCTTGCCCAGCCGGTCGGCGTGGTGCGGATCAACCCCGGCATCGTACAGCACCAGATCGGGCCGAAACTGGCTGAGCACGTCGGGCAGGTGAGCCGCCAGCGTTTTTAAGTAGAGCGCATCGTCCGCGCCATCGGGCAGCGGCACATCGAGGTCGCTCTGCTGTTTGTGAAACGGAAAATTGCTCTGGCAATGCATCGAAAAGGTAAATACAGTGGCGTCATCGGCAAAAATCGAGGCCGTGCCATCGCCCTGATGCACGTCCAAATCAACAATCAGGACTTTGTGAGCCGGGCCCATTTGCTGCGTTAACCGCGCCGTCACGGCCAGATCGTTAAAAATACAAAAGCCCGAACCAAATCCGGCAAAGGCGTGGTGGGTGCCGCCGGCGGTATTGCAGGCCAGCCCGTGTTCCAGCGCCAGCCGGGCCGTTAACACCGAACCGCCCACCGCCGTGCGCGTCCGTTTTACCAGATTGGGACTCCACGGCAGGCCAATGCGCCGGATGGCTTTGGCATCGAGCGTGCCGCCGCAAAAGGCCGCAATGTACTCGGGTGTGTGAACCTGCTCCAACCAGGCGCGTGGCGCGATCTGCGGCACGTGAAACTGGTCCAGCGAGGCCAGGCCATCGCGCAGCAAAATATCGTAAATTACGCCAAACTTGGGCATTGGAAAACGATGTTCCGGCGGGAGCGGCGTCACATAACCGGGGTGATAGACAATAGGTAAAGACATAAAACGATGGTTACTCGCAGGTAGTGATCATAAAAAAATACCTCCATGCCAGCCGCACAGAGGTATCCCATGCGCTTCGACTGAAGATCAGTCCCACATATATTTATCCCAAGCCACCCGGGCCTCTAAACTGGCCAGAGCCGCCACCGCCAGATAACGGGGCCGTTTTGGCTCGGTGAGCAGCCTCATGTTGGCTTCAAGCGGCGTCCGGTTACCTTTGCGGCCGTTGCATTTTTGGCAGGCCACCACCACATTTTCCCACGTGGTTTTGCCGCCGCGGGAACGGGGCACCACGTGGTCGAGCGTCAGCTCCTGACGAATGGGCATCTCCCCGCAGTACTGGCAGGTGTAATGATCGCGGGCCAGCACCGTACGGCGCGTAACCGGCAGCGACATCCGGCGCGGGATTTTAACATAATACACCAGCCGGATGACCAGAGGGCGAGGAATGACGAAGTTTTCGGCGCGCAGTTTGGCTTCGGCCGCTTCGATGAGTTCGGCTTTTTCCTTGAGTAACAGGATAACAGCGCGCTTCACCGAAACGATACTGAGAGGTTCGTAAGTTGCGTTGAGTACAAGTACCTGTCCCACAATAGCCATCCTCCGTTGTATACTAAAGGGGACCAACATGGCTGCTATTATAGCAAAGTCGATGGCGTAGAGCAATCGCAAATGAGTGCTATTTTGGGAGGCAAAGGAGCGCCACTGCCAGCGCAGGTTCATTTGCTGGCAGCGTTAATCGCTGGCACAATTGGGGGTAGGTTCGCCCTCGCTCGTTTATGGATTTTGGTGTGACTGCCGGGCAACAAGCCCGACTTACCGGGTCTGCAGCACAGCACCGAGTGATGAAATTTGGGTAGGGGCGCTTCGCAAAGCGCCCCTACATTCGCAGAAAGCGGAGTCCAAAACTGTAGTTTTGGACTCCTGCCGCAAATTTTTATACTCAAATCAGAATGAGAAATGCACTTTTTTCCCCTCCCCCCAACCCCCTCCCCAAAAATTTGGGGAGGGGGAGCGATTAAACGGGTGTGGTTTGGGCGGCTTCGCCGCCCAAACCACACCCAAAAAGTCTTTTCTCCCACCTGTGCCCCGCAGGGGTACTTCTCCCTGAGGGAGAAGGGGGCTGGGGGGATGAGGGCAAAAGTGCAGCTTTCAAATTGATTTCAGTTTAGAAGCCGGGGCAGGAACTGCCTGATTCCTGACTCCTGACCCCTATTTTCACAGGAGCTTATTATGCCAGTTAATCGTTTTATTGTGATTGTGTTAGACAGTGTGGGCATTGGCGAGGCCCCGGACGCCGCCGCGTTTGGCGATGTGGGCTGCCACACACTGGGCAATATTGCCCACGCCGTGGGTGGCCTGCACGTGCCCAACATGGCGGCGCTGGGGCTGGGCAACATCGCTATATTGGAGGGCGTGCGCCCGCAGCGACAGCCGGCCGCGGCTTACGGCAAAATGGCCGAGGTTTCTGCCGGCAAAGACACCAGCACCGGCCACTGGGAACTGATGGGCATCCATTTGCAGCAGGCCTTTCCGCTTTATCCCAACGGTTTTCCGCCGGAGGTGATGGCGCGCTACGAAGCCGAATCGGGGCGGGGTTGGCTGGGCAACTACCCGGCCTCCGGCACAGAAATCATCGCCGAATTGGGCGAGGAACACATGCGCACCGGCAAAACCATCGTTTACACCTCCGGTGACAGCGTGTTCCAGATTGCCGCCCACGAAGAAATTATCCCGGTAGAAGAACTGTACCGGATTTGCCGCGTGGCGCGGGAAATTCTGCGCGGCCCGCACGAGGTGAGCCGGGTGATTGCCCGGCCATTTATCGGGCGGCCGGGCAATTTTGAGCGCACGGCCAACCGGCACGATTTTTCGGTGCTGCCGCCGCAGCCAACCGTGCTGCACAACCTGAAAGCAGCCGGGCTGATGGTCTACGCGGTGGGCAAAATTGAAGATATTTTCGCCGGGCAGGGCATCACCCAGGCCGTCCACACCCAAAGCAACATGGACGGCGTGGACAAAACCGTTGCCGCTATGCGCCAGCAACACAAACGCGGCCTGATTTTTACCAATCTGGTTGATTTTGACGCCAAATTTGGCCACCGTAACAATGCGGCGGGCTACGCCAACGCGCTGGTGGAGTTTGATCAACGCCTGCCGGAAATTGTGGCCGCGCTGGCCCCGGATGATGTGCTGGTGCTCACCGCCGATCACGGCAACGATCCCACCACGCCCGGCACCGATCACACCCGCGAGTATGTGCCGGTGCTCATCAGCGGCGCGGCGGTTAATCCCGGCGTAAACATTGGCGTGCGCAGCACCTTTGCCGATCTGGCCGCCACCATCGCCGATACGTTGGGCGTAGCGCCGCCGCCGCAGGGTGTCAGCTTTAAATCGATGATTTTCGATTGAAATAAAAAAGCCTCCGAGCGGGGAAC
This sequence comes from Anaerolineae bacterium, assembly GCA_022071955.1. Lineage (GTDB taxonomy): Bacteria > Chloroflexota > Anaerolineae > 4572-78 > J111 > J095. The sequence goes on from JAJVIM010000006.1 coordinate 3,850, forward strand.
TCGGAGGCTTTTTTCTGCTCTGGGGAGAGCGTTACCGCTTAACAAATTTGATGGCGTCAAAAGCAATCTGAGTGCTGCCCTGCGCCTCGCCGGTGACATCGCTCAATACCACAAACTCGTTGCCGCGACCGTCAAAGTAGTAAATGCCCAAACTGACAAACTCGTTGCTGTAGCGGCTCTGGTTGATGGTGCGGTCGGCTACCCGGCCAAAATGCTGAATGCGATAGGTAGCGCTGCCGGTTGTGGCGCGGTCGCCGGGGATGTAGGCGTAAACCTCGTAATTGCCATCAGACGGCAAATTGGGCATCCACATAGCAGTGTTAACCGGCGCCGACGTTTTGTTGTAAGTCCAGAAAAAGTCGCTGCCGACCCCGCCCCGGCCAACACCCGGCGGCGGGCCGTACCAGGTAAAACCGGAGTCGCGGTTGTCAACAAACACTCCGGGCGTATCCGGCGTGGGGATCGTGTCATCGTAATCGCCGGGGTCTTCATCGATGCTGAAATGCACCACGGCGTTACCAACGTGATCGTAGTATTCAACCCGAATGGTCCGGAAGCCTTCTTTGATGGGCACAATGCCAACTTCGTAATTGACTTCCTGATCAAACCACGAGTCGTAAATAATCTTGTCGTCAATGTATACCCGCATACCGTCATCGTGCTGCACCCGGAAGGTGTAATGCCCGGCCTTCAGGTAAATGGAGCGAGTCCAGCGCACCGAGAAGTTGTCACGCGGCACTTTGGCCGCCGGCGAACCGCTGTTCCAGTCAAAGCTGATGGCGCTATCCTGGCGGCTCATTACCGGGCTGCCCTGCAAATTGCGATTATCAAAATAATCGCCTTTCCATGCGCCCAAAATATCGTCGTCACCGGCCAGCAACAGCCAATCCAGGTTGACAAAAGCGCGGCCGGTATTTTCAAAATAGGCCACCTGCACTTCGTAGTCGCCGGCCTGTTCCAGCCGAATTTTGGCCTGCATTTTGTCTTTAATGCCCAGGCTCCAGGCATCGATCAAAATTTTGCCGTCGATCCAAACCCGGGCGCCGTCATCCGCCGACAGGGTGAACAGGTAGGTTCCTTTTTCAAAATGCATACGCCGGGTAAAGCGGGCCGAAAAGCCATCCACCGGGATTTCCGGCGAAGGGGAACCCAGCCCCCAATCGTGCCCAAAAGCCGATTCGAACACCACCAGGCGAGGCTGCCCGGTCAGGCCGGGGTTTTCAAAATATTCTGCCCGCCAGCTCAGTTTTTTCAGCGGCGCGGCCTGTGAAGCCAGCGGAAATGCGGCCAACAAAATCAACAGCAAAATCAAGGCCCAGATAGTTTTTTTCACAATGTACCTCCTTGTTTTCCTGGGGCGGAACAACGGGCGTTCTATTCAGCCAGACTGCGCCACTTGAGCGTGGCGGCCACGGCGCTCACAAACAGGGCCAGCAACACCACAATCCCAACAATAACCACAACCACCAGCGAGCCGTCGTCACTGTAGCCGGTTACCGGCAGCGGCGCCACATTGCCCTGCGGTACGGCGTTGGTCTGGTTGAAGGCGTCGATGGTCCCGTTGGCGGGCGCGGTGTTTTCCGGCACCACCAGTTCATCGGCGGGCGACGGCGCGGCCGGCGCTTGGTTGGCCACTTCAGCGGCGGGAAGTTCGGCGGCCGGTTTGTTGTCAAGAGCCACTGCCTGCGCTACCGGAGCCTGAAAACCCTCCGGGGCTGGCCCGACAAAACTAATATCATCCAAATCAAATATGGCAGAGCCGTTATTAACCCACTTTTTCCAACCGCGAATGAACACGGTCAGTTTATCAGTTTTGGCGGTGATAGTGGTCTCAAAGGTGTCAAGTCGATAAGTTTGGCCGGCGGCCGGCGTCATGGGCTGCTCGTCCCAGGGAAATTCATGCCAGGCGTCGGGCGAAACCAGTTCCCAGGCGGTGTCGCCGTTGGCGTCAACGGCGTATTGCAGCCGGTAGCCGTAGTCAGACTGCTCGATGCTGCCCTCGTCGCTGCGAATCAGGCCGCGGACGGTCAATTTGTACTGCTGGCCGGGCACCACCGACACCGTTTGGTAAATACCGGCGTAGCGGTCCTGTTCCTGCGCTTCTTTAATTTCAATGCGTTGGGCGTAGCTGCCGTTGCTCACCACCGCCGGCCAATCGTCGTAGTTCCAACCCACAACGGCGTTGCCGTTACTGAACGCGCCCCAGCCGTAGCCAACACCAAACTCTTCCTGAAAACCGCCCTCAAAACCGCCGTTAACCAGCACATCCTGCAAACCGGGCTGCGCCTGCTGAGACAGCGCCTCGCGCGGCGGATAAACAAACAACACGCCGATAATCAGCGCGGTCCCAATACCTCGTAAAATATTCAGGTGTACCATGCGCACTCTCCCCTTGCTAGTCCACAGTCAACCCATACAAAGCGCCGACTTTACATATCCATTTTACATAACTTCACGGGAGGTGTCAATTAGTTATCACAATCTTATCAACCGGGATATTATGGGATGGCGGCCACAACAGGGTTGTATTTTGTGAAAAAGTGAGGTTGTGAAGAACACTGAAATTGACTATAATCCCTTCCAGCCACGGGAGGCGTTATGTCTCAAAAAAATACATCCAACCATTTATTTACTGCACCTGCCGCCGTTTTAGTTGCCGGCGATCTACTGGTAATTCTGAGCTTTGTAGCCATTGGCCGCCAGAGCCACGCCCTGTCTACCGCTGATCTGGCCGCCGACCTGCTGACCGCGTTGCCGTTTGTGACCGGCTGGTTTGTTGTGGCGCCCTGGTTGGGCCTGTACCGGGCCGCCGTTAGCACAACCCCGGCCCAATTGCTGCCGCGGCTGGCCCTTACCTGGATTGTGGCCGTCCCGGTAAGCCACATTTTGCGCGCTCTGCTGCTGCAGCGGCCCATCCCCGGCGGCATTCCATTGACGTTTGTGCTGGTATCGCTGGCTTATCTGGGCGTGGTGATGCTGGTTTGGCGGCTGGCCTACGTGTGGTGGGCCAACCGCGCCGCCCGGAGCGCGCAACCGTGAGTGCCGGGCAGCGGCCGTGGTGGCTGCTCATTTACAAATCCGAAGGGCTGGTCACGACTATTGAAGATCAATCCCGGCCCGGTGAGCGCGTTTTTGTCATCAGAGGCGAGCCGATGGTGCGGGCGCTGGCCTGGCTAACGTGCGGCCCCGTGGCGGCGCTGCTGGCTATTGCCGCGCTGGTTGTGCTGGCCGTGGCCGTTAATGCCCAGATACAGCCGGGGTTGGTACGGTTGCTGTTGGTGGGGGCGTTTTTGGCGTTGCCGGCGCTGGCCTGGGGAATAGCGATTGTGGTTGCCAACCGAATTTCGGGCCAATATGTGCAGGCCATCAAAACGGCAGAAACGCAGGAATGCGTGATTCGGCTTAACCAAAAAGATGGCACATTTAGCTGCAAACCGGCACGCGGCGATTGGTTTGAACTAAGTTACAGCCAAATTCAGCGAGTGCGGGTAGCCCCGGCGCTCGGCGCGCAAAACAGCGCCGCGGTGAACCTGACCCTGGAAACGAGTGACGGCCCGCTGGTGCTGCTCAATGACAGGGTGGGCAATCACGCTCAAAAAGCAGACCTGGCTCAGGAAATTGAGATTGCGCTGCAAAAATTTGCCGCAAATAAAAATCCCTCCGGCTAGCGAAGGGATTTTTGGCGGGCAACTGCGGCCGCTAATCTTCTTCCAGTTCTACCCTGATTTTGCCGCTGATAACCTGGGCCTGCACTTCCTGCATAATCCCCTGGATGGGCGGCGTCACCACTTTTGACACGCTCGGCCGGATGGGAGCCATCATCAGGCCGCCCTCGGCAAAGCCGTAACTTTTCACCACTCCGCCCTCAAATCTACCCTGTTTGATGGCTTCGACCGCGTCCAGAATGGGCCGGCCCACATTTTTTATGCGGCTGGTCAGCACCGCTTTGGGGGCCAGGTAACTGTGGTCGCCGCCGGTGCTAATGATCCATTTACCAAAATTTTTGGCCGTATCGATAGCGCCCAACCCGCAGCGGCCGGCCACCTGATAAATAACGTCTGCGCCGAGCATGTACTGGGTTTCGGCCAGCAACGCGCCTTTTACCGGGTCATCAAACTCGCCCACATAATCGGAAATAAAACTGATGGACGGATCAACATTTTTGACCCCCTGGGCAAAACCCAGCTCGATGCGCCGGACAATCGGCGTAACGCCGCCGCCCATAAAGCCCACAATCCGGGTTTGGGTTACCAGCGCAGCCAGCACGCCGACCACAAAATCACCTTCGTATTCACGGTAAATCGCCGACCAAACGTTATCCCCCTCACCGGCATAATCGATGAGCGCAAACCGTTTATCGGGAAACTTGGCGGCGACCTCATTAATCGGCGCGGCGTTGCTGTAGCCAACTGCCACAATCAGGTCAAAATCAGACTTTGCCCACTCCTCAATAGTGACAGCATTTAGCATTGGGTTTTGCCAGGTAGCGTACTCAAATTCAATTCCGTGAACTCTTTGTGCTTCTTCAATACCGGCAAACGCGGAGTCGTTAAAAGATTTGTCTCCCAGGCCGCCAATACTAAGTTGCAAGCCTACTTTTAGTTTATTGGACATCATCTAAACCCTTTGTATGATTTGCGCCAGATGTCCCCCCACACTGGCAGAACCCGGATATTCGAGAGGAAAATTGAGGCTAAACCTTGGATTTCTATTATATCATTCCTTATTTTAATTGACAATAACCGGCTGATTTCGGCGTTAATTGGCCGGGGTTGGTGATGGTTGAGCGCCGGGCCAATTGCGATAGGTGTAGCGCGAAATGACCCAGCCATCGTCTTTGGGCGTAACCGTGTAGATAAACTCAAAATTCTCCTGATCCTGCCGCGAAGGGCCGGCATACGTCCATTTCTCGTTGGAGAAGACCACAATCTGCCGGGGCACGCTCTGCTCACTGACGGTGAGCGGCGTGGCATATTCCAGTTCCACATCGAATGGCTCTTTGTAACGGCTGTTCACTTCGATGGCGTACGATTTTGTATCGGTTAACGCCTGCCCCTGCCACAACCGCTGGAGATTAGCCAGATTTTGCGGGCTGGCCCGGGTAATGGCCAGCCGCAGCAGCGAGTTGGCCTCGCGCACCGTGTTGAGCGCCGCCTGCTGGTCGGCCAGTGAAACCCGGCTGGCAATCAAAATTTGGGTACCAGTGACAGTTGTGGTTGGCGCAACTACCGGCGAGGCTGTCGGCGGCGGGGTGGCAGAGGCCGCCGGCAACGTCGGCGAGGGCGCAGCAGTCGGCGTGGTGATAGTGGCGCTGGCGGTTGCGCTCGCGGCGGGGGCGGTGGGGCTGGTGATCACCGGGGTAGCAGTTTGGGTTGGTCGAGGCGTGGCCGTTGGCGGGATGGTGGTAGCGGTGGGCGGCACGGGGGTTGGTGTAGCTGTTGGCGGGTGCGGGGTGGGAGTCATCTGCACGGCGACTGCCCCCGGCACGGGCGTTAATGCCTGAACCGCCAGGTAGGCCAATCCGCTCCAAACCAGCAGCCACACGGCCAGCCCCAGCAAAAAAATACCGGCCCGCCCCGCCGAATTGTAGCGCGTTGAGTCCAGCGTAATCGGCCCCATTTGCTGCTGGCCGCGCACAGCCGCCAGCACAAACAGCGGGCCAATCACAACAATAATCAGCGGCAGCAGCAAAATCAGCAAAATCAGACGCAGGAAATCGGCCATGAATCGTAATCCAAAAGTAGGGATTATCAAAAACAAAAGCTCCCGCCGAGGCAGGAGCTACAGTTTACCATGAGTTGCCAAAAAACTACATTAACGACTCGCGCACCAGCAGGTTGGTCTGCCGGATTTTGAGCGCCAAATCGGCGGCAAAGTTGCGCATCACCACGTAGCCCAGTTGATAATCGCCTTCAAGCAGCTTTAAAAATTCCTGCCGGTCAATCACCAGCAGCCGGCAGCTTTCCGAGCTGCATTTGGCCGAGGCCGAACGCAAACCCGGGTCGACGATGGCCACCTCGCCAAACGATTGGCCGCGGCGGAGGGTAGCAATGGTTGTTGGCTGGTAATTGTCGGTGCCGTCGCCAATGGTATCGGGATCAATCTGAATATCAATGTCGCCATCAACAATCACGTAAAATTCGCGGCTGGGCGTGTTTTCTTCAAAGATAACCTCACCCTGGCTGAAATTTTTTTCGGCGCAGATGGCTTCAACCTGGTTGAGCTGTTCCGGCGTTAAATCCATCAAAATATCAACCTGCTCAAGCACATAATGGGCCATTGGCTAGTCTCCTTTTGTTGGGCATGGTAAAGGTAATGTTAACATAGTCACTGGCAATCGTCAATGGGAAATTTGGGCAACAAGAATTAAACGCCTTTTTCGCCCAAAACAACAACTATCAGTATAATACATCGTTCGATAGCAACTGGCCGATCGGCCCTAGAAAGCAGAAATCCGTTGTCAAGAATATATGTTTCGCTGGACATTGAGACCACCGGCCTCAACGCCGACGATGACGCCATCATTGAAATTGGTGCGGTGCGGTTTAAAGGTGACCACGTATTTGATACCTTTAGCCAGCTCATCAATCCGGGCCAAAGAATCCCCTACAAAATCGAGCAACTCACCGGCATTTCCAACGCCGATGTAGCCGGCGCACCGGCGCTGGCCGAGGTGCTGCCCCGGCTCAGCCGCTTTGTGGGCGATGCGCCCATCATTGGCCACAACATCGGCTTTGATTTGAGCTTTCTGCAAAAGCACAACGTCCTTACCCAAAATATGGGCGTGGATACGTTTGAATTGGCCAGTATTTTGCTGCCGCACGCCAGCCGCTACAGCCTGAGCGCGCTGCTCAAATATTTGCGCATCCAGCTTCCGCCCGAAGGCCAGGCCCACCGCGCCCTTGATGATGCGCAGGCCACCCAGCAACTTTTTGCCGCGCTGCTCGACCAGGCCCGCCGGCTCGATAGCCGCATCATCGACGAAGTGGCCCGCATTGCCGGCCGCACCAGTTGGCCGCTGGCGCTGGTATTTAAAGACCTCAGCCGCGAACGCAGCTACCAGCCGCCCGCCGGCACGCTCGGCCAGCAATTGGCGGCCAAAGGCTTTATGAGCGATGACGCCATCGACGGCGGTCACGCGCTGATTCAGTCCGGGGCCGGGCCAAAGTTTGACCCGCCGCTCAAGCCGTTGCCCAAACTCAGCCCATTGCCGGTAGAAACGCTGTGCGCCATGCTCGAAGACGGCGGCCTGTTTGCCAAAAATTTCACCGGCTTTGAGTACCGGCCGCAGCAGGTGGATATGATGGCCAACGTCATCGGCGCGTTCAACCAGTCGGAACATATGATGATTGAAGCCGGCACCGGCACCGGCAAATCGATGGCCTACCTCATCCCGGCCATTTACTGGGCGGTGCAAAACGGCGAGCGCGTGGTCATTTCTACAAACACCATCAATTTGCAGGACCAACTGCTCAACAAAGATATCCCGATGCTGCAAAAGCTGTTGCCGGTGGAGTTTAAAGCCGTGGCGCTGAAAGGGCGCAGCAACTACGTGTGCCCGCGCCGGGTGCAGATGTTCCAGGCCAAACAGGCTCACTCGCCGCGAGAGCTGCGGCTGCTGGCCAAGCTGCTGGTTTGGCTGCCCAGCACCACCACCGGCGACCGCGAAGAGCTGTTTATGCCCGATTACGCCGAACAGGCGCTGTGGGGCCAGGTAGCCAGCGACAGTACCATCTGCACGCCGCGCACCTGCTCGCCGGAGACGTGTTTTTACGCCCGCGCCCGCCGCCAGGCCGAATCGGCGCACGTGATTATTGTCAACCACGCCCTGCTGCTGTCTGACATTGGCGTTGACAACAAAATCATCCCCGAATACAAATACCTGCTCATCGACGAAGCCCATCACCTTGAAGACAGCTTCACCGATCAGCTCAGTTTCATCATCGACCAGCGCACCATGATGCAATTGCTGCGTGAATTGAGCCAGCCCCTGCGCGGCAGCGACCGGCGCGTCGGTTTTGTCCACGAAGTGGCCCGGCGCAGCGTGAGTGTGGTGCCAGACAGCCTCAAAGGCGATGTTAACGCGCTCATTGACAAGGCCGATGAAACCATTCAGCGGCTGGATAGCGCCTCGCGCCAGCTATTTTCCACGCTGCAAAGTTTTGTGGCCGATTTTGCCGGCAGCCGCAGCGCCTACAACCCCAAAATCCGGCTCACCGACCAGACCCGCGGCCAATCGTCGTGGAGCAATGTTGAGTTAAGCTGGGAAAACGTCGATGCCAGCCTCAAAGACGCCTCGCAGGCGCTGGGCGTGCTGTACACCCTGCTGACCGAACTGGAAGGCTTTGATGTGCCTCACTGGGAAGAGCTGCTGTCCGGGCTGGCCTCATACCGCACCCGGCTCGATGAAATCCGCAGCAACCTCAAAACCATTTTAGTCAACCCCAGCGCCGACCGCATTTTGTGGGTGGAGCTGGACGTGCAAAACAAAGATATTTCGCTGCACAACGCGCCGCTGCACGTAGGCCAACTGGTGCAGCAGCATTTGCTGGAACCCAAAGAGTCGGTGGTTTTTACCTCGGCCACGCTGCGCACCAACAACGCCTTTGATTATTTTCAAGAGCGACTGGACCTGTGGAACGCCAGCGAAGCCGCGGTCGGTTCGCCGTTTGATTACGAGCACAGCACCCTGCTCTACGTGCCCACCGACATGCCGGAACCCAACGCGCCCAATTACCAAAAAACGCTTAACGACGCGCTGACTCAGTTAGTGCGGCAAATCAAGGGGCGCACGCTGGTGCTGTTTACGGCCTACAGCCAGCTCAAACAAACGGCCAACGCCATCAAAGGGCCGCTGGCGCAGGCCGGCATTGTGGTCTATCAACAGGGCGATGGCTCCAGCCGCCGCCAGATGGTTGACAATTTCAAAAATGCCGATCAGGCCGTGCTGCTGGGGACGCGCTCGTTTTGGGAGGGGGTGGATATTCCCGGCGCGGCGCTGAGCTGCGTGGTGCTCACCCGCATTCCCTTTGCCGTGCCCAGCGACCCGATTGTGGCCGCCCGCGCCGAAACCTTTGACGACGCCTTCAGCCAGTATTCCATCCCGCAGGCCATTTTAACCTTCCGGCAGGGCTTTGGCCGGCTCATTCGCAAACAGGATGACCGTGGCGTGGTGGCTATTTTGGACCGGCGCGTCATCAGCAAAAGCTACGGGCAGGCCTTTTTAGACTCGCTGCCAGAAGTTACCGAGCGGCAAGGTCCGCTGGCCAACCTGCCCCAACTGGCCGAAAACTGGATTGATTTTGGCGGGTTATAACCCCGTTTAAGCGCGATGGACTCTTACCCCATCGTCATTGCCGCTCCGCGCTTCCACCCGAAAGCGCGGGCCGGGAGTGAGACCAAAGAATCAACATATTTTTCAGGAGAACCAACCATGATCGAAGCAAACGCCTTGCGCAAAGGCACAACCTTTACCGACAGCGGCGACCTGTTCAAGGTGCTGGACTATACTCACAACAAAACCGCGCGCGGCGGGGCCACCATCCGGGTTAAAGTACAAAACCTGCGCAGCGGTTCCATCTTTGAAAAAACCTACAACGGCGGCGAGCGGGTGCAGGACATCAGCCTGGACCACAACGAAGCCGAATACCTGTACAATGATGGCAACCTGTACTATTTTATGGACACGCGCACGTTTGAACAACCGGCCATTCAACAAGAAATGCTGGAAGAGATTATCCCCTACCTCACCGAAAATATGCAGGTAAAAATTTCCAGCTATCAGGGCGAACCGCTCGACATCCAGATTCCGATTACGGTTGATCTGGAGGTTATCGATGCCGAACCCGGTTTTGCCGGTGATACCGCGCAGGGCGCAACCAAGCCGGTAACTGTAACCACCGGGCTGGTGGTGCAAACGCCGCTCTTTGTCAACGTCGGCGACACCATTCGCATCGATACCCGCACCGGCTCGTACATTACCCGCGTTTAATCGGCCGCAGCTACCCGATTTTAACCTGAATTTCAGAAAGCGGGTGTAGGGTTAAAAGAAAAAATGCCTCTGCCCCTCTCCCGTAAACGAGAGAGGGGCAGAGAGGTTAACCATTTATGAAAACACCTGCCGGCAAAGAATGCAAATACTATCACGGCGACTTTCATCGTGGCCGAAATGTGCAGGCCTGCCGCCTGATCGAACGCAGCAACGACTCGTTGCCGTGGAATCCCCGCCTGTGCGCCACCTGCCCCGTGCCGGATATTTTGCGGGCCAACGCCTCAGAAACGCTGGTGCTCGATGGTAAAGTGGTGAGTAAATTTTTTGGCTTTAAAAAACAGGTGGTTGTTGAAGGCTGGTGCAGTGAATGTTTTAGCGCCGTGCCAGACCCCAAGCAGGGCTGCCCCAACTGCGCCCAATCGCTGCGGCCCTCAATTTTTGATTTGGAAGAACACCCCGATGAACCGGACTCCAGCGACTCCGGCCAAAAATAACATCCCCCAAAATTTAATTTCTATGTTATAATTGAGTTGATAACCTTGCAATGGAGCCAGTGTTATGCCCTCAGTCCACCTCAAAAGTACGGCATCTGCCAACATCCCCTTCTACCGACCGGATCGGCGGTTATCTCAATTGATCCAAAAATCCGGCCAAACGCTTTACCAACTTTACAACCGAATAAGGAGCGCCCATGAGCCTCAACTTGCCTCTGTCAGAAGCGGAGCAATCTCTCTCAGAAGCGACCCACCAGGGAAAAACCATCAAAGTTGGTGACACGGTGGTTGTGCATCACGCCGGTGAACGGCAGGTAGTGACTGTTTCTGGCATATTAAAGAAAAGCAACCATTTCTGGATAGGTTACCACGACAATCAACATTTTTGTCCGTGGCCGTTAGTTAATTTGAAATAACTCAAACTTCACACTTTCAGGAGGCCTTTTTATGTTTGTACGCAACCACATGACTGCGCCGGTTGTCACTATTCAACCCGATCTGCCGTTTCAGGAAGCGCTGCGGATAATGCGCGAAAAGCATTTTCGACGGCTGCCGGTGATTGACAAAAACGGCAGGCTCATTGGCATTGTGTCTGAGCGAGACTTGCTGTACGCTTCACCTTCGCCGGCGTCATCGTTAAGCGTGTGGGAAGTAAACTATCTGCTTTCAAAAATAAAAATCGACCGGCTGATGAGTACGTCGGTCATCAGCACCAACCCGGAAACCACCGTTGAAGACGCCGCCCATTTGATGGTAGAGCACAAAATTGGCGGGCTGCCGGTGGTTGACGACCAAAACCGGCCCATCGGCATTATCACCGAAACCGATATTTTCCGCACGTTTGTATCGATGTTTGGCGGCGGGCAGCCGGGCCTGCGCCTGACACTGAGCGTACCGCGCCAAAAAGGAGTGCTGGCCAGCCTGGCGCAAGCCGTTTTTGAACTGGGCGGCAACATTCTCAGCGTTGGCTCGTTCCCCATTGAAGACGACACCGACGCGGCCGGGCTGGTGATTAAAGTGCAGGATGTCAGCGAGCAGCAGTTGATTGATAAACTGGAAAGCCTGGGCGATCACGTGGTTGACGCCCGTGAATGCTGTTGATAGCCGCTAACAAAAAAGCCCCGCCGGTGGACCACCGGCGGGGCTTTTTTGTTGGTTTGAAGTAACTCAGCCGCACCATTCTGGATGTCATTCCCGCGTGTTTTTAGCGGGAATCCATCGTTTTGGCCTTCAGTGGATGCCCGATAAAGACATTCGGGCATGACGGCTGAGTAATTACGGTTTGAAGTTACAGGCGCGCTGGCATATTGGCTGGCCGCGTGAGCCAGTTTTTTACGCCAACAAACAGCCCATTGGCAATCATCACCCCCATCAAAATCAGGGCGCAGCCGGCGTAGGCGTTCCACTGAAGCTGCTCGCCCAGCACCGCAATCCCCAAAATCACCCCAAAAATCGGCACCAGATAGGTAACCATCGACAGGTAAGTGGCGCTGGTGTGCTCAAGGATGCGATAATACAGCACAAACGCCAGCGCCGTACCCAGTAAAGCCAGCGCCGCCACCGAACTGACCGCCGCCAGCGAAGGCACAGGCAGCCGGTACGGCTGTTCTAAAACCAGGGCCAGCGGCACCAGATAAACCGCCGCCATTGTTAGCTGCGATGCCGGAGCCACCAGTTTGGGCAAACCGCGCAAATGCAAGCTGGAGTAGACAATCGAAATGCCATAACTCAGCGTGGCGATGACCACCGCAATCAACCCCCAGGTACCGGCCACAAATCCATCGCCCAGCGATGGCAGGATCAGCACCAACAGCCCACCAAAACCCAGCAGCACGCCGCCCAACTTGGCCGGGGTAATGTGATCGTCTTCTGTAAAAATATGGGCCAGCACCACGGTAAACAGCGGCGTGGCGCCATTTAAAATGGCCGCCAGCGCGCTATCGATGTGCTGCTCGCCCCAGCTAAACAGCACAAACGGCAGAGCGTTGCCAAAAAAGCCGACCACCGCAAAGTGCTTCCAAATCCGGCCCATCGGCAGCAAGCCTCGCCCCTGCAACCGCAGTACAATCACCAGCGTGAGCGCAGCCAGCCCCACCCGGCCGGCCGCCAGCGTTACCGGCGGCATATCTTCTACGGCTACTTTGATGAACAAAAACGATGGCCCCCACAGAGCCGCCAACACCAGCAACCACAAAAAATTCTTAAACCCCGACATTTGCCTGCTCCTCTTTCAGAAAAATATAAGGGCGAACTTGTGTTCGCCCCGTAGACTCCACCTTTGGTTTAAGTTGAATCTAGTTGCGCCAGTTAATATCCTTTGTTGTGTTGAGACATTCGTAAAATTCGGCTTCTGACGAAACGCTGAGCGGAATTTCGGTTACGTAAGCCTGAATGGTTTTCCAGTTGAGGTAAGTGGCCACCGATACCCGATGATGGCCATCTTCAACAAAATAAACCTCGCCAACTTTGTACACCTCAATGGGCGGAAAACCCTGGCCGGTGACCGCCAGCGTGTAAATGGTGCGCCAGCGCTCTTTGCTTTGCCGGTCGTGGAGACGCGGCAAAAAGTGGCGGGTAAAGCCGCAACACCGGCCACCGGCACTGCCAATGATTTTTTTCACCGGAATATCCTGCAGCCCCCGGTCGATGGTGGGTTGTGCGCCAAATTTGGCCACTACCTCGTTAAATGACAACAAATGAGCGTTGCGCTGGGTAAAATAGCTGCGCACAATTTCCCAAAAGCCACGATGACTGGCCCGGCTGAATTCATGCTCGCTTTGAATGTACGTTATCATTTTTACATCCATACTTCACCTCTACAATCAACAGTGATGGCAACCCCAATGTTGCAACCTGATCAATCACACCAACCCGGCCGGCTGAATTTTTTGCGTTTCCTTGTACGTGGATAACACAATGCTGGTAATCGAGCGGGTAACGTGCGCGCTGCACCGAATCCGCTCAATCAGCTTTTCCAGCTCGTTGGGGTTGGCGGTTCTAACTTTCAAAATATAGCAATCTTCGCCGGCCACCCCGTGGCATTCCAGCACATCCGGCTCGGCCTGGCAGGCGCTGGTTACGCTCTGTTTCGACTCCAGATAGCCGCCGAAACCGGAACCAACGCTCAACCGGATAAAGGCTGTGATGGATTTATTGAGCGACTCCGCATCAACCACCGCCACATAACCTTTGATCACCCCTTTGCGCTCCAACTTTTTTACCCGGTCGTACACCGAACTGCTGGTCAGGCCAACCTGTTCGGCAATGGCCGCATTAGACAGGCGCGCATCCTCTTGTAACAAAGCTACTATTTGCCGATCTATTTCGTCTATCATCCGTTATTTTCCACATTTTACCGAAAATTATCCGGCGTTTTACCATTTTCACGGAAAATTATACGATGAACCGGCTTATAACTCAACAGCCAATTGCCTGCTGTTTGATGAGTCCAATTTTGCGTTACACCGTCCAATATACGATACTGTACCCAGCCAATCCACCCGAATCTTGCGTAAAAGGAAATCCAATGCACCGCAAACTTTCTCTCTTTCCCCTCAATAGTTCCGTTAATGCCAGCGGACGGCTGATGTTTGGCAAACACAGCGCCGTTCACCTGGCCCGGCTGTTTGGCACGCCGCTGTATGTGTATGATATCGGCACAATCCGCCACAATATAAAGGTTTATCAGGCTAGTCTCCAAAAATATGCCGGCGAAGCCCAATTAACCTACGCCAGCAAAGCGTTTTTGTGTTTGGCGCTGGCCCGGCTGATGACCGAGGAAAACGTGGGGCTTGATGTGAGTTCGGCGGGGGAAATTTTTATTGCGGAACGGGCCGGCGCGCCCGCGGCCAATATGCACCTGCACGGCAACAACAAAAGCTGGCGCGATCTGGAAGCAGCCCTGCAGGCCGGCGTTGGCCGGTTTGTGGTTGACAATCCCACCGAACTGGAACGGCTGGTCCAACTTACCGCCGGCCGGCCGCAGCCGGTTGACATTTGGCTGCGCGTTACCCCGGACGTGCGGGTAGAAACCCATCATCGGTTTACCGTAACCGGCACCGCCGACAGCAAATTTGGGCTGCCACTGGCTCAGGTTGAAACCGTTGCGGCCCAAATTTTAACCGACCCGCGCTTTGAAACTTTGCGACTAACCGGCCTGCACGTACATTTAGGCTCTCATTTTCACGATGTAGAGCCGGTTGCAGTAGCCATTGAGCGCCTGCTGGTTGTAGCCAATTCGCTACGCGAAAAGTATGGCTGGCATCTGGCCGAGTTGTGCCCCGGCGGCGGCTGGGGCGTGCCCTACCACCCCACCGACCCGCCCATGCCGCCGGCGCCCTTTGTAACCGGGCTGGTGGCTGCCGTTGAACAACTCTGCGCGGCCAACCGGCTGCCGCTACCCAAATTAATTCTGGAACCGGGCCGGTCGTTGGTGGCCCAGGCGGGCGTGGCGCTGTATACCGTTGGCAGCCGCAAAACTATCCCCAACGGGCGCACCTACGTGAGCGTTGATGGCGGCCTGGCCGATAATCCCCGCCCGGCGCTGTACCAGGCTCGCTACACAGCGCTGCTGGCCAACCGCGCCGCCGAGCCGGAAACCGAAACGGTGGCTGTGGCCGGGCCGTTTTGTGAATCGGGTGATATTTTGATCGATGAGGTTCAGTTGCCGCCGGCTCAACCCGGCGACGTACTGGCGGCGCCGGTTGCCGGCGCATACCAGCTTTCTATGGGCAGCAACTACAACGCCGCCCTGCGGCCGGCCGTGGTTTTTTTGGATGAGAATGGGGTAAAACTTGTCCAGCGGCGAGAAACGGTGGAAGATTTGATTCGCCGGGACGTGGGGAGCAATTAAGATTTTTGGTTGGGCGCATTGGGTTTTGTTGCCCCAAAACGCCGCAGCAGGCCCGGGGGGCGCAGCCCGGTGAACAGGCTGTCGTCAACCAGTTGATTTTTGAAAAACGCTTTGAGCAACTGCTCCAGCCGTTTCTGATCAACCCCGCGAATCATTTTGCCATCGTGGACCACAGAAATGAGGCCGGTTTCTTCTGACACCACCACGGCGATGGCGTCGGTGGTTTCGCTGATGCCCAGCGCCGCCCGGTGGCGAGTGCCCAGCAGCCGCATGTCTGTGGTCATACTACCGCCCAAAGGCAACACCACGGCAGCGGCCACAATCTTGTCGTCTTTAATGATCACCGCTCCATCGTGCAGAGGGGTGCCGGGGTAAAAAATGGTCATCAGCAAGGCAGGCGTAACCTGGGCGTTAACGCGCACGCCTGTTTCCAGGTGATCTTCCAGGCCGGTATCCCGCTCAAAAACAATAAGGGCCCCGTGCCGCAGTTCAGACATGGCCGTGGCGGTTTGGCCAACTATCCGGATGGCATCTTCGATGGGGAGCACAGGCCGGCTGCCGGTTAAAAGGACGCCGGTTCGGCCCAGCCGCTCCAGCGCGCGGCGGAGTTCTGGCTGAAAAATAATGGGGATAGCTACCAGCAGCGCCGGCAAGGCTTTATCCACAAGCCAGCTAAAGGCTGTGAGTTGGTTGAGAACGCTGGCCGAGATAACAGCCAGCACGGAAACAATCAAAATGCCGCGCAGCAACTGAACCGCGCGGGTACCCTGCAACAGGGTGAGAATCCAGTAAAAAACCAGGGCCACCAACAAAATATCGATAATGCTGATAAAGTTGAGCCTGGAAATGAAAAAGTCAATTTCAGAAAACAATGCGGTATTCCTATATAGGATTTACCCGATGCTAAATCGATCCTCCCCCAATCTGGGCCAACAAACGGCGGTAGCCTTCGATGTCTTTTGGGCCAAGATTGATAATCGCTTGCACGGTTTGAATTGCCTCGTCTCGCAGCCCGTTTTCCAACTGCATTTCACCCAGGGCATCGTACTCGGCAATGGCATCCTCTATTCTGTTATTTTGAACCAACGCCACAGCCAATCGCTGGCGCAGCAGCAGGTTGTTGGGATAATACTCAACCAAATCCTGAAGCAAATCCAGGGCGGCTACCGGTTTTTTGCGCTGGTAAAGGGCCAGCAAATCATCTAATTTGGCAATGGCCGGGGCGGTTTTGTTCTGCTTCAGGTACAGCTCTACCAACTGGCGCATAACCCGTTCGTTGTTGGGAGAAATAGCCAAAAGCTGGGTCAACGCATCGGCGGCGCGCGACCATTCAAAACGCTGGTTGAAAATATCGGCGATACGGGTGAGCGCTTCAATCTTCCAGCTGTTGGGTGTCTCCAGCGAATCGGCCAGCCGGATGGCCTCGTTGTATTTTTCCAGCGCCCGGTCAACCTGGGCCAGTTGGTAGTAGGAGTCGGCCAAAACCAGGTACTGGTCTAACGCTTCTTCAATGCTGCCAAACGAGGTGTACATATCGATGAGCTTGGCCCGAACCGTGACATCCATTGGCGCAATTTTGAGAACTTTCTGGTAAACATTGACCGACTGCTCCGGCTGGTTGCGCATTTGGTACACTTTGGCAATGTACAGGTATTTATTAATGGCGTCGTCGGTGCGGTTTTGTTTGAGCATAATTTCTGCCAGGCGAGCGTGTAGCGGCAAAAACGATGGCACGCGCTGGATAGCGCGCAAACACTCCTCGGAAGCCGTCATCAGGAAATTCTGGCGCAGATATTCGGTCGTCAGCGCCAGAGTGGTCACCATCACCTCGGTTTCCGGGGTTTCCAGAAATTCGGCCAGGCTCATGGTGTTTTCTTCTTCAGACAGGCTGTTCATCCGCATCCGGGCATCGTACACTTTTTGCTCCCAACTGGGGCTGGAGAAAAAGTTTTGCGTTGAGCTGATGAACTGCCGAATTTTATCCGAGTCGCTTTGGGCCAGAAAGTTATCGGCAAACACTTCGTAAGATTGAGACAGTTCGTAGGTGCGGTGGCCGCTGACCGTTTGAACGTCGATGGCGCGAATAGCCTCAACCAGATGTTTCACGGCCATGTCCAGTTCGTTGGTGGCGTAGTAGGTATCGCCCAAAGCAAAATAGGCGCTGGGTGTGTATTGGGTGTCTTCAGCGGCCAACTCCAAAAAATGAATAGCCTCGTTGAGCTGCCCCCGTTCCCGATGCAGCAGGCCCAGATTAAAATGCAAAAAAGGCATGTTTGCGCCAGCGTCAGCGCATTGTTGAAAGAGCTTGATGGCCTCGTTGGTGTCTTTGCGGCTTTGGGCATCGAGCGCCTGCATGATCAACATCACGTTGGGATCGTCGCTATCCTCAAAAATCAGGTTGGCCAGTGCTTCCATCGCTCGCTGCCGGGCAGTTTCAACCAACCCGGCGCTAACGCGCTGCTCTTTAGTTTCATCCAGCGCAAAAAGCTCGTCAAGGCCATAGGGGTCCTCGCCCACAACTTCATCGACAAACGGCTGGGCCGCATCGGCCGGCGGGGTATCCTTGACCTGGCCGGGATCGATCCGTTCGCCGGCGGCAGCGGCTTCGCGGGCAGCGCGCACGCCGGGGTCTTTGGGCAGCAATTTTTGCGCGGCCTCAATCATATCGTTCATCAGGCTAAGGTCACCCTGGCGTTGAAACGTAGCCGCCAGCGACAGATATTCGCGGGCGGCCAGCCGAGCCTTGCCCTGTTTGGCGTAGGCTTCGGCCAGTTTGTGGCGGGCATCAGACTGGCCGGAAGCCAGCCGGGTGGCACGCAGCCAGTGGTCGATGGCCGTGTCCAGATCGTTTCGGGAGGCGTAGACATTACCCATACGCAGGTAGGTTTCCGCGGCGGCATCCAGTTGGCCGGTTCGCTCCTGCACATCGCCCATAAAACTCAGCGCCTCTAAATTAGAGGGGTTAATCCGCAAAGCCTGAACAAAGGCTTTTTTGGCCATATCAACGTGACCAGAACCCAGCGCCGCTTTGCCAAACCCAATAATTGCCGCCGCATTGTTGGGAAATTCGGCCAGGGCGTAGCGATAGGCCGTCATGGCATCTGTCCAGTTTTCCTGTTCGCTAAAGCGATCGGCGTGCATCATTGCTACTTGGAATTTTTTTTGATCACCTGCCACGGGTCTGCCTCACTTAGTTGTTCAATAGCGTTTGCCCAAATCAGTTCAGATTGAATAAGTTAGGCGCAAGTGGCTGTCTGTTGCGCCACCAAGAGTAAGTTGACCAGCCCAGACACCGGGAATGTCAATTTTTATGGAGTAATATTGGGATGTCAACCAATTGACCATAGACAACGGGGATATTTATGTAACGGTCTGAAGATTATTTTAAGTATACCATAAGTTACCCCACACACAAGCCACCCTTTTGGGGGAGTATGGCTCAATTTTAACGATCCGCCCGGCGAGGTAATTTTCAATCTGGCTGAATACCGTGTAAAATACGCTTCAGCAACAAGCAGAATACTCAATACGGAGTTTTTTTGTGGCCAGAGTTTTGATCATCGATGACGACGCCACAACATTGCGAATGCTGCGGGAGATGCTCCGGCAAGCCAAATTTAATGTGTTCACCGCCAACTCTGGCGCAGATGGCATTGAGGCTGCCCGGCAGCTCAACCCGGATGTGGTGGTGCTGGATTTGATGATGCCCGAAATCAACGGCTGGGATGTGTGCAGAGCCATTCGCGGTTTTAGCAATATGCCCATCCTGGTTCTTTCCGCTGTGACCGACTCACAAAAAGTCGTCCATTCCCTTGAAGCGGGCGCAGACGACTATCTGGTAAAACCCGTGCCAAAAGGCGTGCTGGTAGCTCACATCAATCAGCTTTTAGACCGCTGATCGCGTAAATTTCCCCCGATACTGCCGGAAAATATTACCCGTTTTAACGCAGCGCTTCGACAAACCGGGCGCTGGTTTTGGCTCGCACCTCGTCCAGCGACGCGCCGGGCATTAATTCGATGAGCGTGAGCTGCCCGGCCACAACTTCAAACACGGCCAAATCGGTAATCACCATATCCACCGCGCCAGTCGCCGTAAGCGGCAGCGTGGCTTCCGGCACAATTTTGGGCTGGCCGTTTGGCGCAGTGTGAGTCATGGTGATAATCAGCCGTCTGGCCCCGGACGCCAGGTCCATTGCGCCGCCAACGCCCAGCAACGGTTTGCCCGGCACGGCCCAGTTGGCCAGGTTGGCCTGCTCATCAACCTGCAACCCGCCCATAATCGCCACATCCACATGCCCGCCGCGAATCATGGCAAACGAGCTGGCGCTGTCAAAATACGATGCGCCGGGTAGTGCGGTCACCGGCTGCTTGCCGGCATTGACCGGATATTCCATCGCGCCGCCGCTTTCCGGGGCGGGGCCAACGCCCAGCAGCCCGTTTTCGGTGTGCAAAATGATGCCATCTGCCGGCGAGATCAAATCTGCCACCAGCGTCGGAATGCCTACCCCCAGGTTGACCACGTCGCCGCGACGCAGTTCGGCAAAAGCGCGCCGGGCCATCGCCATACGGGCGTCGTCAACATTTTTGCCGCTGGTTTCAATAGAAGCCGAACTGCCCAAATCGGCCAGGGTGGTGTGAGCCTGCACCAGATAATCCACGTACAGCCCCGGCGTCACCACTTCGTCCGGCAAAATTTGGCCCACCGGCACAATCTCTTCCACCTCGGCGATCACCAGGCCGGCGGCCGTGGCCATTAGCGGATTAAAATTGCGCTCGGTCATGCGGTACACCAGATTGCCGGCCGTATCGGCCCGGTAGGCGCGAATCAAGGCCACGTCGGCCCACAAACCTGGCACGAATACCTGTTCGACGCCGTTGATCACGCGGGTTTCGCGCCCCTGGGCCAGCACGGTGCCGGCGCTGGTCGGCGTAAAAAAGCCGCCGATGCCCGCGCCGCCGGCCCGCAACGCCTCGGCCAGCGTGCCCTGTGGAATCAGCTCAATGTCAAGCTGTTTGTTGTGCACGGCCTGCACCGCCTCCGGGTTGGAGGTAAAAAACGAGCCAATGGCTTTTTTAATTTGCCCGTTGCGCAGCAGCCGGCCACCGCCCAACCCCGGCTCGCCGACATTGTTGGAAATAATGGTCAGATTTTTCACCTCGCGCTCGGCCAGCGCGTTCAACAGGTGGACCGGGTTGCCGGTCATCCCAAAGCCGCCGGCCATAATGGTTGCACCATTTGGCACCAGCGCGGCAGCTTCCTGCACCGAAATTTGCGGAACTTTTTTCATGGGTCACGGTTCTCCAATATTTTTGTAAAATAGACAATCTACCTGCAAAATATACAGAAATAAACAAAGATAGACAAAATATTTTTGCAGAATTGGCTTGATAAGCCATGATTGCTGCTCTGGCCGGGGAGTTGCCAACGCCGCCGGCTATGATATACTGGGCAGGAGTATTTTTACCACAGGCATCTATGGCTGACCACTCATTTAACCTACCCGACGAATCGACTGATGAGCAGGATGATCGCCGCCTGGGTTTGGGCGCGGCGCTGCTGCTGGTTTTGCTTATTTTAGCGCTGCTCACCACGCTGATCTGGCCGGTGTGGTGGCGCTGGCTGGTTGAAAGCCAGGCGCCGCCCACGCCCACCCCCACATTTTTACAACAAATTTAAACCAAAGGACAAAACAATGACGGATCTGCAAACCTATCTGGATTTTGCCCGCGATGTTGCCTGGGAAGCCGGCCGGTTAACTCTGGGCTACTACCAAACCAGCCTCCGGCCCGATTTCAAAGCCGACGAATCGCCGGTAACTGTGGCCGACCGCGAAGCCGAAAAACTGATTCGCGCCCGCATCGAAGAGAAATTCCCCGGCCACGCCATTATCGGTGAAGAATTTGGCGATTCCGGCCGGGCCAGCTCGCACCGCTGGATCATCGACCCTATCGATGGCACGCGCTCGTTTGTGCGCGGCGTACCGCTTTACGCGGTGCTGATCGGCCTTGAAATTGAAGGTAAGTGCGAGGTCGGCGTGGCCAACTTTCCGGCGCTGGGCGAAATGGTGTCGGCGGGCAGCGGCCTGGGCTGCTGGTGGAACGGCCGCCGCGCCCGCGTGTCGGCGGTGGAGCGGCTGGAGCAGGCGCTGGTTTCCCATTACGATGTGGCCGCCTTTGATAAAAGCGGCAAGCAGGCCGTGCTTGAGCAGCTCAAAAAAACGGCCAACTACCGCGTTGGCTGGTGCGATGCCTACGGCTATCTGCTGGTGGCCACCGGCCGGGCCGAACTAATGCTCGATCCGATGATGAATCCGTGGGACTGCGCCCCCTTCCCGCCAATTTTGAGCGAAGCCGGCGGCTATTTTGGCGACTGGCGGGGCAATGTAAATATCTACGCCGGCGAGGCGCTGGGCACAACCCAAAAGCTGCTGCCGCAGGTACTCCAGATTACCGGCGGGTCGGCCAAATAGGCCCCCCCCAAATTTACCGCTTGAAATTTCCGATTGATTTAGAGTATTATGCTTACATACAGAAAGGGGCATTATGCAGGAACTCATCGGAAAAACAATTGGCCAGTACCGGATCATTGAACAAATTGGTAAAGGCGGCATGGCCACAATTTTCAAAGCCTACCAGCCGTCCGTTGACCGCTATGTAGCGATTAAAGTGCTGCCGCTGGAATTTGCCAAAGACCCCAACTTTGTCAAACGCTTTGAGCAGGAAGCCAAAGCGATTGCCGCGCTGGAACATTCGCACATTTTGCCGGTGCACGATTTTGGCACCCAGGACAACGTCAACTATATGGTGATGCGCTACGTACCCAGCGGCACCTTGAGCGACGTGATGGGCAAACGTGCCCCGCTGGAAAAAGTGGTCAAATACGTCGGCGATGTGGCTCGGGCGCTGGATTACGCCCACAGCCGCGGCGTGGTCCATCGCGACATCAAACCCAGCAACATTTTGCTTGATGAGCAGGGCGATGTGCTGCTGACCGATTTTGGCATTGCCAAAATGGTGCAGGGCGCAGAATCAACCCAGCTCACCGCCACCGGCGCGGTGCTGGGCACGCCGGCCTACCTGTCGCCGGAACAGGCCAAAAGCACCACCATCGATGGCCGCAGCGATATTTATTCGCTGGGCGTGGTGCTGTACGAACTGCTCACCGGCCAGCCGCCCTACCAGGCCGAAACGCCGCTGGCCGTGGTGCTCAAACATTTGCACGATCCGCTGCCGCCGCCCCGCACCATCGACCCAACCATCCCCGAAGCGTTTGAACGGGTGGTATTTAAAGCGATGGCTAAAAACCCCAACGACCGTTTTGCCACGGCCGGGGATATGGCCCGCGCTCTCAACAACGCCCTGCTGGAATCGCAAGCGCAGCGCCGGCCGGAAACTACCCCGCTGCCCGCACCGCCGCCCGTGAGAGAAACGCCGGCCGTAAAAACCATGTCCGACGCGCCCGGCCATACCATGCAGATGGCCGGGGAAAAATCGCGTTCTACCCTGTATATTATTGGCGGCGTGGCGCTGGCGCTGGCCTGTGCTACGGTTTGCGGGTTGGGGCTGCTGCTCTCGCGGCCCACCGATACCGGGCCGGCGACCAAACAGTCGGCTTCGTCGGTGGTGCAGCTTGAAACCGCGCCAACCGCCACGCCCACGGCGCTGCCCGCCACCGCCACCGTGCCCGCTCTCACCGATACACCGACGGTGCCGCCGCCCGCCGACACGCCCACGCCGCCACCCGCCGACACCCTGCCGGATAACCCCGTGGCCTACAGCGGTGATGTTCTGTTTGAGGATGAGTTTAGCAGCAACGCCAACGACTGGCCCGTAGAATACCACGAGGACGAACTTGGGTATTACGACGCCAGAGTGGAGAATGGTGAATACGCGGTTGTGGTGCAGGCCGCCACAGAAGATGGCCACACCGTCTGGTTTCTGCCCAACTCGGATAATGTCGAAGATTTCATCGCTCAGGTTGACGTAACCGCCAATGCCACCACCGAGAATTTTTTGGCCGGGTTGGTGGTTCGCTCCAACGATGAGGCCGGGGGCTACTTTTTTGAAATTGACAGCAGCGGATTCTCGGTGGCGCTAAACGACGCCAACGATAAATGGACTGATCTGGTTAAATACACCGTCAGCGATGCCATTGTTGCCAACGAGGTCAACCGGCTCCGGCTGGAAGCGGTTGGCTCCAGCTTTACCTTTTACATTAACGACCAGCAGGTGGCCACCGTTGAAGATGCCACCGTGCAGCAGGGCCAGATTGGCCTGGTGGCCGAAATGTTTGACAAAGACGGCGAAACAAACGCCTGGTTCGATAACCTGCAAGTAACCGTGCCCTAAAGCCGGGCCAGCAGGGCAGGCAGTTGGCTGATGTCGTCCAGCGTGTGGTAATCTTGCGCTTCGGCCGGGTGCTGGTCAACGGTTTCGTGTTGCCAGGGAATGAGGTAGGGAATATGCACCGCCTGCCCGCCAATCTCCACCACCGGCAGCACATCCGAGCGCAGCAAATTTCCAACCATCAAAAATGCTTCCGGCGCGATGCCGTGCCGGCGCAGCAGGTCGCGGCAGGTGGCGGCATCCTTTTCACTGACCACCTCAACCAGCTCAAAATGGTCCGCCAACCCGGAGCGGGCCACTTTTGTTTCCTGGTCAAACAGATACAGCGATTCGTTGTAAGGGAATGCCGAGCTACATCTATCAATCCTTCAATTCGCAATTAGTAACCAGGGTAAATATAAACTTTGTCGCACACAGTTTGAACGATTTCCCGGCGCTTCCTCAAGCATCCTGAATTGTTCCTTTTTTGACAAATCCAGGAGTTACGCAGTTGAGGTTATCCTGCTAATGGCGCAACTCGTGATTGCGTTGCACCATTACAGATTCAAAATCTTGCTCAGTTATTATGCCTCTGATGGTGGCCAGCGGCTAGTTATGGATGACTTTCCCCGGATAGCGTTAAAAACTGTATATCTCGGCCGGAAGGGATTCCTGGAAGAAGGTGAGGGTCCCCCTTTAATAAAAAAGGGACCCGAAGGACCCTTTTTTATTGACTAAGGTGGGCCGAAGCCCACCTCGTATTCCTCACTTACTTGAAGATTGCCATGATCTCATCGATTGCTGTGTTGAGAGTGCTGCTGGGGTCCTCGCCCGCTTCGATAAGATAACCGCCTTGCTTGGTGTGCTGCATGAAAGATACCAGTTCACCGGCTTTATCTTCATTGATCAATACGGCTCTGTGACAGCCACCACAGGCTCTTGAAGCAGGACCGGTGACATAAGACGGCACGTCACCGATTTTTCTGTCCCTGCCAGAAAGGACATCGGTCCCTGAGAGGATACCTGGGAGCGATTTGGACTGATCGGGTACATTATTTGTACCTTCAATGTGGCAGGCCGCACAATTGGTACTTGCATGCGTAGGAAATGGGAACGTGATATGTTCTTCATAATGCAGAGCTTGTACCGGGTCGGCAAAGTTGACATCGCCGATATCGAATCCCTGCAATGAGTGGATCGCATGGACATAGGAATCGATCGATCTTGATTGTAGTTCCAGATGCGAACCGCCACTCTTGGTGATGTGGCACATCCGGCAAACAACAATATTCCCGCCTCTATCCGGGGTATGGAAGGTTGTTGCCAGCGCATCATGGCAATTATTACAACCATCCGCCATCTTCACGATAGGGCTATAGAAGTCATCGGCAAATGCATTGGCGTTAAGATCAAAGGTTCTGGATGGAGCGTTGAGGGCAAACTGGACGCCCGCAGAATCTTTCAGGGCCGGCAAGACCCCAATCTCTACTCTCTTTACCGTGCCATCAGCGATCATATCAGCCCACGCCGACATATCTGCGGTAACTTCCCAACTGCCGTCGGCTGCCGATACTGTGGTAAACCGCGGATGCTCTTCACCTACAACGTATTCCACGGCCCTCTGGTCTTTGTTGTCGATAGTGCCATCGCCATTATCGTCAAAGAGTCTTTCGTGTGGGCCGATAATGTAGTCCTTGGTGTCGTAACCGTACAATCCGACCAGCACGGTTGGGACAATGTCTGCCACATCAAGGCCGGCAATATCCGGTGACTCAGCCGCGCTGAATTTGATGTCGAGCTTGCTGCCATCAAAGGCTGCACTCTCAATGGTAACACTAATAGCTTCAGAATACTTCAGCCCGGCGGCGGTATAGATCACTTTGTCATAACCGGTGTGAATTTGATTGAAGCTTGGCCCATCTCCTCCGTCACCGTGGCAACCGGTGCAGGAGTCCGTGTTCAAGTCAATTCCATCATGGTCCGGGGTAGAGGCCATTAAGGTTTCCAGAGCGAGCGTTGTAGTATCATATAGTGTTGTCTCGCCATCTTTTGCTACTGCGCCTGTTACGGGGTGGCAGCTCTTGCAGGTCTCGATGTTGAAATTAGCATCTGAAAGTATGGTGTCAAGTTTGCCTTCGTGGCAAGTTACGCAGTTTGACATGGATTGAGGATAGGGGAATTCCATAGCATGCGACATATGCACATCGTTCATGAGCCGTGTTTTATAGGCATACTTGGCTTCCTGCTCAGCCGTTAACGGGGTCTCGTGTACGACATAGTCGGCCGCAGCAACAGGATCATCAACCAGAAGCTGCCATTCGAAATGGCCGCCTTCGCCATTATCCAGGTGGCAGCCTTTACATGTGTAGAAGTCAGTTCCGGGATCATGGTTGACCTGACCATAGATGTAACTGTGCTTGAGGTAGGGCACCGTATGGCATTTTTCGCAACCGGCGACGTTTGCCGCAGAAACGTAATCAACGCCAGATCCCGTTTCAAGCAAAGCCGCAAACGGGTATCTGTTTTGAGCGACGCGAGTCCCAGGGATCGTACCAATTGTCTCATCCCGGCCATACAGTACGATGAGGCCAGGTGTATTACTAATATCGGGAATATCGCCAACCAGGGTACTCGTGTTTCCGCCATTGCCATCGTAGGTTAAATCCCCTTTAAGTGACAGTCTTTCGATGGCCGGCTCGAACTGGAATTTTCCATCGGCATAGGGCGTAAAGTAAATGGCCAGATTATCTACCTTTCTGGCATCAATGGGGACATCATTTTTGGTCATTTTGAAAGTTACTGTGTGCGTACCTGTAGGAGTAAACGAGTAAGCCAAATCGGTAACTTGAATGACCCCATCCTGATACAGATCATCATAGGACGCCTGATGTTTGGCGCCAACTTCACGGTGACATGTCGAACAGGACTCAGGCTGGACAGCAGTTGTGGCGACTGCAGCAGCACCGGCAAGACCTTCAGGGCCGGCGGGGCCGGCGGGACCGGCAGGACCTTCGGGGCCGGCGGGACCAGCGGGGCCGGCAGGGCCGGCAGGACCGGGGGAACCGGCACAGCCAACTACCATAGCGACAGCCAAAAGCAGGACTACGCTAATCCAAATTCCAAAAGTTAATTTCTTCCACATGTGAACTCTCCCTCAACATTGTGATTTGTGTTAGATTAGGTGAAACGTGGAGGTTAATTCTTTCTTTTTCGTATTTTCTTTATCTTCTCAAATGTAATAGATTATCGGTTCTCTCAAGAATTTGTGGCAATGTTAGCAATAAGAGAACCGAATCTCACAGGACGCATGGCTCGGGGGTTTCCCAACTCCTTAAAAAAATCCTGTGGAATTAAATTGTTATTTACCTTATGAAGCACCTCCTTTCATTTCCAATAACCACATAGTCTCTTTGGGATACAGGCAGCCGATAACGCGATTGGCGAGGGTAACAAAGGGTCACTGTGAAGGCGCGAACGCGAACCAGCGTAAACCTGCCTTATCATCCACGCTCAATAATAGCACATCTTTTGCATCAATAACATTGTCAATTGTCATCTTGTCGGCGTGACATTTGTCATCATATCCGACAGCGGTTACGAAACAGGCTCAAAAATAAACAGGGATTCCTTGAGGGAGCCTTGTTTGCGATTTAATAAGATGAAGGAAATCGGTGAGAAATTTTAGAGCACACACTCTGGCGACACCCGGTGACGACATTACTTTTGGTCAGAAGTTTATAGAGGTGACGTGGGCGAAGAGTACGTTCCCCGCCCTCAATCGTTCTCACTATTTTTGTCTCCATTTCGTCTCCGATATTATTAAAGGGTGGTAGGCAAAAAAAAACGCGGAGGCTACACCATTCCTATCAGGAACGGTCTCGCCACCGCGATTTTGTACTTCTACGTTATTTAGTTTCTGTCCCCAACGAAAATCTTTTCGCATTGTCACTGTATCATAGGGAATGGATATTTTCCCTAAATTAGCAGATTCTTTTTGGTGGGGACATATGCAATTATGCCAGAACGTTAGTTCTGTGCCAAAGAACCATTCAATATGGCCTCAATCCTCTACTCCTGTACAGTTAGTTGCTTGAGCAGGCTGGGTAACTGACCTATGTGGTCAAGCTCAAAATAGCCGTTGTTTTGAAGTTGGTGGTTATCGACAGTCTCATGCTCCCACGTCAAATGATACGGGATATAAACCGCCTTTCCACCGATAGCAATAACTGGCAGCACATCCGATGGCAAAGAATTACCAATCATCAAAAATCGTTGTGGTTCAATTCCATATCTATCAAGCACTGCCCGATAAGTATCCTCGGTTTTGCTGCTAACAACCTCAACATATTTGAAATGTTCACGGATACCCGAACGCGCCAGCTTTTCCTGCTGGTCCAATAAATCGCCCTTTGTGATTACCATCAAGTCATAACTTTTGGATAACAATTTAATGGTATCAGGAACGTGGCTGAGAAGCTGCACTTCTGAGGCCAACATAGCTTTGGCTATGTCCATGATTCTGCGAATGTCGCTGCCGGTAATTCTGTCATTGGTTAAATCAACCGCGGTTTCAATCATAGATAAAGCGAAACTCTTTACCCCATACCCATAGTGGGCCAGATTTTTCATTTCAGTCTTATACAACCGGTCAACTACTGTTTCGCTGTCAATATACTCAGACAGGACATCCTTGAGTTTGTCCTGAGCCTGAGCATAAAGAATTTCATTATGCCAAAGCGTATCATCAGCATCAAATGCAATCCATTGGAGCATCATCTTATCCTTTGGGCAAAAGTTTAACGTATTTAACCACTTCGGCCTGGTAACCCAATTTTTCGTAAAATTCAATACTGCGCCAATTGTTGGCAAAAACGTGCAGTTCCAGCAGGCCAAGGTGGTGCGACTCGGCCCACTGCTCGGCGGCAGACATCAGGGCGCGGCCAATGCCCTGCCCTTCGGCGGTGGCGACCACAGCGACATCGGCAATGTAACCCACCGGTTTGTCGTCAAAATAATCTACGCTGGCGATCAGCCGGATGAATCCCTGCGGCTGCCCGCCAACTTCGGCAATCAAAAACCTGTCCGCCAAGCGAGCCAACCCCTCTTCAATGGAACGGATGGTGCGGTCGATGATCTGCTGCGGGCTACGCCACAGCGGCGGGCCAAAATCGGCAAAGCGCGGCACCAGCGACAGGATAAAATCGCGGTCGGCGGTGGTTGCTTCACGAATGGTAATTTTAGGCTGACTATTGGTCATTAACCGGGTCTCCCCTGAAAATAGGAATCAGGAGTCAGGAGTCAGGAATTAGGGAAATACTCATCTGAAAATAAGCGAATCTGCGAATCAGCGAGTCAGCGAATGTAGGGGCGGTTCGCGAACCGCCCTTACCCAATTTTCACCCGTGCCGGGTACAGGCATTCCTTGGTGTCGTTCCGGTTGGAACTGTCCGACTCCCTGACAAAAAGGCACACCGCGGCACAATGGTGCGCCTTTTAAGCGACGAAGGATGAAGGATGAAGGATGAAGGAACGAGTCAGCGAATAGCGCCCCTGCGACTCTGGCTAATAATTTTCTTGGAACGGCCCTAATCCACCTGATCGACGCTGAGGTGCGAACCGGTGGCCACGTACCCTTCCGGCTTTTTCACCAAGAACGGCCCCATTACCAACTGGTCGATATCAGACGCGGCAAACGTGTTGAGCGCCTCGGTGGGCGTGTTGACAATCGGTTCGCCGCGCAGGTTGTAGCTGGTATTGAGCAGCACCGGCACGCCGGTGGCTTCATCAAACTTTTTGATAAGGTTGTAGTAGCCGCTGTTCCACTCTTCGCGGACGCTTTGCAACCGGCCGGTGCCGTTGTGGCACACCGCCTGAATTTTGTCCCACTTGTCCTCCGGGATGTCAGAAACCATCAGCATGTACCGCGGCGGGTACTGCTTGTCCAGTCTCGGCGACGAGAAATACTCGTGGGCGCGATCTTCCATCACCACCGGCGCAAAGGGGCGGAACGGCTCGCGGAATTTGATTTTGGTGTTGACAATCTCTTTCATTTCGTCGCGGCGCGGGTCGGCAATAATAGAGCGATGGCCCAGCGCCCGCGGCCCCCACTCAAAGCGGCCGCGATACCAGCCGATAACCTTGCTATCCAGCAGGGTGTCAACAGCCTGATCGAGCAGGCGGTCATCGTTATCAAACTCTTCACAGATAAAGCCGGATTTTTTGATGGCCGCGGCCATTTCTGCCGGCGAATAATCCGCGCCCCAGTAGGCGTGTTCCATTGTAAACTGGCGGGGCTGGCCAAAAATAACGTGGTAGGCGTACAGCGCCGCGCCCACCGCGCCGCCGGCATCGCCCGCGGCCGGCTGAATAAAGACATTTTCAAACGGGCTTTCGCGCATTACCCGGCCGTTGGCCACGCTGTTGAGCGCCACCCCGCCGGCCATCACCAAATTTTTGGAGCCGCCGCTGTATTTGTGAGCCGCACCGGCCATTTTTAAAACGATGTCTTCGGTGACGCGCTGAATGCTGGCGGCGATGTCGGCGTATTTTTGGTTTTGGGCCGCCACCCGCTCATCCCAATGGCGATGATCTTTGGCCGGATGGGTGGTCAGCGTAAAAAATTCACTTTCCGGCACGCGGCGCGGCCCGAACAGTTTTTCAAATTTCTCATTGAAGGTGTGCTCGGTGGAATAGTGAAAGCTGAAATAATCCATGTTCAGCGTCAGGCCGCCGTCGGCATCTATGTTGACCACTTTGTACACGTCGTCGATGTATTTGGGCTGGCCGTAGGGAGCCATGCCCATCACTTTGTATTCGCCGTTGTTCACCCGAAAGCCCAAATAGGCGGTAAACGCCGAGTAGAGCAGCCCCAGCGAATGGGGGAAGCGCAGCTCGCGGGAGAGGCTGATGCTGTTGCTGCCGCCGCCGTTCCAGGTGGCCGAGGCGTGACCCAGGCTGGCGGTGGTCCACTCGCCCACCCCGTCGATGGTCAGCACGGCGGCGTCTTCAAACGGGGCGCAGAACATGGCGCTGGCGGCGTGGGTGAGGTGATGCTCCACAAACAGGATTTTGTTGGTGGGCACACCGATTTTGGTTTGCAAGTGGCTTTTGATCCACAGTTTTTCGTCAAACCAGGTCACCATCGACTCGCGGAAAACGCCGTAGCTTTTGGGAAACATCGACAGCGTGGTTTGCAAAATGCGCTCAAATTTGACCAGCGGTTTTTCGTAAAAAACCACGTAATCCAGATCATCGGGGGTGATGCCGCCCTTTTTCAAACAAAAATTGATGGCGTTGCTCGGAAAGCCGCTGTCGTGTTTTTTGCGGGTAAAGCGCTCTTCCTCGGCGGCGCCAACCAGTTGGCCGTCCATCAGCAGCGCGGCGGCGGCATCGTGGTAATAACAGGAAACACCCAGAATATTCATTAAAATTGCCTCAAAACTTCTTCAAGGTTTTGGTCGCCGGTGGTGCGCTTGCGCCACAACTCGGCCGGCTGGCTTTTGATGTGCAGCGGGTCGCCAAACAGGCGCACGCCCAGCCCAAAGGGGATGAAAACCGTAAAATAGAAGATGGTCAGCGCCAGCCGGCCCAGCCAGTCGCCCAGAAAATGACCAAACTTCTGCCAGTGCCGCCAGAAATTGTCGATGAGAAAATAGGCCGCCGCTACAAAGACCACACTCAGCAATCCGCGCAGCGAACGCGCCCAAATCAGTTCGGCCGGCAGCGCCGGCTGACCGCCGCCAAGCAGGATGACCAGACTCCACAAGCCGCGGATTGAGCCAATAAACGACAGAATGGCCATCATCACCGCGCCAAATTCGGCGCGCTTGTGTTTGTAGCGGCCCTGCAAAACGCCAAAGAAGATGGCCAGCAGGCCAAACAACGCCGGCAGTAGCGCCCAAACGCTCGCCGAGCCGCCGACGGTGTATTCCCACCCGCCCAAAACGGCCAGCAAAATACCAAAAATAATCGTGATTAATTTCATTGTGTGTCCCAACTCCACCCAAAACGGAGTCCGAAATCAAGCTTTCGGACTCCGTTGTCAACATCCAAATTTGTGAGCCGCCCGTTTGGCGAATTTTTAGAACAGCGTGTAAATGAACGGGGCCACGCCAGAAGACGAAGCAAAAATCAGCAGCAGGCCAAACAGCAGCAGCACGGTGACCATCGGGATCATCCACCACAGTTTGCGCTGCCACAAAAACGATAACACTTCGCCAACAATGCCGGTATTGGTCAGCATACCTTTAAAAAAGTTTTTCATCTCAATCACCTTCCTTCAATTTCACCCGGCCGGGATGCAGCGGCAGGCGGCGATTGGCTCGCAGCGCATCCGACAACGAGACCGCCCGCCCGCCCCGAATGACGTTGATCATTTCGGCGATCACAGCTACGGCGATCTCGGCCGGGTTTTCTGCGCCAATATCCAGACCGATGGGCGAGTAAACGCGGTCAAATTTTTGGGGGTCAAGCCCCTGTTCTTTTTCCAGCAAATCAAATACGGCCTGCACCCGTCGTTTGCTGCCGATCATGCCAATGTAACGGGCCGGCGAATCCAGCACTTCCAGCAGGCAGTCAACATCGTGGCTGTGGCCGCGCGTAACCAGCACAATAAATGTATCGTTGTCGATGGGCCAGTTAGCCAGCGTTTCACGGAACGGCTGGGCCAGCACGGCATCGGCCATGGGAAAGCGTTGTTTGTTGGCAAAACTGGGCCGGTCATCGAGCACGGTTACATCAAAGCCCACCATTTTGCCCAACTGGGCCAGCGGCAGAGCCACGTGCCCCGCGCCAACAATCAACAGGCTGAGCGGCCGGTGCTGCACTTCTACAAACACCGCCGCCGTGCCCTCCGGTTGCCGCACGGTGAGTAACTGCGAGCGGCGGTTGGCCAGCGCCTGCCGGGCCTGAGCCAGCAGCCCGGCCTCGTGTTCGGCCAGGTTCAGCCGGCCAAACAGTTCAGTTTCCAGCCCAACCAGCGCCCGCTGCCCGAGCGCCGGGCCAAAGCGGCCGGTTGCTTCAACCACAGTTACCAAAGCGACCGGCTGCCGGGCATCGATGGCCGCAATCAGCCGGTCCAGCAGCGGGTCACTCATGTTGAGGCCAGCGCTCCACAAACACACGCATAATTCCACCGCACACGCCCAGGCTTTGCATGCTCACGTCTTCGGTCAAATCGACTTCAACCATTTGCGGCTGGCCGGTATCGATGACGTTCAGGCCGGCTTTGATCACGTCGGCTTCGCCGCAGCCGCCGCCCACCGTGCCGTAATGCTGACCCAGCGGGTGGATCACCATTTTGGTGCCCACCTCGCGCGGGACAGAACCGCGCACATCGACAACAGTGGCTACCGCCACGGGCGTTGCCGCGGTAAATTCTTTTATGGTTTGGTAAACAGTTTTGGCGTTATCCATAATCGCAATTTTCCAAGCGACGATTGTAACATATCGCCGCAGGAGGGGCAATATTTCAAATTAGAGTACGCGGCTACCAGTCGCCATCGGAATCCGGCATTTCACGGGCCGGCATTTCCAGATCGATGACTTCGCCGTGATAATTTACAATGATTTTGAAGCCCATCATCCCCAGCATCATGCGGGCGTCGGTGGGCAGGCCCTGATCCATCACCTGGTCCATATGTTTGATGGAAGAATCGACCATCGCCTTGGTAAACAGATCGTCTTTGCCCAGCATGTTCATAATCCCGGAAGAGACCAGCTCTTTGTTGGCCTCCACCTGCCCCTGTAACCACTCAATCACCTGCCGGTCAACCACTTCAGCGGGCACGTGGCGTTTAAAGTCGCCATCCATAATGACGTAGTTTGGCTCGGCCCCAATGAAGGTGGTCGCAACCGGGTTGCCGTCTTCGTCATAGATCAAATCAGAAAATAGAGCATGGCGATGCGCCATAACCAACCTCCTTTTTGCCAGTTGTGGCAATATTATACCACGAACCCTCACTCACCCGAATCAATCGGGCAGGTTGTTTGCCGGGGCGAGTTGTGGTAAGGTTGAACTGACCCGAATCCTTTGCCCCCAAAACAAGACTCATAAACAGGGGCCGCTGAAAGGAGCAACCGCCCCGTGGAAGGCGACGACTCGCTGCTGGAACGCATCAAACGCCACGATCAAAGTGCGCTGGCCGAAGTTCACGAGCGGTACTTTGACCAGATTTACCACTACCTCAACTACCGCCTCAACGACCCGGATGCCGCCGCCGATTTGGCCGGCGAAGTGTTTCTGGCGCTGGTTAATGCTTTAAAAAACAAAAAATCACCCCAAACGTCCGTGAGCGGCTGGCTGTATGCCGTGGCCAGAAATCTGGCCGCCGATCACCTGAAAAAGAAGGTGGTTACCATGCCGCTAATGGATGATTTGGTCGCCGATACACCATCGCTAACCGATCAGGTTCACCTGGCCCAACTGGCTCCAATGTTAAAACAGGCTATGCACCAGCTTACTGATGAACAACAGCACGTAATCGCTTTGCGGTTTGGGCAGGGCTTGAGCCTGATTGAAACAGCCACGGCAATGGACAAAACCGTTGGGGCCATCAAAGCCTTGCAGCATCGGGCGCTGGCCTCGCTGGCCCGCATCATGCCGCCGGAGGTGGACCATGACTGACCGGTTTGAGTCCATCCTCGATGAAGGCATTTCTGCCCTGCAAGCCGGCGTGCCGCTGGACGAAATTCTGGCCGAAGTGCCGGAATACGCCGCCGAATTGCGCCCGCTGCTGTACGCGGCCCTGCTTCTGGCCGATCCCAACCCCAAACTGGTGCCCGCCGAACGCAAAGCCGCCCTGCACGCCGAGTATATGGCCCAGATAGCGGAACTGCCGCCGGTTCACCCCTCGTTTGGGGAAAAGCTGCGGGCTGTTCAGAGCGTAATCAAACGGCGGCTAACGCCCAAAATGGTGCTCAATGATTTGCTCACAGTGAGCATCACCGTGATTCTCACGCTGAGCATGGCCGCGCTGGTGCTCAGTTACGCCGCCCGAGACACCATCCCCGGCGACCTGTTGTACGGGGTCAAACAGATTACCGAGGGCGTGCAGCTATTACTCACCACCGATGACGCTCGCCAACTTGAGCTGCAAA
Source organism: Anaerolineae bacterium (assembly GCA_022071955.1). Lineage (GTDB taxonomy): Bacteria > Chloroflexota > Anaerolineae > 4572-78 > J111 > J095. The sequence continues at coordinate 38,609 of JAJVIM010000006.1, forward strand.
ACGAGTTCAACCAGCGCCGGCTGGCCGAAATCGATCAACTTGTCAAACAGAAACGGGCGGCCGTGGTCAATTTTAAGGGTACGCTGGAAACAAAAAGCTCCACGCTGTGGGTTGTTGAAGGACACACAGTCTTTTTACCGGTTGATGTCAACATCAGAGGTACGCCGGAAGAGGGCGATCAGGTTGAAGTAGTTGGCCTGCTCAGAACCAACAATGTGCTGGTAGCCGATACCATTAGCAAGGTAGAATAACCGCACAGCGATGTTGAGGCTAAAAATAAGTGGAGACAATTTTGCAATTTTATGCTAGAATAGGACAAAAGTTTGGTTTACAAGTTGACCAAATCAGCCGTAAACTGAGTTTGGGTTAAAGCCCGTATTGTACCTTAACCAAGTTATATGCATCGACGGGGTATCAATCTACAAAGAAAGGAGGTGAACTCGCTGTGTTATTTTTACCGCAGGAAGAAGGTCAGGGGTTGGTGGAATATGCGCTTATCCTGGTTTTAGTGGCGATTGTGGTTATCGCCATCTTGCTGCTTTTAGGGCCAGTTGTAGGCAATGTGTTCAGTAACATTGTTTTTGTTATGCAGAACCCCCGCGCAGCAGGCGGTATGTGGTAATGATTTTCTGACTTCTGATCTTAACCTTAATTTATCGTTATTTTTTATTTCTTTCTGGCAATCTTTATATCATTTATATTTTAACCCGCATCTTACCGGTGCGGGTTTCTTTTTTAAGACCAAACCACTTATAATTACCGCCATGATTCAACCAGAGAACGTTATGACAACCGTTGCTTTTTTTGACCTGGATTACACCCTGCTGAATACAAGTTCTGGCATTGTTTACATAAAAGAACTGCTCAGGCAGCGCCGAATTTCATTATGGCGGCTGAGCTGGGTAGGCGTTCAGTATCGGCTCAAACAAATTGATTTTGGCCAGGCGCACCTGCGGCTCATTTCTACCGTGGGGCAAAGCGGACAGGCCGCCACCCAACCGTTTTTTGAGGAATGGGTGGCTTGCAAACTCCTGCCCCATCTAACCGCCGCCGGTCGGCGTAAAATCGACTGGCACACGGCTCAGGGTCACCGGGTGGTGATTATTTCGGCATCCATTGAAGAAATTGTGCGGCCGGTGGCCAACCGTTTGGGGGTAGATTATCTTTGCACCCGGCTGGCGGTTGAAAACGACCGCTACACCGGCCAGCTCGATGGTCCGTTATGCTACGGCCACGGCAAAGTGAGCCACGCGGCCCGCTGGGCCGCGCAAAACAATCTGGATTTTCCGCAGTGTGTGGGTTATTTTTACACCGACAGTTCCAGCGACCTGCCGCTGCTTGATCTGGCCCGGCATCCGGTGCCGGTCAATCCGTCTCGCCGGCTGGCCAAAATTGCCGCCGAACGAGGCTGGCTGGCCGAGCGGTTTTATTAGCCGGCTAAAATTTCTGTTTTACGGGATTACAGTTGCGGCGGCCGCCGGTTGATGGCCGCCACAATTTTTTTGTACGTATCGCCGAGTTCTTCCGGCAGCACCCGGGTTTGGCCCACAATTGGCATAAAATTGCTATCGCCCACCCAGCGCGGCACAATGTGAATGTGCAGGTGGGCGTCGATGCCTGCGCCGGCGGCCTTGCCCAGATTAATCCCCACGTTAAAGCCATCGGGCTGCATAATTTCGGCCAGAATTTCGGTAAAGTAAGTGGCTAACGCCATCATTTCGGCCTGGGCCTGGCGCGACAAATCGATCAATGTTGACATGTGTTGCCGGGGCAATACCATCAAATGGCCCACGTTATAGGGATAAATGTTCATAATGGCAAACGTTTCTTCACCCCGATACACAATAAAATTGTCGGGGTCATGTTCAACGCCTTCATCCAGCGCGTTGCAGAATACACAGCCTTCTTTTCGCTTTTCTGTTGACACCACGTATTTCATCCGCCACGGCGTATATAAACGCTCTAAAGTCATTCTTCTCCTCGCCCAATAACATCATAACACCGACCCTCAATTGTACCAGACGGCAGCCATTTGAGCGAATTTGCAAATTAGCTGCCAGAGAGTACCATAATCAACAAAGGAGCCGCCCTATGGAAAAGCTTTCCGGCGATATGATCCGGCAAAAATTGCCCACCTATATTTTTGGGCAAAATGTTATTTATGTTGAGCAAACCGGCTCAACCAACACCGAACTCAAACGCTTTGCCCGCACCGGCGCCCCCGAAGGGCTGCTCTACATTACCGATGAACAGTTGGTTGGTCGCGGCCGGCTGGAAAGAAGCTGGGTTGCCCCGCCGGAGTCCAGCCTGTTGATGTCGCTGCTGTTCCGGCCCGCTTTTTTACAGCCGATTCAGGTGCCGCAACTGACAATGATCTGCTCGCTGGCGATGGTTGACGCCATTGCCGAACACACGGAACTGGCCGTGCAGATTAAATGGCCCAACGATCTGGTCTGGGACAAATCTAAAAAAATTGCCGGCCTGCTCACCGAAGCAGAATTTGACAGCGAAAAAGTCAACTGGGTGGTGGTTGGCCTGGGGCTGAATGTAAATGTCGATTTTAGCCGGCACACCCAGCCCGAACCGGACCGTCCGCAGCGGCCCGGCAGCGGCCACCCGCCGCTGGCTCAAACCGCTACCAGCCTGTCGATGATTTTGGGCCAGGATACCGGCCATTTGCGGCTGCCCATTCTGCGCAGCTATTTGCGTCAGGTTGAACGGCGCTACGAAGCGCTGCGACAGGGCGTTTCGCCCCATTTTGAGTGGCAGCGCAAACTGGTCACGCTCGGACAGGAAGTCTCGGTGAGCGTAATGGATCAAACTGAAAAATATCAGGGCACGGTGGTCGGCGTTAACGAAAACGGCGCGCTCAAACTCCGCCAGAACGATGGCAAAATCGTCACCGTTATTGCCGGTGATGTCACTTTAAGATGACCCTTTGGGGATTGCGACCCCCTGTGTTTGCGTGTATCATGAGGGTACACACCAAAATTTGAAAGGAAGATACGCTATTTCAAGAAACACTCAACCGCTGCCAACGCAGGCCCCCACCGAACGGGCATTTGTAGTTGGCGCAGAATTAAAAACCAACGCCAAACGCGGCGGATTTAACATTGAAGACTCGCTGGAAGAGCTGGCCGCCCTGGCCAACACCGCCGGGCTGGACGTGCTCGGCGGCACGTATCAGCGGCTGGAAAACATTAACCCGGAAACACTCATTGGCAGCGGCAAAGTTGAAGAACTGCAGGGCTACCGCGATGAACTGAACGTCGATGTGTTTTTGTTTGACGATGAACTCAGCCCGCGGCAGCAACGCGAACTGGAAAAACAGCTCAAGGTGAAGGTGCTGGATCGCACCGCCCTCATTTTGGATATTTTTGCCGAACACGCCCGCACCCACGAAGGCCAGTTGCAGGTTGAACTGGCTCAGTACGAATACCGCCTGCCTCGCCTGACTCGGATGTGGACCCACCTGGCCCGGCAAGCCGGCGGCCGCGCCGGCGGAGCCAGCGGCGGGGTTGGGGTGCGCGGCCCCGGTGAAACTCAGTTGGAAGTTGACCGCCGGGAAATTGGCCACCGTATTGCCCACCTCAAACGCGAACTGGAAAAGGTTCGGGCGCACCGGGCGCGCCACCGCCAGCAGCGGCAGCGCAGCGGCATCCCGGTAGTGGCCATTGTGGGCTACACCAACGCCGGCAAAAGCACGCTGCTCAACTATCTGTCTGAGGCCAACGTGCTGGCCGCCGACCAGCTTTTTGCCACGTTGGACCCCACCACCCGCCGCATCGATTTGCCGAGCGGCACTCAAATTTTGCTCAGCGACACCGTCGGCTTTATTCAAAAATTACCCACCGGGCTGGTGGCGGCTTTTCGGGCCACGCTGGAAGAAATTGTTGAGGCCGATCTGGTGCTGCACGTGGTAGATATTACCCACCCCAACGCCGCTGAGCAGGCCGCGATTGTCGATGAAACCCTGGCCGAATTGGGCGCGAGCCAGATTCCGCAACTGGTGGCGCTCAACAAAATTGACCGGCTGGACAACCCGGAGCAGGTTACCGAAACGCTGGCTCGTTACCCCAACAGCCTGGCCATCAGCGCGGTGACCGGCTACGGGGTTGAGGCCCTGCTCAACCGCATCGAAGGGATTTTGCAGGCGAACCGGCGGGTTAAAACGGTGCTCATTCCATACGAGCGCGGCAATTTGGTGTCGCTGCTGTATGAGCAGGCCATTGTTGAAGATGAATCGCACCTGGCCGAAGGCACTCTGCTGCACGTCCACGTGCCGGATCACCTGCTGGAACTGGTAGAGCCGTTTGAGCTGGAAACCACGCCATCGTAATAAGGAGAAACTCAACTTATGCTGGACAAAATGGCTTTAATCAAAGGTTTGCCGGTGATCATTGGCTTGATTCTGGTCATCATCAGCTTTGTTGCCCAGTTTGTGCCGTTTTTGTCGTTTTTGGTGGTGGGCCAGTGGCTGCTCCACGTGGGCGTGATTGTGGGGCTGGGTGGAATTCTTTTTTCAGACACGTTGTAACCAAAGTTCACTCAAAAAAACAGGCCGCCCGGATTGGGCGGCCTGTGCTGTTTCAATGGAGGGAATCTGCGGCGTCAGGCGGTTTGTTTACCCCGCTTAATGGCAAAAACGCCGCCGACAACCATCAACACAATTAAAATTGCGGCAGCAACCATAAACGGCGCGGTCGGCTGAGCGGCCTGACCGGATACCGGCAGCATCGTGCCCTCGGTTTTGGTGGTACCTTCGCCGGTGGCGGTCATATCGGCCGGGGTGGTTGCCGGAGCAGCGCCCGTAGCCATCGCTTCAGCGGATTGCATGCGGTTGGGATCATCGGGAGCCAGCCCGCCGGTATCGGAGCTGATGCGCTCATCGGGCTTCATTTCGGCAATGTAAAGTTGCGCCGCGCCCGCTCCCGGGCCATTGTAGGTCATTTCATACACTTTGCCGGCTTCGGCGCTAAACATAAAGACAACGCCCTCGGATTGAGCCTCACCTTTGCCGGTGCCGCGATATTCGCCCGGAATCAGGGCCAGGTCAGAATAAGGGCAGATGGGTGCTTCCTGCGGCTTGAGCTGGAGCGTCAGCTCGCCGGAGCTGCGAAACCCATCCGGGCTGCCGTAATCCACAAAAAAGTTTTCGCCGGTGCAGTTGCGCACTCGCACGGTGGCAAAGCCGGGCGCCGGATACAGGAACGTGGCTTCAACTTCAGGGAACGGATTGGGCGCCGACAGTCCGTTTTTAATGGTAAAGGTCGGCCCCATGTGGTCGGTGTACTGGCTGTCTGTGGTCACTTTGCGAACCACAATTTGATAAGCGCCGTCGGCAAAAGTTTTGGTATCGAGCCGCAGCATGTTGCCGTTGATGACCGGGCTGTAGCCGGTAGCCACCCAGATCATGTTGCCGCCATTTTTCAGGAAGAAGTCGTATTTTAAGAAGTCTGAAAAATCAACAGCGCCGCTAACAATAACCACATTAGAGACTGTTGCGCCTTCGGCCGGGCTGGTAATGATCACGCCATCCGGCCCCTGCGCCAGGGCGGCGCTGCCTCCGGCGACAATCATAATTGCCACAACGGCCAGCACAAGCAATAATCTGGTGAAATAGTGTATTTTCATAGCGATCCCCTCTTCTTGCAGGCATTTTGACATCGGGCCAAAAATTTACATAAAATTATAACATAACTTTGAAAACTTGAGAAGTAGGCCACACAAAATTGAGGAGACAAACATGCATTTTCCATTGAATTACCCCCTGACGTTATCGTTCAAAATTATTGCTCTGGCGCCGCAACTGGCAGTGACGGATGCAAACGGCAATTTGATCGCCTATATCAAGCAAAAGTTGTTCAAACTTAAGGAAGCCGTAACTGTATTTGAGGATGAACAACAGCGCCAGCCATTGTTTAATCTGAAAGCGGATCGGGTTATCGATTTTTCAGCGCGCTACCATTTTACAGACCAGCAGGGCTTAGCGGTTGGCTCAGTTAAGCGCAAAGGGATGCGGTCACTCTGGAAAGCGGAGTACGATATTTTTGACGGGGAAACAACCACCATGCGCATTCGCGAAGAAAATGGCTGGGTAAAAGTGCTCGACGGGCTGTTTGGCGAACTGCCGGTGGTGGGGATATTTTCCGGGTATGTGTTCCATCCGGCCTATTTGGTGTCGTATCTGGATGGCCCGGTAGTGATGCGGATGGAAAAGCAGCCGGCCTTTTTTGAAGGCAAGTTTAAGATAGAAAAGCAGGCCGAGTTGAACGCAGATGATGAACGGCGCGCCCTGTTGAGCCTGATTATGATGATCTTGCTGGAACGGCAGCGCGGGTAAACAAAGCGGCGTATCATCGTTGGCAGGCGTATGTTGGCCAAAACAACAGGTTTGGAATTATGAAGCGTTAAGAGTACACTTGCAGTTGAAAACACGAGCAATTCTCTACCTCCAATTACCCGGAACAGAAAGGACTTTATAGCTATGGAATACCGAAAAGTTGGCAGGCATGGCATCAAAATCAGCGAGTTTTCACTGGGCGCGTGGGTTACCTACGGCGGCCAGGTGGGTGAAGACGTTGCGCTGGAATGCATGCAGGCTGCCTATGAGCACGGTGTCAACTTTTTTGACAACGCCGACATTTACGCGATGGGCCAGGCCGAAGTTGTAATAGGCAATGTTATCCGCAAACTGGGCCTTAACCGCACCGATCTGGTTATTTCCAGCAAAGTGTTTTGGCCCTTTGGCGACGGCCCCAACGACCGCGGCCTGTCTCGCAAACACATAATGGAAGCGGTTCACGGCTCGCTCAAGCGGCTGGGCACCGATTATCTGGATTTTTATTTTTGCCACCGCTACGACCCCGAAGTTGAAGTTGAAGAAGTGGTCCGGGCAATGGACGACCTGGTTCATCAGGGCAAAGTACTCTACTGGGGCACCAGCGAATGGCGCGGCCACCAGATTGCCGATGCTGTCGGGGTGGCCCACCAGTGGGGGTTGTACGCGCCGGCCATTGAACAGCCGCACTACAATATGTTCACCCGCCACATTGTTGAAACAGAATTGATGGACGCCGCCCACAACCACGGCGTCGGGCTGGTGGTCTGGAGCCCGCTGGCCAGCGGCGTACTCACCGGCAAATACAACTCGGGCATCCCGCAGGGCAGCCGCCTGGCCGACCCCGATTACGACTGGCTGCGCGGCGTTATCACCGCCGAGCGCGTGGCCAAAGTGCGCCAGCTCACCGAGGTGGCCAACGAACTGGGCTGCTCAATGGCCCAGTTGGCGCTGGTCTGGCTGCTGCGCAAGCCTGAGATCACCAGCGTTATCACCGGGGCCAGCCGCGCCGAACAGGTTCACGAAAACATGAAGGCGCTGGAATTTAAAGATAAACTGACACCCGATGTGCTGGCCCGCATCGAGGAAATTTTAGCCAACGATCCCAATGCTGAGTCATGACGCCCGAACAAAAACGCGCCACCAATATTGAAGTAGACATCAAAAAAAACGAGCTGCGCATTAGCTGGGCCGATGGCGTCACCTCGCGTTACCCGTTTCCGTACCTGCGCAAAATTTGCCCCTGCGCCACCTGCAACGAGCAGCGCAACAACACCGACCCGCTGCGCGTGCTGGGACCGGGACAAATGGCCATCAGCACCAGTCTTGAGTCCGCGCACCCCGCCGAACTGGTTGGCAATTACGCGCTCCAGTTTTTCTGGGACGATGGCCACCGGACCGGAATTTACACGTTTGAGTTTCTGCGCAACTCCGCGCCGTAGATGTCACTGAAAACCACTCAGAATTATTTGAGCAACCGAAAATACACGAAAAGCGTAACTACTACTCACCCCCATCCCCCTACCCCCCATCCCCCGCTGGGGGCCGGGGGGTGAGGGGGGAATGGGCGCCTCCATTTATTTTATGTAAAACTCTCTTGCAAAATTCATGGTGTTACTTTACAATAACACCGTGAAAAAGTTTTCCCTGCCGCAATTGTCACACCTTGAACTAACACTGATTGCACTGGTGCTCATCCTCACCGGTGCATTGCTGGTTTTGGGCAGTTATATTCTTTATGTTGACCTCCTCCGGCCCCACGCCGAACCGCTGTCACCGCGCTCAGACATCGCCTTTGCCACCATCACGCCGCCGGTGATCCGGCAAATCACGCTGGAAAAAGCGCCGGCGTTGCCCCAAATCAACGGCCTGCCGGCGGACACCCCCGCCGCGCCGGCCACGTCTGTGCCCTACTTTTCCGCCGCCAATGAAATGGGCAAAGTGATGGTGCTGGAATATCACCGCATCGCCTACCCGGAAATGCGCTACCAGCGCAGCCCCGATAACTTCCGGCAGGATATTCAACGCCTGGTTGACAACAATTACTACCCGGTCAACTTTGCCGAATTAGTCAGCGGCCTCAAAAATGTGCCGCCCGGTAAAAAACCCATCGTCCTTACTTTTGACGACTCCGACATCAGCCAGTTTTTGGTGCTCGATAACCGCACTGTTGATGCCGACAGCGCGCTCGGTATTCTGCTCAATTTTCACGAGAAACATCTGGATGACTGGCCCATGCGCGGCACGTTTTTTGTGCTCGGCGACGACACCAACAACTACACCAAAATTTTTGGCCAGCCCGAATGGGCCAAACAAAAACTACAGGTTTTGGTTGATTTGGGCATGGAAGTGGGCAGCCACACTGTCAACCACGTTGATCTGTCGCAGGTTTCGGCGGAGCGCATTGAGTGGGAACTGGCCGTAAGCCAGTACGTCATCGAACAATCAGTGCCGGGCTATCAGGTGCAAAGCCTGAGCGTACCCTACGGCGGCTTTCCGTGGACGTATGATTTTTTCAAAGCGGGGAGTTGGGGCGACTACAGCTACACTTACACCGGCAACGCGGCGGCCTGGGGCGGGCCATCGCTTTCGCCGCACGATACCAATTTTGACCCGTACCACGTGCCACGCATCGAAGTTTCAGATATTTGGATGGACCACTGGTTAACCTACTTTGAGCAAAACCCCAATGAATATTACATCTCGGATGGCGACCCCAACCGGCTGACTACCCCGCAGGAGCAGCCCCAACTGGCCGCCGACGCTCCCAATTAACGCAGCACCCGCGCATCGCCCACGCGTTTGGTGATCCGCTGCTCATCGGTGTATTCCAGCAGCGCCAGCGCGTATTTGCGGCTGGTGTCAAACCGGTCGCGTACCTCGGCCACCGTCACCGACTCGTTTTTCTGCAAATAATCGCGCAGCCAGCTTAAAAACTGCCCGTAAGTTTCGGCCAGCAAAACTACCTCGGCGGAGAGGCGGGTAAGCTGCCCGCCATCGATGAGCGCCTGCAACACATCCGCGCCCACCCGTGCTGCCGCATCTTTGGGCAACGGTGTGTTAAACGGCGCGGCCCTAAAATCGGCCAGCAGCTTGTCAACCGCGGCCTGCTGCGCCGCCGAAAACGTCACCACGTGATCAGCCAGCCGCACCACCGCCTCGTTGGCCGCCAGCCCGCTTTCACTTTCGCCGCGCTGCACCGCCTCGTTAAACAGTTTGGTCTCCAGCTTGAGCCGGCTCTTCAATTCGCCGCGGGGCATGCCAATCCGCAGCGGGTACTGGCGGTGATAGTCGGCCAGCGCCGAGCGCAGCCGGCTCAACAGCGCCGCCCAACCGGCCCGCGACACCACCAGCTCTTTGGCCGCGGCCAGATCGCGCCCGGCCAGCAAGTCGGCCTCATTCAGCGGGAACACCTCGCCCGATTCCAGCAAATTGGCCAGCGCCCCCGCCGCCTGCGCCGCCGGCAGCCGGCTTTCGGTTAGCAGAGTTTTGGCCGGCAGCGGCCCGCGCCGGTCCAGTTCCGCCACCAGCAAATCTTCCGGCGTACCGGCCAGCAGCGTTTTGAGCCGCTCAATTACCTCCACCCGAAAACGGCGGTGCCGCCGCCGCGGCAGCGGGTCAACCACCACCCCGCCACCCAGTGTCAGCGAGGGCGACGGCTGGCGGATAATAAAATGGTCGCCTTTGGTTACGGCAATGCGCTCGGCCAGCCGCAACTGCACCCAGCCGGTTTGCCCCGGCTCAAGCTGGCGCACGCCCAGCAGCCGGGCAAAACCGCCCACCTCCACCGCGCCGGTAAACACCTCAATTTCCTGGTTGTGGCGCAGCGGTTTGGGCGTGTCGGGCAGCAGCCGCAACTGCACATCAATTAATTGCGATGGCTCCAGCCAGCCCGGCGTGGTCACCACGTTGCCGCGGGCCACATCATCGGTGCCAATCCCCACCAGATTGACCGCCGTCCGCGAGCCGGGTTGGGCTGACTCGACACTCTTTTTGTGCGATTGCAGCCCGCGAATGCGGCTTTTGAGGCTCTGCGGCAAAATTTCCACATCCTGCCCCACTTGCAATTCCCCATCGAGCAGCGTGCCGGTGACGACCGTGCCAAAGCCGCTGATCGAAAAAACCCGGTCAATTGGCAGCCGCGGCCGGCCGCGGTTGGCCCGTGGCGGCGCTACGGCCAGTAGTTGGTCCAGCGTAGCCAGCAAATTTTGCAACCCATCGCCGCGCACCGCCGAGACCGGGATCATGGGCGCGTGTTCCAGCACCGTGCCGGTCAGCGTTTCGGCCACATCGGCCTGCACCAGTTCCAGCCAGTCGGCGTCGGCCACCATATCGGTTTTGGTAATGGCCACCACCCCGCGCGGAATTTCCAGCAAATCCAAAATGGCCAGATGCTCGCGGGTTTGGGGCATCACCCCTTCGTCGGCGGCAATCACAAACAGGGCCAAATCGATGCCGCCCACGCCGGCCAGCATATTTTTGATAAAATCCTGGTGACCCGGCACATCCACCACACCCACGGCCTCGCCGGAAGGCAGGGTGAGCCAGGCAAAGCCCAGGTCGATGGTCATTTCCCGCTGCTTTTCCTCTTTCAACCGGTCGGGGTCAATACCGGTCAGGGCTTTAACCAGGGTTGATTTACCGTGATCCACGTGGCCGGCGGTGCCGATAACGCGCATTAACTCTGCCCTTCCGCAATTTGCTCAAAACGGCGCTGCCAATCGGCCACGGCCATGGCCCGCGCCTGCACATCTTCTTCAATAATTTGCAGCACCACGTTCAACTGCTCTTCCAGCCGGGCGTGCAATTTTGATAATTCTTCAAGCCGTTTGTGCAGCGCTTCCTGGCTGCGCTGAAAATCGACAAACTGCGGTTGCAGTTCCATATTTTGTTTTTGCCAGCGCTGCTCAAAATCGGCCCGAAACTTTTCAATTTCGGCGTGCTGCCGGTCTTCGGCCAGCCGCTGCAATTCGCCGAAACGATGCTGATCGCGCTGCAGCCGCTCCTGAAAATCCTGCAACGAAGCCAGCGCCCGCTTGTTAAGCTGGTAAAATTCGGTGTATTTTTCCATCTGGCTTTCGATTTCGCGGATGCGGCGCTCGGTCACTTCGGCCAGGGCCGTCCAGTCTTTGATCTGTCGTTCGCGCTGAGCCAGTTGAAAATCCATGTGCTCGCGGTATTTGCGGATATCCTCGCGGATGCTGTCGAGCGCGACCTCGTATTTGGCAAACTGCGGTACCTGCTGGCTCACCACCAACACCCGCGCTGCATTGGCCTCGATTTTTTTCTGCATTTCGGGCAGTTCGGCCTGCAATTCGGTCAATTTGCGCACGTCGGTGCGGCGCTGTTCCTCAAACAATTTGATGGGGCTGGTGCGCTCTTCAAGCTTGCGATTCAGGCTGTCTACCTGCGCCTGAAATTTGGTCACTTCCTGATTCAGCCGGCCGGCCTCGGTGCGGGCCAGGTTGATTTGCTCTTCAAAGCGGGTGGTTTTTTCAACTTCGCGGCGCAGATCATTGAGAGCGCGAGCCTGATTCTCCAACTGCTGGGCCACCAACCCGGCCGGCTGCCCCAGCGACGGTTCGGGACGGGTGTAGCGCCGCTCAAAATAACTGACCATTTCATCGCGCAAATGGCCCAGTTTGCCGTCGATTTCAGCGGCGGCTTCCAACTGGTTGTTGGCCTGAGTCAGTTCCGCTTCAAGCTGCTGGATGCGGCGGCTCTGCTCCTGAATCACGTACTCCTGCGTTTCAACACGCTGCTGGAGTTTGGCCGTTGCCGTCTGGGCATCCTGTATTTTTTGCTCAAGATAAGCAAGTTGAGAGGCAAGATGGGGTTGGTCCATCCGGTTAATATCTCCTTTTACACTAACACATCAAAATATTGTAACACGAACCAGAAGCGACAGCAAAAGGCTTGCAAAATTGAACAGTTTGCATCCGGGCCGATTTTGCGTAATATAACCGAATGTCAAACCGAGAATATCCCGATGCGCCCCGGGTAGCGGCGGGCGGCGTTGTTCTACACAAAGATAAAGTGCTGCTGGTGCTGCGCGGCCAACCGCCCGCGCTCGGCCAGTGGGCCATCCCCGGCGGAAAAGTTGAATTGGGCGAAACGCTGACCGCTGCCGTTGAGCGGGAAGTGCTGGAAGAAACCGGCCTGCGGGTGCGCGCCGGTGAAGTGGTTTTTAGCTTTGATGCCATCCATCGAGATGCGGCGGGCCGGGTACAGTACCACTACGTGATTCTGGATTTGCTGGCCATTGCCGAAGACCCCGGCCAGCCGCTGCGCCCCGCCGATGATGTGCGCGACGCCCGCTGGTTCACCCTGACCGAAGTCAACAACCCCACCCTGCCCATTTCCGAAACCACCCGCTCGCTGCTCAACAGTATGATGAAGGACGCGCATGACTGACCCCAACCAACCGGAAAAATACCGGCTGCGGCTGGTTTTCGCCAAGAAAAAAGAGATCAAATACATTTCGCATCTGGATTTGGCGCTGGCCTGGGAGCGAGCGCTGCGCCGGGCGCAAATCCCGCTGGCCTATTCACAGGGATTCAACCCGCGGCCCAAAATGCAGTTTGCCAGCGGGCTGCCGCTGGGCAGCACCGGCCGCGCCGAAATTTTGGATATTGTGATCACCGAAGCCCTGTCACCGGACGAGGCGCAGCAACGAATTGCGCCCAAACTTCCCACGGGCATCGGCCTGCAAATGGTGACAGAAGTGCCGCTCAAAGCGCCCACTCTGCAACATTTACTGCGCCAGGCTGAATACCGGGTGACAGTGGAAACCGACCTGCCCGAAGGGGAACTGGCGGCGCGGATTGACTCGCTGCTGGCGGCGGACTCGTTGCTCCAAACCCGCCGGCGCAAAAAACAGGCAGAAGAGTTTGACCTGCGAACCTGGCTGCACGGCCTGCGGCTGGAATCGGTGGCGGACGGCGACGCGGTGCTGTGGCTGCGGGTAACCGCCGGCCAGTACGGCAATCTGCGGCCAGAAGAGGTGCTCAAAGCGCTCGGCCTGGCCGATTGCTGGGCCGAAATTGAACGCATCCGCCTGATTTTTGAGGATGAATTATAATTATATTAACCGAGGTGAAATCCGGGATGAAATTCAACTTTGACCAGCTTATCGACCGCCGCCACAGCGACAGTGGAAAATGGAACTACTTTGATCAGGATGTGCTGCCGCTGTGGGTGGCCGATATGGATTTTGCGTCGCCGCCGGCGGTGCTGGAGGCGCTGCACCAGCGCATTGACCACGGCGTGTTTGGCTACGGCATGGATCCGCAGGAGCTTTCGGCGGAAATTTGCGACCGGATGCAGCGGCTGTACAACTGGAGCGTATCTCCGGAGGAAATTATTTACCTGCCGGGGCTGGTGTGCGGCACCAACCTGGTGTGCCGGGCAGTGGGCCAGCCCGGCGACAGCGTGCTGGTGCAAACGCCGATCTATCCCCCGTTTTTATCCGCGCCGGCCAACCACGAGCAGGAGCTGGTTACAGCCCCGCTAACGCTCACCGGCAGCGACCGCACCTTTGGCTACGAGATCGATTTTGATGTGTTTGAGGCCGCGATTCAGCCCAACACCCGGCTGTTTATTTTGTGCAACCCGCACAACCCCATCGGCCGCGGCTACAGCGCCGCCGAGCAGCTCAAAATGGCCGAAATCTGCGCCCGCCACAACGTGGTTATCTGTTCCGATGAAATCCACAGCGACCTGCTGTTAAATGGCGCGGAGCACGTGCCGCTGGCCACGCTTTCGCCGGAAATTGGCCAAAATACCATCACGTTGCTGGCTCCCAGCAAAACTTTTAACGTGCCGGGGCTGGGTTGCAGCATGGCTATTGTGCCCAACAAAACCCTCCGCGAAAAAGTAAAAAAAGCCGCGCTGGGCATTGTGCCGCATGTTAACGTGTTGGGCTACGCCGCCGCACTGGCCGCTTACCAGCACGGCCAGGATTGGCTCGATGAACTGCTGGTTTATCTGGCGGCCAACCGCGATTTTGTGGTTGACTTTGTCACCCAGCAACTGCCGATGCTGCGCACCACCGTGCCCAACGCCACCTATTTGGCCTGGCTGGACTGCCGGGAAACCGGCATTAACGGTAACCCGCAGCAGTTCTTCTTGAAAGAGGCTAAAGTTGCCCTCAATAGCGGCGCCGATTTTGGCGCCGACGGCAAAGGGTTTGTGCGCCTCAATTTTGGCTGTCCGCGGGCCACGCTGGAACAAGCTCTCCAACAAATGAAAACGGCCCTTAGCCGGGTCTAAATTAATAGTTAGCGGCTTCTGAAAAAAATGTTAGAAGCTACTCAACAGAAAGTTAACAGCGGGCTATTGAATGTTGGCCGCAATCGGCGTATTTTAAAAGTACACCACTGCGCGCTGCGCAGAATTTTTGCATGGACGGTTGACAAATGGTTGCCACCAAATCCTATTACCCCAAATCGACATCGCCGCAGCAAGAGGTAACCCGCGTTTTGTGGCAGGTGTTGCTGGCCAACGTGCTGGTGGCGCTGGCCAAAATCGCCGCCGGGCTGGCTGCCGGTTCAATCAGCCTGGTTGCCGATGGCTTTCACTCCGCCACCGACGCCTCATCCAACATTATTGGGCTGGTGGGCACACACCTGGCCGCCCGCCCGCCGGATAAAGACCATCCCTATGGCCACGCCAAATTTGAAACCTTTGCCACGCTGGGCATCGGCCTGCTGCTGTTGTTAACCAGTTGGGATATTTTGAAAAGCGTGTTTGCCCGCCTGTTCGATGGCACGGCCCCGCAAGTGTCGGCGCTGAGTTACGCGGTGATCGGGGTGACAATTTTGATCAACCTGGGCGTAACCGTGTATGAAAGGCGCAAAGGACAGCAGCTCAACAGCGCCATTTTACTGGCCGATGCTGCTCACACCCGCTCGGATATTTTTGTGTCGGTGTCGGTGCTGGGTAGTTTGGTGGCGGTGCAGGCCGGCTGGCCCTGGCTCGATGCCTTGGTGGCGCTGGCCATTGTGGGGGCCATTGCCCATACCGGCTGGGGCATTGTCCGGCAGGCATCCAACATTTTGGCCGACAGCGTCGCGGTCGACAAGAAAAAGGTTGAAGAAGTGGTTACGGCGGTGGCGGGTATAAAATCGTGCCACAAAATCCGCAGTCGAGGCTCAAACCAGGTCAGCTACCTGGATTTGCACATTCAGGTGGATAACCAGATGTCCATTGAAGAAGCGCACAGGCTGGGGCACGTGGCCCAAAACCGGCTGCAAGAAGCGCTCGGCATTACCGATGTGATTGTGCATGTGGAGCCGGCCATAAATGCCGAACCACGCCGCTAGTACAGTTGTTATGTCACCTTGAGCCAAGGGTCTCTGCAGCGACACCGGAGACGCTTCGGCTTCGCCTCAGCGTGACATGGCCTCGGTGTATTAATTGGTGGTGATTTCTACCGGGAAATCAATAACAGCCACCGCGCCTTCATCATTCCGCAACGAAATCTCGCCCTCGAGATTGTTTTGCACCAGATGTTTGATCAATTCAAAGCCCAAACTGTGATGTTCGGGACGCAGCAGCAGCAGCTCCGGCGAATAACCGGAGCCGTTGTCTTTAAACTCTAGGCGGGCATTATTGCTGTTGCGCGAGATATTGACCGAAATTATCAGCGTTTCTTTTGCTTGGGGCAGAGCGTATTTAACCGCGTTGGTCATCAATTCATTGAGAATGAGCGCCAGATCGTGCGCCTGATCAGCCGTAACCCACACCGTCGATGGCGACACCTCAATTGCAATCTGTTTGTCTGGCGCCAGCACCTGCAATGTGGTGTCCATCACGCGGGTCACCAGTTCGCTGAGGGGTAACGGGGTCCAGTTTGAGGTAGACAACAGGTTGTGAACGGTGGCCAGCCCCTGCACGTGGCTCATTACATCCTCGGTAATGGACTGGATGCTGGAGAAATCGTCGGTGGCAATCCGGCTCCGCTTCAAATGCAAAATACTTTTGATCACCGCCAGATTATTTTTGAGGCGATGGTTGATCTCTTGCAGCAGGATCGATTTGGTTTCAACATCGCGGCGGGATTGCTCAAACAGCCGGGCATTTTCAATAGCCACTCCGGCCGCTTCGGCCAGCGACTCAAGCATCAGTTGCTGGGTAATGGTAAAGCGATACGGCACGCTGTCTACCACCTGAATAACCCCCAGCACGTTTTTTCGGCCTAGCAGCGGTACGCTCAAAATAGAGCGAATTTCAATACCCAACTGCTCGTCAATCTTTTTAAAGTGATGCGGGTCCAGACGCGTTTCGTTAACAATTACCGTTTTGCCGGTTTCGGCCACCCGGCCGGCAACCCCCTGCCCCAGCGCCAGCCGCCAGCCGAGCATGACTGCCGCGTGCGCTTCTGTGGAGCGATAGCAGACCAGTTCGCGGGTCTCGTCGTCAATCAGCCACAGCGAAAAGGCATGCACATCGAGCATGTTGTGCAGTTCACCCAGAATGGTGCTCAACACCTGATCGAGGTCAAGCGTGGAGTAAAACACCTGGCTGGCCCGATTTACCACGGCCAAATCCAGGTTAAACTGGCGCAATTCGGCCTCAACCTCGCGCTGATGGGCCAATTCATCGCGCAGGCGCTGATTCATAATGGCCATTTCAAAAATCTGCATCTTTTTCAGGCTGTCCAGCCGCGCCGTAGACGAAGGGGCAGACCGGGCCACCGGCGCTCCATCGAGGGCGGTTGCGGTTGGGTTATTTTTAACATGCAAAAAATACCCCACCGACAAATTGCCCAGCAGTTGGGCAATTACGGCCTGCGGTACACCGATTGGCAAATCGTCAACAAGTTGGTTGGTTAAAACCGCCTGAGACCGGCCCAAAACGTCGGGCTGGGTGCATTCCAACGAAGCCAGCGCTGCGCCCAATTGCTGCGCCGCGGAGTCGTCAAAAGGCCGCTGTTGCAGCAGAGTCACCGCTCGCTCCGCCAGCTTCATCACCTGCGTGTGCAGTTCCAACGCCTGCTCCGAGTCACAATCGGCGCGGACAATGGCCTGGTACCAGGCCGTACCAAAGACCGGCAGATATTTGCTCAATTGGTTCTGCAACGTCGTTTGTTCTTCCAATTTCATTACCCCAACCCTTACATCGACATTATTTTAAAATTGGCCGGAATGGGTCCAGATTCAACCCGAAAACAAACTGTTTTACTATCAACTGGACTATACCCTATCGGCAGAGGCGATAACCCTACGCTTAACCAACGATTTAATCGTTGGCAAGTTGACAGTCAGCTAACCAGAAACTTAAATCCCAATTATGCTATAATTGGAGCGCAAATTCAAAAACCGTGTCCAAACATATGATCAACAATACAAAACCCGATTCTATTACCTGGCAAGATGTGCTCTGGCGACTACTGTTAACGATATTGTTGCTGTTTGTGGTGTTTGGTTCCAGTCTGACAGTATCCCATTCTATTATCAACCCGCCTAATACACAAGTACTGCCCAGAGTTCTGCCGGGCAAATAAGTTTGGCGCGTTGGTAGCAGCCCGCTAATTCTCCGCCGGTATTCGCTGATTTCCCCAAATTCAGGTATCATGCGCTTATGGTGCCGATCAAGCGTTTTAGCCTGATTTTTTTGATATTGTGCGCATTTGCCCTGCTGCCCCTCCAGCCGGCCCGGGCGCAAAACCCCGACGACGTTGTGACTCAAATTTTGGAGCAAATGTCGGTTGAAGACAAAGTAGGGCAGCTTTTTTTGGTGCCCTTTGTCGGCGCCGATGCCAACCCCGACTCCGAAGTGTGGCAGCTTATCACCGAATACAAAGTTGGCGGCGTCATATTGCTCTCATCAAACAGCAATTTCAATAACGATGAGTCAGCCCCCCGCCAAATTACAGAGCTAACCAACCAGCTCAAAACCATCGCGTTTAATACCAACGGCGTGCCGCTGCTGGTAGCCATTGATCACGAAGGCGACGGTTTTCCGTACACCCGCATTACCCGCGGGCTAACACCCGTGCCCAGCCAAATGGCCATCGGCGCTACCTGGGACCCGGCCAAAGCCGAAGCCGTTGGCAAGCTTGTTGGGCAGGAACTATCGGCGCTGGGCATTAATCTGCTGCTGGGGCCAAACCTGGATGTGCTCAACGACCCCCGCCCCACCGGCCGCGGCGACATCGGCATTAGAGTTTTTGGCGGCGACCCCTACTGGGTGGGCCAATTGGGCCGAGCCTACATTCGGGGCATCCACGCAGGCAGCGACGGCCGGGTGGCTACCGTGGCCAAACATTTCCCCGGCCACGGCGGCAGCGACCGCCTGCCCGATAACGAGGTGGCCACGGTTGACAAATCGCTGCAAGAATTGCGCCGGATCGAACTGCCGCCCTTTTTTGCGGCCACGGTAGACAACCCGGATGACCCGCAGGGCAAAACCGATGCGCTGATGTCGAGCCACATTCGCTACCGCGGTTTTCAGGGCGATATCCGCCAATTCACTTCGCCCATCAGCTTTGACGCCGAAGGGATGTCTACCCTGCTCAAACTGCCGGAGATCAGCCCCTGGCGCAAAGCCGGCGGCGTGATTGTGAGCGATGCGCTGGGCGTGCCGGCGGTGCGCAAACATTTCGACCCCACCCTGCAAACTTTTCCCCACCGGCGCATTGCCAAAGAGGCGTTTTTGGCCGGCAACGATGTGCTCAGCCTGGTGCAGTTCGATCTGAAATCGATCTGGAGCGACCAGTTTGCCAACATCAAAGACACTATTTTCTTTTTCCGCACCGAATATATCAACAACCCGGCCTTTGCCGCGCAGGTTGACGCCTCGGTTGAGCGAATTTTACGGCTCAAACTTAATCTTTATCCCCAACTCACGCTCGACGCACTCAATAACGATCCCAACGCGGCGCTTGAAGTTGCCGCCCAACCGCGCCCGGTAGTCAACGAGATTGCCCGCTCCAGCCTGACGCTGCTGTACCCCTCGCCGGAAGAACTGCGCCAGCGCATCCCCGAGCCGCCCCGACCCGGCGACAACATTCTGATTATTAACGATACCCGCTACGCCCGCGAATGTTTTCTGGATTCGTGCCAGCCGCAGGAGCTTTACATTCCGCGCACCACCGTGCAGGATACCATTTTGCGGCTGTACGGCCCCGGCGCAACCGGGCAAATCCAGCCCGATAACATCAGCACCATCACCTTTTCCGAGCTGAAACAGGCGCTCAGCGGTTCTATTTTTTCGGCCGGTGAAATTCCAGCCGAACAGGAAGAAAATAAAGCCATCCAGCTTCCGGCGGATGAAGTTAAAGCCAAAATTCAGGAAGCCGACTGGCTGATTTTTGTAGCCCTTGATTTGAACATCAGCCGCTTCCCGGATTCTGACGCGCTCAAACTTTTTCTGAGCCAGGAAAGCGGCACCGTCCGCGACAAAAAAACGGTGGTGCTGGCCTTTAACGCCCCCTACTACCTGGACACCACCGAAGTGACCAAACTGACGGCCTACTACGGCGCCTACAGCAAAACCCAACCCCACATTGAAGCCGCGGTTCGGGCGTTGTTTGGCGAGTCCGAGTTGCGCGGCGCGTCGCCGGTATCTGTTGACGGCATTGGCTACAAGCTGGTTGATGTGCTGGCCCCGGACCCCGAACAGGAACTGGCCGTTGAAATTACCGAAACCATCCCGGAAGACGGCCAGGCCCCGGTAGATGTTACCGTTCGCACCGGGCCGGTAGTGGATTACAACGGCAATCCCGTGCCGGATGACACCCCCATCCAGTTTAAAGCGCTGCACAACGGCCGGGAAATCACCGCCGAGGTTGCCGATACGCGCCAGGGCAAAGCCGAAGCCACTCTGACCCTGACCGAACCGGGCCAAATTGAAATTGTGGCCAGCGCGGGAGCGGTCGTGTCCAAGCAGCCGGTTAGAATGACGGTGATTGGTCCGCCAACTCCCACGCCCACAGAGGTAACGCCGGCCACGCTCACCCCG
>JAJVIM010000006.1:58923-170900 GCA_022071955.1 Anaerolineae bacterium
CCCGGAACCGTCTGATACGCCAACCCCCACGGCTACCTCAACACCGAGCGCGGAAGTTGAAGCCACACCCACACCAACGCCGACCAGCCAGCCTTTACCGGCCAACGTGGACACGCCTCTACCTCCGCCGGTAGAAACCGCCGGGCCAACTTCACGCTCAATGGACGGCGTCGATTTGTTACTGAGCCTCAGCGCCATTTTGCTGGCCGGTATTCTGGGGTTCTGGCTGGGACAGCAATACAAACAACCACTCAACCGGCGGGTTGAGTTGGGACTGTGGGTTGTGGTCGGTGGATTAGTGGCCTATTTGCTGTACGGGCTGGGCTGGCTGCGGCCGGATACCTGGCTATATGACGCACCAACCGTAGCCGCGAGCCGGGTTACTATTACGGCCCTGGCTTTTCTGTTTGGATTGGTGGCGCTGGGGTTGAGCAGCCGATTTGTAGCCGGCAAAAATTAGGGGCTAAACGTAATCATCAGCGCGGCCACAAAAAGCGCCAAAGCCACGCCGGCCAGCCACCAGTTGTCTCGAATGCTGGCGGCCAGGCTCTCGCTGGAGGCGGGCGGATCGGCAACGGGCATGGGCTGGGTTAAGGCAAAGCTATTGAGCATCTGCTTCCAAACCAACACCGATGCCGGCCGGTCTTTGGGATGCGGCGCCATCGCCATTAGCACGGCCTGGGCCACATCCGGCGACACCGCCGGGTTAACCTCTCGCAGCGGGCGCAACGCCTCTGGCACAATAAAGCGCTCCTGCGCGCTGGCCGGCACCTCGCCGGTAAACAGGTGATAGGCGGTGGCTCCCAGCGCGTACAAATCAGAGCGGGCGTCGGTGTGGCCCAAATGGTCCACGTATTGTTCCAGCGGAGCATACGGCAAACTGCCGGCGCCCTGCAAACCGGTGAGCGTGCTGGGATCCGATGGGTCCAGCGGCTTAACCAGGCCAAAATCAACCAGTTTCAGCCGGCCATCGGGCGTAAGTTTGATGTTGGCCGGCTTGATGTCTCGATGCAGTACCGCCGGCTGGCGCGAGTGCAAATAAATAAGCGTATCACAGAGTTGATTCAGCCAGTCGAGCACGGTTCGCTCATCCAGAAAACAATTTTCGCGGTGCGTGGCCGTGGTGATTTCCAATAAGTTTTGACCCGGCACAAAATCCATAACCAGGTAATCGCGCTCGTCTATTGAAAAGAAATCACTGACTTTGGGCAAACCGGGGTGATCCAGTCGAGCCAGAATTGACGCTTCTTTTTTAAACTGAGAACGAACGCTCTGCAGCACCGCATCGCTCAAATTGGGTTGAAGCTGAATTTCCTTAACCGCGCACTGGCGACCATCCAGCCGGTTATCATCGGCCAGGTAAACTGTGCCCATTCCACCCACGCCCAGCAACCCGATGATCTGGTATCGCTCCCGCAAAATATCGCCTGGCTGAAGATTTGTCGTCACCGAATCCTCCAAAACCTGATAGAGCCTCCTGGCTACTTTATCGCAATCTATTGGGACTGTCAAAACTACCGGTGGCGCTTTGCGCAGCGCCGTGATCCAGCGAAAATGAAATATCGGAGTCCAAAACTGTAGTTCTAGCCTCTTATCTTAATTTTTGAGAGGCAGGACAGGAGTATTCTGCCCCTAATTCCTGACTCCTGACCCCTGAATCCTATTTTTAAGGGAGTACCTATGGAACACCTAGAAACCGAACAAGCCTTATTAATCTGGCGCGAAGGCGACATCATCAAAAACCAGTGGGTTTTGCAGGACGCCGGCCAGGAAATTGTGATTGGCCGCGCCCCGGAGTGCGCCATCAGTATCCCGGTGCGCTGGATTTCCCGCACGCACGCTATTTTGCGCCGCGAGCGCGGCCAGTTCTTTCTTGAAGATGCCGGCAGTAAAAACGGCGTGTTTGTCAACGGCCAGCGGGTGCTCAAACCGTGCCCGCTGGAAGATGGCGACCTGATTCAGCTCGCCCCCGGCCTGGAACTGATTTACGTAGACAGCGAAGCCACCGCGCCGCTGCCCGGTGGCCGGGGCGGGTTGGGGTTGCGGGTAGATACCGACGAACGCCAGGTTTATGTTCATGGCCAGTTACTAACCCCGCCGCTCAGCAACCAGCAGTACCAGTTGCTGGCCAAGCTGGCCGAGCAGCCCGGCCGCGTTTACAGCCGGGCAGAAGTCATCGACGCGGCCTGGCCCGACGAATCGCCGGAGGGCATCACCGATGATGCCGTTGACGCGCTGGTACGCCGGCTGCGGCAGCGGCTGGCCGAAATTGACGAGGAATTCAACTTTATTGTCACCGTTCGCGGTTACGGCTTTCGGCTGGATGATGGGCTGAGCTGATACTGCTCGCATGTGCCCCCAACCAATTTTGAACTCTTTGGCGGCTGCGTTAAAATATTACACGTGGTCTCGATTTTTCAAAGTTACGCTCATCTAACAAAAAACTCTCGTTTCGAGAAATATGGAAAGCAACGGAAAGTATATCTGTTGCTTTTCATTTTGTTGTTGTGCCTGCTGCCCGCCTGCAATCTGATCCAGCCGGATATTCCACCCACGCCCAGCCCGAAGCCAACGGCCACGCTGCCGCCGCTGGCTCTATCGGTAGATTTGGCCAGCGACGCCATTGTGGTAACCATTCCCATCGACCCGCCCAGCTTCAACGCCTATCTGAATGATACCGGCTACGAAGCGCTCATCGGCGAGCTGGTTTTTGGCGCGCTGGCCGAAATCGGCCCGGACGGCAACTATTACCCGGAACTGGCCAGCGACCTGCCCACCCTGGCCAACGGCGATTTGAGCCAGGATGGCAAAACCGTTATCTGGCGGCTGCGCCCCGGCCTGCTTTGGAGCGATGGCCAGCCGTTTACCTCGGCCGATGTAAAGTTCACCTGGCAGGCGCTGCGCGACAGCGGCATTTGGGCGCCGGGGTTCGATTTAATTGAAACTATAGAAACGCCCGATCCGCTGACGGCGATTGTCCAATACCGGGAATTTTACCCCAACTACCTGATTCAGTTTGGCGGCAACGGCACCGGCGTTTTGCCGGCCCACCAATGCGGCGACACCAGCAGAATGCTCTTTTGGGATTGCAACTTTGAGCCGGTGAGCAGCGGCCCGTTTGTGCTGGCGCAGTGGATTCCGGGGGTACGGCTGATTTTCAAACCCAACCCCAACTATTTTGTACCAAACCGGCCGCTGGCCTCGCAATTGATCTTTGAAATTGATGGCGACCCCGACCGGCGTGAACGCAGCCTGATCCGGGGTAACACCCACCTGGATTTGTGGCCGGAAGAAGCCGCCGCCATCAAAATAGAAGACAGCGGCACGGCCACCATCATCCGCACCGACCCGGCCCGCTACGTAATGCGTCTGGTCCTCAACCTGAGCAAACCCGGGGCCGCCGAGTCTAACCAGCCGCATCCGGCGCTAGCAAATCCGCTGGTACGGCAGGCAATTTATCACGCCGTTGATGTGGGCTACATCAATGCTGAAGCCTTTAACAACCGCGGCCGGCCCGTAGAAACAGAATTCTTTCAGCTTGATTGCGATGTGCCGCCGTTTCACGATTACAACGCCGGGCTGGCCCAGGCGCTGCTCGACGAAGCCGGCTGGGTGGTGGTTAACCCCAACCCCGACTCTGATGTGCTGCCGGTGCGCCAGTGCCAGGGTTGTGGCGCCGCCGAAGACGGCACGCCGCTGGTTTTAAAGAGCTACAGCTATCTGGAATTTGGCCCGGAAATTGAAAAAGCGCAGCAGCTTTTGGCCCAGTTGATGTTGGAAGTTGGCATCAAACTGGAATTTGAAACAGTTGAAGGTAGCAAACTGTGGAACACGTGGGAAAATGAGGGCATTGAGCTGCGCGGCAATTTTGATATGGATTTGTGGGACAACGGCTACTATGGCGTAGACCCAACTATTTACATGACCGATATGTTTGACCCGCGCAGCATCCCCACCCGCGACAACCCCATTGCCGGCCTCAACGTAACCCGCTACCGCAACCCGGAGCTGGCCCCGATTTTTGACGCGCTGCACACGCCCATTCCCAACAATCGCCGGCGGGCGTTGTTGTGCCAGGTGGCGCTGGCGCTGTACCAGGACAAGCCCCAAATCCCGCTGGTGGCTTTTCCCGATGTGTATGGCGTCAGCATTGATTTGCAGGGCGTGGCCCCACATATTTATGATACCGTCACCTGGAACGCCGGCGACTGGCAATTAGTGAAACCCGTAAACAATTGAAAGCGTGTTGTTTTTTCGTGACAACCTTTCTTCAGCATGATATACTGGAAGTGACCGTTGCAGAAAATTCATCCCGATCAAGTTGATATTGGGTGGCAAGCCCAAGAGGACGCCATGGGAACGTGGAGTCAACAACAAGTTAAAGTATTATTGATAGATAACGACGAAGCGCACTACGTGTTGATCCGCGAAATGATGGCGGAGATCGATGGTATTGAGTTTCAACTGGATTGGGTGGCAACCTATGAATCCGCAATGGACACCATCGCCCCCGGCCGGTTCGATGCCTATTTAATCGACTATTCGCTGGGCGGCAAACACACCGGGCTTGACATTTTAAAGGAAGCCATCGACCGGGGCTGCACCGTGCCGCTCATTCTGCTCACCAGTTACGGCAACCGCGCCCTCGATCTGGAAGCCATGCGCAATGGCGCCTCCGATTATCTGGTAAAAGACCAGCTCACCCCCGCCCTGCTGGAGCGTTCCATCCGCTACGCCATCGAGCGCAAACGCTCGGAGGCCGAACTGCAAAAAGCGGCCACTCAACTTGAAGAACGCATTTCCGAGCGCACCGCCGAGCACGCCAAAACCAACACTGTTTTGCAGGAAAAATTGACTGAGCTGGAGCACCTGCGCGAACAAATCGAGTCGTCGCTGGAGCGCCGCACCCGCCAGGTAGAAACCAGCACCCAGGTAGCTCAACAAATTGCCGCCGCCCCGGCCCTTGACGAACTTTTTCGGCTGGTGGTCAACCTGGTTCAGGAACGGTTTGGCTACTATCACGCCCACGTTTACACGTTAGAAGGCGACTATTTGGTAATGCAAGAGGGCACGGGCGACGCCGGCCGGATGATGAAAGAGGTGGGCCACAAAATCCCGTTCAATGCCGCCCGCAGTCTGGTGGCCAAAGCCGCCCGCAGCGGCGAGCCGGTGCTGGTTCCCGATGTTACGCAGGACCAACGCTGGTTGCCCAATATGCTGCTGGCCGAAACCCTCTCGGAATTGGCTGTGCCCATCAAATTGGGCAACGAAATTTTGGGCGTCCTCGACGTGCAGCATAACCGGATCAACGGCCTCAATTTGGAAGACCAGATTTTGCTGATGGGCCTGTGCGGGCAAATTGCGGTTTTTATCAACAACCAAAAACTGGAAATGGACCGCAAAGCCGCCGAAGAAGCTCAGCAGCGGCTCATTGAAGAGTTGAACGCCTTTGGCCACACCGTGGGCCACAACCTCAAAGACCCGGTTGGCCTGATCATTGGCTACACCGGCCTGCTCAAAGAACAAGCCCGCCTGCCGGAAGATTTGCAGGAATACCTCAATGCTATTGGCCGCAACGCCCACCGGCTCAACAACATCATCGAAGAATTGCAGCTTCTCTCCGGCGTGCGCAAAGAAAACGTAGAACTGCGCCCGCTCAACATGATCCGCATCATTGCCGAAGTGCAGCAACGGCTGGCCTACCTCATTCAGGAGCACAACGCCAGGGTTGTGGTTTCTGAATATTGGCCAATGGCGCTCGGCCACGCCCAGTGGATTGAAGAAGTGTGGGCCAATTACATTAGTAACGCCATTAAATATGGCGGCAAACCGCCGCGAGTCCACCTGGGCGCCACCGCCCAATCAGATGGGATGGTTCGTTTCTGGGTGAGAGACAACGGCCCCGGCCTCAGCAAAGAAGACCAGCGCCGCCTGTTTACCGAATTCACCCGGCTCAATCACGTCAGTTTAAAAGGCCACGGCCTGGGGCTGTCCATCGTTCAGCGCATCATCGAAAAACTGGGCGGCGAAGTTGGCGTTTACAGCGATGGCGTTAACGGCGAGGGCTGCGTCTTTTCATTTACTCTGCCCGGCATCCACAAAAAAGAAATGTAAATGGACTTCAAATTCACCACGCTTGAAACCTGTCCCGCGGCCACCGGCGTTGTGGTGGTCATTGATGTGCTGCGCGCTTTTTCGGCGGCGGCGTTTGCCTTTGCTGCCGGCGCGCAAGACATCGTGCTGGTCAGCGGCATTAACGAAGCATTTACCCTGAAAACGCAATTTCCCGGCGCGCTGCTTTACGGCGAAAACCACGGGCTAAAAGTCGATGGCTTTGATTTTGGCAACTCGCCCAGTGAGTTGAGCCGGCAGGATTTAACCGGCCGGCGATTGATTCAGCGCACCAGCGCCGGCACGCAGGGCGTGGTCCGCAGCGCCCAGGCCGACCGGCTGCTGGTCAGCAGCTTTGTAGTGGCCGAGGCGACCGTTCGTTACATTCGCCAGCTTGCCCCGCCGATTGTTACTTTTGTTGTCACCGGCGTTATTTACGAGCGCGACGGCGATGAAGATATGGCCCTGGCCGAGTATTTGCAGGCCCGGCTGCGCGAGCAATCGCCAGACCCCGCACCCTATTTGGCCCGCGTGCCGCGCTCCACCTCGGGCCGCATCTTTGCCGACCCGGCCCAACCCGAGTTCCCCACCGCCGATCTGGAATTATGCAGCCAGCTCGACCGCTTTGATTTTGCGCTGGAAGTAACCCGGCAGGCCGGCCTGCTGGTGCTGAACAAGAAATCCCAATTATGAGTCACTGGACCGAAGACGACTCGCGGCTGTACCGCCAAATTGCAGCGGTTGCCGTTCCCCATCGCGCCGAGCAGTTGGCCGCGCTGCTGGCCCTGCTCCCCTTTGCCCCCACCGACTCGTTTCACGCGATAGAAATCGGCGCGGGCGAAGGCTACCTGTCGCAGGCGCTGCTGGCCTGTTTTCCCCGGGCCACCGTTACCGCGCTCGATGGCTCGGCGGAGATGCGGGCGCACATCGAGCGCCGGCTGGCCGGTTTCGGCGGGCGGGGCCGCGTAGAACCGTTTGAACTGACCGCCGCCAACTGGCGCCATCACCTTAAAAATGCCGATGCCGTGCTGTCGTCACTGTGCCTGCACCACCTGTCCGGGCCGGAAAAACAGGCGCTCTTTGCCGTTATCGCGGCCAACCTGTCACCCGTCGGGGTGCTGCTCATCGCCGATCTGGTTGAGCCGCAGCGGCCCGAAGCCCGATCATTTTTTGCCGCCACGTGGGATGCGCAGGCCAAAGCGCAATCGCTGGCGCAAACCGGCGACATCGGCCTGTACGATCAATTTGAGCAAAATGAGTGGAATCTGTACCGCCACCCCGACCCGGCGGTGGACAAACCTTCGCCGTTGTTTGAGCAGTTGGTGTGGCTAAAAGAGGCGGGTTTGGCGGTGGTGGATTGTTTTTGGCTGCACGCCGGGCACGCCATTTACGGCGGCTACAAATCGGCGGCGAGCACGGGCGGTGTCGCGCTGCTGGCGTTTGAAGCGGCCCTGGCCGCCGTGCAGCGCAGCCTCGGACTCAACCCAGCCGGATCCGCGGATTGAGATAGGCGTACAGCAAATCGGCGGCCAGATTGGCCAGCGAAAAACCAAGCACCGTTACCAGTGTCACCGCTTGCAATAGCGGCAAATCGCGCCGGTCGATGGCAAAGGTCATCAATCGACCCAACCCCGGATAATTGAACACGTTTTCAATCACAATCAACCCGCTGATGAGCCAGCCAACACTGATGGCAATCACGGTGATGGTGGGCAGCAGCGCGTTACGCAGCACGTGTTTGACAATCACTGTGCGGCGCGGCAGCCCTTTGAGCGTGGCCGTGCGCACGTAAGCCTGTTTCAGTTCTTCCACCACCCCGGCCCGGGTGAGCCGGGCCACATAGGCCAGCAGCACCAGCGTGGCGGTAAACGCCGGCAAAATGAGCTGCGGCAGCGCCTCAAAAAACGTGGTGTCCGGCGCAATCGATGAGTTGGCCGGCAACAGTTTGAAATAAAACGCAAAAATCTGGATCAGCACCAGCCCGGTCACAAATTCCGGCAGCCCCACCACCGCCAGCGAGCCAATGCTGATAATATTATCGGCCGGCTTGCCCTCGTTGAGGCCGGCCAGCACGCCCAGCGCCACCGACACCGGCACGGCGAACAGCAGGGTCAGCGTTGCCAACATCAGCGAGTTGCCCAGCCGTTCCAGCACCAGCGGCAAAATGGGCTGGTTGGTGCTGAACGATGTACCCCAATCGCCGCTGACAAAGTGGCCCAGCCAGGCTACGTATTGCATCAGCAGCGGCCGGTCCAGTCCCAACTCGGCGCGCAGATTTTGCAGGGCGGCCTCGCTGGCTTCCCGGCCCAAAATCACGCGGGCCACATCACCGGGCAGCCACTGCGTGACCAAAAAGATGATCAGCGAGGTCAGCAGCACCGTCAGCAGCAAAAAGCCCAGCCGGCGGATTAAATATCGTGACATTCAAAACTCCTGTGAAAATAGGATTTAGGGGTCAGGATTCAGGAATCAGGGTGCCTCCCTGCCCCGGCTTCTAAAAGTTTGCGGCAGGAGTCCAAAACTGTAGTTTTGGACTCCATATTTCCATTCATCGTTGTCGTGCCGCAAACTGAGTCCATCTTCCCTAAAAATCAACACCTCTGCGCCCTTGAGTCCCCGTATGCCTTCACTCAAACAAACTCGCCTGCATCCCGGCCAACTCGGCCAACGGAATGTGACAGTAAATTTTGTGCCCGTTGTCCGTTTCCTGCCAGGGTGGTTCCTGGGTGCGGCAAATATCGCCCCGGTAGCGCGGGCAGCGGGTATGAAAACGGCAACCGCCCGGCACATCCACGGCGCTGGGCACATCGCCTTCCAGCCGAATCCGGGGCCGGCGCTGGCCGTTGCTCTCCGGCAGGGGGATGGCCGATAGCAGCGCCTCGGTGTAGGGATGGTAGGGCGGGTGCAGTACATCCTCGGTGCGGCCCAGTTCCATCAGGTGGCCCAGATAGACCACGGCAATTTCATCGGCCAGGTAACTGACCACGGCCAAATCGTGCGAAATAAACAGATAGGCGCTCTGGTTTTCCTGCTGAAGCTGGTTGAGCAGGTTCAAAATTGAGGCCTGTACCGACACATCCAGCGCCGACACGGCCTCGTCAAACAGCAGCAGTTCCGGCTGCGAGGCAAATGCGCGGGCAATGGCCACCCGCTGTTTTTCGCCGCCGCTGAGCTGGGTGGGCAGCCGGTCGGCGTACGCCGGGCTGAGTTTGACCGCCGCCAGCAGCCGGGCCACCGCCGCCGCCGACTCCGATGGGGACATCCCGGCCAGATGGGTCAGGGTGCGGCGCAGGGTATCGCCCACGGTGCGGTACGGATTGAGCGCCTCGGTGGGATTTTGAAAAACCATTTGCAACTGGCGCAGCACCGATTGATCGCGCTGGGCCAGATTGCGGGCCAGCGGCATTTCCAGCAGCGATACGCCGCCGCTGCTCCGTTCGGTGAGGCCGATAATGCAGCGGGCCAGCGTCGATTTGCCGGAGCCGCTTTCGCCCACAATACCCAGCGTCCGGCCGCGGCTGGCCTGCACGCTGATGCCATCAACCGCCCGCACCCACTGGGGCTGCTGCCCGGCCACCACCTCTTTCAACGAGCGGCGCACGGTGAACTGCTTTTTCAAATCGATGACGTTCAGCACCACCTCGCTGCCGTTGGCGGAAACGGCCGTCAGTTCGGCTTCGTCCGCCGGCGGCGCGGCGCTGATCTCCCCGGCGGCAATTTCCGGCCAGCGGAAACAACGCACCCGCCGGTCATCGGCCGGCGCTTCCAGCGGCGGGCGCTCGGTATGGCAGCGATCCACGGCCACCGGGCAGCGCGGGGCAAACACGCAGCCCGCGGGCAGGTCATCGAGCTGAGGGATGTGGCCGGGGATGGGCGCCAGCCGGGTTTGGTATTTGGTTTGCCCCACCTGCGGCAGGCTGTTGAGCAATCCCTGCGTGTACGGGTGCAGCGGCCGGGCGTACAGCTCGCTCACGGCGGCATCTTCAACGAGTTCGCCGGCGTACAGCACCGCCACCCGGTCGCAAAAACGGGCCACCACATTGAGATTGTGCGACACAAACAGCACCGCCGTGTCGCGTTGGCGGACCAGCTCGGCCAGCAAATCCAAAATGACCGCCTCGGTGGTCACATCCAGATTGGTAGTCGGCTCGTCGAGCACCAGCAACAGCGGCTCGGTGCTGAGGGCCATCGCAATCATCACCCGCTGCTGCATACCGCCGCTGAGCTGGTGCGGAAAACTCTGGGCCACCCGTTCGGGATCGGCCAGATGCACCATATCGAGCAGTTCCAGCACGCGCTGCGGCGCGGCCGGGCCGGGTAGCCCCTCGGCAAGCTGCTGGCCCACCCGCAGTGACGGGTTGAGCGACGACAGCGGGTCCTGCGGCACCAGCTTGATCTGCTCGCGCCAAACGCGGCGCATTTCGGCCGGGCCGAGCGCCAGCAAATCGCGCCCGGCCAGTTCGATGCGGCCGGCACGCACCGCGCCGTTATCGCTGAGCGCGCGCAAAATGGCCAGCGCCAGCGTCGATTTGCCGGAGCCGCTTTCGCCCACCAGCCCGTAACTCTGGCCCGCCGCCAGCGACAGGCTGACCTCGCGCACGGCATCGAGCCAGTGGTGGCTCTGCCGGTAGGAAACGGTTAGATTTTCAATATTGAGTATGAGTTTTTGATCTGGCATACTTTAATTGCAATCGGTTATTTTGCCCCATCCCCCAACCCCCTTCCCCAGGGAAGGGGGCTTTAAGTGGTGTACGGGCCGGGGGTGGGGGCTTCTTCTTTTTTACTCCTGGCCCTGCAAGGCCCGTTTCAACCCATCGGCCATCAGATTAACGCCGATGACCAGCAGCGAAATGGCCGCCGCCGGAAAGTACATGGCCCACGGCGTGAGCGATACGTAGTTGCGAGCCTCGCTGACCATCAGCCCCCAATCCGGGTTGGGCGGCTGCACCCCCACGCCCAAAAATCCGAGCGACGCCACCAGAAAAATAGCGTACGAAAATCGGAGCGCCGTTTCAACGGTGAGCGCCGGCAGCACCGAGGGTAAAATCTCTCGGAAGAGAATGTGAAAAGTGGTTTCACCCTGGGTGCGGGCCGCCTGCACAAATTCTTTGGGCTTAACCGAGAGCACCACGCTGCGCACCACACGGGCCACAATGGGCGTGTAGACCACGGCGATGACCAGCAGCACGCTGTTGCGCGAGGGGCCAATGGTGCCCAGCAGCAGCAGCGCCAGCAGCAGCGCCGGCATGGCCAGCAGGCTGTCGAACAGACGGAACAGGATTTCATCGAACCAGCCGCCACGATAGCCGCCCAGCAAGCCAAACGAAGTGCCCACTACCACCGCCACCAGCGTGCCCAAACCGGCCAGCCCCAAAATATCCCGCGCACCGATGATCACCCGGCTGAATACGTCGCGACCGAGGCGGTCGGTGCCAAAAAAATGCTCCAGCGAAGGCGACTGGCGCGCCGCCCCGGCAAGCTGCTCGGTGGCGCTGTAGGGAGTCAGCAGCGGGCCAAAAATGGCCAAAAAAATGAACACCAGCACAATTGTTACGCCGATGGCTGACACTGGCCGGGCGTACAGGCCGGCCAGTACGCGCAGCCAGCGCGAGCCGGGTTTTGATTGGGCGAGTGGAAGAGAAATTGATTTAGTAGCCATAAGTTTTCACTTTGTGGTGCGGCGGCTTTGCCGCCGCACCACAAACATTTGATAGGAGACGGGAGGCAGTTATCGCATTTCTTACTGCGCCGGGCGAATGGCAGCCAGATCGGTGCGGCCGGCAAACGCTTTTAACTCAAAGCCGGTGAACTGATCGCGGATAGCGCCCAATTGGGGGAAGAAGTACGGCACAATGATCGGGCCGCGTTCAATGAGAATGCGCTGAATTTCTTTGTAGGCGGCTACGCGCTCGGCTTCGTCCAGGGTGGTGCCGGCGGTTTTGGCCAGGGCGTCAAACTCCTCGTCGGAAAAGTGCGACTCGTTCCATTTGGCGTCGGTCACCAGCATAACGTCCATGTAAAATTGCGGGATAGGCCGCGAGCCCCAGCCGGTGATACCCAGGTCAACTTCCAGCCAGCCGTTATCGCCGTAATAAACGCTTTCCGGCTCAACCAGCACATTCACGTCGATGCCGGCTGCAGCCCACTGCTCTTTGAGTACCACCGCCAAATCGGGCCGGTCGCCGGAGTCCGGCACGTGCAGATCGAGCTTTAAGCCATCAGGATAACCGGCTTCGGCCAGCAAGGCTTTGGCGGCGGCGGGGTCACGCGCGGGAATGGGGGTGTCTTCGCTGTAGTAGGCAGTGTACAACGGGCCGATGGGCGTATCGCGGCCGGGCGCGCCCAGCCCCAGGGTAACGGTATCGAAAATGGCCTGCCGGTCGGTGGCCAGTTTGAGCGCCTGAATCACGCGCGGGTCATTGCCCGGAGCGCGGTCGGTGCGCAGCCGGACCGCATCGAAACCGTTGGTCGGCACGGCCACGGCGTTGATACCGGGTTCTTCTTTGAGGGTAAGAAACAGCGGCGTAGGCATACGCATGGCCAGATCAACCTGGCCGCTGCGCAGCGCATCCACGGAAGCGGCCGGGTCGCTGAAAAAGATGAATTCCATTTCGGCCACGCCCGGTTTGCCGGGGATAAAGTAGGCATCGTTGGCGGCAAAGGTCATACGGTCTTCGGGAATGTAGTTGGTCACTTTGAAGGGACCGGTGCCGTTGAAAGTGGTGGCCGCATCCTGCGTATTGGCCTTGAGGATGGCAGCGTGGTTGTCGCTCAGGTCAAACAGGAAAAACGGGTTGGTTTCTTTGAGGGTGAAGACTACTTCCGTGTCGCTGGCAGCCTCAATGCTGGCGATGTTGGCGTACAGGTCGGCGGTGGGCAGTTCGAGCGCCGGGTCGCGCAGGCGGTCAAACGTCCACACCACATCGGCGGCGGTCAGCGGGCTGCCATCGTGAAAGGTAACGCCGCGGGCCAACTGAAAGGTGTACTGCAAGCCATTGCCGCTCACGGCCCAACTGGTAGCCAGCCGGGGCCGGATATTGTTGCCGGCATCAACATCAACCAGATAATCATACACGGCATTGAGCACGGCAATTTCACTATCTGACGAGGCAAAGGCGGGGTCGAGCTGGACGGGGATTTCCCAGACAACGACCAGCTTGCCGCTGGCAGCAGTAGCCGGCGCGGCCGCACCGGAATATTCGGCCAGTAGTTGGGCGGCTTCTTCGGCGCCGGGAATCCATAGTTTTTGGCCGGTTTCGATGACATCCGGGTTGTCAATTTTGGCAAAGCCGGGATCGGTTTCGGCTTTGGCGTTGGTGCCCAGCCAGATGGCCGGCCAGTTGAACACATCACCGTAAAATTTATCGGCCAGCTTGCTCAGCCAGTCATCGGCCTGAACGGTGTACTCCTGGCCATCACTTTGCGGCAGTGGGGCGGCGGCGTGAGCCACGCCCAGCGACAATACAAAAACTAACAGCAGTAAAATCAGTGTGATTCTATGCACGGTCCTCTCCTGTTTTTTTTTAATTGTTTGAATATGTTGCTGTTGACGCGCCAGAAACCGGGTTTCTTACCGGAACAATCGGCATTGATGTTGAGTATAGGGGAAAGCGCCAAAATTCTGTGTGAGCTACCTTACCATATGTTCTACAATCTGCCAAACCATATGTTCTATATTCTGCCAAATGCGCATAAAAATTACCCAGTTTACGGCCTGGCCTGTTGTCCGGGCGGTTAAAGCCGACTATA
Organism: Anaerolineae bacterium; assembly: GCA_022071955.1. Lineage (GTDB taxonomy): Bacteria > Chloroflexota > Anaerolineae > 4572-78 > J111 > J095. The sequence continues at coordinate 72,784 of JAJVIM010000006.1, forward strand.
TAGGTAGGCCGGCAGCCATTTGGAAGTTTTGACAGAATACCCTATACTAATTGATTTAGGAGCGAGTCAGCAGATGAATCAAGCGGAAGCCGAGGCTCAAATTTCGTGCCGCCACGTGTGGAAAGTATTTGGGCCGCACCCGGACCAGGTAAAAGACCAGCTCGATAGCGGCCTGTCCAAGGCAGAAATTTTGGCGCAAACCGGCCACGTCGTCGCCGTTAAAGACGTTTCGTTTGATGTTTATCGCGGCGAAACGTTTGTGGTGATGGGCCTGTCGGGCAGCGGCAAATCGACGCTGATCCGCTGCATTGCCCGCCTCATCGAAACCACCAGCGGCCAGATAGTGGTTGATGGCGAAGACATTTTGGCGATGAACCGCAAACAACTGCGCCGGCTGCGCCGCCACAAAATGAGCATGGTTTTTCAGCATTTTGGCCTGTTTCCCCACCGCCAGATCATCGATAACGTGGCTTACGGCCTGGAAGTACAGGGTGTAAAAAAGAACACCCGCCACGCCAAAGCCCGCGACGTGCTCAAACTGGTTGGCCTCGATGGCTGGGAAAAACATTACCCCGGCGAACTCAGCGGCGGCATGCAGCAGCGAGTGGGCATTGCCCGGGCGCTGGCCGTCGATCCGGCCATTTTGCTGTTTGATGAGCCTTTCAGCGCGCTCGATCCCCTCATCCGGCGCGAAATGCAGGATGAGCTGATCATCCTGCAAAAAATGATGCACAAAACCATTGTGTTTATCACCCACGATTTTCTGGAAGCGGTAAAACTGGGTGACCGCATCGCCATTATGAAAGATGGCGAAATTGTGCAGATTGGCACTCCGGCGCAGGTGGTGATGAACCCGGCCACCGATTACGTGCGCGAATTTACCAAAGATGTGCCGCGTTCGCGGGTGCTCAACGCCCAATCGGTCATGCAGGTGCCGCCGGTAGTGGCCAGCGCCAGCGACTCGGTGCAGGCAGTTGCGGCTGAACTGGAGCGCCAAAATTGCGTCGCCGCCTTTGTAAAAGACGAACAGGACACATTTTTGGGCGTGCTCCTGCGCGAGCAACTGAGCAACAGGCCAAAAACCAACGGCTCGGGGCTTAAACCGCTGCTCTCTACCCGGTTTCCCACCGTTTCACCCGATACCATGCTGGGCGATCTCATTCGCCTGACGGTAGACAACGACGTGCCGGTGCCAGTGGTGGACCGGCACCACAAATTGCTGGGCGCTGTAGACCGCACGCTGGTGATGCTGGCGCTCAGCAACCCGCCCGATCCCGCAGAGGATTCCAAACCCGAATGATCAAATGGCAATCCGTTAGACAAGAAGTTGCCGTAAACAAGCGCGATATCATCGCGCTGGCGGCGCTGGCAGTGGTTGTGTTTTTGCTGCCGCGGCTGGTCAGCCAGCTCCCGCTGGAGGTGGAAAAATTTCCCGCCGCATGGAATTTGCATCTACGCCAGCCCATCGACGCCTTTCAGGATTGGGTGATTGGCCACCGGGCCACCCACCCGCTGTTTGTTTACTTTTTTGACCCCGCCAGTGATATCATCGACGCCGGCATTCGCCGGGTAGAAGCCTTTTTGTTGTGGTTGCCGTGGCCGGTTTTAATGGCCCTAACCTATTTACTGGGCTATCGCGCTGCCGGATTCCGGGTGGGGTTGCTGTGCGCCGGCAGCCTCTATTTTATGGGCATGGTTGGCCTGTGGGCGGAAAGCATGCAAACGCTGGCGCTGATGGGTGTATCGGTGTTTATTGCGCTGGTGATTGGCATTCCGCTGGGAATTTTTTCGGCGCGGTACAATAAGCTCGATGCCTCACTGCGGCCTATCCTCGACGCCATGCAGACCATGCCCGCGTTTGTTTACCTTATCCCGGTGCTGCTCTTTTTTGGCATCGCCCGCGTGCCGAGCGTGGTGGCCACGGTAATTTACGCCCTGCCGCCGGCCATCCGGCTGACCAATCTGGGCATCCGGCGGGTATCGCCGACCACGGTTGAGGCGGCCCGCTCGTTTGGCTCCACATCGACTCAAACCCTGTTCAAAGTGCAACTGCCGCTGGCCATGCCCACCATTATGGCCGGCGTTAACCAGACCATTATGATGGCGCTGGGCATTGTGGTAATTGCCGCGCTGATCGGCGCGGGCGGGCTGGGCCGAGAGGTGCTGGTCTCGTTGCAGCGGCTGCGGGTAGGTGAAGGGTTGATGGCCGGGCTGGCGATTGTGTTTATGGCCGTTATCCTCGACCGGATCAGCCACGGTTTTGCCCAAAAAGAGTCGGCCCATTCCGCGCAGCAGGCCCGCGGCTTTCATTTGCTGCCCAACGGCTGGCATCGATTTGGCCCGGCGCGCGCCGTTGAACACGGCATCGACGCGGCGCTGGGCGGCAGCTATTGGCTGGCGCAGCAAATAACCAACGGTCTGGGCACACTCACCACCGCCATTTTGCGGCGGGCCGGCAAAGCCAATTCCGCCCCGACGGTGGCCGCCTTTTTACAGCGACACATCTATTTTACCGGCTCGCTGGCGCTGCTGGCCGGGCTGTTACTCATCAATGTATTAATGCCGTTTGGCCCGTTTCCGGCCGGCTGGCAAATTGACCTGACCCGGCCGGTGGATCAGGCCGTAGCCTGGATGCGCGACAACCTGTACCAGATTGGCAGCCTGCCCATCGGCACCGGCCCGGTGAGCGATTTTCTGGTGATTTACGGCATTAACCCGCTGCGTAAATTTTTGCAGGCGTGGATGCCGTGGCCGCTGCTGATCGTTGGTGTGGCCCTGCTCACCTATTTTGTTTCAAACGTGCGTATGGCCGCGCTGTCGGCGGTTGGGCTGTTTGTTATCGGGCTGCTGGGGATGTGGGAACAAAGTATGGACACCCTCAGCCAGGTGATTGTGGCCGTGCTGGTAACGGTGGCCATCGCTTTGCCGGTGGGTATTTTGGCTGCGCGCAACAACACTTTTGAAGCCATCCTGCGGCCGGTGCTGGATTTGCTGCAAACTATTCCGCCGTTTGTCTATTTAGTGCCGGTGATTATGCTGTTTAATGTGGGGCGCGTACCGGGGATTATCGCTTCGGTGCTGTACGCGCTGCCGCCGGGCATCCGGCTGATCAACCTGGGCATCCGGCAGGTAGCGCCGGAAACCGTTGAAGCGGCGCAGGCGTTTGGCTCATCGGCCCGGCAAACGCTGTTCAAAGTGCAACTGCCGCTGGCGCTGCCCTCGATTATGATGGGCGTGAATCAGGTAGTGATGATGGGGCTGGCGATGGTCATCATTGCCGGGCTGGTAGGCGGCGGCGGGCTGGGGCTGGAAGCAGTGATCGGCCTGGCCAAAAACCAGACCGGGCGCGGGCTGGAAGCCGGGCTGGCCATTGTTATTCTGGCCATGATTATGGACCGGGCCACCCAGGCCTGGGTGAACAAGCGACAAAATTACTCCTCTGAAAAGTAGGGGTCAGGAATCAGGAGTTAGGAGTTAGGGCAGGAGATTTCCTGGCCCAGAGTAGGTTGGGCTTGCAAAGTGGCCTACTCAATTTTCACCCGCGCCGGCCACCGCTCAACTCTCACCCGGCAAACCTAACCGACGCCCTAAAAAAGTATTGCTTGATACTTTAAACGTACGCCTAGCGTTTTTAAACGCAAAGGAAGAGGCCCGAAACCTACGCATTGTTGGAAAATAGTAACTACTCAACCGCACCATTCTGGATGTCATTCCCGCGTGTTTTTAGCGGGCATCCACCGTTTTGGCTTTCAGTGGATGCCCGATAAAGACATTCGGGCATGACGGCTGAGTAGTTACGGAAAATATAGCAACAAAAAACACGCTCCAATCGAGCGTGTTTTTTTATATGTTCAAAAAGGGCTGCTGCAATCAGGGCAGCCACGTTTTCCAAACCGCTTCGTTCTGGTCAATCCAGGCCCGGGCGGCTTCTTCCGGGGTTTTGCCGTCAAGCTCCACCGCCGCAATCATCGAGATTTGGTCTTTGGTGCTGTAGTTGAACTTTTTCAAAAATTCGTACACTTCCGGCGCTTTGGTACTTAAATCACCGGCGACAATTTTAAACAGCTCGTCTTTGGGGTAGGCGCAGTCCACGCCGCCGGAGTCGGCTTTGGCGTAGCATTCATCGCTGTAGGGCGGCAACTGCACCTGCGTTAAATCAAAACGGGCGTGCACCGAGTGGGGTGTCCAAAAATAGAACAGAATTGGCGCTTTGCGGCTGTTGGCGGCGTCGAGCGCGGCCAGAATCGCTTCCTCTGAGCCGGCGGTAACCACTTCCAAATCAAGCCCCAGATTTTTGATAATATCGGCATCGTACTGCACCCAGCTTGGGTCGCCGGCCAAAAACTGGCCTTTGTCGCCGGTTTCGGCGGTGGCAAACAATTTGGCGTTATCGGGGGTTTTGAAACCTTCCCAGGTGGCCAAATCGGGGTGGCCCTCAAGCACATACGTTGGCATAAACCAGCCAATTTCACCAACCGGCCCCAACAGGCCCAGATTTTCTACCACTTTTTGATCGGTGATGTACTGCTTCACATTTTCGGCGTGACCGGAGGGCCAAACTTCAAGGCTGGCTTGCAGATCACCGCCGGCCAGCGCCGGCCACTGCGCGTTCTCGTCGATGGTCACAATTTCTACCGGATAGCCCAACTGCTCTTCCAACAGAATTTTGGCCACGGCCACATTAACCTGCGAACCGGACCAGGGGTTTTCGGCCAGCTTGATCGTCATTTTTTCAGCCGCCGGTTGCTGGGCCGGAGCGGCCGCCTGTTGGGCCGGTTCCGGCTGGGCCTGCCCGCCGCAGCTTACCGCCAGCGCCGCCGCGGCCGCAATGAGCAGGCCAGACAACAATATCCTAATATTCATCTCCTTTTCTCCTTCCTTTGTCTTGTGACAAAACAGACAAATTCTGCGCGAGTATAACATTGGATAGAGTGAGTGTCAAACGCTTTGGCAACCTGTTTTTTGCAGAACCGCGCCGGCGGCCGGCAAAATTTGGGAGTTATCTGTTTATTGACAGGCCGCCCTTCCCTCCCTAAAATATCTCTTCGGAGAAAAAATTGTGTGTTCGCTGGCAACAAACCGAGAGTCAACCCTGGTACGTCCGCTGCGGCCGGGCGACATCCATCAATTAAACCGGCTTATTTCTTCGGACTGGCGGGTGCAACTGCGCATTGTGCCTTCTGAACTGCTGACCAAAATCCGGTCGTTACCGGGTTTTGTGGCCGAAGACCGCGTGGGATTGCGCGGCTTTATTATGTTTGAGCCGCTGCCCTCACAAATGGGGCTGCTGGTAGCTACCGGCCTGCGCGATACCTGGCGGGTTGAACCTTATCTTGATCTGCTTTTGCCGCCGGTGCAGCAATCTGCCCGGGCCAACGGGTTGGGCGCGCTGGCTTATATTGGCAACGCCGAATGGTTGGTGGATCACCTGAAAAGTCGCGGTTTTCAGGTTCGGGAATGGATTGTGGCCTATGAACGCGCCGGCTCCAGCCTGCCGCCGCACCTGTCGCCCACTCCGGCCTTGCTGCGAACCGCTCATTTTAACGACCTGCCGGCGCTGCTCAACCTCGATGATCTGGCTTTTGAGCACATCTGGCACAAATCTGCCGGCAATTTCAGCGAGGCGCTGGCCCGGGCCGACTCGTTTACCGTGGCGCTGATTGACAACCACATTGTAGCCTACCAGTGGTCAGAGCTGTACGGCAAACACGCCCACCTCACCCGGCTGGCGGTCCACCCTGATTATCAGGGGCGAGGGATAGGAGCGCAGTTGCTGCACCGGGCCATCACCGATTCGCTTTCGCTGGGCGCTGACTGGATTACGCTTAACACCCAGGAAAACAACCGCCGCTCGCAGGCCCTCTACGAAAGGTTTGGCTTTGTCAATACCCGCCAGCGCATCCCGGTGCTGTGGCTGGATTTGTAATAAGCAATAAAAAAGGACGGGGCTGGCCCGTCCTTTTTTGTTTTACCCCCACATCTTACGAGGGCGGCAGCGATTGAAGATACATAAAGACCGCCTTCAACTCATCATCGGTCATCTGGCCAACCGCTTTCCAGGGCATATACAACGGATCCAATTCATCACCTTCCGGCGTTTTGCCGGTGCGCAGGGTATTGATGAAATCCTGCTCAGACCATTCGCCCAGCTCGCCCGACGGAGTCAGGTTGGGTGGCGGCGGGCCGTTGGGGTCGGCATCACCGCCCAGGCCGTTGAGCTTTGGCCCGTGGCAGCCCCGGCAGGTTGAGGCCAGATAGCTGCCGTATTCTACCGTTACGCCCGGGTCCGGTTCCGGCCGGGGGGCGGTGTGATTCACTTTGACCGCCTGCAAGGGGATAGCCTCGGTGTACAACAACATCCGGCCAATTGGCCCAAACGAGCGCGCCGGCATTTCGTGGTCAACCGGCGGCACGGATTTAATATAAGCCAGCAGCGCGCCCAGGTCGCGGTCGCTCATATAATAAAAATCAAGAGACGGCATCACAATCAGCGACTGGCCGTTGGGCCGCACCCCATGCCGGATGGCGCGCACCCAATCTGTGGGCGTAAAAGTGCTCCCCACTCCACCCTTGCCGCTGGTGAGGTTGCTGGCGTATAAGTACCCCATTGCCGGGTCTTCGATGAGCGGCTGGCCGGCCAGGTTTTCACCGTGACAGTCGGTGCAGCCCCAGATGGTAGCCAAATGCTGACCGTGGGCCAGAACCTCGTCACCGGCGGGAATATCCACCGGCTCCACGGCAACATCAAATGTTCGGGTGATAAAGTTGCCGGTGATAAAATAAAAGACAATCGCCGCTACCACCACGAGCAAAACAATAACGCCAAAAACAATACCAATAATCTTTAAAGCGGTTTTCATAAATTCCCCCCAGAGAATTAAATTATATTTTTAGTCTATTTTATAAAAACTCTGCTGCAAAAATCAATACCCTTTAGTACTGTTTTGCCGGTTTTTTGGCGTAAGCGGCCGGTATTTTAGTCCCAGATGCGTTGCCACCGGCAAATTGAGTTATTAATCGCTGCCGGTGAGCCTTTGCGCCGCATAGGTTTGGGCCGAGTTTACCAGCCAGTCAAACAGCCGCTGCTGGGTAGGGTCGGTGGCGGCGGTCAGCTCCGGGTGCCATTGCACCGCCAGCAGACATTGATGCTGCGGCATTTCTACCGCCTCGATGATGCCATCCGGGGCCAGAGCCACCACCCGCAAACCGGGCGCAACCTGCTTTAACGCCTGATGGTGCCACGAGGCGGAAGTGACCTCCGTTTGGCCCAATACTTCGGCCAGCCGGGACTCAGACTCAACCTGCACGGTGTGGGCGGTGGGGTTGCGCGGCGGCAGACGATGCGTGACCGCGCTGCCAACTTCATCCGGCAAATGCTCCATCAACGACCCGCACAGCGCCACGTTGAGCAACTGCGCGCCGCGGCAAATATAGAGCGCCGGTATATTGAGCGCCATCGAGTGGTGAACCAGCGCCAGCTCAAAAGAGTCGCGCCCCGGTTGAAATGGGGACAGGGTGGGATGCTGACCGTTGCCGTTGTAAAGCGCCGGGTCAATATCGACGCCGCCGGAAAAGACAAGCCCGTGCAGCCCGGCCAGCAGCTCAGCGAGCCGGGTTTCGCCGGGCGGCAGCAGCACCGGCACGCCGCCGGCTCGCCGCACGGCATCAACGTACTCCTCCCGGAGTTTAAAGTACAATTCACTGCGGTCGTTAGTGGTAATACCAATAATCGGGGCCATTTCTGTCACACTCCCTTGAAAATAGCTTCTCAATGTCACCCTGAGCGTAGCGAAGGGTCTCAGAGACTCTTCGCTCCCGTTGGTCGCTCAGAGTGACATTTTCATTCTTTGGTGTCGTCCCGATAGGGACTGTTCGACTCCCTTGAAAATAAACGAATAGCGAATAGCGAACACTTGCGCCTGCGCGCAGTGCAGATGTAGCGAATGTAGGGGCGGTTCGCGAACCGCCCCTACGCCAGATTTTCATCCTTGTTACTGTGCCGCGGCCAAAAATCCCCCTCGTCATTCAGCTCCAGTTGTGGTATACTTTGCACACAATTTCCTCTAATCGCCGGTAACCCAGCAAAGAAAAGATTATGAGCGTAGAAAATAAAGTCACAATTATCAGTGGAGCGAGTGGCGGACTGGGCCAAACCGTAAGCCGGATTTTTTACCAGCAGGGCGCCCGGCTGGTGCTGGTTGGTTCGCGGCCGGAAAGCGTGCAACCGCTGGCCACCGAACTCGGCGAGCACGCCCTGCCGGTGGCCGCCAACCTGGCAGATGCCGCCGACGCCGACGCCGTGGTCGATGCGGCCCTCAATAAATTTGGCCGGGTCGATATTTTGCTCAATCTGGCCGGCGGGTTTGCCGGCGGCGAGCCGGTACACGCCACCGCCGATGACCTGCTGCAACGCATGTTGAGCCTCAACCTGTACACTACCTACAATCTGAGCCGGGCTGCCGTCAAACCGATGATCGAGCAGCAGTGGGGCCGTATTGTTAATACCGCCTCGCGGGATGCGCTGCACGGCCGGGCCAACTACAGCGCCTACGGCATCAGCAAAACGGCAATCCTGCGCCTGACCGAAGCCATGGCCGACGAGGTTAAAAAATACAACATCACGGTCAACGCCATTTTGCCCGGCACCATCGACACCGACGCCAACCGCCGGGCGACGCCCAACGCCAATTTTGCCGCGTGGGTTAAACCGGCCACCATCGCCGAAACCCTGCTGTTTTTGGTGAGCGAGCAGACGGCCATTTCCGGCGCAGCCATCCCCCTGTTTGAACAGTTTTAACCCGATGCCCCGCGTTAAACTGAGCGAACAACCCCACTACGAATTTACCCACCGCCTCACCGTCCGCGTAACTGACCTGAATTACGGCGCGCACCTGGCCAATAACGCCGTAATTGAACTGATCCACGAAGCCCGGGCGCAGCTTTTTCGCGCTCTCGGCTTTGGTGAAACCAACCTGGGCGATGGCCGAACCGGTATCATTATGGGCGATCTGGTAATCAATTTCAAGCGAGAAGGGTTTTTGTTTGATGAATTGACCATTCACAGCCACGCCGGCGAGTTTACGCGCCAGGGATTTCGGCTGTTCCACAAAATTACGCGGGGGAGTTCGCTGCTGGCGCTGGTAGAAACCGGGCTGGTAGCGTTTGACTACGTTGAGCGCAAACCCACCGCCCTCCCCGCTCCCTTTTTACAGGCGCTCGAAAACCACGGGCACTAACCCCATCGCATTAATGGATGCCGGCCCCGGCCTCCGCCAAAAGATTGTCTTTTTACCTGCTTCCGTTATAATTAGCAGTGACACCTTTCACGAAGTTCTTTCATCTGTGCTGTTAGGCAAACATAACCCCTAAAATTTAATCTCAGGAGGCAAAACCTATGGAAGCCCTTTTTGGATTAATCCCGTGTCTGTTTTTCTTCGGGATCATTATTCTATTCCTGTTGTTTTCGGCCATCAAAGTTGTGCAGGAGTACGAACGCGGCGTTATTTTTCGGTTGGGTCGATTTGCCGGCGCTAAAGGCCCGGGCATTTTCTTCATCATCCCCTTCATCGACCGGATGATCAAGGTTGACCTGCGGGTGGTGACCCTGGATGTGCCCGCGCAAGAGGCCATTTCGCGGGACAACGTGACCTTAAAAGTGAACGCTGTGGTCTACTTTCGGGTGATGGACCCCGGCAAGGCCATCATTCAGGTTGAGGACTATCGCCGCGCCACGTGGCAAATTGCCCAAACCACCCTGCGCAATGTCATTGGCCAGAGCGAACTGGACGAACTGCTGGCCCACCGCGAAAAGGTGAACGAGCAGTTGCAGCAAATCATCGACGACCAGACCGAACCGTGGGGCATTAAAGTAACGCTGGTTGAAGTGAAAGACGTGGAACTGCCGCAAACCATGCAGCGGGCTATGGCCAAGCAGGCGGAAGCCGAGCGCGAAAAGCGGGCCAAAATCATCCACGCCAGCGGTGAATACGAAGCCTCAAAACAGTTGGCCGAAGCCGCGCAGGTTATCGGTATGCAACCGGCCACCATTCAGTTGCGCTACCTGCAAACCCTCACTGAAATCGCCACCGAGAAAAACTCCACCGTGATTTTCCCGGTGCCCATCGATATTATCAGCGGCCTGGCAAAACATTTTATGCAAGACGATGAAAACGAGAAAAAGTAGCTGAGTTTTGGCTTACCCCCGGCGAGGCAGCAGTTTGCTGCCTCGCTTTTTTTTACCCCGCCCGCCAGTGGCCCGGCTTTGCAGATGTCTCTAATTTTTTCAGGCGAAAGAATCTGGTTTTTCAGCCGAAAGAATTCAGCGCCCCGGGGTGCTAATCCCTCCCCCGTCGTTAACTTGTGATTATGTTGAATCACCCTTGCACTTATGGTATAATTGACCCATCCCAATTTTAAGGTGAGGGCTTCAAATGAGCGGGATTTTGAGTGTTCTGCAAGAACTCTATATCCGGTTTATGGTCTGGCTGGGCGCCGAGCCGCCGGCCGGCTATGAACATTTGCTTAAAAAGAAACCGCCGGTCAAAAAGCCAGCCCCGCCCCCGCCGCCAAAACCCGCGCCCAAACCACCCGTCGAACCTCCGCCTGCTGTGGCCAAACCCCAACCACCGGCCCCGGCTAAACCCGAGCCGCCCGCGCCGGTTATCGAAAAACCGGACAAAGAATGGCTCGAAGCCAGACCGCCGGTTGTCGAAGAAAAACCGGCGCCGCCGGCTGCTCCTGCTGAGGTGGTTGCCCCACCCGTCGAAGAAATTGAAGAAGAGCCAGCGCCGCCGCCGGCCGAAGTAGCGGCTCCGCCGGCCAAAGAAATTGAAAGAGAGCCGGTCCCGGCTGAGGTAATCGCCCCGCCGGCCGAAGAACTGGTGTTTAAGTACGAAGTGCAGCGCGGTGACACGCTCAATGCCGTGGCTCGCCGCTACGGCCTCACGGTAAAAGAGCTGCTTGATGCCAACGATATCGCCAACGCCGACCGGATTTATCCCGGCCAAAAATTGATCATCCCCGGCTACATGCTGCCCAGCCCGGAGCTTGAAACCGAAGCCGTGCCCCTGCCGGTAGCCCGGCCCGCGGCAGACGACAACTTTATTTACACCGTTGCCAGTGGCGATACACTAAATTCTATTGCCAAGCGCTACGGCATCACCGTGCTTGAAATTATTGAGGCCAACACCCTGGCCGACCCGCAGCGGATAAAGCTGGGGCAAAAGTTAATCATTCCGGGCGTCGTCAAGTCGGCCCACGCCAGTGTGGCCAGCGACCCCGATTTTCCGCCGGTCGGCTCGCTCAAAGCGGTGCGTGCCCTGTATGTCAGTTATTTTGCCGCCGGCCACAGTGAGGCTCGCCAGGGAATACTGGAATTGTTGACCGGCACCGAACTTAACGCGGTGGTCATCGATGCCAAAAGCGATATGGGGTTGATTACCTATCCCACCAAAAATTCTCTGGCCCGCGATATAGGCGCACACCGGCCGGCCGTGGCAGACTTTGCCGATTTAATGGCCCAATTCAAACAAAACGGAATTTACACCATTGCCCGGTTTTCCGTATTTAAGGATCTGCCGCTGGCCCAGCATCGCCCGGAACTGGCCGTAAAAACAAGCTCGGGCGGGGTGTGGCCGGACAACGACAAAAACTACTGGTGCGATCCGTTTTTGCAGCCGGTTTGGGATTACAACATTCAACTGGCGATTGAAGCGGCGCAGATGGGGTTTGACGAAATTCATTTTGATGCCGTGCGCTTCCCGGCCAAAAGCGAGGCCGGATCGCCGCAGTTTTCGCAGGATGTCACCAAAGACAGCCGCACCGCCGCAATTAACGGTTTTCTCAGTTCGGCGCGAGGGCAGTTAGCGCCGTTTGGGGTTAAAGTTTCGGCGCGGGTGGTGGGGTACACCTGCTGGCGCAAAGATGACAGCGTGATTGGGCAAGACATTGAGCAAATGAGCGATTATCTGGATGTGCTGTGCCCTATGCTGGCTCCATCGACCTTTCACGCCGGTATTCCGGGCTATAAAATCGCTGTTGAGCACCCCTACGAGGTGGTGTTTGAAAGCGCCCAACGTGCTATTGAACGGCTGCGCGACAGCGGGTGTGAAGTTCGGCCGTGGCTGCAGGATTTTCAGGACTACCGTTTTGATCGCCGCATGTTTGGCAAAACCGAAATTCAGGCACAGATCAGAGGCAGTTTTGAGGCTGGCTGCACCGGGTTTATGATGTGGAATCCCAACGCGGCCTACTCGGCCAGCGCTTACGCCCCGGTTTCGCGCAAACGCTGATCACCAAGCGGAATCAAAAAAGACGGGTGATTGGCCCGTCTTTTTTTGTTTTTGGAGTGTGCCTTAAATAGCAGCCCGGGCGGTTTCTACCAGTTTGCCAAAGCCAGAGGCATCGTGCATGGCAATGTCTGCCAGAACTTTGCGGTCAAGTTCGATGCCAGCTTTGTGGAGGCCATTCATAAACTGGCTGTAGCTCAGGCCGTTTTCCCGGCTGGCGGCATTGATGCGCGCAATCCACAAGCGGCGAAATTCGCGTTTGCGGTTACGGCGGTCCCGGTAAGAATATTCCAGGGACTTCATCATAGCTTCATTCGCCCGTTTAAACAGGCGATGTTTGCTGCCACGTTGGCCCGTGGTAATACTTAAGATTTTTTTATGTCTGCGTTGAGTTACTGGTCCGGTTTTTACTCTCACGGTTTACTTCCTCTACTTTCCCTTTTTGGCGTACGGCAGCAATTTTTGTACCCGTTTTTTGGCCCCCGAAGATTGAACTTCGATCATTTCACCAAACAGGTTTTTCACTCGCTTTGATTTCTTGCGGCGCAAGTGACTTTTGCCAATTTTGGTACGCATCAGTTTGCCAGAACCGGTCAATTTAAACCGTTTCGATGTTGACTTGTGGGTTTTCATCTTAGGCATTGGACTCTAATTCCTTCTTTAACTTTGTTGAGTTTATCAGCCACACTCTCGTGTTGATATCAAAAATATTAAGGCTTATTTGGGAGACAAAATCATCAGCATGGTCATACCCTCTTTGGCCGGGCGCTTTTCAACTTCAGCAACATCCTGCAATTCTTCGGCAATCCGAGCCATTAACTCAAGGGCTACTTCCGGGTGGGTTACCTCGCGGCCGCGAAATCGCAAACGCACCCGTACTTTAGCACCGCGCTGCAAAAAGTTTCGAGCCTGCTTGAGCTTGTAATTGATATCGTGATCCCCCGTTTTGGGGCGCAGGCGAATCTCTTTGATCTCGACTTTAGTTTGAGTTTTCCGGGCGTCGCGCTCACGTTTTTGGGCTTCGTACAAAAATTTGCCGTAATCCATCAAACGGCAAACGGGCGGTTTGGCTCCGGGGGCAACTTCCACCAGGTCGGTATTATTTTCCCGGGCCGTAGCCAGGGCGTCTTCTATGGACATGATCCCGAGTTGCTGACCATCAATACCAATCAGACGGACCTCGTCTGCGGTAATCTCGTCATTAACTCTTCGTTCGTCTCGTGTGCTTATGACTGCCTCTCCCTCTACTCCTCAAGGATTCAATACGTGCTCACGTGGCATACAAAAAGTGGGGGCAGAAGTTAAGGGGGTCCCCCACAAATCAGGGGGTAACTTTACCATATTTACCCCTGTTCGTCAAGTTGGTTGACGGCGATTTTCCAGCCAACGTGTTCAATCCCGGCCACTTCCGTTTTCGTCCAGCACATGTTCGGCGCGGATCATGCGGCGGGTGCCGGTTTCGCTGCGGATGAGCAATGAGTGGGTTTGGGCCTCGCGGCCGCGGTATCGCACCGCATCGAGCAGTTGCCCGTGGGTAATGCCGGTTGCCGCCAGAAATATCTCGTTGCTGCGAACCATGTCGTCGCAATTGAGAATAAGTTTGGTGTCGATCCCGGCGGCCTCAATGGCCTCCCGTTCCTGCTGGCTTTGCGGGGCCAGGCGGCATAACATTGCGCCGCCCATCGCTTTTACCGCGCATGCCGCGGTAACTCCTTCTGGCACGCCGCCAATCCCCATCAGCACATCGGCGCCAACATTGGGCGTGGCGGCAATGAGCGCCCCCACGGTGTCGCCATCGCTGCGCAACAGCACCCGCGCCCCCGCCGAACGGATTTCTTCGATCAAATCAAAATGGCGCGGGCGATCCAACACAATAACCTGTAAATCGCGTACCGGTTTCTTTTTGGCGCGGGCTACCAGCGCCAGAGTCCAACCCACGGGCGCATCCATACATTCCGGCACCAGGCTTTCGGCGGCTTCAACATCAACTACAATTTTGTCCATATAAATGGCCGCCGGATTTGGCGACCACATGGACCCGCGCGGCGCAACCGCTACTACAGAAATGGCGCCCGGCCGGCCATGCACCACCGAAGCGGTGCCGTCGATGGGGTCAACAATCACATCAACTTCCGGACCTCTGCCCGTGCCAACGGGTTGGCCGCTGTCTAACGCCGAACGGCCGCCCAACCGGCCTTCTTCGCCAATCACAATCTGGCCGCGCATGCTCACCTCGCTTAAAGCGCGGCTCATGGCTTCGCAGGCTACGCGATGGGCCTCGGAGGCATTGCCCAAGCCCAACCAGCGCCCCACTTTCAGCGCAGTATATTCCGTGGCCCGTACCAGGTCAAAACCAATATTGTGTGACAGAAATTCGCCCATTTTAGCCGTCCTTGGCAATGATGAATTTTTAAAGCTGATCTGATTACTCATCTATGGCTTGCAGCAACCCGGCAGCTTCCCAGGCCACCATACCGCCTTGCAGTACTTTAATATTGTGATAGCCCTGGTTCTTTAGCAGGCGGGTAGCCAACGTGCTGCGGCGACCACCCCGGCAGACAAATATCACACCCTGCTCCCGGGGTACCAAAGAAGCATCGGCCATCAGGCGCGGCAGCGGCAACAACCGCGCCGCCGGAATGTGCCCCTGTTTGAACTCTCGCGGCTCCCGCACATCAACAACCAGCGGCGGCGGGCCGCCATTAGATATCAACCTCCACAATTCTCTGGGCAAAATATTTTCAACCTCTACCAAAGGAATAATGGCCTGGCTCGTCCGTTTTAACGATTCCGTTATTTTTGGCAGATTCTGGCATTCTTTAAAAGCCCGGAACGGACATTCGTAAATGCAAATGGCCGGGTCAAGAATTTTATGAAAGATAAAAGTGATGGCCTGATCTTCGTCCAGAAAATGGTCTTCGCCCAAATCGTCATAAAACCGGGTCGATTTCATAAATTCGTAGACGGGGTCTTTGAGCCGCACAAAATAAATATCGCCGCCGCGATCCAGGCAAGTTTGCCGCACGGTTTCCAGCATATGAATACCGCTGAAATCGCACTGGTTAACACTGTGCATTCTTAACAGCAAAAATCGCTGTTCCGGGTTGTTGAGCAGGTGCTGATGCAGCGTTTCTTCAACGTGGCTGACCGCCCCAAAATACAAATCACCGGCAATTTGGATGATGCTCAATTGCGGACAAATATCGATACCCGGCTCTACCTGCACAAAATGCTTAAACCCTCTGTCTGGCACCACATTTTGCACCGTTGGCATACTGCTCTTCATAATGTACAGGGCAAAGGAAAGTAAAATTCCCAGCAGTACGGCAAATTCAATGTTAAGGAACATGGTACCCAAAAATGTGGCCACCATAATCAGCGCATCGCCGCGTGTGCCTTTTAAAATGCGCACCATCTCGGCCTTGTCGATCATCCCAAAGGCGGTGATAATCAACACCCCGGCCAGGGCAGCGCGAGGCACGTAGCCGGCCAGCGGCGCAAATACCAGCATCGCGATCAGAATAAACAGGCCGGCAAACAGGTTGCTCAGCGGCGTTCTGGCCCCGCTCCGTAAATTTACCGCCGAGCGAGAAAAAGAACCGGCGCCAGCGTACCCGGAAAAAAAACCGGCGACAACATTAGCCAGCCCCTGGCCCACAAATTCCTGGCCGCTGCTCAATCGCTGGCCGGTTTGCACGGAAATAGAGCGGGCAATGGCTGCGGTTTGAATTAACCCGATCGCGCCAACCGCCAGCGCACCGGTTGACATTCGCCCCATTAAATCAAAATCAAATAGGGGCAGCCGGGCCAGTGGCGGCAGACCGCGCGGAATTTCGCCGAGTACCTGTACGCCCTGATCCGTCAGGTTAAACAGGTACACCGCTACTGAACCAACCAGGATAGCAATCAGCGCCCACGGCGCTTTGGGGGCCATCTTCAAAAATACAATAATCAGGATGGTGATGGTCACGCTTAACAGCGTGGTCGGCATATTAATATTGCCCAAATTCTGCGCCACGCCGACGATTGTGTCCAGCAGGTTGCGGCTGGAAAATTCTACTCCCAGAAAATATTTTACCTGCCCCAGCGCAATCAGCACCCCGGCGCCGGCGGCAAACCCAACCACCACCGAATGCGAGACAAAATTGATCAACACCCCCAAACCGGTTAACCCGATAACCAGTTGGAAGATGCCCACCATTACCGCCAGCAGCCCGGCCGCAACCACATAATCGGCGGTGCCGGGCGAGGCCACGCCGAGCAGAGTTGACAGCACCAGTAAAGAAACCGCGTTGGCGGGGCCGGTGCTCATCTGGTCAGACGAGCCCCACAAAGCGCCAATAATCGCGGCAACAATGGCGGCGTATAACCCGGTTTCGGGCGGCAGTTCGGCAACAAGCGCAAAAGCAATGGCCTGCGGCAGGGCGATCACAGCCACGGTAATCCCGGCAACCAAATCAGGGCGAAGATAGGCCCGGTCGTAAGTTTTTAAAATACGAGCAGGTCTGGCAAAGTAGAAGGGCATGCGGTTCAGGGCTGGCGCAAACGGAGTTTGTATTTGTGAGGTTACCGATTTTATGCTTATTGTGTTCAATGGCCCCCCCTTTACAGTAACATTTTACCACTCTTGGGAAGCAACATCAATAGATTATCAGGTTGAGTCCAGCCCGCCCGCTACCCCGGTAAAACCAAAATCGAAGCCGGGTCCAGCCACAGAGTCACGTCACGTTCCGATTGGGGCAGGTTGCCCGGAGTCATCTCAAAGGTCAATTCCACTCCGGAACTGGCCACAAATACGGCCTGATAAAAGCGGCCTCGAAAAATGGTTGACATCAGCCTGGCTTCTACAGCCAAGCCACCCGCCGCCGGGTTGAGCGAGGCCGCTTCCGGGCGAATGAGCACAGTAACCGCCGTACCGGCCTGAATGGCGCTGGCCGCGGGCAAGCGCCACTGGCCCAATCGCGTTTCAACCCGGCCCGGTTCGATGACGGTGGCGGCCAACAAATTGGCAAAGCCCAAAAAACTGGCCACAACCTTGCTGCCCGGTTGTTTAAAAAGCTGTTCCGGCCGGCTGTCCTGCTCAATGCGCCCCTGATTCATCACCACCACCCGGTCGGCTACGGCAAAAGCTTCGGTTTGATCGTGGGTTACATAAATTGCGGTCAGCCCCACCGTTTTGAGAATTTGCCGGATTTCCAGCATAAGCCGCTCGCGCAAGGCCCGGTCGAGCGCGCCCAGCGGTTCATCGAGCATGAGCAGGCGGGGGTTGGGGGCCAGGCTACGCGCCAGGGCCACGCGCTGGCGCTCGCCGCCAGACAGGCTACTCACATCACGCGGCTCAAAACCGGCCAGCCCCACCAGCGCCAGCATCTCGCTAACCCGGGCATCGGCAGCGCCGGTGTTTTTTGTCTGCAAGCCAAAGACTACATTTTGCCCCACGTTTTTATGCGGAAACAGAGCAAAATCCTGAAACATCAGCCCAAAGTCCCGTTTGTGCGGCGGCAGCGTGGTAATTTCCTGCTCAGCAAACCACACCGAACCGCTATCGGGCGATTCCAGGCCGGCAATCAGCCGCAGCAGAGTAGTTTTGCCGCAGCCGCTCGGCCCCAACAGGCACACAATTTGGCCTCGTTCCACCCCCAACGAAATTTCATGAACGGCCGGAACGCCGGCAAAGGCTTTGGAAAGTTGTTTGGCGTGAAGAAGCGAGCGGCTCATTCGACGTTGATGCGGATGGTCCGCCGCTGAATTTGGGCGCTACCCTCAATTTGCACCGTTAGCGTGTAATCTTTGGTGCGTTCCGGGCATATTTTTTGCTGGCCGTTGTTGCTCACCGGCTGGTTATCCAGAGAAACCGTTACCGGCCCTTCGGCGCGCCACACAAGCTGGGTGCAATCGCCCCGTTTGATGGTAGTGCTATCGGCGGTAAAGCTGATGTTGTACTGGCGCTGGCCAATGAGCGTGGCCGTTGGCGTGGGTGATTCGGTGGGGACAACCACGGCCGGCAACGGTGTGGCGGTCGGCCGAACATAGGGGGTGGGCAATTTGATGGCCGGCAGCGGGGTAGGTGTGCCGGGAGGGCGGGGGGTAAAGGTAGGCACCGGCGTATTGGTCGGCGAGGGTTCAACCGATACGGCCGGGGTGGGGGTATTGGTCGGCGGCAGCACAAACGCAGCCGTGGGGGTGAAGGCTACTGTTGATGTGGCGGTTGAAGTGACGGTGGGTGTGATAATCTGGTCATACGGAAATATGAGCAGCACCACCACCCCAACCAGGCCCAAAATGAAAAATGCGGCAATTGTGGCAATTGTTAAGGCTTGCGTTTGCGTCATTGGTTATTCCCCTCGGGCTGCATTTTACTGCAATTCCACGGTAACGCCAACTTGAAAAAATGGCAACTCCGGCTAGACTCTCCCCCAGCGTCAATTATTCACCGAATGAAAGGAACCGAAACCATGACATCTTTACTGAAACAGCCGGTAGTTGATGCGATCAACGGGCAGGTTGTTGAAGAATTTACGGCCTCGCTGCAATACACGGCCATCGCGCTGTATTTTGACAGCGAAACCCTGCCGCAGTTGAGCGGCTTTTTCCATCTGCAAGCTCAGGAAGAGCACATGCACGCCATGAAACTGCTCAATTACATCACCGAAGCCGGCGGCCAGCCAATTGTGCCGGCCACCAAACCGGTCAAAAATCATTTTGAAAGCGTCGAAGAGGCGGTGGCCCTGGCCCTCAACCAGGAACTGAAAGTGACCGAACAGATCAACAGCCTGGTCAGCGTGGCCGTGCGGGAAAATGATTATCTCACCCAGCAATTTTTGCAGTGGTTTGTCACCGAACAATTGGAAGAGGTATCGAGCATGAGCGATTTGCTCAATATTGTCCGCCGCGCCGGCAAAGACCTGTTCCGCATTGAAGACTGGCTGGTGCAAAACCCGCACGAAGCCGCAGCCGGCGGCGCAGCATAGATTTGCCCTCCGCCAACAAAAAGAGCTGACAGACTTAAGCTGCCAGCTCTTTTTTATTCCGTGCGAGTGGGTTTAGCCAATACCGTACATATCGTGCACAAACTGCCCCAACCCCAATTTTGCCAGCCGCTTTAACGGCGCGCGGAAAGTTACCTGCACTACGCCGGGGTGCCGGCCAATCTCGATGGCTCCGGTGATGGTGGCCCGGTTCTTTACTTCCGGCACGGTCATCCCCAGTAATTCGGCGGCCCGCGCCAGGCCGTTATCGGTGGCCGCGTTGAGATCCGGCCCGGTGCCAATCACCGAAATGGGCGCGCTTTCCTCCAGCGAACCAACACCCCACTGCCCGGCCACGGCCTCGGCCCGGACGCGTTCTTCGGCGCTGAGCGGTTTGGCCAAAAACGGCAGGTCTTCCAGCACCGGGAAGAGAATTGGCCCGTCCAGATTCAACCCTTTCAACAGATGGACTTGCAGCGTCACCGTGCCGGATACATCACAAGTGTGGCCGGCAATTTCACCGTCACCCTGCAAAGCGTGCATATCGCCCAGATAAACGCCGCCGCCGGGCGTTTTGACCGGGCAAATGAGCACGGCCCCGGCCCGCACCGCGTCGATGTCCATGTGGCCGTCGGTGCGGTGCTCAAGCTGGTCGGCGGTGATGCCGTACTCGTGCGGTGCACCAATCAAAAACGAACCAAAATCGCCGGCGTTGTGCGAATCTGGCATCGGAATAGCCGGCGTGGTGCCCAACTGGCCCATAAACGGCCGCAATCGCGCCACCAGCCCCACCAGATCGTGCGGGGCAAAGGTGAGGATTGGGTTTTGGATTGATTTTTCCGGCAGGGCGGCAAAGGTTTTGGCCTGATGAGCAATCTGCTCGGCGGCGGCCTGCGGCAAAGTAACGCCCACACTGCGGTTGCCGTCAAAGGCAATGGTGTAACCGTTGGTAAAGGTAAACGGCGTGGCATCGGCGCCGCACTTTACGCAGCGAACAGCGGTTTGGCCAATGCCTTCAGTCCGGGTTTCCGGGTAGAGCGTGCCACACTGCGGACATTTGCCGGCCACATACGGATCGCCCAAAAAGCGGCCTTCCATCCACTGATCGTTGCCGGAGGCGGTGGCCAGCGAGGTAACGGTAATATCTTTAATGCGAATGGCGATGGCATCGCCCACCTCAGCGCCGGCCACGGCCACCGGATGAGTCACCTCGTGGCCGCCGCGGATTTCCGGGGTGATCATCGGCCCCCAGCAGCCCGGCGCGGTGTTGGCCACAATGTGGCCGCCATCGCGCACCGGCCCGAGCATCGGTTTGTGGGGGTCCAAAACGCCGTCAACAAACTGAGCCACAAACACGGTCTCGTGCGCGGTCTCAAACGAACCAAAATCGGTACTTTGCGCATCGTGCGCTTCTTTTAGTGCCACGGTAAAGCCTCCTCTTGTTTGTAAAATATTGGATTTATCAGCCGCCGGCAATCGGCAGCAACAAAGCCACTTCCTGGCCGGCAGTCAGGCTCTCGGAAACGGGCGTATGCCGGCCGGCGATCATTGGCACGGCGGTGTTTAATTTGGGCTGGAGCTGGGGATAACTATCGCCAAGTTGAACCAGCAGCTCGGCAATGGTTGCGCCTTCGGGCAGGATAACGGTTAACCGGGGGTTGCCAACAGATTGAGCTAAACCAACGCTCAAACGAACATTCACATTCATTGGGATGTTTCTCCGTTGGTGCGGCAAACGCGCACCGTATATAGACTTGATTGAGTTGAGGAAATCGGGTTGGGAAGATGTTAAATCGAAAAGATATTATGCCAGACGGGCCGGGGGGTGTCAACCGTTTTTGGAGAGACAGCGCAGAATTTGTGCGCCAGTTTCGGGTTTTGCGCCCAAAACTGACGCACATCCTTTAAAAGCCCCGCCACCAGTCTTTGCGCGAACGCGGGTCCATAAACGCGCCGCGGTCGCGGATGGCTACCTGGATTTCACTGCCGGCGGCCGCACCGAACCGCTGGTTGTCGCGCAGCGCGGGCAGCCGGCCGGAAACGCGAAAGCCGTCGGCGTTATTTTGGGCGCGATACAGCGCCAGCAGGTTGGGGTCAACGCACACATTTTCAAAGTGGATGGCGTAACCAAAGGCCACCGAATCCTCGCGAGTGTAGCCCAGCGTCAGCCGGGTTTCTTCGGCGTAGAGTACCACCGCCTTGAAATCGCCAGTGTAAATAGTGGCCGGACGCTCCGGCAGGTAGAGCGGCTGGCCCGGTTGAGTCACCAACCCGGCCACCGTTACCGGCCAATCAGTGATGAGGCTGCCGCGACAGCCGTTGGCCCCGCAGCCCCAATCCCAGTGGTAGGCCCGGTAGGCCGCCGACATGCCGGGAAAGCGGTTTGGCTCAAACAGGCCGGAAAGTTGCGGCGCGTTGGCATCGGTGCCGCCGGCGTAATCAATCAACCGCAGGGCGGCGCTGGTGGGGCTGAAACCACGCAACGCAAAATTGAGATCGCCGTGCAGATAATCGGGCCGGGCGTCGCCGGCGGGAATCACCGGGATCAGCTCAAACCGGGCGCTGGAGCTGGTGGGGCAGCCGGCCACCTGCGGCGCTAAAGCAATGCTGTTCCAGCGCAGCGTGCCGGCGATGACTTCTTCGGTGCGCTGGCCGGCGGCGTAGCCCTCTTTTTCGGCGGTAACGGTCTGCGGGCCGGGCGGCAGGTTGTCAAACTGGTAAAAACCGCGCTCGTCGGTAACAAGCTGCTGGTTGAGCACGCTCACCCGCGCCCCCACCAACCGCTCGCCGGTGATGGCATCGGTGATCAGGCCGATGAGCGAGCCGGTCTGCGGTGCGGGTGTCGCGGTAGCAGTGGCAGTTGGCAGTGGCACAGTTGGGCTGGCCGTGGCCGTTGGCGGCGGAACCGTGGCCGAGGGGGTGAAGGTGGGGGTCGGGCTGGCCGTGGCGGTGGGCGATACGGCGGTAGCCGTCGGTGTGTTGGTGGGCGGAATCGGGGTGACAGTGGGCGGCGCAGCGGTAAACGTGGGCGAAGGCTGGGCCAGCGGCGCGAGCCAGATGCTGTTCCAGCGGGTCAGGTTGGGTTCAACCGTACCCACCTTAACGGCCGGCTGAAAACCGGGCGCGGCTGCTTCCACCGGCACGGCCCCGGCGGGCAAGTCACTCAGCAGGTAAACGCCGTTTTGATTGGACAGCACGGTTTGCCCGTTGGCCGATACCTGCACGCCGGGCACGCGGCTGTTGTCGTCAGCATTGAAAATAATGCCGATGAGATTGCCCGCCCCGGCAGCCGGGGTGGGACTGGTCGTGGGCGGCAGCGGCGTTTGGGTAGCGGTGGGCGTGCTGGCAGGCGGAATCAGGGTGGCGGTGGCAGTTGGCGGTACGGGGGTGCTGGTGGGTGGAATCGGCGTAAACGTCGCGGTCGGCGGTACGGGTGTTACAGTGGGGGTGCTCGTTGGCGGAATTGGGGTGGCGGTAGCCGGCGCAGCTTGTATCAGGCCGATGCTGTTCCAGCGAATCTGGCCGGCGATCACGTCGCGGCTGCGCTGGGCCGGCTCGTAGCCGGGCAGCGAGGCGGTAACGGGGTAGTCGCCGGGGGGCAGATTATCAAAACGGTAATAACCGTTGGCGATGCTGCGAGTGGTGCGGCCGCCGGTGGTCAGCTCCGCGCCTTCGAGACGCGCGCCGGTGGCGGCGTCAAACACCACACCCACCAGCGCACCACTGCCGGGAACAAACGTTGGCGTGGGCGAGGGGGTCGGTGTGGGCAGGGTTTCGAGACCGGCGGCGCGGGAGGTTTCAAAATCGATGGCCGGTAATGGCGGGTCGTTGCCGGCAAAAGCCGGCGCGACGGCTAACAGAAACAGCAGAAACAGAGCGAGCCACAACCCGCGGTGAAGAGGAAGACGTTGCATCATTTTGGGCCACCGATCTTGAAAATGTTAAAGAGCGCACCCCGGTTCGGGGAACGCTCTTATTATGGCCCAAAAGATAGGGGACAAGCAATAGGAAAATCGGCGGGGTCAGGCCGCCGGGCTGACCACCCACAGGGCGGCGGCCAGCTCGCTGCCAATCACCTGTTCGTGCTGGCCAATTTTCAGGCGCAGCGGCCCGTTGAACGGCGCGCGGTTGACCAGTTCAAAGTTTGCGCCGGGCACCAGTCCGATTTCGGCCAGGTATTGCAGCTTTTTGGACTCGCGGGTGCGAACGCGGGTAATTTTGCCTTTTTGGCCGGGGGGGATCACCGTCAGCGGTTTGTCGCCCAGTTCGGGCATAACGCCCTCGCGGGTGGGGATGGGGTCGCCGTGGGGGCAAGTGGTGGGATGGTTCATTAATTCATCCATCCGGTCCTCAAGAATCTGGTTGATGCCTTTTTGCAGGTTGTCGGCCTCGTCGTGGGCTTCGTGCCAGCCAAACCTGAGCACATCCACCAGAAATCGCTCCACCAACCGGTGCCGCCGAATATTGAGCAGCGCCACTTTTTTGCCGTAGGGGGTCAATTTGATGCCTTTGTAGGGCAGGTGGTCCACCAGCCCCACCTGATGCATGCGGCGTACCATCCGCACTGAAGCTGGGCCGGAAACGTTCAACTCCTCGGCCAACGCGGTGGTGCTGACCCAGGCTTCGCCCTGCCCCAGACGGTAGATTTCACCCAGGTAGTCGCGCATCGTGTCGCTGATTTTGTCTTCGGGAATGGGGAATTGTTCTTTTTTCATGACCACCTTTAACCGGGCATTACGTCAAATTGCGCTGCTACTATAGCATCGAACGGGGTTTTTGTAAAGGAAAATTTATAAAAATTACGCACCTACCTCATCAGTAGTGCCGCATTTAACTGTAATCGCGTTATTTTGCCCTATCCCCCCTGGCCCCCCTTCCCCGAGGAAGGGGGGAATTTTATTGAATGGGTGTGGTTTGGGCGGCTACGCCGCCCAAACCACACCCAAAACTCTTTTCTCCCCCTTCTCCCTCCGGGAGAAGGGGGCCGGGGGGATGAGGGCAAATGAACCGCATCCCAAAAATTTAGTGCCTGTCCGCCCCTGAACTCCCAAATTGGGGGCTACCCTTGCGGGGCACAGGTGGGGCGGGGAGTGGGAGTATGTGTACCATGGATCGGCAGCGCCAAAGCTATTTCAACACCCAACTCTGGCCGCCGTCGCTGCTTTTGTACAGCCCGGAACCGGTGGCGGCAAAGACAATAGTGGGGTCGGTGGGATGAACAGCCGTCGATTTTACATAATGAGGATAGCCGGTATCGGGGTTAATGGCCAGCCCACTATTAATCCGCTGCCAGTTTTCGCCGCCATCGCTGCTTTTGAACATACCTTTGGAATCGGGTTCGCTTTCCAGCCCGCTGCCGGCGTAAACAATGGCCGGATTGCCGGGGGCGTAGCTGATAGCCGAATAAGCGGAGTCGGCCCCGCCATAGATCAGGCCGTCGCTCACCGAGCGAAAGTCAAAAGCGTTGTCGGTTTTGATAATCCCGGCCACAATCGAGTTGATACCGGCCAAATAAACGCCCGGCTGGGCGGGATGCGCGGCCAGCCCAAACGCGCCCTGGCCCACGTTGAACGGCAGCGGTGCAAAATTGCGTCCGCCATCGGTGGATTTGTAAATGGCCGCGGCCAGCCCGGCCACCAGCACCGTATCCGGGTTAAAAGGATCAACCACAATAGCGTGCAGCCGGGCCGCCCCCAGCCCCTCGCCGTATCCCTGCGACGTCCACGTTTCACCCTGATCGGTAGAAACCACCAGTTTTTCGCCAACGCCGGCAAACAACACATTGGGGTTGGCCGGGTGAACGGTAACCAGATCGACAACCCGGTTAGCCACCAGCCCGCTGGTTTTAGCCTCCCACGTGCTGCCGCCGTCCGTCGATTTGAGCACCGCATTCCAGGTGGGCGCGTACAGCCGGGCCGGATTGCCGGGGTCGATGGTTAGCGCGGTCAACCCGGAACCGTCAAGATCAACCCTGGCCCAGGGGCCGTCGCCGCCGGTAACGCTTTTGTAAATGCCGTCGCGCTTGACCAAAGCGTACACTTCCAGCGGGTTTTTGGGGTTAATATCCACATCGATGACTTCCCGCCGGCCCAACTCCGCCACCGACTCCAGCGATTTGAGCGGCATTAGCGTTGGCCCCGCCGCCGGTTGCGGCCGGGCGACGACGGGCGAGGCCGCCGGCGTTGAAGTGCGGGTGAGGGTAGCCGTGGCCGTGGCCGCCAGCGGTGTGGGCGTGCTTGTTAACCGGCGGGTGGGCGTGGCCAGCACATCGGCTTTGGTGGTGGTGGGCGTGCGGGTTATTGGCGGGCCGGGCGTAACCGTGGGAAAGGATAGCGCCGTTGGCGATGGCGATGGTGACGGCGACTCGGTGGGGGTGGGCAGCACCGCTACAACCGCCGGAGCGGTCGGTTGGGCCCGAAACCTGGCCAGTCCCCCGGAATTGAACCACCACAAACCGCCTCCGCCGGCCAGCGTCAGCAGCAAAATGGCCAGCAAAATCATCTCCAACCGCCCGCTGCGCCGCGACTTTTTGAGGCGAGTCCGGGTTACCAGCGTATCGGTAGAGGTGGAGGCGACCGCCGGAGCTTCCGCCGTTTGGGGCCGGGGAGGCGCCAGTTTCACCGGCTGGGTAGTGGTTAAATAATAGCGCGCCGGGCCAACAATCAGCACATCACCAGATTCAATGGGCGTCCATTGATCGCTCAAGCGCCAGTTGTTTAGCAGCGTGCCGTTGGCGCTGTGATTATCAAGCACAAAACAGCGACCGTTTTCCACTTTAATCCGGGCGTGCTGCCGGGAGACATTCGCATCATCAATCCAAATGTCCGCCTCGGGATGGCGGCCCAGCCACATCGGCTCGGTTGAACGGAGCGGGTAACCGTTGCCGCGCTGGTCAACCAGCCAAAACTCGGCCGGCGGTCCGGCCGGTATTGGCGCCGGCCGGGGCAACACCGGCTCCGGTCGGCCAGCCACCGGCTCCGGCCCGGGCGGCAGCGAGCGGGCAATGGCCTCGAGGCGTTTTTGCCATTCCGCCACCGACTGCGGGCGCATGTGCGGTTGGGTTTGCATGGCACTGATGATGGCCTGCGTGGTCTGCTGGCTGATGTTGGGGTTAGACAGGTTGGGCGGCTCAAATTTGGCGCTGCCGGCCAGCAAGCTCACGCTGTTGGGCGGTTTTTTGCCGGTGAGCACCGCGTAGAGCGTGGCTCCCAAACTGTAAATATCAGAGGCCGGGGTTGTGCCTTCGCCGCTATACTGCTCTGGCGGAGAAAAGCCGGGCGTAACCCCCTGCGCCCCGGCGGCAGTGTGGCTGTTGTGGCCCTCAAACTGGCGGGCAATGCCAAAATCCACCAGCACCGCCTTGCCCTGCGGCGTAATTTTAATATTTTGGGGCTTGATGTCGCGGTGGATGATGGGCGGGTTTTGCTGGTGCAGGTAACTTACCGCCTGGCACACCTGGATCAAATAATCAACCGCTTCCGCCTCGGCCAGCGGGCCGCCCCGCCGCCGAATGATCTCCCACAGGTTGTCGCCTTCAATATAATCCATCACCAAATATTGCTGGCCTTCAAAACTAAAGTGATGGATTACCCGTGGCAGCGCCGGGTGTCGCAGCCGGGCCAGCAACAGGGCTTCCTGTTTAAATTGGGCGACTCGATGGGGCGTTTGAAAGAAATTTTCTTTAATGGCCACCGGCGTATTTAAATTGGTGTCAAAGGCGCGGTAAATGGCCCCCATGCCACCGTGGGCCAGCAGGCCATCAATCCGATAGCGGTTGACTAAAACAGTATCTTCTGGGAGAGTCATGGGTTCACTATTATAATGTACAACACACGTAAAATTTGGCCGCTATTATAGCATGGGCCCTTCTTATTTGAACAAAACTCCCGAAAGTAAATCGGCCTAAAAAATTAGCCAAACCTGCCCAAACTGTGTTAAACTGTCTCGTTGCAGTCAATCATAATTTCTTTGAGGAACGATGACCGAAAGTAGCGCGCTGCGGGTTTTGATCGCAGATGATGAAGCCGTAATCAGAATGGGGCTGTCGCAAATGGTGGCCAATTTGGGGCACAGAGTGATTGCCACCGCGGCTAACGGCGTGGACACCCTGGCCAAAACCAATGAGCTTAAACCCCAACTGCTGCTGCTCGATATCAAAATGCCGGAAATGGACGGGCTGACGGTGGCCGAAATTTTGCAGGCCGAAATGCCCCTGCCTATTGTTATGCTCACGGCTTACAGCGAGCGTGGCCTGATTGAACGGGCGGCCAACGCTTCGGTGATGGGCTACCTGGTAAAACCGATCCATGAAAACAAGCTGGGGCCGGCCATCGAGGTGGCCATTGCCCGCTTTGAAGTGATGCAGGCCAAAGCTCAGGAAGTATACCGCCTGCGCGGCCAACTGGAGGCCCGCAATCTGGTGGATGCGGCCAAACAAATTTTGGTTACCACCGGCCTGTCAGAAGCCGAAGCCTACAAACGGCTGCAAATGACCGCCCGGCGCAAGCGGCTCACAATGCGTCAGGTAGCCGAGGCTGTCATTGCCGTGGGCCAAAACGTGTAAATTTCGCGGTTTTTTTTCAAACCTTAAAATTTTAGAACAAAACCAAATTTCGGCTTGACAAAAAAATTGAACTCTGCTAATATTTGGCGCGTTAGCTAACAATAAAAAATACCAACTCTTTTGAGCGGCCGAGAAGCCCTCAGTCACGAGTACGAATTCGTGATTGGGGGCTTTTTTATTTCGCTCGCAGGACCAACCTAGTTTAAGGAGAAGAAAAGATGGTATCAAAAATATTAAAACGATCATTGCCGATTGCCATAGTTCTGAGTTTGGTTACTGTTAGCTGGGCCTTTGCCCAGGAAGAAGATCCGCCAGTAGGCGATGTCGTCCGCCAGTTGGATACCATCTGGCTGCTGGTTACGGCGTTTCTGGTGTTCTTTATGCAGGCCGGTTTTGCAATGGTAGAAAGCGGTTACAGCCGGGCTAAAAACGCCGCCAACCTGATGTTGAAAAACTTGATGGACTTTTGCGCGGCCAGCGTTCTCTTTTTTGTTATTGGTTACGGCCTGATGTACGGCACCTCTGCCGGCGGGTTCATTGGCACCGACAACTTTTTCCTGAGCGGCATCGGCTACGATGCCGGCAGCGGCTATGCCTGGGCCGGCTTTCTGTTCCAGTTGGTCTTTGCCGGTACGGCGGCCACCATTGTTTCCGGGGCCGTGGCCGAACGCTTCAGTTTTCCGGCCTACCTGGTTTACAGCGCTGTGCTTACGGGCTTAATTTACCCCGTTTCCGGCCACTGGCACTGGGGCGGCGGCTGGCTGTTTCAGATGGGCTTCATCGATTTTGCCGGCTCCACCATTGTGCACAGCGTTGGCGGCTGGGCCGCCCTGGCCGGCGCGATAATGGTTGGCCCGCGTATTGGTAAATTCAACAAAGATGGCAGCAGCAACGTAATTCCCGGCCACAGCATTACCCTGGCGGCGCTGGGTGTGTTCATCCTCTGGTTTGGTTGGTTTGGCTTTAACCCCGGCAGCACCCTGTACGGGATGAACCCCGGCATCGGCTTTGTGGCCGTAACCACCAACATCGCTGCCGCCGGCGGCGCGCTGTCGGCCCTGATTGTCTACTGGATCAAGAGCGGCCACCCTTCTACCGAAATGGCGCTTAACGGCGTGCTGGGCGGGCTGGTTGGCATTACCGCCGGCTGCGCCAGCGTTACCCCGATGGGGGCGTTGATCATCGGCCTGGGCGGTGGGATTGTGGTTGTGTATGGCCTTGAGTTTGTTGAACGTGTCCTGAAAGTTGACGACCCGGTTGGCGCGGTGGCCGTTCACGCTTTTTCCGGCGTGTGGGGTACCCTGGCAGTGGGGCTGTTTGCGGCCCCAGCGGCCGGCGGGCTGACTGCTATGGGCGAAGTTGCCGGCCTGTTTTACGGCGGCGGCTTTAGCCAGCTCATCACCCAGTTTATCGGCGTCGTCGCCATCGGCGGCTGGTCATTTGTAACAATGATGGGCGTTTTCTACCTGCTCAAAGTGACGATGGGCATCCGCGTTCCTACCTCGGTGGAACTGGAAGGGTTGGACATTACCGAACACGGCACCATCAGCTACCCGGAATTTGGTACCCGCGTTGTCAACACCAAACCCGGCGAACGGATTATGATGCCGGTTGTCGATACCGCCAGCTAAGCAAACCTGCACCGTACCGGGGTTGGGCCTGCCAGCAGGTTCAACCCCGGTTTCACCCTGGCTACCTCAAGGAGAGAGTTTGATGAAGGTATTATTAGAGCAAAATGGTGGTAAAAACAGCAGCGAAGTGCCGTATTTTGCCGTAGTAGAAATTTCCACCATCTCGGTTGACCGCGATCACGCCTTTCGGGTGCCAATCCATCTCACCAAAAACGGCACCAGCAAATACAACGCCGAAGTTTGCGGTTTTAGAGTAGAAGGACGCTCGCCGGAAGAAGTTGAAGGGCTGGTAGAAAAACTTGTGCCCGGCCTGGTCAATATGGCCCGCCTGCCTACTTATGTTTTTGTGGCTCGCCGCTCGCACCAGATGTACCCGGTGTACACCGTTGGCGACGAAGTATTTGTGACCACGCCCGGCGGCCCCCTGTTCCGCCATGTTGAACTGGCCAAAATTCGGGACTACTTAACCGAGTATCTGCACACGGTTGGCGAACTGGGCGTGCCCGGCAAAAGCGAAAAATTGCACGTGCGCGGCGTCCATCGCCTGTCGTTGCAATTGATTCGGCCCCTGTTTTATTTGAAAAAACGGGGCGAAAACGGCCACGAAAACGAATTTTGGGCGCCGGTCTTCCCCTCAATGACCTCCGACGCTATCTACACTTATGCCGCCAGCGGCCGCCGGGAAGTTGAGTTGGACAAAGGTTACGAAGTTTTTTCTCTGCGCCATCAGGTGGCCCTGGCCCTTATCGCCGACAAACGGCTCAATGACGAGGCCGACCTGCGCGCCGACCGGTTGCTGCCGGAATATTTTGAACGGGTCAAAGAAAATCTCAGCCCGCTATCCAGCAAACTGGTTCAAAACGGCATGGAAATGCCCATTTACAAAGCCCGATCCAAAGTTGCGGCTGTCGAATATCGTGACGCAGAAGATCGCTACAGTTTTTATGTGGGTACAGACCTGGAAGACCTGCGGCTGCGCGCCGCCAAAGATTTGGTGCGCCGCGGTTTGACGGCCAGTGTTGATACAGTTAAAGTTGTTGGCTAACCAGGCATCAGCCCTGGTCACTATAAAATTTTTCTGCAAATTCTTTCAAAGGAGAATCAAAGAAGTAAAATGGCACAATCAGTAAAAGAAGTTCTCGATACAATCAAAGCCAAAGACATCAAAATGGTCGATTTTCGTTTCACCGACCTTTTTGGTGTCTGGCAGCACTTCAGCGTGTCTACCCAACAGGTAGATGAAGATACGTTTGAAGAAGGGTTGGGCTTTGATGGGTCATCCATCCGCGGTTTCCAAACCATTGACCAATCAGACATGATTTTGATCCCGGATGTGTCGACCGCATTCGTTGACCCCATCTTTGAAATCCCCACCATGGTCATTGTCTGCGATGTGTACGACCCCATCACCCGCCAGGCCTACAGCCGCGATCCGCGCAACGTAGCCAAAAAGGCCGAAGCCTACCTCAAGAAAACTGGCATCGCCGATACCTCTTTCTTTGGCCCGGAACCGGAATTCTTTTTGTTCGACAGCGTGCGCTACGGCGGCGGCACCAACTCCGGCTACTACTTTGTTGACAGCCCCGAAGGCTTTTGGAACAGCGGCGCGGAACTGAGCCGACTTGGCCCCAACCTGGGCGGTCAAATCCCGGCCAAACGCGGCTACTTCCCCGTGCCGCCCACCGACACGCTGCAAGATGTTCGCAGCAAAATGGTGCTGGCTATGGAATCCATCGGCATTGTGGTTGAAGTTCACCACCACGAAGTTGGCACCGCTGGTCAGTGTGAAATCGATATGAAGTTCCAGCCGCTCACCAAAATGGCCGACCAGGTGCAGGCGTACAAATATCTCATCAAAAATGTGGCCCGCCAGCACGGCATGAGCGCCACCTTTATGCCCAAACCACTCTTTGGCGATAACGGCTCTGGTATGCACGTTCACCAAAGCCTGTGGAAGGGTAATAACACCGTGATGTTTGATGACGCCGGTTACGCCCAGCTCAGCGATATCGCCCGCTACTACATTGGCGGCTTGCTCAAACACGCGCCGGCGATTCTGGCCTTTGCCGCCCCCGGCACCAACAGCTACAAACGGCTGGTGCCCGGCTACGAAGCCCCCATCAACCTGGTGTACTCGCAGCGCAACCGCTCGGCCATCTGCCGCATTCCGATGTACTCGTCCAGCCCCAAAGCCAAACGCATCGAGTTCCGCGCCCCGGACCCCAGCGCCAACCCCTACCTCTGCTTTGCCGCGCTGCTCATGGCCGGCCTCGACGGCATCCAGAACCAGATCGATCCCGGTGAACCGATTGACAAAGACCTGTACGATCTGCCCGCAGAAGAAGCGGCCGCCATCACCAACACCCCCGGCAGCCTCGATGCCGTGTTGGCCGCGCTGGAAGAAGACCACGAATTCCTGCTGCAGGGTGATGTCTTTACGCCCGACGTAATTGAAGCTTACGTTAACTACAAACGCGCCGAGGAAGTAGACCCTGTTCGCCTGCGGCCGCATCCCCACGAATATATGCTGTACTTTGATAGCTGAGCTGTATCGCAACTAAAAACAGGGCGACGGTGTTCCGTCGCCCTGTTTTGTTTTGGGAGATGAGGGGAAAAATCTAGCAGCCCTCCACCTGCACATCCGTGCCGGGCCGGTGAATCCGTAAATCAAACACCGGTTCGGCTTCCGCGCCAAAGCGAAACTTGTACACCTCGTCGCCGCGCAAAAAATCGTACCGGCTGCGCCCAAGTTCGATGGCGTGTTGAATGGTATAGGCGGTGAGCACATTGCCGGGGCTTAAATTGCCAAACTGCTCGGGGTCGTACCCGGAGTTGTACAGCAAAAACTCGTTGTTGTAATCAAAACAGAGCATCGAGGCGGCCTTAATGCCATCGACCTCAATAAAATAGAGTTTCAACCAGCCCCGCTCGGCCATTGCTTTGGACAGCTCGGTAAAAAAGCTGATCAGCGCCTCGCTCCAAAAATCCTCTTTGTCCTGCGTCGATTTTTGGTGCAGTTCGATGAACTTGGCCATAGCCTCATCAAGCCCGGTCACCGAGTCGATGGCATACCAGCGGGTTTCGGCCTCACTCTCAATTTTGCGGATTTTGCGCCGGATTTCGTGGCGCTGTTTTTTGTCGATGCCCGTTAAATAGTCATCCCAGCTATTCGCCAGAGTGATCACCGGGCAAACATCCTGCTGGCTGGATTCAACGTGCCAGCCGCGCGCCTGCATAGTTTCAACCAGCCGGCTGTGAGTGATGGACCGCTGCGACAGGCTGCACAGGTACAACCCATCCCAGGCTACCGCCTCGCTGTCCAACGCATCGAGTAGCGCCTCGTAAACGTCGGCCACGTAATCGCGGTCAACCAGCAAATCCAGATAGTCCGAAACATCGACGCAGCCCACAAAACTAAGCTCGCGCAGCCCCAGTGAATTGGTTTTGCCGTACAGCGGGGCCAACCCCACCAGCCGGCCGTCGTCGGTGCGGATGGCGATCAGCAGCAAGTCATTGTTGCCCAAATATTTCCACCATAAACACTGGTAAGTGTACCGCATAAAAAATGGCGCACTGACCGATCGTTCCAGTAAATTATCCCACTCCCCGGCGAGCAGTTCAAACCCTTTTGAGTCGGTGTAGATTTCTGTTTGCATGGGTATCCTTGTTTTAAGTCGTTTTCAACTCTAATAGGACTTTATTTTGGACAGGATTAACAGGATTGATTTGATTTTAGCTATTCTAATCCCGAAAATCCTGTAAATCCTGTCTATTTGTTTTATGCCAATTTTAAAGGTTAGTTTTGAAAATTACTTATTAATGAAGAATTGAATAGTTTTACGGCTGGGCCGGCTGCCAGTCAATCTGATAAATTTGAAAACCGGTTTCGCAATTGAGGTGGGTATCTACCGCTACCGCTTCAGAAACCGGCACATCGTTTTGAAAAACCTGGGCCCACAGGTGCCGCACCGCCGGCCGGCCCGGCAGCCGCAGCGAATACTGCCCCTGCCCGTCAACATCGGCCAGCGCCAGCAACCCTTCGTCTTTTGACCAAACCACTATTTGGACGTTCCGGGCGCGCTTTCCATTACCGGCCAAAACCTGTCCCCGAAAACCAAAATGAGTGCAGCTTGAAAAGCCGTTGATCGGCTTGCGGGCGACAAACGCAATTTTTTGGGGTGCAGGCGGGCCGGGAGTGGCGCTGGCCACGGCGGCGGTCGGCAGGCTCAGGGTGGGCCGGGCAGACAAACTGGCATCAGTTATTGCCGGCGACCTGAGGCCGAGCAGCAGGTAGGCCAGCACAGCCAGCACCAGCACTACTCCCGCCCCCAACGCTCCCAGCAAAACCACTTGTTTTGTTTTGAGTTTGGGTTTACCCGACGCAGACATACGATTGCCCGGCAAAAAAAATGGGGCACGCCTGTGCAGGCTGTGCCCCTGATTGGACTGGGGAGCAGGGATTCGAACCCCGGCCGGCAGGGCCAGAACCTGCTGTCCTACCACTAGACGACTCCCCAACAACGGGCGTTATTGTAGCACCATCGCCGGGATAGGGCAAATTTTTCTCCGCCGCTAATTTGAGTTGCCGGCAGCCGTTTACTTGCCCATCGCTCTATTGCCAGTTAAAATAATCCGCATGCCGCACACACGCCGCCTGCTTGTTCCGATATTGCTGCTGCTTGTCCTGACCGCCGCCGCCGGATTGCGTTTTTACAATCTCAACTGGGATGGCGGCATTTTTGCCCACCCCGATGAACGCTCGACGGTGGCGTTTTACGCGCCCACCATTCGCTGGCCAGACAACCCCGCCGACCTGCTTAACCCCCGCCAATCCCGGCTCAATCCCTTTTGGAATGTTGATACGCAGGAGCGCCGCTCGTACACCTACGGCCATTTTCCGCTGTACGTGCTGGTGATTACGGCCAACCTGCTGCACAACGCCGTTGATTTTGGCCAGCAAATAGGGCTGCCGCAAACGTGGCTTGATTTTATGGCGATGGCTACCTCCGGC
Organism: Anaerolineae bacterium; assembly: GCA_022071955.1. Lineage (GTDB taxonomy): Bacteria > Chloroflexota > Anaerolineae > 4572-78 > J111 > J095. The sequence goes on from JAJVIM010000006.1 coordinate 107,244, forward strand.
CAGGGGTATGCTCAAGTGGGCCGGGCGCTGATGGCCCTGTCTGATCTCTTTTCGGTGCTGCTGCTGTTTTTAATTGGCCGCCGGCTGTACGGCGACGCCGGTGGCCTGCTGGCCGCGGCGTTTGGCGCGTTCACCGTGCTGCAAATTCAACTGGCTCACTTTTTTGCCGTCGATCCGGTTTCGACCACGTTCACTCTGCTGGCTGTTTACGGCTCGATGCGTTTGTACGAGCACCGCTCGGTGGGCGCGGCGCTGCTGGCCGGTGTGGGTGTGGCGCTGGCGGTGGCTTCCAAATTCAGCGCGCTGCCGATTGCCGCTGCGCCGCTGCTGGCCGGCGTGCTGGCCGTCATTCGCCCCCCCGCCGCCGAAACCAACCGTGCTTCGCTGCCGGGCCGGATGGTTGGGTTGGTGTTGCTGTCGCTGGCCACGGCCTTTTTGATTTTCGCCGTCAGCTCGCCATTTGTGCTGCTGGATTGGGAAAACTTCAAACAAGCCGTGCTGGAAGAGCAGGGCAACATGGTGCGCGGCATTGCCGATTTTCCTTTTACGCGGCAATATCGCGGCACGCCGGCCTACTGGTACTTCATCGACCAGCAGTTGCGCTGGGGCATGGGCTGGGCGCTGGGGTTGCTGGGGTTGGCCGGCACGGGCTGGGTGCTTGTTAAAGCGGTGCGGGGCAAAGCCGAAGTCGGTGAGCTGCTATCGCTGGCCTGGCTCATCCTCTATTTTGGCCCAACAGGCCTGTTTTTGGCCAAATTTATGCGTTATATGATTCCGGTCGTCCCGTTTCTGAGCCTGTTTGGCGCGGGGCTGATTGTGGCAATGACAAGGCTGAAGGATGAAGGCGAAAGGCGAAAATTTTTTCATTTCATCCCTCAGCCTTCCGCGTTCAGCCTTCGTTTCTCAGCCGTCGCGCTGGGCCTCATTGTTGTGCTGGCTTCCGCATTCTGGTCGCTGGCGTTTGTCAACGGCGTGTACGGCACCGAGCACACCTGGATTACTTTTTCGCGCTGGATCTACCAAAACGTGCCGGATGGCTCCTGTATCGCCTTTGAACATTGGGACGACCGCATGCCCACCAACCTGCCGGAACCCACCGCCTACCCCGAAGCGCACGGCTATCGCCAGCCGCAGTTGCCCATGTACGATGAGGACACCCGCGAAAAGTACGAGAATCTGCGCGACACCCTGCTGAATTGCGATTACGTGGCGCTGGCCACCAACCGCCTGTGGCGCACCATCCCCCGCCTGCCGGAACGCTACCCCATGAGCACCCGCTACTACGACGCCCTCTTTTCCGGCAAGCTGGGTTTTGAACTGGTGCGGGCCGATGAAACGCCGCCCCAACTTGGCCCATTCAAAATTGATGACCAATCGGCGGACGAAAGTTTTACCGTGTACGACCACCCCAAACCGATGCTGTTTAAAAAAGTTCGCCAGCTTTCGGCGGCGGAGTGGGACGCGTTGCTGGCCAACACCTGGCGCAACGCCATCCCCGGCTACGTTGGCCAGCCGACCCTGCTGATGCGGCTGGGCGGCTACCAGCCCGGCTACACCCCCGAAACGGCGGGGCAGGGTAAATCGCTGCTGCTGAACACGCCGGTTGACCAATTGCCGGTGATTAATGATTTCCGCTGGAACAGCCCGGCCAACAACTCACCGCTGGTAGCGGCGCTGGTTTGGTGGCTGGCCGTGTCGCTCTTCGGCCTGATTTTTTTCCCGTTGACCTTCTGGCTGTTCCACCGCCTGCCGGATCGCGGCTACGGGCTGAGCCGCAGCCTGGGGCTGCTGCTGACCAGCTATCTGGTCTGGCTGGCGGCCAGTTTGGTGGGCACGCGCTGGCTGGGCAACACCATTTTGACCATTTTTGCGGCGCTATCGCTGTTTGTGGTGCTCAACGCGCTGCTGGCGCTCAACCTGCGGGCCCAACTGGCCCAATTTTGGCGCGAGCAGCGCTGGCTCATTCTGGCCAGCGAGCTGGTTTTTGGCGCAATCTTTTTGCTGTTTGTTTTTTTGCGGGTGCTCAACCCGGATTTGTGGCATCCGTGGCTCGGCGGCGAAAAAATGCTGGAGATCGGCTTTTTGAACGCGGTGGTCAAAAGCGCCGCCATGCCGCCCTACGACCCCTTCTTTGCCGGGGGCATCATCAATTACTACTACTACGGCCTGTTTTTGGTCGGCGTGCTCATCAAATTGACCGGTATTGCCCCGGAAATTGCCTTTAATCTGGCCGTGCCCACGCTGGCCGGCCTCACCGCGATCAGCGTTTTTGGGCTGGCCGGCAATGTGGCCGCTTCGCTGGGGCGGGGCCGTTTTTCCGGCGCGATCACCAAATTGAAGTTTGTCACTTCCGGCGTGTTTGGTATTTTGTTTGTGGTGTTGCTGGGTAATCTGGAGGGCGCGGCCCAGTTCTTCCGCGAGCTGGCTAACCTGAGCGACAGCAGCTTTACCAGCGCCATCCCCGGCCTGGAAACGGCCGTGCGCGCCGTCGATGGCTTTGGCCGGGCGCTGTCCGGCGCATCGCTGGCAACGTACAATTACTGGGACCCCACCCGCGTCATCCCGGAAACCATCAACGAGTTCCCGTTTTTCAGCTTTCTCTTTGCCGACCTGCACCCGCACATGATCGGCATCCCGGTGACGCTGCTCCTGCTGAGTTTGGTGTTCAATTGGCTGCTGGCCGGGAGTCAGGAGTCAGCGGGTGAGCGAGACAGCGAATCAGCGAATAGCGAATCACGAATTACGAATTACGAATTAGGAACAGCGAGCCAGCAGGACAGCGAGCCAGCAAGTTTGCCGGAAGCCACTCCGGTCAGCGGCGAAATCAGCGAGCCGGTGGCCGCCGAAAGTGACATTCCCACTCTCGTTAGTGTGCCGCAAAAACTGCCCCCTACCTCAGAAACTGATACCCAACCCCAAACCAACCAGACACAATCTTTCACCGTTCATAATTCACCATTCATAATTCATCCTTCCTCCTTCCTCCGCTGGCTGGCCTTTCCGTTTGTGCTGGGCGCGGTCGGCGTGATCAATACCTGGGATTTGCCCACCTATCTGGGCCTGATTTTGGTCGCGTTTTTGCTGGCCGGCTACCGCCGCGCCGCCGCTGAGTTGAACCTGCGCCGGGGCGGGCTGATCCTGCTGGAGGGCGGGTTGCTGGCGCTGGCCACACTGGCCGTCACCTACCTGCTCTACCTGCCGTTTTTTGCCCACTACCAGCCACCCGCCGAAACCGGCGTCGGGCTGGTGACCAACCAAACGCCGCTCGGTTTGCACCTGAAAATCTGGGGCTTCTTTATTTTTGTCGCGCTGTCGTGGTTGTGGCTGAGCCTGCTGGTCCCGCACAGCCGGCTGTCGGTGCTGCGAGCGTTCAGCCTGGGGCTGCGCCGCTGGGCTGTGCTGCCTCATCTATCCGAAATTTACCGGCGCGTGGTTCGCCGTGAAAGCACCGCCCACCAGCTTGGCCTGTGGGCGACCGGCGGAGTCCTCGTTGTCGCCGGTCTGCTCTTTTTGACCGGCTATCGCGTGCCGGCCTATCTGCTGCCGCTGCTGGCGCTGGCGCTGCTGTTGCTGTTGCGCCGCGAGGTTTCGGCGGCGACGGCGTTTCTCAACTTGCTGTTGTTCACCGGCTTGCTGGTGTTGCTGGGCGTAGAATTTTTCTTTTTGCGCGATTTTCTGGGCGGCGGCGATTACTACCGCATGAACACCCTCTTTAAATTTTACATTCAGGTTTGGGTGATGTTTGGAGTAGCCGCGGCGGTGGCGCTGCCCCAAATTTGGGACGCCGCCTGGCGCTGGGCGCGGCCGTGGCAGTGGATTTGGCGCGGCGCGGCCATCGGGCTGCTGCTGGCCGGGCTGATTTACCCCGTGTTTGGCGCGCGCACCCGCGTCGATGACCGTTTCCCCGGCGACAACCACCGCCCGCCCATCGGCACGCTCAACGGGCTGGCCTACATGACTCGCGGCGTTTTTGAGTGGCCCGCCGGCAATTCCATCGAACTGAACTACGATTACGACGCCATCCACTGGTTGCAGGATAATGTGTCCGGCACGCCGGTTATCGCCGAGGCCAAAATTGGCTACTACCGCGAAGGCGGTATGCGCGTGGCCGCCTACACCGGCCTGCCCTCGATTTTGGGCGGCCTGCATCAAAATGAGCAGCGCCCGGGGGCGCAGGTTGGCGAGCGGGATTTTGCGGTCAACGATTTCTGGCAAAACCCCGACCCCCAGCGCACGCTGCAACTCATCAACCAACTCGGTATCGATTACATTTACATCGGCCAGTTGGAACGAGCCGTCTACGGCAGCAACATCGATGCCAAATTTGAGCAGCTCCGGCAACAGGACGCACTGGAACTGGTGTACGAGAATCCGCAAACAAAAATTTACAAAAACGTAAAACGTAATCCGTAATTCGTGTTGCGTGTTGCGCCCCTGCCCTCTGCTCCCTTGCACCCCCGCTTCGTCCTTCACTCCTCATCCCTCACTTTTCTCCCCTCTTTCTTGTGGTAAAATACCCCTGTACCCGAATGTGCCAATTCCGGCGGCGCAGCAACACAAACAAAGCCGAAGTCCAAAAATGTAGTTTGGACTCCTGCCACAAACTTTTAACAGCCGGAGCAGGAACACCCCCTAATTCCTGATTCCTGTTCAATGGAGAGCCAATGTTCACAGAACGACCCGATTTGAGCCAGGTTGACCCGGCCATCGTCGCCTACATAGAATCGCTGGAAGCCGAAATTGAGCGGCTGGCCGGCGACAAAAAAGCCACCGCCGAATCGCTGCTGGAAACCACCGAGCCGCCGACCACCTTCAACGTGATCACCATCAGCCGCAACGGGCTGGCCAAACGCACCCCGCGCCACCTGTACAGCCGCCAGCGGCGCGGCGGCATGGGCATTTTTGATCTGGAATCGGCCGACGACGACCCACCGCTGCTGCTGGCCGTGGCCGATGCCGGCGAGGAGCTGCTGCTGATCACCACGCTGGGGCGCGTTTTCAAACTGCCCGCCAGCCGCCTGCCGGAGTTACCGGTGCGGACGCGGGGCCAATCGCTTACCGGGCAGCTTGAGTTGAAACAGGGTGAAAAACTGGCGCTGGCGTTGCCCAACCGGGGCGGCGGCTACCTCAACGTAATCACCACCACCGGCCAGATACGCCGCCTGCGGCATCACTTTTTTGGAGAAAATATGGCTCAGGGCAACCTGATTTACGATGCCCGCGCGCTCGGCGCGCCGGCCGCCGCCTGCTGGAGTTCCGGCAGCGGCGATGTGTTCATCGCCACCCGCCAGGGCAAAGCCATCCGCTTTGCCGAAGATACCATCCCGTTTAAAGGCTGCCTGGGTATCCGGTTGGCCGATGACGACGCCATTGCCGGCCTGTGCGCCGTCACCGAGGCCAGTGGCGTGTTTTTGCTCACCGCCGACGGCAAAGGCACCATCCGGCAGATGGCCGGCTTCAGCGCCAACAAAGCGCCGGGCGCGGGCGGCAAAGTGGCGATCAAAGCCGAAGATGTGGTCGGCGCGGTCACCATCACCCCCGGCGACGATATTTTTGCCATTTCCCGGCTGAGCAAAATCATTCGCTTCACCGCCGATGAAGTGCCGCCCAAAGAAGGCGTGGTGCAAGGCGTCAACTGCATGGCCCTCCGCGCCGATGAAACCGTGGCCCTGGCCGCCGGCCGAGTGGCAAATGAAGGATGAAAAATGAAGGATGAGGAGTGAAGGACGAAGAGGGGTGCAGGGGGCGGAGGAGATGATTCGCGGTTTCGCTGACTCGCTGATTCCTGACTCCTGAGTCCTGTTTTCAAAGGAGTCCGACAGAACCGGGGGTTCGACACCAGGAATGAACGTTGGGTAGGGGCGGTTCGCGAACCGCCCCTACATTCGCAAATTCGCAATTCGCTATTTTCATTCAAGGGAGTCCGACAGTCCCTGGCAGGGTGACACAATTGAGCATACCCTGAATCCTAATTCCTGACTCCTGAATCCTATCTCTTAAAGGAGCAAACTGATGCTAACGATTGACAATACCGCTTTACTGGTCATCGACGTGCAGGGCAAGCTGGCCCAGGTAATGCACAACAAAGAAAGTCTGTTTGACAACCTGGAACGCCTGATCAAAGGGGCGCGGGTGCTGGACCTGCCCATCATCTGGACCGAGCAGGTGCCGGAAAAACTGGGGCCGACCACGCCAGCCCTGGCCGAGTTGATGGCCGATGTAGCCCGGCCCATCAGCAAAGCCAGTTTTAGCTGCTGCGGCGTGGCTCCGTTTACGGAGCAACTGGCCACCAGCGGCCGCCGGCAGGTGCTGATGACCGGCATTGAAACCCACATTTGCGTTTATCAAACGTCGCTGGATTTACTGAGCCAGGGCTACGAAGTGCACCTGGTCATCGACGCCGTGTCATCGCGCACCGCCGAAAACCGGCAGCTTGGCATCGAGCGCATTCAGGCCGCGGGCGGCATTCTCACCAGCACAGAAATGGCCCTGTTTGAGCTGCTGCGCGTGGCCGATGGCCCGCAGTTCAAAGAGATTGCCAGAATTGTAAAATAATGAGCACGATTCTGTTTCAGCGCAGCCGCGAGCTGATCCAAAACGGCAATTTAACCGACGAGCAGGTGCGTAACCTGCTGGCCCCGGTAAAGTTTGCCAACTGGCAGGGCGCTTATCAAAACCTGCTGCGGCTGGCCGAAATTTCGCCGCAGGCCAAAAAGGCGCTGGCCGATGGCCTGCCCTCGCTGCTGATGGCGCTGGCCGGCACGGCCACTCCCAACCGGGTGCTGGTTAATTTTGAGCGCTTTGTCCTCAGCGCCGAGGAGCCAACCCAACTGCTGCGCTACCTGGCCACCAACCCGCGCGGCTTTGAAATTTTGGTAACGCTGTTTGTGGGCAGCCAGTTTCTCACCGAAATTTTGCTGCGCCACCCGCGCTATTTCACCCGCCTCACCGACCACAAAAGCCTGGCCCAAACCAAAACGCTGGCCCATCTTCAGGCCGAAGCGCTGGCCGTGGTGGAACCGTTTTTTGCCCCTATCCAGCCCAACCTGACCCCGGCGCTGGACGCGCTCCGCCGGTTTCAGCGGCAGGAATTGCTGCGGATTGGCACCTGCGATCTGCTGGGGCTGCTGGATATGCCCAGCGTTACCCTGCAACTGTCTCACCTGGCCGATAGCCTGGCCCAGGCCGCGCTGTCGCTGGCCGCGCACCAAACCGAAACCAACCCGCAGGGCTTTGCCGTGCTGGGTATGGGCAAGCTCGGCGGCGAGGAGTTGAACTACAGCTCAGACATCGACCTGATTTTTTTGGCCGATGAAGAACCCAACCGTTTTGTCAAAATGGGCCAGCTCCTCATCGATATTCTGTCGCGTTCCACCAACGAGGGTTTTTTGTACCGCGTTGATATGCGGCTGCGGCCGTGGGGGCGCAGCGGCGCGCTGGTCAACTCGGTGGAGGGGCATTTGACCTACCTGCACAAACACGCCAATTTGTGGGAACGGCAGGCGCTGCTCAAGGCTCGCACCATCGCCGGCAGCCCGGGCGTGGGCGGCGCGTTTTTGGCCCAATCCCGCCCAATTATTTTTGGCCACGATGACGACACGCTGCGCCAGGAAATTCATCGGCTTAAACAGCGCATTGAGGGCCAGTTACGCCAGGGCGGCCGCACCTGGGGCGAAGTAAAACTGGGCCGGGGCTCCATCCGCGATATTGAATTTGTAACCCAATATTTGCAACTGGCGCACGGGCCGGGCCAGCCAGATAGCGGCATCGACAGCGCCACTACGCTCACCGCACTGGCCGGCCTGTCCAACACCGAGCTGTTGCCGCAGGACGAGTTTCGGGTGCTGACCGATGGTTACGTTTTTTTGCGCACGGTTGAGCATCACCTGCAATTGATGCACTATCGCCAAACCCACACCCTGCCCAAAGAGCCGGAGGCGCTCAGCCACCTGGCCAAGCGGCTGGGCTACACCGGCGCAGACGCCGGCGAACGCTTTACCGCCCAGTACCAGCAGCACAGCGCCGTAATCAGGGCGGTGTACCAGCGGCATCTGGCCAACGAACAGCCGGACAAACCCCAAACCTCGCCGCCCGACGTGTTGCCGCTGCTGGTGCGCATGCACCCCATCTACGCCACCACGTTCTCCGACGCCGATATTGAAAACCACGCCCGCCTGCTCGAGGCGCTGGACGCCAACAGGCGGCTGGTACAGTCCGAAGCTGTCAAACTGCCTGATGGCATGTGGCAGGTAACGGTGGTGGGTTACGACAACCTGGGGGTGCTGTCGCTGATTTGCGGGCTGCTGGTGGTGTTCGGGCTGGACATTGTGAACGGGCAGGTGTTTACTTACGGGCCGGCCCCCAACCCGCCCGCCGAAACCAATCCCATTAAAGCCGGCCTGCGCCGGCTGCGCAACTCGTTCCAGCCCAAAAGCGACGACTCGCGGCGCAAAATTGTTGACGTGTTCACCGTGAAGCCGGTTGAATTGGGCCTGGCCGGCAAAATCACCCCGGAAACGTGGCAGCAGTACGACTCCGACCTGACGGCGCTTTTTGACCGATTGCACCGCGGCGAACAGCGTGAAGTGCAGGGCGAACTGGCCAAACGAGTGGTGTTGGCCCTGCCCCACCACCCCAGCGAGCCAAAAACCCTGTACCCGGTTGATCTTAAAATTGACAACGAAATCTCAGAGCGCCACACGGTGCTGCGCATCGACGCGCTGGACACCTTTGGTTTTTTGTACGAACTGACCAACGCCCTGGCCCTGGCCGGCATTAACGTGCGCAACATGACCGTGGCCTCGCAGGGGCCGCGCGTGCGCGATACGCTGTACGTTACCGATTTGCGCCGCAACAAAATTACATCCGAAGAAAAACAGCGGGAGCTGCGGGTGGCCACGGTGCTCATTAAGCACTTTACCCACCTGCTGCCGCAGTCGCCCAACCCGGAGGCGGCGCTACTCCATTTTAGGGATTACATTGGCCAGCTTTTTACCCGCCCCAACTGGCCCGATGAAATCACCTCGCTGGAGCAGCCCGATGTGCTCAGCCGGCTGGCCCGGCTGCTGGGCGTGAGCGATTTTCTGTGGAAAGATTTTCTGCGGATGCAGCATACCAACCTGTATCCGGTGGTGCGCGACAGCGAGGGGCTGGCCGAGCGTGTCTCCAAATCCTCGCTACGCGAAGATTTGGCCATCATTTTGAACAATAACCCCAAAGGCGATCCGCAGCGCGCCGCGCTCAACGCCTTTAAAGACCGGGAAATGTTCCGCATCGACATGCGCCAGATTCAGGGCCACATTGATGAATTTGGCCTGTTCGCCGCCGAACTGACCGACCTGGCCGAAGTAATTGTTGAAGCCGCCTACTATCTGGTTGACGCCGAACTGCGCGCCACTTATGGCATCCCGCAGCTTGAAAATGGACGTCGCTGCCCGCTGAGCGTTGGCGCGCTGGGCAAATGCGGCGGCCGGGAACTGGGCTTTGCCTCAGACATCGAGCTGATGTTTATTTTTGGCGGCAACGGCCGCACCACCGGGCCGCGCAGCATCACCACCGCCGAATATTTTACCAAGCTGGTGCAGGAGGTAAACCAAAGCATCCAGACCAAGCGCGAAGGCATTTTTGAACTTGACCTGCGCTTGCGGCCCTACGGTAACGCCGGCAGCATGGCCGTATCGCTTGAGTCGTTTCAAAATTACTTTGGCCCCAGCGGTGACGCCTGGCCTTACGAGCGGCAGGCGCTGGTTAAACTGCGCCCCATCGCCGGCGATTTGAAGTTTGGCCAGCAGATTGTCCGCCTCCGCGACGAACTGATCTACACCGGCGAACCGTTTGACGCCGCTGCTATGCGGGCCATGCGCGAGCGGCAAATTCGGCATTTGGTGCAGGCCGGCACCGTTCACGCCAAATTCAGCCCCGGCGGGCTGGTTGACGCCGAATATCTGGTGCAGGGGTTGCAAATCACTTACGGCCATTTGTACCCCAGCCTGCGCAACCCCAACACCCGGGCCACCATGCAGGCCATGGCCGCCATCAAAATTCTGCCGCCCGAAGATTACCCCCGGTTGCTCGAAGCCTACAACTTTTTGCGCATCCTGATTAATGCCCTGCGTATGGTACGCGGCAACGCCAAAGACCTCACCCTGCCCCCGCCCGACGACGAGGCCTTTGCTTTTTTGGCTCGCCGCCTCAACTACGGCAGCGATCTGATTCGCCTGCAAAACGACCTCTACCGCCACATGATGTTCATCCAGAAATTGAGCCAGCGCCTGCTGGGTTAGCCTAATCTTGTGCCTACTGGTATAATTTCAGGCTTGTACCCAAACATGCGCGTCTGCCCGTAAAACCAGGGCCACACGCCGATAAACTTCTGATGGACTACATCTCTGTACTGGTTTGGTGGCTGGTAATTCTATTATTCGGCTTGATTGGCTGGCCGCTGGCGGCGAGCCTGTTCCCTTTTTTACCGGATCGAGGTTACACCCTGGCCCGGCCGGTGGGATTGCTGCTCACCGGCTACATTTTGTGGCTGGGCGCGAGTTTTCGCCTGCTGCAAAACAACCCCGGCGGTATTATTGTGGCGCTGACCGTGGTCGCCGTCACCGGCCTGATCTGGCAGCGACGGCAAGCCCGCCCCGACGACGCACCCTCGCTGCCGGCCTGGCTGGGCCAGCGCTGGCGCTACGTGCTGCTGGTCGAGGCCCTGTTCGCCGTCACCTATCTGGCCTGGGTTTATTACAAGGCCCACAACCCCAACATCGAAACCGCCGGCGGCGAAAAATGGATGGAAATTGCCTTTATCAACGGCATTTTGCGCAGCCAGCACTTTCCCCCGCAAGACCCGTGGCTGTCTGGTTTTGGCATTAGCTACTACTATTTTGGCTACGTGCTCATGGCGATGGTCACCCAGCTTACCGGCATTGTCTCCACCGAAGCCTTTAATTTGTACATCCCCACTCTGCTGGCGCTGACCCTGACCGGCGCATTTGGCTTGATGGCCAACCTGGTCAACCTGTACCAAAACCGATTAACCGCCGCCATCGAAAATCTCCCCGCCGTTGCCACCGGGCTGCTGGCGGCCCTGTTTGTGGGGCTGCTGGGCAATCTCATCGGTGTGCTGGAAGTGCTGCACAAGCGCGGTTTGCTGCCGCCCGCCTTTTGGATTTGGCTCGACATCCGTGATCTGAAAATTCCGCCGGCCGGCCCGTCCGCTAGCTGGATTCCCGACCGCTTCATCTGGTGGTGGCGCGGCTCGCGCGTCCTCACCGACTACAATCTGGCTGGCCATGAGCAGGAAGTGATTGACGAATTTCCGTTTTTCAGCTTTTTGCTGGGCGATGTTCACCCTCACGTGCTGGCGCTGCCATTTGTGCTGCTGGTCATCGCGCTGGCTCTGCACCTGCTGCTGCGGCCGGTAACACCCCCGGAGCAGCCCGCAGCCGGTGGCGGGATTGTTGACAAAATCCGCGAAATTCTGGAAAATAGCTGGCGCGAATTGTTGCAGGCCAGCGGTGGCGGGTTCGGTTTTGGGCTGATCGCCGTGGCGGTGGGTGGGCTGAGCTTTTTGAACACGTGGGATTTTCCCATTTATCTGGGCGTGATTGGGCTGGCGCTGGTGGTGCGTTACGCCCGCAGCCGCCCCGCCTGGAGCGATGCCCTGCTGCCCGCTCTGCTCGGCGCGGCGGCCATTGGGCTGGCCGGCGTACTGCTTTACCTGCCGTTTTACGCCACGTTCCAATCGCAGGCGCGGGGCATTTTGCCCAACTTGTGGAATCCCACCCGGCTGCCCCAGTTTTTTGTCTTTTTTGGGCCGTTTCTGGTAGCGGTGACCGCGCTGCTGCTGGCGCTGTCGGCGCGGCGCGGCGGCTGGCAAAAACGGCTGGGCTGGACGCTGCAACTGACTGTGCTGGGGCCGCTGCTGCTGATGCTGACCGCGCTGACGGGGCTGCTGCTCAGCCCGGCCGGGCGCGGCTACGTTGAAGGGCTGCTCAGCGACCCAATGGTGCAGCAGGTCATTGGCAGCGACACCATTGGCGCGCTGCTGCAAGCCTCGCTGGCCCGGCGGCTGGCCAACCCGTGGACGTTTCTGCTGCTCGGCGGCTTGCTGGGCTGGGTGCTGGCGCTGGCCATCGGCCTGGCCGAATCCGCCGGCCAACAGCACGCTGATGGCTCGCGCTCGCGGCTGGTGGAGCAATTTGTGCTGATTTTGCTGGTGGTGGGGCTGGCCCTGCCGCTGGCGGTAGAATTTATCTACCTGCGCGACAATTTTGGTATTCGGATGAATACCATTTTCAAATTTTATTTTCAGGCCTGGGTGCTGCTGGCCCTGGCTTCGGCGTTTGCGGTTTACTACGTTTCGGTGCGGGCGCGCGGCGCGCCGCGGCTGCTGTTTCAAGTGGTAATGGCCCTGCTGGTGGCCGGCGGGCTGATTTACCCGGTGCTGGCCACGCTGAACAAGGCCAACAATTTTCAGGACCCGGCCACGCTCAACGGCATCGCCTGGATTGCCCAAAACCGCCCCGACGACTACGCCGCCATCGAGTGGCTGCGGCAAAACGCGCCGGACAACGCGATAATTTTAGAAGCGCCCGGCTCCAGCTACGCCGCCTACCAGTACACCGGCCGGATATCGGCGTTAACCGGCCTGCCGACGCTGCTCGGCTGGGGCGGCCACGAAAGCCAGTGGCGCGGCAATTACGACGAACCGGCTCGCCGTGAACCGGAGATCGACCTGTTATTCAACACGCTCGACCCCCGGCAGGCGCAGGCGCTGCTGGACAAGTATCACATTAAATATGTGTACGTTGGCGCACTGGAACGCGAGCGCTACTCGCCCCAGAGCTTGAAAAAATTTGCTAATTTGATGACCGTGGCCTTTCAACAGGGCGACGTGATTATTTACCAGCGTTAGGAACAATTGTGACCACAGCTGTACCCCAACCCTCCGTGCAAACTGATGCTCCGGCCGCCGAGCGCGCGCCGCTGGCCTGGCTCACTCTGGAAGTGGCGCTCTACGCCCTGATTGTGCTGGCGGCAGCGGCGCTGCGCTGGGGTGATGCGGGCCACTACCCCCTGTCTAACGTTGAGGCGCGGCAGGCGCTGGTCGCCCAGGCCATTTATCAGGGCGATGACCTGCCCGCCGGCAGCTACAGCCCGCTGCTGGCCTCGCTGAACACGCTTACTTTTATCCTGCTCAACGACAGCGACACCACCGCCCGGCTGGCTTCGGTGCTGCTGGGCGTGCTGCTGGTGCTGTTGCCGGCCACGCTGCGCCGGCAACTGGGCCAAAAAAGCTGCCTGCTGGTAGCCGGGCTGCTGGCGCTGTCGCCTTCGGCCATCTTTTTGGCCCGAACCAATACCGGCGAAACCGCCACGGCGCTGGGCGCGCTGATGATGGTGAGCGGCTTTTTCAACTGGGCAAAAGACGGCCGCCAGCGCTGGCTGCTGCTGCTGGCCGGCGGGCTGGCCGTGCTGCTCACTTCCGGGCCGCTGGCCTTTACGGTGCTGGTTGTGTTTGGGGTGATGGTCGCGCTGCGCTGGTCAGCTTTTAAAACGATGACGCCGCCGGCCGGCCGGTCGCAGTGGCGCAGCGCCGGCATCTTTTTGGCCGCGCTGCTGCTGGCGCTGGGCACAGCCGCTTCGCTCAATTTGAGCGGTTTCGGCGTGACCACCGGCCTGTTCACCGACTGGCTGGGCCGTTTCAGTTTTACGCCCCGGCCCGACGCCGGTTTTAACGCCGTCTTTTTGCTCACCATTTACGAGCCACTGCTGGTAGTGGCCGGGCTGGTGGGATTGGCCTACGCCCTGCTCGGCAGAGATTTGCTGAGGCAGAGTTTTGTCGGCTGGTTTGTGGGCGTGCTGCTGCTGGATTTGGGGATGGCCGGCCGGCCCGCCGGCTCGCTGCTGCTGGCGGTGGTCCCGCTGGCATTTTTGGGCGGCGAAGCCCTGGCCGAGTTGTGGCGCGGGCTGGAAAGGCAGGGCAGTTGGGGCAACGAAGGCGTTATTCTGGCGGCCGGGCTGGTGATTGCCGTGTTTGGCTACATTGGCCTCACCGGCTGGCTGGTTCGCCACTGCGACGAAGGCAACACCTTTTGCCAGTTGGCCTGGTTACAGCCGGTGGTCGCGCTGCTGCTGTTTTTGGTAATTGTTACATTTTTTGCCTACATTGCCCGGCCAGATGCGGCCCTGCGCGGGCTGGCGCTCACCGGCACGGCCATCGGCGTGCTGTTTGCGCTGAGCATTGGTTGGCGCTTGAGTCACGGCCCGCTGGAACGGCTAGGGTTTCAGCCGCTGGCCGGCGTGCCGCCCTCCACCGAACTGGTGGCTATGTCGCAAACGCTGGCCAGTGAATCGCTCATTCGTTCCGGCGATAACGACATGCTGGATATTACCGTGGTTGGTGAACTACCGGCAGCGGTGTGGTGGCAGCTCCGTCACTATAAAAATGTGCAGCAGCGCGGCTCGGTGCTGGACGCGCCGGTGAGCACAGCCATCATCACCCCGGTGATCACCGACGGCGATCTGGGATTGGGCCAGGCTTACATTGGCCAGGATTTTGGGGTAGATGCGCTCTGGTCGCCAACCGGTTTTTCTACCCGGGATTTGATTTATTGGCTTATTTTCCGGGAACTGCCCCTGCAACCAGACAGCGACAAAATAATTTTGTGGCTGCGGGTTGACAGCCGTTCTTAATCTCACTGTAATAAATGCAAATTAGCATGCACATGTACCAACACACTGAGGTTTCAAATTGACTGTAAAAAGCGATGCCGTTCAGAAAAAATTTAGCCTCGATACGCCCATCTTTTCCGCGCTGGTGCTCAACTGGGAGCTGGTGCTCTACGGGGTTATCCTGATTGCCGCCATTTTTACCCGCTTTTACATTTTGGGCGCGCGGGTAATGAGCCACGATGAAAGCCTGCACACGCTTTATTCCTGGAATTTGTATTCCGGCAAAGGCTACCAGCACGACCCGCTGATGCACGGGCCGTCGCTCTTTCACATTACCGCGTTGATGTACTTTTTGTTTGGCGACAGCGATTTTTCGGCGCGGATTGGGCCGGCGATCTTTGGCGTGGCGATGGTCATTTTGCCTTACTGGTTCAGGCCGTGGTTAGGGCGGCTGGGCGCGCTGGCCACCTCGGTTATGATTCTTATTTCGCCGGGGTTAATGTATTACAGTCGTTACATTCGCCACGATACTTTTCTGGACTTTTTCACCCTGCTGATGATTCTGGCGTTCTTCCAGTATATGCGCACCCGCGCCGGCCGCTGGCTGTATATTGGCGCGATGGGGGTGGCGCTGATGCTGGCCACCATGGAGGCAGCCTACATTCACGGCTTTATTGGGGTAACGTTCATCGCTCTGGCTTTGTTATGGGAAGCGCTATCCATCCCCCGGCGGCGTCTCATCAACTACAGCTTGCTCGGCGTGGCTACCCTGGTGCTGGCCCTGGCGGCCTACGGCGAGTTTTTTGCTGCCGTACCTGACCCCGCCGCCGGATTTAACCTGTTTGCCCATATTGATGCCCTGGTATCGCTAGCCATTGCCCTGGTGGGCGCGGTCATCATCCAACCCGGCATCGACCGCCAACGGCAGCCGGTCAATCAATTTATCAACAATGTGCTGTTAGCCAAAAAAGAGTTGGGCTGGGCCGTGCTAGCCGCGCTTATTGTTTGGGTGCTGCTGCACACCACCTTCTTTTCCAATATTGGCGGCCTCTACAGCGGCTCAATTGGCGCAATTACCTACTGGCTGGAGCAGCACGGCGTGCAGCGCGGCGGCCAGCCGTGGTACTACTACCTGATGCTGCTGCCCATGTACGAATTTCTGCCGCTGCTGGTCGGCGTAATTGGCGGGCTGGTGTACATTATCCGCCGCCGCTTCCCGGCCCACGCCGACGCCGAACTGGAAACCAACCCCGACCTCGGCCCCTCCGACGGCGGTCTGTTTGCGGCGTTTGCCGTTTTCTGGGCCGTGCTGAGTTTGACCATTTACAGTTGGGCCGGCGAAAAAATGCCGTGGCTCACCGTGCACATGACACTGCCGCTGACGTTTTTGGCCGGTCATATTATTCAATCGGCGCTGGGCAATTTTAGCTGGCGCGAATCGTACCAGAAAGGCGGGCTGATTTTCGGCGCGGCGCTGCTGCTGGTGCCGGTGGCTTTGCTGGCCATCATCGCCGCTGAGCCGTTCCGTAGCCAGTCGCTGCAAGCCATTAACGACACCTCCCGCTTCATCGCCGGCATCATTTTGCTGGTGGGGCTGGCGGTGGTGCTGTGGATTTACGGCCGCAAATTGGGGCAAACGCTGGCCGCCAAAACCGCGCTGGTCACCGCGCTCATTTTGATGGCGCTGTTTACGGTGCGCTTCGCCTGGCTGCTCAACTTTGTCAATTATGATTACGTTAACGAGATGCTGGTATACGCCCACGCCTCGCCGGATGTAAAGCTGGCCCTTAACCAGATTGACGAGATTTCGCGCCGGACCGTGGGCGATAAAATGATCCGCGTGGCCTACGACAACGACTCGACCTGGCCGCTGGAATGGTATATGCGCGAATACCCCAACCGGGTTTACTACGGCGAAAACCCCACCCGCGACGCGATGGATTCGCCCATTGTTATTGTCGGCGCGGCCAACGAGAGCAAGGCCAAACCCTACCTGGGCGATAAATACACCCGCTTTAATTACCGGCTGGTGTGGTGGCCCATTGAAGATTACAAGGATCAGTCTCCCGGCCGGCTGTGGCAAACTTACGTTGCCGGCCCGCCCGACCTTGACGGCGAAGCCCGGCGGCAGGCCGTGCGCGATAGCTGGCGCAAGCTGTTCAAAATTCTGTTTTACCGCCAGTATGAAGATTACAACCTGAACGAGTGGCCCTTTGTCCACCGGTTCAACGTATACATTCGCAACGATGTGCTCAACGATGTATGGGATTACCAGAGCGGCCCGGTGCAGTTGGCCGCCGGCGGTCCTGCGGCCGGCCTCGACCCCTACGCCGGCAAGCGCACCGAAGCCGAAGCGGTAGCGGTGTGGGGCAGCAACGGCCCCGCCGATGGCCAGTTTATCACACCGCGCAACCTGGCCGTCAGCCCGGATGGGCTGGTGTACGTGGCCGATTCCGGCAACCACCGGATTCAGGTATTTGATCAAAACGGCAATTTTATGTACAAGTGGGGCAGCAACGGCGCCGGCGCCGGCCAATTCAACGAGCCGTGGGGCATTGCCGTTGCGCCGGATGGCAACGTATACGTGGCCGACACCTGGAATCACCGGTTGCAGATTTTTAGTCCCACCGGCGAATATTTGAACAGTTTTGGCACCTTTGCCAATGTGCAAACCGATGCGCAGGCGGAACCCGGCATGTTTTGGGGGCCGCGCGATGTCGCCATCGATGCCCAGGGCAATGTGTACGTTACCGACACCGGCAACAAACGCGTTGAAAAATTCACCGCCAACGGCCAGTTTTTGCAGGCATGGGGCGGCGGCGGAATTGTCCCCGGCAAATTTGAAGAGCCGGTCGGCATTGCCATCGATAGCCAGGGCAACATTTACGTGGCCGATACCTGGAACCAACGCGTTCAAAAATTTGATACCAACTTTAACCCCATTCTTGAATGGTCGGTGGCCGGCTGGGATGGCGAAAGCGTGGTCAACAAGCCCTACATTACAGTTGATGATCAAAACCGCGTTTTCATCAGCGATCCCGAAGGCTATCGCATTATTGGTTACGATGGCAACACCGGCAGCGTGCTGGTAACGTGGGGCCAGTTTGGCCAGGATTTAGCCTCGTTTGGGCTGCCGGTGGGTGTAAAAATTGACCCCGCCGGCAATCTGCTGGTGGTCGACTCTGACAATAACCGAATTATGAGATTCCAGATTCCGGTGGTCCAGCCGCCTCAATAGGCTGGACTGAGAGAAACATCTTAAGAGGTAGGCTGCTGGCCTGCCTCTTTTTTGATTGTTCGGCAGAAACTAGTATCATATACCTGACGTCAGGTTGCGCTGGCATTTGGTTGTAATGTCACTCTGAGCCGAAGGCGAAGAGTCTGCTGATTTGAGAGCGAATTAGCCCAAATTGGAGATTGGTTGCCGCTCGGTGGCCCCACCGCAGGAGTGGGGCGCTCCTCAGAATGATCTCAACTGCATAAGCCCAATTCAGACCAAATTATTTACACAAGGATACAGCGATGGACATTATTTCCAAAGCGATTATTACGGCGTTAACTACCGACCCGCTTAACCCTGAAGCGGCCGCTGCCTACCAAAATTTAAAGTCACTGCTGCGAAAAAAATATGGCGTAGAAAGTGATCTGTTTGACGCGCTGGAACAGTTGGAGAAAAAGTCCGACTCGGCCGGGCGGCAGGCTACGCTGGGCGAAGAAATTTTGGGCGTGCGGGCCGGCCTTGACCCCACCATTAAAGCGCTGGCGCAAAACCTGCTCAACAAGTTGCAGCCGGAAACCGAGGCGCAACCGGTGGCGCCGGTTGGCGGGCCGGCGCCCTTTCAGCGACCGGCTCGGGCCAACCGTTTTATGGACAATCGCCCGGAAGTGGCTCAAATTGTGGCGGCCCTCAAACCCGGCCACGTTATCAGCCTGTGTGGCCCGGCCGGCATTGGCAAAAGCGAAATCGCCGCCGCCGCGATTTGGCAGTTGGCCCCGCGCAACGCGCTGCCAGACCTGTTTCCCGATGGAATCATCTACCACAGTTTCCATCGCCAGCCCCGCGCCGACATCGCTTTGGAAGAAATTGCCCGCCTGTTTGGCGAAGACCCCATCCCCTCGCCCTACGAAGCCACCCAACGCGCTCTGGCCAGCAGAAAAGCCCTGCTGGTGTTTGACGGCGCTGAACAATGCGATGACCTGTCTGGCATTTTGGCTATGCGCGGTAACAGCGGGGTGCTGGTAACCGGACGCACCTGCCCGGAAGGGGTTGAGGAGCAAATTGAAATTCAACCGCCCTCGGCCGAAGAGTGCCTGCGCATGCTGGCCGAACTGGCCGGGCGAGTGCCGCCCCGTACCGCCGAGCGCATCTGCGAATTACTGGGTTACTTGCCGCTGGCCGTCCAATTGGCCGGCAAACATCTGACCGCCCAAAACATTAACCCCAACGATTACCTGGCCTGGCTGGAAAGCACCTCCCTGCCCGGCCTTTCGCCGGAAGAACGGCAGCAGGAATGCCTGCCGCTGGTCATCGACAACAGCCTCAAACAGGTTAGCGAAACCGCCCAACAGGCGCTGGCCGTATCCGGGTTGCTGGCATCGATGCCGTTTGATCAGGACGTGATTTCCAAAACACTGACCATCCAGCCCAGCCACGGCCTGTTTGCCGCCATTCGTGGCTTGTTTGGCCAGCAACCGGCCCGGCAGCAAACCCCGCAGGTGCGTATGGCGCTCCGCGAACTGGGGAATTTTGGCCTGCTGTGGTGGGTCGATGGCCGTTATCAGGTCAGTCACCCCTATATTTATGGCTACGCGCAAGCAAACCTGACCCCGCCGCCCAAATCGGTGCGTCGGTTGGCCACCTATTTTATGGCCCTGGCCTGGGAACAAAGCGCGCTGGGCGTCAGCGGTGATCAGGTGCTCGATATTAACCGGCCCCATTTTATGAAGGTGATGGTTGAATGCGTCACCTGGAAAGAATGGGAAGCGGCCCACGGGCTGGCCGCCGCCGTGGAAGATTATCTGGACCGGCAGGGCTACCTGGCCGACCGGGTGACCGCCAACGAAGTGGGGCTGATTGCCGCATGGCAGCTTGGCCGCCCCAGCGAGGGCGCCTGGCTGGGCAACCTGGGCGATACCTACCGGACAATGGGCCACGCCAAATGGGCCATCGAGCATTTTGAAAAGGCGCTGGCCACCGCCCGTCAATCCGGTGACCGGCACGGTGAAGGCAACAGCCTGGGCAACCTGGGGCTGGCTTACCGCGATTTGGGCCAAATTGACCAGGCGGTTGATTATCTGCGCAAGTCTCACACCATTTTTGAAGAAATCCGCTCGCCCAGCGCCGGTCTGGTAAAAGACTGGCTCATCGAACTGGAAGAGTGGGAAGAGAACTAACGGCTTGAACACAGACCTGTCGCACTTTTATCCCGACATTTTGATTGTTGGCGCCGGAATGGCCGGGTTAATGGCCGCCAACATGCTGCAAAAATATGACTTTGGGGTGATGCTGGTTGATAAAGGTCCGGGTGTCGGCGGCCGGCTGGCTACCCGGCGCATTGGTCCCGGCCGGGCCGACCACGGCGCCCAGTTTTTTACGGCGCGCTCGGCAGAATTTAGCCGCTGGGTTGAACAATGGCGCAGCAAAGGGCTGGTCTTTCGCTGGTCAACCGGTTGGGGCGATGGCAGCCTGGCCAAAGCCAAACCCGACGGTTACCCGCGTTATGCTGTTACCGGCGGCATGAACGCGCTGGCCCAATCGCTGGCACAGGGGCTGAACTTTCGGCTTAACACCCGTTTAACTGCGCTGGCTCCCACCGCCACCGGCTGGCAGGCCGAATCCGAAACCGGCCAGATTTTCAGCAGCCGGGCTGTGATTTTAACGCCGCCGGCGCCCCAATCGCTGGCCCTGCTGGATGCCGGGCAAACCAAGCTTGCCTCGCTAACCCGCACCGCGCTGGAGCGGATAAAATACGCGCCCTGCCTGGCCGGCCTGTACTGGGTTGATGGCCCGGTAAACCTGCCCGAACCCGGCGCGCTGCAACGGCCGGAGGCCCGCATTAGCTGGATTGCCGATAACCAGCGCAAAGGTATTTCGCCGGAAGCCACGCTGATTACCGTTCACGCCGGGCCCGAATACAGCCAGCAGTTGTGGCCCGCGCCCCCCGCAGAGGCGCTCGCCGCCCTCACCGGCGAGTTGCGGCCGTTGCTGGCCGATTCGACGCAAATAATTGAGGCGCAGCTCAAACGCTGGCGTTACGCGCTGCCCACCGCGCTCTATTCGGACCGCTGTTTGGCCGCCGCAGATTTGCCGCCGCTGATTTTTGCCGGCGATGCCTTTGGCGAGCCAAGGATTGAAGGCGCAGCCTTATCCGGCCTGGCTGCCGCCAACAAACTGCTTGATATTCTATTCAAGTAATTTGACCAACCGGGCAATTCCATTTATATTACCCAATTCAGCAGTCTATTTATCGCGATGACGCAAGGACAGCCGCCTTGCGTTTTTTGTTGGCTTTACGAGGAACAATGCTTAAAGAAAGAACGAATTTACGCAACATTGCCATTATTGCCCACGTTGACCACGGCAAAACCACCCTGGTCGATTTTTTACTGCGACAGGCCCGCGTCTTTCGGGCCAACCAGCACCTCACCGACCGGGTGATGGACTCAAACGATCTGGAACGGGAACGGGGCATTACCATTTTATCCAAAAACACCGCCATCAGCATCGATGACCCGGCCACCGGCGAGCGAGTCAAAATCAACATTGTTGACACCCCCGGCCACGCCGATTTTGGCGGCGAGGTAGAACGGGTACTCAATATGGTTGATGGCGTGCTGCTGCTGGTTGACGCCGCCGAAGGCCCCATGCCCCAAACCCGCTTTGTGCTGAAAAAAGCGCTGGCCATGGGCCATCGAGCCATTGTGGTGATTAATAAAGTTGACCGCAAAGACGCCGATACCGACCGCGTGCTCAATGACACCTTTGATCTGTTCATCGAACTGGGCGCTACCGAAGAGCAGGCCAGCTTTCCGGTGGTTTACGCCACTGCCACCGAAGGCCGGGCCGGGCTGACGCCCGAACTGGGGCCGGATTTGCAGCCGCTGTTTGAAACCATTCTGCGAGAAATCCCCTGCCCCAAAGTTGACGTTGACGCGCCCCTGCAAATGCTGGTTACCACTCTGGATTACGATCCCTACCGGGGACTGACGGCCATTGGCCGCCTGTTTGGTGGCCGGATTGAAGCCGGTCAAACCGTGCTGCGCCTCACCCACACCGGCGAGAGCATTCCTGAGCGGGTGCGCTATCTGTACGTCCACGAGGGCTTGCAGCGGGTAGAAGTTGTCGCCGCCGAAGCCGGCGAAATTGTGGCCATCGGCGGGCCGGAAAACATCTCCATTGGCGAAACCCTGGCCGACCCGGACAACCCCATCCCGCTGCCCACCATCAAGGTTGAAGAACCAACCGTGCGGATGACGTTTGGCGTTAACACCTCGCCGTTTGCCGGGCGGGATGGCCAGTGGGTTACCTCGCGCAAGTTGCGCGACCGGCTGCAGGAAGAGTTAAAACGCAATATTTCGCTGCGGGTGCAAGAAACAGACAGCGCCGACACGTTTGTGGTTTCGGGCCGGGGCGAACTCCACCTGGCCATTTTGATTGAAACCATGCGCCGTGAAGGCTACGAATTTCAGGTGTCGCGGCCGGAGGTTATTTTCCGTGAGGGTGAAAACGGCGAAACGCTGGAACCCTACGAAGAAGTATACATTGAAACCAGCGCCGAAACCGTGGGCGCGGTGGTAGAAATGCTGGGCAAACGGCGCGGCGAAATGATCAACACCGAAACCAAAGCAGACGGCTCGGTGCATATGACGTATGTGGCTCCCATGCGCGGGCTGCTGGGTTTTCGCTACCACTTTTTAACGGCCACGCGGGGCGCCGGCATTATGCACAGTATTTTTCACGGCTACGGCCCGCTGGCCGGTACACCAACCATGCGCGAGCGCGGCTCGCTGGTGGCCTGGGAAACCGGTCCCACCACTGCTTTTGGCATTGAAAACGCCGAAGAACGAGGCATTCTGTTTGTGCCGCCGGGCATTGACGTGTACGCCGGCATGGTTGTGGGCGAACACCAGCGCCCCGGCGATCTGGAAGTGAATGTGGCCAAACGCAAACAACTGACCAACATGCGCCAGGCTTTCAGAGATGTTGACAACCGGCTCACGCCGCCGCGGCTCATGAGCCTGGATGAATGTATTGAATATCTGGCTGATGATGAGCTGCTGGAAGTGACGCCCAAATCGCTGCGGATTCGCAAGCGAATTTTGGACAAAAACGAACGCGCCCGCCAGTCCAAACGGTCCAAACTGGCCGTGTTGGCTTAATCGTTATCCTGACCGGCGGATAACGTAAAATAAAAGCGGCTACCGTGGCCGGGTTCGCTTTCAACGCCAACCCGGCCGCCTAATTTTTGCAAAATCCGCTGCACAATCGATAGCCCCAGCCCGTAGCCCTGCACCCGCAGTTTGTCCAGCCGGGAAAATTCGGCAAACAGCCGGGTTTGCGCGTCGGCGTCAAGGCCGGGGCCGTTGTCTTTTACCCAAAAACAGACCACGCCGTCCGGCAGCGGCGTAAACCCCAACTCAATCCGGGGCGGGGTGCCGCCGTATTTGATGGCATTGCTCAGATAATTGACCCACACTTCCTCAATCCACGAGGCGTGGCCCAACGCCGCCGGCCAATCCTGGGGAACGGTAATTTCCGCCCTATACTCGTGGGCCATAATTTCCACGCGCTGCAAGGCCTGGCTAATAACCTCTGGCATTGAAATGGGCCGGACAAGGACTCGTTCTTTGCGCACACTGGCCAACAGCAATAGTTCATCGACAATATACACCGCTTTTTTGGCCGAATTCTCTATACCCTGCACCAGCTCCACAAATTCGTCGGGGTCCAACTGAATGGCGGCCTCCCGCAGATAGCCCGCGTATGTTACCAGATTGCCCAACGGGTTTTTCAGATCGTGGGCTACGGTGTGGGCAAAAGCATCCAGTTCAACATTTTGAGCCTCAAGCTGGCGCTGTAATTTTCTAATAGTCAGGTGCGTGCGCAGCCGGGCCAGCACCCGGTCTACCTGGATGGGTTTGGTAATATAATCTACCGCGCCGAGCCGCAGCCCTTTCACTTCGTCAACAATGTCGCTCAACGCAGTCATAAAAATTACCGGGATATTTTGGGTGCCCGCATTTTCTTTCAGGCGGCGGCAGGTTTCAAACCCATCGAGGCCGGGCATCATCACATCGAGCAAAATTAAATCCGGCTCAACTTCTTCGGCAATTTCCAGGGCCGTCTCACCTCTGGAGTTAATCAATACCCGATAGCCGGCTCCTTCCAGCGCATCAAACAATACCCCCAAATTGGCCGGGTTATCGTCAACTACCAAAATTGTGTCCTGCATGGTCATAAACCCATCCCGTGGCTAGCTAAAGTGACTCAAGAAAAGCACGCAGTTTTTCCAGTTGAAACCCTTTGAGCAAGGCATTTGCCTGGCTGACAAAAGGCTGAAATTGAGCGTCTTCGGCTTCAAGCTGGTCAAGATAGCGTTTGATCTGCCGAATATCACCAATCCGGGCCAGCTCGATGAGCTGAACCAGTTGGTCGCGCAACGGCGCAACAAATTGAGGGGCGACCTCGGCAGGCTCCGCTTCGGTGTAAAACCACTCCAGGCCCAAATGCTGCTGAAGCTCAAAATACAGCCGGCCAATGCGCACCGGCCGGAAAATAAAGGCGTTGCACCCGGCGGCCAAACATTGTTGCCGGTCTGTTTCCTGCCCGCTGCCAGACATAATAATTATAACCACTTCTTGCAGCCCGGGTGTTTGGCGCAGGCGCTGTATCAATTCCAGGCCAGATATACCCGGCATGTTCAAATCGGCAATCACAGCAGCCGGCCGCTGTTGAACGGCTTTTTCAACGCCATCGTACCCATCAACGGCTTCTATTATTTTGCAGCCAAGGGGTACCAACATCCCGGCGATAACATGCCGATTTTCAACCGATTTGCTCACCACCAAAATTTTTGGCGGCAACCCCTTAATGCCCACAATATGGCTGGTATCAACCACCGAGTGGATGGCGGCGTCGCCCGAGGCCGGCAGGGTGATTTCAAACCAAAACCGGCTGCCTTTGCCCAAGATGCTGGCTACCTGCAATTTGCTGTCCATCTTCTCAACCAGGTTACGGCAAATCGCCAAGCCCAGGCCGGTGCCTTCGGCCTTTTGCTTGTAATCGCCGGCCTGGCTGAACGGCTCAAAAATTCGGCCCAGTTCCTCTGGCGGAATCCCCAGGCCGGTATCTTCAACCTCAAACCGAATCTTGCAGGCGGCAGGATCAGCGCCGTCATCAATGCGGTTCACGTTAAAATTTACCTGGCCGCGATCTGTAAATTTGATGGCATTTCCCAGCAAATTGATGATCACCTGGCGCAGCCGAATTTCATCGCCATAGACCACGGCGGGCAGCGTGGGCTGGCGATTATCCCCCCGAGTGGCAGCGTTGGCATTGCACCTGAAGTTGATGTTTTTAAATTCGGCCCGCAGTTGCATGGTTCTGCAAATGCCAGAAAGAAACTCGGTTAAATTGAAATCGGCATAATTCAGTTCTAGCTTGCCGCTTTCCACTTTGGCCAGGTCCAATATATCGTTGATCAGGCTGAGCAAATGCTGCCCGCTTTGTTCGATGACATCCACACCTTCCAGTTGGTCCGGGGTGAGCTGCGAGTCCATTTTTAGAATTTGGGCAAACCCCAAAATTCCGTTGAGCGGCGTGCGCAGTTCGTGGCTGACGCTGGCCAAAAACACACTTTTGGCGTTGCTGGCGGCTTCGGCGGCCTCTTTGGCTTGCAGGTATTCTCTAACCAGATTGGCGTTTTCAATAGCGATGGCCGCCTGATTGGCAAATAACTGCAACACGTTGGCATCAGATTCCGTGTACGCCCCAACTGTTGCGCTATCAACCGTTAAAGCGCCAATTACCCCTTTGCTGGTAATAAGCGGTACGCCCAGCCAACCCCGGATCGATTCGCCGCCCGACCAAATCTCCCAATACGGGTCTTGATGAACATCGCTGATGTGGAGCGCTCTTTTATTTTTAACAACCCGCACGGCCGGGTCCGACTTTGTGAACGGCACAGTGGACCCGACAAAACCATCGGCCAGATTGGTGCCGGCAGCCAGCACCAACTGATCGCCCTGCTGCAATAAAATGCCTGCCCCATCATACTGCACCACCCGGCCAAGCTGCTCAAGAATTTTGCGCAGCACTTCGCGGTGGTCAAGGTGGCTGTTTAAAATGGCGGCAACCAGGCTCAGGCTTTCGGCGACCTGCCGCTGGCGCTGTTCCTGTTCTAATAACCGGGCATTCTGCAGCGTGGTCACAATCGAGTCGGCTATCGCCTGGGCCAGATTTTGTTCCCGCTCAGAAAAATGGCGATATTTATCCGTAGTGTCTGCGCCCAACACACCAATTACCTCGCCGCGCAGGATCAGCGGCGTAAAAAGCATAGATTTGATATTATGGGCGATGGTCAGATTACGATTTTCAAACAAAAGCGGCTCATTGTACGCATCGTACACTGCCAGCGAACGGCCAGTTTCAATGATGTACTGATAAGCTTTGGATTTAAAGTTGATAGCTTCTGCTGTCGGTTTTTGCGGCCGGCCGTGTCGATACAGCACATACAGGTAACCGGTTTGTCGCTCAAGATCAAACAGGCTGATCCCGCCCTGTTTTAAGCCCAACACCTGCAAAAATTCGCCCAATGCTTTTTCTACGCCCTGCTGGGTGTCCGGGGTTTTGGCCAGAATGCTGGTTACCCGATACAACAACTGTGTTTCGTGCAGCGCCTCTTCAACCTGATTTATCTGCTGGGCATTTCTAATGGCCGTGGCCGCCTGGTTGGCAAACGTTTCCAAAATCTGCTGATCTTTATCTGAGTAAGCGCCCACGTTAAAATTATCGGCGCTCAGTACGCCAATTACCCGGCCACTCACCGCCAGCGGCGCGCCCATCCAGCACCGAATTGGTGCGCCATCGGGCCATTTTTCCCACCCAAAATCAAGTTCAACATCAGGGATAACAAACGCGGTGTTACTGCGAAAAACGCGCGCCGCCGGATTTCTGCTGAAACGCGGGATCCGAACCCCAACAAACGCTTCGGCCAGTTTGGCCCCGGCGGTGATCACCAAATCTTCACCATCTCTCAAAAACACAGCCGCACCATCGTGTTGAATAACATTGCCCAACTGTTCCAGAATTTTTTTGAGCACCGTTTGCAAATCCAGGCTGCTGTTAAGCACGGTGGCTACAGCCTGCAAACTTTCGGCCATCTGGCGTTGCCGCCGTTCCTGCTCAAAAAGCCGGGCATTAACAATAGCCCCGGCCACCTGACCGGCCACAGTTTCGACCAGACTCATTTCTGCGGCGGTGAACATCCGGTTAAGCACACCGGTGGCCAGCCCCACCGTGCCAATCACCTCCCCTTTGGAAATGAGCGGCGTTACCAGCAGGCACTGAACCTGCCGCTGCTCTACCATATCCGAAGAAAGAGAAGTTTCCGGGGCAACATCTTTGGCCGAAAGTTGGTTCGGTTTTCTGGTTTCAATAACCCGGACCGATAGCGGATTTTTGGCCAGCGGCAGCACCAGCCCCACCGCGCTGTCGGTGTTGGTCCGGTCGTATTCGGCCACCACGGTTAACGCCGTTCTTTCGGCATTAAGTAGGGCCACACCGCAGGTATCAATCCCAAAAAAATTTACCAGTTTACACGTAACGGTATTTAAGATTACCTCTAAATCAAACGTTGAAACCAACGTTTGGGAGATGTCATTTAACAGGGCTAATTCGCTAAGGCGCTGGCGGAGTTGGGCGTTTGAATTTTGAATATACTGCCCGGCAATATCCTGGCCGCGATACAGGTTATCGGGTTGCAAATTGCTGGTATGGTCGGCTTCCATGCGTAAACCACCTCTCTGCTTTATTTTGGAGACCACCCGTTACTGATTGCGGCGCAAAAAATTTCTGTGGCAGCCAGTCGCCACAGATTTTTCAACGCCACGTGCCTCAGAAAAATCAGCCCAATATTGCAGCCAGCCCTTGAGCATGCAATACATGCCCTATTATACAATATCGACTTTTTTTGCAACAACTGTACTTTTGATCAGCTTCACCAAAATATTGTGACAAATATCACAAATACATGTGACAAATGTCACTTTCAATCTACGGATTTTCGGTTACAATGGGGTTTGTGTACATTTAATTGTGACAAATATCACAATTGGGCCGGGCAAAAGGTTTAGCTCTTTGCCGCCCGGTTTGCGAACGTGCTGAAAATGAATAAACTAAGTTGTCGGAGCTTCCCCAGTTAGTATCACGATTTCTACCCTACAAATCAATATAAATGTCCTGCGCCGTGGCAGACCCATTAGGTTCTGGGGCCCTCAGTTTCTGCCAAAGTTAGCTTATCCGTTTTAACGCCAAAATATTAAAATTAAATAGGAGGCATTCATGGAATTCCCGAGTACTGTGAAACACCAAAAATTGCGAGAGTGGGTGCAAGAGGCTGTCGCCTTGTGCAAACCCGACCAGGTTTACTGGTGCGATGGCTCGCAAGCTGAATACGACGAGATGTGCAATGTGCTGGTTGATTCCGGCACATTTATTAAATTGAACGAAGAAAAGCGGCCCAACTCCTTTTTGGCCCGCTCAGACCCCAGCGATGTGGCCCGGGTAGAAGACCGCACTTTTATTTGCAGCCTACGCAAAGACGATGCCGGTCCCACCAACAACTGGATGGACCCCAAAGAAATGAAGTCTATCCTGACCGGGCACTATGATGGCTGCATGCGCGGCCGCACCATGTATGTTATCCCCTACAGCATGGGGCCAATTGGGTCTCACATTTCCTATATTGGGGTTGAACTCACCGACTCGCCCTACGTTGTGGTTAATATGCATATTATGACCCGCGTAAGCAGCAAAATTTACGATGTGCTGGGTGAAGACGGCAACTTTGTGCCCTGCCTCCACTCTGTGGGCGCGCCGCTGGAACCCGGCCAAAAAGATGTAGCCTGGCCCTGCAACCCCACCACCAAATACATTGTCCACTTCCCGGAAGAACGCCTCATTTGGTCTTACGGCAGCGGCTACGGCGGCAACGCCCTGTTGGGCAAAAAATGCTTTGCCCTGCGGATTGCCGGCGCCATTGCCCGCGACGAAGGCTGGCTGGCCGAACACATGCTTATTTTAGGGGTAGAAGAACCCAGCGGCCAAAAAACTTACGTGGCCGCCGCTTTCCCCAGCGCCTGCGGCAAAACCAACTTTGCCATGCTCATCCCGCCCGATTCCTTTGTTGAAGAAGGCTGGAAAGTGACCACCGTGGGCGATGATATTGCCTGGATCAAGCCCGGCGCCGATGGCAAACTGTACGCCATCAACCCGGAAGCCGGCTACTTTGGCGTCGCTCCCGGCACGTCGGTTGACTCCAACGCCAACGCCCTGGCTTCGTGCGCCAAAAACACCATTTTCACCAACGTGGCCCTGACCGACGACGGCGATGTGTGGTGGGAAGGGTTAACCAAAACCCCGCCCGCCCACCTGATCGACTGGACCGGCAAAGACTGGGCGCCCGACAGCGGCCGGCCCGCCGCCCACCCCAACGCTCGCTTTACCGCGCCGGCCGCCCAAAACCCGGTCATCGACTCCGAATGGGATAACCCCAACGGTGTGCCAATTAAAGCCTTTATCTTTGGCGGCCGCCGTAGCGATACCGTGCCGCTGGTTATGCAAGCCTCCAACTGGAATTACGGCGTTTATATGGCCGCCACAATGGGTTCTGAAACTACCGCCGCCGCCATTGGCGCGGTGGGCAAGGTTCGGCGCGATCCGTTTGCCATGCTGCCCTTCTGCGGGTACCACATGGCCGATTACTTTAGCCACTGGCTCAACTTTGGCCGCCACATTCCCAACCCACCGCGCATCTTCTCCGTTAACTGGTTCCGCAAAGACGACAACGGCAAATTCCTGTGGCCCGGCTTTGGCGAAAACATGCGCGTGCTCAAATGGGTGGTTGAACGGGCCAATGGCCGTGCGTACGGCATTGAAAACCCGCTCGGCCGCGTGCCGCGCTACGATGATTTGGACTGGCGCGGGCTGGACTTTACCCGCGAGCAGTACCGCAACCTGATGGCCGTTGATCGCCAAAAATGGGTTGACGAAGTACTCTCTCACGAAGAACTGTTTGCCAAACTCTACGACCGGCTGCCCAAAGAGTTGATTTTCATCCGGCAGTTGATCCTCTCCAGCCTGTGGCGCTCACCGGAACGGTGGGAGTTCCAGGAAGAAGTCGCCTCGGTGCCCGGCGAATAATCGCCCCCTCACCCTAACCAGAAAGACCGGTTCGTTGCAACCGGTCTTTTTTTATGCCTTCCCGTGGCCGCGCCTCGTTCCTTTACGCCATCTTTACGCCAGACCCTTTTTTCCCGCTTTAGAAAATGATTTTTATGCCGAACATCATACCAGCACTTTGTGCACAGCGTCACAAATTTGTATCACACTGTCTTACCCGTCTCGTTTGCTGTGCTGCTGTAAAAGCAGCCGGTTAATGAGGCGAAAATTTTCTCAAAGGCCGATATAGTACGAAAGGGTTCAACATTATGAAAAACGTAAAGCTCGCTTTAAAACTCAGCGTGGGGTTTGGCCTGGTTTTAATTTTAACCGGAATTGTGGCCTACACCGGCTATCTGGGGTTGCAAAAAACAGCCCACAACAGCGAAATGGCCGATGCTGCCAGCCAGATTATTGTCCATATGCTTGAGGCGCGGCGCAACGAAAAGAATTTTATTATTTCCGGCTACGCCGTCCGCGCCGGCGAAACCCAAAATTCCGTGGAAAAGATGGATGCGCTGATGGTTGAATTCAATAGTCAGCTCACCGATGTTCACGACCAGCTCCAGGTTCAGGCCGACCGGGATATCATCACCCAAATTCAAACCGAACTGGGCAACTACTACAGCACCTTTACTCAGTATGTGCATCTGGAAGATCAAAAAATTGCAGCCAACGACAATATGGTCAAAAAGGGTGGTGATGTGCTGGCGGTGGTAGACGAAATGGAAGCCGACCAGCAAGCCAAGCTGAAAAACGAACTCGAGGCCGGCGCGAGTATGACCGTTATCAACAACAGGCTGAGCAAGGTTCATGATGCCAACAGCCTGGTTAAGCTGATGCTGGAAGCCCGGCGCAACGAAAAGAATTTTATCATCTTTGGTGACACCGAATCCGTCACCCAGGTTCAGGCCACCATTAACGAAATGGTCACGCTGCTGGAGAATCTAAAAGAGCGTTTTCAGGATGTGGCCAACAACGAACAGGCCGACACCATAATTGCCAGCATCAAAGAGTACGAAACAGCGTTCAATAGTTATGTTGACGCAGTACAGCAGCAAAACGAGAACGAAACCGCGCTGATCGAAACGGCGCGGACGGTGCAAAACGAGGCCGATAACCTGCGCACGCTGCAAAAAGCAAAAATGGCGCAGGCCCAAACAACGGCCATCAACCAGACCGGGCTGGTGGCGCTGCTGGCCTTGTTGTTTGGGCTGATCACCGCGGTAACGCTTACCCGCAGCATAACCGTGCCGGTAGGCAAACTCCGGCGCATCTCCGAAAAAATTGCTCAAGGCGACGTCAATGTCACCATCGACATTAACCAAAAAGACGAAATTGGCCAACTGGCCGACGCGTTTCGGCGGCTGACTGAATACGTACAAACCATGGCCATCGCCGCGGAACGCCTGGCTAACAGCGACTTGACCGTGAATGTTGCCCCAAAATCCAAACAGGACGTTTTGGGCAATGCCTTTGCTAAAATGCTTGGCAATCTGCGGCAGCTCGTTAACCAGATCACAGACACCGCCCGCAACGTAAGTGCGGCTTCTATACAGCTATCGGCAGCGGCCGATCAGTCTGGCCAGGCCACCGGCCAAATCACCGCTACCATTCAGCAGGTGACCACCGGCATAACCCAGCAAACGGCAGATATGTCCCGGGCAATGACCACGGTGGATCAACTGGCCAGAGCGCTCGATGGGGTAGCCAAAGGCGCTCAGGAACAGGCTATGGCCGTATCAAAGAGTGTGGGTATCACCGGCCAAATGACCCAGGCTATCCAACAGGTAGCCGAAAACGCGCAAACCGGCGCTGCCGAAAGCGCCCAGGCCACCAAGGCGGCGCACATGGGGGCCAAAACAATTGAAACCACCATCGCCGGGATGAAATCCATCCAGGCTAAAGTGGGCATCTCCACTCAAAAGGTAGAAGAGATGGGCCGGCGCTCTGATCAGATTGGCACCATTCTGGCAACAATTGAGGATATTGCCAGCCAAACCAACCTGCTGGCCCTCAATGCCGCCATCGAAGCAGCCCGCGCCGGCGAACACGGCAAAGGGTTTGCCGTGGTAGCCGACGAAGTGCGCAAACTGGCCGAAAAATCAGCCACTGCCACCAAAGAAATCAGCGGCCTCATCCGGGAAATCCAGCAAACCGTAACAGAAGCCGTAACCGCTATGAAAGAAGGGGCGACCGAAGTGGAAACGGGCGTTGCTCGCGCCGATGAAGCCGGACAAGCCTTGAATCACATTTTAAAAGCGGCAGA
This sequence comes from Anaerolineae bacterium, assembly GCA_022071955.1. GTDB lineage: Bacteria > Chloroflexota > Anaerolineae > 4572-78 > J111 > J095. The sequence continues at coordinate 139,625 of JAJVIM010000006.1, forward strand.
ACAGGTAAACCAGCAAGTCGATGCTATTGCCGCCGCCGCCCAACAAATGAACGCTTCGGCGCAGGAATTGGTGCAATCGATGGAAACGGTGTCGGCGGTGGTTGAAGAAAACACCGCCTCGGCCGAAGAAATGGCCGCCAGTTCCAGCGAAGTGTCCGCTGTCATTGAAAACCTGTCGAGCGTGAGCCAGGAAAACAGCGCCGCGGTTGAAGAAGTGAGCGCGGGCGCGCAGGAAATGCATGCCCAGGTTGAAGAAGTATCCGCCTCGGCTCAATCGCTCAATGAACAGGCCGAAGGGTTAACCGTGTTGGTGGCCCAATTTAAACTGGCCGAGAATAACGATGTCAACGCCCAAATTGAACTTTTCAAACAAAGCCACCTGCGCTGGGTAAAACGATTGCAGGATGTTGTTGACGGCAAAGTTAAACTGCACCAGGAAAATATTGATACTCATACCGAATGTGTTTTGGGCCAGTGGTATTACCACCGCGGCCAGGCCGACCTGGGCCACTTACCGCAATTTAAAGCGATTGAACAGCCCCACATGCAAATGCACCAAAAAGTCATCGACGTGGTGGCGGCCTACAATCGCGGCGATATCCGCACCGCCAAACAAGGTATTTTCGATGTTGAAAGGCTGTCGCACAGCATTGTCGCCACATTAAACGATTTGGAGAAAACCGTTACCCAAACCGCGTCGTCACCATCAAAAGAAACATTGGTAACATACTTCAGTTAGCAAGCCAGCCGTATCAAAAAATTGGGCAGCAGTCAGATGATGAACTTTTTCAAAAACTTTAAAGCCGGTGCCCGAATCATCGCCGGCAGCGGTTCTCAAACAAACCAAACATCAACCGTAAATCTTTACGCTAGTTTTACTCAATTTTGTTTAAGAGCTACGGTCTGCCGTCCGATAAAATTAGTACGCTATTCACCGGAAACCCTGAGTTTTTAGGTACGGATTAACATGAGCCGGATCATTGCCATAAGTAACCACAAAGGGGGCGTGGCCAAAACCACCACCTGTTTCTCGCTGGGAGCCTGCCTGGCCAGCCTGGGGCAGCGCACGCTCATTGTTGATCTGGACCCGCAGGCCGACTTAACGGCGGCGGCCGCCATTAACCTGGCCGAGCCGGGCGAAACCCTGGCCGATTGGCTGCCACCGTTTCGAAATGGCCAGAGCCGGCCGCTGCCGGTGTACCCCACCGCGGCCGCCGGGCTTGACATTTTGCCGGCAGACTCACGCCTGGCCAGCGCCGAGCGCCATCTGTACGACACGGCCCACTACGAAACAATACTGGCCGAGCTGTTACAGCCGCTGAACACAACCTACAGCTACATTTTGCTCGATTGCCCGCCATCGCTGGGGGCCATCACGTTGGCCTGCTTAACCGCGGCACAACACGCCATGATCCCGGTTCAAACCGAATATTTTGCGGCCCGCCGGCTAAATATTCTGCTTGAGGTGATTTCTGCTATCAAACAGCGTACCAATCCCGGCCTGGACTGGCATTTGCTGGCCACAATGTACGATCAACGTAACCGTATCAGTTGCGGCATACTGGACCAGCTCAAACATGCCTTTCCCGGCCAACTGCTGGATACGGTCATCGGCGTTGATACTCGGCTACGCGAAAGCCCGGCCGTGGGCGAACCCATTTCAATGTACGCACCCCGCACCCGGGCCAGCCGCCAGTATTTTGACCTGGCCCGGGAAATACACCAAAAAATTAGACCGGAGTAAACTATGTCTGCCAAGAAAAAACTGAACGCCAGCCTCGACGAGCTATTTTCCAACTCTGCGCCACAACCGGAATCCACCGAACACCCCGCGGGGGCAGATACAGCCGCACCGCCCGCCGAAGCTGCATCCCAGGAGCCGGCCCGCAACGGCGCAGCGGCAAAGGCCAAAAAATCAGCCGCCGAAACCTCCAGCGCCGCCGACCGGCAGTTGGTTGTTTTCTCGCTGGCCAATGAATTTTACGGGGTAGATATTACCCTGGTTGAAAGCATTGTCCGCACCGAACGGGTGACCGTGGTGCCGCATGCTCCTCAGTTTATTGATGGGGTAATTAATATGCGCGGCGAGGTACTGCCGGTCATCGATTTAAGCAGCCGGTTTGGGTTGCCCAGAAACGAAGAAACCAAAGATACCCGCATTATTGTGATTGAGGTTAATCAACTCCGTGTGGGGATGGTAGTTGACGCCGTGACTGAAGTGCTCAACGTGTCAGAATCGCTCATTGAGCCGCCGTCGCCGCTGGTCATGACCATCGACTCGGCGTTTGTTAACGGCATTGCCAAAGTGCCGGACCGGTTGATCATTCTGCTGGACCTGGACAAGATCATCCAAGTAGAAGAGGCTATAGCGTAACCAATCGAGCGCTTTTCGGCTTCCACATAGAATGGGCAAACAAGGCCAGCCACCACAAGCTGGCCTTTATAATTGAGTCAAACGGCAGGGGGGAAATTTTGGCCATATCACCTTAATGTCCTATCGCCACCAGCGTTGCTAACCCTGCAAAACCATTAACTTAAGCTATAATATACGTGACTCTTTGCTGTGGTCGTCCGCCACAGCCCGGACTCAGTTTTAGTATCACTTAGTTACCACAAGGAACAGTTGTGACCTATCCGGGGATAACCAGCGAGCCAGCCAGTTCGCCGCAATGGAAAACTCAGCTGTTAAACAGAGTCCTTTTGGGCATGGTTGGCGTTGGCGCGCTGGCCATAATATACACCGTCATTCGCACCATCAGCGAAGGCAGGTATATCCTGCTGGCATTGTACAGCATTGCCTACGGCTTGCTCTGTGTGATCGCTTTTAGCCAACGGGTAAAATTCAAAATTCGGGCCGGCACGCTGTTGCTGTCTCTCTACCTCGTCGGCGTCACCGACCTGGCTTCCGGCGGCCTGTGGAGCAACGGGTTGCTGTTTCTCATCGCGCTGGTTGTATTAACGCATGTCCTGTATAACTTGCGGTATGGAATCGCCGCCACAATTCTTTCGCTGGCAACAATTGCCGGTTTTGCCTGGCTGGCCATTGCCCGGCAGCACATTTTTCCGCTTCAAGGCTTGTACAACACCACCAGCCCGATGGCCTGGATTCGCGGCGGGTTAGTATTTACCGTAACCTGCACCATCATCATCTTTTCAATTGGTTACCTGGTGCAGTATCTGGAACGCAAACTGCACGCGCAGCAAGCCGATTACAGTTTTATATCCGATGTACTGGATATGGCCGGCACGATGGTGGTGTTGTTAACCCCCGGGGGGCAAATTGTTCGGCTGAATCACAGCTGCAGCAAAATTTTTGGCCTCACCATTGAAAAAGTTCAAGGTAAATTTTTTTCCGATGTCTTTGTACTGCCGCCCGGCCGGGCCGAAATAAACGCCAAAGTCAGCCAGATTCTACAAACCGGCACCTCACTCCGGCAAGAACTGAGAGCGCCCTGTCAAAATGGCGGCGATATAACCATATTGTGGTTGATTTCACCGTTCCAGATTGCCAATGCTAACGACCATCTGGTGGCCCTGGGCAATGACATTACCGCCCAAAAACAGGCCGAACGGGAACGCGAACGCCTGTTGCTGGCCGAACGGGAACAACGCCAGTTTGCCGAATCGCTGCGCGAAGCCGGCCTGGCCCTGACCAGCACACTCAATCTGGACACCCTGTTAGACCGGCTGCTCGATCACATTGGCCGGATTGTACCCTACGATGCCGCCAACATTATGTTGATCGATGGCACCACAGCCACAGTTGCCAGGCAGCGCGGCTACGAAAAATTTGATCGGAGTTTGAGCAATCACATCGCCGGGTTAAAGTTTGATATTTCAGCCACCGACAACCTGTGCCAACTGGTAAACTCCCGGCAGCCTGCCGTTATCCCCGATGTATTGAGCTACCCCGGCTGGATTAACACCCGGGCCAGCCAACATTTGCGTTCGTGGGCCGGGGCGCCCATCGCTACGCAGGATAAGGTTATTGCCTGTTTTTCACTGGACAAAATTGAGCCGGGTTTTTACCGGGCCGAGCATTTGGGCCGGCTGGAAATATTTGCCAGCCAGGCCGCGCTGGCCATGGAAAACGTGCGCCTGTTTCAGGCCGAAGCCCGCCAGCGGTATCAGGCCGAAATTCTGGTTAACACGGCCACTGTGTTAACTTCGGCGCTGGAACTGCCGGAAGTGCTGGACAACATCCTGACCCAATTGAAACAGGTTATCCCCTACGACAGCGCCTGCATATTTTTGCTTGAAGATAACGGCAAAACGATGAAAAGCGTGGCCGGAAGTGGTTTTGAGCGACCAGCAGAGGTTATTGGCTGCATCTATCCGGCTGATGATCCGCTAACGCAACAGCTTTTTCAAACCGGCCAGCCAATTATTATGGATGATGCCCAAACTAACCCATCTTTCTGTGGCTGGGGAGGCACCACAACCACGCGTGGCTGGATTGGAGTCCCCCTCATCAACCGAACCCGCGTTATTGGCCATTTAACCATCGACAGCCGACAGGTAGGCGCTTACAGCCCGGATTTTATCCCACTGGCCAAGGCCTTTGCCAACCAGGCCGCCGTGGCGCTGGTAAATGCCCAGCTTTTTCGCCAAATGGAAGAAGAGCGCCAAATTTCTGAAGCCCTGCGAGCTTTTGGCGCATCGCTGGTTGAAGCCAGAAACACCCCCGATCTGCTCAACCGCATTCTGGATTATCTGGGCAAAGTGGTTCCTTTTGACAGCACCTCGGTGATGCTGGTGGAAGATGGGATTGTTCGGATAAAAGCGGCGCGGGGCATTCCCGCAGACAGCCCGGCCTGGTCAATGACCTTTAATATTACAGACCACGGCAAAGGTCGCTTTCTGTTTGATGAAAAGCAGCCCTTGATTATGCCCGATGTTCAAAAAGACCCGCGCTGGATAAAAATAGAGGGCGATGACTACATTAGAAGCTGGCTCGGTGTACCGCTGGTGGTTGAAGATGATGTGATTGGCGTGCTAACGCTTGACCACCACACCCCTGATTTTTACACCGACCGGCACCTGGCCATCGCCACCACTTTTGCCCAGCAAGCCGCCATCGCTCTGGAAAATGCCTCGTTGTTTGATGCCGTCAATCAACGCGTTGCCGAACTTGAAGCCGTGCGTCAGGCTTCGCTGGGGTTAACTTCAAAATTGGAATTGCAGGATGTTTTGTACAGCATTCTGGAAACCACGTTTCAGTTTATCCGCAATGCCAAAAATGCCCACGCCTTTCTGTTTGAAGACGGACAACTAACCTTTGGCGCGTCAATTCTGGAAGATGGCTCCCGCCACGTACCTTTTGCCCTGCCCCGGCGCAACGGGCTAACCTACACGGTAGCGCGGCAGGGTAAAACAATTGTGATATCAGATATGAAAACCCACCCCATTTTTGCCGATGCCCCGCCGGATTGGGAAGGCTCAATTGTGGGCATTCCTTTAAAAATTGGGGCGCAAATTGTGGGGGTGATGACCGTATCCAGTTATCAAAGCCGCACCTGGTCGCCGGCAGAACTCAGAACGCTGGAATTGCTGGCCGATCAGGCCGCCATTGCCATTGAAAACGCCCGGCTGTACAAACAGGTTCATCAGCACGCAACCGAGCTGGAGCGCCGTGTGGCCGACCGCACCTTTGCGCTGCAAACCGTGTACCAGCTAACTCAGGCGCTGAGCCAGGCCAACCAGTTTGACGCTGTTTTGCGACTGGCGCTCACCCATTTGCGCCGGGCTGTACCGCACCAATTAGCGGCCGGCCTGCTGGTGATAGATACCGCCGGGCTGCTGCAAATTGAATCCGGTCACAACCTGTCAAACGAAGCCAGAAAACAGGTGCAGCAAACCCTGCTTGATCAACTCACCGTTATCCCCGAAAAAATAGAGGCGCATTACCCGGAGCCGATCACAGACGCCCCACACCTCACCACACTGGAATCGATGATGAACGCCCCCATTATTGTCAATAAAGAGATTGTGGGCGTATTGCTGGTAACCAATCCAATCGATGCCCCGTTTAGCCCGGAACAGGAGCGGCTGCTGCAAACAATTGCCGATCAGGCTGCCGAAACCGTCAGACGGCTGCAACTGCTTTTGGCCGCCGAATATCAGCGGCTGGGGAGTTTGATTGCGGATTTGCCCAACGGCATTGTGCTGCTGGATGCCGACTACCGTATTGTGCTCACCAACCGTCTGGCTGCCGCCCTGCTGCCCCAACTAACTGTTGGCAGTAAATTGACCCACATTGGTGAGCACGCGATGCCGGATATTCTGGCCTCGGCCCTGGCCGACGTCCCCTTCCTGATTGAACTGGCCGACAGCCCCGGCCAGGCCGTTGAAATTGACGCCAATCCGGTCACCGCCGGGCCGGAAACGGGCGGTTACACTTTGGTGATCAGAGATGTTACCGAAGAACGCCTGATGCAAAAACGGGCGCAGCGCCAGGAGCGGCTGGCGGCGGTTGGCCAGTTGGCCGCCGGGATTGCCCACGACTTTAACAATATTTTGACCAGTATCATTGGCTACGCCGAACTGCTGCTGGCCGATCCGCGGCTGCTGCCGGATATCCACGAGGATGTGGAACGGATTACCCGGCAGGGGCATCGAGCGGCGCACCTGGTACGGCAAATTTTGGATTTCAGCCGCCAAACCATCACCGAAAAACACCCGCTGGATTTAGTGCCCTTTGTAAAAGAAACCATCAAACTGCTGGAACGCACTCTGCCAGAAAACATCAACATTGTCTTTGATGCTCCATCTGACCAGTTTTTGGTTACTGCCGACTTAACCCAACTACAGCAGGTAGTGACCAATCTGGCGGTTAACGCCCGCGATGCCATGCCGGCCGGCGGCACGCTGACCATCTGTTTGCGGCATGCGGTGTTTTCAGGCAGCACACCGCCGCCGTACCCGGATATGCCACTGGGACCGTGGGTGGTGTTGAAAGTAATGGATACCGGCATCGGCATCCCGCAGGAAAACCAGGTACAAATTTTTGAACCCTTCTTTACCACCAAAGAAGTTGGCCAGGGTACCGGCCTGGGATTGGCCCAGGTTTACGGCATTGTCAAACAGCACGATGGCTTTATTGAGGTAGACAGCCTGCTCAATACTGGTACAACGTTTTCAGTTTATTTGCCGCCCCGCGCTTCGCCAGACACCGCCCCGCTAATGGCGCGGTCGCTCAATTTGCCGCAGGGGCAGAACCAGTTGATTTTGCTGGTGGAGGATGATGACTCTGTACTGGAAATTGGGCAGACTATGCTGAAACATCTGGGCTACCGGGTTATTACCGCCACCAACGGGCACGAAGCGCTGGATTTATTCCGGCAGCACCAGCCAGATATCGATCTGGTGCTCACCGATATGACTATGCCGGTTATGGGCGGCGCAGAACTGACTGCTGCCTTGCGCGCGCAAAACCCGTCCATCAAGGTTATTGCGCTCACCGGCTACCCGCTGGACAGCGAAGCCCGGCAACTGTTATCAGAAGGATTTGTGACCTGGCTGCAAAAACCGCTCCGCCTCACCACACTGGCCGAAACAATTCAACACACGTTAGCAGAAGAGACGGACTCAACCGCCGGCAGCACAATCAAGAATCAAAACTTGGCGTAGGGGCGGTTCGCGAACCGCCCCTACATTCGCTGACTCGCTGATTCGTAGATTCGTTTATTTTCACAAGGGAGGACACCCCCAATGAACATACCCCGGCGTATTGAAATTACAGAAGGCGATATTACCCGGCTGGCGGTGGATGCCATTGTCAACGCGGCCAATAGTTCGCTGCTGGGGGGCGGCGGGGTGGATGGCGCCATTCACCGGGCCGCCGGGCCGCAACTGCTGGCCGAATGCCGCACGCTGAACGGCTGCCCCACCGGACAGGCCAAAATTACCGGCGGTTACAATTTACCGGCCCGGTACGTGATCCACACGGTTGGCCCGGTGTGGTGTGGCGGGCAGGCCAACGAAGACGAACTGCTGGCGCAATGCTACCGCCACAGCCTGCAACTGGCTGCAGCACACCAGCTTAAAACCATCGCCTTCCCCTCAATCAGTACCGGCGTGTATGGCTTTCCAATGGAACGGGCCGCGCGTATCGCTCTGGCGGAAATCGATAAGTTTCTGCAAAATAACACTGAATTTGAAAAAGTGATTTTGGTTTGCTTTGGCCAGCCGGCGTATCAAATTCACGTCAACGCGGCCAAAGAAATGTGGGGCGACTAACCGTTAGCGCCGCCGCGAAGAGCGCGACGTGCCGGTGCGGGTTGACCGGCCGGTGTAGCGGATTGTGCCTTCGTCCTGGTAGGGGGTGTTACGCAGGTAGTGGCGGTGTACGGCCCTGTCTTCCAACACGGCAATATTGAGCGTGCCTTTCACATTGCCGCCGGTGGTGCTGGCGCTGGCCTCAACGCTGTACTCACCGGGAGCGACTACCCGCCCAAAATCATCGTAGCCATCCCAATGCAACGTGTGCTGCCCGCCGCTGCGATGCCGCCGGTGCAGCAGCGTGGCCACCGTGTTGCCGCGCCGGTCTTTTATCTCCACCGTGGTGCGGGCCGCTTTTGACAGATCGATGGCCAGCCGCATAAATCGGCCTTCTTCCGGCAGCCCCGGCTGAAAACTGCTACTATCCGCCGACACCACCAGCGACACCGGCCGCGTGACCCAATAAGCAATAATCAGCAGCAGCGGCAGCGAGATCAGCACCGGCACAAAATAGGTAGATAGCTCCGGCAGGTTGCGGGCCACCCGGGCCAGTTCCGATTCCGGGGCGCTGACGTTGTACCGAATCCGGCGCTGCAATCGGGTGGTATTACCGGCCTGATCCTGCGCCAACACATCGAGCAGATTATCGCCGGTGGCCAGATTGACGCTGGTTTGAAACTCGCCCAGCGAGCTGACCGGCACAGTTTGGCCGCCCACCTGCACCAGCACGCCGGGATCGGTTTTTCCGATGATCTGCACATCGGACTGCTGGAACGTTTGCCCGTTTTCCACGTTGACGCTGAGCGCGGGCGGCAGCGTTTTGCGCCGCACAATCAGTTCCTGCGTGGTCACGTTGCCCACGTCATCGGTGGCGGCAATGCGCAGCACATTTTCGCCTTCCTGCAAAATCACTTCGCGGCTAAATTCGCCGGCCTCGTTCACTGGCGTTTCCTGCCCGTTCACTTTGATGGTAGTCCCGGCCGGCACCACCCCCGAAACCGGAACCAGGCTTTCTTTGGTCCACACCCCGCTGGCCGGGTTGGTTACGGTCACCTCCGGCGGTTGAGTAACCAAAATCACCTCTCGCGACAGGCTGGCCGTGTTGCCGGCCGGGTCTGTGGCCTGTACCACAATTTCGTTGGACCCTTCAAGCAGTTGGCGTTTGTAGGTAAAATGGCCGTCGGCGTCTACCGGAATGTACGACGGATCGCCCCGCACCAGCACCACGGCGTCGGCGTCGGTCAACCCTTCGATGCTCAGATTGGCGTCGCGCACCCGGTTGGTATCGTTCAGATTGGCCAGCCGCAGCGTGGGCGGCAGGGTATCCACCAGCACCGTGGCGCTTTGCGTTCCGGCCCGCATGGTGCCTTTGGCAGTCACCTCCAGCCGGTAACGACCATCGTCTACCGGCTGGCCCACACTGTTTTTGCCGTCCCACACGGCCACGTGCTGGCCCCGGGTTTGAAACTCGTTGGATTTGATGGTGCGCAGCAGGTTGTGCCCTTCATCAAAAACATTGATGGTCACTTCGGCGTCTTCGTTGAGGGTGTAGCTAAAGTTGGTTGAATCCTGGGCCAGATCGCCGTTGGGCGAAATAATGCTGGGTGAGGCTTCGGCGGACACTTTGGGTGTGCGCAGCCAATCGCCAATAAAGGTAACACCCAATAACACAGCAACCGTACCCACGGTAATCACCGTGGCGAGCGGACCAAAGCTCAACCCGTTACTGGTGGCGCGACGGCGGATTTTCTGTTTTTCCGTGTCGAGTTGCTGAAATCTTGTGGACATTGCCTATCAATCTATTTCCAACATAATCAGGCCGGAGTCATTTTGGGGCGGTTCCCATTCTGGCAATTCACTTTGATGCGGTACCGGCACCGGCTGGCGCAGTCCGTCAACCTGGCTGGCTACCGTGCTTTGGCCGGCCGGTTTTGGCGACCGGCTAAACATCCCCAGCCCGCGGCGCGGAGTCCGGCGCAGATTTCGGGGCGGGGCCACCGGCAAATCCAGCGACTCGCGCAGGCTGTACACAATCGAGCCAACGACAATTACCACCATTAATGAAAAAAGTGGCGCTACCGGATCGGCGGCGGCAACCACGGCTGGGCTAACGGCGTCGCTGAGCCAGTACGGCAGCCCAATATGGGTTAGCAGCAGGATCAACCCACCCCCCGCGGTCACTACCATAATCGACCACGGCGCGCGGTATTTCACCCATTTGCGGGCGGCCAGCGTGCCCACAAAGCTACCGGCCACCGTCCAGCCGACAACCTGTAGCAGGTTGTACAAAATCACATTTGAGGTAACGGCAAAAGGTTCAACCAGCAGCAGCAGCGTATCCAGCGAATTAGCCCCCTGAAATCGTCCGGCAATGGCCTCAACCGTGGGTGTATGGCCGGCCAGCACCAGCCAGTCGGGGTCCATACCGGCCATACCGGCCAGCAGTTTGCTCCAAATAGCGGCCAACGCGCCAATCCACGCGCCGGCCAATCCGCCCCACCACAGGCCACCCAAAATGGGCGCCAGCCAGTGCAGGTGATATTCGGCCAGCAGCGGCGTGGCCAACACCAGCGCCGTCGCTCCCAGATAGTGGGCCATAATCCGGTGGCCGAGCGCCGCCCCGGCAATAAACAGCACCGCCAAATACAGGTTGATGGTATACAGCGGGTAACACAACGCCGCCGCCGCCGCCGAATATGCCAGCAACGGCCAGCGCACGCCCAAAACTCCCACGGCCACCCCAATCACCACCACCCAGTTTTCCGGGTAGACCCCCATGCTTTTGAGCGCCAGAGTCACCAGCAGGGCAAAACCAACCGCCGTAGTGGTGCTTTCTAGCTGGGCCTGGTAACGTCGATATAAACTATGCGGGCCTCGAAAAGTGTGCGCAATCATAATAAATCAATTATCAATGACCAATTATCAATGACCAAAGATGGATTCAAAAGACAATTTTTGTTCATTGATAATTGGTCGTTGGCATTTATCCAAGTTCCATGTGGCGCAGCCCGTTGTTGCGGCGAGGTAACACCGGCTGGGGTTGGGGCGGCTCCGAGGCGGGCCGGGCGTGGGTTCTGGCCCACTGGCGCAACGCCGTAATTTTGCTCTCCATTGTCTGCGACAACGGAATGGTGCTCTTTAAATTGCGAAACAGGTCCTCGTCGGTCAGGTCGCGTTCGTTTTCAAAGGCATCGTACAAGCCATCGATGATCACCTGCTCAATTTCCGCGCCGCTAAACCCGTCGCTGGCCAGCGCCAGATCGTTCAGGGCAAATTCCAGCGGATCGCGCCCCCGGCGAGCCAGATGGATGGCAAAAATTTCGCGCCGTTCCTGGAGTTGCGGCAAATCGACAAAGAATATTTCGTCAAACCGGCCTTTGCGCAGCACTTCCGGCGGCAGGGCGGCAATATCGTTGGCCGTGCCAATCACAAACACCGGCGATGTTTTCTCCTGCATCCAGGTGAGCAGGCTGCCAAACACCCGCGCCGATGTCCCGGCGTCGGCGCTGCCGGAACCGCTGGCCCCGGCCAATCCTTTTTCAATTTCATCCAGCCACAACACGCACGGAGCCACATTTTCGGCCAGGCGCAGCGCCGTGCGGATATTCTGCTCCGACGAACCGACCAGTTCGCTGAAAACGCGGCCCAAATCGAGCCGCAGCAGCGGGAGTTGCCACTGGCTGGCCACGGCTTTGGCCAGCAAACTTTTGCCGGCGCCCTGCACGCCCAACAACAGCAGTCCTTTCGGTTCCGGCAGGCCAAAACGACGGGCTTTTTCGGTAAAGGCCATGCCGCGCTTGCGCAGCCACTGCTTCACCAGCCCCAGCCCGCCCACGTTGGCAAAGCCTTCAACCGTTTCGTAATATTCCAAAATCTGCGAGCGGCTGATCAACTGTTCTTTTTCGGCGATAATGATGCCCAAATCCAGCTTGCGGCCCATCACCAAACTTTTGGCAAACACGTTTTCGGCTTCAATGCAGGTGAGGCCGCGGGCCGCATTGAGCACCCGCTCGCGCTCATCCGGGTGCATTTTGAGCTGCACCCCGGCAATTTCCCGCGCCGAGCGCACCACCCGGTCCAGCGACAGTTCCAGCTCGTCCGGTGTGGGCAGCGAGTAATCCAGTACGGTGATGTCCTTCTCCAGATCAGACGGGAATCTGAGGATGGGCGACAGAATGATCAGCGTTTTCCGGCTTTCTTTGAGCTGGTTGGTAATATCCCGCAGGCGGCGAATCACCACCGGATGATCGGGGCCGCCGCGGTCGTTGTCTAAAAACGGATGAAAATCCTTTAAAACAAAAATAGCTGCTTCTTGCGAATGCGCCACAAAATCCAGCGCATTGAGCGGGTCGCGGGTGGCCGGGTCGATGGGATGAGTTTGCACCACATCGAGCGGCATAATACCGTTGGTCAGCGTCCACTCGTACAGTTTTTTGCGCCGTTCCAGCGCCACCTGGCGCAGCATATCTTCAATGCGGCGCTCTTCCCAGGACACAATGTAAATAATGGGGTACTTGGCCCGGGTCAGTGTATTGAGTTCTTCAACGCGATGCGTGGCGTGCATTTCCAAACCGATACTCTTCCCTGGTTACCGTGCAGCCAAGTTACATAATAGCCTTACATAACTATTTGACTATAACATAACTGGACATTAATGTCAACGAAATAACGCCCGGTTCAATTGCGGGCCAAATCGTTTTATTTGGCTTAAATAGGCCTAATTACCTGAAATATACATTGACCTGGCCCGATTCTTTGTGTTAAGCTATCAGTAGCTTAATTGCTCTTTACCAACCGGGGGGCCACAGAAAGAGGCTCAATGATGAAAACACCACAATTGGCGTGGATTGTTGGTTTGCTGCTGCTGGCGGCGATACTGCTGCTGGTGCGCGGCGCGGTTTCCGGGCAGGCGCGGCTAACCAGCCAGGCTCAAACCCGTGTTTCGGTCTCGTCGATTGAACTATCCGTCCATCCGGTTGAAAACGCGCTCACCCAGCAAATTAACCCCACCTACAACATGCCCTACGCCCGGCTCGACCGCGGCAAGTACGACGCCGGCCGGCTGGAAAGGCGCACGTTTACGCTCATCACCCTGGAAAACGATTACCTCAAACTAACCCTCCTGCCCGAACTCGGCGGGCGGATTTATCAGGCCATCTTCAAACCGACCGGCAACAATATGTTCTATCAAAACCCGGTGCTCAAACCCTCGCCGTGGGGGCCGCCGGAAATGGGCTGGTGGTGGGCCGCCGGCGGCATGGAATGGGGCCTGCCGGTTGAGGAGCACGGCTACGAGTGGGGCATCCCCTGGCAGTACACCATCACCGAAACCGCCGACGGCGTCACCGTGGAACTGCGCGACTCCACCGCCAGTGACCGGCTGCGCGCCCGCGTGGCCGTCACCCTGCCCAACGACGCCGCCTTTTTTGAGGTGTCGCCGACGCTGGACAACCCTACCGCCGCGCCCATCGACTACAAATTCTGGCTCAACGCCATGCTCGCCCCCGGCCCGGCCAACAAAGTCAACCCCAATTTGCGCATTATTATGCCCACCGACCGCGTCACCGTTCATTCCAGCGGCGACAGCCGGTTGCCCGGCCCGTGGACGCAGGCCAACTGGCCGGTACACAACGGCGTCGATTACAGCCTGCTGGCCAACTGGCGGCAGTGGTACGGCTTTTTCCAGTACCCCCGCGCCGGCGGCGATTTTCAGGCTATTTATGATGAAGGCTACAACGAAGGCGTAGTGCGCACCTACAACAGCCAGCAGGTGCAGGGAGCCAAGTTTTTTGCTTTTGGCAACGGCTCGCAGGCCATCTCGCCGGATTTGTACACCGACGACGGCTCCAGCTACGTTGAAATTCACGGCGGAGTCGCGCCCACCTTTGCCGACACCCGGCGGCTCAACGCCGGCGAGCAGTTCGGCTGGACCGAACGCTGGTATCCCGTGGCCGGGCTGGGCAGCCTCACCTGGGCCAACGACCGGCTCGCGCTGAACCTGCAATCCGGCGGCAGCGCCACCACGCTGCACATCGCTGCCACGCGGGCGCTGGCCAACGCCCGGGTGCTGCTGCTGCGCCGCGCCACCAACGAAGTTTTGTTTCAGACCGATAACCTGACCATCGAACCGGGCCAGCCCTACCACTCGCCGGCAATCAACACTGGCCCACTCAGCCGCAGCGAACTGGCCGTAGCCGTTTACAACGAGGGCGCGCTCATCGGCGCGTATCAATACAGCGGCGGCCAGCCGGTCACGCCAACGTCGGGCGCACCGCCGCAATGGCAGGGCCAACTGGTGCGCGAGACACCCTTCAACAGTTGGGCCAGCGTGCTGCGAGTGTGGGTGCGCAACCAAATTGGCCTGCCAGTCACGCTCGCCACCGAGAATGGCAGTTGGCGGGTGACCAACAAAACGGGCAGCAAAGCCGAATACGGCATCGACGCGCTGGAGTTTGCCCCGCTGGCCCCCGGCGTGTACGTGCTCACCCCGGAGGGTCTGGGCACGTCCTTTAAATTTGAACTCCGGCCCGGCACCATCGCCGAAGTGGTGTTTGACCAAACCGCCGCCGGGCCAACCCCGCCCACGGCAACCGCCACACCCACCGCCACCCGCCCGCCGGCGTCGCCCTCACCCACAGCCACCGCCACCCGCACCCCAACCGCCACGGCCACACCGTCGCCCACCGCCAATCTGTCGGCCTGGCAGGGGCAGATTCGGCGCACCGTGCCGGTGACCGGCTGGGCCTGTGTGGCCCGGATTTGGGTCACAGGCAAACCCGGCCTCAAAGTAACGCTGACCGCGCTGGATTGGAACTGGAGCGGTACCGCTCTCACCGGCTCCAAGGCCGAATACGGCCCCGACGCGCTGGAGTTTTCGCCGCTGCCGCCGGGCCGGTACGTGGCCCGCGTGCCGGAACTGGCCGCCAGCTTTGAATTCCAGCTCGAAGCCAGCCGCATCACCGAAGTGGTGTTTGCCCCGGCCGCCGCCACCCCGACGCCGGCAGTCACGGCCACCCCAACCCCAACTGCATCGCCTACGGCCACGACCAGCCCGCAAACATCGCCAACGGCCACGGCTACGGCCCCGGCCAGCCCCACAGCAACCTCCTCACCCACGGCCAGCGCCACTGCTACGCCCACGGCCACGCCTACCCCAACTCCGGCTTCGGTTTGGACCGCGCGCATTGCCAGCAACCAGCCGGTATCCAGCAACTGGTTCAGCGTAATCCGGGTGAGCGTGCAAAACCAGCTCAACCTGCCGGTCCGCATCACCCTGCTCACCCCGCAGGGGCCAACCTGGAGCGCCACCTGCCGCACCGGCAGCAAGCCGGAATTTGGCCCCACCTTTTGCGAGTTTGCCCCCATCGTTCCCGGCACGTACCTGCTCGCACCGCAGGGGGTAGATACTACCGCCACGGTCACTGTTGCCGGCGGCGCGGTAGCGGTGGTTTTGTTTGAGAAAAGTTAGCTACCCGGCCCAACGGTTGTCAGAAACGCCGAAGCGTATTATCATAACCCCAGCCGATCCATCGCCGCCCGGCTCGTTCTGCCCGGATTTCAACAGTATCAGTCGGCGAAAATTTTAGTTGGCACGTGATGACCGACAGCCCGCAGTCACCCGCAACCCAATTACCTACCATCGAACAAAAGATCGATGCGCTGAATGAATTAGCCGGCCAGTTGTGCGCCGGTGAACCCGAACAAGCGCTCACCCTGAGCAAAGAAGCGCTGCAACTGGCCATTAATGCCGACTACATTTTGGGCCGGGCCGCCAGCCGGCGGACTCTGGCCCGGCTGTACGGCCAGCGCCGGCAGTGGGCGCAGGCGCTGGATTACGCCCGCCAGGCCCAGCACGATGACTCGCTGCTGGCAGACGCTACGGGCCAAATCCAAACGCGGCTGATTTTGGGCGAAATTGCCGGCGGGCAGGCAGATTTTTCAGCCGCCGCCGAACACCTGTTGGCCGCGCTGGAACTGGCCTCCGGCTCCCCCGCCCATCCGCTCCAATCCGAATGTCATTTGGCGCTGGCCAACCTGTTCAAACAACAGGGCGATTTTGGCCCGGCGCTGACCCACTTTGAGCAGTATCACCACCTCACCGCCGCCCGCCAGCGGCAGGCCGAAGCCGAAGCCCGGCGTCGGGCTGTTAAACTATCCGTTTTGGCCGAAATAGGCCGCCAAATTAACACTGCGCCAGACCTGCCCACGGTGCTCAAACGGATTGCCAGCCGGGCCAAAGAGATGTTGCTGGCCGATAATGTGGCCATATTTATGCACCGGCCGCACAAAAACAGCTTCGACACCCTGCTGGCCTTGGGGCCTGATGCCCCGGCCATTAATGAATTTGCCGTGCTGCCCGGCCGCGGCATTATGGGCCACATTCTGCAAACCGGCCACGCCGAATTAATCGAAAACACCGCCGTCGACCCGCGCGTCATTCAAATTCCCAATACGGACCTGCCCAACGAAACGTTGATGTGTGCCCCGCTGCCGGCCCGCCGTCAGGTCATCGGCCTGATGGCCCTGTGGCGCAACCTCGACCGGGGGCCATTTGAGCCGGCCGATCTGGATTTTTTGGCGGCGCTGGCCCGGCAGGCGGCCATTGCCATTGAACATGTGCGGCTGGTTAACGAAGCCGAAGAGGCTCACCAGGCCGCCGATGCCGCCAATAAAACCAAAAGCACGTTCCTGGCCAAAATGAGCCACGAACTGCGCACCCCGCTCAATTCAATTTTGGGCTTTGCCCAACTGCTCGGCCGCAACCCCAACCTCGATGCGGACAGCCGGGAAACGGTTAAAATTATTGGCCGCAGCGGCGAACACCTGCTCACGCTTATCAATGATATTCTCAATTACGCCCGGCTGGAATCGGGCCAGACTACCCTCAATGAAAAAGAGGTAGACCTGTTTTTGCTGCTCGATAGTTTAAAGGAGATGTTTCAACTGCGGGCCGATGAAAAACAACTACGGCTTGAGTTTAGCCGCCAGACTAACGTTCCCCGGTATATCCGCACCGACGAAGCCAAACTGCGGCAAGTGTTAATTAATTTGCTGAGCAACGCGCTAAATTTTACCCAAACCGGCACGGTATCTGTGGCCGTTCAGCGCGCCGCATTTTCAAGCGTGCCCAATTCGCTGCTGGCGGCGCATTACGCACTTTTACGTTTTGAAGTGAATGATACCGGGCCGGGTATTGACCCGCAGAAAACCGAAACCCTGCTCAAAGCATTTGAGCACCCCAGCCCCAACCAACCGGCGCCGGCGGGTGCCGGCCTGGGGTTGGCCATTAGCCAGAAATTTGTGCAAATGATGGGCGGGAAAATTTCGGTGGATAACCAGCCCGGCCAGGGCGCAACCTTTTGTTTTGAAATTACGGTGGGACTGGTAGAGTACGTGGCAGACAACCTTCACCCACCGCCTGTGTCAATCGAGTCGGCCCCGGTCGATTTATCCCTGCTGCCGGCAGACATCATCGCTGAACTGGTGCTGGCAGCTCGCCAAACCGATATGGTCCAGATCAATCAACTGATCGACCACATTCGGGGCACCGCGCCGGATGTGGCCCGGAATTTGGCCAGTTTGGCCTATAACTTTGAATACGATAGAATTTTAGCATTGTTAGGCGCTAACTGATGGATATCTCTGATAATAGCACCATCCTGATTGTTGATGACACCCCGGAAAACCTGCGGCTGCTGGCCGAAATTTTAGGCAAACGCGGGTACAAAGTTCGCCCGGCCCGCAGTGGTCCCACAGCGCTGGCCTCGGTGAAGGCCGCTCACCCGGATTTGATTCTGCTTGATATTCTGATGCCAGAAATGGATGGCTACGAGGTTTGCCGCCGGCTTAAAGCCAATCCCGCCACGCAGGATATCCCGGTAATTTTTGTGACCGCGCTCAGCGAAACAGAAAATATTCTGCACGCGTTTGCGGTGGGCGGCGTAGATTACATTACCAAACCGTTTCAGGTTGAAGAGGTAATGGCCAGGGTAAAAACACACCTGGCGCTGCAACAAACCCGCAAAGAGTTGGAAGTTCAAATTGCCGAACTGGATGCCTTTGCCCACACCGTAGCCCACGATTTAAAAAGCCCGCTGTCTGTCATCTCCGGCTTTGCCGACACGCTGGTTGACCTGAGCAATGCGCTCAGTCCGGCCGAGCTGGCCGATTACCTGAGCGCCGTGCAGCGCACATCGCACAAGGCCATCAACATCATCGATGAACTGCTGCTGTTGGCCAGCGTTCGCCGCGAACAGGTGACGGTGCAGCCCTTGGATATGGCCGATATTGTGGCCGCATCGCAGCGACGCCTGGAAAGCGTACTGGCTCACCACCAGGTGCAAATCAGTTTGCCCGGCTGCTGGCCATCGGCTATTGGTTACGCCCCCTGGGTAGAAGAAGTGTGGACCAACTATTTGAGCAACGGCATTAAGTACGGCGGACAACCGCCGCACCTGTCGCTGGGTGCGGAAAACCAGTCAAACGGGGTGGTTCGGTTTTGGGTGTCAGACAACGGCCCCGGCCTCAGCCCGACCGAACAGTCCCGCCTGTTCACCGAATTCACCCGGCTCAACCAGATTCGGGCCGAAGGCCACGGTCTGGGTCTGTCTATTGTGCGGCGCATTGTCCACAAACTCAACGGCCAGGCCGGGGTAGAGAGCCAGCCGGGCCAGGGCAGCACCTTCTATTTCACCCTGCCGGCCAACCAGTTTGGCTCAGCAGACTGAGCGGGCAGCACCATGTCTGATTCCCGGCGGCGTACCGGCCGGCGCGGCGAAGAGATTGCCGCCCATTATTTTTTGCAGCGCGACTACACCATTTTGCACCGCAACTGGCGCTGCCCGGCCGGCGAGCTGGACATCGTTCTGCAAAAAGACGAAACGATTATCTTTGTTGAGGTGCGCACCCGCACCAGCACCCGCTACGGCAGCCCGGAAGAAAGCATTACCCCGGCCAAACAGCAGCGCCTCATCGAGCTGGCCCACCTGTATTTGCAGGAAAACAGCCCGCCCCACCGGCACTGGCGCATCGATGTAGTAGCCATTGCAATGCGGCATGGCCGGCCGTGGGTTAATCATTTGGAAAACGCGGTGGGCTGGTAAAACAGCAAATTAAAAAGGGACAGCCGGTGGGCTGCCCCTTTTTTGTGACCGGGATTGGTATCACTCTTCTTTTTTATCAAAATCCAGCGAAGCCGAATTCATGCAGAAGCGCAGGCCGGTGGGCCGCGGGCCATCCGGGAAAACGTGGCCCAGGTGGGCATCACACACGGCGCACAGCACTTCGGTGCGGCTCATAAACAGGCTGTTGTCCTCTTCGGTGCGGATGTTTTCCGCGTTGATAGGCGCCCAAAAGCTGGGCCAGCCGGAACCGGACTCGTATTTGGTGTCGCTGTCAAACAATTCTGTGCCGCAGCACACGCAGCGGTAAATGCCATCCTCTTTGTTATCGTAATACTTGCCGGTAAAGGCCCGTTCGGTGCCCTTTTTGCGCGTTACGTGAAATTGCTCCGGCGTGAGCTGCTGCTGCCATTCGGCGTCGGATTTTACAATTTTTGGTTTGGTCGTCATAGCGCCTCCCTTAAAAATAAGCGAATCAGCGAAGGTAGGGGCGCTTCGCGAAGCGCCCCTACCCAGTAGGTTGGGCTTGCAGCCCGACCGTCACGCTGCTGTTTAACTGTAAAATAATTTTACGCCAAACTTATTAAATTTCTATGAACAACCGCCATTAATAGCCCGTATCGGGCAGGCAACTGGGCCAGTTGGCCGGCGCGGCGACAGCCGGCGCGGCGGTAGCAGTGGCCACCGGCGCGGGTAACTGCACCAGCAAATCACTCTGAAAACGAGGCAGCAGCCGGTAATCATTGCGGGTTGGCGCGTCGGGGTCCGAGTACTGGCTGACCACGCCGACCACCGTCAGCGGCGTGCCAGCGGCCATGTACGGTTTGCGAATACCCGTCCCCGGCCGAAAATAGACCTGGGCCGGGTCGGTGCCGTCATCGACCCACAACGTGGTCCGGCCTTTAAAGCGCACCGCCTGCCCGCTGAGCTGTACCAGCCGCCCCTCGTACGGTTCCAGCAGCGAGGTTGTGGCAATGGGCAGCGGCGGCGGCGGCAAGCCCGGCCCCATAAAATCGACATCGCCCGGCTCGTCGACCACGATTTCGGCCTCGCCGTGAAACTGGCGCAGGTCGCCCAAAACCCGCACTTTATCGCCCAAATTAAAATGCAGCCGGTGGTCTTTGGGCAGGTACACCATAATCCCGGCCGAATCATCCTGAATGTACATGGTGCGGCCGCCCAGCAACCCCGGCGGAGCCGTAACCCGCCCTTTAACCTGCACCCACGCGCCGTAGGCAAATCGTTTGGCCTCAAAAATGCTGGCCCGCAGCGGCCCGTTGGCCGGCAGCTCCCAGTTGTCGGCGTTGGGCGATGGCCCGCAATTGTCGCTCCAGCGATCAACAGGCAGGCGGCACCAGCTTTCATCGTAGCCGGGCGAGTGGCCGTAGCTGAACTGGTCGATAACCGCGCCGGTAGGGTCAAACAATGTCAGCGAGTCGCCGCTGTTGTTCAGGCTGAAGCCAAGCTGATTGGTGTACAGCGTTACGTAGCCGCCCGGCGGCAGGTCAATGCCCAGCGGAATATCAAACGCCGCGCCGCTGGAATCGGCCAGCCGCCAGCCGCCCAACCCCACCGGCTGGCTCATCGGATTTTGTAATTCAATCCACTCGTCCGTGAAGTCGGCCTGGCCGTCGCCGTTCCAATCCACATCGATGGGCGACGGCAGCACCTCGCTGATTTGCACCAGATCGGGCAGCGCTGCGCCATCGAGCCAAAGCGGCGCGGTGTAGGCCCGGTCGCCATCGGCCTGCACCGCCTTGACCCAATAGAAATGGCCGGGCCGGGCCGGGGCCGATACCGGCCACTCCACGCTGCCCGCGCCGAAAGAGGCCGAGGCCAGCCGCAGGTTGCGGTCGTACAAATGCAGGGTTAGCGGCTCGGCGTCCGGGTCGATGGCGTACACCGTGAGTGAGATTGGCCCGGCGGCAGCCAGTTGGCTGCCCTGCCACACCCCATCGCTGTGCAGGGCCAGGGCCAGGTTGCTGTCTTCGGTGGCAAACACGCGGCGGGCAGCCAGCGCATCGAGCAAATCGGCTTCGGTGAGCGCCGGGGCAATGATGCCGGTGCGGCCCGGCAGGTCGCTGCCCCAAGTGGCCGAGTGGGTGTCGCCGTTGATGGTTGGCGCAATGCGCCAGCCGGCGTAATTGCTCTGCAAAAACGATGTCTCATAAAACGAATATTCCTGCGCGGCGTTGCCAATTTCCTGCAAAAATAGCTGCGATGCCGCGCCGGAATGGAGGGCAAAATTGTTGAAGGTGCCGCCGTAGCCGGGATCGGGGTGGTTGAACTGGGCCGCCACCTGCGGGTGGGCGGCCAGCCAGTTGTACATACTGGTCAGATTAGCAAAGAGGGGATTGGTGCGGCTGAGTAGCGTATCGCTGTTGAACACGTTGATGTGGCCGGCATCGTCGAGCGTCCATTCGACGCCGCGCAAAGCCACAAATTGACCCGGCACGGTCGCCGCCTGTGTCTGGCTGAGCACCGCCGTCCACTCCGCTAACTCGGTCCTCCAGCCATGATCGGTGATGGCGTAAAAATGCAGCCCGGCGGCGCGAGCCAGCGCCAGCGCGTAGTGAGGCGGCCCCGCGCCATCAGACACAGTGGTGTGGGCGTGCAGATGGCCCCAGTAGGCGTTCATACCGCCGGGGAGCGCCGCTGGCAGCGGAGCGGGATTGGGCGGCGCAGGCGGCAGGGTGGGCTGGCCGGGGTTGGGCGCGGCGCGCACAAAATCAAACGGCATCGAGTTGGTATCGGTAAAACCGACCCGCTGCAAACTCAGCGGCTCCGGGGCGGCGGCGTCACCGGACAGCCCCAGCAACCCGTACTCGCCGCCGCGAAAGGCGACGCTGTCAAAAATCTGGTCGGCCGGGCCGAGCAGCAGCACTTCGTCGCCGGTGTTGGCCAGCGACCAGCCGCCACTGCTCCAGGCTGTGTATTTGGGCAGGCTGCTCAACTCGGCGGCGGGGGCAAAGCCAAAGCGGGCAGTAAAATCGACGGCGCTTTTGGCAAACACCACGCAGCCGCCCGGCGGTAACTCCAGCGAAGGCAAAAGCAGCATACTTTCGCCACCGCCCGCCGTTTCTTCATCGCCAACTTTGTAGCCGGCCAAATTGACCGGGCCGGCGTTGGGGTTGCAAATTTCAACAAACTCATCGCCCTCGCTGCCGGCAGCCTGGCCATCGTACAGCACTTCGCCGATGGTCAGTGGCACCGCCGGGGTTGGGGTGGGCGAGGGTTCGGGAGTGGGAGCGGGAAATGCCGCTGAATTTGCCTGCCGGGGCGTGCCGTTAAGCGGCGAACCGTCGGCGGCCAGCCCGTTGCGGTGGCGGCCATCGTTGGCCGTCCAGTTGGCGTCGGTATCCGGCTGGAAGGGATCAACCCGTTCCATTGAGGTGTAAGTGGGGCTGCCGCTGCCGGCCGGCCACGGCCCGCCATCGGCGTTGGCCGTATCGATGACCACACTGCCGGCCAGCAAAAACAGGCTGTCGCCGCTGTTGCTCAGGCCGCTGCCAAAACTGGCAACAACATCGCCCGGAATGTCGCTGACGGTGGTGTCGTCGGTGCGCTCAATGAGCAGGTAATCGTTGGGGCCGATGACCGCACCGGCCAGCGACAGGCGCAGCCCGTTGGTGCTGGTCACCTGCCAGCCGTCCAGCGAAATGGCCGCGGCGGTGGTGTTGAAAAGTTCCAGCCACTCATCGGCGGTGCTGGCCGCGGACCCACCCCAGGCCATCTCGTTGATGACGACCGCGCCGGGCGGCACCGGCGGCGGCACGGTCGGCGTGGCGGTGTCGGTGGGCAACGGCGGGGCGGTTGGGGTAAATTCGGGCGTGACGGTGGCAGTGGGGGTAAATTCGGGCGTGGGGGTGTCGGTGGGGGTAACGCTGGGCAGGGGCGGCAGCAGGCTGTGCGCGCCGAGGCCGTCAAATGTGTCCGGCGGGTAACCCTCCCAGGCCAGGGCCGGGTCAAAGGGGTCGCTGCCGTCCGGGTCGCCGGCATCGATGCCTGGCCGGCGGCGGAGGGTGTTATCCTGCGTGCTGGTTTGGCCGCTGCCCCACTCACTACCGGGATCCAGGCCAATCTGGCCAATCACATCGATATTAACCCCGGCCCGGCGCAGGGCGATGGCGTCATCACCGTTGAAAAACGAGCCGGTGTAAAGCTGGTTGGCCCGGGCCAAAATTTCCGCGGCGGCGCCGTCGTCGGCCAGCACAAACACCTGCCCGGCGGGGATAACGCCGCTGAGAGCGATGGTTGCGCCGGGGGTGGCGCTACCGTTGAAAAAGAACTGGACATCGTAACCGCCGGCGGCCAGGTCTACCGCAGTTTCGGTGCCGTTGAAAATTTCCAGGGCCTTGCTGTTGCCGGAGCCTTCAACGTATTCTGAAAAAAACAACTCGGTGGGCGCGGCCAGGGCCGGCAACTGAACCGGCCAACCCGGGCCTCCGCCTCCAACCAAAATCGCTGCCAGCACCAGCAGCGGCCCCAACCTGATTCCCCAAAAGCGTTGCCTCATGACTGCCTCCCAAATTATCGGATTACACCCAGTATTGCATACAGGAGGCTCAGAACCAGGCTCATTTTGGGCCGATTTTGAGAGGAATCTTCATTTTTTAAGGTTGGATTTTAAAACAATTTACCCGGCCCAGGGGCTGCGGTGCAGTTTGAGCACCACCTCGTCAATTTGCAGCCGGTCGGGCTGGGTGAGCACCCAGCAAACGGCCTCGGCCACTTCTTCCGGTTTGATCATTTTGTCCAGCACGTCCAGTGGCTGGGGGTTGTTGGCGGTATCCCACCAGGGTGTAGCCACCGCGGCCGGGCAAATCAGGTGGGCCCGGATATTCTGCCGGCCCAGTTCGGCGCGCAGGGCTTCGGTAAAACCGTGAACCCCCCACTTGGCAGCACAATAGGCGGTGCGGTTTTCAAAGCCGGCTTTGCCCGCCACCGAAGAAATATTAACCACAGTGCCGCCGCCATTTTGCAGCATGTGGGGCACAACGGCGCGAGTCATCAAAAAGACGCCCTTCAAGCAACTGTCGATGGTGGCGTCCCAAATTGCCTCGGTGGTGTCCGGCAAACTGGCCGGCGGGGCGTAGCCGGCGTTGTTTACCAGCACATCCAGCCGGCCAAAGGCATCGACCACCGCACTGACCAGCGCCTGGCAGTCGGCCTCGCGGGTCACATCGGTGGGCAGGGCCATAGTGGCCGCGCCGGTGGCGGCCAGCTCGGCGGCCACCCGTTCCAGTTTGCTCATGGAGCGGGCCGCCAGCACCACGGCAGCGCCTTCGGCGGCCAGGGTGCGGGCAATTTCGGCGCCAATGCCGGAGCTGGCGCCGGTGATGATAACAACTTTGTCGCGTAAGTCCATTGGGGGTCTCCTGTTCAGAATTTAACCGGGCGCAAGGTTGTGCGTCCCGGTTTGTTTTCAAGTGCCGGTCATCGTAAAAAAGGGAAAAGCCTGCCATACCTGACTTCCGCCAGTATCGCACACCCCCGGTTTGAAATCAAGCGCCGGTTGGGCCGATTTGGGAAAGGGCCGGCGTTTTTTAAGGTTGAATTTGGGCCAGCGCAAATTGACAGATTGGCTCGGCAGGCATATACTGCTCGCAATCGATTGCGCAATCGATTGCGAGCTTGAAACGGCGTTCCCAATGGAGGTGTATCATCGTTACCATGCGCGATGTGGCGGAGAAAGCTGGCGTTTCTATTACCTCAGTTTCCCACGTTATCAACCAAACCCGTCCCGTAAGCCAAGACCTACAACAAAGCGTTCGGGCAGCCATGCGTGAGCTGGGCTACCAACCCAACGCCCTGGCCCGCAGCCTGCGGCGCAAAAAAACGCACATCATCGGCGTGATTGTACCGGATAGCGCCAACCCCTTTTTTGCCGAAGTTACCCGCGCGCTGGAAGTGGCCCTGTTCAAACAGCAGTATGCCGTTATTTTGGGCAACTCCGATGGCGACCTGGAGCGCGAACGTCTCTACACCAACACCCTTGTTGAAAAACAGGTCGATGGCATTGTTTTTGTGGCCGTGGGCCAAACCGGCCAGGAACATGCCCTGCTCATCCAGAAAATGCAGATGCCGCTGGTGCTGGTTGACCGCGACGTCCCCCGGCTGGCTGTCGATTCGGTGCTGGCCGATAACGCTCAGGGCGGCCGGCTGGCCACCGAGCACCTGCTGGCTCTGGGCCACCGGCGCATTGGCTGCATTACCGGCCCGTCTGACCTGACCCCCAGCGCCGACCGGGTAACCGGCTACCGCAACGCCCTGGCCAGCGCCCAAATTCCGATAGATGAAACAATTATCCGCAAAGGCGATTTTCAATTTCAGAGCGGTTTCGACGCGGCCCGGCAGTTACTCACCCTGCCGCAGCCGCCCACCGCTATTTTTGCCTGCAACGATCTGAGCGCCGTGGGCGCAGTCAGCGCCGCAGTGGCGCTGGGGCTGCGCGTGCCGCAGGATGTTTCGGTGGTGGGCTTTGACGACGTGCCGCTGGCTTCGTTTGCCAACCCGCCGCTAACCACCATTCACCAACCGAGCCACGAAATGGGTGCGCTGGCCGCCGAAATTCTGCTGGGCCGCCTGCAAAACCGGGAGCTGCCGCCCCGCCGCAAACTGCTCGAAACCCGGCTGGTGGTACGGCAATCTACCGCGCCGCCGAATCGCTAAAAATAGCCGGCGTCGTAAGTTGCCGTAAGGGTAGGGGCGCTTCGTGAAGCGCCCCTACATTCGCAGATTCGTTGATTCGTAGATTCGCTGATTTTTAGAGGAGTCGCTGATGAAAAAAACAACCCTACTCAACCAACCGATCTCGGCGGTTATCGCCGGGTTGGGCCACACCGATACGCTGGTCATCGCCGATGCCGGCCTGCCCATTCCGCCCCAACCGCAGCGCATCGATCTGGCGCTGACCGCCGGTGTGCCTTCGTTTTTGGCCGCGCTGCAAACCGTGCTCAGCGAAATGCAGGTAGAAAAAGCTATCGTTGCCAGCGAGCTGGCCGCGGCCAACCCGGCCTTTCTGGTCCAAATACAACAACTGCTGGGTGATGTGCCGGTAGAGACTGTGCCACATCAGGAATTTAAAACCCGCACCACGGCCGCGCGAGCGGTTATCCGTACCGGCGAGTTCACCCCCTACGCCAACATCATTCTGTCGGCCGGGGTGGTTTTTTAGCAAAAAGGCATCACATTGGCCAGGCTGGCGGTGTTTTACTGGCGCGAAATCTGATCAACTGTTCACTATACCTGTTTGAATAAATATTCGCTTATTGATAAATATCCCAAGTTTCCCGTATACTGTTCAATAGAATAAACGAAAATACCTGAATATTTATTCATCTCCTGTCGCTAAACTTGATCAGATGAGGAGTTAGATTGATGATATCCAGCCAGGAACTCCGGCAAAAATCTATTGATTATCGCAAAACAATTTTGACGATGATCAAACGCAGCGGCACCGGCCACACCGCCGGCAGCCTCTCCTGTGTTGATATTTTGAATGTACTCTACAACCGGGTGATGAACATCTCCCCTCAAAATTTTGCCTCTCCCCACCGCGACCACTACATCCACAGCAAGGGCCATTCGGTAGAGGCGCTGTACGCGGTGCTGGCCGACCGGGGCTTTTTTCCCGCCGAGCAGCTAGAAACCTTTAGCCGTTACCAATCTCATTTGGTGGGGCATCCCACCCGCAAAGTGCCCGGCATTGAGCAGAACACCGGCGCGCTGGGCCACGGGTTGTCGGTGGCGGTGGGGCTGGCGCTGGCGGCCAAAAAAGATGGCCGCGCCGACCGGGTGTTTACCCTGCTGGGCGATGGCGAACTGGCCGAAGGTTCCAGTTGGGAAGCCTCGCTGAGCGCGGCCCACTACAAGCTGGATAATCTGGTGGTAATTGTTGACCGCAACGGGCTGCAAATTACCGGCAGAACCGAAGCGGTCATGGGGCTGGAATCGCTGCCGGAAAAATTCCAGGCCTTTGGTTACGCCGTAAAAACCGTTAGCGGCAACGATGTGGCCGAGCTGGCCCAGGCGTTTGAGCAATTGCCCTTTGAAGCAGGCAAACCCAATTTGGTGCTGGCCCGCACCGTTAAGGGCTACGGCATCAGCTTTATGGAAGATCAGGTGAAATGGCACCACAAAGTGCCCAGCGACGAAGAATTTGCGCAGGCTATGCGCGAACTGGACGCCGCGGCGCTGAATGTATCGCCACTGGCAGCCACAGAAACAGCGAGGGTACTCTAATGGAACTTGGACGCGCAAACCTGGATGAATTTGGGGCGACGCTGGTGGCATTGGGGCAGCAAAACCCCAACCTGCTGGTGGTTACCAGCGACTCCCGCGGCTCTGGCAAGCTGGGGCCGTTTGGCGAACAACTGCCCAACCAGATTGTGGAAATGGGCATTGCCGAGCAAAACCTGGTGGGGGTGTCGGCGGGATTGGCGGCGGCGGGCAAAAAAGTGTTTGCCGTATCGCCGGCCTGCTTTTTAACCACCCGCGCCCTGGAGCAAATTAAAAACGATGTGGCCTACTCTGACCAGCCGGTGAAGCTCATCGGCATTAGCGCCGGGGTAAGTTACGGCGCGCTGGGCACCACTCATCACTCGCTGCACGATTTTGCCGCGCTGCGGGCCATTAACAATGTTGACATTGTAACGCCCGCCGATAATTTTGAAACCCGGGAAGCCATCAAGGCCGCCGTCGATCACCCGCGCCCCATTTACATTCGCTTTGGCAAACGGGCGCGCCCTCACCTGCACCAACCAGACGCCAAATTTGAAGTAGGCAAGGCCATCACCGTTACCGACGGCTCCGATGTGACCATCATTGCCACCGGCGAGCCGCTGCTGGAAGCGGTACAGGCCGCCCAACTGCTGGCCGCAGAGGGCGTTAGCTGCCGGGTCATCAGCATGCACACCCTCAAACCGCTGGATGCCGAAGCGGTGCTGCAAGCCGCCCGCCAAACCCGGGCCATCATTACCGTAGAAGAGCACAGCGTTTTTGGCGGCCTGGGCAGCGCCTGCGCCGAACTGTTGATCCAAAACCGGGCCTGGGTGCCCTTCAAAATCATCGGCATTCCCGATGAGTACACCGTAACCGGCAGCCAGTCCGAAATCTTTGCCCACTACGGCCTCACCCCGGAAAATCTGGCTGAAACCGCGAAAGGGTTGTTGGCAGATTAACTGTAGGCTATTCGTCACGGGTCAGTGACAAAGGACATCACACTTCAAAGGAGCAGCTGTGGCAATGCAGAAACCAACTATCTTAGCCATTGATCAGGGCACGACCAATACAAAGGTTCTGTTGGTTGACCAAAACGGGCAGGTTGTTACCCGCGCCGCCCGTCCGTTAACCGTCACCTATCCCCAACCGGCCTGGGTAGAACAAGACCCCGCCGCGCTGTGGCGCAGCGTGCAGGAAGCAATAGACGAGTGCTTGCACGCCGCGCCGCAAACCGAGCTGGCGGCCATCGCCATTACCAACCAGCGCGAGTCGGTGGTGCTGTGGGAACGGGCCACCGGCCAGCCGCTGGGACCGTGCGTTATCTGGCAGTGCCAGCGCGGCGCAGCACTGTGCCAGCAATTGGCCGCGCAGGGGTTGGAGCCGATGCTGCGCCAGCGCACCGGCCTCACCATCGACCCGATGTTTTCCGCCAGCAAAATGCGCTGGCTGCTGGATAACACCCCCAACGGCCATCAACGGGCCGAAGCCGGCGAGTTGTGCCTGGGCACCATTGATAGCTGGGTACTGTTTAACCTTAGCGGCGGGCGGCTGCACGCCTGCGACCTCACCAACGCCTCACGCACCCAACTGCTCAACCTGCACACCCTGCAATGGGATGACGAACTGCTGGCCCTGTTTAACATTCCCGCTGCGGCGCTGCCGCAGGTGAACCCCTCCAGCACCATTTACGGCCAATCGGCGGCGGTGGGCGCGCTGCCCGCGGGCATTCCTATTGCCAGCCTCATTGGCGATTCGCACGCGGCGCTGTTTGGCCACGCCGGTTTTCAGCCGGGGGCCATTAAAGCCACCTACGGCACCGGCTCTTCGCTGATGACTCCCACTGCGGCCCCTGTAATTTCCCAGCACGGCCTGTCAACCACCATTGCCTGGGCCATGCCAGAAAAAGTTACCTACGCCCTTGAAGGTAACATTTACGCCACCGGCGCGGCGGTGCAATGGCTTGACCAACTCCTTGACCTCACCAACCGGCAGCAAAATATAGAAACTCTGGCCGCCAGCGTGGCCGATACCGGCGGCGTGTATCTGGTGCCGGCCTTTGTGGGGCTGGGCGCGCCCCACTGGAACAACCGCGCCCGCGGGCTGATTACCGGGCTAACCCGCGGCGCCGGCCCGGCCCACCTGGCGCGGGCCACGCTGGAGTCGATTGCCTACCAGGTGCGCGACGTGTTCGACGTGATGCAGGCCGAAGCCGGAGTCAATTTGACCGTGCTGCTGGCCGATGGCGGGGCCAGCCAGAATAATTTGCTCATGCAATTTCAGGCCGATATGCTGGCCTGCCCGGTGCAGCGCAATTTATCTACCGATGTTTCGGCGCTGGGCGCGGCCTACCTGGCCGGGCTGGCGGCGGGGCTGTGGCCCACCGAGGCCGCCATTGCCGACCTGCCGCGCCCTCACGACCGCTTTGAGCCGAACGCGGCCGTTGATCGGGGCAGCCTGTACGCCGGCTGGCAGGCGGCGGTGGCTCGCACCGTTTTCAGCGGAGAGTAAGGATGTCACGCCTTGACGAATTGCGGTTGATGACGAAAGTGGCCCGCCTGTACTACGAACAGGAATTGGGCCAAACCGATATTGCCGCCCAGTTATCGCTGTCGCAATCTACGGTTTCGCGGCTGCTCAAACGCGCCCGGCAAGAAAAAATTGTGCGCATGATCATCAGCGTGCCATCCGGTATTTACCCGCAGTTGGAAGACACGCTGCAAAGCCGGTACAACTTGCAGCAAGCTATAGTGGTCGATTGCACCGGCGACAGTGAGCCAATTATTGTGCGCGAGCTGGGCGCGGCGGCGGCCTACTACCTGGAAACAACGCTCAATCAGGGCGAAGTGGTGGGCATTTCCTCGTGGAGCGAAACGCTGCTGGCAATGGTCGATGCCATGCACCCCATTACCCGCCAAACCGAAGCCCGGGTGGTGCAAATTTTGGGCGGCGTGGGCAACCCCACCGCCGAGGTACATGCGGCGCGGCTCACCAGCCGGCTGGCCGATTTGATTTACGGGCGAGTAACGCACCTGCCCGCGCCGGGCGTGGTTGGCTCGGCGGAGAGTTTGCGGATTTTGCTGGAAGACCAGTTTGTGCGCGAGGCGCTGGAGTTGTTTGAGCAGGTAACGCTGGCTTTGGTGGGTATTGGCACCGTTGAGCCATCTAAACTGCTGGCCAGCAGCGGCAATATTTTTTCGCCGGAAGAGCTGGATTTGCTCCGCCAGCAGGGGGCGGTGGGCGATGTGTGCCTGCGCTTCTTTAACGCGGCGGGCGCGCCGGTCATCACCTCGCTCAACGAACGGGTGATTGGCATGAAGCTGGAGCAACTGCACCGGGTAAAACGCGCGGTGGGTATTGCCGGCGGCGCGCGCAAATTTGAGGCCATCCGTGGGGCGCTGCTGGGCGGCTGGATCAATGTATTAATCACCGACCGCTGCACTGCGGAGCGGTTGGTGGAGAGTTAGTTACTTGTCATTAGTCATTAGTCATTTGTCACTTGTCACTCGTCAATGACCCACCAATGACCAATGACCAATGACCAATGACCAATGACCAATATTCAGGAAGGTGTTCAATGAGGAAGAGACAAAGTTTTATAACGATGATGTTCGGGGCGCTGGCGCTGGTGTGGCTGGCCGGCTGCACGGTCATCACTACCGCCGAGGCCACCGCGATTGCCCAGGGCGGCGCGTTTGACGCCGAAACCTTTGCCC